>NZ_JBNDJJ010000001.1:2477500-2862500 GCF_050434905.1 Luteibacter sp. W1I16
TGCATGGCATGAAATTGAGTAAGGCGGGGCACGTGAAACCCTGTCTGAACATGGGGGGACCATCCTCCAAGGCTAAATACTCCTGACTGACCGATAGCGAACTAGTACCGTGAGGGAAAGGCGAAAAGAACCCCGGAGAGGGGAGTGAAATAGACCCTGAAACCGTATACGTACAAGCAGTGGAAGCCCGCAAGGGTGACTGCGTACCTTTTGTATAATGGGTCAGCGACTTACTGTCAGTGGCAAGCTTAACCGTATAGGGGAGGCGAAGGGAAACCGAGTCTGAATAGGGCGAATAGTCTCTGGCAGTAGACCCGAAACCGAGTGATCTATCCTTGACCAGGTTGAAGGTGCGGTAACACGCACTGGAGGACCGAACCCACATCTGTTGCAATAGATGGGGATGAGTTGAGGATCGGAGTGAAAGGCTAAACAAACTCGGAGATAGCTGGTTCTCCTCGAAAGCTATTTAGGTAGCGCCTCGTGCGAACACTGTTGGGGGTAGAGCACTGTTATGGCTAGGGGGTCATTGAGACTTACCAAACCATGGCAAACTCCGAATACCAACACGTGATACACGGGAGACACACGGCGGGTGCTAACGTCCGTCGTGAAAAGGGAAACAACCCAGACCCGCAGCTAAGGTCCCAAAGTCATAGCTAAGTGGAAAACGATGTGGAAAGGCATAGACAGCCAGGAGGTTGGCTTAGAAGCAGCCACCCTTTAAAGAAAGCGTAATAGCTCACTGGTCGAGTCGGTCTGCGCGGAAGATTTAACGGGGCTAAGCTATGCACCGAAGCTCGGGGTGCACACCTTTTGAGGTGTGCGCGGTAGAGGAGCGTTCCGTAGGCCTGTGAAGGTGAGTCGTAAGGCTTGCTGGAGGTATCGGAAGTGCGAATGCTGACATGAGTAACGATAAGGGGGGTGAAAAGCCTCCCCGCCGAAAGCCCAAGGTTTCCTCGCGCAACGTTCATCGGCGCAGGGTGAGTCGGCCCCTAAGGCGAGGCAGAAATGCGTAGTCGATGGGAAGCAGGTTAATATTCCTGCACTTTTCTACAGTGCGATGTGGGGACGGAGAAGGTTAGGTCTACCAGGCGTTGGTTGTCCTGGGGAAAGGCGGTAGGCATGATTCTTAGGCAAATCCGGGAATCTTTATGCCGAGCACCGAGACGAGTCCTATGAGGACGAAGTGACTGACACCACGCTTCCAGGAAAAGCCACTAAGCTTCAGCTGTAGAAAAACCGTACCGTAAACCGACACTGGTAGGCAGGGTGAGAATCCCAAGGCGCTTGAGAGAACTCGGGTGAAGGAACTAGGCAAAATGGCACCGTAACTTCGGGAGAAGGTGCGCCTCTTGGTGTGGTCACGTGCGTGACTGAGCATCGAGGGGTCGCAGTAACCTGGCCGCTGCGACTGTTTATCAAAAACACAGCACTCTGCAAACACGAAAGTGGACGTATAGGGTGTGACGCCTGCCCGGTGCTGGAAGGTTAATTGATGGGGTCAGCCGCAAGGCGAAGCTCTTGATCGAAGCCCCAGTAAACGGCGGCCGTAACTATAACGGTCCTAAGGTAGCGAAATTCCTTGTCGGGTAAGTTCCGACCTGCACGAATGGCGTAACGACAGCGGCGCTGTCTCCACCCGAGACTCAGTGAAATTGAAATCGCTGTGAAGATGCAGCGTTCCCGCGGCAAGACGGAAAGACCCCGTGAACCTTTACTATAGCTTTACACTGAACGTTGAGTTCTTCTGTGTAGGATAGGTGGGAGGCTATGAAACCGAGACGCTAGTTTCGGTGGAGCCATCCTTGAAATACCACCCTGAAGTGCTTGACGTTCTAACCTAGGTCCGTAATCCGGATCGGGGACCGTGTATGGTGGGTAGTTTGACTGGGGCGGTCTCCTCCCAAAGAGTAACGGAGGAGCACGAAGGTACGCTCAGCGCGGTCGGACATCGCGCACTGTGTGCAAAGGCATAAGCGTGCTTGACTGCGAGATCGACGGATCAAGCAGGTACGAAAGTAGGTCTTAGTGATCCGGTGGTTCTGTATGGAAGGGCCATCGCTCAACGGATAAAAGGTACTCCGGGGATAACAGGCTGATACCGCCCAAGAGTTCATATCGACGGCGGTGTTTGGCACCTCGATGTCGGCTCATCACATCCTGGGGCTGTAGCCGGTCCCAAGGGTATGGCTGTTCGCCATTTAAAGTGGTACGCGAGCTGGGTTCAGAACGTCGTGAGACAGTTCGGTCCCTATCTGTCGTGGGCGTTGGAGATTTGAGGGGGGCTGCTCCTAGTACGAGAGGACCGGAGTGGACGTTCCGCTGGTGTTCGGGTTGTCATGCCCATGGCATTGCCCGGTAGCTACGAACGGAAGTGATAACCGCTGAAAGCATCTAAGCGGGAAGCACGCCCCAAGATGAGATCTCCCGAGAGCTTGACTCTCCTTAAGGCACCATCAAGACTAGGTGGTTGATAGGCGCGGTGTGGAAGTGCAGCAATGCATTGAGCTTACGCGTACTAATGAGCCGTGAGGCTTGACCATATAACCCCAAGACGCTTCACCGTCTTATCTCTTACTCGCGGTTCGACTAAACCCGGACGCTTGTCACTCGTTTACACCCTCTGTGGAGCCGGCGCTTAACGCGCTGCTCCCACCCCTTCCCTGGCGGCTATAGCGGCGTGGTACCACCTGATCCCATCCCGAACTCAGAAGTGAAACGCGCATGCGCCGATGGTAGTGTGGCTCAAGCCATGCAAGAGTAGGTCACCGCCAGGGGCTTTATCCCGGAAACCCGGTCTCATTTGAGACCGGGTTTTCTTTTGCCTGGAGAATGCTGTTGCATGCAGCGCATGCGACCCGCAACAGGTCACCGCCAGGGGCTTTATCCTAAAAACCCGCTACGAGAAATCGTGGCGGGTTTTTTTTCTTTGCCCGGTGGGAAGCCGCTTCAGCGGCGATGGGTGCTGGCCGTGACCTGGCCCGCTGCCGCGGGATCGCCGACAAGGTCGGCTCCCACCGAAGCGAGGTCGGCTCCCACCACCGCTAAGGCGGCTCCCACCGAAGCTAGCGATTCCCGCCCGAGCCAGGGCCACCCCGCCCCCGAGCCGCTCACACCGGGCAGTCGCTCACCAACTCCCGAAGCCATCGGGTCATGCCACCCATCACGGCCGATCGGCTACATTAGGCCCATGTATCTACAGACTTTCGGGCTGCGTGAGCCTCCGTTCGGCGATGCACCGGACCTCCGGTTTGCGTGTTTGTTCACGCGCGAGCGAGAGATCCTCGCGCATGTCGAATACGAGTTGGGCTCGAGCACCTCCAGTGTCAGTCTGGTGACGGGCGAGCCCGGCGTCGGCAAGACGCTGCTGTGCATGCTCATCGAGGCGGACGCTCCCAACCATGGAGTGCGGGCGGTGCACCACGGCGCCGGCGATTACGCGCTGGAGACCGTCGCCTGGCTGCGTTCCCTGTACGCCGGTTTTGGCCTGCCGTTGCCGTTGAGCGCCGAAGCCAATACCGAAGAGCACCTCGTCGATGGGTTGGCCGCGGGCCTCGGGCGGCTCGCGCACCACGTCAACCATCGCTTCCTTCTCATCCTCGACGACGCGGAGGAGCTGAGCGACGGCGACCTCGCCATCGTCGCCCGCCTGTTCAACGCGTGCGAGAAGGCGGCAGCGCCATTTCACGTCGTCCTTGTCGGGGAACCGTCACTTCGCGAGCGCTTCACCGGAGCCGACGCACCTGAACTGACGGGGCATATTCGCAGCAGGCTCCCCGTCGCCCCGCTCAACGCGGAGGAAAGCGAACGCTACGTGCGACACCGGCTGCACGTGGCAGGCACGTCCCGCATGCCCTTCAGCCGGCTCGGACTGCGCAGCCTGCGCGACGACGGCAAAGGTAATCCACGGCGCCTTAACACGCTCGCCCATCGTGCGCTGGAACGTGCGGCGGAGCGCGGCGAGCAGTCCATCGGGGAACGCGCCCTCGGCTTCGTGGTGCGCGAAGCTTTGCCGCAACACGCACGTTACTGGTTGCGGCGCTATCGCAAACCGATCCTGGCGATCGGGACGATGCTCGCCATCCTCTTCGTGGGCGGTGCGGCGACCTGGTTCCTCACCGGTCACAGCCCCTCGCGACCCAAGAACCTGGTGACCGTGACGCCTGAGCAGGCGCTGGCCAAGTTCCACGAGGCGCTGCCGGCCGTCGAGGCAGGCAAGGTGCGTGTGTGGGGCGAGCTTCTTGCCCGGTGGCAGGTGACGTCGAAGGAAACCTCCGTCGCCAACGCGATGAACTGCGACGCCGTGATCTTCCCTGGATTCGCCTGCGTCAGCGGCCGCGGTTCCCTCGATCAGTTGCGGCGGTTCGACCGCCCCATTGTCCTCGAGCTAGATGAGGCCGATGCGAAACAGCAAGTCCTGCTGGTGGGCGCAGGGGACGAAGCCGTGCGCCTGTACCTTGGTGGCAAGTACGTCGAGTTGACGCGCGAAGCCTTCGAGAAGATCTGGGACGGGCGCTTCTACGCGGTCTTCCGCGTCGACCCGGCGATGCCGTCCAAGCTCGCCCGCGGCGCCGCCGGTGACGGGATGGCCTGGTTGCTCAGCCGCCTCCCGCCCGATCCCACGGCCAGCGGCAGCGCCACTGCGCCGAGCACTTTCGACCGTACGGTGGAATCCCGCGTGCTCGCCTTGCAACAGCGCTTCGGCATCGCGGCCGACGGCGTGGTGGGTCCGGAAACCATGTTCGCACTGTCGTCGCTGGAAGCCGACGGGCCGCACCTCGCCCGCGGCGTACCCTGAGCATGTTCGTCCAGGTAGACACGCGGCGGCGCTCCCGCTTGTGCTGGGCGACGATGCTCGTCGTCATCGTCTGCGTGGTGAGTTTCGTCGCGTTGGCCTTGAGCGGCCGGGCCGAACGTATCTCGATCATGCTGCATTGGGGCACGGTGCCGGCGCACCTGTTCGGCACCGGCCTGCCCTTGTGGGAGCAGGTGAGCGACCCCGCGCTGCTCCGCCTGTTCACCGCCATGTTCATCCACGGCGGCTGGCTGCACCTGCTAAGCAACCTGCTCTTTCTCGTGATCTTCAGCTTGCCCGCCGAACGCAGCCTTGGTTCGCCGCGGTTCTTGTTGCTGTTCCTGCTCGGCGGTGTCGTGGCCAACCTCATCGGCGCGATTTCACTCACGGGTGTGCGCGTGGCGATCATTGGTTGCAGCGGCGCGGTATCCGCGGTGGTGGGTGCCTACGTCACGCTGTTCCCACGCGCGAAGCTCGGCCTGGTGCTGCCGCTCGGCCTGTACCTCGAATTCGTTCGCGTGCCGGCGTTCGTGCTGATCGGCATCTGGGCCCTCGTGCAGTTGCTTTTCAGCTATGCGGGCGCGAGTTATGGCGCCGTCGTGTGGTGGACCCACATCGGCGGCTTCCTGTTCGGCATCGTGTTCGCGCTCTTCTCGCGCGGTGCCATCGCCCGCCGTCTACGCGGCTGACATCTCGCGCGACGCGAGCAGGTGCTTACGAACGAAGTGGCGCAGCAGCATCGTCGCGTCGGGCGTAGGCACGACAGCGGCGAGCAATGCATCCGGTGCGTGCCCTTCTTCGTGCAGCACGTCGTGCTTGCGGCGGATGTAGGCGCGCATCACTTCGGCGGAGAATTCCGGATGGAATTGCGTGCTGATCGCGTACTTGCCGTACCGGACCAGGTGATGAGGGTCGCGGTCGGAACGCGCCAACGACACTGCGCCGCGGGGCAGTTCCATGACGCTCTGCTCGTGCGTCGCATGGGCATGGAACTCTGCCGGCAGACCCGCGCCAAGGGCATCGCTGGCGACGTCGCCCTGGGTCACGATGCGCAACGTACCCATCTCACGGCCGCCTGGAAGGTAATCGACCCGGCCGCCCAGCGCGTGCGACATCAACTGGTGCCCGTAGCACACGCCCAGCATGGGCAGGTCGACGTCCATCGCGTTGCGGATCCATGCGGCCGTGCGCTCACTCCACGGCAGCTTTTCCGTCACCATCGAGGCGGAGCCGGTGATCACCGCGCCCGCGCATTCCTCCACGTCGGGCAGGGGATCCCCGTGTTCGACATCGATCACGCGAACGTGTGCGTCGCGAAGACGCAAGCCGAGGCGGAACCAGCGCGGGAAGTCGCCATGGCGGGCACTGATGGTGTCGGGCGCGCGCCCGGTACGAACGATGAGAACGGGCTTCATGGCTGGGTGCTGTCGTCGATATCAGTGGGTGGAAGCACGTTGAGTACTTCCCGTACGGTGGTGAGTCCCGCCGCCACCTGCATGGCGGCCGAGATGCGCAGCGGTTTCATGCCTTCACGCAAGGCCGCGTCGCCGAACTTTCCGAGGTCGAGCTCGGACGACATGATCGAACGCAGCCGTGCCGAGACCGGCATCATTTCGTAGACGCCGGTGCGGCCGAGAAAGCCCGTCTTGCGGCATTCGAGGCAACCGACCGGCTCGAACACGCGTTCCGGCACGGGCACGTCCCAACCATGGGTGAGCACCGCCCACGCATCGGGGTCCTGCGTACCTGCCGCCTTGCAGTGCGGGCAAAGCGTACGCACCAATCGCTGCGCGACGACGCCCGTCAGCGTGGACTGGATGAGGTAGTGCGGCACGCCGAGGTCGAGCAGGCGGGTCACGGCGCTGGGCGAGTCGTTGGTATGCAGGGTCGACAGCACCAGATGGCCTGTCAACGACGCCTGCACCGCCATCTGCGCGGTTTCGAGATCGCGGATCTCACCGATCATGATGATGTCCGGATCCTGGCGCAGCAGCGTGCGTACGCCGGCCGCGAAATCCAGGTCGATCCCGGGTTGTACTTGCATCTGGTTGAGTTCGGGCGAGACCATTTCGATGGGATCTTCTACCGTGCAGACGTTGAGTTCCGGCCGCGCGAGGTGCTTCAGCGTCGAATAGAGCGTCGTGGTCTTGCCCGACCCGGTGGGCCCGGTCACCAGCACGATGCCGTGCGGACGCTCCACCATGCCTCGCCAGATGCGGTCCTCCTCGGCCGAAAATCCGAGCTGTGCGAAATCCTTCATCACCAGGTCCGGGTCGAAGATACGCATCACGACCTTCTCTCCGAAGGCGGTCGGCATGGTGGAGATGCGCAGTTCGACTTCGCGCCCGCCTGCGGAACGTGTCTTGATGCGGCCGTCCTGCGGTCGGCGTTTCTCGGCCACGTCCATGCGCGAGAGGATCTTCACGCGCGCGGTCACGGCGGTCATTACCGGCGGGGGCAGCTCGAACACCTTCTGCATCACGCCGTCGATACGGAAGCGCATCTGCCCGGCATCGCGCCGTGGCTCGAGATGGATGTCCGAGGCGCGTTGCTCGAACGCGTATTGCAGAAGCCAGTCGACGATGTGCACGACGTGGCGATCGTCCGCACCGACCTCGCCGGCCTTGCCGAGTTCGACCAGCTGTTCGAAGTTGATGATCTTGTTGGGTTCGCCACCGCCCTTGTCCTGGGCGAGCTGGATCGACCGCTGCACGCCGTAGAACTCGAGCAGGTAGCGGTTGATGTCGATCGGGTTCGACACCACCCGGCGGACGTCGCGACGGAGCATCTGGGCCAGATCGTTAGCCCAGGCCATGTCGAAGGGCTCGGCCGTGGCGAAGGTGACTTCCAGGGAGGATGCCGCCACGGGAAGGATGCGGTGGCGCTGCGCGTAGGCGCTGCTTACCACCTGGGTGACCTGCGCCACGTTGACCTTCATGGGGTCGATCTTGAGGTAGGGCAGGCTGGCCTTGCCGGCCAGCCATTCCATCAGGGTTTCCAGGCTGAGCGGACGGCCCGCCTCCCGGCGGTTCTCCAGCTTGCTGTTGGCGACCAGGACCAGGGGGTGCAGTTCGATGGCCGACTTGCCGCTGCGCGAACTCATGCGGACACGCTTGGCGTCCTCGCCGGTGAGGTACCCGTCGACGACGAGCGAGGCGAGCACCTCGTCCAGTTCCAGCCGGCCTCGGCGGCCTAACAGCGCGCCGGGTTGCGGATTGACTGCCATTGCGTCCGACCCTGTGTGAATCCTACGCCGCTATACTAGCCCGCTTTCTCAAGGACTCGGGAACCATGTCCGCGCCCACCTTCCAAGACGTGATCCAGACCCTGAACCGCTATTGGGCGGACCAGGGCTGCGTGCTGGTCCAGCCGCTCGACACCGAGGTCGGCGCGGGTACCTTTCACCCCGCGACCTTCCTCCGCGCGCTCGGACCCGAGCCCTGGGCGGCCGCCTACGTGCAGCCCTGCCGTCGCCCCACGGACGGTCGCTACGGAGACAACCCCAACCGCCTGCAGCACTACTACCAGTACCAGGTGGTGCTGAAGCCGAATCCGGACGACATCCTCGAACGCTACATCGGCTCGCTGAAAGCGCTGGGCATCGATCCCCTGGTGCACGACCTGCGCTTCGTCGAGGACAACTGGGAATCGCCTACCCTGGGTGCCTGGGGCCTCGGCTGGGAAGTCTGGCTGAACGGCATGGAGGTGACCCAGTTCACCTACTTCCAGCAGGCAGGTGGCCTGGAATGCCGCCCTGTCACGGGTGAGATTACCTACGGCCTCGAGCGCCTGGTGATGTACCTGCAGAACGTCGACAGCATCTACGACATCGTCTGGACGCATGCGCCCCACGGCGTGGTGACCTACGGTGACGTGTTCCACCAGAACGAGGTGGAACAGAGCACCTATAACTTCGAATACGCCAACGTGGCCGAACTGCTGCACTGGTTCGACGTGTGCGAAGGCGAGGCCGGCAAGCTGATCGCCGCCGGCCTGCCGTTGCCCGCGTACGAGCAGGTCTGCAAGGCCAGCCACGCGTTCAACCTGCTCGACGCGCGACGCGCCATCAGCGTGACCGAGCGCCAGCGCTACATCCTGCGCGTGCGCACGCTGGCCCGCAGTGTGGCCGAGGCCTACGTGGCACAGCGCGAGAAGCTCGGCTTTCCGGGCCTGAAGAAAGACAAGGAGGCCGCCCATGGCCGATAAGCGACTGCCCCTCGTCATCGAGCTGGGCACCGAGGAGCTGCCGCCGAAGGCGCTCGACGATCTTGCCGGCGCCTTCGCACGCGGTGTCGTCGAAGGCCTGGAAAAGCGCGGCATTGCGGCCGATTACGCTTCGGCAAAAACCTACGCATCGCCGCGCCGTCTGGCCGTGCACATCGCGGACGTCGCTGTCGCCCAGCCCGAGCAGAACGTGGAACGCCGCGGTCCCGCCGTGGCCGCCAGCCTCGGTGCCGACGGCGCCGCGAGCAAGGCGCTGGTCGGCTTCGCCCAGTCCTGCGGTGTCGACGTCGCCGCGTTGGAAAAGCTCGAGACCGACAAGGGCGCCTGGTTCGTCTTCCGCGCGGTGAAGCCCGGCCAGCCGACGGCGGCCCTGTTGCCCGAGATCGTCGCCGAGTCGCTCAAGGCGCTGCCGATTCCCAAGGCGATGCGCTGGGGCAATCGGGAAGACACCTTCGTGCGCCCGGTGCATACCCTGCTGATGCTGCACGGCGCGGACATCGTCGACGGCGAGATCCTCGGCCTGAAGAGCGGCCGCCTCAGCAGCGGCCACCGGTTCCATCATCCCAAGCCCGTGCACGTGGCGGACGCCGACAGCTGGCTCGACGCGTTACGCCATGCGCACGTCATCGCCGATCCCGCCGCGCGTCGCCAGCGAGTGCGTGACGAGGTGACTCGGGTCGCGACCGGTGGCATTCCGCGCCTGTCCGAAGGCTTGCTCGACGAAATCGCCAACCTCACCGAATGGCCGGTGGCCATCGCGTGCACGTTCGAGCGCGAGTTCCTCGACGTGCCGCCCGAGGCGCTGGTCACCACCATGGAGACCAACCAGAAATTCGTTCCGGTGTTCGATGCCGAGGGCAGGCTCACGGAACACTTCATCGGCGTGGCCAATATCGAAAGCCGCGATCCCGCGGAGATCCGCAAGGGCTACGAGCGCGTGATCCGCCCGCGCTTCGCCGACGCGAAGTTCTTTTGGGACGAAGATCTCAAGACTCCGCTGGCCGATTATCAGGAAGGCCTGAAGAGCGTCACCTACCAGCAGTCGCTGGGTAGCCTGTGGGATAAGACCGTGCGCGTCGCGGAACTGGCGCGCATCATCGCCAACCGCGTGGGCGTGGATGCCGGCCAGGCCACCCATGCCGCCGCGCTGGCGAAGTGCGACCTGCTCACGCGCATGGTGGGCGAATTTCCCGAACTTCAGGGCGTGATGGGGCGTTACTACGCCACGCGCCAGGGCATCGCGGCCGACGTGGCCGATGCGCTCGACAGCTTCTACCAGCCACGCTTCGGTGGCGACGCGATCGCCCCCGGCAAGGTCGGCCAGGTGCTCGCCGTGGCCGAGCGCCTGGATACGCTCGCAGGCATCTTTGCCGTCGGCATGAAGCCCAGCGGCAACAAGGACCCCTTCGCCCTGCGCCGCGCCGCGCTCGGCCTCGCCCGCACCCTGATCGAGGGCGGTCTGGATATCGACCTGCGTGCCACCCTGACGGAGGCGTTCGAACTGGTTCCGGAAGCAGCCCTGGTCGCCGGCGTGAAGCCGGGCAAGGACGGTAAGGCCCCGGCCGTCGACATCGGCGCCCGCCGCCGCGAACTGGGTGACGAGGTCCATGCTTTCGTGCTCGATCGCCTGCGCGGCTACTACGCCGACCAGGGCTATTCGGCCGACCAGTTCGAAGCCGTGCTGGCCGTGGCCCCGGCCACGCTGCCCGATTTCGACCGCCGCCTGCGCGCCGTGGGTGAATTCGCCCGTCGCGCCGAGGCAACGAGCCTCGCGGCGGCGAACAAGCGTGTCGCCAACATCCTGCGCAAGCAGGCGGAGGAAGCGAACGCGGCGCCGATCCCGGGCACGGTCGATCCAGCCCATTTCGAGGTCGATGCCGAGCGCGAGTTGCATGCCGCGCTTGACGCCGCCCGTGCCGACACGCGCAGCTTGTTGGCCAGCGGTGACTACACCGGCACGCTGGCCCGGCTGGCGGCGCTGCAAGTGCCGGTGGATCGCTTCTTCGACGACGTGCTGGTCAATGCCGAAAATCCGGCCGTGCGGGCGAACCGCCTGGCGTTGCTGGCGCAATTGAAGGCCAGCTTCGGAGCGATCGCCGATATCTCACGACTGTGAGTTCACGGCGGTGACGTGTGGCGCGCGGTAACTCGCGCGCCACCGCGCTGGCGCGGCATCAGGCGACCGCGACGCCCTTGTCGTCGTGGATGCGGGACACCACGGTTCGCCTGAAAGCGACCATGCGATCCGCGTAATCCTGCTCACCGGAACGGCTGAGGATCGAGTACATCTCGGCGACCAGGTCGGCGTGGCGCACCGGAGAGAAGCGGCTGCCGGCCATCTCGATGTCCGACTGCAGCAGTTTCATCGCCGCCGCGAGGCGCGAGGGGTCCAGCACGCCCGGAGTGGTCCCCGAGATCTCGCGGCCATCGCGGCCGCGGGTGGATTCAGTCGACTCGGTGCGTGCGACCGCATCGTCGCCCGAACCATCGAGCATCATCGGGCCTTCGCCGGCGGCGAGCCAGACCAGCGACAGGCCCAGCGTCTTGGCCATCGTCACGCAACGGCCACGGGAAGGATCGGTATTGCCGTCGCGCCAACTGCGCACGACGCCCTCCGAGAAGCCGCAGCGGCGGGCGATCTCACTGACGCTACCGCACATCTTGATGACCGCACGCACGCGTGTGGCGAACGAGGACGTAGGCACCGCGGTGTCCACGCGCCCGATTTCCAGCCCCACATTGGCGGAGTCGGCCAGGATGGATCCCCGTGAATTGTCGTTCATGCGATTGAAACCTCGTGATTCAGAAGACCGCCCCCCGGCGATTACGCGCAACCAACGCGCGAACCTGATGCTTGGTGTACAGCGACTAGCCTTCGAAAGCCTTTCAGGCCGGAAGTTTCCGTAGATTCTCACTGCCTCGATGGGCAGGGCCTGGGCGACGCGGTCGATGGCGGTAGGTAATTACCCGTTTTCTCTAGGAATGATTCCTAGGCGAAAATCGCATATAGGCCAAAGGTCACGGTTGTGATCCCTGTAAGTGGCGGACGGGACGCAAGTTTTTGCGGTACCCGTTTCATTGGATCGTGAAAGGCTGCCCCGGCACGTAATTTTTGCGTGAAACGAGGTGTTGCGACAGCGCAATGGTTTACGTATACGTGACAAGGCATCGGGCGTGCCGCGATGCGAGGGGATGCGGCAGGTGCCTGAAAACACGGGCCGCAGCAGGGGAAAAACACTGCCGATCGACGCGAAACCTGGTCTCCGCCGGGACGGGATCGGCTTGCCATGAATCGCAAGAAGATGCGATTTGCGACTTTCCAGGGGAGAGGCATTTCAATGAATGTACGCAATTACCGGGCGGCCCTGTTCGGGCGCCGGACCGCATTGGCCGCCGCCATCGGCCTGTGCACCGTCTCCGGTGCCGTGCTGGCCCAGTCCAATGTGACGGGTTCGATCTTCGGCACCGTCAGCCCGCAGCAAGGTACTTCCATCACGGTGTCCAGTGCCGAAACCGGCTTCTCGCGCACCGTGCCGGTGGACTCCAGCGGCCGCTACCGCTTCAGTTCGCTGCCGCCGGGCACTTACAAGGTCACCCTCGAGAACAACGGCGCCGTCGTCAGCACGCGTGACAACGTCACTGTGACCATCGCGGGCGGCTCCGACGTGTCCTTCGGTTCGACGGCCTCGGCCACCGAAGCCAGCACGCTCGAAGGCGTGTCGGTATCCGCCACGGCCATGCCGACCATCGACGTTTCGTCCGTCGATACGCGCACCGTGCTTACCGCGGAGCAGCTCAACAAGCTGCCGATCACCCGCGACGTCCTGGCCGCCGCACTGCTCGCACCGGGCGTCATCGGCAACTCCAGCTACAAGGACGCACTCGGTAACCCGGTGCCCAGCTTCGGCGGCTCCGCGTCGTCCGAGAACGCTTACTTCATCAATGGTTACGCCGTCACCAATCCGCTGACCTCGATCGGCCTCACCCAGTTGCCGTTCGACGCGATCGACCAGCAGCAGGTGCTGACCGGTGGCTACGGTGCGGAATTCGGTCGTTCGACCGGTGGCGTCATCAACATCGTGACCAAGCGCGGTACCAATGAATGGCACGGCGGCGTCTACACCATATGGGAGCCCTCGGGCACGCGTGCATCGCAGCGTAACGCCAAGTACGCGAACACCGGCTTCTACCCGCGCACGGACGGCACGCTCTATCAGTACTACAAAGGAAACCAGTTCTGGCGCTCGACGATCGGTGCCTATGCCAGCGGTCCGCTGATCAAGGACAAATTGTTCTTCTACATCGACGCCGAAATGAACCGCCGCGAAGGCACCGGCATCGCCGCCAATCCGACCGCTGGTGCGATCACCTCGGTCTCGGCGGGCAGGACGGGCTGGAACGACTACGACTACAAGATCCCGCGTTGGGTCGCGAAGGTCGACTGGAACATCACCGACGACCACCATCTTGAACTGACCGGCGTTTCGGACAAGACCGAATACACCTCGCGGACCTACGGCTTCAATTACGCCACCCAGACCCATGGTGAGACGCAGAACGGCGGCGTGTACACGAAGGACGGCGGCGACCTGTACATCGGCAAGTACACCGGTTACATCACCGACAACTTCACCGTGTCGGCTTTGTACGGCACGCAGAAGACCAATCACGTGCAACAGCCGTACAACTACAACCCGGCATGCCCGCTCGTCACCGTTGCCAACAACGCCGCCGCCCCGGGCCTCAACTACACGACCTGCCAGAGCACCTCGGCACTGGTGCGTGTGCCGGGCTCCAACGACAAGACCAACGGCTGGCGCCTCGATCTCGAGTACCGCCTGGGCGATCACGACATCAAGTTCGGCGCGGATCACCAGGAAGCCAAGTCGGCGACGGGTACGGCCCTGCCGGGCGGCTACAGCTGGAACTACAACGTCCAGAACGATCCGGACGAGCCGATCGACGAAGGACACGGCGTGGGTGCGCCCAGCGCCGCGGGCGGCCTCGGCACCCAGGGTTATTACGTCAATCGCAACTACCAGACCGCCGTCGCCAAGGTGAAGACGGTCCAGGAATCGCAGTACCTCGAAGACCACTGGCAGCTCACCGACCGCTGGCTGATCTACGCGGGCCTGCGCAACGAGCAGTTCAAGAACTACAACGGCGCCGACAAGGTCTATGCCAAGCAGCGCCACCAGCTCGCGCCGCGCCTGGGCGTGTCGTGGGACGTCTTCGGCGACTCCACGTTGAAGGTTTACGCCAACGCTGGCCGCTACCATCTGGCCATGCCGAACAACGTCGCCGTCCGCGCCGCTTCCGGTTCCCTGGGTACGTCGGAATACTTCACCTACACCGGCGTGGATCCGACCACGGGCGCACCGACCGGCCTGGTTTCCGTGCCTGTCGATCAGAGCCCTGGCTATACCTGCGGCGGCAGCAACGCCGTCTCGGCCAACCTCGAGTGCGGCGTCGCCCCCGACCCGCGTACCGTGGCGGCCAAGGGCCTGAAATCGCACTACCAGGACGAGTACATCGCCGGTATCGACCAGGCCATCACGCCTACCTTCAACTGGGGCGCGAAGCTGACCTGGCGTCAGCTGCGCAGCGCGATCGACGACACCTGCACCCCGGCCCTCGGCGGCGCCTGCTTCCTGTTCAACCCGGGCACCGGCAATACGTTCCTGCAGCAGCAGGACGACGGTTCGTTCGTCGCCGTGCATTACTCGAAGGACGCATTGCAGCTCCCTGACCTGAAGCGTAAGTACTACGCCCTCGACCTGTACATCGAGCATCCCTTCGCCGACAAGTGGTACGGCCGCATCGATTACACCTGGTCGCGCAGCTACGGCAACACGGAAGGCCAGCTGGCATCGGATCTCGACACGGGTAACGGCGGCCAGGCCGACGTCTCGGTGACGCAGGACTGGGATCTGCCCCAGCTGATGGTCGGCGCGAACGGCAAGCTGCCCAACAACCGTACGCACCAGATCAAGGCGTTCGGCTACTACCAGTTCACCGACGACCTGCGCTTCGGCGCGAACCTGAACATCGCGTCGGGTCGCCCGAAGAACTGCACCAGCTTCTATCCGACCCCGGATGCGGGCCTGTACAACGGCGCGTTCTACTACTGGTGCGGTCTGCCGGGCCAGCCGGGATACGAGCGTTCGCCGCGCGGTTCGCACGGCAACACGCCGTGGACGTACATCGTGAACCTCAATGCGGCTTACACCCCGAGCTGGCTGGACAAGCACCTCACCTTCCAGGTCGATGTGCTGAACGTGTTCAACAAGCAGACCCCGACGGCGTACTACCCGCGTTACGCGTCGTCGCGCTCGACGGTCAGCCCGTTGTACGACCGCGAACTGAACTTCACCGATCCGCGCACGGTCCGCTTCACGGCCCGCTACGACTTCTAACCGGCTAGCGAAGACTTCTCGACAACAAGAGCCTCGGGCGGAGGGAACCGCCCAGAGGTGATAACAAAGCGTCTCCCCAGATCGCCCTCGTCCCCCGACGAGGGCTTTTTTTCTAGGAATGATTCCTAGGCAAGATTCACACCACTCGTGCAAGTGACAATGGTCACATTCGTAACTACCTGTGTGTCCGGCGTATTTTGCTCGACCCTCTACGCCTGCCACGTAAATAGTTGCTTAGACTTGTAAAAATCCCGTGAGAATTTCGTATTGCGGACGCATGACAGCGTCGGTATACGTGTTCCACGTCACATGCATTGTGGCGATTCGGGGTGCGGGATCCTTTCGCGGATCCTGCTGTTAAAAGGGGATTTTTCAGCCTCCGATCTCTCAGAAGCCTGGCGCTAGCCGGGCCGGGATCGGCTTGCCGCTTTTCGCAGGTGTCTTGCGGAGACGGAATTTTCAATCGGGGAGATACACAATGAATTCGCGCCACAACCGCGCCGCCATGCTGGGCCGTCGCACCGCACTGGCCCTCGCCATTGGCCTGGGCACCGTGTCCGGTGCCGCGTTCGCCCAGTCGACCACCGGCTCCATCTTCGGCCAGGTGCCGGCAGGCGCTGGCCAGACCGTGACCGCCACCAACGAAACGGGCGTTTCCCGCACCGTTCCCGTTGACGCGGCCGGTCGCTACTCGATCAGCTCGCTGCCGCTGGGCAACTACAAGGTGACGCTGAACAAGGACGGTGCCGCCGTCGATTCGCGCTCCGACGTGACCCTGCGTGTCGGCGCCGGTACGGAAGTGGGCTTTGGCGCCGCGGCTTCGGCTGCGACGGCCTCCAGCCTCGAAGGCGTGACCGTCTCGGCCAACGCGTTGCCCACGATCGACGTCAGCGCCGTCGACTCGCGCACCGTCATCACCTCCGAACAGCTTTCCAAGCTGCCGCTGGCGCGCACCGCCGAAGCGATCGCACTGCTGGCGCCGGGCGCCGTCGCGGGTAGCTCGTTCTTCGTCGGCCCGACCGGTAACCCCCTCGTCTCGATCGCCGGCAGCGCCGTGACCGAGAACGCGTACTACATCAACGGCTTCAACACAACCGATCCGCTCAGCGGCTTCGGCGGTATCACCCTGCCGTACGGTGCCATCGACCAGCAGGAAATTCTCGCCGGTGGTTACGGCGCGGCCTACGGCCGTTCGTCGGGCGGCGTGATCAGCCAGGTCGGCAAGCGCGGCACGAACGATTGGCACTTCGGTGCGCAGGTCCTGTGGGAGCCGAACGGCACCAAGGCCAACCCGATGAACTTCTACAGCCAGGTCGGCCCGAACGCCGGCAAGCTGTATGACGACAACCGCAGCGACAAGCTGTGGCGCACGACGTACTCGGCGTACGCCGGTGGTCCGCTGATCAAGGACACCCTCTTCATCTTCCTCGCCGCCGAACAGGAGCGTCGCGAAGGTGAGCAGAAGACGAGCTCGGCCGCGCCATTCGTCTATAAGCAGTCGTACCGTAATCCGAAGTTCTACGGCAAGGTCGACTGGAACATCACCGACAGCAACATCCTCGAAGTCACCGGTGCGTCGAACAAGCAGGATTACGACGCGTCGATCTTCGAGTACAACTACGCCGACAAGACCAAGGGCGACTACGTTGGCAAGGATACGGCTGGCGCGCCGCTGAACAAGTCGGGTGCGGATCTGTACACCGCCAAGTTCACCAGTTACATCACCGACGACCTGACCCTGACCGCGCTCTACGGCAAGATGAAGGGCACGTATTACACCGCGAGCGGCGGTGACCAGTCGTTGCCCTCGATCCTCCAGGCCAACCAGCAGGATCCGCTCATTGGCAGCAACATCACCAATGCGAATCCTGCCGCGACCACGGCCGACCCGAAGCACAAGTCGACCAACACGAACTTCCGCGTCGACCTGAGCTATCACATCGGCGACCACATGCTCGTCGCCGGTATCGATAACCAGAAGGTGCTCGACAAGGACGATGGTGACTCCACCACCGGCCCGGGTTACGCCTGGGAATACTGGAACACCACCGCCGGCACGCCCATCATCGGCACCTCGCCGACCGATGCCGCTTATGTCGCCCCGCCGGGTGGCCGTGGTTACTACGTCGCACGGTACGTCTACCGCACGGCGTCGTCGGTTCGTACCACGCAGCGCGCGCAGTACATCGAAGACACCTGGCAAGTCAGCGATCGCTGGATGGTGAAGCTGGGTCTGCGCAACGACCAGTTCACCAACTACAACCAGGACGGCGTGCCTTACCTGAAGCTGACCACTCCGCAGTGGGCTCCGCGCCTGGGTGCCACCTGGGACGTCAACGGCGATTCCAGCCTGAAGATCTACGCCAACGCGGGCCGTTATTACCTCGCGCTGCCGGCGACCGTCGCGCTGCGTTCGGCCGGTGCCTCGCTCTACACCCGCGAGTACTTCAACTACACGGGTATCGATAGCAACGGTATTCCGACCGGCCTGACGCCGATCTTCAGCAGCACCGGTGGCCCGATCTCCGCCAACAGCGAGTACGGCATTCCGCGCGACCCGAAGACCGCCGCCGCGACCGACATCAAGTCGGAGTACCAGGACGAGTTCATCCTCGGTTTCGATGCGGCCCTGACGGACAAGTGGACGTACGGTGCGAAGGCCACGGTGCGCAAGCTGCGCAACGCGATCGATGACGTTGGCGACAGCGGTGCGATCCTGCGCAAGATGGAGCGCTCGGGTATCGACCCGGACACCATCGGCGACATCCAGGGCAGCTACCTGTTCAACCCGGGCCGCGCCAACACGTTCCTGATCCCGAACACCAGCGGCGGCTACTACAGCGTCAACATGAACAACGAGGACTTCGGCTTCCCGCACTCCAAGCGTAACTACTACGGCCTCGAGCTGTACCTGGATCACGCGTGGGACGGCAAGTACCAGGTTCGCTTCGACTACGTCTACTCGAAGAGCTACGGCAACTCGGAAGGCCAGGTCCGTTCGGACATCCGCCAGGACAACGTCTCGGCGACGGTCGACTGGGATTACGCGGAGGTCATGCAGTACGCGAACGGCGAGCTCGCGAACAGCCGCAAGCACAACCTCAAGATCTACGGTTCGTATCAGCTGGCGCCGGAATGGCTGGTCTCGGGCAACATCGGCATCGCCTCGGGCGCACCGAAGAGCTGCCTGGGCTTCTACGGCCCGGACGAGACGAACCCGAACCTCGGTTACGGCTCGTACTACCACTGGTGCGACGGTCGCCCGTCGCCCCCGGGTGAGGCAGGCCACAATCCGTGGACCTACATCGTCACGGGCAGCGTCGAATATCGTCCGGAGTGGGCCGACAAGAAGCTCGCCTTCAATGTCACCGTGTTCAATCTGCTCAATCAGCGTAAGGAAACGCAGATTTATCCGATCCACGGCAGCGAAGCCAAGCCGAACCCGCGCTACGACATCCCGCTCTACCAGACCACCCCGCGTTACGCCCGCTTCGGTATCAGCTACGACTTCTGATAGGGGCCTGACCGTAAGAAACAGCTACAAGAAGAAAGGCCGTGGGGGTGGGACACCGCCTCCACGGCAAGTTAAAGCGTCTCTCCAGATTTGCCCTCCACCCTTCCCGGTCGAGGGCGCTTTTTTAACGGAACTGTTTCAACTGTAAGCAAAAATCCCCGTTTTCCTGAGATTTGTACCCCTCAGGCCGGCCGATATAGCGTTAGAAAAACTGCCGACACCGTGTAAATAATTTGTTGACACGGTGGTCGGCGTACGCCTATGTTCGGCATCGACGATTCTGGGCGGACCCATTCGTGGACCACGATGGGGCCCCGGTTCAGTGAAGTCGACGGCTTGTCGGGAGCAGGTCCAAAGGGGGGCGTCCACTCTGGGAGGAGCGGGGCGCCGGCAAATCCCCTGAAGCATGCACCGCACTGGCCACTTTTTTTCCGGCCTTGGTCGGTTTTGCTTGATTTCAGGCCCGGTTTAGGGCCGATCTGGGGAGATTTGCAATGAGTTCTCGCAGCATCCGGCAGGCATCCGTCCTGCGTCGTTCTTCGTTGGCGCTTGCGCTTGCGATCAGCCTGGGCGGCACTGGCGTCGTCCTCGCGCAGTCCACTACGGGTAACATCTTCGGCACCGGCGCCCAGCCGGGCGACACCGTCCAGATCAGCGGTTCCACGGGTATCACCCGCGAAGTGCCTGTCGACGCTTCGGGCCGTTACCAGTTCAACAACCTCCCGGTTGGCAGCTACCAGGTCGACCTCAAGCGCAACGGCGCCGTCGTCGATTCGCGCAAGAACGTGAACCTCACCGTCGGTAAGGGCTCGGACGTTTCGTTCAACGCCGCCGCCTCCGCCGGTAGCGCACAGTCGCTCGACTCGGTTACCGTCACGGCGAACAGCCTGCCGCCGGTCGATGTCTCGACCGTCGATTCGCGCACCGTCATCACGTCCGAACAGCTGGCGAAGCTGCCGCTGGCCCGTACCGCCGAAGCCATCGCGCTGCTGGCGCCGGGCGCGGTTGCCGGTAGCGGTTACTTCTCCGGTCCGACCGGTAACGCCCTGGTTTCGATCGGCGGCGGTTCGGTCACCGAGAACGCCTACTACATCAATGGATTCAACACGACCGATCCGCTCAGCGGCTTCGGTGGTATCACCCTGCCGTACGGCGCGATCGACCAGCAGGAAGTGCTGGCCGGTGGCTATGGTGCCGCCTACGGCCGTTCGGCCGGTGGCGTGATCAGCCAGGTGGGTAAGCGCGGCACGAACGAGTGGCACTTCGGTGCGCAGATCCTGTGGGAGCCGCGCGGCACTCGTTCGACCCCGGGCAACGATCATTACATCATCAATGGCGATAGCACGAGCGCCGGCGAGCTGTACAACTACAACAAGAAAGACACCCAGATGCGTACGGTCGAGTCGGCCTACGTGGGTGGTCCGCTGATCAAGGACAAGCTGTACATCTTCCTTGCCGCTGAGCAGGAACGGGTGAACCAGGATCGTTATACCTCGCAGGACGCGCCGAATTACTACGATCGCACGTACCGCAATCCGAAGTTCTACGGCAAGCTCGACTGGAACATCAACGACAGCAATATCCTCGAAGTCACGGGTGCGTCGAACAAACAGAACTACGACGCCAACGTCTACGGTTTCGATTACAGCACGCTGACCCGTGGCGACCGTGTCGGCAAGGACACGTCGGGTAACCCACTGAACAAGTCGGGCGCCGATCTGTACACCGCCAAGTTCACCAGCTACATCACCGACGACCTGACCCTGACGGTGCTGTACGGCAAGATGCATGGCACGTACTACAGCCAGGTTCCGCAGACGCAGACGCCGCACATCATCACTCCGAACAATCAGGACCCGTTGCTCAACGGCGGCAGCCCGATCAGCAACGAGAATCCGACCACCCGCGTGTTCGACCCGCAGCACAAGTCGACCAATACGAATTTCCGCATCGACCTGAGCTATCACATCGGCGATCACACGATCACCGCGGGTATGGACAATCAGGACGTGCGTGACACGAATGACGGTCAAGGCACGTCGGGCCCGGGCTACGCCTGGGAATACCAAAAGCACGATCCGAACACGCCGATCGCCGGTGCGCCTGGCGGCAGCACCTACGTTGCTGCACCGGGCGGCGCGGGCTTCTATGTCGACCGCTATGTCTATGACGCCCGTGCATCGGTTCGCGTGAAGCAGCGTGCGCAGTACATCGAAGATTCGTGGCAGGTCAACGACCGCTGGCTGGTCAAGGTGGGTCTGCGTAACGACCAGTTCACCAACTACAACGGTGTGAGCCAGCCGTATCTCCGTCTTACCAGCCCGCAGTGGGCCCCGCGCCTCGGTGCCACCTGGGACGTCAACGGTGATTCGAGCCTGAAGATCTACGCGAACGCCGGCCGTTACTACCTCGCCATGCCGGCGAGCGTGGCGCTGCGTTCCGCAGGCCAGTCGCTGTACACCCGTGAATACTTCAACTACACGGGTATCGACGCCAACGGCATTCCGACCGGCCTGACCCCGATCGAAACCGCGACCGGCGGCCCGATCTCGTCGAACCGCGAATACGGTTTGCCGCGCGATCCGAAGACCGCTGCCTCGACCAGCCTGAAGTCGGAATACCAGGACGAGTTCATCCTGGGCTTCGACAAGACGCTGGGCGACAAGTGGGTCTACGGCGCCAAGGCGACCGTGCGCAAGCTGAAGAACGCGATCGACGACGTTGGCGATTCGGATGCCATCACGGCCGCTCTGCAGCGCCAGGGTGTGGATCTGGCAACCGTTGGTCCGATCCAGGGCAGCTACCTGTTCAACCCGGGTCGTGCTTCGGACTTCATGGTGCCGAACCTCAATGGTGGCTACTACACCGCGCACGTCACCAATGCCGACTTCGGCTTCCCGCAGCTCAAGCGCAACTACTACGGCCTCGAGATGTACCTCGAGCATCCGTTCGACGGCAAGTGGTACGGCAAGCTGGACTACCTGTACTCGAAGAGCTACGGCAACTCGGAAGGCCAGGTCCGTTCGGACATCGGTCAGCAGGACGTTTCGGCCACGGTTGACTGGGACTATCCGCAGTTCATGGATTACGCAAGCGGCGAGCTTTCGAACAGCCGCAAGCACGTGATCAAGGCGTATGGTTCGTATCAGCTTGCGGATGAGTGGATGCTCTCGGGTAACGTGACGGTCGCCTCGGGCGCACCGAAGTCGTGCCTGGGCCTCTACGGTGCCGACGAGTCCGATCCGACTGGTTACGGTTCGTACTACCACTACTGCTACGGTGAACCGTCGGCCCCGGGCAAGGTCGGTCATAACCCCTGGACTTGGCTCGTTGACCTGAGTGCCGAATACCGTCCGACGTGGGCCGATAAGAAGCTCGCCTTCAACGTCACGGTTTTCAACGTACTCAACACGCGTGAGCGTCTGGCGACGTATCCACAGGCAGGCGGTATCGGTGCCGTCGATCCGAACTATCGCACGACGCTTTACCAGACCACGCCGCGCTACGCTCGGTTTGGCATCAGCTACGACTTCTGATCCATCGATGTCGTGGATCGACGGGCGCGCTCCCAGAGCGTGCCCGTCGGATGAGAAACGCCACCCTTGGGTGGCGTTTTTCTTTCTGGGCCATCTGAAAACGTGGTTCTCTTCCTGATCTTCGCCCGAACTCATGGAGGTGCTCTCGTGGGGGCGGTGCCGGAACACGTTCTTGCGTTCACAGTGCCGAATTGCTAATTCTCGCAAAAACAAACGGTTAGCATTTTCGGCAAATCTGACTGCCAGCTTGCCAACGGCATCTCATTTTCATCGGCAGGGGTATTTTCGCCCTTGACTTTTCCATCGCCGGTTTTGCCGGTATGCTCCAAGGTTCCCCCCGGACGTACAGCAGCGCCGTGCGCGCGCGTATCGTCCGTGACCCAAAACCATTTCGTTCCATACGAGGCTCGACCATGCGCAGGATCTTCTTGTCGCTCGCATCCGTGACCGCCCTGGCCCTGGCCGGTTGCAGTGGCGGCTCCGACAACAACGGCCAGCAGGCCGCCGCCGGTGGCAGCGACAACGCCGCTCCCGCCAATGCCAATGCCGTGACCGGAACCGTCGCCCTGCGTGACGCTGGTGCGCAGCTTTCGCCGGACGCGAAGCTCGAGCTCAAGCTCGTCGACGTCTCGGCCGAGGGCTCGCAGCCGCTGGCTGCCAAGACGATCCAGCCGGTGACCCTGCCGCAGCAGTTCCAGCTCGACTTCAATCCCTCCGACGTCAACCCGAACGACATGTACATCGTCGAGGTGTCCTTGCAGGACGGCGAACGCCATTACTCCTCGCCGCTGAAGACGCCGGTCCTGACCAAGGGCGCGAAGAACGTCGCCAATATCCAGCTCGTCGGCGAAGCGACGCCGGGCGAGAAGGAACTGGCCGGCTTCAACAGCGTGAAGAAGAACATCGGTGGCATGAAGGTCACCCAGGGCACCGCATTGAAGGAAGGCGAGTCGCGCGGCTGGCAGATCTTCAAGAAGGGCAATGACGTCCAGTTCGTGATCGAACTCGTCGATTACGGCGATAAGGGCTTTACATCGACTAACTACGCCTACAAGAACGGCAAGCCCTGGGTCATCGTGCAGGAGAAGAAGTCCAGCAAGGATGCCAAGCCGAACTCCATCGAGCGCGCGGGCTGGAACGACGCCGGCGAGCTGGTGCTGAAGCAGCACGAGGCTGGCGGCAAGGTCGACGCGCTTTCGGACGACGACGCCAACGATCTGCGCAAGCAGGCCGAGGCGATGTATGCGAAGGGTGGCGGGAAGAAGTAAGGACGTCCAAACGGGTGTCGATAAGCGCCGGCCTCGTGCCGGCGTTTTTTTGGGTTCTTCGCGGAAGATCGGCACGGGGTGGGCGCCGACCCTGTCGGCGAAGGGTGCTCGCCTCATGCTGGCCCGCTGCCGCGGGATCGCCGACAAGGTCGGCTCCCACCATGGGTCTTCCTTCCTGGAAACAAAGACGCCGGCTGCGAGGCCGGCGTCTTGCTTTCTTCGGATGTCGAACCGATCAGAACGCCATCTTCCAAACCCAGGTTCAACCCGTTATACCGCTGCGTATCATCGGCGAAGCGGCCCGTGTAGCTCACCCAGCCACTCCAGGTCTGGTTGAATTCGGCGGTGACGCCGAGGTCGGCGGTGACCCAGGTCTTGTCCGGCGTGAAGCCCTGCACGCTGAATTCGCCTGACATGTTGGTGAGGCCGGCGGTCACGTAGCGGTCGTCGGCACGGCCGTCGTGGTTGTAGGCCACTTCCGCGAACGGGTGAAGCACGGTGTTGCCCGAGGTCCACGAGCCCTGCAGGCGCCAGCCGGCGGTTTCGATGCGGGCGTTGCGCGTCTGCCTGTCGAACCGCATCGCGGTGCTGGTGTCGTTGCGCTCGGTGTAGCCGAACACGCGCAGCTGTTCCCATTCCACCGACACGTACGGGCCGGTCTTGAGCGTTTCGTTGCCGAACCACCAGCCGCCGGTGAGGCCGCCGCCGACGTGCGAGCCGTCGGTCTTGCCCGTTTCCGTGCGGCGGGCTGCGCCGAGGTCGATGCGGCGGTCGATGTCGGTGAAGCTCAACTGGCCGAAGCTGGCGAAGCCGCCGAAGTAGCCGCCTCCGTTGTGGTAGAAGGCGTAGCCCGAACCGGCGATGTCCTGCATCTTGTAGCCGCCACCGCCCTGGAAATCGGCCTTCGACTGCGCGATGCCCATGGCGACGCCCATCGAGACGTGATCGTTGACGCGCGCGTCGGCACCGATGGTCAGGTTGACGTTGTCGCTATCGGTCTTGGGCGACGTGTCGGTGTTCTTGAACTTCTGCTGGCCGTAGTCGACCGCCGCGAAAACGCGCGTGTCGGCACCGAAGTTGTCGGCCATCATCTGGTTGCGCAGCGTGCGCACGTGCGCGGCGTTCGAAGCGAGGCCCGCTTCGCCGAGCAGCGAAATCTGCTGCGGGGCGGTGATCACCGAGATCGCGTACTGGCCGAGCAACGCGTGCGCGGCGGTGGTCGGATGGATGCCGTCGGCGAACAGGTAGGTGCTGGCCGCATTCGGGTCACGCAGCGTCGCCGGCGTGCAGGTGAGCGAGCTGGACGTGGTGCAGGCCGGGGTCGTCACGTTGGTGAAGCCGTACGTGCCCGGGCTGGCGATGACTTCGTTGAGCAGCGCGTACGTATCGATCGGCACGATGCCGCGGTTGGCCTGGGCCAGGCCGCCGGAGAGGATGCCGTTGTAGACCTGGGTAAGCTGGGTGATGCCGGCGGATGCGGCGGCGCCCTGCGACATGGCGGCGGGCGTCTTGCCGACGTCCGGCAGGTTGAAGACGACGATGGTCTTCGCGCCGGCGGCCTGCAGCGCCTTGATCTGCGCGACCTCGTTCGTCGCCGCGGTGGCGACCACGACCTGTGCGGTGGCCGGGTTGGCGGTGGCGGCGAGCAGGTCGTTGGCGCCGATCCACATCGTGTACAGCGCGTTCGGGTCGGCCTTGCCGCCCGTGGATGCAAGGTACGTCTGGATCTGGGTGGAGGTCGGCGGAACGGTCAGGGGTGTACCGGTGACGGGATTGACGGTCGCCGCGCGGGCATTGCCGTACGCGTAGTCGGTGCCGCCCAGGAGGGACGGGGTGAGCGTGTAGCCGTAATGCGCGGCGATGTTCTCCACCGCCACCGTGCCCGGGTTGGTGGTGAAGCGAAGCTGCACCGGCGAGCGAATGAGGGTGGAGACGTTGCCGCTGTCGCTGAGGCTGTCGCCGAAGGAAACAACCTGCGTAAAGCCGTCGGCGTGAGCGCCGGCACTGAACAGAAGGGCAGCGCCGATGGCACCGGCAAGATGGCGAATACGCATGTGGTTCACTCCGTGTGTGGGCGTTAGAGAAACGTTACGGTAATGGAAGCCATACGGCGGCGCATGCTGCGCTGCGGTAGGGCGAGTGGCTTTATGCCGGGCCTGGCGCCGTGCGTGACGACCGCTCCTCTCAGCGCAGGAGCGGCGCGAAGAAAGCCCGTGGTGGTCGAGCCATGGCCGGAGCCGCGAGGTGCGGCATCCGGCTTGAGAAATCCCCTAGTCGCGCGAGCCGTCTTACTTCTTCAAGGCCCGCGAGAACGCATCCGCGAACGCGCTGTTGGCCGGCGCGGCGGCCGGCTTGGGCGGCTGCGCCGGACGGCCACCGCCGCCTTGCGATCCACGGCGATTGCCGCCGCCTGACGGTGCCTCGTCGCGTGCGGCGGGACGGCCCCCACGGGCTTCGCCCGGAACGTCGTCCAGGCGCATGCTGAGCGCGATGCGTTTACGCGGCAGGTCGACCTCCATCACCTTGACCTTCACGATGTCGCCGGCCTTCACCGCGTCGCGGGGATCCTTGACGAAGGTGTGCGACAGCGCCGAGACGTGGACGAGGCCGTCCTGGTGCACGCCGATGTCGACGAAGGCGCCGAACGCGGCGACGTTGGTGACCCGGCCCTCCAGCACCATGCCCACCTTGAGGTCCTTCAGGTCCTCGACGCCCTCGGCGAAACTCGGCGCCACGAATTCCGGGCGGGGATCGCGGCCGGGCTTTTCCAGTTCCTTGAGGATGTCGCGCACGGTCGGCACGCCGAAGGTCTCGTCGGTGAAATCTTCCGGCTTCAGGCCTCGCAGGAACGACGTGTCGCCGATCACCTGCTTCACTTCGCGTCCGCACTGCTTGAGGATGCGCTCGACCACCGGATAGGCCTCGGGATGCACCGAACTGGCGTCGAGCGGATTGCTGCCCCCGGTGATGCGCAGGAAGCCCGCGCATTGCTCGAAGGCCTTGTCACCGAGACGCGGCACCTTGAGAAGATCCTTGCGGCTCGGGAACGGACCGTTGGCGTCGCGATGCTTCACCACGTTTTCCGCCACGCTGGACGAGAGGCCGGCCACGCGCGACAGCAGCGGGGCCGATGCCGTGTTCACGTCGACACCCACGGCGTTCACGCAGTCTTCCACGCGCGCATCGAGCGCACGGGCCAGCT
This sequence comes from Luteibacter sp. W1I16, assembly GCF_050434905.1. Taxonomy (NCBI): domain Bacteria; kingdom Pseudomonadati; phylum Pseudomonadota; class Gammaproteobacteria; order Lysobacterales; family Rhodanobacteraceae; genus Luteibacter; species Luteibacter sp. W1I16. The sequence continues at coordinate 2,504,459 of NZ_JBNDJJ010000001.1, forward strand.
TCACCTGGTTCACGTCGTGCTGGTACTGGCCGACACCGATCGCCTTGGGCTCGATCTTCACCAGTTCGGCGAGCGGGTCCTGCAGGCGGCGTGCGATGGACACGGCGCCGCGGATCGAGACATCCAGTTCGGGGAATTCCTTCGACGCGAGTTCCGACGCCGAGTACACGGAGGCACCCGCTTCGCTCACCACGACCTTGGAAAGATTCAGGTCGGGATGCTTGCGCATCGTCTCGCCGACGAGCTTGTCGGTCTCGCGGGACGCGGTACCGTTGCCGATGGCTACGAGATTCACGCCATGCTGCTTCGCCAGCTGGGCGATGCGCGCGATGGACTGGTCCCACTGGTTGCGTGGCTCGTGCGGGTAGATCGTGTCGTAGGCGAGCAATTTGCCCGTGGCATCCACGATGGCCAGCTTGCAGCCGGTGCGGATGCCCGGATCGAGGCCCATCACCGTCCTGGCGCCGGCCGGTGCGGCCAGCAGCAGGTCCTTGAGATTTTCGCCGAACACACGGATGGCTTCGTCTTCCGCGTACTCGCGCACGCGGCCGAAAAGGTCGAGGGTGAGGTGCAGGTGCAGCTTCACGCGCCAAGTGAGGCGTACGGTTTCGCGCAGCCAGGCGTCGGCCGGACGGCCACGGTCGACGATGCCGGCGCGCGCGGCGACGCGGCCTTCGCCTTCGGCATGGCCCTGGTCGGCATCGACGCCGGGGTTGAGATCGATTTCCAGCACGCCTTCGTTACGCGCGCGCATCAGCGCGAGCAGGCGATGCGACGGGATCTTCGAAACGGGTTCCACGTGGTCGAAATAGTCGCGGAACTTCGCGCCTTCGTTCTCCTTGCCGGGGACGACCGTCGCGCGGATCTGGCCCTTTTCCCACAGCCAGTCGCGCAACTCGCCGACCAGCGTGGCGTCTTCGGCGATCGCTTCCATGAGGATGGCGCGGGCGCCGTCCAGCGCGGCCCTGGCATCCGCCACGCCCTTCTCCACGTCGACGAAGCCGGCCGCGAAGGTTTCCGGATCTAGCGCCGGGTCTTCGCGCAGGCCCAGCGCGAGGGGCTCCAGGCCCGCCTCGCGGGCGATCTGCGCCTTCGTGCGGCGCTTGGGCTTGTACGGGAGGTACAGGTCTTCCAGGCGCGCCTTGGTGTCGGCGGAGAGGATGTCGGCGCGCAGGGCGTCGGTCATCTTGCCCTGTTCGGCGATGCTGTCGAGGATGGCCGCACGGCGGTCTTCGAGCTCGCGCAGGTAGCGCAGGCGCTCTTCCAGCAGGCGCAACTGGATGTCGTCGAGACCCCCGGTTACTTCCTTGCGGTAGCGTGCGATGAACGGCACGGTGGCGCCGCCATCGAGGAGTTCCACCGCCGCGCGCACCTGTTCGGGCTTGGCGGCGATGTCCTGGGCAATACGTTGTTCGATGCTCTGCATGTCGTTCCTGTGCGTGACTCGGCCGGCCGAACCTCGGGCCGGGCCGGGGATGATAGCAAGGCACGGCAAGACCCCGGCCGCGTGGCCGGGGCGGGCAAAGCCGTCAGGCGTCGAAGCTGCCGCTCGTGCCGCTACGGGGGGCGGGCGCCGCGGCGGCCTTGTCGGCACGCCCGGTCAGCACGTAGGTGCTGGCCAGGAGGTCGTGTACGCCCTGCTTCCGCTGGGTAAACGCGGCGGTGACGTAGAAGACCATGGGTACGAGGAAGGTGAAGGCGTTGACCAGGCGGATCGCGTTGCGCCCCGCGGCACGCCCCACGCTGATGCGCTTGCCTTCCGTGTCGGTGACGCGGATGCCGACCGCCATCTTGCCCGGCGTGGCCTGCCACTTCGAACTCTCGAAGGCCGCGTAGTAGACGAAGCCGATCACCAGCAGCACGTAGGTGATCGGTTGCACGGCCACGGCGTAGGCGGAGATCGCCGCCGTCTGGTCCGATTCCATCTGGCTGAGCAGCTTCGTCATCGCCGCACCGAGGCCCATGCTCAGGCTGATGATCGTGAAGGGCACCATCAGGATCAGGTAGTCGATCACCCAGGCGCCGAAGCGCACCCAGAAACCGGCGTATTCCGGTTCGGCGACATCGGTGACGCCCATGAACGGCGGCGGTGCCGGCGGGGGCATCGGCGGAACGCTGCCGGCCGCGGGGCGCTCGTCCGGAAACAGTTCGCCCAGCGGGCGCCAGTCCGTCATGCCCTCATGCCAGCCGAGTTCCTCCGGGCGGCAGGTGCCGTCGCGCAGCCACTGACGGATTTCCTCCTCCGCGTAGGGGCCGAAGCGCTCGCCGTTTCGTCCGATCCAGACTTGCATGGTGGTCCTTCCACTCGCTAACTCGATGAAGGCGATGATGCCAGATGGCCGGTGACGGCGCCGACTGCTGGTGGTCATGGGCCCCTGGCGATCCGCGCGCGGGGCGGCGCGGCGACTACGCCGCCCGGCGCTTCAGGTGCACCAGCAACAGCGAGATCGCCGCGGGAGTGACGCCACTGATGCGCGCCGCCTGCCCGATCGTCGCGGGCAGGGAGCGCTTGAGCTTCAGCAAGACCTCGGCGGACAGGCCGCGCACGCGGTCGTAGTCGAAGCCGTCGGGTATCGGCGTGGTCTCGTGCCGCCGTTGGCGTTCGATCTCCTCGCGCTGGCGCTCGAGGTAGCCGGAATACTTCGCCTGCACTTCCACTTGTGTCGCCACCTCGGCGTCATCCACCGCCGGACCGAGCTCGGCCACCGTCGTCAGCCTGGCGTAATCCATCTCGGGGCGGCGCAGCAGGTCGAGCGCATGCGTTTCGCGGCTGACGGCGATGCCGAGCGAGCGCTCGATCGCCGCGCCCAGCGCATTGCCCGGCGCGGCCCACAGGCCACGCAGACGCGCGGTCTCGCGCTCGGCCGCCTCGCGCTTCGCTTCCAGGCGCTGAAAGCGCGCATCGGATACCACGCCGCGCGCATGGCCCTGCGGCGTCAGCCGCAGGTCGGCGTTGTCCTCACGCAGGTGCAGCCGGTACTCGGCGCGCGAGGTGAACATGCGATAGGGCTCGATCGTTCCGTTGGTTGTCAGGTCGTCGATGAGCACGCCCCACATAGGCTTCGTCGCGACGCGGATACCACGGCGCTTCGCCGCGCACGGCGAGCGCGGCGTTCATGCCGGCGATCAATCCTTGCGCGCCGGCTTCCTCGTAACCCGTCGTGCCGTTGATCTGGCCGGCGAAATACAGGCCCGGAATGGCCTTGGTTTCCAGCCACGGATGCAGGCCCCGGGGATCGAAATAGTCGTACTCGATGGCATAGCCTGGACGCGTGATATGCGCGCGCTCGAAGCCCCTGATCGAACGAACCAGCGCGTATTGCACGTCGAAGGGCAGCGAGGTGGAAATGCCGTTGGGGTAGACCTCGAACGTATCCAGGCCCTCCGGCTCGACGAAGATCTGGTGCGAGGTCTTCTCGGCGAAGCGGACGACCTTGTCCTCGATGGACGGGCAATAGCGCGGGCCGACGCCTTCGATCTGCCCGCTGTACAACGGGGAGCGGTCGAGCGAGCCGCGGATGATGTCGTGCGTGGCTTCGCTGGTATGCGTGATCCAGCAACTCACCTGGCGCGGGTGGTCGGCCGCCGATCCCAGGAAGGAGAAGTGCGGCATCGGGTCGTCGCCCGGCTGCTCCTCCAGCACCGAGAAATCGATGCTGCGGCTGTCGATGCGCGGCGGCGTTCCCGTTTTCAGGCGATCGGCGGCGACGGGTAGTTCGCGTAGTTTCGCGGCCAGTGCAGACGCGGGCGGATCGCCCGCGCGGCCGCCCGCGTATTGCGCCTGGCCGATGTGGATCTTGCCTGCGAGGAAGGTACCGGCTGTCAGCACGACGGTCGCGGCGTGGAAATCCAGGCCCATCTGCGTGCGCACGCCGGCGACCCGCCCATCGACGAGGATGAGGTCGTCCACCGCTTGCTGGAACAGCACGAGGTTCGGCTGGGTCTCCACCATGGCGCGAATCGCGGCCTTGTAGAGCGAGCGGTCCGCCTGGCAGCGCGTCGCCCGCACTGCGGGGCCCTTGGACGCGTTGAGCGTGCGCCACTGGATGCCGGCACGGTCCGCCGCGAGCCCCATGGCGCCGCCGAGCGCATCGATCTCCTTGACCAGGTGGCCTTTGCCGATTCCGCCGATCGCGGGATTGCAGCTCATCTGGCCGATGGTCTCGATGTTGTGGCTCAGCAGGAGCGTGCGCGCGCCGGCACGGGCGGCCGCGAGAGCGGCCTCGGTACCGGCGTGTCCGCCACCGACCACGATGACATCGTAGGTTTCGCTATGCAGCATGGGATTCAGGCGTAGGGCGAGAGGGATGCAGCAGGCGATTTTACGCCGTCCGGAGGCCGGCCGCTCGACGACGGACCGGGCGCTGCGCCGAGCGGTGGCACGGCTCGTGCTTGTCTTATGGCGCACTTCACCCGGGCAGACGCAGCGCGAACATACGCGCGCCGAGGCCGAACGACAGGGGTTTGGCCGTGTGCCGGGGGAAGGAAGCGGGATGTGGGCACGGATGCCCCATTCGGTTCGAATGAGATCTGGCGCCCGGCGGTCTCAGGAACAGGGGGAATCCAGGATGACCGTGCTGCCGGGCGCCAGAAACCGAGTGACTGGCACAAAGAGCCGCGGCTATGCCGCGGCTTTCTTCGTTGGGTCGAACATTACACCTTCGCCATGAACCATGTGTGACTTTTTCGTCAACGAAGTGCTCCAAATCGGCAATTGGTGACGCAGCGCGTCAGTTTCTCGCTCACATTGAGACACCGCTCACATTTCATCCTCAGCCCAGGGCGACGCGACCGAGGATATCCGTCAGATCGCGCGACAGGTCCTTTCGCGCCGCCAGCTCCGCCACCACGGCGTGGGCAGCCTCCCGGCGCACGGGCTCCAGCCGCTTCCACCCGTTGAACGCCGTGGCGACGCGGGCGGCCACCTGGGGATTGAGTGCGTCTACCGCGACCAGGCGATCCGCCAGCCAACGATACGCCGCGCCGTCCGCGCGATGGAAGCCCGTGGGATTGGCCCGGGCGAAACTGCCCAGTAACGACTGGACGCGATTCGGATTCTTCAGCGTGAAAGCCGGATCGTCTTCCAGGGCCTTCACCCGCGCCAGCGCGTCGGCACCGGGGAGCAGGGCCTGCATGGCGAACCACTTGTCGAGGGCCAGCGCATTGCCCTCGTACCGTTGGCGGAAATGCGCGATGGCTGCGGCGGCGGCATGGGCATCGAGTGTGGCCAGCGTGGTCAGCGCGGCGAGGCGATCGGTCATGCCGGGTGCCTGCTCATATTGAGCACGCGCCAGTTCCCGTGCCTCGGCCACCTGGATCAACGCGAACAGATCGAGGACCCGGCGCTTCAACTGGCGCCGCGCCTGACTGCGAGCGTCCAGCGCCGCGCTGGTTTCGGCGCGCAGCGCCATATAGCGGTCGCGCAACGCCCCGGCACCGATGCGTTGGGCCAGCGTGCGTAACATCGCCTGCCGCGCGATCCGGATGCGGTCCGGATCGCGTTCGGCCTGGCGCTCCACCAGCTCGATTTCGCCCGGCGGTGTCAGCAGTTCGGCCAACAGGGCGTCCTCCACGTCCTTGTCGTTGAACAAGTGGGCCAGGGCCTCGGTCCAGGCGCGTAGCGCCGAGCCATCCACGTTGCCGTCGCGGCAATCGTCGTAGGCGAGCCCGGCCAGTTGCTGTCCGGCTTCCCAGCGATTGAAGCCATCGGGATCGTGCCGCAACAGGATGGCGAGTTCCCCGGGAACGTAGTCGCACTCGAGGATGACCGGCGCGGAGAAACCGCGCAGCAGCGATGGAACCGGCGCCGCCTCGACGTCCTCGAATACGAAGCCGTGTTCCGCGCTGTCGAGTACCACGGTGCGTTCCGTCGCGCCAGCGGCGCCTTCGCCTTCGAGGCGTAGCGGCAGTGCCTTGCCAGACTGGTCGAACAGCGACAGACGCACGGGAATGGGCAAGGCCCGCTTCGCGGCTTGTCCCGCGGTGGCTGGCGTGCGTTGCCGGAGCGTCAGGCGATACCGGCGCTGCGCGGCGTCGAAGCGTCCTTCGGCGGACAGTCGCGGCGTGCCCGCCTGCCCATACCAGGCGAGATAGGGCGACAGGTCGACGCCGTTGGCGTCGCCGAGCGCGGCGAGGAAGTCCTCGATGGTCGCCGCCTGGCCATCATGGCGTTCGAAGTAGCGATCCATGCCCTTGCGGAAGCCTTCGTTTCCGAGGTGGCCGGCAAGCATGCGGACCAGCTCCGATCCCTTCTCGTAAACCGTGGCGGTGTAGAAATTGTTGATCTCGCTGTATTGCGAGGGGCGCACCGGATGCGACAAGGGGCCGGCATCTTCCGGGAACTGCGCGCGCCGCAGCAGGGCGACATCCTCGATGCGCTTCAATGGCGCCGAGTTCATGTCGGCGGAGAAACTCTGCTCGCGAAAGACGGTGAGGCCTTCCTTCAGGCTCAACTGGAACCAGTCGCGGCAGGTGACGCGATTGCCGCTCCAGTTGTGGAAATACTCGTGCGCGACCACCGCCTCGACATGGCGGTACTCGTCGTCGGTACTGGAGTCGGGGTCGGCCAGCAGGTACTTCGCATTGAAGATGTTGAGGCCCTTGTTCTCCATCGCGCCCATGTTGAAGTCGTGCGTGGCCACGACATGGAATACATCGAGGTCGTAGTTGCGCCCGTACGTCCGCTCGTCCCACTGCATGGAACGCACCAGCGAATCCATCGCGTAGTCACAGCGGTCGATGACATCCGCTTCGGCCCAGATATGCAGTGCGACCGCGCGCCCATCGGCGGTGGTGTAGTCGCGGCTGATCCGTTCGAGCCGGCCAGCCACTACGGCGAACAGGTAGCTCGGTTTCGGGTGTGGGTCGACGAAGCGGGCCCAATGGCGGCCATCGGGCAGATCTCCTTCACCATCGGGATTGCCGCCGGCGAGCAGCACCGGGAAACGCTCGCGATCGGCGCGCAGGGTCACGGTGTACCGCGACAACACGTCGGGCCGGTCGGGGAAGAAGGTGATGTGACGGAAGCCTTCCGCTTCGCACTGGGTCAGGAGGAATCCGCGGTCGCGGTTGCCGGAAAGGTAGAGGCCCTCGAACGCCGTGTTGTCCGCCGGCCGCAGGGCCACCCGGGTGGCGATCGTGCAGCGGTCGGCGTCGATGGCGATCTCCAGCACGCCGTCGGCGAGGATGTATTCGCCCTCGGCGAGCGCCCGTCCGTCCACGCTCAGCGCCAGCAATTCGATGCCCTCGCCGTTCAGCCGCACCGGCTCGTCCGCCTGGCGGACCAGCTCCAGCGAGGCGGCCACCTCCGTGCGGTCGATGCCGAGGTCGAATTCCAGGGTCACGTGCCCGACCGACCAGGCCGGGGGACGGTAGTCGGCGAGACGGATGACGGAGGTGGGGGCGTCGGAACGATCGCTCATGGCGGCACAACGGTTGTCTGGTAAGGCAGGCAGGCTAACATGCGCTCGGAATCGTCAAAAGGAAGTTTCCCATGTCCCGTTTCACCGTTACGCGTTCCCGTCTGGGTACCCAGGAGCTGGTGGTACTGGTCGATGCCGACGCCGACCGCGAGGTTCGTATCGCGCTGCGCGGCGCCACCGTGTTGTCGATCGGCACCTGCTGGCGCGACGAGCAGCGCAACATCGCGGACGGCTTTCGCGACGAGCGGGAACTTGTCGGCCACAAGGGTTCCCGCTTCGCGATCATGACGCCGTTCGCAAACCGCGTTAACGATTCGCGGTATACATTTGAAGGAAAAACCTACGATTTGCAGCCAGGTGCCGTCGGCGCGGATCGAGCCAGCCGCCACGGTTTCCTGCGAGGCGTTCTGTTCGACGTGCAGCGCGAACATGCCGACGACGACAAGGCGTCCGTCACCCTGGTAACCCACGCCATCCGCCCGGAGGCGAACGCGGGCTACCCGTTCGCGCTGGATTTCAGCGTGACCTTCACACTCGGCGACCGCGGCCTCACGGTGGAAGCGAAGACGCGCAACGTGGGCGATCACGCGGCGCCGACCTTCTTCGGCTGGCATCCCTACTTCCGCCTGTCGGAAAACCCGATCGAAGGCTGGGAACTGCATGTTCCCGCCGACACGGTGATCGCCACGGACAAGGACTTCATCCCCTTGCCGGGGACGCGCGCCTGGCAAGCCATGGACAAGGCCGACCGCGTGCTCGATTTCCGCAAGGCCAGGCCTATCGGCGACGCGCAGCTCAACCATACCTACGCCGACCTTCAACTGGACCCCGACGGCAAGGCGCGCACGCGCCTGCGCGATCCGAAATCCGGCGCGGGCATCGCCGTGTGGCAGGAGAAGGGCGTGATGCTGGTGTTCACCGCCGACACGGCCGAGCGTGACGCGCGCAAGTCGGTGGCGCTCGAACCCATGGAATGCATGCCCGATGCGTTCAATCGTGACGACTGCGCGCCGCTGGTCACGCTGGCGCCCGGCCAGGAGCGCCGCTTCGTCTGTGGCGTGGAGTTCGACGCGTGAATCTGCCCACTTTCTCCGACGTCCGCGATGCGGCCGCGCGCATCGCACCGCACGCGCACGTCACCCCGGTGATGCGCAGCGATCGAATCGATGGTCTCGTCGGTACCCCGGTGGTGTTCAAGTGCGAGAACCTTCAGCGCGGCGGCGCGTTCAAGTTCCGTGGCGCGACGAATGCCGTCTGGTCGCTGACCGGCGAGGAGGCGGCGCGTGGCGTGGTGACGCATTCCTCCGGTAACCACGGCAATGCGCTGGCGATGGCCGCGCGCACGCGGGGAATCCCCGCGCACGTCGTGATTCCCGAAGGCGCCGTGAAGACGAAGGTCGATGCGATCGTGGCCGCGGGGGCGACCGTGCATCGTTGTGCGCCGACAACCGCCGCGCGTGAGGCGATGGCCTCCGCCGTGCAGGCGAGCACCGGTGCGACCCTGGTTCATCCGTATGCCGATACGCGCGTCATGGCGGGGCAGGGCACGCTCGTGCCTGAACTGCTACGTCAGGTGTCCGGCCTGGATGCCGTGCTGTTCCCGATTGGCGGTGGTGGCCTGGCTTCCGGCTGCTCGATCGCGGCGCACGGTATCGATCCGGCCATCGCGCTGTTCGGCGCGGAACCTGAAGGCGCCGACGATGCCGCGCGTTCGCTGGAGGCGGACCGGCGCGTAGGGCCTTTCGTGGCCGATACGATCTGCGATGGCCTGCGCACGTTGATCGGCGAGCCCAACTTCCATGCGCTGCGCGACCATGGCGTCGTCGCCTTGCGTGTCAGCGATGCGGAATGCATCGAGGCCATGAGGTTGCTGTGGAGCGAACTGCGGATCGTCGTGGAGGTCTCCAGCGCGACGGTGCTCGCAGCCATGCTGCGTTATCCCGACCGGTTCGCGGGGCGTCGCGTCGGCGCCGTGCTCACCGGCGGCAACGTGGATCTGGACGCATTGCCCTGGTGAGTTCGCCATCCCGCTCCCGCTGACGGCGCCGCCCAATGCGATGACGGTGCCTCGTGCGGTTTCCGGTCACCTCATGCGGACGCCTGGCCACGCGATGGGCGGACACCGTGGCTTGTCTCGTGTCGTTATCCTCGCCCTTCCTTAAGCGCAAAGACGAGAGGTGGCGGATGCGCTGCCAATGGGCCGAACGCAGCGACGCGGAGCGCATTTACCACGACACCGAGTGGGGCGTGCCCGTACATGACGATCGCGGGCTTTTCGAAGGGCTCGCGCTGCGCGGATCACAGGCGGGTCTCGCCTGGCGCACGGTGCTCGCCAAACGCCAGTCGTATCGCGCCGCTTTCCACGATTTCGATATCGTCCGCGTCGCGGCCATGAGCGATGCGGAAATCGCCGCCGTGCTCCACGACCGTGGCGTGATCCGGCATCGGCTGAAGATCGAATCGATACGTAGCAATGCGCGCGCGAGCCTGCGCGTGATCGACGATGAAGGCTCGTTGTCGGCCTACCTCTGGTCATTCATTGACGATGAGGCGAAAAGCAATGCCTGGCGAGATGCGGCGCACGTTCCCATGCGCAGCCCTGTATCCGATCGCATGAGCGCTTCACTGCGCAAGCGCGGCTTCCGTTTCGCGGGCACGGCCATTTGCTACACGGTGATGCAGTCGGTGGGCATGGTGAACGACCATGTCGTCGACTGTCATCGCTATCGATGACGTCGCGTTCACAGCCATTGCACCGCCTACGCGCTGCCATGGCGCCATGGCTACCACTCGCATCGGCATCTCGGGCTGGCGCTACTCGCCATGGCGTGGCGTCTTCTATCCTTCCGATCTCGTCCAGCGGGACGAACTCGCCTACGCGTCGCGGCAGTTCCCGACGATCGAAATCAATGGTTCGTTCTACTCGTTGCAGCGGCCGCAAAGCTACCAGTCGTGGTACGAGGCGACGCCAAGGGGCTTCGTCTTCGCCGTGAAAGGTCCGCGATTCATCACGCACACGTTGCGTTTGCGCGAGGTCGAACGGCCGCTGGCAAATTTCTTCGCTTCGGGCGTGCTTGCGCTGCGCGAAAAGCTCGGCCCGATCCTGTGGCAGTTTCCACCGAGCTTCCGCTTCGAGCCGGAACGTTTCGAGGCCTTCCTCGCCATGTTGCCTACGACCATGAAAGCCGCGGCCGCGCTGGGCCGCCATCACGACGCGCACCTGAAGCGGGAGCCCTACCTCGAGGTGGGCCGCAATCACCGGTTGCGTCATGCGGTGGAGATACGCCACGAAAGTTTCGTCGATCCGGCCTTCATCGCCCTGTTGCGCAAGTACGGCATCGCCTTCGTCGTGGCCGATACGGCAGGCAAGTACCCGCGCTACTTCGACGTCACGGCGCCGTTCGTCTATGTGCGCCTGCATGGTGACGAAGAACTGTATGCCAGTGGCTACGGCGAGGCGGCCCTGGCCGACTGGGCGCGGCGCATTCGTGCATGGCGCCGTGGTGCACAGCCCACGGGAGACCCGCGCATCGCCAGGACCGCACCGGCCAGGCGGGCGTCCCGTGACATCTACGTCTACTTCGACAACGACGCCAAGGTGAAGGCGCCAGGTGACGCGCACGCGCTGGCCGCCCTGTTGTGACCCCGTCGCGTCGGCTCAGAACGGCGTCTTGCGCCGTGATCCACGCAGGTTTTCAATCGGGAAGCTGGCGATTTCACCACCGCCTTCACGCCGTGACTGCCCGGCGGGCGGCCCCCATGCATGCGCCGTGACCACTTCCCAGGTCGAGGGAATGACGCCTTCGTCGCGCATGGTCTCGTAGGCTTCGATCATGCGCTTGTAGTGCTGTTTCCCGGTCAACCCCCGCGGGCGGTCGGCGTCGGCGTTGTTCGCGCCCAAGCCCTTCAGCTCGTCGAGCAACGCGCGTGGCGTCGGGTAGGTGAGCGTGTAGCGCTCGGCGAAAAGCACGGGATCGCGCAGACCTTGTGCCAGCATCGCGTCGCCGATGTCATGCATGTCGAGGAAGCGCGCCACGTGCGCCTGCTGGTCGGCTTCCGCCCAGGCCGCACGCAATTCCTTCAAGGTGTCGGGGCCGAACGTGGAGAACGTGAGCAGTCCGCCCGGCTTCAGCACGCGCGCGCATTCGGCGAACAGGCGCGGGAGATCTTCGCACCACTGGAAACACAGGTTGGAGAAGAGCACGTCGACGCTGCGATCAGGCACCGGCAACGTGTAGGCATCGGCGACGACGCGGCCGAACGGCTTCAGCCATGACGCGTTATGCCGGGCCTGCTTCAGCATCGGCAGCGCGAGATCGATCGCGATCACCTGCGCCTTCGGATAACGCTTCTTCAGGGCGGCGCTGCCGCGCCCGGTGCCGGCGCCGACATCGAGGACGATCTCCGGTGCCGGTTCGTAGATGTCCAGCCGGTCGACCAGGGTGGACTGCACTTCACGCTGTAGCGCATCGTGTTTTTCGTAGCTGCCGGCGGCGCGGCCGAAGTTCCGGCGGACCTGGCGTCGATCGAAGTGGAAGTCGCTCATGCGTCTGCGTCGGTGAATGTCGTGAGGACATCCGCCACGGCGGCGGCGTGTCCGATGAAGGGAGCGTGCCCGGCATGGGCTATCTCGACGAAACGGCCGTTCGCCGCCCCGGCGGACCAGCGCATCGCCTCGGGATGGACAATGCGGTCGCGACGGCCGGCTATCCAGAGGCTGGGCGGGCGAAGTGTGGCCAGTCGCGGTCGCAGGTCGGTGGTTTCGAGCAGGCGCAGGCCTTCCAGCAGCACGCGCGGGTCGGGCCGGCCGCGAGAGAACGCTTCCTCCTTCAACCGGCGTGCCTCGGCGCGCGGGTCGGCGCTGCCCATGGCCTCCAGGGCGATGAAGCGCTCGACCGTCGCCATGTAGTCGTCCTCGAGGTCGGCGGCGAGCCGGTGAACCATGCTGGCGTCGTTGCCGTGCGGCCAGTCCGGGCCGCGCACGAAGCACGGTGTGGAGCACAGCGGAATCACGGCGCGCACGGCCTCCGGGATGTCCAGCGCGGCGGACAGGGCCACCAGCCCACCCATCGACCACCCCAGCCAGACCGCCGGCGGCGTCGCCGCGGCGATCGCGCGGGCACAGGCGAGCGGTTCCAGCGGAATATCGGAATCGCGGGAATAGCCATGTCCCGGCAGGTCGACGACATACATCGTGTACCGCTCGGCCAGGGCCTCGACCAGCGGCGCGAGTATGCCGCCGTGCATCGCCCAGCCGTGAACCATCACCAGTGCGGTCGCGCCGGTGCCGTGGGTTTCGATGTGCAGGCCGCTCATGCCTTGCGGGCCGGAGCGAGCGAAGGATCGATCGCGCCGCGGTCGTCGAACACGAAGCAGTCGCCGCGCCAATGCGCGCCGCCCACCTCTTCGAAGTATTTGAGGATGCCGCCTTCGAGCTGGAACACGTTCTCGATGCCAATCTCGCGCATATGGATGGCGGCCTTCTCGCAGCGGATGCCGCCCGTGCAGAACGAGACCACGGTTTTTCCGTCGAAACGCTCGCGGTCGGCGGCGACGGCGGTGGGGAAGCCGGTGAAACTGGAAAGCCCGTAGTCGACCGTGTTCTCGAACGTCCCCGCGGCCACTTCATAGTCGTTGCGGGTGTCCAGCAGGACTACCTCGCGGCCCACGTCGTCACGACCCCGGTCGAGCCAGCGCCGCAGGTCCGCCGGCAACACGTGGGGCGCCCGTCCTTTCTCGGGACGGATGGCCGGCGCGTGCATCGTGATGATTTCCTTCTTCAGGCGCACGCGCATGCGGCGGAAGGGTGGCGCGTCGGAGAGGCTCTCCTTCGGCGTGAGGTCCGCGAAGCGAGGATCCTCGCGCAACCAGTCGACGAATGCGGCCACGGCCTCGGGCCGGGCGGCGAGGAACAGGTTGATGCCCTCGGGCGCGAGCAGGATCGTGCCCTTGAGGGCGAGCGCTTCACACCGTTCGACGATCCTCGCCCGCAGGGCATGCAGGTCGTCGAGACCGACGAACTTGTAGGCGGAGATGTTGAGGATCGTCATCGTCATGACCGGCGGGTGTGACCGCCCATTATACGGCCGCGCTTTCCAGGGGGCGGGGCAAGCGGGCCAGGGCGTCCAGGAGGGCGTCGATCCGGTCCGGCGCGTGCGTCGCCGACAGGGTGATGCGCAGGCGCGCTCCGCCTGTCGGCACGGTCGGAGGACGAATCGCCACGACCAGGAATCCGGCGGCCTCCAGCGCCGCGGCGGCGCTCATGGCGGCCTCCGCGGTGCCCATGAGAAGGGGCTGGATGGCGGTGGCCGAGGGCATCAGGCGCAGGCCGAGCTGGGCGGCGCCGGCGCGGAAGCGCGCAACATTGGCCAGCAGGCGGTCGCGCCGGCCTTCCGGATCCTTCCGCACGAGACGCAGGGCGGCTCGCGTGGCGGACGCGAGTGCCGCCGGCATGGCGGTCGTATAGACGTAGGTGCGGGCGAACTGGGCGATCGCCTCGATGACGGCGGCATCGCCCGCCACGAAGGCGCCCGCGCAGCCCAGGGCCTTGCCCAGCGTTCCCATGAGGACGGGCACGTCGGTAGCGTCCAGTCCGGCGGCGGCGACCGAGCCACCCCCCTGTGGTCCCATCACGCCGAGCCCGTGGGCATCGTCGACGTAGAGCATCGCGCCGCGTTCCCGGCAGACGGCGGCGAGCGCCGCCAGCGGAGCCACGTCGCCATCCATGCTGAAGACGCCATCGGTGGCTACCAGTGCGGGCAGTCCGGGACGGGCGTCGAGCTGGCGGGTCGCGCCCCCGGCATCGGCGTGGGGATAGCGGCGCAGTTCGGCGCCCGCCAGTTGGGCGCCGTCGATCAGGCTGGCGTGGTTGAGCCGGTCCTGGACGCAAAGGGCCGACGGCCTGCCGGGCACGGGCATCGCGCCGGCGCCGAGCAAGGCCTGCAAGGCGCCCAGATTGGCCATGACCCCGGTGGAGAACAGCAGGGCCCGCTGGCGCCCGGTCCAGTCGGCCAGCTCTTCCTCCAACGCCGCGTGTTCACCTCGGTGCCCCGCCACCAGGTGCGCCGCGCCGGTGCCAACGCCCTCGGCGGTGGCCGTGCGGGTCAGGGCGGCGACGAGATGGCGGTGCCCCCGCCAGGCCGAGGTAATCGTTGCCGCAGAAATCCGCGAGCACGCGCCCGCCCACGAGACGCCGGTCACCGCCCAGCACGTCGCAGGTACGGCTTCGCCGTAGCAGCCCGGCCTGCACGCGTCCGGTCCGGGCGGCTTCCATGCGCGCTCGGAGATCGGGGCGGTTCACGCGACGGCGTGCTCGTGCGCGACGATGTCGGCGTGCACCGTGCCTGGTTCGACCTCGACGTCCATCGGCTTGAGGCCGAGGCGTTCGAACAGGCGGCGATCGTGCTCGACGTCGGGGTTGCCGGTGGTCAGCAGCTTTTCGCCGTAGAAGATGGAATTGGCGCCAGCGGCGAAGCAAAGGGCCTGCAACGCGTCATCCATGCTCTCCCGGCCGGCGGAGAGGCGCACCACCGAAGCGGGCATGAGGATCCGGGCGACGGCGATGCTGCGCACGAACTCGAACGGGTCGAGTGCCTCGGTACCGGCCAACGGCGTGCCTGCGACCTGTACCAGCCGGTTGATCGGCACCGACTCCGGATGCTCGGGAAGGTTCGCGAGCGTCGCCAGTAGCCCGGCACGCTGCGCGCGCGATTCGCCCATGCCCACGATGCCGCCACAACAGGTTCGCAGCCCGGCCTCGCGCACGTGTTCGAGGGTATCCAGGCGATCCTGGTACTCGCGCGTGTGGATGATCTCGCCGTAGAAGTCCGGCGAGGTGTCCAGGTTGTGGTTGTAGAAATCCAGGCCCGCCGCCTTCAGCGTGTCCGCCTGCGGCTGGCTGAGCATGCCCAGGGTGGCGCAGGTCTGCAGGCCCAGCGATTTCACCGCGCTGACGATCTCGGCGACCTTGGCGACGTCACGGTCCTTGGGTGAGCGCCAGGCGGCGCCCATGCAGAAGCGGCTCGCGCCCGCGTCCTTGGCGGCCTGCGCCTTGGCCAGAACCGCCTCGACGCTCATCAGTTTCTCGGCCTTCACACCCGTGGCGTAGCGCGCCGCCTGCGGGCAGTAGGCGCAATCTTCAGGACAGCCGCCCGTCTTGATCGAGAGCAGGGTCGAGACCTGCACCGCGTTGGGGTCGTGGTACTGCCGGTGGACGGTCTGCGCGGTAAAGAGCAGGTCGTTGAACGGCAAGGCGAAAAGGTTCTCGACCTCTTCGCGGGACCAGTCGTGGCGGATGGCTGCGGTCATGGTGGTTTCCCGGGAGCGAACGCGCGCAGTGTGGAAACGCCGGGGCGCACTGTCAACCTTAACGGCTGTTACTAGGTTGACATCGCGGATGCCAGCCCCTGCCGTACGATGGCGGCGAACCCCACGAGGAGGTGACCGATGAGCGATGGACAGGGCAGCAGCGGCAACGTGCTTGCCGCGATCTGCAGTTTCTTCATCCCGGGCCTGGGCCAACTGGTACAGGGACGCGTCTTCAAGGCGTTGGTCATGTTCGTGCTCGCCGCGGTGCTGTGGGTCATCTGGCTGGGCTGGATCATCCACCTGTGGTCGATCGTCGACGCCGCCATGTTCCGCCGCCCCTAGGACGCCCGTCTCGCATGGACGCGTTGCCCTGGAAGGAACGAATGGCGCAGGCGGGGCGTTTCTTCCTGCCGCCACGTTGCCTGCTCTGCGCCGCCAGCGGCCGGGGCGGCCTTGAACTGTGCGCCGGTTGCCGGTCCATGTTGATCGGCAATGTGTCTTCGTGTGGCCGTTGCGCGCTTCCCCTGGCCCAGCCGACTCCGGAGTGCGGGGCTTGCCGTACGCATCCGCGGCCCTGGGCGGACGTGTGGGTGCCGTTCGCCTACGCGTGGCCGCTCGACACGCTGGAGATGCGCTTCAAGTTCGGCGGAAGCCTTGCCGCGGGGCGTGTCCTCTCCGCCTGCTGGATGGAAGCGGGACCGCCACCGCTCATGCCGGAGTTGATCGTGCCGGTACCGCTACATGGACGCCGGTTGCGCACCCGCGGCTATAACCAGGCGTTGGAACTGGCGAGGCCGATGGCACGGCGCTATCGGTTGCCTCTCGCGCACGACGTGCTGTGCCGCGTTCGGATGACGGACGCGCAGACGGATCTCGACGCGGCCGCCCGCGCCGGCAATGTGCGTGGTGCGTTCGCGGTGAGCCGCGTGCCGCCGCAGAAGCACGTCGCGGTGGTCGACGATGTGATGACGACGGGAGCGACGATCGCGGAGTGTGCGCGGGTATTGCTGGCGGTGGGTGTCGAGCGGGTGGATGTGTGGGCGTTGGCGCGGACGCCGCTGGCGATGCTCTAGTGATTCACATACACCGGATTGCCCAGGATCAGCACCTTGCCTTCCGCCGAGCGAACATCCACGCGCATCCAGTGCGGCTTGCCGTCGCTCACCCAGTCGAACGACAGCTCACCGTTCGACGGTATCCGCTTCACCGGCACGCCCTCGAAGGGCTTGCCATCCAACGTCACCGCGATCTCGCGCCCTTGAAGCGCTTTCGTGCGCACATTCATGCGCAGTGTCGCACCGTCTTTCACCGCGATCGCATCGCCCATGCCGGCACGCGCGGGACCACTGCTTGCAAGTACGTCCAGCACACGATCGCGCGTCCCTTCCGTGTCGACGAACACATGCCCCGCGCGGATACCATCGAGGATGCCTTGCATCGATAGTTCGCGTGCGTGCACGACCGTCGTCGGCGTGCCGATCACGCCAGCGAATCGATCACGCGGGTCGTCGGTGCCGACGTGACTGTCGCTTCCGCCAATGGCGGTGATGCGCAGCCCCGCGTTCAACTGGGCTTCCCAGAACGGAATACCGGTATCGGCGCGCTCGACATCGCCGCCGTTCACTGCTTCGATCGCCTGGAATCCATGCATGTCCATGGGCGCGAGCGGCGTGAACCCGCATCCCATGCAGGTCTCGTCGTTCGGCCGGCGCGGATGGTTGATCGAGATCAACCCGTGCGCCCGGGCGACGTCGGCCAGCAGCGTGTTCCAGTCCGGCACCTGCTTGCTTCCCACGCGGAAGTCGACGGTGCGGGAAACGCCGAAGAGGTTGGCGTGTCCGGAGAACGTGGTGATCTCGCGCGCCGGAATCAGCAGCATGGTATCGAAATAGGGCTGCATTTCACGCAGCTCGGACACCTGCGACATCGTGTTGTGCTCGGACACGGCGATGAAATCGAGGCCGCGCTTCGCGGCGGAAGCCACCGTGAAGAACAACGGGCAAGGCACCTTCTTCGTGCCTGACGCGTTGAGGCAGTTGCCGTCGCTGTGCGCTGAATGCATGTGCAGATCACCGCGGTACCAGCGGTCGTCCGTGGACAAGGGTGAGGTCAGCCCATGCTCGGGCCCAAAGCCTTCGTCGTCGCCGGAGAGCCATACCCGGGCCGTGTAGGTGGCCTTCGCGATGGGGCGGATATTCGGGATGCCCAGGAGCAGCCGCCACCGCCCGGGCACGATCGCCCCGGGAAGGAAGGACGCCGTGGCGTCGGTGGCCGAGACGGTGAAGCGCCGCTTGCTGCCGCCACTCCAGCCGCGAAAGCCATCCTGCGATTCGAACCCACCCGGCCCGAGCAGGCCCAGGTCGATCGTCGTGCGTTCCTCGCGTCCCGTGTAGTCGACGTCGATGGTGATCCGCGACGTGCCCTTGGGCACGTCGAACGGCACCTCCCGATAGGTGTGCTGGTCGGCGCCGGAAAGCTCGCCCCGGAGGACGAGGTCTGGCGCCCGCTCGGCGGCCACGGCGACGGCGGCGAAGCAGGACAGCAGGAGGGCGATCAGGGCGCGCATCAGAAACGGTACATCGCGGCGAGGCGGAACGAGCGGCCCAGCAGCGGACGGGCGATGAACGTGTTCGCGCCGGCATCGGAGCTCGCCAGTTCGCCCGCGCGCGGGTTGCCTTCCGTGAGCCCGAGCGAATTGGTGATGTTGTCCGCGTACAGGAACAGCGAGAGCTGCGGCGTCGCATCGTAGCGTGCGCTCGCGCCGACCACATGATAGGAAGGCAGCACGACGGAATTGGCGGTATCGACGTAACGCTTGCCTTCATGTTCGTACGACACCTGCAGCCGCAGGCGGCCGTCGAGCAGGTTGACACCAGGCACGATGCGATAGCTGACCTTGGGGACGCGGATCAGCTGGTTGTCGTCGTAGTCACGCAGCACCGGTGCGCCGGCCACCACGTCGGTATAGCTCAGGCCCTTGTACTTCGGGTCCTGCAACGTCGCATTGAACTGCACGTCGAACCACTTCGTGGGGTACAGCGTGCCTTCGAGTTCGAGGCCATAGGTCTTGGTGTTCGCGTAGCCGGTCTGCGGCGTCGAGGTGTTGCCGTTGCGATCGAATACGTTGTTGGTGAAGCTGACGTTGTCGTACTTGGTGTAGAACGCCGTCGCATAGAGGTCCATGAAACGGTCGCTGTACTTCCAGCCCGCTTCGGCCAGGTCCATCGTCTGCAGCAGCGGCGTCGCCGTCGGGTTGGTGATGTAGGTGCTGAGGTTGGGCAGGCGGAACGCCGAGGTCCAGCGCGCGAAAAGGCCCTGACGGGGCGAAAACTGCCAGTTCGCACCGAGCGTCCAACCGGTCTTGTCGAACGACTGGTCGTAATGGGTGAACTGGCCGTTGCCCGTGAGTACCTGGGTGGCCGCGGGGGAGCCTCCGATGTCGACGGTCTGCTTGCCTTCCGTGTATCCCTGCACGTTCACCTTCTCCCAGCGCACGCCGCCGTCGATGCGCAGCTCCGGCGTGACCTGCCATTCGTCGGAGGCGTAGAACGCATTGGTTTTCGACTTTCCGCTGGCGTGCTCCCACTCGTATCCATAGCGATAGAAGCCATGGTCGGTCAGCGAACCGAGGACGTTGCCATTGGCGTCCACGCCAACGAGGTCGAGCAGCCGCGCATTGTCCCGAGCGTCGGTCAGCACGGTGGACGAATACCGGTCGAAGTCCTGCTCGAAATTGGCGTGGTAATAGCCGAAGGTCACGTCGTGGCTCTGGTCGCCGAACTCGAACTTGCGCAGCACGCGCGTGTCGTTGATGAACTCGTCCACGGGCAGGGTGACACCGCGCAAACCTTCGGTCACCACCAGGCCGTTGCCATTCTGGTTGGCCACGTTGAAGACCTGCGAGGGGTTGTCCACGTAGCGGAACTGCAGCGCGGAGGCGCCCGGGATGGCGGACAGGCGCTTGCCGTCCTGCGCGATGAACGAGCTGGCGCTCTGCAAGGCGTTCGGGAATACGCCGTTGCGTTGCGTGTCGGTGGTGCTGTAGCGCATCGACTCGGCCAGCTTCCAGTCGTCGCCCAGGTCGTGGTCGAACTTGAACGACACCTGGGTGCGCTTCACGTGCGTCCCTTCGGTATTGTCGAAGTCGTAGAGGCCGCCGCCGGCCTCGCGCATCTGCACATGTTCGGTTTCGGGTCCGGCCAGGGTGCCGTAGTTGCCGTTGAAGCCGGGTACCGCTCGAATGTCGCCGTTCCCGTTGGTGCGCATCGGTATGCCCAGATACAGGGCGACCTTGTCGTCCATGTGCTTCACGTCGAAGCTGATGTCGCCGTGCTCGAGCTGCTTCGATAGCGTCGCGCGCAACTGGCCACCGTCGTCGGCGTTGAACTGCGGGCGGCGCACGCCATCGTCCACGCGCCAGAAGCCGCCGACGCCGAGCTTCCAGCCACCACCGATCGGCGTGCCGTACCAGAAATCGAGCCGGTTCAGCGAATAATTGCCGACCGTGTACTTCACCAGGCCTTCCGCCGTGTCGCCGACCTTGCGCGGAATGAAGTTGATCGCGCCGGCCGGCGCATTGGAATAGAACACGGACGAGGGGCCACCGCGGACTACCTCCACGCGCTCGATCGTCTCGTCGAGGCGGAAGGCCTGATCGGCGTTCAGATAACCCAGTGCGGGATCGTGCTGTACGGGAATACCGTCTTCGAGCAGCGTGACCGAGCCGTAGCCATCGACCGGAATGCCGCGGGCGCGGATGTTGCCGGACGCCTCGCCGCCGGACGATTCCACCCAGAACCCGGGCACGGACTTCACCGCCTCGGTGACGCTGGTGGGTGCCTGCATGCGCAGGCGGTCCTCGTCGATCGTGGTGATCGAGTAGCTGGTTTCGGCCTTGGTCCGCGTTTCCACGCCGGAACGTGCCGTGACCACGACGTTGTCGAGGTCGGTGGTCTTCTTCTGCGGATTGCCGTCCTCGGCGTGGATGGTGGCGGAAACGAGCAACGCGCCGGCGAGCGCCGCGCGCACGGCACGGCTGAGCAGGGTCTTACGCATCTTTTTGTCTTCCGGGGGAGTGGGGGCTGGAAGCCCGCGACCCGCAGGAACTTATGCGTTACCGATGACGGAACGGCTGAGATTTCATGACGGTCCCATTTCAATCGAGCGAAATGATGACGGCCGCCTCAGCCTGTGATGGCGGTCACAAGGCGAGGGCGATGACGATCCCGAGCCACAAGGCGAGGCCGACCCAGTTGTTGTGGCGGAACGCGGTGAGGCAAGCCGTGCGATCGCGGTCGCGCATGATCCATTGCTGGTAGCCGAACAAGCCAGCGGTGGTGGCGAGCCCGATCCAGTACGGCCAACCCAGCGCCGAGCGCGTACCCACCAGCAGCATCGCCAGCAGGAAGGTGCCCATGAGGACGCCGATGATGACCAGGTCCGCATCGGCGAACAGGATCGCCGTGGACTTCGCGCCGGCCCTGATGTCCTCGTCGCGGTCGACCATCGCGTATTCGGTGTCGTAGATCACCGACCACAGGATGTTGGCGATGAACAGCAGCCAGGCCACCGGCGGCACGCTGTCGGTCACGGCGGCGAAGGCCATAGGTATCGACCAGCCGAACGCGGCGCCGAGTACCACCTGGGGCAGGTTCGTGTAGCGCTTGGTGAACGGGTAGACGGCGGCGAGCGCGGCGCCGGCGAACGAAAGCAGGATCGTGAGCTTGTTGGTGAACAGCACAAGCACGAACGAGAACACCAGCAAGCCAGCGAAGATGTACAGCGCCTCGCGCGGTGTCACCCGTCCGCTGGCGATGGGCCGGCCAGCCGTGCGTGCCACCTGCGGATCCAGTTTGCGGTCGGCATAGTCGTTGATGGCGCAGCCCGCCGAGCGCATGGCGAACACGCCGAGGGTGAAGATGACCAGCGGGCCGACCGGCGGGAAATCCTTCGCCGCGAGCCACAGCGCCCACCAGGTCGGCCACATCAGCAACAGTGCGCCGATGGGCCGGTCCATGCGGGTGAGCACGAGGTAAGCGTGAACCTTCTCGCGCCGCGCGGGCGGCAAGCCCTTCAGGAGGAAGGCGAGCACGCGCTCGGCGTTGGTCGAGGCGTCGGCGGGGCGGGAGACGGGCGTCGACGCAGCGATCTTGCGGTGGGAAGGCGTCGCCTTGCGCCGCGGCGAGGGTTTGCGGGAGGTGGGGCTCATGCGAGAAGTCTAGCCGACCCGGCGGCGCGAATCGCCGACAAGGTCGGCTCCCACACCGGCTTACCAGACTCCCACACACCGCTCTGGTGGAAGCCGACCTTGTCGGCGATCCCGCGGCAGCGGGCCAGGTTGCGGCTAGCACCCATCGCCGCTGAAGCGGCTCCCACACTGAAGCCGCTCCCATAAGAGTCGCTCACGCCGGGCGAGCGTCTTTAACGCTCCAATGGCTCGATCGGGTCGTCGTCCACGGGTGGCTCCGGGTCCGCGTCGCGCTCGGGTTTATAGCTTCCCGGCTTGCGGATCTCATCTTCAGGACGGTTCTTTCCCGGTTCGGCGAACGGCGGTTGGGGATTTGTCGGGGTGTAAGGCATCTCTGGACTCCAGTCGACCATGTTGGCATTCAACCTAGGTTGGCAGGGGTGAAGTCCCCGGGTACACCCCGTAAAGCTTCAGTCGAGGAGGGTGTCGAGCCGCTCCAGCGTCCACCGTACGCCATGCGATGAGAGGGCCTCGACGCAGGTGTCGTATTGCTTGCGGAAACGCGGGTCCCTGGCCGGTAGAGGCCCCACCAGTTCGACGCTTTCGATCAGGGTGTCCTTCGAACCGCTGTCGATCATCGGCTGGACCAGGCGCATCGCGTTCGGTTCGCGCAGCGGATAAGTCTCTCCGTTGTCGTCCTTGCCCACGCGAACATAGCGGTCGAACGCGGCAAGGAGGAAGGCCAGGCGGCGGGCGTCGTTGCCATGCTCCAGGCAGGCCGTGA
Organism: Luteibacter sp. W1I16; assembly: GCF_050434905.1. NCBI lineage: Bacteria > Pseudomonadati > Pseudomonadota > Gammaproteobacteria > Lysobacterales > Rhodanobacteraceae > Luteibacter > Luteibacter sp. W1I16. The sequence goes on from NZ_JBNDJJ010000001.1 coordinate 2,527,158, forward strand.
TCGTGGGCCCCAGGAAGCCCGGAATTTTGGAACCACCGTCGAGGCAGAGCCGGTCGAGCTGGTCGGCGATCGACGCGTTGCTGAAGCGCTCCAGCAGCTTCTTCTTGTACGGTTCCAGGTCCATGCCCGGCAGCGAGGACAGCCACACGCCCGCGTCACGGTCGAGGAAATCCGAGAGATAGCGGTGGAACAGAGGATCCTTCACGGCCACGTCCACTCGCCGGTGCCCCGCGAGGAAGGCCGGGTACGAGAGCATCTGGTGAGAACCATTGAGCAGCCGGATCTTCGCGTCCTCATAGGGCGACACATCGGCCACGATCTGCACGCCATGGTTCTCCCAAGCCGGGCGGCCCTGGCGGAACGTGTCCTCGAGCACCCACTGGATGAAGTCTTCGCAGACCACAGGCGCCCGGTCGTCGAGTCCGGTGGCGGCATTCAACCGCTCGCGCACGGCCGGTGTCGTCGCGGGGGTGATGCGATCGACCATCGCGTTGGGGAAGTCCACGTGCCGCTCGATCCATGTGGCGAGTTCGGGCGAACGGGCCCGCGCGAACGCCAGCACGGCCTTCTTCGCCTGCGCACCGTTATGCCGGAGGTTGTCGCACGACATCACGGTGAACGCGGGAACGCCGGCGGAGCGGCGCCGTTCCAACGCACCCACGAGGTAGCCGAAGACCCCGCGTGGCGAGGCGGGATGCGCCAGGTCGTGCGCCACCGTCTCGTCGTCCACGCGGAAGTTTCCGTGTTCGTCGATAAGGTAGCCACCCTCGGTGATGGTCAGCGAGACGATCCGGATGGAGGGATCGGCGAGGCGGTCGAGCACCCGGGAGCCGTCGCGGGGCGCATAGAGGTAATCCACCATGGCTCCTACGAGGCGGGTCGTGCGCACACCCCTGGCATCGAACTCGCTGACGGAATACAGGCCGTCCTGTGCCATCAGGGCGTCGGCCAGTGGCGCATCGTGTTCGAGCAGGTTGATGCCGACGATGCCCCACTCGCGCATGGCCTCATCGGCGAGCACGCGGTTCGTGTAGATGGCCAGGTGCGCGCGATGGAAGGCGCCGACGCCGATATGCGCGATGCCGGCTGTCACCGTGCGCCGGTCGAAGGGCGGCGGTTCGATGCCGGCGGGCAGTCGATCGAGGATGTCGTTGCTCAGGGAAACGGGCATGGCGGGTTCTTACGGATGGTGAATGGCGACACCGGAGGTATCGAAGAGATGCGCATGGGTGAGGTCCAGGCGGATGCAGATATCGCGGCCCGCGCGGCGGTCGAAGTCACCATCGGCACGCACCGTGACCGGACCGACCTGCGGTACGTCGACATAGGCATAGGTCTCGCTGCCCAGCCGCTCGACGACGGTGAGCTTGCCGTTGACGGTTTCGCCGGTGCCGTCTCCATCGCAGACTTGCAGGTGTTCCGGACGAATGCCGATGGTGACCTCGCCTGGGGTCGACGACGCGCCCGGCACGGCGACGGTATTGCCGTTGCGAAGGCGGAACGCGCCACCTTCCGTCGTGGCATCGAGGAAATTCATTCGCGGCATGCCCAGGAAACCGGCGACGAACCGATTCACCGGTCTGCGGTAGAGATCCATCGGCTTGCCGATCTGCTCGATGCGTCCCTCGCTGAAGATGGCGATACGGTCGGCCAGCGTCATCGCCTCGACCTGGTCGTGTGTCACGTAGATCATCGTGGCGTTGAGTTCCTGGTGCAGCCGCGCGATCTCCAGGCGGGTGGCCGCCCGCAGCGCGGCGTCGAGGTTGGACAGCGGCTCGTCGAACAGGAAGACGCGCGGCTCGCGGGTGATCGCGCGTCCGATCGCCACGCGCTGCCGTTGCCCGCCGGAGAGCGCGGAGGGCTTGCGCTCCAGGTAAGGCTCCAGGGCGAGGATCTTCGTCGCGCGCGCGACTTTCTCGTCGATCACGCGCGGGTCCATCTTCGCCAGCTTCAGGGCGAACGACATGTTCTCGCGCACCGTCATATGCGGGTAGAGCGCATAACTCTGGAACACCATCGCGAGGTCGCGCTTGTCGACCGCACGATCGGTGATGTCGTCCTGGTCGAGCAGGATCTGCCCGTCGTCGGCTTCCTCCAGGCCGGCGATCAGGCGCAACGTCGTCGACTTGCCGCAGCCGGACGGGCCGAGGAACACGCAGAACTCGCGATCCTCGACCACGAGGTCGATGCCCTTGATGACGTCGACGCCCTCGAACGACTTGCGCAGCGAACGTATTTCCAGACGGGACATGGGTGTGGCTCCTATTTGACTGCGCCGAAGGTGAGGCCGCGAACGAGCTGGCGCTGCGACAGCCAGCCGAGCACGAGGATCGGTGCGCAGGCCAGGGTCGACACGGCGGACAACTTCGCCCAGAACAAGCCCTCGGGACTCGAGAACGAGGCCACCAGCGCCGTCAGGGGCGCCGCGTTGGCGGTAGTGAGGTTGAGCGACCAGAACGCCTCGTTCCAGGACAGGATGAGGCAGAGCAGCGCGGTCGAGGCGAGGCCGCCGCGGCTGACCGGGATCAGCACCCGGAACATGGTCTGCCATGTGCTGGCACCGTCCATGCGTGCCGCTTCCAGGATGTCGTAGGGAATGTCGCGGAAGTACGTGTAGATCATCCACACCATGATCGGCAGGTTGATCAGCGCGAAGATCACGACCAGTGCGGTCTTCGAGTCCAGCAGGTTCAGGTCGCGGCAGATCAGGTAGATGGGCACGAGCACGCCGACACCGGGGAGCATCTTCGTCGAGAGCATCCACAGCAGCACGTCCTTGGTGCGCTTCGTCGGGTGATAGGCGAAGGCATACGCCGCCGGCACCGCCACGATCATGCCGAGGATGGTCGCGCCGCCCGCGGTGACGATCGAGTTCCACGCGTAGTGCAGGTAATTCGCGCGGGCGAGGATCTGCTCGTAGTTCTCCAGCGTTGGCGTGAACAGGAAATGCGGAGGCATGCTGAAAGCGTCGAGCTCCGACTTGAAGCTGGTCAGCAGCATCCAGAGGATGGGAAAGAACACCACGAGGGCGACGATCCACGAGGCGATCGCGCGGATGGTGCGGGCGAGGCGGCGCTGGGGTTTCTTCTGTGTCATGGTGGCCTCCTCAACGCGCCGTCAACGACTTGCCGATCAGGCGGATCAGGAACACCGCCATGATGTTGGCCAGTACCACCGCGACGAGTCCTCCGGCCGATGCCGCGCCGACGTCGAATTCGAGCAGGGCCTGGGTGTAGACGAGGAACGGTATGTTGGTGGTCGCGTCGCCCGGGCCACCGTTGGTGGTGACGTAGATCTCGGCGAAGATGTTGAGCAGGAAGATCGCCTCGACCATCACCACCACCGCGATGGGCCTGGCCAGATGCGGCAAGGTGAGATAACGGAAGATCGCCATCCCGCGCGCCCCGTCCATCCGCGCCGCTTCCAACTGCTCGCGGTCGAGCGATTGCAGCGCGGTGACGAAGATGAGGATGGCGAACGGCAGCCACTCCCATGACACGACCACGATCACCGAGAGCAGCGGCCAGTCGGCGAACCAGTTCACGGGCGTCGCGCCGAACAGCTTCCAGATCCAGGCCAGGAAGCCGGATACCGGGTTCATCAGCAGGTTCTTCCAGACCAGCGCGGCCACCGTCGGCATGATGAAGAACGGCGAGATAAGCAGCATGCGCACGATGCCCTGCCCGGGAAAGGTTTCGTCGACCAGCACGGAGATCAGCACGCCGCCGGCCACGGTGATGGCGAGCACGCTGCCGACCAGCACGATGGTGTTGAACACGGAGGCCCAGAAGCTGGGATAGGTGAAGAAGTAAGCGAAGTTCTCCAGGCCCACGAACGACGATTTCCCCGGATAGAGGAGGTTGTAGTACTGCGTGGAGAAGTACAACGTCATCGCCAGCGGCACGATCATCCATACCAGCAGCATGAGGATGGCCGGCTGTGCGAGCAGCCTTTCCGGGCGTTTGCGGACGCGCGCGTTCATCACGGCGACTCCTTCTGGATGACCGGTTTCTTGTCGTAGTACCCGGCGCGCTTCATGGTGCGGTCGACGGCACCCTGCGCCGTATGCAGCAGTTCGTCCACGTTGCCGCGCCCGGCGAGCGCGCCGGCGATCTGCCGTCCGACCAGGGTGGCGACGGCCTGGAACTCCGGAATCGAGACGATCTGGATGCCCTTGTAGGGGACGGGCTTCAACGTCGGATGCGCGGGGTCCACCGCTTTCAGCGAATCGTAGGTCACCTGCGCGAAAGGAGCGGCCTTGATGTAGGCCTGGTTGGCATACGTGGATTCACGTGTGCCGGGTGGCGTGGATTCCTCGCCGTATTTATCCGCGACCATGCGCAGGTACGGCTTCGACGTGGCCCACAGGATGAAATCGCGCGCGGCGTCGGCTTGCCGGGAACTGGCGGGAATCGCCAGCGACCACACCCACAGCCATGACGAGCCACGATCGGTGACTTGGTGTGGCGAGCGTACGAAGCCGACCTTGCCCGCCACCGAACTCTCCTTCGGATTGGACACCGTGCCGCCACCCACGCTCGCGTCCACCCACATGGCGCAACGCCCCGCGGAGAACAGCGCGAGGTTCTCGTTGAATCCGTTGTCGGAAGGACCGGGCGGGCCGTACTTCGATAGCAGGTCGACATAGAAATTCACCGCCTGATGCCACTCCGGCGTGTCGATCTGCGGCTTCCACTCCTCGTCGAACCATCGGCCGCCCCAACTGTTCACGATGGTGCCGAGCAAGGCCATGTTTTCGCCCCAGCCGGCCTTGCCTCGCAGGCAGATGCCATACACGCCGTGCGCCGGATCGTGGAGCTTCTGCGCGAACCCACGGATCTGGTCCCAGGTGGGCGCAGCCGGCATGGTCAGGTTCGCTTTCGCGAACAGGTCGGTGCGGAAGTAGGTGATGCTGGCCTCGGCGTAGAAGGGCAGCGCGTAGAGCTGGCCGTCCACCGTCAGTTGTTCGCGCACGTTCTTGAAGATGTCGTCGGCCGCGTAGTCGGCCGGCAGGTTGTCCAGGGGTTTCAGCCACCGCTGGGCGCCCCACAGCGGCGCCTCGTAAGCGCCGATCGTGATCACGTCGAACTGGCCGCCGTGCGTGGCGATGTCCGTGGTGAGGCGCTGGCGCAGCGTGTTCTCTTCCAGCACTACCCAATTGAGGTGCACGCCCGGATGCGCTTTCTCGTACTCGGGCGAAAGCGCCTGCATGCGCACCATGTCGGCATTGTTCACCGTGCCGATCGTCAGCGTCGTGTCGGCATGCGCCAGACCCGCGATCCCTGGCAGCGTGGCGGACAGGGTGATGGCGAAGGCGCCGAGCCGGTTCCGGTAATCGCTCATCTTGCCTCCCCAGGCGGGCGGTCGAATGGATGAACGTTTATAGGTTCAGCGAGGGCAGGGTCACCAATACGTGGCGTGTCGTTTTACGGTGAAAATGCATACTTTCTTGCGCGATACCGCTGCTGCCGGCTCCTTGGAAGCAAGGCGCGGCCGTCCTTATGCTGCGGCGCGACAACGGGCCGTGGCAGCAAAAAAGTATGTGAAACAGGTGAGTGGATTCCTTCCGGGCATGCGGCGTGCCGCGACGCGCCATCAGAGGTCGGCGGGTGGCCGACGATGACGCATCCGGTATTCGCGCGGCGTCATCCCGATGAGGATCAGGAAGCGCCGGTTGAAGTTCGACAGGTTGCTGAAGCCGACCTCGTAGCAGATGTCGGTGATCGATCCCTGCGACGAGGCCAGCCGCTCGCATGCGCGTTGAATGCGGATCTGGTTGACGTAGTCGATGAAGCGATAACCCGTGTGCTGGTGGAAGAATCGAGAGAATGCCGACTCGGACATGTCCAGCCGGTCCGCCACGGCCTTCAACGATACGTCGCCCGCGTGGTGGCGGTCGATGTAGGTCACGGCACGGTGCAGCTTCATCGACTGGCTGGGATCGGCGGAGGCCTGGAACGGACGGCTGCTCAACGCATGCCGTGTCTCGTCCTCGGCCAGTGCCTCGATCATCTCGAAGAAGCTCGCCACGCGGCGAAGGCCGGGGTGTGCCGCGACACGGCGGAAATATGGTTCCAGCGTGCGTCCGAGCTCCGGGGAGAACCCGATGCCATGACGGGCCTCTTCGAGCAGCAGCGACTTCACATGGCGCGCCGATGGAAGGAAATCGATGCAGCGGCGGACGAACGCTTCGGAAAAAAGGATGACCCGATCGCGCAGCGCAGCAGGTTCGCAATCGTCGTCGGTCACCCAGTTATGCGGCACGTTGGGACCCGTGAGCATCAGCGTGTACGGAGCGAAGCGGCCTTCGTAATCGCCGACGTAGGCGGTGCCTTCAGTGGCCACGATGAGGTGCAGCTCGTACGCCGGGTGGTAATGCCAGCGGATCAAGCGGCTGCGCGAGCCGTGATCGAGATAGTGGATGGAGGGTTCGTCGGAAAGACCCAGCAGGTCTTGCTCGCGTCCGAGCGCCGAGGTGTCGGCAAGAGGCGGCGGCAGCGAGAGGGCGGCACGGCGATTCATGGCATGAGCCTACTCTTTCAGCGCCGTGATGACCAAGTAGCCGCCGGTTTTAGGAGTAATCCTATGTCGGCCAACGCGTTGCTTTCACTAAGATGCCGCCTCGCCACAAGGAGAACGTGCGAGATGCGTCACATGGCTTTGTTTACGGCTGCCACGATGGCACTCCTGGCGCCGCTGGCCGCCACGGCCGCCGATACCGCGGAACTGAAGGTCACGGGTACGATCACGCCGGCTTCGTGCAGCGTGTCTATCCTCGGCCCGGCGGACGTGCAGCTCGATCCGGTGAAACTCTCGGATTTCACCCCGGGCCAGGACCTGGCCCTCGAAACGAAAGAAGCGAGCCTGAGCATCGATTGCCAGGGTGCGCCCGCGCGATTCCGCCTGAAGGCCGCCGACTCGGGTGAAGGCGTCTCCACGGTGGGTGCCAATCACTACAGCCTGGGCAGGAATCTCCAGGGCGGTGGCAATGCCGCGAACGGCTACTTCAAGCTGAGCATCGATGCGGAAGCGATGGCGTCGCGGTACGTGCTGAAGTCCACCGATAGTGGCGCCGGCCAGGCGTGGGCTACGCCCGTCACCGGCGAGGTGGCGTTCGATCATGACGGCGAGGCGTTTGCTTTCGCCAACCAGGCGGACGCTACCGAACCGGCCGCGCTGACCAGCCTGACCGTACCGCTGAAGATCGCCGCGGTCCTGGCGAAGGATCCGGTCGTCAATGAAGACGTGGCGCTTTACGGAAGAGCCACGATCGAAATTTTCTATTGACGTTCACCCGGAGCGGCGACGTGTCGAGTCATCATGATTCCTCCAGGCGCGCGCTGCGTGTCATGCTTGCCGTCGCGTTGCCGGCCCTGGCCCCGGTGACGCCTGCCCTTGCCGATGGCATGTTGCCCGAGACATCGGTCGTCATCGTCTATGAAGACAAGGGCGAGGCGACGATCCATGTCAGGAACAGCGACCCGAGGCCCTCGCTCCTGCATGTCACCCTGCAGGACATCCCTGAGGACGCCGAGCCCTTGCTGTTCGTCACACCGCCGGTGTCCCGTGTCGAACCGGGCGAGAGCCAGCTCGTCAGGTTCATCCTGCGCAACGCACGGCCGCTCAAGACACAGCGCCTGAAACGGGTCGTGTTCGAAGGACTGCGGCCGAAGAACAAGCTGGAGCCGGGCCGTGCCACCGTCTCGGTGAACATCCGGCAGAACCTGCCAGTGATCCTGCATCCCAAGGGCCTGGTTCCCAACCGGGAGCCATGGAAAGGGCTGACCTGGTCCGTCGCCGGAGGTGAACTCGTCGTTCGCAACGACACTCCGTACGTGGTGCGCATGGGCCAGGAAGTCATCCTCCTGCCATCGATGACACCCGTCAGGGTTCCGGCCGGCTACGTGCTGCCAGGAAGCAGGCATGCGCTGCCGCTGCCCGAAGCCGCGCGAGCCACGACGTCGGTACGCTTGCATCCCGCCACCGTTTATGGGTTCGCGGTGGAGTCCTACGACGCATCGTTGTCCGTCGCCAGCGACTGAACGGCGAGCCCGTATTCATGAATCCGCCCGTTACCGGGCGCCGGCTTTGCGGCGCACAGCTGCGTCTGGCGCTTCTGCCGTTGGCGTGCGCGCCGGACATGGTGAATGCGCACGCCGGCTTCGGGGCGGCCAACGCGCCCTCGACGTCCCCCTCCATGGCCGGCGGCGACACCGATATCGAGTTCGACGAGCACATGTTGAAGCTGCGCGGTATCGACCCGAAGCTGGCGGTGTACTTCCGCAGGGCTCCCCGTTTCACCGCGGGCCATCACGTGGTGTCACTGGCGGTCAACGGGAAAGCCATGGGCACGGTAACGGTGCGCTTCGACGAGCGCGGCATGCCATGCATCGACCAGACATTGCTCGATGCCGCGGAAGTGGACGTGGAACGTGCCGCCTCCGGCGACCTGGCGGCTTCGCCATGCCCGGATCTCGCGACGATGTACCCGTCGTCGGAGATCGAACTGAATCCGGGGAAGGCGGCGATATCCCTGTTGGTCCCCACCGAGGCATTACGCACGCGACAACGCGACCTTTCGGCTTACGCGCGTGGCGGTATGGGCGCGTTACTGAACTACGAACTCGTCGGACTGGACAGCCGCTGGGGCTCGCGCACCAGCCGTTACCGGTCCGCCAATACCGAACTGGGCTTCAACGCGGGCGACTGGGTGGTCCGCAGTCGCCAGGTATCCACATCCGCCGACGGGCGGCAGCACATCGAACTGCTCGACACCTACGCCAGCCGCTCGTTCGCCCGGTACCGCGCCGTGGTGCAGGCCGGCGAGATAAACGCCTTGAATCCCGCCTTGTCCGGTGCGCAGGTCACCGGTGTGCAAGTGACGAGCGAGCTGGCGTTGGCCAGCCAGGGTGTGGGTGCGACGGTCGAAGGGATCGCGCAGGGCCCGGCGCGCGTCGAGGTTCGGCAGGACGGCGTGCTCGTGTATGCCACGCTCGTACCCCAGGGGCCGTTCACCCTGACCGGGATTCCCCGCATCAACCGCCACGCCAACCTCGACGTCACCGTGACCGGTGCCGACGGCGACGCACGTCGTTTCAGCGTCAGCGGTGCCCAGTCCGGCGCGGCGGACACGGCGCCGGGATACGCGCTCGCCGTGGGGCGTTTGCGCAACACGGGGCTGCAGGAAGCGCCATGGATCGTCAGTGCGGGCTGGAGCGGCCCACTCGATCGCCACGTGTCGCTGAACGCGGGCGTCATGGCTGCCTCGCGCTATCACGCCATGGGGCTGGGCATCGGGGTAGCCATGGCGAAGGACACGCAATGGCAGGTGAACCTGGCGGGATCGAATGCGGCGCGGGAAGGTGCCAGGGGCTGGCAGGGCATGGTTGCCCTGTCCCGGCGGCTGCATGGCCACTGGTCGATCGGGCTCGCCCACTCGCGGCAGAGCCGGGGATTCCGGGAGTTGCTGGATACCACGGTGGTGCGGAACGTCGCCTTGCGCCGTTCACGCTACCGGGACCAATCGTCGGCGAGCGTGTCGTGGTCGCATCCCCGCCTTGGCAGCCTCAGCGCGGGATATTCCCGCACCGTGCTGATCAACCAGCGCGGCGGCAGGCGTGCGCAGGCGTCATGGGCGTCGCGCGTCGGGCGGGCGTCGGTTTCGCTGTCCGCCGAATGGAGTCTCGGTCGCGTGCGTCGCCAGCAGGGCGGCAGTGTGTATTTCAGTGTCAGCGTCCCGCTCGGCGAGAATCGCCGGCTTGGCACATCCGTGCGCCGCTATGCGGGAGAGACACGTTACGGCGCCCAGTTCTCCGGGCAGGTCAACGACTATGCAAGCTACCGCACCGGGTTGGAATACGGTTCGGGCGACCGGCGCCGTAGCGTCGATGCCGGCGTGTCGCTCTTGCCGCGCTATGTGCAGGTCGACGGCAGCTACACGCGAAACGCCGACAGCACCACATACGGCATCGGCTTGCGCGGCGGCCTCCTCTGGCATGCGCATGGCGTGACGGCATCGCCCTATCCCGTGCGGGATACGTTCGGCGTACTGTCCGCGGGCGACAGCGCAGGCGTCCGCATCTCGACGCCGAGTGGCCCGGTATGGACCGATGCCCGCGGTTACGCCGTGTTGCCGCAGCTCACGCCGTACGGCAGGAGCAGCATCGAAGTCGCCACCGATTCACTGCCGCGAAACGTGGATATCGACAACGGCGCGGCCGTCGTCGAGGTGGGCCGCGGGGCGGTCGCCTCCCTTTCCTTCGGCGTGTCCAGGACGCGCCGTGTGCTGCTGACCGTTGTGACGGTGGACGGGCGAAGCTTGCCGGCGGGAGCCACCGTGACGGATGAGCGAGGCGAGCTGGTCGGCCTGGTGCAGGGTGATAGCCAGATATTCGTCGCGAACGCGCTGGCGACGCCACGCTTGTCGGTGAGCGGGCCCGACCTGCCGCGCTGTGAACTGGATTTCCGCTTGGAAGAACAGGTGAAACCCGGCGTTTACTACGAATCGGCCTCGGCGGTATGCCGTGCGGTGCGAGGGCGCGACCCATGACGTGCCTGCGTTCCGGCCCTTCGGGCATGCGCCTGCCAGGCGCCATCGTCGCCGCGTGGATGCTGTTGCCGGGACTCGCGATGGCACGCGAAGCCGGATGCGAAGTGACGTCTGACACCGCCACGATCGATTACGGACGGCTCAGCCGCGCGACGACCGTACCCACCGGGAATGGCGAACTGGTATTGCCATCGCGCACGGCGAGGCTGGAAGTACGTTGTTCGCAGCCGGAGGACATGACGATGTTCTTCCGGGCGGTGCCGCTGAACGCGCAGGCATTTCGCTTCGCGGACCAGGGCCGGTTTTCACTCCGGCTGCGCGATGGCCTGCTCGACGGCGAACCGGTGAATCTGGCCCAGTTGGACAGGCCCGGCGCCCCGCCGTTACGGACGGGCGCTTCGCTGCCCTGGCTACCCGGTCAAGGGATCGCGCCGCTGAAGGCGGGATTCATCGCCACCGGCAAGGTATTCACTGCCTATGTCGACATCGATGCCAGGCTCGACGCCGCCGCACTGAACGTCGGCGACGCGACCCGGTGGCAATCCGGCGGCCGGATCGAGGCGAGCGGAGCTTCGCGCGAATTTTCGGTGCAGGCCGAGGCGATCGCGGGAAGCTGCAGCGTGGATGTGATCCGGCACATCGCCTTCGGTACGCTTCATTCGACCGATCTCGACATCCACGGCGCTTCCACTGCCATCCATGCGGCGCAGCGCGGTGAATTGCAGGTGCGCTGCGATGCGCCCATCCCGATCGCGTTGCGTGTCCAGCGCGACGAGCGGGCGGGAACGGTGGCCGCGCCGGTCGGCCTCGGCGTGAGTTATCCGGACGACCAGTTGTTCGGCCTCGGGACGACCCGCGCGGGGGCGAACATCGGTGCCTACGTGCTGCGCTGGGCCGCGACGGCGATGTCCGCCCAGGGAGAATTACTGGCGACACGATCCGTCGACCATGGCCATTCCTGGGCGCCGACCGCCGGGAGCGCCGTAGCCAGCCACGCACCGTCCGAGCGCATGGGTTACGCCAGTTCTTCCCATGTGGCGGCGGGGCCCGCCGCGGTGGCCATGCTCGATGTGATGCTCGACGCGGAGATCTACATCGCACCCATACACCTGCTTCCGCGCAGCGAAGAGATCGGGGCGGACGGCCTCGTGAGCTTCGAAATCATTTATTGAAGTCATTCCACAAGGAGTCCTCTGGTGAAATCCCGATTGATGACGACGCTCGTTCTCGCGTCGCTCGCCGCTTCCTCACACGCGTCGAACGTCGATCTCCAGGTCACCGGCCGCATCACGCCGGGGCAGGCCTGCGAAATGACGGTGGGCCAGGGACTGGATTACGGCCGGATCTCGCGCAACAAGCTCAACCCGGACCCGGCATCGCCTACCGACATCGGTACGCGCAGGGTCAAGATGCATATCGACTGCGTCACGCCGATGCGATACGCGCTCGTGTCGAACAATGTGCCGCCGCCGGATGCCGGGGACGCCTTCGATCTCGGCCTCTTCTCGTCAGGAGATCGATCCCCCGTGGGCAGTCTCTTCGTGCGCATGGACGGCGCGTCGGCCCATATCGAGGGCGGCAACGCCTACTACACCAGTGCGGATAGCCAGGACCTCGGCAACGCGGCGTGGGGGCCTTCAACGTTCAGCACGATTCCCATCGGCGTGGCGCCCATCGTGATCGGCTTCGTGACGGCCGATGGCAGCTTCGACGCCCCGACCCCCATCCGTCACCTCGACACCTATCTGCTCGTGCATCCCTGGATCAAACCCATGAACGAACTGGTGTTGGTCGACGATATCGCGTTTGCAGGCAGCCTCGGTTTCGAGATCCGCTATTTCTGAGCCACGGTCCATCATGGAGAGAACACATGAAACATCTGCCCACCTTGCTCATCGCGGCGTCGCTGCCGTTCGCGATACCGTCCGCGGCTCACGCGCAAAGCGCGGACCTGCTCGTCACAGGCAGCATCGTCCCGGCGGCGGCCTGCAACGTCTCCCTCGGTGGTGGACCGCTCGACCTGGGCACGATCACCCGTGAGATGTTGAATCCCGATCCGTCCAGGCCGACCAGCCTGGAAGAGCGGACCCTGAAGACCCTGGTGGACTGCGCGAGCCCGGCGCGATTCGCCTTCGTGATCAGGGAAGCGAGGGGCGGCGACCCCGCCATGCCGGAGGTATTCAAGATGTACGGCCAGGATGGCGTCTCCAACCCGGCCAGGCTGTTCCTGTTGTTCGACGCCCAGTCGACCATGATCGATGGCGTGCAAGGCTACGCCACCGGTTCGAACCAAGGCACCACCGACCTCGCTAACGCCACCTGGGGACCGGCGACTCCCTTCGAGGAGAACCTTCCCATCACCAATGGACGCTACGCGGTCGGCTTCGTGAGGAACGCGGGCAGCACGGATGCGCCGGGTACCATCAGGAACCTGCGCGTCGACCTGCTTGTCCGGCCGGAGATCAACCCGGTGAACGAGCTGGATCTCTCCCGGGAGATCGCTTTCGGCAGCGATATCGGAATGGAGATCAGCTATTTCTGACCTCAGGCCGCGACCAGGGGCCATTCGATAGCCGCGATTCCACTGCGCGCGTGGTCGGCGATGCGGCCGGCTTGTCGAAGCGCATCCAGGAACGTGTCGACGTCTTCCGCGCGCCCCGTGTACTCGACCACGAATCTGTCGTCCGAGCGTTGCAGGAGCCGCGCGCCGAACCGGTCGAGGCACGCATCGAGGGTCGCGGCATCGCTGTCCTGGACATGGGCCACCAGCAACTCACGCTCCACGTAGCCGTCACCGGAAAGCTGCGACACCTCGATCACGTCGACGAGCTTCGCGGACTGCTTGACGATCTGCTCGACCACGGCGTCGTCGCCGAAGACCACGAGGGTGAGGCGCGAGGCATCCATGTCGTGCGTGGCCGCCACGGTCAGCGACTCGATGTTGTATCCACGCGATGCGAACAGTCCCGCGACGCGGGCCAATGCGCCCGCCTCGTTCTGCAGCAAGAGGGAAACCAGGTGGCGCATGTCTAGAACATCCCCGTCGGTTCGGCGGTGCGCAACGCCGGCGCGCTGCGGCTCGCGATCCAGTCGCCGGTGATCATCTCGTCGTAGGTCGCACCAGGGCCGACCATCGGATACACACCCGCGTCTGGGTCGATGACCACTTCCAGGAACGCCGGGCCGTCGAAGGCGAGGAAGTCAGCGACGGTGGATTCGATCATCGCCGGGTCGTCAAGGCGCCGTGCCCACTCGAAACCATCCGCTTGCGCCGCACGGACGAAATCCTTCTTGTGCAGGCTCTTGTCCGACGCGGAAAAGCGGCCTTTGAAGAACAGTTTCTGCCACTGACGCACCATGCCATCGCCACTGTTGTTCAGGACCACGACCTTCACCGGCAGGTTATACGTCGTGACGGTTTCCAGCTCGCCGATGTTCATGCGGATGCTGGCATCGCCGTCGATGTCGATGACGACGCGGTCGCGCCGGGCGAACTGCGCGCCGATCGCGGCGGGCAGGCCGAAGCCCATCGTCCCCATCGAGCCGGAGGTGAGCCAGTGGCGGGGCTCGCGGAAGTCGAAATACTGCGCCGCCCACATCTGGTGCTGGCCCACACCGGTGCTGATGATGGCGCGTCCGTCGGTGATGCGGTTGATGGCTTCGATCACGGCGCACGGGTGGATGGCCTCGCTGTCACGGCAGAAGTTCATGCCGTGATCGGTCTTCAGGGCGGCGACATGCGCGTGCCATGCCGCATAGTCGGGACGGAAGCCTGCGCGCTTGCCGTAGGCGGTCAGCCGGGGAAGCGAGACTTCCAGCGTGCCCACGTGATGCCAGTCGACAGCCTTGACCTTGCCGATTTCCGCCGGGTCGATATCGATCTGGGCGATGGTACGTGCCTTGGGTGCGAATTTCGCGGGGACGCCGACCACGCGATCGTCGAAGCGCGCGCCCAGGGCCAGTACGAAGTCGCAATCGTCCATTGCATAGTTCGCGTAGGCAGCGCCATGCATGCCGAGCATGTGCAGGGCCAGTGGGTCGGTGGTGTCGAAACCGCCGATACCCATCAACGTGGTGACCACGGGCACGCCGAAGGCATGTGCGAAGTCGCGAAGGGCGGCCGAGGCGCCCGCGGAAACGACGCCTCCACCCGCATAGATCAGTGGGCGCTCCGCCTTGGCCAGGGCGTCGAAGAAAGCCGCGCACGCCCGGTCGTCGATCGTGGCGGATTCAACGGCATGCAGGCGCGTCCGGTAACCGCGTACAGCCAGTTCCCGGCTGCCATGGAAGACCAGGGGCGCGTTCTGCACGTCCTTGGGTATATCGATAACCACGGGTCCCGGCCTTCCGCTGCGCGCGATGTGGAATGCCGTGCGCAGGGTGGCTTCGAGCGTGGACGCATCGGTCACCAGGAACACGTGCTTGGCACACGAACCCATGATCGTGCTGATCGGTGCTTCCTGGAACGCGTCGGTGCCGATGGAGCCTGTCGGCACCTGACCGCTGATGACGACCACCGGAATGGAATCGGCCATCGAATCGCGGACCGGCGTGACCGCATTGGTGGCACCGGGGCCTGACGTGACCAGCGCGACGCCGACGCGGCCGGAGGCCCGGGCATAGCCCGCCGCCATGAAACACGCGCCTTGCTCGTTGGCGGGCACGATCAGGGGCATCGGTTCACCACCATCCTCTCGCGGGTGGGTGCCGTTGTAGCGGAACACCGCATCGTAGACGGGAAGGATGGCGCCGCCGGAGTAACCGAAAAGGACATCGAGACCCTCGTCGGCGAGTACCTGCACGACGATGTCCGCGCCGGTCATCGTCTGGCCGGCCAGCGGGTGGGTCGAGGGAGGGCGGCGAATGTCGCCGACGACGGAGTCCAGTTGGGCGTTCACGGTGTGTCGTTTCCTTTGAAGCGAAGAACCGGTGCGTTCGGGTGTCGTTGGAATGACGTTTGGTGGAGCGGTGGTTTCTTGGAAGCTCTGGATTGCCGTGAGGACCGCAGCTGCCACGTGAGCCGCAGCTTTGGTGGGAGCCGACTTTGTCGGCGATGGGTGTTCGCCTCGACCTGGCCCGCTGCCGCGGGATCGCCGACAGGGTCGGCTCCCACAGGGCTGCCGTCACCTGGCCCGCTGCCGCGGGATCGCCGACAGGGTCGGCTCCCACAGGGCTGCCGTCACCTGGCCCGCTGCCGCGGGATCGCCGACAAGGTCGGCTCCCACAACACCCTTCAGCCCTGGCAGGGGCTCTCCCACAACAGCTTTCATCCTTGGCAAGGTTTCTCCAGCCCGACCGGGCTCATTCCGCCTTGGCGGGCTCCACGGCGGGCTTCGGCTGGTTCGCGGCGAGCCAGGGCATGCGCGCACGCAGCTGTGCGCCGACCTTCTCGATGGGATGGTCGAGGTCGCGCTGCTTGAAGGCCTTGTAGTTCGGCAGGCCGGCCTTGTATTCAGCCGTCCATTCGCGGGCGAAGGTGCCGTCCTGAATATCCTTGAGCACGGCCTTCATCCGCTCCTTGGTGCCTTCGTCGATCACGCGCGGACCGCGGGTGTAGTCGCCGTACTGCGCCGTCTCGGAAACGAACTCCAGCATCCGCGCGATGCCGCCCTCGTAGAAGAGGTCCACGATCAGCTTCAGTTCGTGCATCACCTCGTAGTAGGCGATCTCGGGGCGGTAGCCCGCTTCGACGAGCGTCTCGAAGCCCTTGATCACCAGCTCGGAGGCACCACCGCAGAGCACGGCCTGCTCGCCGAACAGGTCGGTTTCGGTCTCTTCCTTGAAGTCCGTCTCGATCAGCATCGCACGTGCGCCGCCGATGCCTGCCGCATACGACATGGCGCGTTCGGCGGCCTTGCCGGTCGCGTCCTGGTGCACGGCGTACAGGCACGGCACGCCGCGGCCGATCTCGTATTCACGGCGGACGAGCGCGCCCGGGCCCTTGGGCGCGACGAGCACGACATCGATGTCCGCACGCGGCTGGATCTGGCCGAAGTGCACGTTGAAGCCGTGCGCGAACAGCAATGTGGCGCCGGGCTTGATGTTCGCCTCGATGGCGTCCTTGTAGATGCCCGGCTGGGTCATGTCCGGCGTGAGCACGGCGACCAGGTCGGCGCCGCGCACGGCATCGGCGGGTTCAGCGACCGCGAAACCGTCCACATAAGCGCGGCTCCAGGACGGGCCACCGGGGCGCAGGCCGACGACGACGTCGAGGCCGGAGTCCTTCAGGTTGAGCGCATGCGCGCGGCCCTGGCTGCCGTAGCCAAGCACGGCGATACGAGCGTTTTGCAGGGGAGCGGTGGTGGCTTGGATATCGGTCACGGGGTGTCTCCTTGGGATAGGGATGTCGCGAAATAAAAGCGGTGGTCAGTTGCCGATCAGTTCCTGGGTCATGTCTTCGTCCTCGATTTCGCGGCGAACGCGGCCGGATGTCGCGGGGGCGTCGTCGAAGGCCTGGGTCACGGCGCCCTCCGCCGCCGAGCCGACCAGGCGCGCGTACTTGGCGAGCACGCCGCGGGTCACCTTCGGTGCGGCGGGGCGCCACGCGGTGCGGCGCGATGCCAGGTCGGCGTCGGTGCGCAATTCGCGTGTGGCGGCGTCGATGAAGATGGCATCGCCCTCGCGCAACAGGCCGATCGGCCCACCGCGCGCGGCTTCCGGTGCGACGTGTCCGACCATGAAGCCGTGCGTCGCGCCACTGAAACGGCCATCGGTGATCAGCGCCACGTCGTTGCCGAGCCCCCGGCCGACGAGCGCCGCCGTCACCGCCAGCATCTCGCGCATGCCCGGACCGCCGGCGGGACCTTCGTTGCGGATCACCATCACGTCACCGGCGCGGATGCGCCCGGCCTGCACGGCGGCGAAGGCGTCCTCTTCGCTTTCGAAGACGCGTGCGGGGCCGGCGTGGCTGGTACGCCCATGGCCGGCGAGCTTGAGGATGCAACCTTCCGGCGACAGGTTGCCGTAGAGGATGCTGTAGCCGCCGCGTGGCTTGAATGCGTTGTCGACCGGGCGCACGACCTGCTGGCCCTCGGTGGCGGCTGGCGCGGCATCCAATTCCTCGAACAGGGTGCGTCCGGTGATGGTCGGCGTATCGGCGATCAAGGCGGCCTTGCGCAACTCGCGAGCGACGATCGCCGTTCCACCGGCGGCGGTCAGTTCAACCGCGCTGTAACGGCCACCCGGTTTCAGGTCGGCGATCACCGGCGTGTGTGCGGACGCGGGCTCGAAATCCTCGATCGACAGCGGCACGCGCGCCTCGTTGGCGATGGCCAGCAGGTGCAACACGGCATTGGTGGAACCGGCGGTGGCGGCGACCATGCGTGCGGCGTTGTCGAAGGCGGCACGGTTCATCACGTCGCGTGGGCGCAGGTTCGCCTCCAGGCATGCCATGGCCAGTTCGCCGCAGCGGAACGCGGCATCGCGCTTGGCGGGGTCCGTGGCCGGCACGTCGTTGAGGCCCATGGGCGAGAGGCCCAGGGTCGTCAACACCATGGCCATCGTGTTCGCGGTGAACTGGCCACCGCAGGCACCGGCGCCGGGGCAGGCGTGGCGCTCGACATCGTCCAGTTCGGCATCGTCGATCTTGCCCGCGCCATGGGCCCCGACCGCCTCGAACACTTCCTGCACAGTGATCGGGCAACCGTTGCGGCTGCCATGCGCGATGCTGCCGCCATACAGGGCGACGCCGGGAATGTTGAGCCGTGCCAGCGCCATCGCGGCGGCGGGGATGGTCTTGTCGCAGCCGCACAGTACGACCATCGCATCCAGGCAATGCCCGTCGACGGCCAGCTCGATCGAATCGGCGATCAGTTCGCGGCTGACCAGCGACGAGCGCATGCCTGACGTGCCCATCGCGATGCCGTCGGTGACGGCGATGGTGTTGAACTCCACGGGCGTACCGCCCGCGGCGCGCACGCCGTCCGCGGCGGCCTCGGCGAGGTCGCGAAGGTTGAGGTTGCACGGCGACACATTGGACCAGCTGTGCACGATGGCGACCATCGGCCGCGCGATCGCGTCGTCGTCCAGACCGGTGGCACGCAGCATGGCGCGTGCGGGCGCGCGGTCCGGACCGGTCTTGATCGCATCGCTGCGCAGCGTGCGGATCGGGATCTTCTTCGTGTTCATGCGGCCTCCGCTTTCGCGTTGCAGGCGTCGAGGACGGCGCGGGTCACGGCATGCGTGGTGGCATTGCCGCCGAGATCGCGGGTGAGGTTGGCGTGCTCCAGCACGTGGTCGACCGCGGCCTCGACCACGGTGGCTTCCTCGGGCAAACCGAGCGAATGGCGCAGCAGCATGGCGGCGGACAAGATCGTGCCGAGCGGATTCGCCAGCGACTGGCCGGCGATGTCCGGCGCCGAGCCATGGATCGGTTCGTAGACGCCGGCACCCGGGCCACCGATCGATGCGGAGGGTGACAGGCCCAACGAACCCGCCAGCACCGAGGCCTCGTCGGTGAGGATGTCGCCGAACATGTTCTCGGTGACGATCACGTCGTAGTCGGCCGGGCGGGTCAGCAGGTGCATCGCCATGGAATCCACCAGCTGGTGTTCCAGTTCCACATCCGGGTAGTCCGCGGCGACGCGCGTGGCCACCGAGCGCCACAGGCGCGAGGTTTCCAGCACGTTCGCCTTGTCGACGGAGGTGACCTTCTTCTTGCGCGTGCGGGCCAGTTCGAAGGCATGATGCACGACGCGCTCGATCTCCTCGACGGTATAGCGGCATTCGTCGGTGGCGTCGGTCTCGCTGCGTGTCTTGGCGCCGAAGTAGATGCCGCCGGTGAGTTCACGGATGAAGACCAGGTCGACGCCTTTTGTCCGCTCCGGCTTCAGCGGCGACAGGGCCGCCGTGCGCGGGTGCAGCTTCAGCGGGCGAACGTTGGCGAACACGCCCAGCAGCTTGCGCATCGCCAGCAAGCCTTGCTCCGGACGCACGGTGGCATTCGGATCCGACCACTTCGGCCCACCGACCGCGCCGAGCAGGATCGCATCGGCGGCGAGCAACGCTTCGCGCGTCTGCGCCGGCAGCGGGTCGCCGAAGCGGTCGATGGCATCGCCACCGATGGCATGTTCGGTGAACGTGAACTCATGGCCGAAGCACTCGGCCACCTGGCGCAATACGGCGACGCCCGCCGATGCGACTTCCGGGCCGATGCCGTCACCGGGCAATACGACGATCGAGGCCTTCATGCGGCTTCCTCCATGCGGGATTCGAATGCCGCGATATCGGCTTCCTGCTGGAGCAGGAAGCCCAACTGGTCCACGCCGTTCAACAGGCAGTGGCGTGAGAAGGCATCGAGGTCGAAACGGACGCTGCCACCGTCGGGTAGGCGGATCGTGCCCTCGGCGATGTCGATGCGCAGCTCAACGCCGGGGTTGTCGAGCAGCCAGCGGTGCTCCGCCTCGCTCACGACGATGGCGAGCAGGCCGTTCTTGAGCGAGTTGCCACGGAAGATGTCCGCGATCTCGCTGGAGATCACCGCCTGGATACCGTAGTCCAGCAGCGCCCAGGGCGCGTGCTCGCGCGAGGACCCGCAGCCGAAGTTATGGCCGGCGACGAGGATCGCGCATCCGCGTGCCTGTGGCTGGTTGAGCGGGAAGGCGGGATCGTCGCTGCCGTCGGCGGCGTAGCGCCAGTCTTCGAAGCAATGCTTGCCCAGGCCGGTGCGTTCGGTGGTGGTGAGGAAACGCGCCGGAATGATCCGGTCGGTGTCGATGTTTTCGTTTCGCAACACCGCGGTGCGCGAATGCACGTAGGCGAGCGGGCGGCTGGTCTGGCTCATGCGGCGACTTCCTGGTTCATGTATTCGCGGGGATCGGCGACGCGTCCGGCGATGGCCGAGGCGGCGGCGACCAGGGGGCTCGCCAGCACGGTGCGTGCGCCCTTGCCCTGGCGGCCCTCGAAATTGCGGTTGCTGGTGGCGACGACGAGTTGGCCCGGCTGGGCGAGGTCACCGTTCATGGCGATGCACATCGAGCAGCCCGACTGGCGCCATTCGGCACCGGCGGCGCGGAAGACCTCGTGCAGGCCTTCACTTTCCGCATCGCGGCGCACCTGCTCGGAACCGGGCACCACCAGCATGCGCACGCCCGCGGCGACACGGCGGCCACGCATGATTCCCGCGGCCGCGCGCAGGTCGGACAGGCGTCCATTGGTGCAGCTTCCGATGAAGACGACATCGACGTTTTCGCCCGCCATCGATTTGCCGGCCGTGACCTGCATGTAATCGAGTGCGCGCTGTTCCACCGCATCCGCCGCGGCGGGGACGGGGGCGTGGATGCCGACGACCATGCCGGGGTGCGTGCCATAGGTCACCGACGGCTGGATCGCCGACGCGTCGATGCGGACTTCGCGATCGTAGGTGGCGCCTTCGTCGGTGGGCAGCGTGCGCCAGTAGGCGACGGCGCGGTCCCATGCCTCGCCCTTCGGCACGCGGTCGCGTCCTTCCAGCCAGGCGAAGGTGGTCTCGTCCGGCGCGATCAAGCCAGCGCGCGCGCCCGCTTCGATCGACATGTTGCACACGGTCATGCGTTCTTCCATCGACAGCGCGCGGATCGCCTCGCCGGTGTACTCGAGCACGTGGCCCGTGCCACCGCCGATGCCGATCTTGCCGATGATGTGCAGGATCAGGTCCTTCGCCGTGACGCCGGCCTGCAACCTTCCGTCGACGTGGATGGCGAAGGATTTCGGCTTGCGCTGAAGCAGGCACTGCGTCGCCAGCACGTGGCCCACTTCGGTGGTGCCGATGCCGAAGGCCAGCGCGCCGAACGCGCCATGCGTGGCCGTGTGGCTGTCGCCGCAGACGATGGTCATGCCGGGTTGGGTCGCACCGACCTCGGGACCCGCCACGTGCACGATGCCGCGTTGCGGGCTATCCCAACCCATGAGATCGATGCCGAACTCACGCACGTTCGCTTCGAGCTTGGCGACCTGTGCTTCGGCTTCCTTCGTGTAATACGGACGTTTGCCTTGCGCGTCCGGCGGCAGGGTGGGCGTCGAATGGTCCAGCGTGGCCAGCGTGCGGTCGGGACGGCGCACCCTTAAACCGCGGCCGCGCAGTTCATCGAAGGCCTGCGGCGACGTGACCTCATGAACCATGTGCAGGTCGATGTACAGCACGCCGGGCGTGGTATCGGTTTCCGCGCGTACCTGGTGCGTGTCCCACAGCTTGTCGAACAGGGTGCGTGCGCTCATGCCGCGACCCTCCCGGCGACGGCATCTTCGACCGGCGTGAGCCAGCCCCAACGGTCCTCCGTGCGGCCGTCGAACAGGCCGAAGAAATCCTCCTGCAACTGCCGCGTGACCGGACCCGGCCTGCCGCTGCCCACGGGCTTGCGGTCGACCGAACGCACCGCGGTCACTTCCGCGGCGGTACCGGTCATGAAGACCTCGTCGGCGAAATACAGCATCTCGCGCGGCAGCGACTGTTCCACCACGTCGTAACCGCGTTCGCGGGCCAGCGTCAGCACGGAGTCGCGGGTGATCCCGCACAGGATCGACGAGGCGGCAGGGGGCGTGTAGATGACGCCCTTGCGAACGATGAACAGGTTCTCGCCTGCACCCTCGCTCAGCAGGCCGTCGGTGCCCAGCGCGATGCCTTCGGCGAAGCCGCCGTTGATCGCTTCACGCGCGATCAGCTGGCTATTGAGATAGTTGCCGCCGGCCTTCGCGCCGCTCGGATAGGTGTTCGGCGCAGCGCGGTTCCACGAGGACACGCACACGTCGACGCCCTTCTCGATGGCCTCGGCACCGTGGTAGGCGCCCCAGGGCAGGGCGATGACGGCCACGTCCACCGCCGTGTCCAGCGAAGGCGCGAGGCTGAAGGTGAAGCCGCTGCGAAAGACGATCGGGCGCACGTAGGCGGAGGTGAGCCCGTTGGCGACGATGACTTCGCGGCAGGCGCGATTGATCGTGGCGGCGTCGTACGGCATTACCAGGTCGTACACGCGCGCGGAGTGGAACAGGCGCTCGGTGTGTTCTTCCAGGCGGAAGTAGCGCGGGCCGTCGGGCGTGGCGTACACCCGCACGCCCTCGAAAACGGAGGAACCATAGTGCAGCGCGTGGGCGCCGACGTGGACGGTGGCATCGGCCCAGGTCTTGATACGACCGTTGTGCCAGAGATGGGTCGGGGCTTCCATGGGTTCTCCTTCAGGACTCGACCGCGACGGCCGCGGTCCGGGTGATGTTTCGGTGCATGTCCATCAGTGCGGCGATGTCATCGTTGGTGATGGAGCGCTGTTTGTCTGTCAGGCTTTTGAAACTTTCGAAGACGGCGTCGAGCGTCGTCTCGTCGACCTCATAGGCGAGCTCGACCAGGCGCTGGCGCAGCGCATGACGGCCGGAATGCTTGCCCAGCACCAGCGAAGTCTTCGCACCGACGTCCTGCGGTCGCATGATTTCGTAGGTGCCGCGATGCTTCAGCATGCCGTGCTGGTGGATGCCCGATTCGTGCGCGAAGGCGTTGTCGCCCACGATGGCCTTGTTGCGGGGCACGGGCTGGCCGGTCACCTCGGCCAGCAGGCGCGAGGTCGGATACAGGTGCCGCGTGACGATGCCGGTATCCACGCGAAACAGCGGCCGGCGGGTATGCAACGCCATCACCACTTCTTCCAGCGCCGCGTTGCCCGCGCGCTCGCCGATGCCATTGATCGTGCACTCCACCTGGCGCGCGCCGGCACCGACGGCGGCCAGGCTGTTCGCCACGGCCATGCCGAGGTCGTCGTGGCAATGCGCCGAGAACACGACCTTGTCCGCCCCGCGCACGTGCTTGCGCAGGTACTGGAACATTTCGGTGATTTCGGAGGGGTGTGACATACCCGACGGTGTCGGGTGCGTTGAGCACGCTGGCGCCGGCTTCGACGGCGACCGAGAAGATCTCGGCGAGGTATTCCGGCTCGGTACGCAGGGCGTCTTCGGCGGAGAATTCGACTTCGTGGGCGAGGGCCTTGGCCCTGTGTATCGCGGCGGCGGCGATATCGATGACTTCTTGCTTGCTCTTGCCCAGCTTGTGTTCGCGGTGCAGGGGAGAGGTCGAGAGGAACAGGTGGATCCGTGAGTGCCTGGCACCTTGCAAGGCCTTGCCCGCGCTGTCTATGTCGACGTTCTGACATCGGGCCAGCGCAGCGATCGTGGGTGTCTTCAGTGTCCTCGCGATCTCCGCCACTGCGGCGAAATCATCGGGTGAGGCTTGCGGAAAGCCGGCCTCGATGATGTCGACGCCCAGTTCCTCCAGGGCATGCGCCATGCGCATCTTGGCGCGACGGTCCATCGAGAAGCCGGGGGCTTGCTCGCCATCGCGCAAGGTGGTGTCGAAGATGCGCACGCGCCCGCCTACGTCGCTGTCGACGGCATCGGTGCTGCCCTGGTTTGCTGGATTCATGTCTGGCTCCGCTCGTGAATGAGGCGGGCCGGGCAATAAAAAACCCCGCATCCGTTACCGGGTGCGGGGTTCTTTGGGAGTCTTCAGGTTCTTTCTTGTTTCACCTGGACACTTGCCCTCAGCCCGCACCTCCGCAGGTAATAAGTACAAGGCTAAGAAGAAGGAGGCCGCCGCCGAGACGCAGCTTGCCGCCGACCGACGTAAGTCGGTTCAGGGCAAAGCGGCCATGGGTGTTGCGCTGCGTCATGTAGCCGACCGTATGTCAGGTCATTGGCGCGTGTCAACACTTTCCGAAGAAACTTTATTCCTAGGACGTTTGGACGGCTAGACGCCTGAGGTGGTGGTTTTGCCGCCCACGGCGCGTTGGAATTGGGGTCTCGTCAACTGGTATGGTCCCCCGCGAATGTGGGAGCCGACCCTGTCGGCGAGGGTCTTGCCAAGCCCTCATCCGAGGGCACAAATAGAACTTTTCTGAAAAATCCCGCCGATTGCGTTGGGATGACAGACGGCGGGTTATCGCCTACCTAGACTCGCGCTCCCGAAGTACACGTTGGATGGTTTCATGCGAAGGATTGTTGTGACGGGTGTGCCGTGTGGACTGCTGCTGTGCATGGCGGCAGGCCCCGCGATAGCCACCGACGTGAGGCCATATCACGAGTATCGGGTCACGAAGAAGGGCTCGCCATCGGAGTACTACACCGATGTCAACGTCGCAGCCGAGAAGCAGACGGCGAACTGGTGCGAACAGGAAGCCCATACCGATTGCAAAATAACAAAGGTATGGTTCCTAGGAACCATCTACATTGCAGACTATAACTATACGAACGCGAATGGAGAGCACTGGTCCGGTTCAGTCAAAGGCTATCGCTACTACACGTGCGAGAATCCTCCAGCTCTTTATGTAGTAAGAGGCGATCAGACTTGGGGGCCCTATGCCAATCGGTATATGGCAGTAGGCGGCGGTTGGGGCGATATCGTCTGCCGGTACGAAATCGACCCGCAACTGGGCACTGCTCACCAATCGGACCTCGGCCCCGGCGACTGCGAAACCCGCCCGAACGTCGGCAACCCCATAAACGTAGGCCTCAACAACAAGTATCAGGAAGTCGTCGACATCGCCGCGACTGGCGGCTCTCCGCTGACGTGGTCGCGCCACTACAACAGCGGCATCGTCGGCGACGCGGAAGACGGTGGCGCCGACAAGGCGACCGTTCCTGACACTGCCCATTTGGGTAGTCGTTGGCGCGGCACGTACGACCGCTCCCTGGCCCTCGTTACCGGCGCGACAGGCAGCCTGGTGCGTTTGCAGCGACACACCGGCGAACGTCTCGAATTTTCCGAGGTGGACGGCCGCTTCCAGAGCATCGCCGATCCGCGCGGCCAGCTGTTTCGCGAAGGCACGGGCTGGACCTATCGCACCGTCAGCGGTGAGACCGAAAGCTACGACGTCGATGGCCGCCTGGTGGCGATCGATGCGGGTACCGACCGCCATGTCCGGCTTGCTTATGGTCCCTCCTTGTTGGAAGCCGTCGATCTGCAAGGCCGTAAGCTCACCTTCGTCTACGACAGCGCGGGCCGCATCGCCACCGTGAGCGACGGCTCCGGGGTGGCGGTCACTTATAAATATCGCGAGACGGACGGCAAGGGCCTTGAAGCCGACCTTGCTGCGGCCACCTATGCCGACGGTTCGCTGCACGATTACTACTACAACGAACCCGTTTTCCAGGACGGCGCGAATCTCCCTCATGCGCTTACATCGATCTACGACGAGACCAAACAGCGCTTTGCGATCTTTCGATACGATCGCGACGGTCGTGCCGTTCGCAGTGAGCACGCCGACGGCATCGACGCGGTGCAACTGACCCGCGAGGCCGACGGCAGCGTAGCCGTCACCGGTCCGATGAAGGCGGTGCACCGCTATCACTTCGCCGAGGTGCGTGGCGTACGAAGGCTCGTCGGGGTCGATCAGCCGGGTGGCGCAGGCTGTGGCGCTGCGAACTCGCACATCGAGTACGACGGCAATGGCCTTGTAGCGAGTCGTACCGATTTCGACGGTCGGAAGACGACCTATCGGTACGACGCGGAAGGCAACGAGATCGAACGCACTGAGGCGGCGGGTACGCCAGCCGTCCGGCGGACGAACACGGTATGGGACGCCGTACTTCGAAAGCCAACGCGCATCACCTGGCCCGGACGTGAAGAACGGTTCACATACGACGCCGCAGGCAATATCACCGCCCACGAAGTCTGGGGTGCCGTCGATCCGAACCAGCCGGGCGCACCGCTCACATTGTCTCGGGCTTGGCGCATGGCCTATGACGCCGATGGCCGGATGCTTCACGAAGAAGGCCCGCGTAGCGATACGGGTAAGCTAGGAACGCTGGCGCGGCATACCTATCGCGGCGCCGACGCCTCGAACTGTGTGCAAGGCGCCTGCGACTATCGCAAGGGCGATCTCTGGAGGAGCGAGGATGCCCTGGGGCATGTCGAGGAAATCCTGGCCTATGACCCGGGAGGTCGCGTGCGCTCCTGGCGGGATGTGCAAGGCACCGTGTTTACCTATACGTACTCGCCGCGAGGTTGGATGACGGAGGCGAAGGAAACGCGCTCCGATGGCACGATTGCCAGCACCACGTTGACCTATACGCCGCGCGGCGACGTCGCCTCGGTGACGGATGCGGATGGCATCACCCTTCGCTCCGAATACGACGCTGCTGGCCGGTTGATCCAGATCGCAAATCCCTCCAATCATCGCCTGCGCTTCACCCTGGATGCCGCCGGCAATCGTATCGCGGAAGAAGGGTATGACACCTTGTTCCTCAAGACACAGATCAAGCGCACGTTCGATGCGCTAGGTCGTGTCGAAACGGAAACACACGCCAACAATGCGGTTACCCGGTACACCTACGACGAACGTGGTCGGCCCACTGGCGTCACGGATGCCGATGGACGCCACGATACGGGTAGTTATGACGCCCTCGGGCGCCTGCGCGAATCCATTCAGGATGTCGGAGGCATGGGTGCGAGCGGCAAGGCTTCTTATGACCCGCTCGATCAGCTGACGTCGATCGAGGACCCGAAGGGCCTGACGACGCACTATCTCGCCACAGGGCTGGGCGATGTCGGCGGCACCGATAGCCCGGATAGCGGCGAGTCCACCGATGAGCACGATGTCGCCGGGGTGCTCGTGCGTCATGAAGGTGCGGGCGGCGTTGGAAGCTTCGACGTCACACGCGATGCGCTAGGCCGACCCACGCTCGTCCGCTACGGTGACGCCGCGCTCGACACGCGTTACGTCTACGACACAGCGGATGGCGCTTGTCCGGCGGGCGAACGTCATGCCACGGGCCGCCTGTCTGCCATGACCCAGGCGAGCAGCCGAACCGTGTATTGCTATGACGCCCCCGGCAAAGTGACGCGGAAGATCCAGTCCTGGGGCACCACCGCCAAGACGGTGGCCTACCGCTACTCGCTCGCTGGTCGTCTGGAGGAAGTCGCCATTGAGGGCGGTTCGCGTACCACGTACCAGTACGACAAGGACGGTTCTGTGTCCGGTGTCGCCGTCGCGCCGGCCAACGGCGTCCGGGTCGACCTCATCACGGCGGTTGCCTACCGTCCCTTCGACCTGATCGAAAGCTGGCGGTACGGAAACGATTGGCGATTGAGTGCTACGCGAGACGATAGCGGCCGCATAACCGCCTGGAGCGGTATCGATCCCGACAACTCGTTCTATTGGTTTGCTCTTTCCCCCGCCGGCCAGATCGAATCACAGACGGCACGAGCGTACGCGTTTCGTTTCGATCACGACGGTCTGGGGCACCTGAGCGCCGTCGCGAACACCGACGGTGAGACGCTGCGCAGTTTCGATTACAACAGCACGGGCGATCGTACGTCGATGACCGTCGGAGGCGTCAAGCAAACGTATCTGTACGATCCTGCCAGTCACCACCTGTCCAGCACGGACGGCAAGCTCCGTCGCTATGATGCGGCAGGCAACACCATTGCCATCGGCGACGCGACCCTGGCGTATGACGCCGTGGGTCGTCTGGGTTCGGCAAGCGAGCAAGGTCGGCTGTTGGTCAGCTACGGCTACAACGCGGCAGACGAACGTATCGTGCGGACCGAGGCGGGCAGAGCGCCTGGGCTGATCCTGTATGACGAAGCCGGACACTGTGTCGCCTCCCCGTAAACTTACTCCAGACATAACTCGAGGTCTCCGGGCAAAATAGCCCCAAGGAGACCCATCATGCGCAAAAGCAAGTTCACCGAGAGCCAGATCGTCGCGACGCTAAAGCAAGTCGAGGGCGGCAGGCAGGTCAAGGACCTGTGCCGTGAGCTCGGCATTTCGGAAGCGACGTATTACGTCTGGAAGTCCAAGTACGGCGGCATGGAGGCATCCGACGTGCATCGGCTGCGCGACCTGGAAGCCGAGCACAACAAGCTCAAGCGCATGTATGCGGATCTGGCGATGGAGAATCACGGACTGAAAGATCTCATCGCAAAAAAGCTGTAGACCCGGCGCACAAGCGCCCGCTCATTACCTGGTTGGTCGAGCACCATGGATGGAGCGAGCGTCGGGCCTGTCAGGCACTGGGCTTTTCGCGATCCACGCGGCGCTATAAAGCGCGTGTCGATCGCGACGAGCCAGTCATCGCGCTATTGGCGGAGCTGGCGGAGCGCTTCCCGGAGCGCGGCTTCGACAAGCTGTTTCAGATCATTCGCCGCCGCGGCTTGCCGTGGAACCACAAACGGGTTTGGCGCGTGTATTGCCTGATGCAACTGAATCGCCGGCGGCGCGGGAAGAAGCGCGTCCCAACGCGTCATCCGCTGCCCTTGGTTGCTGGTGAGTCGATCAACGGGAGCTGGTCGATCGACTTCATGTCCGACGCGCTCTGGGATGGTCGCCGGTTCCGAACCTTCAACGTGATTGACGACTTCACTCGCGAGGCACTGGCCGTGGAAATCGATCTCAACCTGCCTGCTTCACGTGTCATTCGGACACTTGAGCGGGTCGCGGCATGGCGCGGATATCCCTCGAAGCTTCGCCTGGACAACGGCCCGGAGTTCGTGGCCCTCGCGCTAGCCGAATGGGCAGAGCGCAAAGGGATCGCCCTGGACTTCATCGAGCCCGGGAGGCCGATGCAGAACGGCTTCATCGAGCGATTCAACGGCAGCTTCCGGCGAGGCGTACTCGATATGCACGTCTTTCGGAACCTGACGGAAGTGCGTGAGCAGGCCGAACTCTGGCTGGCTGATTACAACCGCGAGATCCCACACGACAGCCTCGACGGGATGACACCTGCCGAGTTCAGGCAACAAAACGATCCGGCTGCCTTGGGTTATGGTTGGCACTAACTAACGGGGGGTCCGACGTCCCCCCGCCTTCAGTAGCGGTCCGATTTTGAGTCCGGGATTAATGTAACTGTTTCGCGTAAGCAGCGGGAGTCAGTCCGCCGAGTGCTTTCTTCGGTCGCTCCTCGTTGTATTCCCGTCGCCAGTTTTCGATCTCGGTTCGGGCATGCAGAAGGCTGGGAAACCAATGTTCGTTGAGGCATTCATCGCGAAGCCTTCCGTTGAACGACTCGATGTAGGCATTCTGGTTCGGCTTGCCAGGCTCGATCAGTCGCAGCTGCACGCCGCGTTCGTGCGCCCATGCGACCATGGCCTTGCCGCAGAACTCTTTTCCGTTGTCGCTGCGAATGATTTTCGGCAGCCCCCGAGTGACGGCCAGGCGATCCATGACACGCGTTACGCCGATACCTGAGATCGCCCGCTCAATCTCGATGGCGACAGCCTCATGCGTGGCGTCATCGACGATCGTCAGGCATTTCAAGACGCGCCCTTCGGCGGTGCGATCGAAGACAAAATCGATGGACCAAACTTCGTTCGCGGCCGCGGGCCGGAGCAGTGGCTGCCTTTCGGCCGGAGGTACCTTTTTCCTTTTGCGCCGACGCACCTGCAGGTTCGCCTCCTGGTACAGGCGCTCAACTCGCTTGTAATTGACCATCTGTCCGGTCTGGCGGAGCTTGAGGTAGATCATGCCGACGCCGTAGCGTTTATGGCGATTCGCCAGCGCGCAGATCATCTCGCGCAGCTCGACATTGGGGTCGGGCCGCGGTTCGTATCGGTAAGCGCTTGCGCTCATGCCGGCGATCGCCAGCGACCGGCGTTCACTCAGTTCCTTGCCGATCAGATAGCGCACCAGCTCGCGCCGGTCCGGTGCGCTCACCATTTTTTTCGCAGAGCTTCCCTGATGACCTCATTTTCCAGAAGCTGCTCGGCCAGCAGCTTTTTAAGGCGTCCGTTCTCCGACTCCAGGTCCTTCAGCCGCTTGGCCTCGGGCACGCTCATGCCGCCGAACTTGCTTCGCCACAGGTAGTACGAGGCCTCGCTGAAGCCGTGTTTGCGGCACAGATCCTTGATCGGCATGCCGGCCTCGGCTTCACGCAGGAAACCAATGATCTGCTCTTCGGAAAAACGCTTCTTCACGTCCAATCTCCTTCTGGTGGGGGATTGAACTCGAAACCGGGGCGCTACTCAAATCTGGGGGGACGTCGGGTCGACAACTGGCTGGCCGACTACGACAGCGCGGGCAAGGTCACGCGACAAGCGGTCTGGATGGGCGACTACCTCGTCGGACTTGTGGATGGCGGCAAGCTGCTCTACGTCGAGCCGGATCACCTTGGGTCGCCAAGAGCCGTGATCGATCCGGAACGCAAGGTCACCCTCTGGCGCTGGCGGCCGAGTGACGATCCGTTCGGGACGGCGCTACCCGATGAAGACCCGGACGCTGACGGTGTGCGTTTCGCCTTCGACCTGCGCTTTCCGGGGCAGCGCTACGACGCGCTCACCGGCCTGCACTACAACTACTACCGTGATTACGACCCGGGTGCCGGGCGGTACATCCAGGTCGATCCGATTGGATTGGCTGGTGGAATCAATCCATATACATATGTTTACGGAGACCCGCTTCAATTTGTCGATCCGGAAGGCTTGGTTCCGCCCGGAAGTGTGTCGTCGGCCCATAGCTGGAAGCAACCGCCGGGGCCGGGCGGCATTTATGGTAAGGGAGTGAAAGCTCTTCCGATGAAGCCGAATACCAATACGCATCAAACAGCCGGTGCATGGCCATCGGCTATCGAGCTCAAGTACACACTAGTATGTGTCAAGGCACAATGCGTAAAGGGTAGCTGTACTCGCGACGAACCGACCTGGTCATCGCGGAACTACTACAAAGAAACCAGTGCATTCCCGTCATCGAGAGGTTTCGCGGGAGCTAACCCTGGTTGCACGTGCACTGCGGTCAACTTTCTCGATCAAGCTATTGAAATAAGAAATGGATCGACTATTCAGCGGCCATCCGCTACACCTTGGGATTGGATGGAGGTTGGTACTCGGATACTTCAGCAGAGGGCTATCAGGCGATGAAACTGGTAGTGGCGGCTGTACTCGTTCTCTGTATTCTTGTGTCGGTTTTCATCTATGTAAATGACTTGAAATCTTCAAGGTATGACTTGAATAAGTCCTATCGCATTCCGGCTTTGTCGATGGCGAAGCGATGCGATCTGTCGAAGTTAACGGTCGAGCAGCGTCTGGTTGATGATGTCCGGGGAATGAGTGCATATAAGGTATGCGTAGAACGAAAATTTTCGACTATGGAGATGCTCCCTGACTACGCCATCATTCGAAAACTTCGATTCGGAACTGGATATCAACTCGCGATAGCCTTCGGTCCGCGATCTAGTGAAAAGGTGTCCAAAACCATAAGAAATAGCGTTTACAACGATGTCGTTGTCTATCGGAACGACAAAGTGATTGACACATTTTATCCGCTTGATGACGGGTTCCAGGGCGAGATTTACTTTTGGTTTCGTGACAGAGAAGACTTGGATGTCACGATGGACTTGGTGATGGGCTTGTCACCAGTCCACGGCGGGTGATTGCCCTAGTTACATTGCATCACCAAGCCCGCAACCAATCCGCAAAAGCCCGTCCATGCGCCGCCATCGGTTCGGCCGAAGCATTCCTTGCGAGCATCGCCGCCAACGCTGCGGGCACCTCCACGCGACGACCGATCAATGGCTCGACGATCGTGTCGAATTTAGCCGGATGTGCCGTGGCGGCGATGGTCCAGCCGCGACGGTCACCCGCCAGGCGCTTGCGCTCGAATACGCGGATGCCGGTCGCGGTATGCGGGCAGAACACTTCGCCGTCGCTGGATGCGTGGCGGTGGATGGTGTCGCGGATGGCGGCGTCGTCTACGCTTTCCGCATGCCCGTTGAGGCGCGTCGCGGCATCGCTGCCGAAGAGATGGCGAAGCCGTTCGAAGTTGCTCGGGGCACCGACGTCCATGGCGTTGGCGATGGTCGGGATGGCATCGCGCGCCCGGTAGGGGCGGCCGGCGAAGAATTCCGGCAACGTCTCGTTGGCGTTGCAGGCGAAACTCACCTCGCCAATGGGCAGGCCGATCTCGCGTGCCCAGAGGCAGGCCACCGCGTTGCCGAGGTTGCCCGTGGGCACGATGGTGTTCATGCGGCCATCCGCATGCAACGAGGTGTGGCCGAAGTAGGCCATCTGTGGCAGCAAACGCCCGAGGCTGATGCTGTTGGCGGAGGACATCGGTACATCCGCTTGCAGCGCCGGGTCGCCCAGCGCGCCCTTCACCAGCCGCTGGCAGTCGTCGAAGCTACCCTCGACGCGAAGGGCGCGCACGTTGCCGCCGAAGCTGCCGAGCTGGTGCGCCTGGCGCGGCGACACGCGGTTGTCCGGGTAGAGGATCGCCACGCGCACGCCCGGCAAGCCGTGGAACGCGGCCCCCACGGCGGCGC
Source organism: Luteibacter sp. W1I16 (assembly GCF_050434905.1). Taxonomy (NCBI): domain Bacteria; kingdom Pseudomonadati; phylum Pseudomonadota; class Gammaproteobacteria; order Lysobacterales; family Rhodanobacteraceae; genus Luteibacter; species Luteibacter sp. W1I16. Next base: position 2,559,913 of record NZ_JBNDJJ010000001.1, read on the forward strand.
CCGTGTCGCCGGACGTGGCGACGAGTATCGTCAAGGGCCGCGTCGTGTCACGGCGCAGGCGAGCGAGGCAGGCGGCGAGGAAGCGAGCGCCGAAATCCTTGAACGCGGCCGTGGGGCCGTGGAACAACTCGAGCAGGTGCGCGCCTTCGATGCGAAGCTCACGGCGTGGCGCGGGAAAGGCGAAGGCCTCGGCACAGATGGCGGACAACTCGTCGGCGAGCGGATCGCCTTCGAAGAACGGTTCCAGCATGCGCTGAGCCGTCCCCGCGAGGTAGCCGTCGAGCGGCGGCAGGCCGATCCTCGGCATGGTTTCGGGCACGTAGAGGCCGCCATCGGGTGCGAGGCCGGCGGCGATGGCGGCGGAAAGGCCTACGTGCGCGGCGCCGCCGCGCGTGCTGACATAGCGCATGCTCACAGCACCTTCGCGGCAGGGCCGTCGATCGGAGCGACCAGCATGTCGCTGTCATGGCCGGCGGCCTTGAAGGCGGCGCGCATGTCGAGCGCTGCCGCTTCGGCCGAGGCACGGTCTTCGAACCAGCCGAACACGCTGGGCCCGGCGCCGGAAATGCTGGCACCGAAGGCGCCATGGTCGAGGGCCGCCTGTTTCACCTGGGCGAAGCCGGGGATCAGTGGCGCACGCCGGGGTTCGACGAGCACATCGGACAAGCCCTCGCGCACCAGCGCCGCTTCACCGCGATAGCAGCCCGCCAGCACGAGGGCCAGGTTCGCGCTCTGCGCCACGAATTCGCCCAAGGCGTAATGACCAGCCAGTGCGGCGCGCGCACGCCGCGTCTCCAGCACCACGTGCGGATGGACGAGCGCGCAATGCCATGCGGCCGGCACCGGAATGCGCACCAGGCGCGACGTCGTGGCCAGCACGAGCCCGCCCACCAGCATCGGCCCGAGGTTGTCGCCGTGGCGGCTGCCGCTGGCGACGACTTCACCATCGAGGGCGAAGGGGTAGAGGGCCTCGCGCGACAGGGGCTCGTCGAGCAGTGCGTTCGCGGCGACGACGGCCGCCACGCAGGACGCCGCCGAGCCGCCCATGCCGGAGCCGAGCGCGATGCCCTTATGCAGGATCAGCTCGAAACCGAAGGGCAGGTCCAATGCGTGCAGCATCGATAGCAGCGCCGCGCCGGCCGTGTTGTCGGGCGCGTGCAAGGGCAGATCGGTCACGACGCCATCGATGGCGGCGATGCGCACTTCCCGCTCGGGAATGCGGCGCACTTCGGCACGGTCGCCGGCGCCCGCGACCGTATGGCCGAGGATATCGAAGCCGATGCCGACGTTGCCGACACTGGCATAGGCCTCGGCCACGGCGACATCCGCACGAGCCAGGGGCGAGGATTGGTCTTTCAGCATGCGCACCGTTTTACTCCCATCGCGCCCGCCACGCGTAGCAGGTCGGCGAACACCGCCGCCGCCGTGACTTCCGGACCGGCACCCGGTCCCTGGACGACCAGCGCATTGTCGCAGTAACGGCGCGTGGCGAAACGCACCACGTTGTCGGTGAGCCGTGAGTGGGCGAAGGCATGCTCGCGATCAATCGCCTGGACGCCGACCGACGCCTGCCGGCCATCGAGCCGCGCCACGTGGCGGAGCACGCGACCCGACGCCCGCGCTTCGGAAAGCAGGGCGGCCATCGGCGCATCCATACCTTCGAGGTTTTCCATGAACTCCTCGCGCGAACATCCGGCGAGGTCGGCGGGGATGAGGCTGTGCACGGCGACGTCCTCCAGCGAGAGCGCCAGGCCCGCTTCGCGAGCGAGGATCACGAGCTTGCGTGCCACGTCCATGCCGGAGAGATCGTCGCGCGGGTCCGGTTCGGTGTAACCCATGGCATGGGCTTCGCGGACGAGGGCGGAGAAGGGGATGGAGCCGTCGAAGCGGTTGAACAGCCATGCCAGGGTGCCGGAAAGCATGCCTTCCACCGCGGTGAGTTCGTCGCCCGTATCGATCAGGTCGCGCAGCGTCTGCACCACGGGAAGACCCGCGCCGACCGTGCCTTCGTAATGCAGGCGTGCACCGCTGGCGCTCGCCGCGCCGCCGATCTTCCGCCAGCGTTCGAGTGGCCCGCTGGCGGCACGCTTGTTCGGCGTCACCACATGGATACCGGCGGCCAGCCAGCCGGCGTAGTGGTCGGCGACCACGTCGCTGGCGCTGCAATCGGCGAGGACGGCCGCTTCGCCACGTTCACCCGCGACGTAGGCGGCGAACTCGTCCAGTTCCGCGGGCCGCCAGGTCTGTGCGCCGTGCGTGCGGCTGTTCAAGGCGTCGTCGTCGCAGTCGAGCCACATGTGGCGGCTGTCGCTGACCCCGCGCAGGCGCAGTTCCAGGTTGCAGTCGCGGAGCAGCCGTGGCGCGGCCAGCCGGAGCTGGGTAAGCAGGGCGCTACCGACCTTGCCCGGGCCGACGATACCGATATTGACGACGAAGGGCGGGACGACCGCACGCAAGGGCGCGGCGCGGAGTGGTGAACGGGGTGGTGCGACAGCGATGGACACGATCAAAGCCTCCGGTGAGAGGCCCTTCGGTCACGTCAGGTGGGTTGTCGGCTGAGAGTTCTGGCGCCGGTCCCGTCCTGCGGGAGGTCGGGGCCGGCAGCGACAAGGGAACTAGGCGCGCGCGAACTCCGATCCTCCGACCAGGGTAGTGGTCGTGGTGGTTGTAGTCGCGGTGGTGGACAAGGACGCGAGCACGCCGGCCGTGAGGGCCGTGATGAAGCGCGGTGCTGGCGTGATGGGATGCATGGGTCGACGTTATGCCTGGGGCGAGGGGGCTGTCAAGCGGGGCGAGGGGCGGCCTGATGGCCTATGCGGTTTCTTTGGGGGTGCTCGGCAGACCGAATCGCCGACAGGGTCGGCTCCCACCAGGGCAGTGCCGGTACCTCGTGGGAAACCGGTGCCCATGCCTGGTGGGAGCCGACCCTGTCGGCGATTCAAGTCGCCGGAAAGCTCAGCGCTTCGACAAGTCGATCGAATACACCGCCGTCCCATCACCGTTGTCGCGCAGCTGGCGGATCGGCAGGCCGAGCGACTTCGCGACATCTTCCTTCCCGCTGGCCGAGGTGAAGGTCACCGCGCCCTTCGTCTTCAACGGCGCGAAGGTCCACGAACGCTTGTCCACATCTTTGCGCGTCAGCGTCTTTTTCGCCTCCACCCAGCGGATCACCACTTCACGATTGCCGTCGGGCGCGCTCAGTACGATGTTGGCGTCGTCCATGCCGGGGAATCCGCCGCCACCGCTGGCGCGGTAGTTGTTGGTCACCACGATGAACGGCTGTCCCGGCTTCACCGGCTTGCCCTTGTAGCGGAGGTCGACGATACGTTCGCCCTCGGGCTTGCTCACGTCGATGGTGTAGGCGATGCCGCCTTGCATCTGGTCGAAGTTGTAACCGGGGAAGCTGCCGATCAGCGCCTGCTCGCCTTCCTTCGCCGGATCGATCCGGTTGAAACGCGTCGCCGACTTCTCCAGCCACGCCTTCACGCCCTTGCCATCGGTCTTCACCGCGGCGAGGGTATTCGGATAGAAGTACAGGTCGGCAGCATTGCGGATCGTCATCGGGCCGGCGGGCACGTCGGTGAAGTCGTCCGGGCCGCCGAAGCCCGTGCGGAAGGCGGATGCGGCGGAAAGCACGGGCACGTCCTTCCATTCCGGATGCGTGCGGCCGAGTTCGTCACGCGCATAGTCGATCTGCGCCGCGTTGACCACCGACAGCGCGGACATGTTGCCTTCGTCGGCGAAGTAGCTGCTGAGCGGATGGTCGGTGGCGCCGATCGGCGTGTTCACGTAGGCGATGGCGGCCTCGTGGGCCTCGCGCACGATCGGCGCGATGGCCGGGTCGGGGGCCACGCACTCGTTCTTCTTCGGGCAGATCGGGCGGACCTGGCTGTGGCTCTTGTCCTTGTCCACCACCCAGCGGCCGCCTTCGCGCTTCAGCGTCATGTCGATCACGCCGAGGTCCTTGCCGAAGAAGCCGCCCATCACGGCCGGCACGCCGCGCACGAGGCCACGCTTCGCATCGACATCTTTCATGTCGGCGTAACGCGGTCCGGGGAATTCCGTATGCGAGTGGCCCAGGAGCAACGCGTCGATGCCCGGGACGCCGGCGAGGTACCAACCGCCGTTCTCCATCTGCGGCGTGTACGGCGCCGTGTTCAGTCCACCATGCAGGATCGCCACGACGAGATCGGGGTGCTGGGCTTGCACCTCGGGCATGTACTTGTTCGCGGCTTCGACGACGCCATCGACGGTGACCTTGCCGGCGAGGTTGCGCTTGTCCCAGTCGAGGATCGGCGGCGGAGTGAAGCCGATGATGCCGATCCTGAGCGTGGTGGCGACCGGCTTGCCATCGGGACCCGTCGCGGTGACGGTCTTCTCGACGATCGTCCAGGGCTTGAAGATCGGCTTGCCGTCGCGTGCGCTGTAGACGTTGGAAAGCACCAGCGGGAATTTCGGCCCGGCGCACTGCCGAGGGCTCACGCCATCGACGTTCATCGCGGTGTTCGTCACCTGGGCGAGGAAGGGCAGGCCATAGTTGAACTCATGGTTGCCGGCGGTGCCGCCGTCGTAGCCCACGGCATCCATCGCCTTGTAGATGCCCAGCTCCGTGTCGCAGCCCACCGGCTTCACCAGTGCCTGGTAGTCGGCGAGCACGGAACCCTGGATGGTGTCCCCGCTGTCGAACAGCACCGTGTTCGGGAATTCCTTGCGGGCTTGGCGGATCAGCGTGGCGACGCGCTCGTAGCCGAAGGTCGGGTCGTCCTTTTGCTTGTAGTAGTCGTAGGAAAGGATGTTCGAATGGACGTCGGTGGTCTCGAGGATGGCGAGGCCGAGCGTCGCCCCGTCCTTCACGCTGGTGGTCGCCGCGGGTTTTCCAGCGGGAGTGCCGGCGCAGGCGGCGAGCAGGGCGGCCGAGAGCGTGGCCAGGGCGAGGGGCTTGAACATCGTGGGTATCCGGTGGAGACGGGGTTCGGGGCGGGAAACTAGCAGAAATGCCGGAAGGTGGTTCTGTGAGACGGCTCGAGGTGGGAGCCGACCCTGTCGGCGATGGGTGCTTGCCTCAATCCGGTGGGAGCCGCTTCAGCGGCGATGGGTGCTTGCCGCAAAGTGGCCCGCTGCCGCGGGATCGCCGACAAGGTCGGCTCCCACCAGGGTGAGGAGGCCCCACAGGAATAAGGAATCGCCATGGGACTCACTGGCGGTCGGCTTTTGCTTCGTCGAAATAGGTGTAGGTCTTGCCGTTGTCGTCGAGTTGCTTGGTCTTCAGGACGAAACGGTACGACGTCCGGTTCATCGGGGAGCCGTCGACGCGGCGGATATCGAGGCCGGTGGCTGTGTCGGTCGCCACCTGGGCGGCCTTTACGCTGAGCCCGTCGGCGTTGCGACCTGCCAGCCCTTCGCGCAGCACGCGGCCATCCGTCTTGCCGAGGTCGAGCTTCAGCAGCGAGGCCAGCGTCGGCGCGAGGTCCACATTGCCGCTCGGCAACTCGCTGTGCACGCCCCGGCGGAAATCCGGACCGGTCGCGACGAGGAGGTTGTGCACGTCCACCGGACTGAAACTGCCATGCATGCCCCGTTCGTTCGACATGCTGGTGTATTCCGTGCCCTTGAATCCCTGCACCGTGGCATCGGCATCGAAGTCGTAGCTGACCACGATGTCCGGCGCGCGCTTGTTGGCGAGGTGCACCGTCGCCAGCGGCAGCGTGCCGGGCAGCTTGCCGTAGCGGGCGTCGACGAAGATGGCACCGAAGGGCTCGCGGCTTTGCAGGAAACGCACGGCTTTCCGCACTAGTTCGCGATCGTGCGCGGGCTGGTAGAGGTATTCGCTGCCGCCGTTCGGGGCGATCACGAAGGCATCCTTCGGCAGCTCGGCCGGGACCTTGTAAGCGGGGGTCGTATAAGGACCGGACTTGCCGCAGACCCTGCCGTCGTCGTCGAAACGCGTCGGTCGAAGTTGGCCGCCATCGGCCTTCACGCCGGCCATCACGGGCGCGTAGATGCACCCGAAGCCGTCGAAGGCCACGAAGCCCGCGCGGCTCATCTCGTCGGCGAGCCGGATGGCACCCGAGGTGGAATAACCCCATTCCGCGTCGACGTGGCCCACGCGGCCATCGTTGATGGCGCGTAGCGGGAAGAGATCCACCGGCCCGGAAACGTTGCTGTGCGCATGGTCGGACACGATGACCAGGTCGGTGTCGCCGTCCATACCCAGTTCCTTAAGGCGCGCCTGAAGCTTGCCCAGCAGTTCGTCCTGCGCGCGCAAGGCAAGGTGGAAGTTCGGCGAGCCGACACCATAGGCATGCTCCGTGGAATCCGGATTGCGCAGCCAGACGAAGCTGATGTCCGGTTTCTCGACCGGCAGCACGTAATCGAGGAAGGCGCGCATCAGGTACGCGTTCGCGGCCGTCGGCGGGGCGCCCGCCCCATCGGAGGCATCGGAGGTGATGCCGTCCTTCAACGTCACCAGCGGAAGCGGTGCCGTTGGCGTGCCATTGTCCGGCTCGAGCTGGAAGCGGTCCGGGTCGTAGGCGTGCACGGTGTTGGCGGGCAGCGGAAAGCCGGCCCCGGCGAGCTTCTTCGCGAACGCCAATGGCAGGGCCACGTTTTCGTCGAGGATCGTGCCGCCTTCATGGATATCCTGCAGGAAGGCCGGCCCGGACTTGCCGACCACCGCCGTTTTCAGGCCCGCCTTGCGTGCCTTTCCGAGCAGCGTCGGCGCCTGCAACAGGTCATGGTCCCAGTGATCGTCCAAGGCGCGAAGGACGGCGTAGTCCTCGGTATAGACGGGTGCGTTGAAGTCGCTTGGCGCACCCTTGGCATCGAATCCCTTGGCGCCCGGCGCCCAGAAACGGTTGCCGAAGAAGCCGATCGTGCCGGGGAACGAGCCCGTGGCGAAGCTCGATGCGTTGACCATGGTGAAGGTGGGATAGGTCGCGTGGTTGTCCGCGAAATAGGTGCCCTGCTTCACCAGGGCCGCGAGGTTCGGCGTGTCGTCCTCGCTGATCGCATCGGGCCGCATGCCGTCCCAGACGAAGACGACGACGCGGTGTGCCGCGTGGGCCTCGACGGCGAGAACCATGAGACACAGGGCGGCCAGTCGGGCGAGTCGGCGCATGGGCGGTACCGTGAGGTTAAAAGGGGGAATAGTGACGCCGCGATGTTGCAGTTCGGGGACGCTGCCGCAACTGCGACCCACGTCACCGCTTCGCAACATCTTCCCGGAGCCGTAAAAAAACGTAAACACTCGTCAGTCACCCTCGTCCGCTTCCCATGACGAGTTACCTGTCGATGATGTATTCCCGCCGCGCCCTGTTCCTCGCCCTCGCCTCCGCGCTTGCTTTCCAGGCTCATGCCGACGATGTGCCGCCGCCGAAGACCCAGGACCTGGAAGCGGTTTCCGTCATCGGCCAGGGCGAGACGCGTCAGGTGCAGCGCATCGTGCCGGAGGATCAGAAGGTGCTCCCGCCGGGGACCAGCCCGCAGAAGATCCTCAACCGCCTGCCGGGCGTCTCGGTGCAATCGAACGACGCCTTCGGCGCCAACGAGGAATCGCAGTCGATCACCTTGCGCGGTTTCAATACCACCCGCCTGGGCTACACGCTCGACGGCCTGCCGCTGGGCGACAACGCCTACGGCAACTACAACGGCCTGAACATCTCTCGCGCGCTGCTGCCGGAGAACATGGCGACCGTCGAATTGTCCGAAGGCATCGGCGCCCTGGGCACGGCCTCCACCAGCAACCTCGGCGGCGCCATCCAGTACTTTTCGTCGGACCCGGCCAAGACCTTCGGCGGCAAGGTGGCGCAGACCTTCGGCAGCGATCACAACCGGCGTACCTATGCGCGAATCGACACGGGCGACTACAAGGGTTTCTCCATGTACCTGTCCGGTGCCCATGCCGACGCGGACATGTGGGCACGACCCAATTCGCCGACAAATACCAAGCAGTTCAACGGCAAGGCCGTCTATGAGTTCGGTGAAGGCAACCGCATCACAGGGTTCGCAGATACCTCGCGCACGAGCCAGGCCGACTACGCCTATCTCTCCAAGAGTGGCTTGAAGCGCGGTCTCGGTTGGGACTGGAACCTCTACGCCCCCGACTGGAACCGCGCGTTGGCGGCGGCGTATTGCGCGCCCGCGTACACCAAGGGTGGCGTAAGCGATCCACGCTGTGGTTTCTCCGGTGGCGTGGACAACATCGACGACGCGTACTACCAGAGCCGAGCGCTGCGTCGCGACGATCTCTACTACCTCGCGGGCGACTTCGCCGTCGCCGACGCGGCCACGTTGCATACCCAGGTCTATCACCACGAAAACGCCGGCCAGGGCCACTGGTGGTCACCGGGACAGAAGTCCAATCCAGGTACCCCGGAAGAACTGCCGATCTCGATCCGCAGCACGAACTACACGATCAACCGCAACGGCGCCATCGCGTCGCTGTCGTGGGACCTGGGCAACCACCACGTGGAAGGCGGCGTCTGGTACGAGAAGAACGACCATCACGTCGAGCGCAATTTCTACTACATCGACGGACCGGTCAGCGACGACCGCTATCTCTCCGATCCGGATCGCCGCCTGTTCGCGCAGGACTATACGATCACCACCAAGCAGGCCTACCTGCAGGACAGCTTCAAGGCGCTGGACGACCGCCTCACCATCGACATGGGCGTGAAGAGCCCCCATACCACCATGAAGGCGGTCGAGCTGCCTGGCGTGGAGAGCCCCTATGCCAATGGCACGCTGAAGGCGGGCAAGTCCCTGCTGCCGCAGGCCGGATTGGCGTACCAGCTGGCGCCGGGCCAGGAGATCTTCCTTTCCTATGCCAAGAACATCGCCGCCTTCCAGGGCGGTGGCGCGGGTGGCCCGTTGTCGGTGTCGCAGGCCGCCTTCGACGGCACGAAATCGAACCTGAAGCCCGAGCAGTCGCGCTCGATCGACGGTGGCTTCCGCAGCGTCGGCGAGGGATACGAAGCGTCGGTCGCGCTGTACGACGTGAAATTCGACAACCGCCTGCTCTCGCTCAATCCCTGCCCGAGCATCGAGGTGGGTACACGGCCCGAATGCAACACGGCCTTCGTCAACGTGGGCTCGGTGAGCAGCCGCGGGGCCGAGTTCACCTTCATCTGGAAGCCGGTGCGTGGTTTCGAGTGGTATAACTCGGCGTCGTTCAACGACTCCACGTATGACGACAACTATGTCGCCGGCGGCAAGATCGTCCCGGTGAAGGACAAGACCACGGTGGATACGCCCAAGCGCATGTTCGCCAGCGAGATCAGCTGGACCTCCGGGCCCTGGTCGGCCAGTCTGCGCGGCAAGTACACCGGCAAGCGCTACTACACCTATACGAACGACCAGAGCGTGGCCGGTGCGACCTCGTTCGACTTCGGCGCCGGCTACGACTTCGGTCCCATCGCCAGCCTGAAGGCGCTGACCCTGGCGCTCAACATCACCAACCTTACGGACCACCGCTACGCGACGAACCTCACCGCGTTCGCGGCGACGGACCCGCAAGGCCGTGCCCTGGCGTTCCACGCCAGTGCCCCGCGACAGAGCTTCCTCACCCTGACGGCGGATTTCTGATGAGGGCGTTTGCTCTATCCTCGTGCGCTGTGTTCTTCGCCCTTGGAGCGATTTCGATGCCCTCGACCGCCGCCCCGGTGGCCCCGCTTGCCACGAAGGTCCTCGTTATCGGCCATCGTGGCGCCAGTGCCTTGCGGCCCGAGCACACCCTTGCGTCGTACGCGGTGGCTATCGAGGACGGCGCGGATTTCGTCGAACCGGACCTGGTCTCGACCAAGGACGGCGTGCTGGTGATCCGTCACGAGAACGAGATCGGTGGCACCACCGATGTCGCCACGCATCCGGAGTTCGCCAGCCGGCGCACGACCAAGACCGTCGACGGCGTGAGGATCACGGGTTGGTTTACGGAAGATTTCACCCTGGCCGAACTGAAGACCTTGCGCGCCCGCGAGCGCCTTGCGGATATACGCAAGGCGAACACGGCGTTCGACGGGCAGTTCAGCGTGCCCACCTTCGACGAGATGATCGAATTCGTCGCCGCCGAGGCCTCGGCCCGCCAGCGGGTCATCGGCATCATCCCCGAGATCAAGCATTCCACCTACTTCCGTGGCCTCGGCCTGCCGATGGAGGACAAGGTGCTGGCGACCCTGGATGCCCATGCCTACACACGTGGGGCACCGGTGGAGATCCAGTCCTTCGAGGTCGGCAACCTGAAGTACCTGCGTGGGAAGCTCGGCAAGGGCCATCCCAATGTCCGCCTGTTGCAGCTGATGGATGATGCGGCGGAGCATCCGGCCGATGAGCCGTCGACCACGTACGGCAAGATGATGACGCCCTCGGGCCTCAAGGCCATTGCCGCCTACGCGGACGCGATCGGCCCCTCCACGCGGAGCATCATTCCGCTGGGCAAGGATGGCCGGCTGGCGCCCGTGACGCCGCTGGTTCGCGACGCGCACGCCGCCGGGCTGGAGGTCCATCCGTACACCTTCCGTCCCGAGAATCATTTCCTGGCGGCGGATTTCCGCGACGGCGCCGGCGATGCCGCGCGCAACGAAGCCGGCTCCGTCGCTGAGATCCGTGCCTATCTGGCCACTGGCATCGATGCGTTCTTCACCGACGACCCGGCCCTGGGACGCAAGGCCCTCGACGGACGCTGACACGGCGCATCGGCCCGCGCTGACGACACTCCGGGCTTGCCCGGCTATGATCCCCGGTCAGCCAGCCCCAGGGGATCCACCCGATGTCGTTAGCGAAGTTCCTCCGCCACAAGTCCGTCGAACAGCTCCAGGCCGAAGTCGGCCAGCGCACGGACTTCCGGCGCGTGCTGGGCCTGTGGCAGCTCACGGCGATCGGCATCGGCGGGATCATCGGTGTGGGCATCTTCGTGCTCGCGGGCCAGCAGGCCGCCCTCAACGCGGGGCCCGCCGTGGCCCTCAGCTTCATCATCGCCGGCTTCGGCAGCGCCTGCGCGGCGCTCTGCTACGCGGAGTTCGCCGGGTTGATCCCGGTCACCGGCAGCGCCTACACCTATGGCTACGCGGTGCTCGGCGAGGGAGCGGCCTGGATCATCGGCTGGGATCTCCTCCTCGAATACGCGCTGGTGGTCGCCGTCGTGGCGATCGGCTGGTCCGGCTACGTGCAGGTCCTGCTGGCCAGCGCCGGGGTGCACCTGCCGGAATGGGCGCAGAAGAGCATGAGCGCCGACACCATGAAGTATTTTTGGCAGCAGGGGCTGGGCTCGCTCGGTGTCTCGTTCGCCGAGCCCGTCGCCGCGCCGACCGATGACCACCGCTTCAACGTGATCGCGGCCGGCATCTCGCTGCTGGTGGCGATCCTGCTTTCCGTCCGCACCGAATGGGGCGCGCGCCTGAACACCGTCATCGTGGGCATCAAGGTGCTCGGCGTGGCGCTGGTGATCGGCGTCGGCGCCTTCTTCATCAATACGGCCAACTGGCACCCGTTCATTCCGGAGCGGATCTTCGACGACAAGGGCGTCGGCCACTTCGGCTGGCACGGCGTGCTCACGGGTGCGAGCGTGGTCTTCTTCGCCGTGTTTGGCTACGACACGCTCACCACCGCCGCCGAGGAAGCGAAGAACCCGCAGCGCGACCTCCCGCGCGCGGTGCTGCTCTCGCTGGCCGTGGCCATGGTGCTTTATATCGCCGTATCCCTCGTGCTCACCGGCATCGTGCCCTACGCCACGCTCAGCGGGGAGGCTTCGGTATCCGATGCCTTCAACGCCATCGGCCTGCCCTGGTTGAGCAACGTGATCGCCGTCGCGGCGGTCATCGGCGTGATCAGCGTGTTGTTCGCCTTCATGCTCGGCGCGGCGCGTATCTGGTTCGCGCTCGCGCGAGACGGGCTGCTCCCCGCATGGTTCGCCCGCGTGCATCCGCGTTTCGGCACGCCGGCACGGCCGACCATGATCCTCGGCATCTTCACCGCGATCGTCGCCGGCCTGTTGCCGATCGGCGAAGTGGCCGAACTGGTGAACATCGGCACGCTCAGCGCCTTCATCCTCATCTGCGCATCGGTCCTGGTGCTACGGGTGCGCAAACCTGACCTGGAGCGCAAGTTCCGCACGCCGGCCGTGTGGTTCGTGGCGCCGCTGGGCATCCTCTTCTCGCTGGCGCTGATCTGGGGCCTGCCCTGGATCACCTTCGAGCGCTTCGCCATCTGGATGGGGCTCGGCCTGATCGTCTATTTCACCTATGGCGTGAAGCACAGCCGGCTCAATCGCGCGCAGGCATAATGTGCGCGCCGACGTGGATCGGCATGGATCAATCAAGGGAGAGAACGATGGGGAAGGGGACACTTGCCGTACTGATGATGCTGGCCGCCGCGCCGGCGGCACTCGCGGCGGACGGCGTGACGGTACCGAGGCCCGTGGCCTTCAACGAGGACGCGGAGATCCCGAAGGCCGTTCGCGCCGAGTGCAAGCTCGACGAGGAATTGCCCGATGCGATCGCCGCCACGGCGAAAGAGGGTGGGGTGCCGGTGACGTTCGCGCCGCAGGTCACGAGCGCCACCACCGGCCGTGCACTGGAGCTGGAGATCACCGACGTCGCGGCGGACGGTAATGGCTTCATCGGGCACCGCAAGTCGATGTCGGTGCGCGGCAAGCTGTACGACAACGGCCAGGTCGTGGGCAGCTTCAAGGCGCGCCGCACTTCGATGGGCGGCGCGTTCGGCGGGTTCAAGGGCAACTGTTCGGTGCTGTCGCGGACGGTGAACGCCATCGGCGAAGACATCGGCGGCTGGCTGGCCGCACCGAAGATGGATTCGCGCCTGGGCGACCTGGAATAACCGGGTACCCGCCTGGCTCCACGCCATGTAGATCGGGGGCGGACCGCAAGGCCGCCCCCGATGCGTTTCGGCTTCAGTAGTCGTAATTCACGCTGAGCCGCACATAGCGCGGAAGCTGGCGCGAGGTCGGCGTTCCGTAGAGCGGATTGGCAAGGTTGGGGTTCGACTCGGCGTTGGGATAGATGCCGATCACCTTCTGTTCGTTGAGCACGTTGAACACGTTGGCGTTGAACGCCAGCCTGGAATCGGCGAAGGCCGGGCGATAGGTGACGCCGAGATCGATCTGGCGCACCCAAGGCAGGCGCCCGTGGCTTCCGGGTGGCGACGGCAAGCCATTGCAGAAGTGATAACTGTTGCCGTAGCCGGCCGGGTCGGTGCGGTCGACGCCGAAGTAGCCGAGGCAGGGTTTCGGCGCACCGGAGATCATGCTGAGGTTGCCGCTGACCAGCCACTCGGGCGTGAACTGGTAATAGCCGAAAAACTTCAGCTGATGTTTGTGATCGTTGTTCTGCACACCGTTGGTGTTGACCATGATGTACGAATTGTCCCAGTCCTGCGTCGTCGAGACCGCGGTCTGGCCCGTGCCGCGCGATTCGCGGTAGAGATCCGAACGGAGCTGGCCTTCCGTGTTGCCGTAGCTGCGTGAGAAGGTATAGCTGACCTTGCCGTACCAGCCGTTGCTGAAGGGATGTTCCAGGAAGGTTTCCAGCGCGTAGTAACGGCGCTTCAGGCGGTCGAAACCGAACTCCTTGTTGGTGAGCGGCACGCTCACGTAGTTGCCCGAAGTGTCGACCAGGTTGAAGGTGTTCGCCTTGCCCGGGTTGAACAACCAACAGCTCACGGGGTTGCTGTCGGTGGTGACGTCGTAACCCAGCGACTGGGCCTTTGCCAATACGAGGTCGATGTCGCAATAGTCGTCGATGGCGTTGCGCAGGACGCGTTGCGTGGCCTTCGCGCCGTAGACCCAGTCGGTGCCCAGCGTCTTGGTGAAGCCGAGGATGAACTCGTCCTGGTATTCCGACTTCAGGCCCTTGGTCGTGACCGTCTTCGGATCGGGCAGTTGTCCGAAGGTGTTGTTCGCCGCGACCGGGGGCGAAATCGTGGTGAGGCCGGTCGGCGTGCCGTCGGCGGCGATGCCGCCATAGGTGAAGTATTGCGATGTGGTGAGCGCGCCACCCGCGGCGTTCAACGCGGGGTTGAGCGGCAGGCCGAGGTAATAGCGGCCTGCGTTGGCGTACACCTTGAAGGTCGCGTCGCCGTACACATCCCAACTGGCGCCGAGACGCGGCGCCCATTGCGGCTTGTGCTGGGTAACGAAGGCATCGCCATCCGCATTGAAGTTCTGGAACTGATCGTTGCGCAGGCCCACCGAGAGCAGCCAGCGGTCGTTGACCTGCCACTTGTCCTCGATGTACTGCGCCCGCTGCGTGGAACGCACGGTGGCGAGGCTGCTGCTGATGTTCCGCACCACGTAATACCCTTCGGCACCGTTCGGGAAGCCACCGGTGGCCGGCACACCGAGTCCGGTCGAGATAGGCGTGCCGGGGTCGCCCTGTCCATACGTCCACGAGTAACCAGGTCCGGAGGTGACCGAACCCTGGTCGAGCGCCGTCGCCGTCTGGTTGTCGATGCCGGCGGTGATCGTGTGGTCGCCGATCTTGTAGGTGACGTCGAAACGCGTGTTGGTGGTGCGGTTACCGCGGCCGGACGGACTCAGGCTGGACACCGTCTGGCTGTTGCCGCGCCCGGTGCCGCCGTTCAGCGCCGGGTTCTGGTTGACCAGGCCGTCCACGTAAGTAAGCGTGGGATCGTACCCGCCCGGCGCATCGTAGTCGGTGGTATGCAGCTTGCCGTAGAGGGCGGTGATCGTGAGGTCGTCGGTGATATAGCCGGTGTACTTCGCCGTCCACAGGTTGCCGCCGGTCTTGATGTCGTCGTCCTGGCCGATGCGAGCCAGGCGCGTGCGGCTGTTGTAGTCGTAGTTGTAGATGCTGCCCGAGGTTTCGTATTTGTCCGAGGCGCCGGTCAGTTCGAGGATGTTGTTGTCCGTGATGTTCCAGTCGACCTTGCCGTACCAGCGCGGCGAGTTGTACCGGTAATCCACGTACGGCTTCGTGCTCGTATAGCCGCTGACGGGATTCACGGTGTTGCCCTCCTGCCGTTGGAATTCACCGGCGATGAAGACGAACAGCTTGTCCTTGATCAGGGGGCCGCCCGCATAGGCGCTCACCGTGGTGCTGTCGTTGTCGTTTTCACTATCCGGCGAGTACAGCGAGCCCGCGCGCGGCGTGGCGGGCAGTCCGTTCTCGAAGTACCGGTCGCGTTGGCTGGCGCGGGCGAAACCCGGCTCCCACAGTACCTGCGCACCGAAGTGCCAATCGTTCGTTCCGCGCTTGCCGACCACGTTGATCACACCGCCGTCGGAGCGCCCGAACTGTGCGCTATAGCCGCCGGTATAGACCTCCTGCTGGTCGATGGCGCCGTAGGGAAGCGAGAGCCCACCGAAGCCGCGCAAGGGATCGGTGGTGGCGAAACCATTCACGTAGTACGCGTTCTCGCTCGCGGCCGAGCCACCGAAACTCACCAGCGAGTTGCCCGTGGGTCCCTTGAAGCTGCCGCCGTTGTTGACCACCCCCGGCGCAAGCAGGGCGATGGCTTCCGAATTGCGTCCGAGCGGCAACCGGGCGAGTTGCTCGGAGGTGACGACGGTGCGGGAATCGATGGTGGAGACGTCGATCTTCGGCAAGGCGGACGCCGATACGGTCACGCCGCCGAGTGTCTGTGCGTCGCCTGGAACGAACGATACCTCGGTGCCGGCGCCCACCTTGAGCACGATGTTCTGCCGTGTGTCGACGGTCTGGCCATTGGCGCGCAAGCTGACCGTATAGGTGCCCAGAGGTAGTTGGCCCACGGAATACCTGCCGCGGTCATCCACCGGAATTTCGCGGCTGAGGCCAGTATCGCTGGTGACCACCACGGTCTGGCCGGCGGTGGCGGGTGCCTGTCCGAAGAGGCCGCCGGTCGTCGACTGGGCGAAGGCAGCCGGGCTGGTCGCCAGTGCCAGCGCGACGGCGAGGGTGGTCTTGTTGAGGGACTTGAAGCTGAGCATGAAGAAGCGCCTCCTCGGAGCGGTGTCAAGGCAAAGGCATGCCCGGGCTCCGCGCATGCGGAACCTGGATATCGGTGTTGTGTGGTGACCCCCGGGCACATCTCCGACGCCGGCAACGCGGAGGTTGCCGGGGCGGGATGAGCCGATAAACGCGTGCGAACGCGTCGCTTCCGTTCAGCAGACAGCGCGTGCTGCGATGCAGCACTTGTTACCGGTTATAGCGAATAGTTACGAGGATGTATAGGGGTCTAGACGTCCCTATTTGCAGAAAAGCGGAATTCCATGCGGATGACGCTCGACCGGCACAGTCCACTCGCGGGCGATGTGGACACGCATGTTGCGTTCGTTCTTCGTCGAATAGCGATAGCAGTTGGATCGCAGTGCGACGGTGCCCGAGATGAGATTGGTCTCGCAGGGCCACAGGGACGACCATCGCACCTCGGCATCGTCGTGCATCGCGGCCAGGGTATGGCCGTATTCATGGGCGACGATCGTGTAGCGGCCGGAGAGCGATGCGATCGCCTCGTCGCCACCGAGCCAAGCCACCCCGGTGATGCCAGGCATCGGCTCGCCGTTCGTGACGAGCATGAACTTGTATTCGAACTTTCCGGGAACACGCGGGAGCTTGTTCCGACGCTCGTAAAGGTCGATGGCCGTCGTCCAGTCGCGAAGGGAAGTCTCACTTCCATACGTGATGTCCGTGACGCCCTCGACTTGTTGGCTATAGATCGCCCACAACTTCCTGGTGGGAAGGATCTTCGCCATGTCAGCGATCCACCAGGCGACATACCGTGCGTGGATGTGCTTTCGGTCGAGGTCGAGCGTGTCGTCGTGGAGGAACATCCAGAAGGTGAGCGTAGGGTGTTGGTTCGTCGTGCGGGGAGGAAGCGCTGCCGGGTTTCCGCCGGCAATGTCGCTACGCCTTTGCGCATGCGTCGCAAAGGTGGGGTTCGCGGCATCCATTCCCGCGTTGCCGTCAGTGGACTCGATGACATGCGCCGCGTCGCTGTCGCCGTCGAAGCCTGTGACGGAAATGCCGTCATGATGCGCCACGGTGATGTCCAGGTGATCGCCGGACCGGGTCACGACCGCCGGTTCGCCCTGCCATGTCGCCAGGTACATGTCCCCCGATGCGCCGTCGGTGAAGCGAACGCCGATGTCGAGGTGTGATTCAACGACGAGCAAGCCCGTTGGATCGCTGCCGCGGGATAGCGCCGCCCGCGTCGGGACGGGAATGGTACGAGGCAATCCCGCGGCGACCGCCCGGTCGAACCTGGCGATGGCATGCGTGTCGGCCGACGGCGCGGCAGTGCTGACGCCGATCGTGCAACAGCTCATGAGAATGGGCGCGCACCGCAGCGCGGCGGTAAGGAAGGGGGCCATGGCAAGTCCTTTGCAGGCGATAGGGGGAGGTGACGCGGGGAAGCGGCAGTGTACGGCGCACGGGGTCCATCGCATGCACGTGCGGCGCGACGCACGGTGACAGCCTGTACCTCGCCCTACCGGAGGCGACGGCGCGGCAGTCGTACGCCTGCGGGACAGCCGAGCATTGAATCGCCGGCAAGGACCCCCTACCTTCGGTCATCACCTTCGAAGGACTGCGCCATGCCCGATCTCACGAGCTTCCCGATCAACGCCGTGTGGCCCGCCGCCCATCCCGATCGTATCCAGCTCTATTCGCTGCCGACGCCGAACGGCGTCAAGGTATCGATCATGCTGGAGGAACTGGGCTTGCCCTATGAACCTCATCTCGTCGACATCGGCAAGGACGAGAGCAAGCTGCCCGAGTTCGTCGCGCTGAATCCGAACGGCAAGATCCCCGCGATCATCGACCCGGATGGCCCCGGCGGCGAACCGATCGGCCTGTTCGAGTCCGGTGCGATCCTGCTTTACCTGGCCGAGAAGACGGGCCGTTTCATTCCGGCGGACGCCCGTGGCCGCTGGGAAACCATCCAGTGGCTGTTCTTCCAGATGGCCGGCATCGGCCCGATGTTCGGGCAGGTGGGTTTCTTCCACAAGTTCGCCGGCCGCGAATACGAGGACAAGCGCCCCCTGCAACGCTATGTCGCCGAGTCGAAACGCCTGCTCGGCGTGCTCGACAGGCGGCTCGAAGGGCGCGAGTGGATCGTGGGCGACGAATACACGATCGCCGACATCGCCACGCTGGGTTGGGTGAACAACCTCGTGACGTTCTACGGCGCCCGCGAACTGGTCGGTTTCGACGAATACGCCCATGTCATCGCCTGGCTGGAGCGTGGCATGTCGCGCCCCGCGGTGCAGCGAGGCCTGAAGATTCCCGCGCGGGCCTGACGCGAGTCATGTGATGAGCCCGCCTTGTAGCGAGGCGGGTTCTTATCAAGCCAACACTTGAAGGCCGTGTTTCGCGACCACGGCCAATAGCTTCAGTGCCATGCCGCTAGGCTTCTTGGCACCCGTCTCCCATTTCTCTACCGTGCTTTCGCTCGTATTCAGATAGCGCGCGAAGACGGGCTGGCTTACGTGGTTGGTTTCGCGGAGACGCTTGATCTGCGAAGGTTCGATTGCCGGCGGAACGGCGATGCACGTGGCATCGAATTCCCTCATCGTGGTCTTGTCGATCGTTCCGGCACGATGCATGCCGGCCACCGCGCTGTGAATGGCCTCGAATGCGTCGCTCTTGTATTTGCGCTTAGCAGTCATTGTGCACCTCAACGAGTTCACCGGCGGCGATTTCGCATTCGATGTCGTTCTCGGACTTGCCGCGATATAGCGCAGCGAGTTTCTTAAAGGCAGCGAGCTCCGCATCGTCGATGTTGGCTCGATCCTTCTTCGCGAATAAGTAGGTGAATATCCAGAAACGACGGCCCTTGGCAACGACGATAGCGCGGTGCATGTTTCTATGCAGTCGCTTCTTGAAAACACCACCGCCCAGATCATCGGCTTGCCCACACATGATCTCGCGGGTGATCGCACGAAGTTCCGATTCCGGAATCCGCTCTTTTCTCGCCGCCTTGGCAAACCAGGCGGTCTTGAAGACCCTCTGGCGATGCGTCCATTCGCTCATGCGAAAGATGGTAGCACCTGGTGCTATGGCAAAGTCAAGGCGAAAGTCCCGCCCGTGACCTCTGGCATAGGGAAGCCCGCAGCCCGGCGTTTAGGATCGAGGGCTTGCGCGGGCCTCAGGGGAACGCGCCGATCCGTCCGGCAGGGATGACGGGCGACCATCACGTTCCACGGGAGAACACAGTGAAATCCACCATGCTCGCCTCCGCGCTGCTGGCCGCCCTGGCCGGTATCGGCGCCTCGGCCGTCCGCGCGGACGATGTCCCCGCACCGCAAGACACCGCCTATAACGGCACCCTCAAGCTCGTCGTCGACGCCACCGACCTCGATCGCCGCATCTTCCGCGTGCGCGAGAACATCCCCGCGCAGCCGGGTCCGCTGACCCTGTTGTTCCCGGAGTGGATCCCGGGTCATCACTCGCCCAGCGGCCCGATCGACCAGTTCGCCGGCCTGATCGTCACCTCCGGTGGCAAGCGCATCGAATGGAAGCGCGACGAGTTCAATGTCTACGCCTTCCATGTGGACGTGCCGGCCGGTGCGTCCTCGGTGGACGTGGAATTCCAGACGTTGACGCCGCAGGATGCCCGCCAGGGCCGCATCGTCATGACGCCCGACATCGTCAACGTGCAATGGAACCAGGTCTCGCTGTATCCGGCGGGCTATCGCGCCGATCGCATCCAGGTGGAGCCGTCGGTGAAGTTCCCCGCGGGCTTCCAGTTCGGCACGGCGCTGGAACAGGCCAGCAAGGACGGCGATACGGTCACTTTCAAGGCGATCGACTACGACGACCTCGTCGATTCGCCGATCTTCGCCGGCCGCTACTTCAAGCGCGTCGACCTCGACCCGAACGGCCGTTCGCCGGTGCACCTCAACATCGTGGCCGACGATGCCAAGTCGCTGGAGATCAAGCCGGAAGCGCTCGAGATCCACCGCAAGCTGGTCCAGCAGATGGACAAGCTCTACGGCGCGCGTCACTACAACCATTACGACTTCCTGCTGGCGCTGACCGAAAAGCTCGGTGGCATCGGCCTCGAGCATCATCGCTCGTCGGAAAACAGCGCTTCGCCCAACTACTTCACCGAGTGGGACAAGAGCTGGCTCGGCCGCGACCTGCTGGCGCACGAGTACAACCATTCCTGGGACGGCAAGTACCGCCGTGGCGCCGACCTGGCCACGCCGAACTTCAACGTGCCGATGGGTGACAGCCTGCTGTGGGTCTACGAAGGCCAGACGCAGTTCTGGGGCAACGTGGTCGCCGCACGTGCCGGCCTGCTCTCGCAGGATCAGGCGCGTGACATGCTCGCCTTCGTCGCCGCCACCTACGACAAGGGTCGTCCCGGCCTGTCCTGGCGCAATATCCAGGACACGACCAACGACCCGACGATCGCGCAGCGTCGTCCGCTCTCGTACCGCAACTACCAGATGAGCGAGGACTACTATTCGGGCGGGCAGATGATCTGGCTCGACGTGGATACGAAGTTGCGTGAGCTGACCAAGAACAAGCGCTCGCTCGACGATTTCGCGAAGGCCTTCTTCGGCATGAAGGACGGCGACTGGAAGGTCAATCCGTATACCTTCGAGGAAGTGGTCTCCACGCTCAACGGCATCACGCCGTACGACTGGGCCAAGTACCTGCGCGACCGCGTCGATGGCCACAAGGGTGACCTCGAAGGCATCGAGCGTGGCGGCTGGAAGCTCGTGTACAACGACAAGCCGTCCGATGCGCTCAAGGCCGTCGAAGGCCGCCGCCACTACACCGACCTGACCTATTCCGCCGGCTTCGCGGTGTCGTCCAAGGGCGATATCTCCGACGTGCGCTGGGATGGTCCGGCGTTCAATGCCGGTCTGTCGCCGGGCATGCACATCGTCGCGGTGAACAACAAGGAATTCGATGGCGACGCGTTGAAGGATGCCGTCACCGCCGCGAAGACCGACAAGGCGCCGATCGAACTGCTGGTGAAGAATTTCGACCAGTACAAGACGATCAAGATCGACTACCACGAAGGCCTCAAGTACCCGCACCTCGAGCGGGACAAGAGCAAGCCCGACTGGCTGGGCGAGCTGTACAAGGCGAAGTGAAAAAGAGGGCGCCGCAAGGCGCCCTCTTTCTATGTGAGCCGCGCAGGTGGGAGCCGCCCACTGTGGGAGCCGACCCTGTCGGCGATGGGTGCCCGCCGAACCCTTGCCCACTCCACAGGCCGCCGGGCGCTATCATCCGCCGCATGACCCAAGCGCCCACGCCGCCAGGCCTCGAACTCGATCGCGCGCACCGCCGCCGCCGCCGATACATGATCGCCTTCTGGATCCTGGCCTTCGGCAGCGCGGCCATCGGCAACACCCTCACCAACCGGATGGATGCCGATCGCTACGGCATCCCCATCGCCACCTGGCAGATCGCCACCAACGAACTCACCAGCGTGCTCGTCTCGCTGCTGATGCTGCCCTTCCTGCTCCGCGCCTGCGACCGGTGGCCGCTGCACGCGGATACCTGGCGCCGGCGCCTGCCTTTGTATTTCCTCGGCAGCGTCCTGTGGTGCATCTTGCACGTCGCGGGGATGGATCTGCTGCGTCTTCTCGTCTACCGCCTGGCCGGCGTCGCCTTCGAACCGGGTTCGCTGCGGATGCAGCTCATCTATGAATACTTCAAGGATGTCCGAACGGTCTTCGTCATCGTGGCCTTCTGGCACATGGTGGAGTGGTTCGGGCGGCGGGTGAAAGGCGAAGCCCACCTGCTCGACGCGCCGGACGTGGGGCCGCCCGTGGAATCCGTGGACCGCCCGGAGCGATTCCTCGTGCGCAAGCTCGGCCGCGACTTCCTCGTCGCCACCGCCGACATCGAATGGGCGCAGGCATCGGGCAATTACGTGAACCTGCGCGTGCGTGGACGCGATTACCCGCTCCGCAGCACGTTGGCGGCGCTGGAGACCCGGCTCGATCCGACGGTGTTCGTTCGCGCCCACCGAAGCTATCTCGTCCAGTTGGCCCAGGTCACCGCCATCGAACCCCTGGACGCGGGCGAAGCCCGCCTGCACATGGCCGACGGCAGTGTCCTGCCGTGCAGCCGGCGCTACCGGGAAAGCCTACGCTCCGTGGCGGCGGGCGCCGGGCCGGTGCCGGCCCGGGCCTGACATCGAGGCTAGGCCGCCCGGTCCATTCCCGCTACAATGCCGGTCCGCTGTTACGCGCCTGTAGCTCAGCCGGATAGAGTAGTGGCTTCCGAAGCCATTGGTCGGGGGTTCGAATCCCTCCAGGCGCGCCATTCTTTGCCCTTAAGCCTTCCGAAGCGGGGTGGCTACTAGTGTCGCTAACGCTCAAGCTCGACACTTGACCCTTAAAGGCAACAATCCCCTTTAAGACGCATAACGATCGCTTCTCGGCTTGAACCGCAGCTTGCGGGGAGCCAGGATTCGCCCAGACGTTATGGTCACCAAGTTCTGGTCGATGTATGCGTCGACTGCGCCCGACACCAGCAACAAAGTCGCCGGGCTGTGGACAAGTGCAACTTCCGTTTCAGCGACAACGTCGGCATCGCCGGTGGCATAGCTCATCAGCTTCTTTCCTGGGACGTGACATCAGTGGCCTCAACCGGCTTACGCAGCCTTGCTAGCTAACCAAGAAGTCCTTCACCCGTCGGTTCAGGAAAAAATAAGCGCTCAAAGCTGCAACTTGCAAAGCCACGAAGAGAAGATCAAAGAAATAGTCATCACGAGAGTAACTCACGCCGTTGATCAGCTCGATAAAGTAGCCTGCAATGTAGAGCCCAACGACGCTTAATATGTAGGTCAGTCGACCAAGCCGTCGTGCTTTAAGTAGCAAGATTCCCGCGCTGAAGAAAAGGCAAACAGCTACAGTGAATACTAGCCCGCTGCCGTTGGTCCACCAGTCCTCTAATCCCACCCTCCTCTGACCGACAACGGCACCGCCTGGGACCACCGTCGCAGCTATAAGCAGCGCTGACATCAGCGAGAACAGTGTTAGGACCTTGAGAGGCCCTGGCATTTTTCGAAAGTTAGCGACAAGGTCATTCATGTCTAGTGGCCTACAACCTCAATGCCTGTCGACCATCCAATCCCAAAAGCTTTCGGCGAGGTCCGATTGAGGGTTAGCGAGTCGGCCGGGCCACCTTCCTCGTACCTTTTGCCCGAGCTGTCCAGGTTCAAGCCGACTGAGTTTTGAATCGGATTCCAGGATGCCGGGCCAATAGTGATTCCGGCTTGGTTGAAAATTCCGAGCGTTGAGCCATGAGTGCAGTCCTTACCGTCCGCGCCGGGTCGTTTGCCGGCAGGATCGAGCGATCCACCAATGGATGCGCCTACGCCAAGGTGACCGCCATAGAACCATTCGCCGGACGTGGGGTCACGGCCAAACTGGATACCGCCGCCAAACCCAAGATAAGCCTCGAATGAGAAAGACCACAAGCCCAATGGGTCGATGAGCGCCAGCGGGTTGCCTTCGACATATCCATAGGTGCTCGGTCCGGCAGCAAGGCCGACCGGATCGCTCTCAAGATACCGCCCCGTTGCCGCATCGAAGCTGCGATTGAGATTGTATTTCAGTCCGGCTTCCCCGTCCGCGTACTGGCGTGGCAGTCGTAGGTTGAGCACATAGCCCGTGTTTGAAACTGGCCGGTTCTCGCCAAACGGATTGGTCGCATACGGCCAGGTCCAGACAGCAGCACCGGCCGACGAGGGCGACACCCTCGGCACCGGACTGACGAGTATCACGCCTTGCTGCACGAATCGGTGACAGGTCGTCGTACTCACGATACGTGAAAGGCGAGAAAACTCACATCCAGTGTGTTGCCGTGACGGCCACCGCCACGCACATGATACAAGTGAGAAAAGCCATCCAAACCCTGCGCCGCAAGGAAAGCCCTTCCGCACCCAGGCCCGGCATCAGCATTGCATTGAATGGATCGCTCAAAGGAGCCTGCTTTCTCCCGCTCTGTCACGAACGTTGATGCGCATGAGCTTTACAGCACCGGTGGCAGCCCAGAAGAAGCTGGCGAAACCGAGAAGCGTGCTGATCAGGAAAAGTGCTTTAAACATTTGGAGTAACGGCGGAGTTGTGACGGGTGCCACGCCATTTCGGCAGGGCCCAACCGATGGCAAAAGCAAATAGCAGCGCTGCACCAACGTCGAGCATCAAATAGAGTGACCATCGCACCATCTCGGTTGGCCCTGAGTCGGTCGAAGCCACAACAAAGGCACCGCCAGTGGCAACGGCGGCGAAGGCGAGTACCCACCCCACTGTTGATGCATACGATTTCTTCCGAACCAGCAACGACAGCGCGGCAACGTTCTCGACAAAAACGAACGATTCGAGAAAAGGCATGATCTTGAAGGCCATGCCTTCAGGATCAAGAACAGGAACGCTGCCGACCGACTGCGAACAGGTAAAAACGGCAACGCATCCTGCCGCCGTCGCTGCCGAAGCAGCCACCGCACCCCAAAACAGTTTCCCTGTCCGGTTCATTGATCTTCTCCGTTGCCTCAATGCCCGAAAATTGTGCCGAGTCTCGGCCCGGTCAAGGTCGCAGAATACGAGGTTCCCGAAAAACCGCCAACACCAATGCCCGGAGACGCCTTGAGACCTCGTGACAGACCATAAGACACTTGACCGCAGGGATTCTTCGTCGCCGAACCGCCACCGCCGAGAAGAAACGCCGCATCGCCTTCGAGGTAGGGGGATGAGCTTATGCCGGTAGTAAGCGGATCCGTCTGGGAGGCACCCGCATTCGGACCAGCACCGAAGAAGTATCCGTGACTGGTATCACCCTCGGAAACATTGAACTGCGCTTGGTTGAAGCCCCGAGAGTTCCATCCATCAATAGTGAAGCCGGCCTGGAAGTTGATGGAGAATCCAGTGAACGGACGACGTCCCCCCGCCTTCAGTAGCGGTCCGATTTTGAGTCCGGGATTAATGTAACTGTTTCGCGTAAGCAGCGGGAGTCAGTCCGCCGAGTGCTTTCTTCGGTCGCTCCTCGTTGTATTCCCGTCGCCAGTTTTCGATCTCGGTTCGGGCATGCAGAAGGCTGGGAAACCAATGTTCGTTGAGGCATTCATCGCGAAGCCTTCCGTTGAACGACTCGATGTAGGCATTCTGGTTCGGCTTGCCAGGCTCGATCAGTCGCAGCTGCACGCCGCGTTCGTGCGCCCATGCGACCATGGCCTTGCCGCAGAACTCTTTTCCGTTGTCGCTGCGAATGATTTTCGGCAGCCCCCGAGTGACGGCCAGGCGATCCATGACACGCGTTACGCCGATACCTGAGATCGCCCGCTCAATCTCGATGGCGACAGCCTCATGCGTGGCGTCATCGACGATCGTCAGGCATTTCAAGACGCGCCCTTCGGCGGTGCGATCGAAGACAAAATCGATGGACCAAACTTCGTTCGCGGCCGCGGGCCGGAGCAGTGGCTGCCTTTCGGCCGGAGGTACCTTTTTCCTTTTGCGCCGACGCACCTGCAGGTTCGCCTCCTGGTACAGGCGCTCAACTCGCTTGTAATTGACCATCTGTCCGGTCTGGCGGAGCTTGAGGTAGATCATGCCGACGCCGTAGCGTTTATGGCGATTCGCCAGCGCGCAGATCATCTCGCGCAGCTCGACATTGGGGTCGGGCCGCGGTTCGTATCGGTAAGCGCTTGCGCTCATGCCGGCGATCGCCAGCGACCGGCGTTCACTCAGTTCCTTGCCGATCAGATAGCGCACCAGCTCGCGCCGGTCCGGTGCGCTCACCATTTTTTTCGCAGAGCTTCCCTGATGACCTCATTTTCCAGAAGCTGCTCGGCCAGCAGCTTTTTAAGGCGTCCGTTCTCCGACTCCAGGTCCTTCAGCCGCTTGGCCTCGGGCACGCTCATGCCGCCGAACTTGCTTCGCCACAGGTAGTACGAGGCCTCGCTGAAGCCGTGTTTGCGGCACAGATCCTTGATCGGCATGCCGGCCTCGGCTTCACGCAGGAAACCAATGATCTGCTCTTCGGAAAAACGCTTCTTCACGTCCAATCTCCTTCTGGTGGGGGATTGAACTCGAAACCGGGGCGCTACTCAAATCTGGGGGGACGTCGCGGAGTGATGACGGTCAGGTTCAGCCCGAATGCGTACTGCCAGGCAAGGCCGAGAGGATCGATGTAGCTCAACGGGTTGCCGCCCACATATCCATAGGTGCTCGGTCCGGCAGCAAGGCCGACCGGATCGCTCTCAAGATACCGCCCCGTCGCCGCATCGAAGCTGCGATTGAGATTGTATTTCAGTCCGGCTTCCCCGTCCGCGTACTGGCCTGGCAGCCGTAGGTTCAGCACATAGCCCGTGCTTGAAACCGGCCGGTTCTCGCCAAACGGATTGGTCGCATACGGCCAGGTCCAGACAACAGCACCGGTCGACGACGTCACCGCGCGAGGCGAGCCGAGGCCGTCCGCCGTAATGAAGCCGAGGGAAGCACCATCAGCCACGGCCAGCGGGATGTCGGCAACGGCGATGTAGTCGCGCCGCGTCGAGCCCGATGCCTCGGAGACCAGTTGGCTCGCCTGGTCGTACACAAAACGCGTAGTCGTCGAGCCATGGCTCTTGGACACCCGCTCGTTCATGGCGTTGTACACGTAGGTGCCAACGGTCGCGCCATTTTGTGTAATCGCCGTCATCCGATTCCGGCCGTTGTATCCGTAGCCCCACACTGTGCCCGCCGCCGAGTTGCCTGTCGTGTTGCCATTGGCGTCATACGTGCGGGTGGCCGTGCCCATATTGGTCAGCCAGTGCGTGCCAGCCTTGTACTTGTACGTCCCCGTGTAGGCCCCCGGCGCCGTCTTGCTCAGGCGGTCCCCGGTGGGGTTGTACGTGTAGGCCTCGACTGCCGTACCGGTCGCGTTCCTGACGGAAGTCAGCCGGTAGAGCGGGTCGTAGAGGTAGCTCGCCGTGCCGCCACCCGACTCGCTCACCCCCGTGATGTTGCCCATCTCGTCGAGCGAGAAATGGAGCTCGAGAGCCGGGGAGACGATGTCGGTGACTCGGTAGTTGCTGTCGTAGGTGCGGGTGACCGTCTGCCCGTTGCCGAGGGTGTAGGCCTGCATGGGACCAAACGGCAACCAGGTGATGTTCGAGGCAATTGTTTGCGCCGCGCCTGATACCGGCGTCACCGTCACACCGGTGACCTGCCCGAGGCTGTTTCGGATGTAAGCCACCACGGCGCCGCCAGGCCGGGTCTCGCTCTGGACACGGTCAGCAGGGGTGTAGACGTAGTGCATGGTGTCGGTCACCGTGCCTTGCGTCTGGCGCTTGTCTGTCACGTTGCCCCGGGCGTCGTAGCAGTAGCTCGTGGTCACCCCGTTTTCGACGACCCGGGTCAGGTGGCCCACGGGTGACGAGGCAGCACACCCGGTCACCGTGTTGGCCTCGTCGTAGAAGTAGGCCACGTTGAGGCTGGCATCGGCATAGGTCGCCGAGGTCATCCGGTTCAGGGCATCGTACCCATACGTCGTGACGATTCCCTTCGCATCGGTCTTCGTGATGCGGTTGCCTGCCGCATCGACCGTGAACAGCGTCGTTCCCGTATCCGGACTGTGGATGCCGGTCAGATCCCCCAACCCATTGTGATCGTAGACCGTATTGAGACCCGACGGGTCGCTGATACCAGCCACGTGTCGCTTGCGTCGTACTGGGAAACCGTCTGGGCGTTGGCTGTCGCCGTGTTCGTTCCGTTGTAGTCGTTGATGGTGCTGACCAGACGGCCGAGCGCATCGTATCCCTGCTTCTGCTGCACGCCCTTGGCATCCCGCGCGTGCACCGGCTTGCCTTCTGCGTCATAGCCGTCGGTGGTGTCAAACGACAGCACGGTGCGGTTCAAGGCATCCGTGACCGTCAACAACTGGCTCAGGCTATTGAACGAGCGCGACACCGTTCGGCGGACCGCACCCGAGGCATCGAAGGTCTC
This sequence comes from Luteibacter sp. W1I16, assembly GCF_050434905.1. Lineage (NCBI taxonomy): Bacteria > Pseudomonadati > Pseudomonadota > Gammaproteobacteria > Lysobacterales > Rhodanobacteraceae > Luteibacter > Luteibacter sp. W1I16. Next base: position 2,587,814 of record NZ_JBNDJJ010000001.1, read on the forward strand.
TTCCTTGGTCCGGTTGCCTGCCGCGTCCAGGGTGTAGTGGATGCGGTTCCCGGCCCCGTCCGTGATGTCGGTCAGGCGACTGGCGTCATCGAAGGTGTAGTGGTGGTCCGCGATCCGTCAAGTTAGGGCGAGCGAGAGAGGCGATGCATCGCATCTGTGAGAGCGGTGAGAGCCTCTATCATTCGACGCTAGGCCTCCCTCGCTAGCAGGACGATCGAGGACTCGCGGACCAGTCCGCTTCCCACCAGGCTCCGGCGACTCGGCAGGTCTTAATAGCTGTCGCATCGGCACCGGTGATGTTCCCCGGCGTCGATCTGCCGCGCGTGCAGTCACGCGAGATGAATCTCCACGTCGATGTTCCCTCGCGTCGCCTTCGAGTACGGACAGGTGCGATGGGCGGACTGGATCAGGTCGTGCGCGACGTCCGGGTCGATGCCGGGGAGGCTGACCGTGAGGCGTGCCTGCAGGAAATAGCCGCCGTCGCCGGTGCCGAGATCGATCTCGGCGTCGACCGCCGTATCCTTCGGCAGGGTAATCTTCCGTTCGCGGGCGGCGAGGCCCATGGCGCCGATGAAACAGGCCGACCAGCCCGCGCCGAGCAACTGCTCCGGGTTGCTGCCCGTGCCCGGGCCGCCGGGTGAGGAGAGCTTCACGTTGAGGCGGCCGTCGGAGCTGCGCGACTCGCCGTCGCGGCCGCCGGTGGTGTGGGTCTTGCCAGTGTAAAGGACGTTCTCGATCTGGGCCATGGTCGTGGTCTCCGTTGTGGGTGGTCATAGGAAACCGCGAGGGCGTATCCGGGCTGTGTCCCGATGGCGGCGAAAGTGCATCGAACCGTGTCGCTGCAGCGGCTCGACACATTCGGATACAAAGCGCGCGCGCCTTGGTCTTGGGCGGCCCGTCCCCGGCTTGTACATGCCGATACAAAAAGGCGGGGCGAGGGACACGTGCGGGATAAACGGCGGGCGCCCAATAAGACCATGCCCGGTACCTCTGCCGGGTCCCGTCGCCACCACGAGGAATTCCCCATGCGCCCCATTCGCCTCGCCCTCGCCACCCTGGCTATCGGTGCCGCCCTCGTCGCGGCATGGCCGGGTAACTGGTCCTCCACCGCGCTCGCCCAGGACTCCGCCGCCAAGGCCCCCGCGCCGGATTTCGCCGGTATCGATCGCTGGTTCAATTCACAGCCACTATCCATCGCCGGGTTGCGCGGCAAGGTGGTCCTGGTCGAGTTCTGGACGCATGAATGCATCAACTGCCTGCATGTGTTGCCGCATACCAAGGCGCTTTACGACAAATACGCCAAGGATGGGCTCGTGGTAGTCGGTGTGCATACGCCGGAGTACGACGAGGAGCGTGATCCCGCCAACGTGAAGGCAGCGATCGCCCGCTATGGCATCACCTGGCCGGTCGCTATGGATAACGGCTACCAGACATGGAACGCTTACGGAAATCGCTTCTGGCCGGCGTTGTACCTGATCGACCGCGACGGCCGGGTGGTCTACAGCCATTTCGGTGAGGGAAACTACGAGGAAACCGAAGCCCGCGTCCGCCAGCTCCTGAACAAGGCATGATGTAACCGGCCTCGCGCGCCACACGTCATCGAGAGAATTTCGCGCATGGAACATATCGATCACATCCTCGTCGTCGACGACGACCACGGCATCCGCACGGGCGTCGTCGACTACCTGCGCAAGAACGGATTGCGCGCGACGGCGGCCGCGGATGGCCGCGAGATGATGGCGCAGCTGGATACCTCGGCCTTCGACCTCATCGTGCTCGACATCATGATGCCGGGCGACGATGGCCTGGTGCTGTGCCGCAACCTGCGCAGCGGCAAGCACCGGGCGGTGCCGATCCTCCTGCTCACGGCGCGTGACGACGAGACGGACCGCATCATCGGGCTGGAAATGGGTGCCGACGATTACGTGGTGAAGCCGTTCTCGCCACGCGAATTGCTGGCACGCATCAAGGCGGTGATCCGGCGCACGAGGATGTTGCCGCCGAACCTGCGCATCACCGAGTCCAGCGAGACCATTTCATTCGGCCGCTGGCGCCTCGACACGACGGCGCGACACCTGCTGGACGAGGATGGCACCGTGGTCTCGTTGAGTGGCGCCGAGTTCCGCTTGCTTCGCGTGCTGCTCGACCATCCGCAGCGCGTGCTGTCGCGCGACCAGTTGTTGAACCTCACGCAGGGCCGTGACGCGGAGTTGTTCGATCGCTCCATCGACCTCATGGTGAGCCGCCTTCGCCAGCGCCTGAAGGATGATGCGAAGGAGCAGGCGTACATCAAGACCGTGCGCAGCGAAGGCTATGTGTTCTGCATGCCCGTGACCGTGCATGGAGACGTATCATGAAGGCCGGTGGAGGCTCGCGCGCGCCACGCTGGTGGCCACGAAGCATGGCTTCCCGTATTTACATCATCATCTTCGCGGGCCTGTTGCTCGCCCAGGGGTTGTCGTTCGGATTCATGTTCTACGAGCGTTACCAGAGCGCCACGACCGTCATGCTCAATACCCTGGAGCACGATGTCGGCACCTCGGTGGCGGTGCTCGACCGCGTGCCTGCGGCCGAGCGTCCGCAATGGCTGCCGCGCCTGCAAAGGGACAACTATCGCTTCATCCTCGGACCGGGTGAGGAAGGCACGCCGCTGGCGACGGAACGCTCGCGCGACGTGACCGCCCGGATCGCTAAGGAGGTGGGACCGGCCTTCCAGGTCCGTGGCGCCACGACCTCGATGGCGCCGGAGCGCTACCAGGTGCGCCTCACCCTGCATGACGGCTCGCCGTTGACGCTCGAGGTCACGCCACACGGCGTTCCCGTGGCCCACTGGCTGCCCTTCGTGCTCATCCTACAGGTGGTGGTGTTGCTGGCCTGTGCCTGGATCGCGGTGCGCCAGGCGACGCGTCCACTGGCGCGGTTGGCGCGTGCGGCGGAAGGCCTGACACCCGCCGTGGACAATCCGCGTCTCGCGGAAGACGGGCCGACGGAGGTCGCGCACGCGGCAGTGGCGTTCAACGCCATGCAGGACAGGATCGGGCGCTACCTTAAGGAGCGCCTGCACATCCTCGCCTCGATTTCGCACGACTTGCAGACACCGATCACGCGGATGCGCCTGCGCGCCGAATCGCTCGGTGACAGCGCCGCGCGCGACCGGATACTCGACGACCTGCGCGAGATGGAGCACCTGGTTCGCGAGGGCGTGGCCTATGCGCGAAGCGCGCATGGCGGCGAAGAGGCACCGGTGCGCATCGATCCAGGCGCTTTCCTCGAAAGCCTCGTCTTCGACTATCAGGATTCGGGCCAGCCGGTGACGCTGGCGGGAAGTATCCACGGCGTCTGCGTGGCACGTCCCCGGGCGTTGCGGCGCGTCCTCGGCAATCTCCTCGACAACGCCATCAAGTACGGCGGCTCGGCCGAGGTCGGCGTATCGGCGGATGCCCGCGAAGGCCTTTGCATCACCGTATCGGATCGCGGGCCGGGCATTCCCGAGGACGAACTGGAGGAAGTGCTGCAACCGTTCTACCGGCTCGAAGCCTCGCGCAATCGTGACACGGGTGGCGCCGGGCTCGGTCTGGCCATCGCGACCCAGCTCATGCGTTCCATCGGTGGCAACCTGACCCTCGCCAACCGCGAGGGCGGCGGGCTGGTCGCGACGGTGGTGTTGCCTGACGCCCGGTAGCCGGCGGAGTCGCGCGAGGCCGGTGAGGTCACTTCTGTCTAAGACGCCCGTCGGAGCGCTTGCTAACGTGCTGCCACTGGCGCGCCGCGCCCGGCAATCCTGATGGAGCAACGCCCGTGTCCCACCTCACTGTGAAAACGCCGGACGGTACGTTCGAGGCCTACATCGCCATGCCGGCCGCCACGCCCGCTCCCGTCGTCGTGGTGGTCCAGGAAATATTCGGTGTCACCGAAGGCATCCGGGCGATTGCCGATGGCCTGGCTCGCGACGGATTCATCGCCGTGGCGCCCGACCTGTTCTGGCGCTTCGAGCCGGGCATCCTGCTGTCGGAGCATAGCGAAGCCGACTGGAAGACCGCGCTGGGCTATTACATGAAATTCGACCTCGACAAGGCCACGGATGACATCGAAGCGACGATTGCGGCCGCGCGGGCGTTGCCCGAAGCGGCCGGCAAGGCGGGTGTGATCGGTTTCTGTCTCGGTGGGCTGCTGTCGTTCCTCACCGCGGCTCGCGGCAAGGTCGACGCGGCCGTGGAATATTACGGTGGTCGCACGGAGGAGTTCGTCGAGCGTGGCGCGAACATGGCCACGCCGTTGTTGATGCACCTGGCGGGCGACGACGAATACATGACCAAGGAAGCGCAAGCGAAGATCAAACAGGTGCTGGAAAGCCGTCCCAATGTGGAGATCCACGTCTACGCTGGCAGGAACCATGCCTTCGCCCGTCCCCAGGGTGATCACTACGACGCGGCGGACGCGGAGAAGGCAAACGCCCGCACCCACGCCTTCCTGAAGCAACACCTCACCTGAAGGCTCCCACCACAGCAAGAAGGTGCTAGCCGGCCAGGTCTGCCCGGTAGGCGAAGAGACCGGGCACGCCGCCCGTGGCGATGAAAAGCACCGTCTCGCCATCACGCACGAGTCCTTCGCGCAGGTCGTGCAGCAAGCCGGCGAAGGCCTTTCCGGAGTACACCGGATCGAGCAGTACCCCTTCGTGGTTCGCCATGAGCCGCACCGCTTCCTTCATGCCTTCGGTCGCCACGCCATAGCCGCCACCCAGGTGCGCGTCGTCGACCGCGACGTCGTCGTCGTGCAGCACCACATCCGACTCGAGCAGGCGTAGCGCTTCCCTCGCCAGGCCGAGCGTGCCCTGTCGTGCGGCATCGCCCTGTTTGAGTACCGCGTAGCCCTTCACCCGATCCGGCCGACGTCCCATCGCCGCGAAACCCGCGACGAGCCCGGCCTGCGTCCCGGCGCTTCCGTTCGGTACGACGAGACGATCGAAACGCAGGTCCATCGCACCCTCCTGGTCGACTATCTCGCGTGCGCAGCGTGCGTAGCCGAGCGCGCCAACGGGCGTGGACCCTCCCGTCGGGATCACGAGCACCGCATGGCCTTCCGACCGCAGTTCAGCCGCGCGCGTTTCCGCGACGGCGAGGGCGTCGGTGCCATGGGGCAGGAAGGTGGTGTGTGCTCCGAACAGGTCGTTCAACAACACGTTGCCGTTCTTCTCGTAGTCGGCGTCGCTCTTCGGGACGAGCCGTGCGAGGAACAGTTCGCAGGCGAGCCCGCATTTCGCGGCGGCGGCCGCGGCAAGGCGCGCGTGGTTGGACTGCAGGCCGCCCACGCTGACGATCGTGTCCACGCCGGCCGCGCGTGCTTGTCCGAGGTGGTATTCGAGTTTTCGCAACTTGTTGCCGCCGCCACCGAGCGGCATGAGGTCGTCACGTTTTGCATAAAGCCGGATGCGCCGTGCGGGCAGGTCGAGGGCTTCCTCGATGCGTACCAGCCGCTGGATGGGCGTCGCATCGTCGAGCAGCGTGACGCGGGGGATCGTATCGAGGATGGATAGCGTGGCAGTCGCCATGACCGGTCTCCTGGGGAGAGACGATCATAGGCCGGCGCCGGCCCGGGTGCACCGCGGCGTGGAACGAAAACGCCCCGGCCTTTCGACCGGGGCGTGTCTTCGTGCTGCCGGGATTGCTCTCGCTATACCCTCGGCCCGCGGCGCAGGCCCCCGAACAGCAGCGAAAGGATGAACAGGATCAGGAAGACCACGAAAAGGATCTTCGCGATGCTGGCGGCGCCCGCGGCGATGCCGGTGAATCCGAACACGGCGGCGATCAGCGCGATGACGAAGAAAATGACGGCCCAATGAAGCATGGCTTGTCTCCTCTGGCGAGTAGGGAATGGGAAGGGCTCAGTGCTGGCGATCGATGCGGTCGCGGAAATCCTTCACCTGCCGCTCCGCTTCATCCCTCGCCACGCCATAGCGTTCCTGGACCTTGCCCGCGAGGTATTCGCTATTGCCTTCGGCGACCTTCAGGTCATCGTCGGTCAGCTTGCCCCACTGTTCCTTCATCTTGCCGCTCAACTGCTTCCACTTGCCCTTGAGGGTGTCTTCGTTCATGGCGGTTCCTCGATCGGTCATGCCCGCGCGGCGCTCGTCGCCGTGCCAGGGCGGGTGCCATTCGAGCATCGCGGTGTTGAAGCCGGTGTCTGTGAGGGGTGAGGTGGCGTCTCACCGGGCCTTGGCGCGCCGTACACGGCGAAAAGGCGTTGCGGTCGAGGCCCGGGTGGCGGATCGTGTCGTCACTTTCTTCGCAGGGACCTTCCACCCATGAATGCCCAGATCCTCCGTGACCTCCATGCCGGCGAACGCTTGCTGGTCCTCGCCAACGCCTGGGACGGCGCCAGCGCCGCCATCGTGCAGCATGCCGGGGCGCCCGCCGTCGCCACCACCAGCGCCGGTGTCGCGTGGTCCTGCGGCTGGGCCGATGGGGACCGCCTGCCCGTGGAGGAAATGCTTGCCGCCATACGACGCATCGCGAGGGTGGTGAATGTTCCGCTGACCGTGGACATCGAGGAAGGGTGCTCCGACGATCCCGGGCAGGTGGCCGATTTCGTCTCGTCACTCGTCGACGTGGGCGTCGCGGGCATCAACATCGAGGATGGCGTCAAGGCGCCCGATTCGCTGGCCGCGAAGATTCGCGCGATCCGCGCGCACCTCGGCGGGCGCGACCTCTTCATCAACGCACGGACGGACGTGTACCTGCGTGGCATGGCATCCGGGGATGCCGCCGTCGAGGAAACGCTCCGGCGTGGGAGCCTCTATCGGGAGGCGGGTGCCGACGGCATGTTCGTGCCGGGTATCGCGGCGCTCGATGAAATCCGCCGCGTGGCGGCGGCGCTCCGGCCGATGCCGTTGAACGTGATGCTGGTGCCAGGCTTGCCATCGCGAGAGAAATTGTTCGCCGCCGGTGCGCGGCGGCTCAGCGCGGGCATCGCGCTGTCGCTGGAATCCTATGCGACGGCAGGCCGGATGGCTGCCGAGTTCCTGGGGACCGAGCCGAAGGACCTCGGCTACGGCACGTTGAACACGCTGCTGGCTGGCTAGATTCACAGATGGGAAGCCGACCTGGTGGGAGCCGACGACCTGGTGGGAGCCGACCCTGTCGGCGATCCCGCGGCGGCGGGCCAGGTTTTAGCAAGCACCCATCGCCGACAGGGTCGGCTCCCACCAGAGCGGCTCCCACCAGAAACGAGAAAGGGCGCGACCGTGGTCGCGCCCTTTCTCGTTAGCAAGGTCTGGAAGGCTTACTTCTTCTTGACCTCGAACGCCTCGTTGCCTACGGCCTGGCCGTTGAGCGAGACGGTGACCTTGTACTTGCCTTCCGGCCATTCGTTCGGATTCTGGATCTTGAACGTGGTGACCGCCGGGCCGTCGGTGCTGATCGACTGGCTGATGTCGCTGACCGTGGTGGTCGTGTCGCCGTCCTGGTAGGTCCACTTCGCGTTGAGCGTGGCGCCGGCGGTGGTGCCCTCGGTGGCGACGGAGGCGTAGATGGTCTTGTCGGTCGGGGCGAAGGTGGTCTTGGCCTTGGCGACCTTCTTGTCGGCGCCCACGGCGCTGCCCAGGGTGACCGAACCGACCTTCAGCGACTCGCTGGCGGCCACGGGAGCGGCCGGGGCGGCAGCGGGCTGGGCAGCGGGCGCGGCAGCGGCGGTGGTCGCGGGGGCCGGCGCGGCGGGGGCCGGCGCGGTGGCGGTCGCGGCCGGCGCCGTCGTGGCGGCGGCCGGGGCGGTGTTCTGCTGCTCTTCCTTCTTGCCGCAGGCGGTGAGGACCAGCAGGCCGGCGATGGTGGCCGTGCAGAGGGCGGACGAGCGGAAGGAAAGCTTCATGTCTGGATTCCGGGAGTGGCTTGTCAGGTTCGAAACGAAAGGGGCGTCAGGGTGGATCCCCTTGGCCGCCGCAGGGTACAGGCTACACAACTAAAGGCAAGACCAATGAAGAACGCATGAATGCGCCATTCATCATTGGCGCGCACCGCGTGGGTTCGCGGGCACGGCGGCCGGGTCGGTGCTGCGGAATGGGTTGATGTCCAGGCCGCCGCGGCGGGTGTAGCGCGCATAGACCGAAAGCTCGCGAGGCGCGCAGCGCGCCTGGATGTCCATGAAGATGCGCTCCACGCATTGCTCGTGGAATTCCGTGTGGCTGCGGAAGGAAACCAGGTAACGCAGCAGGCCCGCACGGTCGACCGGCGCGCCGGTGTAAGCGATCTGCACGCTGCCCCAGTCCGGTTGCCCGGTCACCGGGCAGTTCGAACGCAGCAGGTGCGACACCAGCACTTCGCGCGCATCGCCATCGTGCACGGCGAGGAAGTCCGGGCGCGGCGGACCGTAGCTGTCGAAATCCAGTTCCTGCGTGTCCAGCAGGATGCCTTCCGGCTCGCCGAGCGGGGTGCCATCGAGGTCGTTCGGCGCACGCAACACCACGTCCACGGGGCCGCCAGACGCGGCCGACAGGTCGCGGACCAGCGTGGCGCGCAGCTGCGCCTCATCGGCCATGCGTTCCTGGGCGAAGCTGTTCAGGTAGAGCTTGAACGACTTCGATTCGACGATGTTCGGCGTGGTGGCCGGGAAGCGGAACTCCGCCACGGCCACGACCGGCTTGCCGCGTGCATCCAGCCAGGAGAGTTCATAACCGTTCCAGACGTCGACGCCATGGAAAGGGAGGGCGCCGGCGGATATGCCGATCTCGTCGCGCTTGCCCTGGCGTGGAATCGGGAAGAGCAGGCTGGCGTCGTAGCGGTCCGCGTAGACGGTGGCCTTGCCCAGCGGTGAGTGATCGGGGGACGACATGGCGGTTTGCTGCTGGCACAAACCGCCATTATAAGCCAAGCACTTAGGCGTTGATGGAGCCCATCATGCTGGGGGTGTAACGGTCGCCCACGGCCGAGTCCGGCGGAAACACCGCGTCGATCTCGGCCACCTCGGCCGGACTGAGTTTCACCTCCACCGCGCCGGCGTTTTCCTCCAGGTACTTCACCCGCTTCGTGCCCGGGATCGGCACGATGTCGTCGCCCTTGGCGATCACCCAGGCGAGGGCGAGCTGGCCGGGGGTGCAGCCCCTGTCGGCGGCGAACGTCTTCACCTTCTCCACGATCGCCAGGTTCTTTGCGAAGTTCTCGCCGGTGAAGCGCGGATTGACGCGACGGTAGTCGTCCTCGGCGAAGTCTTCCGGCCGGGTGATGGCGCCGGTGAGGAAGCCGCGCCCGAGCGGGCTGTAGGCCACCAGCGCGATCCCGTTCTCGCGGCAGGCGGCAAGCGTGCCGGTGGTTTCCGGATCGCGCGTCCACAGCGAGTATTCGCTCTGAAGGGCGGTGATCGGATGCACTTTCGCCGCCTTGCGGATCGACTCGGCGGATGCCTCGGACAGGCCGAGATGGCGCACCTTGCCTTCCTTCACGAGGTCGGCCATCGCACCGACGGTCTCCTCGATCGGCACCGTGCGGTCCACGCGGTGCTGGTAGTAGAGGTCGATGTAGTCGGTTTTCAGCCGGCGAAGGCTGCCTTCGACCGACTGGCGGACGTAATCCGGGTGGCCGCTGATGCCGCGTTTCATCGGGTCGTTCGGATCGCGGACGATACCGAACTTGGTGGCCAGGAATACCTTGTCGCGACGACCGGCGAGGGTACGGCCGAGCAGTTCCTCGTTGGTATGCGGGCCGTACGCGTCGGAGGTATCCCAGAAGGTGATGCCCAGTTCCAGCGCGCGTTCCAGCGTGGCGACCGATTCCTTCTCGTCGCTGGCGCCGTAGAACTCGCTCATGCCCATGCAGCCGAGGCCGAGGATCGAGACCTCGGGACCGTGCGTGCCTAGTTTGCGGGTGATCATGCGTGTTTCCTTCGTTTCGAGGGGACGTTCGCCGTCGCCGCCGGTGTCACGGGCGGTTCGGCGGGCAGGGGGATGGGTTCATCGGGATAGATCGAGCGGTACAGGGCGATCTTCTCGTCCAGCCGCACGATCGTCTCGGTCAGTTCGGTGAGCTGGCTGCGCAGGTAGGCGGCGTGCCGGGCGAGCAGGTCGCCGCGCAGGCGGATGCTTTCGGGGGTTTCGCCCAGGCGGCGTAAACGCACGTATTCCTGGATGTCGCGCATCGACATGCCGGTGCCGCGCAGGCGCAGCACGAAGTCGATGAGGCGCATCTCGGCGTCGCCGTAGACACGCTGTCCGCCGCGCCTCGGCACCGGGTCGATCAGGCCGATCTGCTCGTAGTAGCGCAGTGTATGGGTGGTCAGGCCGGTGGCGAGGGCGGCCTCGGCGATGGTCTTCGAATGGGGCATTCGAAGAGCGTACGCCTTCGAGTGCGCTCTAAGTCAACAGGGGCGAGGGCAGCGGCTGCACCGGGGTGGGCTTATGGTCGCCGTCGAGCGCGATCATGGTGAAGGTCCCACGGGTGCACAGTTCACGCGCGCCGGAGATGAGGTCCTCGGTGTACATCGCCACGTCGATCTTCATTGAGGTGCGGCCCACCGACACGACGGTGGCGATGAGTTCCACCATCTGGCCCTTGCGCACGGGCACGTGGAAGTCGACCTGCTCGGAACGTGCGGTAACCACGATCTGCCGCGAGTAACGCGAGGCGGCGAGGAAGGCGGCCTTGTCCATCCACGCCAGCGCCTGGCCGCCGAAGAGCGTGCCGAGGTGGTTGGTGTGGTCGGGGAAGACGATCTCGAGGACGCGGGCCTCGGTGGGGCGGTCGATGGGGGGCATGTTGGGGCTGTGTCTTCAGGGGTGGGGGAGACCATCCTATCGCTGGGCCGGAGAAGAGCATCGCGGACAGGGTCCGCTCCCACCGGAGCGTCGGTGCGGTGCTCTGGTGGGAGCCGACCCTGTCGGCGATGCTTCTGACAGGTGCGACTAGAACGACTGGTCGAACGCCACCTCGCCCTGCACGCCCACCTGGTACGATGAAACGCGCCGTTCGAAGAAGTTCGTCAGTTCCTGCACGTCCTGCAGGTCCATGAAGTCGAACGGGTTCTTCGCGCCGTACTTCTTCGGCATGTCGAGCTGCACCAGGCGCTGGTCGGCGCAGTACTCCAGGTACTGGCGCATGTCGTTCACGGAGAGTCCGGCCACGCCACCGGAGAGCACGTCCGCCGCGAACTGCGTTTCGCAGGCGATGGCGTCTTCCAGCATCGCCTCCACCTGCTGGCGCATGTCGTCGTCGAACAGGTCGGGCTCCTGCTCGCGCACGGTACGCACCACCTCGAAGGCGAAGGCCATGTGCCCGGACTCGTCGCGGAACACCCAGTTGGTGCCCGAGGCCAGGCCATGCAGCAGGCCGCGCGAACGCAGGTAGTACACGTAGGCGAAGGCGGCGAAGAAGAACAGGCCTTCGATGCACGCGGCGAAGCAGATCAGGTTGAGCAGGAACTGGCGGCGGTGTTCGCGCGTCTCCAGGCGGTTGATGTCCTGGATGGAGTCGATCCACTTGAAACAGAACTCGCCCTTCTGCCGGATCGAGGGAATGCTCTCGATCGCGGCGAAGGCCTTGTTCCGTTCCGATGGCTCGGGGATGTAGGTGTCCAACAGGGTGAGGTAGAACTGCACGTGCAGCGCTTCCTCGTACAGCTGGCGCGAGAGGAACATCCGCGCCTCGGGCGAGTTCACGTGCTGGTAGAGATTCAGCACGAGGTTGTTCGACACGATCGTGTCGCCCGTGGCGAAGAACGCGACGAGGCGATGGATCAGGTGGCGATCCGCGTCGGACATTTTCGCCTTGAGGTCGGTCACGTCGAGCGAGAAATCCACTTCCTCCACCGTCCACGTATTGCGGATGGCGGCGCGATACATCTCGTAGAACTGCGGATACTTCATCGGCCGCAGTGTCAATTCGAAACCGGGATCGAGGATGTGGGTATCGCGGGTGATCGGTGAAGCGGACATCGGGTACCTCGGAAAATGTGAGTAGCTTCTTTCTTTTTACTGGCAGGCTTCGCAGTACTCGGGGTTCTCGAGCGAGCAGAACACCGCGGCCTCGGCCTGCTCCTGCGCATCGGCGACCGGCGCGGAAGGCGTGGGCAGGGAGGCCGCCGACGAACTCACCGTGGTCTTCGCGATGCGCGTCGCGGGACGCGAGCGCAGGTAGTACGTCGTCTTGATGCCCGACTTCCACGCGTACATGTACATCGAGGAAAGCTGCCCGATGTTCGGGTTTTCCATGAACAGGTTCAGCGACTGGCTCTGGTCGATATAGGCGCCGCGGGCGGCGGCGAGATCGATCAGGGCCTTCTGCGGCAGTTCCCAGGTGGTGCGATACACCGCGCGCAGTTCCGCGGGGATGGCCGCGATACCCTGTACCGACCCTTCCGCCAGCTTGATCTGGTCGCGGATATCGGCGGTCCACAGCCCCAGCGTCTTCAACTCGTCGACGAGGTAGCGATTCACCACGAGGAAGTCGCCCGACAGCGTCTCGCGCTTGAACAGGTTCGACACCTGCGGCTCGATGCATTCGTAGCAGCCGGCGATCGACGCGATCGTCGCGGTGGGCGCGATGGCGATCAGCAGCGAGTTACGCAGGCCCTTGGCCTTGATCTTCTCGCGCAGTTCGGCCCAGCGGCCGTCCTTGCCGGCCGGCGTGGCGGCCGGCCAATAGTCGAACTGCAACTCGCCGTTGGCCGCGCGGCTTTCCTCGAACCCGGGATGCGGGCCGTCGCGTTCGGCGATCTCGTTGGACATGGACAACGCGTGGAAATAGATCTCCTCCGCGATGCGCGTGGACAACGCGCGTGCCTCGTCTGAATCGAACGGCAGGCGCAGCTTGAAGAAGACGTCCTGCAGGCCCATCACGCCCAGGCCGACCGGACGCCACTTCACGTTCGCCGTCTTCGCCGAGGCGATCGGGTAGAAGTTGAGATCGATCACGCGGTTCAGCTGGCGCACGGCCGTGCGCACGGTGGTCGACAGCTTCTCGTAGTCGAACTGGCCGTCCACCACGTGGCGGGCGAGGTTGATCGAGCCGAGGTTGCACACCGCCGTCTCGCCTTCCGAGGTCACTTCGAGGATCTCGGTGCAGAGGTTCGACAGGTGGATGACGTTCTCGGGACGCGCGGTCTGGTTGCTGGTCGCGTTCGAGCGATCCTTGAAGGTCATCCAGCCGTTACCGGTCTGCGCCAGCGAGCGCAGCATGCGCGCGTAGAGTTCGCGCGCCTTGATCGTCTTCACCGCCAGGCCATCGGCTTCGGCTTTCTCATAGGCGGCGTCGAAGGTGGCGCCCCAGGTATCGACGAAATGCGGGACGATCTTCGGGTCGAACAGCGACCAGTCGCCGTCCGTCTCCACGCGGCGCATGAAGAGGTCCGGTACCCAGTTGGCGAGGTTGAGGTTGTGCGTGCGGCGGGCGTCGTCGCCGGTGTTCTCGCGCAGTTCGAGGAACTCCTCGATGTCGGCGTGCCACGATTCCAGGTATACGCAGGCGGCGCCCTTGCGCTTGCCGCCCTGGTTGACGGCGGCCACGGAAGCGTCGAGCGTCTTCAGCCACGGCACGAGGCCGTTGGAATGGCCGTTGGTCCCCTTGATCAAGGAGCCGCGCGAGCGGATGCGCGAATAGGCGAGGCCGATGCCACCGGCGAACTTCGACAACTGGGCGACATCACCGTACTTGGCGTAGATGGATTCCAAGGCGTCCTGCGGCGAATCGAGCAGGAAGCACGACGACAGCTGTTCATGGGCCGTGCCGGCGTTGAACAGGGTGGGCGAGCTGGCCAGGTATTCCAGCGACGAGAGCATGCGGTACAACTCCAGCGTCTCGGCCACGTCGTTGCCGCCGAGCGCGCAGGCGATCCGCATGAAGAAGTACTGCGGCGTCTCGATGACGAAGCGCTTGGTCGGATGGCGCAGCAGGTAACGGTCATAGACCGTGCGCAGGCCGAAGTATTCGAAGCGGCGCGAGGCCGTGGTATCGATCGCGTCGTTGAGCTTGCGCGCGTTCACCTGCACGAAATCGCGCAGGCGTTCGTTGAGGATACCGAGGTCGAAACCGGTGGAGATCGACTGCGAGAACGACTGGATGTCCTGGTCGGACACCTCCTTGTCGATGAAGGCGGCGAGCAGGCGCGCGGCCAGCTGGCCGTACTCCGGTTCCTCGGCGGTGAGCGCCGCGGCGGTGCGGATCGACAGCTGGTCGAGTTCCTGGGTGGTCGCGCCGTCGTAGAGGCCGCCGATCGTCTTCAGCGCCACGCGCATCGGATCGACGGCGTACAGGCCATCGGCGCTGCGGGTCACCGCGCGCACGATCTTGTTCACGTCGACGACTTCCTGGCCACCGTTGCGCTTGGTCACGCGCATCTGGCCGGGGTTGTGCGGCGGGGTGAGGGCGAAGGCGGGTGGCGCGTCGTTGCGGTAGCCGGCGGCGGGCGCCTTGCCGGCGGTCGGAGAAGGAATGGCGGCCGGGTCGGCCGTCTCGGTGCGCTCGCGCGCTGCGGAATCCATCGTGGTCATGTGTGGCGTGCCCCAAGGCCTGGTTCAAACTCCCGTTCCCTCGGACGGGGCTCGAAGTGGCCAGGCAATGCGGGAAAGGCCGGGACGGAGCCCGCCCAAGGCGGCTCCGGTCCGCGACGTGCTTCCCCGCGGAAGCCGTCACCACAATCGATACCGATCAGGTACCGACTGTTGGCAGGTCTTCGGACTCGTGGACGAGGGCCTTGGAGGCCCGGCCTACCCGTCGCTTCCCAGTCGCCGAGGACCAGTGCATAGAACGGGATCGTTTCCACTTACCGCTGCGGGGCAGTTCCGGATTCGCACCGGATTCCCTATTAAGTCCGACGGGCAGTCGCGCCTCTCCGGACACCAACGGGACACACGATATAGGCGATCCCATGGGCGGTCAACACAAGATGTGGTGTAAACGACGCAACTGCCGGTTCGTTCAGGACTTGTGAAGGCGTTCTACACAAAGTGCATGAACCCACGACGATAAACTCCGCTCCCCACCCCGGATCAATCACAGGCTCGATGCCCTCACCATTCGCATTGCAGGACAATGAACTGATCGCCCGGGCGTTCGACGCCGCGCCTTACGGCCTCGCCGCCCTTTCTCCCAAGGGTGAACTCCTGTACGCCAATGCCTGGGCCAGGGCTCGCCTGCCTGATGGCGAATTCCTGGCCATCTGGAACCCTGCCGGCCGGACCTGGTTCGAGGCGGAATTGCCGAACCTGGCCGCGAGCGGCATGCGTACCGCGGAACTGAGCTCCGTCGACGGATCGCCCTGGCGCGTGTGCATGGAACGCTGGGATGGGACGGCCATCGTGTCGATGCAGCCGGCCGCCGAGGAAGACCAGGGCTGGCGCAGCGCCGGAGGCGGCCCCGGGCTCGCGCTCGACCTGACCCAGGACCAGTTGCGCCAAGCGCAGAAAATGGACGCGATCGGCAAGTTGACCGGCGGCGTCGCCCACGATTTCAATAATCTCCTGCAGGTGATCAGCGGAAACCTGCAGCTTCTCGCGTCCGACGTGGCCGGCAATGCACGCGCCGAACGGCGTCTCTCCAACGCGATGGCCGGCGTGACACGCGGCAGCAAGCTGGCCGCGCAACTGCTCGCCTTCGGCCGGCGCCAGCCACTGGCACCGAAGGTCGTGAACGTCGGGCGCTTCATCCGCGACATGGATGAACTGCTGCGCCGCGCGCTGGGCGAGGCGATCGAGATCGAGACGGTGGTCGCCGGCGGCCTGTGGAACACGCTGGTCGACCCAGGCAACGTCGAAAACGCGCTGCTCAACCTGGCGCTCAACGCGCGCGACGCGATGGACGGACGTGGCAAGCTCACCATCGAGGCAGGCAACGCCTTGCTCGACAGTGCCTACGCGTCCGCCCACGGCGACCTGCGTCCCGGCCAGTACGTGATGATCGCCGTGACCGATACCGGCGGCGGCATCCCTCCGGAGATCATCGACCAGGTGTTCGAGCCGTTCTTCACCACCAAGCCGGAAGGACGCGGTACCGGGCTCGGCCTCTCGATGGTCTACGGCTTCGTGAAGCAGTCCGGCGGCCACGTGAAGATATACAGCGAGCCCGGCGAAGGCACCACGGTGAAGATCTACCTGCCACGCTGCGTGCAGAGCGAAGACCGCCTCGTGGATATCGACGAGGAAGCCGTGCGTGGCGGCGACGAGACGATCCTCGTCGTGGAAGACGACGACGCGGTCCGCGAAACGGTCGTCGGCATGCTCGGCGATCTCGGCTACCGCGTGCTGAAGGCGCGCGATGCATCCAGTGCGCTGTCGATCGTGGAAAGCGGCATCGCGATCGACCTGCTATTCACCGACGTGGTGATGCCCGGCACGTTGCGCAGCCCGGAGCTGGCGCGCAAGGCGATGGAACGGCAGCCGGGCATCGCGGTGCTGTTCACCTCGGGCTACACCGAGAACGCCATCGTGCACGGCGGCCGCCTCGACGAAGGCGTGGAATTGTTGAGCAAGCCGTATACGAAGGAGCAACTGGCACGGCGCGTGCGGCACATGCTGGCCGCGCGCGTGCCGCGCCCGACGGCGGAGATCGCGCCCGCGCCGATGGCGGGAGCGTCGCCGGCGCCCTCGGCATCGTTGCGTGTGCTGGTGGTCGAGGACGACGCGCTGATACGGATGTCCATCTGCGAGATGCTGGAAAGCCGCGGGCACGTCGCGTTCGAGGCCGGCGATGGCAACGAGGCCTTGCGTCTGCACGTCTCCGAGCCGATCGATGTGCTTCTCGCGGATGTCGGACTACCGGGGATGAATGGCGTGGATCTGGCGGAGCGGTTACGCGAAACGCAGCCTGGCCTGCCGGTGATCTATGCCACCGGCGACCACACGGCGAACGGCGTGGAGTGCGACGCGCGCACGCGGATCATCGTGAAGCCGTACGGGGTGGCCGACCTGATGGATGCGATCGGGCGGATCATGGGCCGGTAGAGCATCGCCGGCCAGCCGGCTTCCCACCAGAGCCGGAGGCATCCCCGCTCTGGTGGGAAGCCGGCTCGCCGGCGATACGGCCCGCCTCACGGCAACATCTGCCACGTCACGGCAACATATGCCCGCCCGTCACCCCATACGTCTCCCCGGTGATGAAGCTCGCCTCCTGGCTCGCCAGCAGCACGTAGACCGGCGCGCACTCCACCGGCTGCCCGGGTCGCTTCAGGGGAACGTTCTTGCCAAATTCCACCACCTTCTCCTGCGGTTGCCCGCCGCTGGGTTGCAGCGGCGTCCACACCGGCCCCGGCGCCACCGCGTTCACGCGAATGCCCTTTTCCGCCGCCTGCTTGGCCAGCGCCTTGGTGAACGCCACGATCGCGGCCTTGGTCGGCGCGTAATCCAGCAGGATGTCCGACGGTTCGTAGGCCTGGATCGAGGCCGTGTTGAGGATGGCCGCGCCCGGCGGCATATGCGGCAGGGCCGCCTTGGTCAGCCAGAACATGGCGAAGACATTGGTGCGGAACGTCGCCTCGAATGCGGCGCTATCCAGCTCGTCGATCGACTTCGCGTACTGTTGCCGGCCGGCGATGTTGGCCAGGATATCCAGGCCGCCGAGCTCCTTCACGGCCCTCGCGACGAGGTCCTTGCAGAACGCCTCGTCCTTCAGGTCGCCAGGCATGCCCACGACGGTGTGACCCTCGCCGGTGAGCAAGGCGATGACCTCGTCGGCATCCTTCTGTTCCGAGGGCAGGTAGTTGATCACGACGTCCGCGCCCTCGCGTGCGAAGGCGATGGCCGCCGCACGCCCGATACCGGAATCGCCGCCGGTCACCAGCGCCTTGCGGCCCTTGAGGCGGCCGTTGCCGCGGTAACTGGTCTCGCCGTGGTCCGGCTTGGGCACCATTTCCCTGGCCAGGCCCGGCGCGGGCTGCGGCTGCTTTGAAAAATCAGGCTGCGGATACTGGGTGCGCGGGTCGCGCATGGCGTACGGATCGTTCTTGGCTGGATTGGCCATGGGAGGGTCCTCATCGGTGGTGAGGCCCTCAGGTTTACGGGCCGGGGTGTCCATACCCCGTCCACGTCATGTCACTTCCCCATGCCGACCATCTTCTTGCCCTGCTTCAGCACGGCGTCGCACGCCTTGCGGGTGAGCTGGGCCTTGAGGTCGCCGGCGCCGGCCGCGCCCGAGCCGCCGCCGGAAAGATCCAGGGTCTTGCCGTCGCTGGACTTCAGAAGGCCCTTCGCGCCGTCGAGGTAACCCTTGTCCTGCGTGGGGGCGGGCGTGGACGGGGTGGCCTGGCCACCGAGCTTGCCCAGCAGCTGGTCCTTCACGCCGGCCGCGCCGCTTTCGCCACCGAGGTAGTTGTTGCTCATGCAGTACTGCAAGATACCGGCGGCGTTGCCCATGCTGCCTGATGCGAGCGAGCCGCCACCGCCGCCCATCATGCCTTTCAGGCTGTCCAGTTGCATGGCGGAGGCCGAAGTGGCGGCGAGCGTGGTGGCGAGCGCGATACCGGCGATCAGGGTCTTCATGACATGGCTCCGGGGAATTCGAGGTGGGGAAGGGATAAACCTTGATGCGTTAGATGGATGTAAGGACGGCTGGCCGATATGCTCCCTCGCGTCCTGCGCCAAAGGAAGATCCATTGCCCATTCGCACTTACGCCGCTTGTGTCCTTCTGTTCGCCGCACCGCTCACGCGTGCTTCCGTCAGCCTCACCACGCCGCGTGTCGAACGCACCGACACGCCCGGTTACGTCGACGTGGCCAGGCCCCGGTTCTCTTGGATCGTGCACAGCGACACCGGTGGCACCGTCCAGACGGGCTATCGCATCGTGGTGACGCATGGAGGCGAGACGGTATGGAACAGTGGCGATGTCGCTGGTGCGCGGCCGTTCGACATCGACTACGCCGGTCCTTCGTTGGCTCCCGGCGAACGCTATGAATGGCGTGCGGATGTCCATACCTCCCAGGGCGATGCCAGCGTGGCTTCGCATTTCGACACGGCGCTGGACGAGGCCGGATGGCACGGCGCGCGATGGATCGGCAAGGGTGACGACACGCTTCCCGCGCCGCTGCTCCGCAAGACCTTCCACGTCGACGGGGGCGTGGCGCGCGCGACGTTGTACATCGCCGCCGGCGGTTATGCCGACCTGACGATCGATGGCAAGCCGGTGAGCGATGCGGTGCTTGGTCCAGGCTTCACCGACTACGGAAAGCGCGTGGAGGTAGTGGCGAACGAGATCGCCCTCGCGCCCGGCGAGCACACGCTCGGTGCGGAACTGGGCCGCGGCTTCCATGGACTCACCAACCCGAATGTATGGCACTGGGAGCGGGCGCCGTGGCATGGACGTCCACGGATGCGCGCGTTGTTGCTCATCCGCTATCGGGACGGCCGCATCGGGCACGTCGTCAGCGATGCGAGCTGGCGCGTGGCCGACGGGCCGACCCGGCTGGACGACCTCTACGGCGGCGAGGAATACGACGCGCGTCTCGCCACGCCACGCACATGGTCCCCCGCGTCGGAGCTGCCGGCACCGGCCGGAAAACTCGTCGCCCAGACCGAGCAACCGATCCGCGTGGTGGAGACCGTGGCCGCCTCGTCCGTCACCGAGCCCGTGCCGGGCACCTACGTGTTCGCGTTTCCGCGCGTCATGGCGGGATGGGCGAGCTTCGACGTGAGCGGTCCCGCGGGCACGACGATCGTCGCGCGCTACGGGGAAAAGCTTCTTCCGGACGGCACCGTCGACGCACGCGACGATCATCATTATTTCAAGCGGGGATTCCAGACCGACCGCCTGACGCTCGATGGCGGCCGGGTCCGCTGGCATCCTCGTTTTTCGTACAAGGGTTTTCGCTATGTGCAGGTACAGGGCTGGCCGGGTGGAAAGCCAGCCGTCGATGCGATCGCCGCGCAAGTGGTGCATACCGATGTCGCGGTGACGGGCCGCTTCGATAGCGACAACCCGTTGCTGAACTGGATCCACCGCGCGGCCGTCGACACGATGCTCAACAACCTGCATGGCCTTCCCACCGACACGCCGATGTACGAGAAGAACGGATGGACGGGCGACGGCATGCTCGGCGCGGAGATGTTCCTGCGCAACTTCGACGCGGATCGATTGCTGGCGAAGTGGCTGCGCGACATCGCCGATGCGCGCAACGCGCAAGGCGCACCCCTGCTCATCGCGCCGAATCCCGGTTGGGGCGACGTGCGCGCACCGACGTGGCACTCGGCGTACGTGTTCATCCCATGGTGGCTGTGGATGTACGCGGGGGACCGGAGGCCGATCGAGGAACACATCCAGGGCATTGCACGCTATGTGGCGATGGAGGATGCGCGTTCACCGGGCGGTATCGCCGATACGGAATTGGGCGATTGGGTCAGTCCGGAGACCGATCCGGGCGGGGAGAACGCGCCGGAGGACAAGCGCGTCGCCGCCACGGCGTATCTCTACGGCATGCAGCGCGCGACGGCGGCGATGCTGCGGCTTACCGGCGACACATCCGGCGCGGCCATCTTCGACACCCGCGCCGGAAAGGTACGCGAAGCGTTCAACGAGCGCTTCCTCGATCGCCCGGCCGCCCGTTATCGCGGCGAAGGCGATCAGGGCTACCGGCAGGCGCACAACCTGCTGGCGTTGAGCTTCGGCCTCGTGCCCGACGATCTGAAAGCGCGCGTGGCAGCCGGCGTGGCGGCCGACGCGAAGGCTCGCGGCGACCACCTGGATACCGGCGCGCTGGCGACCAAGCCGATCCTGCCGGTGCTGACCGCGACCGGCCACGCGGACGAGGCATGGGCCATCGCCACCCAGACCAGTTTCCCGAGCTGGGGTTTCTGGCGCGCCAACGGTGCGACCAGCCTCTGGGAACACTGGAAGCTCGCCTCGCGCTCCAGGGGCCATTATTTCCTCGGCACGAT
Organism: Luteibacter sp. W1I16; assembly: GCF_050434905.1. Taxonomy (NCBI): domain Bacteria; kingdom Pseudomonadati; phylum Pseudomonadota; class Gammaproteobacteria; order Lysobacterales; family Rhodanobacteraceae; genus Luteibacter; species Luteibacter sp. W1I16. The sequence continues at coordinate 2,608,651 of NZ_JBNDJJ010000001.1, forward strand.
CGACGACTGGCTGTTCGGCGACGTGGCCGGCCTGCGGCCGCTGGAACCGGGCTGGCGGCGTTTCGAGGTGCGTCCGGCCCTCACGGCCTTTCTCGGCCAGGCCTCCGCCACGGTGATGACGCCCTATGGCGAAGCCTCCGTGGCGTGGCGCAAGGTGGCGGGGAAGGTCGAGGCCGATGTGGTGGTACCCGTCGGCGCGGAGGCGGTGGTGGCGCTGCCGGGGGCGCCCGAGAAGGTACTCGGATCGGGACGGCACACACTGACCGCCCGCTGAGCGTCTTCACATCGTCCTCGTAAAGTCCTGCCCCCCGGCGCCGATAAGTCCAGCACGGGGATTTTCGAGGGTGATGGGTATGTCGGCAGTGGAAAAATGGTTCGGTCGCACGCGGCTGAACACACGGGTGTGGATGGTGACGACCGTGGTCGTCGCCGGGCTGATGGCACAGACCATCATGGCGGGCATCGAAAGCCGCGGCGTGCAGATGAACGCACTCGAGGACACGCTCGAGCAGCACGTGACGGCGGCGATGTCGATCGCCGACGCCTACCATGCGCGCGCGGCGAAGGGCGAGTTGAGCGACCTGGAGGCGCGGGTGAACGCACTGCAGGACATCGAGGCGATGCGCTGGTCGAACAACAGCGGTTATGTGTTCGCGTTCGATTCGGCGCTGACGATGCGCATGCATCCGCTGCGCCGTGCCGAGATCGGCAAGAACATCCGCGACGATGCCGATGGCAAGGGCTTCCACCATTATGAGGCGATGCTCGCCACCGATACGAAGAACGGCCACGGCATGACCCGTTACACGCAGATCATGCCCAAGACCAAGGAGCTGAAAGACAAGATCAGCTTCTCGTCCTGGTACAAGCCGTGGGACCTGCATTTCGTCTCGGGCGCCTACTTCGATGCCATCGACGCCGCCTTCTACGCGCAGCTGAAGCGTGACCTGATCAAGTCGGGGCTTATCGCTCTGCTGGCGCTGGCGATCGTCTGGTTCTCGATGAGCAGCATCCGCACGAGCCTGGGTGGCGAGCCGCGCGACGCCGTGGAGATCGCCGGGCGCATCGCCGGTGGCGACCTGCGCGCCGACAGCGCGACCGCCTTCGCGCCGGAAAGCCTGCTGGGCGCGCTGGAGCGCATGCGCGGCACCCTCGCCTCGATCGTCACCGAGGTGCAGGAAAGCGCGCATGTCGTCTCCACCACCTCCGGTGAGATCGCGCGTGGTAACGACGATCTTTCGCAGCGCACGCAGGAACAGGCCTCCAGCCTGGAAGAAACCGCCGCGTCGATGGAAGAAATGACCGCGACGGTGAAGCAGAACGCCGAGAACGCCCTGGCCGCCGACCGCCTGTCGCGGCATGCGCGGGGCGCGGCGGAGAAGGGCGGCGCCGTGGTCGGCGAGGCCATGGAGGCGATGCGCCAGATCGGCGATTCCAGCCGTCGCATCGGTGACATCGTGGGCCTGATCGACGACATTGCCTTCCAGACCAACCTGCTGGCGTTGAACGCCGCCGTGGAAGCGGCGCGAGCGGGCGAGCAGGGCCGTGGCTTCGCCGTGGTGGCGGCGGAAGTGCGCCGTCTCGCGCAGTCCAGCGCATCGGCATCGCGCGAGATCAAGGGCCTCATCCTGGAAAGCGGCGAACGCGTGGATGCGGGCGCGGCGCTGGTCGAGCAATCGTCGGGTGCGCTGCGCGACATCGTCGACAGCGTGAAGAAGGTGACCGACATCGTCGCTGAGATCGCCGCGGCCAGTGCGGAACAGTCGTCCGGCGTCGACCAGGTGAACCTCGCCATCGCTCAGATCGACCAGGTGACGCAGGAGAACGCCGCGCTGGTGGAAGAGGCCGCCGCCGCCGCGAAATCCATGCAGGACCAGGCGAAATCGTTGCGCGACCAGGTGGCGTTCTTCACCGTGAACGACGAGTCGGCTGGCGCCGATAGCTCGCGCGTCATGGCCGGGCGCGCCGCGCACGACCTCAGCTTCGGCCACCGGCCGGCCTCCACGACGGCCGACGCCGCCGGCTGGACCGAGTTCGCCTGAGGAGCGGGGCACGTTCCCGGCGCACATTGTTTATCCTCAGGCGAAGCCCCAACGAGGACAAACACATGGACCACGCCGCGAGTTACGTGCACGGCGCGAGCCCCACGCCCCTGCTGGGCGAGACCGTCGGCGCGCTGCTCGATCGCGTCACCGCGCGTTGGCCGGACCGCCCCGCGCTGGTGGTACGCCAGCAAGGAATCCGCTGGACGTATCGGGAATTCCATGCCGAGGTCGAGCGCGTCGCCGCCGGCCTTCTCGCCCTCGGACTGGAACCCGGGGACCGCATCGGCATCTGGGCGCCGAACCGCGCGGAATGGGTGGTGGCGCAATTCGCAGCGCCGAAGGCGGGATTGATCCTGGTCAACATCAATCCCGCCTACCGATCGCATGAACTGGCGTACTCGCTGAACAAGGTGGGCTGCCGTGCCCTTATCCTGCCGCGCGCTTTCAAGTCGTCGCACTATCTGGACATCCTTCGCGGCCTCGCTCCCGAGCTGGAAAGCGCCTTGCCCGGCGGCTTGCGCGCGGCCGCGTTGCCCGACCTGCGCCACGTGATCCTGCTCAACGAAGAAGTAACGCCTGGCGCTGTACGCTGGCACGACATCGCCGCGGACGCCGCGGCGCGGACGCACCTCGCGGCGGTGGAGGCGCGGTTGTCGTTCGATGATGCGGTCAATATCCAGTTCACCTCCGGTACGACGGGCGCACCCAAGGGCGCGACGCTCACGCATCACAACATCGTCAACAACGGCTTCTTCATAGGAGAAGCCATGCGCCTCACCGAAGACGACCGTCTGTGCATTCCCGTGCCGTTCTACCATCGCCTACGGCATGACCGAGACCAGTCCCGTCAGTTTCCAGACCGTGCCGGACGATCCGCTGGAATTGCGCGTGTCCACGGTGGGGCGCATCCACCCGCACGTGGAAGTGAAGATCGTCGACGAGACGGGGCGCGTCGTTCCGCGAGGGACGACAGGTGAATTGCTGACACGCGGGTATTCCGTGATGCGCGGTTACTGGGGCGATGAGGCGAACACGCGGCAGGCGCTCGACGCGGCGCGATGGATGCATACGGGCGACCTCGCGGTGCTCGACGACGCGGGTTACTGCACGATCGTGGGCCGCCTGAAGGACATGATCATCCGTGGTGGTGAAAACATCTACCCGCGCGAAATCGAGGAATTCCTCTACGGCCACCCGGATATCCAGGATGTGCAGGTGTTGGGCGTACCGGACGACCGGCTGGGCGAGCAGGTATGCGCGTGGATCCGGTTGCGCGACGGGGCGACGGCCAGCGTGGGTTCGATCCAGGACTATTGCCGGAGGCACCTCGCCTATTTCAAGGTGCCGCACTATGTCCGTTTCGTCGACGGTTTTCCCATGACGGTGACCGGAAAGGTGCAGAAGTACCTGATGCGCGAGGCGATGGAAGCGGAACTGGCCGCCAGGGCTACGCCCGAAAGGTAGGCGTGGCGCTCGCCACTCTCCACCTGGGATTCACGCCACTCTCTCCACCCTAGCGGAGAGGGAGGACTCAGGACACCAGAGAGGCGCATGTGAATCGAGTCAGGAGACACCATCCCGCCACGCTGTTTACAGCGTTCCTCTTCGCCCTGTTCGGCGCAGCGACCCTGCTCGGCGGTATCCGCCTCGTCGGTCTGGGCGGCTCCGCCTATTACCTCGTCGCCGGTGCGGTCACCCTTGTGGTCGCGGCCCTGTTGCTGTTCCGCGTGCGGCTGGCCGTGCCCCTCTACGCGCTCCTGTTGATCGGCACCGCCGCATGGTCGGTGTGGGAAGTGCGTCTCGACTGGTGGCAACTGCTGCCACGTCTCGATGTGTGGTTCGCCCTCGGCCTGTGGCTCCTGCTGCCATGGCCACGCCGGGGACTCAACAGGGACAGCCTTTATGAAACCTCCCGGCATACCGGCGGCGGCTTCCTCTTCGTCTCGTTGCTGATCGTCGCGGCGGTGGGCATCGCGGGCGTCCTTCATTCCGATCACGACGTGCCGGGCGAGCTGCCGATGGCCGATGTCGCCGGGCCGCAAGGCGACCGTGCCGCGCGGCCCGACGGCGACTGGACCGATTACGGCGGTTCGCCGTTCGGCCAGCGCTATTCGCCATTGACACAGATCACCCCGGACAACGTGGGCCAGTTGCAAGTGGCCTGGAAGATCCAGACGGGCGATACGCCGGGACCGGACGATCCCACGGAAACGACGTCCGAGAACACGCCGCTGAAGATCGGCGATACCGTGTATCTGTGCACGCCGCACAGCCGCGTGATCGCGGTGGATGCGGCGACGGGGCAGAAGCGCTGGGAGTTCGATCCGAAGATCCAGAGCCCGGTCGGCTTCAAGCACTGGGAACACATGACCTGCCGGGGCGTGTCGTACCACGACGATGCCAGGTACGCGACCGCGACGATTCCCGCTCCGGCGACGACCGCGGCCGGTACCCCCGCGCCTGCCTCGACAGCCGCGGCCGCCGGGGCATCCACGGTCTCGGCGGCGTGCCCGCGCCGGTTGTTCCTGCCGACCGCCGACGCGCGCCTGATCGCGATCAACGCGGATTCCGGCCAACCCTGCACCGACTTCGGCGAACAGGGCACGGTGAACCTGCGCGCGAACATCGGGCCGTTCACGCCGGGCGGCTACTACTCCACCTCGCCGCCGGCGGTGACGAAAGACCTGGTGATCATCGGTGGCCATGTCACCGATAACGAATCCACCAACGAACCCTCCGGCGTGATCCGCGCCTACGACGTGCACGATGGCCGCCTCGTCTGGAACTGGGATCCCGGCAAGCCCGACGACACGGCGCCGATCGCGCCCGGCGAAACCTATACGCGCAATTCGCCGAATGTCTGGTCGCTCTTCAGCGTCGACGAGAACCTGGGCATCGTCTACCTGCCGATGGGTAACCAGACGCCAGACCAGTTCGGTGGCGGCCGCACGCCCACCTCGGAGAAATACAGCGCCGGCATCGTCGCGCTGGATGTCGCCACCGGCAAGGTGCGCTGGAACTACCAGTTCACCCATCACGATCTCTGGGACATGGACATCGGCGGGCAACCGACCCTGGTCGACCTGCAGACCGCCGACGGCATGAAGCCCGCGCTGGTCGCCTCCACGAAGCAGGGCAGCGTCTATGTGCTCGACCGGCGTGACGGCACGCCGATCGTTCCCATTCGCGAGGTGCCTCGTCCGCAAGGCGCCGTGGCGGGCGACCATACGGCGCCGACGCAGCCCCTGTCGGACCTGAACTTCGCGCCCCCGGACATCCGCGAGAAGGACATGTGGGGCACGACGCCGCTGGACCAGCTGTGGTGTCGCGTGCGGTTCCGTTCGCTGCGTTACGAAGGCATGTTCACGCCACCGTCGGAACAGGGATCGCTGGTTTTCCCGGGGAACTTCGGTGTCTTCGACTGGGGTGGCGTGTCCGTGGATCCCACGCGCCAGTTGATGTTGATCAACCCGAGTTACATGGCCTTCCAGTCGCGGCTGATTCCGAAGGAAGTGCTGGCCAAGATGGAGGTCGGTCCCGCCAAGAGCGAGACCGAGGGTGTGAAGAAGGCCGAAGGCATCCCGTACGGCATCGAGTTGTCGGCCTTCCTTTCGCCGCTGGGCATTCCTTGCCAGGCACCGCCATGGGGATACGTCGCAGGGGTGGATCTGCGCACCGGCAAGATGATGTGGCGGCACAAGAACGGCACCATCGTCGACAGCGCGCCGTTGCCTATCCCGATGCCGCTCGGCGTGCCGAGCCTCGGCGGCATGGTCACCACCGCCGGCGGCGTCACCTTCCTTTCCGGCACGCTGGATTACTACGTGCGCGGGTATGACGTGCGCACCGGGAAGAAACTGTGGGAGGCCCGTCTGCCGGCCGGCGGTCAGGCCACACCGATGACCTATGCGGACAAGGACGGTCGCCAATACCTCCTCGTGACGGCCGGCGGCCACGGCTCGCTCGGCACGAAGCAAGGCGATTGGGTGATCGCCTACGCGTTGCCCAGGTAGGGATGTTGGTAGGGATGTTCAGTTATGCGGAACCGACCCTGTGGGAGCCGACTTGGTGGGAGCCGACCTTGTCGGCGATCCCGCGGCAGCGGGCCAGGTCGAGGCAAGCACCCATCGCCGACAAGGTCGGCTCCCACCAGGTCGGCTCCACCAGGGTTTCGGTGGCCCTGGGTGCCTGTCTGAATGTTCCTAGCCCCGCTTCATGCCTAGCCCCGCTTGGGGCTGGGCAGCAGCGCGGCCAGCAAACCGATCAAGGGAAGGAAAGCACATACCTGGTACACCGCCTCGATGCCGATGTGGTCAGCCAGTTCGCCGAGCACCGCCGCGCCGAGGCCGCCCATGCCGAATGAGAAGCCGAAGAACAGGCCGGAGATCATCCCGACCCGGCCGGGCACCAGTTCCTGCGCGAAGACCACGATCGCGGGAAAGGCCGAGGCAAGAATCAGCCCGATCGCCACCGTGAGCGGTGCCGTCCAGAAAAGGCTGGCGTGCGGCAGCAGGAGGGTGAACGGCAGGGCGCCGAGGATCGAGAACCAGATCACCCGCTTGCGCCCGATGCGGTCGCCGACGGGGCCTCCGAGCACCGTTCCCACCGCCACCGCGCCGAGGAAGACGAACAGGTGGAACTGTGCGTTCTCCACCGACACGCCGAAGCGATGGATGAGGTAGAACGTGAAGTAGCTGGTCAGGCTGGCGAGGTAGACGTACTTCGAGAAGATCAGCGCGAGGAGCACGGCGATGCCGCGCCGTGCCTCACGCGATGGCGGGGCGAGTTGCGCGTGCTTGCCGCCGTTGTTCGTCAGGCGCGTCAAGCCATGGTGGCGATACCACTGGCCGACGTTCCACAGGATCGCGCAGGACAACAAGGCGAGCAGCGCGAAGAACGCGAGGCTCGATTGTCCCCAGCGCACGACCACCAGCGCCGCGGCGAGCGGACCGAGCGCCTGTCCTGCGTTGCCACCCACCTGGAACAGCGATTGCGCGAGGCCGTGGCGTCCACCGGACGCCATCCGCGCCACGCGCGACGACTCGGGATGGAACACCGACGAACCCATGCCCAGCAATGCCGCGCCCGCAAGCAGCAACGGATAGGCGTGCGCCTTGGACAACACGAGCAGGCCGAACAACGAGAACAGCGTGCCACCGGGGAGCGCGAGCGGCGTCGGGCGCCGGTCGGCGTAAAGCCCGATGAGTGGCTGCAGGATGGACGCGGTCATCTGGTACGTGAGGGTGATGAGCCCGATCTGGCCGAAGTCGAGCTGGAAGTCGCTCTTGAGGCCGGGATAGATCGCTGGAAGCAGCGACTGCATCATGTCGTTGAGCAGGTGGCAAAAGCTGATCGCGAAGATCACGCCAAAGACGGTCGTGTCCGCACGGCGGCCGTCCAGCGCCGCGTCGACGGGGGCTTGCATGGGCTTTCCTGGGGGGAGGGGAGCGAATATGAGAACACGAGCGGGACGAGGCGGCCACTGCCGGCGTGACATGGCGACCCTACGAGCAGGGCCCGTGGCAATCCGCGCGGATGATGCACTCGACGAGTTCCGCCGGCGGTTTGCCGATGTCGACGCGCATGGCCTCGGCCTCGTCCGGTTCTTCCAGCGTGGCCAGTTGGCTGTCGAGGAGCGCCGGGTCGAAGAAGTGCCCGGCGCGGTGGCCGAGTCGTTCGGCCAGCAGTTCGCGCGAACCGCGCAGGTAGACGAACTTCACGTCGTCGTGTCCGTCTCGCAAGAAATCGCGGTAGCGTCGCTTCAGGGCGGAGCACGCCAGCACCAGCGACCCGCCGTCGCGGCGGTGACGGTCCATCTCCGCCACGATGGCCGCGAGCCACGGCTGACGGTCCGTGTCGTCGAGCGGTATGCCTTGCGCCATCTTGTCGCGGTTGGCCTGGGGATGCAGGTGGTCGCCGTCGACGAAGGGCTGGCCCAGCCGCGCGGCCAGGTCTGCGCCTATCGTGCTCTTGCCACTGCCGGAGACGCCCATGACGATCGTGATCATGCGCCAAAGCATGCCGTCTTCAGGGCCACGGAATCGTGAACGGCATCGCGTACCATCGTTGGCTGGCCACCTCCGACCCCGAGCCCATGGAAATCGTCGACCTGCGCAGCGATACCGTCACCCGTCCCACCGACGCCATGCGCGAGGCGATGTCGCGCGCACCGGTCGGAGACGACGTGTACGGCGAGGATCCCACCGTCAACGCGTTGCAGGACCGCCTCGCGGCCGACCTGGGCTTCGCCGCGGCCTTGTTCGTGCCCACCGGCACCCAGAGCAACCTGCTCGCGCTGATGAGCCACTGCGAGCGCGGGGACGAATACATCGTGGGGGCGGACGCGCACACCTATCGCTTCGAGGGTGGTGGCGCCGCCGTGCTGGGTTCGATCCAGCCACAACCGATCCCGCAGGAAGCCGACGGTACCTTGCCATTGGACAAGGTCGAGGCATCGATCAAGCCGATCGATCCGCACTTCGCCCGCTCGCGCTTGCTGGCGCTGGAAAACACCTGGCACGGCCGGGTCCTTCCGTTCGATTACCTGGCCCGTGCGCGCGAACTGGCGACACGCCGAGGCCTCGGACTACACCTGGACGGTGCGCGTCTCTACAACGCGGCGATCGCATACGGCCGCCCTGCTCGTGAAGCGGTGGCGGGTTTCGACAGCGTGTCCGTGTGCCTGTCCAAGGGCCTGGGCGCGCCGGTGGGGTCGGTGTTGCTAGGCAGCGTGGCTCTCATCGACCGCGCGCGGCGCTGGCGCAAGGTCGCCGGCGGTGGCTGGCGGCAGGCCGGCATGCTGGCCGCGGCGGCGATGCATGCGCTCGACCACCACGTCGAACGCCTGGCCGACGACCACGCGCGCGCCACCCGCCTGGCGAACGGCTTGCGCGCCATCGACGGCCTGGAGGTCAAGGGCTGCCACACGAACATGGTCTTCGTCGACGTGCCGTCCGCGCGGTTGAAGGATCTCGCCGCGCACATGACGACGCATGGCATACGCCTGAGCATCGGCTATCTTCCGTCGATCCGGCTGGTGACGCACCTGGACATCGACGACGCGGCGGTCGAGCGGACGATCGCCGCGTTCGCATCGTTCGGCTATTGACGCGGCGCCATCAGCTTGCGTTGCAGCGAGTAGAGGATGGCGGCATCGGTGGCATCCAGCGTCTCGGTTTCCATGGCTCGGTAGTGGCGATGGAAGGCGATGATCGCATTGCGCGGATTCGACACGTCGTACCCGACCAGGCGCATGGCGGCGAGGCTGTCGAATCCGGGCGGCGCCGGCATCGGATTCGCCTCCGGCCATAGGCCGAAACCGTATCGGGCGAGCGTCGCCCATGGGAATTGCGCGCTGGGATCATTCTTGCGGCCGGGCGCGATGTCGCCATGACCCACCACCGCCTCGCGCGGAATGCCCAGACGCGAGGTGAGATCGGCGAGCAGGTTGATCAGAGCCTGTATCTGCGGCTGCGTGAACGGAGACTCGCCATCGTTGTCGATCTCGATGCCGATGGACGACGAGTTCAGGTCCGTCATGTCACCCCATCGCGCGGCTCCGGCGTGCCACGCACGGTCGTTGTCGTCGACGAGCTGGTCGATCCGGCCATCGGCCTCGACCAGGTAGTGCGCGCTCACCTGGCCTTCGCTGTTGCGCGTGCTGAGCACGCGAAGGGCTTCCCTGGCGTTACCGATCGACGTGTGATGCAACACGATGACTTGCGCCTTGCGCGCGTTGAAGTTGGGCGACGGCACCCAGTGGGCGAGGGCGCTGCGCTGAGGTGGCACGCGCGGCGCGGTGGCGCACCCGGCGAGGCAGGCCATCAGGAGCACGACCGCCGCGAGGCGGATGCGCCCGGCGGCGGTGGCCCCCGTCCGCGTCATTCGACGCGGAAGTCGCTGCTGGTGATGACCCATGCGATTTCCTCACCCACGTCCCCGGTGTCTTCCCGGGATGCCACCACGATCTGGAGGTCGAGGCAATCGTGCCCTTCGGAGAGCCACTCGGTCTTCTCCAGCGCCATGCCCGATTTCTTCAGCGCCGCGTGCAGGGCGGGCAGGGTCGTGGCGAGCAGTTCCGTGCCCTCGTGCGTGAGCTGGCCGCCCAGCACCTCGATGTCGCACAGCTTGTCGTCGAGGAAGCGCAGCCGCAGCCATTCGTCGCCGGCGGCGTCGGTGTATTCGTCCTCGTCGTCCCACATGTTTTCGCCGCCGGCCTTCCAGCCGAGCGTGTCGCGAAGTTTCTTTCGCGGCATGCCGAAGAAGATGTCGGTGTCGCCGCGGCGGATGCCGCGGCCCGGGACCAGCTCGCAATGTTCCATGGCGTACCTCGTCAGATGGCGCGGGAGACCCGCCGGTGAAGCATGGCGGACCGGCGATACGGCCGGCCAGCCGGTCCTGTCCGTGCCGTATCAGGGTTTATGGTCACGGCCGAGGTAGTCCTCGCTCTGCATTTCGATGAGCCGCGATTCGGTGCGGCCGAACTCGGCGCGGACCTTGCTTCCATCGTAGAGCTCCGTGATCGGCGCGGCCGCGGAGAGTACCAGTTTCACCTGGCGGTCGTAGAACTCGTCCACCAGCAGCACGAAGCGTTTGGCCTCGTTCTCGGAGTACACGGTGAACTGCGGCACGTTGGAAAGGATCACGGCCGGATACGCCTTCGCCAGCTCGATGTAGTCGGCGACGGCGCGCGGGCCTTCGCAGAGCGCGGCGAAGTCGAACCAAACGATGTTGTCCGCGCGCTTGCGCACCGGTACGTCACGGCCGTTGAGCGTGATCGCGCCGCCTTCCGCCACGTCGCCCTGCGCCTGGCCCGTGAAGATCTTCGCCAGCGAGCGCTCCGCTTCGGCGCCGGGCGGCACGAGGTACACCGGCGCTTGGCTCAGCGCGCGCAGCCGCCAGTCGTGCGGCGAGACCATCTCGTGGACGACACAGTGCTTTTCGATGGCGGCGATGGCCGGCAGGAACCGCGCGCGTTGCAGGCCGTCCTTGTAGAGGCCTTTCGGGGGCGTGTTCGAGGTGGTGACCAGGGTGACGCCACGCGCGAACAGGCCGTCGAGCAGGCCGGCCAGGATCATGGCGTCGCCGATATCGGAGACGAGGAATTCGTCCAGGCACAACACGCGGCACTTCGCCGCGAGGCGCTCGGCCACCTCGTCGAGCGGGTTCTGCCGTTCGCCGAGTTCGCGCAACATGCCATGCACCTCCAGCATGAAGCGGTGGAAATGCCGGCGCAGGGCGAGGCCCGGGGCGAGGCTGGAGACGAACAGGTCCATCAGGAAGGTCTTGCCGCGGCCGACGCTGCCCCAGAGGTACAGGCCGCTCACGGCCGCGCGCGGCTCATTGCCGAGCATGCTGCGCAGGCGGCCGAACAAGCCCCCACTGGCCGGCTCCGGCGCGCAGAGCGCCGCGTGCAGGCGGTCGAACTCGGCGATGACCGGCAACTGTGCCGGGTCCGACTCCCAACGATGTCCTGCGATGCCGTCCCGGTAGCGTTCGCCGGGCGTCGATTCCGTGCAGTTCATGCAGCGCGGGGCCCGGGCAGCCAGTTCTTCACGCCATTCTTGATGACGCCGCGCAGGTCCATGAGGCGGCGATGGAAGAAGTGGCTGGTGTCCTCCATTCTCACCAGTTGCGGGCGGGCCTCTTCCGGCAGGCTGTCGATCCAGTCGTAGACGGCCTGGGGTTCGACGATCTCGTCGGCGTCGCCCATCACCACCAGCCAGTGGCCCGTAGGCAGTTCCACCTGTGAAAAATCCCAGCCGCGTCCCGCCACGGGCGGCGCGACGCTGATCACGGCATCGGCCCCGAGGTGGACGGCGTTACGCAGGGTCACGTAGCTGCCGAAGGAAAATCCCGCCAGCCACAGGGCGGCACCGGGACGGACCTTGCGCGCCCAGGCGACCACCGCGGCGAGATCGTCGCTTTCCCCGTTGCCGCTGTCGAACGCGCCTTCCGACCGGCCCACGCTACGGAAATTGAAGATGACCGTGTCCATGCCGGACTCGCGCAGCGAGCGCTCGATCATGGTCACCACCTTGTTGTGCATGCTGCCGCCGTCCGTGGACAGCGGATGGCAGATCACGGCGATGCCGTGACGGGCCACGTCGGCGGTGGCGGCCTTGGCTTCGCATTCGAGCTTGCCCGCCGGGCCTGCGAGCGCGAAGCTCATGCTCTCGTCCGGAAAGTGATCCGGCGCTGTAGGTAGAAGTTCGCTCATGCTCTCCATGATACCCGCTGGCTGGATGGTTCGCGGCGAAGGCCGGCGATGAACGTCCTCGCACACGCCTTGTTGGCGGGCGACGACGCGGCCTTGCGCCTGGGCGGCATCATGGGCGACTTCGTCCACGGAACGCCCGATCCGGCCATTCCCGAACGGGTCCGCCAGGGTATCCACCTGCACCGGGCGATCGACAGCTTCACCGACAGCCACGACGAGGTCCGCGCGGCCCGCGAGCGCCTGCCCGCGCCGTTCCGGCGCTACGCGGGGATACTCCTCGACATGTGGTTCGACCATTGCCTGGCACGCGATTTCACACGTTGGTCCGCGATGCCGCTGGAGGACTTCTCCACGAACCTGCGCACGGAGTTGCACGCCGCCGGTCCGTTGTTGCCCGAGTCGCTGAAGCGGTTCCTCGGTTACATGGACGCCAACGGCCTTCCGGCGGGATATGCACGGGCCGAGGCCATCGCCAAGGCCTTGCGCGGCATCTCGCAACGGTTATCGCGGGCCAACCCGGTCGGCGACGCGATGCCGCTGCTGATGGCGCAGGACGCCATGTTGCAGGAGACGTTCGAACGGTTCTTCCCGCAGTTGCGGCGCTTCGCGGCGGAATGGGCGGGACATGTCCCGCCGCCGCTCACTTGGCCTGGTCGACCATCCACTTGACCGTGTTGCCGACCTGCTCGTCGGTCAGGGCCGGGTTGCCGCCCTTGGCCGGCATGTGGTTGCCGTCCGGACCGGTGTAGCCCTCGATCGCGTGCTTGGTGAGGGTGGCGATGCCCTCGGCGATGCGCGCGGACCATGCGGCCTTGTCGCCGAGCTTCGGCGCGCCGGCCACGCCAGCCGTATGGCAGCTGTGGCACAGGTTGTCGTAGATGGTCTTGCCGTCGGTGCTGCCACCATAGGCGACTTGCGAGGCGGCGGCCTTCGCCGCGGCTTCCTGGGCGGCCAGCATCGCGGCGCGGCCGGTGTCGCCGGCATAGACGCCACCCACCGGGGCGATCCGGGCCTCGGTGCGCTTGGCGACGGCCGGGTCCTGATCCTTTGGGATGTTGCTATAGATGGTATAGGCGATAACCATCAGGACGAGGGCCAGGACACTGAGGCCGGCGGTCAGCCACGAGAACTGACGCATGAAGTTCTGGTCGGACTTGCTCGGAGAACCGCTCACGCATTGACTCCACTGATTTGGGTGTGCCGTCCCCTCCCCGGGATCCGGCGTGCCTGCCGGCCGCAAATGCGGCGTCGAATTTCGCGAGTATAACGGAACCTCCGCGGGAGTCAGCGGTCTGCATGCCCGTGCCGTGCCAGGGGACCGGCGGGGAGACGTGCCGTCAGTCATGCTGTACCCCTGTCAACCGGCATTGTTCAATGCCGTTCACCTACACCTATATTGGCGCCGTCGGGTTTTCACCTTTTGGGGGTATAAACCCCCGTGGCGCACGGCGCGCCGGTCGGACCAGGTACCCCCGTCCGGTCATTCATCCTGGGAGTGTTTTGCATGTCGCGTTTTTGGAAGATCGCGCTGGCCGTCATCGTGGTTCTGGTGATCGCGGGCATATTCGTCGTTCCCCGGCTGCGCCACGCCGAGGGCGCGAACGCAGCCCAGACCCAGGGAGGCAAGGCCAATGGAGAGGGCCAGGGGAAGGACCAGCCGCCCGTGCCGGTCACGGTCGTGCCCGTCGCCAGCCAGGATGTGCCCGTCTACCTCACCGCCACCGGTACCGCCCAGGCACGTAATTCCGTGGTGGTGCGCCCGCAGGTCGCCGGCCAGCTGATGAAGCTCAACTTCCAGGAAGGCCAGGAAGTGAAGCAGGGCGATGTCATCGCCGAGATCGACCCCCGCACCATCCAGTCGCAGTACGACCAGTCGGTCGCCAAGCTGCGCCAGGACCAGGCCGCCGCGGCCACCGCCAAGAACAACCTCGAGCGTTCGCAGAACCTGGTCAGCAAGGGCGGCCAGCAGTATGTCTCCAAGCAGGACCTGGACAACCTCAAGAACACCCTCGACCAGGCCCTCGCCACCGTCGTCGCGGACCAGGCTTCCATCCGCGCCTCGCAGGTGCAGCTGGGCTTCACCAAGGTGATCGCTCCGATCGATGGCCTCGCGGGTATTCGTGCCGTCGACGTGGGCAACATCGTCGCCACCACGGACTCGATCGTCACGCTGACCGAGGTCCATCCGATCTACGTTTCGTTCAACCTGCCCGAGAAGAACCTCGACCTCGTTCGTTCCTCCATGCGCGAGGAAGGCGCCACGCCGCTCGAGGTCGCCGCGCTCGATCGCGTGGACGCGCACGTGGTGGCCACCGGCAAGCTCGACGTCATCGACAACACCATCGACACCACCACGGGCACGTTCCGCCTGCGCGCGCTGTTCGACAACACCAAGACCGAACTCTGGCCGGGCCAGTTCGTCAACGCGCGCGTTCGCGTGCGCACGGTGAAGAACGGCCTCGTCGTGCCCGCCCAGGCGGTGCAGCGCGGACCGGACGGCGACTACGTCTACCTCGTGCAGGGCGACAACACGGTCAAGATGCAAGCCGTGGAAACCGCGACCGAGGTGGGTGACAGCCACATGCTCATCAGCAAGGGCCTGAAGCTCGGCGACCGCGTGGTGACCGAGGGCCAGTTCCGCCTCAAGCCGGGCTCGAAGGTGCAGCCGCTGGCGCCGGGGCAGGTTCCCGCCGCGCCCACGGCCGAGGAGTTGAAGGCGAAGAAGGATCAGCAGGGCCGCCAGGGCGGACGCCGCGGCTGATAGCGCTTAGCGCGCGGCGTGTCCACGACGGACGCGCCGCCACGGATCGCAAGGTCCCGACACCAGGAATAGAACGTGGGTTTCTCGACACTCTTCATTCGCCGGCCGATCGCCACCTCGCTGTTGATGGTGGCGGTCCTTTTGCTCGGCATCCTCGGCTACCGGCAGTTGCCGGTGTCGGCGCTGCCGGAGATCGACGCGCCCAGCCTGGTCGTCACCACGCAGTACCCCGGTGCCAGCGCCACCACGATGGCGGCCCTCGTCACCACGCCGCTGGAACGTAACTTCGGCCAGATCTCCGGGCTGAACATGATGAGTTCGGACTCGTCGGCGGGCCTGTCGACGATCGTCCTGCAGTTCAACATGGACCGCGACATCGATATCGCCGCGCAGGACGTGCAGGCCGCCATCAACCAGGCGCGCGGCACGCTGCCGAACAACCTGCCGTACCCGCCCGTCTACAACCGCGTGAACCCGGCCGACGCGCCGATCATGACGCTGATGCTCACCTCGGACAGCCGTGCGCTGCGCGACGTGAACAACTTCGCCGACTCCATCCTCTCGCAGAAGCTCTCGCAGGTGCAGGGCGTCGGCCTGGTCTCCATCGCCGGCAACGTGCGTCCGGCCGTGCGCATCCAGGTGAATCCGGCCCAGCTGGCCAACCTTGGCCTGACCATGGAAGACGTGCGCAGCGCGCTGACCCAGGCCAACGTCAACGCGCCCAAGGGCACACTCAACGGCAAGACCCAGTCGTACAGCATCGGCACCAACGATCAGTTGGCCGATGCCGCCGAGTACAAGGGCACGATCATCAGCTACAAGAACGGCGCCCCCGTGCGCCTATCCGACGTGGCGAACGTGATCGATGGCGTCGAGAACGACCAGCTCGCCGCATGGGCGAACGGCAAGCCCGCCGTGCTGCTCGACATCCGCCGCCAGCCCGGCGCGAACATCGTGCAGACGGTGCAGCAGATCCGCCAGACGATTCCGGACCTGCAGAAGGTGCTTCCGGCCGACGTGCACCTGCAGGTGTTCTCCGATCGCACCATCACCATCCGCGCGTCGGTCGAAGACGTGCAGTTCACCCTGATCCTCACGATCTGCCTCGTCGTCGCGGTGATCTTCGTCTTCCTGCGCCGCCTGTGGGCCACGGTGATCCCGTCGGTGGCCGTGCCCCTGTCGCTGATGGGCACGTTCGGCGTGATGGCCTTCGCCGGCATGTCGCTGGACAACCTCTCGCTGATGGCGTTGGCGGTCGCGACCGGCTTCGTCGTCGACGACGCCATCGTGATGATCGAGAACATCGTCCGCTATATCGAGCAGGGGCAGGATGCCAAGACCGCCGCCGAGGTGGGCGCGAAGGAGATCGGCTTCACGGTGCTCTCGCTGACCGTCTCGCTGATCGCCGTGTTCCTGCCGCTGCTGCTGATGCCGGGCGTCACTGGCCGCCTGTTCCACGAGTTCGCCTGGGTGCTGACCATCGCCGTGGCGATCTCGATGCTGGTCTCGCTGACGCTCACGCCGATGATGTGCGCGTACCTGCTCAAGGCCGACCAGCTGCCGGACGCGGACGACGCCCACGAACACGCCGCGGCCGCCGGCAAGCACACCACCTGGTCGCGCATCGTCGACGGCTACGGCCGAAGCCTCGACTGGGTGCTCGCCCACCGCCCGTTGACGATGATCGTCGCGGCGCTCTCGGTGGCGCTCACGGTCGTCCTCTACATCGTGATCCCCAAGGGCTTGTTGCCCGAGCAGGACACCGGCCTCATCACCGCCGTCGTGCAGGCGGACCAGAACGTCGCCTTCCCGCAGATGGAGAAGCGCACGAAGGCCGTGGCCGACGCGCTCGGCAAGGACCCCGCCGTGTCCGGCGTGGCGGCGTTCATCGGCGCGGGCTCGGTCAATCCCACCCTCAACCAGGGACAGATTTCCCTGGTGCTGAAGGATCGCGGCGACCGTGACAGCCTCGACGAGGTGCTGCCGCGTCTGCAGGAAGCCGCCTCGCACATCGCCGGCGTGGCGCTGTACTTGAAGCCGGTGCAGGACGTGACGCTGGACAGCCAGGTGTCCGCCACCGAGTACCAGTACTCGCTGTCCGCCGTGGATTCGACCGCGCTGGCGGGTTACGCGCAGCAGATGACCTCGGCCTTGCGCAAGCGCGAGGAACTGGCCGATGTCGACAGCAACCTCGCCGACAAGGGCAACGCGCTGAAGCTCACGATCGATCGCGACAGCGCCAGCCGCCTCGGCGTGCCGGTGCAGACGATCGACGACACGCTGTACGACGCCTACGGGCAGCGGCAGATCTCCACGATCTTCACCCAGCTCAACCAGTACCGCGTGGTGCTGGAGGTCTCGCCGGAATACCGCACCAGCACCGACCTGCTGAACAAGCTCACCGTGCGCGGCAATGGCAACGGTGCCCTGACCGGCTCCAACGCCACCAGCTTCGGCCAGGTCGCCTCGAGCAACTCGGCCACGCCGGCGGGCATCGGCAACACCGGCAACGTCGGCTTCCAGGTCGGCGGTGGCGGCACCATTCCGCTGGCGGCGCTGGCCAGCGCCCAGATCACCAGCGCGCCACTGGTGGTCAGCCACCTGCAGCAGCTGCCAGCGGTGACGATCTCGTTCAACCTCGCACCCGGCTATTCGCTGTCGTCGGCGGTGGACGCGATCCATGAGGTGGAGAAGGAACTGAACTTCCCGCCGGAAGTGCGTGGACAGTTCATCGGCAAGGCCGCCGAGTTCTCGTCCTCGGTCGGTGACGAGGTGCTCCTGCTGCTGGCTTCGATCATCGTCATCTACATCGTGCTGGGCGTGCTCTACGAGAGCTACATCCACCCCCTGACGATCATCTCCACGCTGCCTCCGGCCGGCGTGGGCGCGCTGCTCGCCTTGCTCCTGTGCGGCATGAGCCTGTCCGTGGACGGCATCGTGGGCATCGTGCTGCTGATCGGCATCGTGAAGAAGAACGCGATCATGATGATCGACTTCGCCATCGAGGCGAAGCGAACGGGGCTGAACGCCACCGACGCCATCCGTCGTGCGTGTCTCCTGCGCTTCCGTCCGATCATGATGACCACGGCCGCGGCCCTGCTCGGTGCGCTGCCCCTGGCCCTGGGCAACGGCATCGGTTCGGAACTGCGCAAGCCGCTGGGCGTGTCGATCGTCGGCGGCCTGCTGCTCTCGCAGCTGGTCACGCTCTACACCACGCCGGTGATCTACCTCTACATGGAGCGTTTCTCGGACTGGCTGGCCGAACGCAAGCGACGACGCGCCCTGGCGCACGGCATCGAACCGCAAACCGCGGGCTGATGACGGATCGTCGATTTCCAGGGAAACACCCCCTTTTCGCCGGACGGTTCGCCGCCCGGCGAAACCTTTTTCCGGTTGGCGCGTTAGGCAAGGAATGCCCACTGCCATCCCGCTCCCCATGAGCCGCTTCGCCCCATGAACATTTCCGGCCCCTTCATACGCCGTCCCATCGGCACCTCGCTGCTGGCGATCGGCATCTTCGCGGTCGGCATCATCTGCTATGCGTTGCTCGGCGTCGCCGCGTTGCCGAACATCCAGTTCCCGGCGATCTTCGTCCAGGCGCAGCAATCCGGCGCCGACGCGAGCACGATGGCCTCCACCGTGGCCGCGCCGCTGGAACGTCACCTGGGCCAGGTGCCGGGCGTGGAGTCCATGCGTTCGAACAGTTCCGAAGGCAGCGCCTTCGTGTTGTTGTTCTTCCAGAACGGCACCAACATCGACGCCGCCGCGCGCGATGTGCAATCCGCCATCAACGCCGCCCAGCCCGACCTGCCGCCGGGCCTGTTGAACGCGCCGTCGTATACCAAGGCCAACCCGAACGACGATCCCATCATCGTGCTGGCGCTAACCTCCGACACGGTGGCGCCGACCGCGCTCTACAACGTGGCGGATTCGATCCTCGCCCAGCGCCTGCGCCAGCAGGAAGGCATCGCCACCGTCGATATCGCCGGCAGCGCCACGCCCGCCATCCGCGTGGACGTGAACCTGCGCGCGCTGAATGCCATGGGACTGTCGCCGGACCAACTGCGCAACGCCCTCACCGCCGCCAACGTGACCTCGCCGCAAGGCTTCCTCAGTGACGGCGTCACCACCATGGCGGTGACGGCCACCGATTCGCTGCATACGGCCGAAGAGTTCGCCAACCTGATCATCGGCGTGAACAACGGCGTGCCTATCCGCCTGTCCGACATCGCCAAGGTCTACGACGGGCAGCAGGATGCCTACCAGGCGGCCTGGTTCAACGGCAAGCCCGGCATCCTGATGTACGTCTACAGGAAGGCCGATGCGAACGTCATCGACACCGTGGACCGGATCAAGGCGCAGATACCGACGATGCAGGATTGGCTGCCGGCTGGCGTGCAGTTGCATTCGTTCTTCGACGGCACGCCGACCATCCGCGCCTCGTTGCACGAGGTGCAGGCCACGCTGCTGATCAGCCTCGCCATGGTGATCATGACGATGGCGCTGTTCCTGCGGCGGCTGGCGCCGACGGTGATCGCTGGCCTCGCCGTGCCGCTCTCGCTGGCCGGCGCCTTCGTGGTGATGTACGCGTTCGGGTACACATTGAACAACCTCACGCTGCTGGCCCTGGTGATCGCGATCGGCTTCGTCGTCGACGACGCCATCGTAGTGATCGAGAACGTCATACGGCACATGGACGAGGGGATTCCACGCTTCGAGGCGGCCTTGCTCGGTGCGCGCGAGATCGGGTTCACGATTGTCTCGATCACCGGTTCGCTGGTGGCGGTGTTCATCCCTTTGCTGCTGGCCCCGGGCATCATCGGCATGTTCTTCAAGGAATTCACGATCACGCTGGTCGCCGCGATCGTGGTATCGGCCATCGTGTCGCTAACCCTGACGCCTTCCTTGTGCGCCCACTTCCTCACGGCGCACAAGGACGACAAGCCGGAATCGAAGCTGGGCCAGGCGCTGGAGCGAATGCACGAGCGCCTGCTCGGGATGTACCGCGTGGCCCTGGACTGGACCCTGCGTCATGCCCTGCTCATGGCGATCACGCCGTTGATCCTTGTCGGGGTGACCTTCGTGCTCTTCGGCATGGTCAAGGGAGGCTTCTTCCCGCCGCAGGACACCGGCCTGATCGGCGCCCGCGCCACCTCCAGCTCCACGGTATCGTTCGGCGAAATGAAGGTGCGTCAGGCCCGTCTCACCCAGATGCTGCTGGACGATCCCGCCGTGAAGGCGGTGGGCTCGCGCCTCGGCACCAGCCGTACGGGTTCCAGCGGTTTCTTCAACATCGAATTGAAGACCAAGGCGGAAGGCCGCAAGGAAAGCACCTTCGTCGTGCTCGACCGGCTGTCGGCCAAGGCCAACAAGTATCCCGACCTCAACCTGCGCCTGCGCCCGATCCAGGACCTGCCCACCGGCGGTGGCGGCGGCAACACGCAGGGCGGCCAGTATTCGGTGTCGCTGAAGGGCAACGACATTGTCGAGCTGCAGACCTGGCTACCCAGGCTGGTCGACGCGCTGAAGAAGAACCCGATGCTGAAGGACGTCGGCAGCGACATCGACGCCGCGGGCCTGCGCCAGAACATGGTGATCGACCGCGATACGGCGGCACGCCTCGGCGTGTCCATCGGCGACATCGACGGCGCGCTCTACAACGCGTTCGGCCAGCGCGCGGTCTCGACGATCTATTCGGACATCAACCAGTACCGCGTGATCGTCAACGCACTGCCGCAGATGGCGGCCACGCCGGAATCGCTGAACCAGATCTACGTGCGTTCCAGTTCCGGCGCGATGATCCCGATGACCGCGGTGACCAAACAGGTGCCGGGGCTCGCGCCCACCCAGATCGTGCACGAGGACCAGTACACGAGCATGGGTGTCAGCTTCAACCTCGCACCCAATGTCAGCATGGGCGAGGCGATGGAGATCATCCAGAAGACGATCGACGGCATGCGCATGCCTGGTGACATCCGCCTCGACGCCGGCAGCGATTTCCGCCGGTTCCAGCAGTCGCAGAGCGACATGCCGCTACTGATCCTGGCGGCGATCGTCACCGTCTATCTGTTGATGGGCATGCTCTACGAGAGCCTCATCCATCCTGTGACCATCCTCTCGACCCTGCCCGCCGCGGGCGTGGGCGCACTTGCCGCGCTGGTGATCACCGATACCGAACTGTCGGTGATCGCGATGATCGCCCTGGTGCTGCTGATTGGCATCGTGAAGAAGAACGCGATCATGATGATCGATTTCGCCCTCGTGGCGCAGCGCGAGCACGGGCTCGATTACAAGGGCGCCATCCGCGAGGCCTGTCTCGTCCGCTTCCGCCCGATCATGATGACGACGATGGTGGCGATCCTGGCCGCCACGCCGCTGGCGATCGGCCTGGGCGAGGGCGCCGAACTGCGCCGGCCGCTGGGTATCGCCATGATCGGCGGCCTGGTGATTTCGCAGAGCCTGACCTTGCTCTCCACGCCGGCGCTGTATGTGATCTTCGCCTGCCTGTCGGAGCGCTGGAAGGCGCGCAAGGCGAGGCGGCTGGCGCGGAAGAGGGAGCGGCGCGCCCTGCGCGCCGCCGGAACCTGAATCGCCGACAGGGTCGGCTCCCACCCGGCGCAGGTCCCCGCTTGGTGGGAGCCGACCCTGTCGGCGATCCCGCGGCAGCGGGCCAGGCCATGGCAAGCACCCGTCGCCGCTTAAGCGGCTTCCCACCAGGCCACCCAGTTCCCACCCGGCACAACACCCATACCCCCCGATCGCTTTCCCCCTCCCGCCGAATCGGGCCACAATGGACAGGTTTCCCGCTCGCCGGTGCGCCCTCGAGGCCTGCGCCGGTGCGCCCCATGACCTGGCCCACTCAAGCATAAGGCTCGCCGAATCATGTCCAGCTCGCCCAAGATCATCTACACGCTCACCGACGAAGCGCCGTTCCTCGCCACCGCCTCGTTCCTGCCTATCGTCGAGGCCTTCGCCGGCACCGCGGGCGTGGCGGTGGAAACGCGCGACATCTCGCTGGCCGGCCGCATCCTGGCGCAATTCCCCGAGCGCCTCACCGACGCGCAGAAGATCGGCGACCACCTCGCCGAACTGGGCCAGCTGGCGACCACGCCGGAAGCCAACATCATCAAGCTGCCGAACATCAGCGCCTCCGTACCGCAGATGAAGGCCGCGGTTCGCGAACTGCAGTCGCAGGGCTATGACCTGCCGGACTACGTGGATGCCCCCTCGACCGACGAGGAGAAGGAAACCAACGCGCGTTACGGCAAGGCCATGGGCAGCGCCGTGAACCCCGTACTGCGCGAAGGCAACTCCGACCGCCGTGCGCCGCTTTCGGTCAAGAACTACGCGCGCAAGCATCCGCATCGCATGGGCAAGTGGTCGCCGGAGTCGAAATCGCATGTCGCGCACATGGATGGCGGCGATTTCTACGGCAGCGAGAAGTCCGCCACGCTGGACAAGGCGGGCAGCCTGCGCATCGAGTTCACCGGCAAGGACGGGTCGACGAAGGTCCTGAAGGACAAGGTCGCGGTGAAAGCCGGCGAGATCGTCGACGCCGCGGTGATGAGCCGCAAGGCCTTGGCCGCGTTCATCGACGCGCAGATCGCGGACGCGAAGGCCAAGGGCGTGCTGTTCTCGCTGCACCTGAAGGCCACGATGATGAAGGTCTCCGACCCGATCATGTTCGGCATCGTGGTGCGCGAGTTCTACAAGGATGTGCTGGCGAAGCACGCTGATACGCTCAAGCAGGTGGGTTTCGATGCCAACAATGGCATCGGCGACCTCTATGCACGGCTGGACAAGCTGGACGCGGGCACACGCGCGCAGATCGAGGCCGATTTGAAGGCGGAGTACGCGCAGCGTCCCGCCTTGGCGATGGTCAATTCCGACAAGGGCATCACCAACCTGCACGTGCCCAGCGACGTGATCGTCGACGCCTCGATGCCGGCGATGATCCGCGACTCCGGCTGCATGTGGAATGCGGAGGGCAAGTTGCAGGACACCAAGGCGGTCATTCCCGACCGTTCCTATGCGGGCGTCTATCAGGCCGTGATCGAGGATTGCATCGCGCATGGCGCGTTCGATCCGGCCACGATGGGCAGTGTGCCCAACGTGGGCCTGATGGCGCAGAAGGCCGAGGAATACGGTTCGCATGACAAGACCTTCCAGATCCCGGCCGACGGCACCGTGCGTGTCGTCGCCGACGATGGCACCGTGGTGTTCGAACACGCCGTCGAGGCGGGCGATATCTGGCGCATGTGCCAGACCAAGGACGCGCCGGTCCAGGACTGGGTGAAGCTCGCGGTGCAGCGCGCACGCCTCTCGGCCACGCCGGCGGTGTTCTGGCTGGACGCGAACCGCGCGCACGATGCCCAGGTCATCGCGAAGGTCGAACGCTACCTCAAGGACCACGACACCAGCGGGCTCGACATCCGCGTGCTGCCGCCGGTGGAAGCGACACGGTTCTCGCTGGAGCGCATCCGCAAGGGCGAAGACACCATTTCGGTCACGGGCAACGTGCTGCGCGACTACCTCACCGACCTGTTCCCCATCATGGAGCTGGGCACCTCCGCGAAGATGCTCTCCGTCGTGCCGCTGATGGCCGGCGGTGGCCTGTTCGAGACCGGCGCGGGCGGTTCGGCGCCGAAGCATGTGCAGCAGTTCGTCGAGGAGGGCTACCTGCGCTGGGATTCGCTGGGTGAATTCCTGGCCCTGGCCGCTTCTCTGGAGCACCTCGCCGAGCGCTACGACAACAAGCACGCCCGCGTACTGGCGAAGACGCTGGACCAGGCCAACGGCCGCTTCCTCGACAGCAACAAGTCGCCCGCGCGCAAGGTCGGCGAGATCGACAACCGTGGCAGTCACTTCTATCTGGCGCTGTACTGGGCGGAAGCGCTCGCCGCGCAGGATGACGACGCGGATCTGAAGGCCCGCTTCACCGCGGTGGCGAAGACCCTGGCGGCGAACGAGGCGAAGATCGTCGCCGAACTCAACGGTGCGCAGGGCAAGCCGGTGGAGATCGGTGGCTATTACCACCCCGACATGAAGCTGGTGAGCGCCGCCATGCGTCCCAGCGCCACGTTCAATGCGGCACTGGACGTGTTGGTGGCCTCGCGCTGATGGGGATGTGAGTCCGTCGCAAGCACCCATCGCCGACAGGGTCGGCTCCCACCATGATCATGAGCTTGCAAGGTCTGGTGGGTCTGGTGGGCTTGGTGGGCTTGGTGGGCTTTGGGTGGGAAGCCGCTTAAGCGGCGATCCCGCGGCAGCGGGCAAGGCTACCGCAAGCACCCATCGCCGCTTAAGCGGCTTCCCACCCAAAGCTCGGTTCCCACCAAGCCCGGTTCCCAGCGGGCCGGTTCCCACGAGGGTTCTCCCTCTGGGACACCGACTTCTGCTTCGCTGATCAATAGGCGCTGGCGGCCTTGAGGGTCGCCAAGTCCGCCGGCGTCAACTCGAGCGTCGCCGCCTTCGCGATCTCGTCCAGTTGCTCCACCGACGTGGCACTGGCGATGGCGGCGGCGATCGAGGGTTGCGCCATCACCCATGCAAGCGCCACTTGTGCCGGCTTCGCATCGCGCGCCTGCGAAACCTCATCCAGCGCCGCCAGGACGCGATAGCCCCGGTCGTTGAGGTAGGCCTTCACCTTGCCGCTACGGGCGCTGCTCTTGGACAGGTCGGCCTCGCTCCGGTACTTGCCGCTGAGGAAGCCGCTCGCCAGCGAGTAATAGCTGATGACGCCGACATCCTCTTTCACGCATAGCGGTTGCAGGGCTTCCTCGAAGCCCTGGCGATCCATGAGGTTGTATTCCGGCTGCATCGACTCATAACGCGCCAGGCCTTTCGACGCACTCGTGCTCAAGGCGTCGTCCAGCCGTGTGGCGTCATAGTTCGAAGCGCCGATCACACGTACCTTGCCCGCATTCACCAGGTCGTCGAACGCGCGCAAGGTCTCTTCGAGAGGCACCTTCGGGTCGTCCTCGTGCGACTGGTAGAGGTCGATGTGATCGGTTTGCAGGCGGCGCAGGGAATCCTCCACCGCCTCCTTGATGTTGGTGGGCGATAGGCCGGGATAACGCGCCCACTTGCCTACCTTGGTGGCGATGACGACCTTGTCGCGCTTGCCGCTCTTCTTCAGCCACTTGCCGATGATCGTCTCGGACTCGCCACCCTCGTTACCCGGTACCCACGCTTCGTAGACATCGGCCGTATCGATAAGGTTGAACCCGTGGTCCACGAAGGCATCGAGGAGGTCGAACGAGCGTGGCTCGTCGACACTCCAGCCGAAGACGTTGCCGCCAAAGGCGAGCGGGGCGATCCGCAGGGGCGAACGCCCGAGGTTGCGTAACTTCATGCGTCATCTCCGATGAGGGCGGAAACGCCCATGATGACGCAAGGCAGGTTCAGACGGCGTGTTTCAGCAGGTCGCGCAGGCAGGGCTTCCCGGCAGTCGCGCCGTGGTTTTCACGGTGTCCTTGCGCGGGGTGGCCACGACCTTGGCGGCACCCGCACCGCGGTCCACCACGGTTTCGTCACGTCCCAGCCGGAGCACGAGCTCGCGGTTGACGATGTGGCCGTGCATGAAGGCAAGGCCGGTGAAGATCGATGCCATGACACCCCTCCCGTTACACCGTCCGCAAACAGGCTTGCGGCTTTCGGTGAGGTAAAGGGTGCCCGTTCTAACGCGAGCCAAAAAGCGATATGTTTGCAACCCGGCCTTGAGGAATTTTCACATGTCCCGCCTCCCGCTCGGTCTGCTTCAGGGGTTCGTCCTGGTCGCCCGCACGGGCAAGCTCTCGCGTGCGGCGGAACAGTTGAACCTCACGGTCAGCGCGTTGAGCCACCAGATCCGCAACCTCGAGGAACGCCTGGGACGCTCCCTGTTCGACCGCGGGCCGCGCGGCGTCACCCTGACCGCCGACGGCGCCAATCTGCTCGAAGCCATCGGCCATCATTTCGAAGGCATCGAACACGCACTGAGCCGCTACGAGGGACGCCATCAGGACGCGGTGACGCTGAGCATCATGCCCTCGGTGGCGTCGAGCTGGCTGGTGCCTCGCCTGCCGCGTCTCGTGGGCAAACATCCGGAACTGGAACTCAGCCTGCATTCTTCCGTGTCGGTGGTCGATTTCGACCGCGAACCTACCGTTGACCTGGCATTCCGCTACGGCCTCGGCGCGTGGCCACGCACGAAAGCGGACCGCCTGTTCGACGAGTACATCGTCCCCATCGCCAGTCCATCGCTGGTACGCCGCATGGGCGGCTTGCCGGATACCTCGCTCGCGGGATGGCCGCTGCTCGGCGACCCGTCCGGCCGCTGGAACGACTGGGCGGAGGCCTTCGGCATGCCGCTGCCGTCACGCTACGTCGCGCGCTTCGACAACACCGAGCATTTGCAGCGGGCGGTGCTCGAAGGCATGGGCGTGGCGTTGGGCCGCCTCGTCATGGCGCGCTCGCTGATCGAATGTGGCGCCTTGACAGTGCTGTGCAAGGAGCGCATGCGCGTCGCCGAGGCGTATTACCTCGTCTATCCGAAGCGCTCGGAATCGCACAGCGGCGTGGCGCGTTTTCGCGAGTGGCTGCTGGGCGAGGCAGCCGAATACGAGGCTGGCATCAAGCACGGCTTGCCCCTGCCGGCCTGAATCCTCCCGATCCGGTGACTTTCGCTTGACCGCGCTTCGCTGCGGCGCGACAATCCCCCGGCTACCGCACGGGGTCTCGTGCGGCGGCAACCCTCTTAGCTTATCCAGGCATATGGACGTCTACCCTAGTCGACGCGCCGGCTCCCGCACGCATCGGGTCCCGGCGCTGGCAAAACTCATCGCCCGCGGCGACCGTACCCGGTCGGCCGGCGCTTTCCTCCGCTAGGGAAAGTCCGGCTCTCCTCGTCGGAAGCCGTGAGCTTCCGTTATTCGAGGATTGAGCCATGAACCTCCAGCTCGACAAGACCGCGCCGCGCATGTTCGGCCGCCGTCTCGCTTTCGCACTCGCCCGTCGTCGCGCCACCGGTCCGGTGCCGGCCAAGCGCACGATCACCGTGCCGCGTTCGCTCGAACCCGCTGAAAGCTCGTTGAAACCCGCGGATGCCAAACTTCCGAGGCCATGAACAGCGACATAGACACTACGGCGCGGCTCACGCCGTCCGCCGTCGATATCCATAGCGACACCGAACGTCGGCTCCGCGCCGGCGCGCTCGCCTTCGGCTAACCGCCGACGGCCGCTCGCGCCTGACCGGACCGCGCGTCCGGAGAGGTAGCGAGCCATGAAGATCCACACCTCGCAGGCGGCCGTCGCCGCCAAGATCTATACCCAGGCCACCGCGGACGCCTATCGTCCCGCGGATGAATTGCTGCGTGCGCTGGACGCACGTCCGGATGGCCTCGACGAAGCCGCCATCGCCGAGCGCCTCGACCGCGACGGCATCAATGAAGTCGGCCATGAGAAGCCGCCGCACTGGTCGATCCAGCTGGTGCGTGCCTTCCGCAATCCCTTCATCATCGTGCTGCTCGTGCTCGCGGGGGTGCAGCTGTTCACCGAACCCGACGACGTCACCGGTCCCGTCATCATCGCGGTGATGGTGGCGATCAGCGTGCTGTTGTCGTTCACCCAGGAATTCCGTTCCTCGCGCGCGGCGGAGAAGCTGAAGGCGATGGTGCGTAACACGGCCACCGTCACCCGCCGCGCGGACGACGGCCACGCCGAACGCATCGAGGTACCGGTGGAGGAGCTCGTCGTCGGCGACATCGTCCATCTCGGCGCCGGCGACATGGTGCCCGCCGACCTGCGCCTGCTGGCGGCGAAGGACCTCTTCATCAGCCAGGCGATCCTCACCGGCGAGTCGATCCCCGTCGAGAAGGCCGCGCCCAACGGCACCACCGCGGGCGATATCTCGTCCGGCCCCCTCGAACTGCCGACGCTCTGCTACATGGGCACCAACGTGGTGTCCGGCACCGCCACGGCGGTGGTGCTGGCGACAGGGGGGCGCACCTACCTCGGCTCCCTGGCGCACACCCTCTCGGGCGAGCGTGTACAAACCAGCTTCGACCGCGGCATCTCTTCGGTGAGCTGGCTGCTGATCCGCTTCATGGCGGTGATGGTGCCGGTGGTTTTCCTGATCAACGGTTTCGACAAGCACGACTGGCTGGAAGCCTTCATGTTCGGGCTTTCGGTGGCGGTGGGCCTGACACCGGAAATGCTGCCGCTGATCGTCACCGCCAACCTCGGCAAGGGCGCCCTCGCCATGTCGAAGCGCAAGGTGGTGGTGAAGCGCCTCAACGCGATCCAGAACTTCGGCGCGATGGACGTGCTGTGCACGGACAAGACCGGCACCCTGACACTCGACAAGATCGTGCTCGAGCGCCACGTCGACCTCAATGGCGACGACTCGGACGAGGCGCTGGAGTACGGCTACCTCAACAGCCGTTTCCAGACCGGCCTGCGCAACCTGATGGACAAGGCCGTGCTGGCCCACCGCGACCTGGAGCCCGTGGCGCATCGCTTCCACGTGGTGGACGAGATTCCCTTCGATTTCCAGCGCCGCCGCATGTCGGTGGTCGTGGCGGACGGTAAGGGCGAGCAGTTGCTCGTCTGCAAGGGTGCGGTAGAAGAGATGCTGGCGATCTGCAGCGAGGCCCGCAT
This sequence comes from Luteibacter sp. W1I16, assembly GCF_050434905.1. Lineage (NCBI taxonomy): Bacteria > Pseudomonadati > Pseudomonadota > Gammaproteobacteria > Lysobacterales > Rhodanobacteraceae > Luteibacter > Luteibacter sp. W1I16. The sequence goes on from NZ_JBNDJJ010000001.1 coordinate 2,637,314, forward strand.
CGGCGACGTGACCGAGCCGATGACGGCCGAGAAGCGCACCGAGATCCGCGCGATGACCCGTCGCCTCAACGAGGACGGCCTGCGCGTGCTGGTCGTGGCCGTGCGCCGCGATCCCACGGGCGAACGCGCCTATGGCGTGGCCGATGAACAAGGCCTCACCGCCGTCGGTTGCCTGGCCTTCCTCGACCCGCCGAAGGACTCCGCCGCCACCGCCATCCGCGCGCTCAACCACCATGGCGTGATGGTCAAGGTCATCACCGGCGACAACGAGGCGGTGACGCGGAAAATCTGCACCGAGGTCGGCCTCGACGTGGAAGCATCGGCGCAGGGCCGCGACATCGAGCAGCTGGACGACGAGGCGCTCGACGCGATGGTGGAGAAAACCACCGTCTTCGCGAAGATGTCGCCGGTGCAGAAGGCCCGCGTCGTGCGCGCGCTCCAGCGAAAAGGGCACACCGTCGGCTTCCTGGGCGACGGCATCAACGACGCGCCCGCCTTGCGCGACGCCGACGTGGGTATCTCGGTCGATACCGCGACGGACATCGCGAAGGAGTCGGCGGACATCATCCTGCTGGAAAAGAACCTCATGGTGCTGGAGGAGGGCGTGATCGAAGGACGCGTCACCTTCGGCAATATCATGAAGTACATCAAGATGACCGCCAGCTCGAACTTCGGCAACGTCTTCAGCGTACTGGTGGCCAGCGCCTTCCTTCCGTTCCTGCCGATGCTTCCTTTGCAGATCCTCGTGCAGAACCTGCTCTATGACCTCTCCCAGCTGTCGATCCCGTTCGATCGCATGGACGAGGACTACCTGCGCCAGCCGCGCAAGTGGGACGCCGGCGACATCGGCCGTTTCATGGTCTGGATCGGCCCGGTCAGCTCGGTGTTCGACATCACCACGTTCTGGCTGATGTGGCACTGGTTCGGCGCCAACGACGTGGCCCACCAGTCGCTGTTCCAGTCGGGCTGGTTCATCGAGGGCCTGCTCTCGCAGACCCTGATCGTGCACATGATCCGCACGCGGCGCATCCCGTTCCTGCGCAGCATGGCGTCCGCACCGGTGCTGGCGTTGACCGGCGCGATCATGGTCGTCGGCATGCTGATCCCGTATTCGGGCCTCGGCGCGCGCATCGGCATGCATCCCTTGCCGGGCATCTACTTCGCCTGGCTGGCGCTGACGCTGGTGTGCTATTGCGTGCTCACGCAGGTGGTGAAGACGATCTACATCCGGCGCTACGGGCGCTGGCTATAGATTCTTCCTACCTGGCGGCTGACCGGGTGGCTACACGCATGCGTGGGCGTAGCGGGACATACGCGCCTTCGCGATGAGCGTCTCATGGTGGCTCCTCAACCAAGGAGTCACCATGATGCTTCGAAACGTGCTCGCCGCCGCTCTCTTTATCCTGCCTGCCGCTGTCTTCGCCCAGACCGCGCCTGCTCCCGCCCGCTATGTCGACGCCATCGACTGGCCGGCGTCGGAGCAGGGCATGGATCGCTTCTTCGAGGCGGAAGTCCGGCTCAACGCCGGCTTCGAGAAGATCTGCGGCGATACCTTCTGCGAAGGCGAATATGCCAACCTGCGCCCGATGCAGCTTCGCTGCTCGGTCGACAGCACCAAGGGCACCATGAAGCAGTGCCTCTGGCTGTTCTCGGGCAGCACCGCCGCGGTGAACCCCAAATCCGGCGCCGTGCAGACCGCGGCCAAGCTCTTCAAATGCAAGCTCCTGCTCGCCAAGGACACCCCGGTGGACAAGTTCTACGAGGTGATGAACGGCGACGACGCGCTGCACGCGAAGTTGCCGATGTCGCGTTACTCGGTTTACGACGGGCTGGTGGGTTGCCTGTAACCACCGTTTCACAGCGTTGATCCACCGTCCCGCCGCACGCCTACTGGCGGCGGGACGGTTCCGCTGGTTTGCTCGATGCACCCACAATCATCGCGATGCGGTGTTGCGCCTGTGCGATGGCGCGGCGCTGCGCCGTATCGCCTAGCGGCGGGTCGCCCAGGCCGACGACGCGGGCGGCATGGTGTCGGCCCGCTCGGATTCCGGCAACGGATCCTCCGGCATGGCGATCTCCACGCGGTTGCGCCCGGCGGCCTTGGCCCGGTAGAGGGCCTCGTCGGCCTTCGCCAGCAAGCGGTCGAGTTGCTCGCCGTGGCGTGCGGTGCAGGCCACGCCGAAACTCGCCGTGACATGGGCCGTGGACGGCCCGCCGGCGGGTGGCGCGGCGAGTGCCGCGCGGATCAGGTCCGCACGCTTCGCGCCGGCGGCTTCGTCCGCGTTCGGCAGGAGGATGCCGAATTCCTCACCGCCCAGCCGTCCGAACACGTCTCCTTCGAGCACGTGGTCGCGGCATTCGGCGACGACGCGCAAGAGCACCCAGTCGCCTTCGGCGTGCCCATAGGTGTCGTTGACCAGCTTGAAATGGTCCAGGTCGAACAGGATCAGGCACGAAGGCTTGCCGGTCTTGCGCACGTTCTGCAAGACCTGCGTGGCTTCCTCGACGAAATGCTGGCGGTTGCAGATGCCGGTGAGGCTGTCACGGCGCGCCATGCGCATGAACCGCAACTGCGAGCGCTTGGTACGGACCAGCCACAGGCCGATCGCCGCCAACACGGTGAGCAACAACAGGATGTAGAGCCGGCTCGTCTCCATCGAGCGCCGGTCCACTTCGCGTTGCAGGTGCAGGATCTGGTTCTGCCGATCGAGCGCGTCGGCTTCCATGCGGCTGGAAGCCACCTGCTGTTTCACCACCTGGTAGGCGAGCGCACGCGCCGTCACATCGTCGAGGTAGCCCTTGTCCGCCTGCATGTAGCGTTCGAGCCAACCGGTCGACGCGCGGAAATCGCCGCGCTGCTTCGCGGCCAGATACAGCGTCCGCAGCGCCACGGCCAGGGGTTCGGAGTATTCCCCCGCGATCGAGCTGTCGACCGCCGCGTGGGCGTATTTTTCCGCGGCGTCCACGTTGCCGGTTTGCCAATGGCCCTCGGCGAGCAGCGACTCGAACTGCGAGATAAGGCTCGGATACTGGTCGCGCAGCACCGCCGGGTAGTGTTTCTCCAGCATGGCCACGGCATCGGCAGCGCTCCCGCTGCGGATGGTCCCTTCGGCCACGTCCGCGCGAAGTGCATTGGCGATGAGGTTCTCGCCCGCGGCTTCGCACGCGGCGATGCCCTGGGTGAAGCGGGGGTCGGCGCCCTCGATGCGCTTGCCGCGATAAAGCGCATGCAGCTTGATGAAGGTGCCCTTGCATGCGCTGTCGCCGGTGGGCGTGCTTTCGATCATGCGCTCGGCGTATTCGGCGGCCATGTCGTACTGGCCGGCGGCGGTGAGCATCTGTGCCGCTTCGCCCAGGCCCTGGAGCCGCGCCTGCGGGTCGCTCACCTCGGGCAGCGTATCGGTGAGTTCGGTCAGGCGTGAAAAGGCCTCCTGGTAACGGTGGCCGATGCCCAGGATGTTGATCAGCGTGGCCGTGGCGCGGAAGCGCAGCGTGATGTCGGACGAACTGCCGATCACGGCCTCCAGCAGGGGCACGGCGGCTTCGTAATCGCCGGCATAGGCGACCTGCCAGGCTTCGAGATAGCGCAGGTGGGCCCGCTGTGCCGCGCTCAGCCGCGCGGCGTCGTGGCCGAGCCGGGCCACGGTGTCCATGAAGGCGGGGTGGTCGGAGGTCTTGGTGGCATCGGCGCGCGCGAGGGTCGCGGTCGCGTCCTCGCCCGGCGTGAGCTGAGCGAATGCGGCGCCGGCGTACGCCGCCAGCGTGAATGCGATCATCCATCCCAGCCTGCGTCCGATGCGACCGTTCATGCCACCGTGGCCTCGCGCTCAGGCGTCCGAGGGATCGGGAACGGCGGGTGTCTCGGGTACGTCCTTCGCGGGCGCTTCGGACTCTTCCTCGCTCTGCGGCGTATCGCCGAGCTGGATACTGTTGAAGGTGCCGGGCGCGACGCGGTCGCGCAGTGCTTTCTCGTCACCGGCGAGGATCGCGGCGGCCAGCGCGCCGTCTACGGCGGCCTCGGCCAGTTCATGGGCCAGTTCGGCCGGACCGGCGGCGCGCAACGTGGCGTCGCCACCCATGCGCTCCAGGAAATCGATAACGTCAGACATGTGTGCCCCTTGATGAGACGCCGGACGACCTCCCCCGGTCCCCGTGCGCGTGGCGATCATAGCGCGGTGGGGCGCGGGCCGTCGGTTCGGGCCGTCCATGGCGCCATTTGCCCCCGGAATGCCATGAAGGGGCCCCAGGCATGGCCGCCGGCGGCCCCACGCTGTCCCGACCATCCAGGGGGACGTCCGACCATGCACCGAACGCCAGGGCTCGACTCGCTCCGCGCCGCCGCCATCGCCTGGGTGATGCTTTTCCATAGCTATCTCGTCGGTGGGTTGGGCGAGGGGTTTTCCGCATTGGAACAGTCCGGCTGGATGGGCGTCGACCTGTTCTTCGTGCTCAGCGGCTACCTCATCGGCTCCCAGGTGCTGAAATCCCTCGCCGCCACGGGGCGGCTGGACTTCGCCGCCTTTTACGGCCGGCGTGCGGCGCGCATCCTGCCCGCGTTCTTCGCGGTGCTCGCGCTGTACGTGCTGTGGCCGGCGTGGCGGGAAACGCCGGGGATGCAGCCGCTATGGCAGTTCCCGACCTTCACCTTCAACCTGCTGTTCGACAACGGCGACAACTACGCCTTCTCCCACGTGTGGTCGTTGTGCGTGGAAGAGCACTTCTACCTGTTGTTTCCCATTCTCGCCTTCATCCTCGCGCGCAAGCCCGCCGCATGGAAGTTCGCCGTCGTCGGCGCCGTGGTCGCCGCCGGCGGCATGCTCGTGCGCGGATGGTCGTGGACGCACTGGTTCGCGCCGGCGCTGGCGGCGGGCGAGAACGTCGGCACCGTCTACCTGCGTTACCTGTACTACCCGACGTGGGCCCGCCTCGATGGGCTGCTGGCCGGTGTCGCACTGGCCGCCTGCGGCGTGTACCGTCCGCAGGCCATGGCATGGTTGCGTACGCGGGTGAACGGCTTGCTCATCCTCGGGATGCTCCTGCTCGCGGCCGCCCTCGTGCTTTTCGACGGCGCGCGCACGGCATTCTGGCCCTGCGTCGCGGGCTACCCGTTGATCGCGCTGGCGATGGCCGCCTTCGTGGCCGCGGCCAGTGGCGATACCTGGCTGGCGCGGCTGGATATCCCGGGCGCGGGCTGGCTGGCCCGCGCCTCCTACAGTCTCTATCTCAGCCACAAGGGCGTCTTCCACCTCGTGCAAACGGCTCTGGACGGCCAACTGGCCGACCACCGGTTCCTGCGTTTCGCCATCTATGCGGCCGCGACCCTGGCCGGTGGCGCCGTCTTGCATTACACGGTGGAGCGGCCCTTCCTGCGCTGGCGCGACAAGCGCGCCGCGCGTTCGGATACACTGTCGCCGCCCAAGGTGATCCACGGCGTTCGCGCCGGGGATTGAAACGGGAATCCGGTGACGTGCGTGGCCCGACAAGGCCGCCACCATTCCGGAGCTGCCCCCGCAACGGTAGGCGAGCAAAAGGTCGGCATCGAGCCACTGTGCCAAGGCATGGGAAGGCGCCGTCCCCGCAGGGATTCCCTGCGCTCGCGAGCCCGGAGACCGGCCTCGAGGTACACCGGACAGGCGGAGGGCCATGTCGTGGGTGGCCGACAGCCTTCCGCCGCCGGCGATCCCCGCCATCCCGCTTCCCGTCCCTCGCCATTCATGCCGCGCGGGTAGGCGCGGTGAGCAGGGAGTCACCCCGTGTCATTTCGTTCCTCCAGCCTCGCGGTCGCCATCGCGGTGGCTTTCCTCACGCCGGCCGCGGCGTTCGCCGATGCGTCCACCGACCTCGACCAGGTCGTCGTCACCGCCAGCCGCACCGACCAGACCCTCAACCAGGTGCTCGCCGCCTCCACGGTGATCGACCGGGCCGAGATCGAGCGGTTGCAACCGCGATCGCTGGCCGACCTGCTGCGCGGCACGCCCGGTGTTTCGATCGCCAACAACGGTGGGCCCGGCAAGGCCACCTCCGTGTTCCTGCGCGGTACCGAGGCGGACCACGTGCTCGTGCTGGTGGACGGCGTGAAGATCGGCTCGGCCACGTCCGGCACCGCGGCGTTGCAGGATATTCCGGTCGACCAGATCGAACGCATCGAGATCGTGCGCGGCCCGTATTCGAGCCTGTATGGCTCCGACGCCCTCGGCGGTGTCATCCAGATTTTCACCCGCCATCCCGAGGGTGGCTTCGTTCCCCATTTCTCCGTGGGCGTGGGCAGCTACGACACGCTGCGCGGTTCGGCGGGCTTCGCTGGCCGCGGTACCCGGGGCTGGTACGCGGTGGAGGCGAGCCACGACCAGACCGATGGCATCAACGCCTGCCGGGGCAAACCCAGTCCGGGCGGTGGCGGCTGCTTCACCTATGAACCGGACAAGGACGGCTACCGCAACAACGCGCTGTCGTTGAAAGGCGGCTGGCGATTCGACGAGCAATGGGATGCGGACGCCAGTGCCACGCGCACGGAGGGACGTAACCACTACGACGGCACCAGCAGCAACTTCGCCGAATCGGCCACTCAGGTCGTCGGTGGGCGCGTGCGCTACAAGCCGTCGCAGGACATGCTGTTCACTGCCAACCTGGGCCGCAGCGAAGACCTGTCCACCGATTACGAGAACGGCGTCTACGCCGATACGTTCAATACGCATCGCGACGTCGCCTCGATGCAGGCCGATCTGGGCCGCGTGGGCGGCGCCGCCGGTCTCACCACGCTCGGCTTCGACTGGCAACGCGACCGTGTCGTGGGTAACACCGATTACCTCGTGGACGCGCGGCGCAATCACGCTTTATTCGCGCAGTGGCAGCAGGAGTTCGGGGCCAGTTCGGTGCAGGGCAGCCTGCGTCGCGACGAGAACAGCCAGTTCGGTGGAAAGACCACCGGTAGCCTGCAGTACGGCTATGCGCTGACGAAAACCCTGCGCGTCACGGGTAGCTACGGCACCGCGTTCAAGGCGCCGACCTTCAACGATCTCTACTACCCCGACTACGGCAACCCCGACCTCGGCCCCGAGACCTCGCGGAACTGGGAACTGGGTGTGCGCGGCACGCCCGGCTGGGGCAACTGGTCGATCAACGCCTTCCAGAACAAGATCGACCACCTGATCGTGTTCGACTCCGGCCTGAGCGGACCGTTGTTCCCCTTTGGCGGGGCGAACAACATCGACCGTTCGCGTATTCGCGGAGCCGAACTGGCGGCGGACACGACCCTAGGTGACTGGCGGCTCGCCGGCAACGCGACATGGTTGCAGCCGGAAGACGATAGCGACGATGCCTCGCATGGCAACCTGTTGCCACGCCGCGCGCGCCGCACCGCGCATGTGGATGTCGACCGCAGCTTCGGCGCATTCAGCGCCGGTGCGAGCGTGTTCGCCTCCGGTTACCGCTACGACGATACCGCCAATGCCCACCGGCTCGGCGGCTATGCGTTGACCGACCTGCGCATGGCATACGCCTTCGACGCGGCATGGAAGGTCGAGCTTTCGGCCAACAACGTCTTCGACCGCCATTACGAGACGGCCCGTTACTTCAACCAGCCGGGCCGCAACTGGATGCTCACGCTGTGCTACCAGCCCCGTTCATAACCGTGCATACATCGAGGACTATCCGATGAAACCGCTTTCGCGTCCCCTGTTCACCGCTGTCGCCGCGTTGTTCGCCTTGCTCATGATCGGTACGCGTTTCTCTCATTTCGGGGACGCGCTGCACCTCCCCGATGCCTCGATGGGGTTGTTCTTCCTGGGCGGCATTTACCTGCGCAAACATCTGGCCTTCCTCGGCTTCGTGCTGCTTTCGGTGCTGATCGACTGGTATTCGGTGAGTTATGCCGGGGTGAGTGACTTCTGCATCACCGTGGCCTACTCATTCCTGCCGCTGGCCTATGCGGTGCTGTGGTACGCGGGGCGGTTCCTCGCGCCACGCTTCGACGGATCGCTTGCCTCGCATGCGATGGTGTTCGCGGGCATCGTGGTCAGCGCCACGCTCTCCTATGCGATCTCCAACGGCGCGTTCTACTGGCTGGGTGGGCGTTATACCGATCCGAACATGGCCCAATACGTGCAGCGCTTCGCCCAGTGGGCACCGCTGTTCGTTCGCGCGGCGTCGGGTTACGTGCTCGCGGCACAGCTGGTCCAGGCCCTGGTGTTCCGCTTCGCTCCACGTGCGGACGACGGCAAGACGGCAAGCGCATGAACGACGCGGTGCCATGGCAGGATATGGACGAGGATGCGCGCCATCGGGATCGGATGCGCCGCAAGAAGGAGTTGATCGACCGGCGCATCGCCAAGGCGACGATCGACCGCGGCGTGCTGGTGGTGAACACCGGCAACGGCAAGGGAAAGAGTTCGTCGGGCTTCGGTATGCTGGCGCGGTCACTCGGCCACGGATTCCGCTGTGGCGTCGTGCAGTTCATCAAGGGTAGTTTCTCCACCGGCGAGGAGGCGTTTTTCCGTATGTTCGAGGACGGCCCGCTGGACTATCACGTGATGGGCGAGGGCTACACCTGGGAGACCCAGGACAAGGCGCGCGACGTGGCCGCGGCGATGGCGGCGTGGGAGGTGGCCGAAGGCATGCTTCGCGATGCCACCTATGATTTCGTGCTGCTCGACGAGCTCAACATCGCCCTGGTGAAGCGCTACATCCCACTCGACCGCGTGCTGGAAGCCCTGCGCCTGCGGCCCGAACGGCAGCATGTCGTCATCACCGGCCGTGGCGCGCCCGATGAACTCGTCGCCGCCGCCGACACCGTCACGGAGATGCGCGTGATCAAGCACGCTTACCAGGCAGGCATCCGCGCGCAGAAGGGCGTCGAGCTGTGAGCCGTACCTGTCCCGCGTTGCTGGTTTCCGCGCCTGCGTCGGGGCAGGGCAAGACCAGCGTCACCGCCGCGCTCGCCCGCGCCCATGCGCGGCGGGGACGCCGCGTGCGCGTGTTCAAGACGGGACCGGATTTCCTCGATCCGATGATTCTCGAACGGGCAAGCGGAGCGCCCGTATACCAGCTAGACCCCTGGATGGGTGGGGACGACGACGTTCGCGCACGGCTTCATGCCGCCGCGGGCGAGGCGGACCTGATCCTCGTCGAGGGTGTGATGGGCCTGTTCGATGGTGCGCCGTCGAGTGCGGACCTGGCCATGGCTTTTGACTTGCCGGTGATGGCGGTGATCGACGGCAGCGCCATGGCGCAGACGTTCGGCGCGCTGGCCCATGGGCTGGCGAGCTACCGGCCCGGCTTGCACGTGCAAGGTGTGCTCGCCAATCGCGTGGGCGGCGAGTACCACGCGGGATTGTTGCGCGACAGCCTGCCCCCGGGCATGGCGTGGTACGGCGCATTGCCGCGCGACGCGGCCATGGCCTTGCCGGAGCGGCATCTGGGTCTCGTCGCGGCGGCGGAACTGGCCGATCTGGATGCGCGGCTGGATGCGCTGGCGGATGCGCTACTTGCGCAGGGGCCGGTCGATCTGCCGCCTCCCGTCGTCTTCGATGCGCCGCCATCGATCGTCTCTTCGGTACGCCTGGACGGCGTACGCATCGCCATCGCGCGCGATGCGGCCTTCGCCTTTCTTTATCCCGCCAACCTCGACGTGCTTCGCGACGCGGGTGCGGACCTGTGTTTCTTCTCTCCCGTGGCGGGCGATCCGCTGCCCGGATGCGATGCGGCCTGGTTGCCCGGCGGTTATCCCGAACTGCATATCGACGCGCTCGCCGCACGCGACGACCTGCGTCGCGATCTGCGCGCGCACGTCGATGCGGGCCGTCCGCTGCTCGCCGAGTGCGGTGGACTGCTCTACGCGCTGGACCGCCTCGCCGATCGCGATGGCCATGAAGGTGCGATGGCGGGCTTGGTGCGTGGCCACGCCGCGATTCAGCCGCGGCTGGCGGCGCTGGGCATGCAGGCCGTCGAGTTGCCGGAGGGAAGCCTGCGTGGCCACTCGTTCCACTACGCGCAGGCGACGATGGAGGCGACGCCGCTGGCCGTGGCAAGCAATCCCCATGGCGGCCCCACGGCGGAGAAGGTCTATCGCCGCGCACGCATGACGGCGAGCTTCGTGCACTTCTACTTTCCGTCGAATCCCGACGCGGCGTGCCGGCTCTTCCTGCGATGACGATGTTGCTGGCGATGTTGCTGGCCCTGGTGCTGGATGCCGTCTTCGGCGAACCACGACGCTTCCATCCGCTGGTCGGCTTCGGTGTGCTGTCCAATACGGTCGAGCGCCGGCTTCATGCCGACCGTCGTATGGCGGGTGTCGCCGCGTGGACGCTCGCCGTGCTCCTGCCGGTGGCATCGCTCTGCGGACTACGCGCCGTGTCACCGCCGCTCGTGGCCTTTGCCCTCGACGTGCTCGTGCTGTACTTCGCCCTGGGCCGACACAGCCTCGCCGAACACGCGCGGCCGGTGGCTGCCGCCTTGCGCGATAGCGATCTGCCACGGGCGCGTGCCGCCGTGGGCCGCATGGTGAGCCGCGACACGGACGCATTGGATGCCACGCATGTCGCCGCGGCCGGTACCGAGTCGGTGCTGGAGAATGGCCACGATGCCGTGTTCGGCACGCTGTTCTGGTTCGCCGTGCTCGGCGCGCCCGGGGCCTTGTTGTTCCGCCTGGCCAATACGTTGGACGCGATGTGGGGCTACCGGAGCGCTCGCTACGAGCATTTTGGCTGGGCCGCGGCGCGGGCCGACGACATGCTCGGTTACGTACCGGCCCGGCTCACCGCGCTCAGCTATGCCGCCGTGGGCGATGCCGTCACGGCTCTCCATTGCTGGCGCACGCAAGCCCCATCATGGGACAGCCCCAACGCGGGGCCGGTGATGGCTTCCGGCGCGGGTGCGTTGCGTGTGCGCCTGGGTGGCCCGGCTCCTTATCACGGCCGCTGGGAAGACCGGCCCGTGCTTGGCAAAGGCGAGGCGCCCGACGCGTCCTCGATAGTCCGTGCATTGCGTCTGGTGGATCGCGCGGTCGTCGCCTGGATGGCCGTCGTACTGTTGGTGGGAGTGGCGGCGCATGCTTGAACACGGTGGACGTCTTGGACGCGCCGCACGCGAGTTCGGCATCCCACGTGAGGAATGGCTCGACCTGTCGACGGGGGTGAGTCCTCGTGGGTGGCCCGTGCCTCCGGTGCCGGCCGACTCGTGGCGGCGTCTTCCCGAGGACGACGATGGCCTCCTGGAGGCCGCGCGCGCTTACTACGGCACGCCACATTTGCTGCCGGTCGCTGGATCGCAAGCCGCCATCGCGGCTCTGCCGAGACTGCGTGCGCGTTCGCGCGTGGGCGTGATCGCACCCAGCTATGCGGAGCACGCGCACGCGTGGCGGCAAGCGGGCCACGATGTCGTGGCACTGCCGCTTCCGGAGCTGCTCGCACGCGCTTCGGAATTCGACGTCGTCATCGTGATCCGCCCGAACAATCCCACCGGTACGTACCTCGACAGCGAGACCCTGTTGGCCTTGCACTCCAGGTTGTCCAGGCCTGCTGTTGTGGGAGCCGCTGCCGTGGTTGAGCCTGCTCTTGTGGGAGCCGCTTCAGCGGCGATCCCGCGGCAGCGGGCCAATTCGAGTCAAGCACCCATCGCCGCTGAAGCGGCTCCCACAAGAGCAGGCCCCATGGTAAGCAACGAGCCTTGGCTCGTGGTGGATGAGGCTTTCATCGACGCACGGCCGGACGAAAGCCTGGTGCCGTATGTACGTGACGGTTTAATCGTCCTTCGCTCCGTCGGCAAATTCTTTGGCCTGGCGGGCGCGCGTGCGGGGTTCGTCGCCGCAAGCCCCGCCTTGCTCGACGCATTGGCGGAAGTGCTCGGCCCGTGGACACTGACCGGGCCGACCCGGCATGTGGTGACACAGGCACTGATGGATCGCGCATGGCAGGCATCGGCGCGCGCATGGCTGCACGAGACATCCGCACGCCTGCGCGACCTGCTGACGAAGCACGGCCTGCGTCCATCCGGTGGCTGTGAATTCTTCCAGTACTGCGAGCGAGCGAACGCGAAGGGTCTGCACCGGTTGCTGGCGCGACACGCGATCCTCGTCCGGCATTTCGACGCCCCGCAGGCCCTGCGTTTCGGCTTGCCCGCGGATGACGACGCTTTCGCGCGACTGGATCGTGTGCTCACGGAGCTCGTGCGGTGAGCGCCCGTGTACTCATGGTGCAAGGTTGCACCTCCGACGCGGGCAAGAGCACCGTCGTCGCCGCCCTTTGCCGTTGGCTGCATCGCCGTGGTGTCGCCGTCGCGCCGTTCAAGCCGCAGAACATGGCGCTCAATTCCGCCGTGACGGTGGATGGCGGCGAGATAGGCCGCGCACAGGCCGTGCAGGCGCAGGCGGCAGGCGTCCCTCCGCATACCGATTTCAATCCGGTGCTATTGAAACCGAACAGCGATACCGGTGCCCAGGTGATCGTGCACGGACATGCCATCGGCAACATGGATGCCGTCGGTTACCACGCCTACAAACGCGTAGCCATGGAGGCCGTGCTTGCATCGCATGCGCGCCTGGTGAGCGGTACGAAGCGTTGGTGGTCGAGGGCGCGGGCAGTCCGGCCGAGATCAACCTGCGCGACCGCGACATCGCGAACATGGGCTACGCCGAGGCGGTGGATTGTCCGGTCGTGCTCGTCGCGGACATCGATCGCGGCGGCGTTTTCGCGCACCTTGTCGGTACCCTTGCCTTGCTCTCCGAAAGCGAGCGCGCACGCGTCATCGGCTTCGTCATCAACCGGTTCCGTGGTGACATCGCCTTGCTGCAGCCGGGGCTGGACTGGCTGGAGCGCGAAACCGGCAAACCGGTGCTCGGCGTATTGCCCTATCTGCATGGACTGATCCTGGAAGCGGAGGATGCGTTGCCGAGACATCGCAGCGATCGTCCATCGGGCGCGTTGCGCGTGGCGGTGCCCGCGCTGCCGCGGATCAGCAACCACACCGATCTCGATGCGCTGCGCTCGCATCCAGAGGTCGACTGTTTTTTCGTCGGTCCTGGTGACGCGTTCCCGGCCTGCGACCTGATCGTGCTGCCCGGGTCCAAGTCGACCCGCGCCGATCTCGCCTGGTTGCGTGCACAGGGCTGGGACGAGGCGATCCTGCGTCACGTGCGTTACGGCGGCCGGGTGATCGGCATCTGCGGTGGCATGCAGATGCTGGGCCGGGCGGTGCACGATCCCGATGGCATCGAAGGTCAGGAGGGTTCCAGTGAAGGCCTGGGTTTGCTGGACCTGGAAACCACCCTTGCGCCCAACAAGCAGTTGCGCAATGTGCACGGCCGGCTCGCGGACAGCCACGCCGCGGTGAGCGGTTATGAAATCCACTGCGGTGTGAGCGAAGGGCCGGCCATGGCCACGCCGGCGGTGTGGCTGGATGATGGCCGTGGCGACGGTGCGCGCTCGGACGACGGGCGAGTGATCGGTACCTATCTGCATGGTGTCTTCGATCATCCCGAGGCTTTGGCCGCGCTGCTCCACGATGCGGGGTGGCATGCCGCCGCACCCTTCGATATCCAGGCACAGCGTGAAGCGACGCTGGACAGGCTGGCCGATGCGGTCGACGCGCATATGGATGTCGGAACGCTCGAACGGATCTTCGGAATACCGGCATGTTGACCCTCGTCCTCGGCGGCGCGCGCTCGGGCAAGAGCGCGCTGGCGGAACGCCTCGCCCATGAAAGTGGCCGTGAGGTCGTCTACGTCGCGACGGCGCAGGCGCTCGACGGCGAGATGGCCGACCGCATCACGCATCACCGGGCGCGGCGGCCGGCTGGCTGGATATCGATCGAAGAGCCGCTGGCATTGGCCGCCGTGCTTCGCCAGAATGCGCGGGCGGACCGGTTCCTGCTCGTGGATTGCCTCACGCTCTGGCTATCGAACCTGCTCGGTATCGACGAGGGTGCGCACTTCGCCTTGCAACGGAATGCCCTGCTCGATGGCGTATGCGATTTGCCGGGCGACATCGTCTTCGTCAGCAACGAAGTCGGCCTCGGCATCACGCCGCTGGGCGAACTCACGCGCCGCTTCGTCGACGAAGCGGGACGCCTCCACCAAGCCCTGGCGCAACGATGCGATCGCGTCGTCTTCGTCGCTGCCGGCCTGCCCCTGACCCTCAAAGGAACACCGCCATGATCGACTGGCTCGCGGCACCCAGCCGCGTTCCGGACCACGCCGCCGCCCACGCGGCGGCCGCGCGCCAGGACACGCTTACCAAACCGCCGGGCTCGCTGGGCCGGCTGGAAGCATTGGCCGTGCAACTGGCCGGCCTGCAAGGGCGTGAACGGCCCTCCGCCGCACGTGTCCGGATCGCTGTGTTCGCTGCCGATCACGGCGTCGCGGCGGAAGGCGTATCTGCCTTTCCGCAGGCGGTCACGGGGGAGATGCTGCGCAACTTCGCCGGTGGCGGTGCGGCGATCGCCGTGCTGGCGCGCGAACTCGGCGCCACGCTCGAGGTGGTGAACCTGGGCACGGTGAACGATCCTGGCGATGTCCCGGGTGTGCGGCGTCGCGTGATCGCTTCCTCCAGCATTAATTTCTGCGAGGGGTCGGCGATGACGGATGCCCAGCTGGATACCGCGTTGATGGTGGGTGCGGCAAGCGTGGCCGACGCCATCGACGCCGGAACGGACGTCTATATCGGTGGCGACATGGGTATCGGTAACACCACGGTCGCCAGCGCGTTGGCCTGCGCCTTGCTCGGCGCGGAACCCGCTGAGCTTGCGGGCGCGGGGACCGGGCTGGACGCCGAAGGCATCGTGCGGAAGCAGCGTGTGATCGCGCGTGCCCTCGCCATGCACGCCGGAGCGGATACGGCGCGCGAACGTTTGCGTTGCCTGGGTGGTTTCGAGATCGCGGCCTTGACCGGCGCCTTCGTCGCCGCCGCGCAGCGTGGCCTGCCGGTACTCGTCGATGGGTTTATCACCAGCGTGGCGGCACTCGCCGCGGTCGCCTTGCGTCCCGATGCGAAGCCATGGCTGATCTTCTCGCACCGCTCGCAAGAGTTGGGCCATGCGCGCGTGCTCGCGGCCTTGGAGGCCGAGCCCTTGCTCGACCTGCGGTTGCGCCTGGGCGAAGCGAGTGGCGCGGCTATCGCGGTGCCGCTGCTGCGCATGGCCTGCGCACTGCATGCATCCATGGCAACCTTCACAGAAGCTGGGGTGTCCGAGGCATGAGCATCGACCTGCTTCGCCACGGAGACACGGGCCAGCGCAGCTATCGCGGGCAACTGGACGATCCTCTCAGCGAGCTGGGTTGGCAGCAGTTGCGCGGGGCTGTCGAAGGCCGTGGGTGGGATCGCGTGGTGTCGTCGTCGATGACGCGTTGCGCCGCGTTCGCGACGGAGTTCGCGCAGCGGCACGGATTGCCTCTACGCGTCGATGCGCGCCTGGCCGAATACCATTTCGGCGAGTGGCAGGGCGTGCCGATCGAAACGATCGCCGCGACCGACGGTGCGGCGCTGGAGCGTTTCTGGGCCGATCCCGTCGCGTTTCCGCCGCCAGGCGCGGAGCGTTTCGATGCGTTCCATGAGCGTTTGTCCGCGGCACTGAACGATGTCGCGCCGGAGGCGGTCGATGCACGTGTCCTCGTCGTTACCCACGGCGGTGCCATCCGGCTGTTGCGTTGTGTCGCGGAAGGACGCGGCTTCGGCGACATGGCGGGTATCGACGTGCCGCATGCGTCGCTGCACGTCTTGCACTGGAGCCGGTGATGCGAGGATTGGCGGTAGCCTTCTCGTTCCTCACGCGTCTGCCGGTTCCGCAGGTGAACTTCGGTACCGGTGCGCAGGCAGCATCGCTGAAATGGTATCCGCTGGTAGGACTGGTGATCGGCTGCCTGCTGGTCGCGACGGCGCACCTGCTGCATGCCTTCCCTGTGCTGCCCGCCGCGGCGATCGTGCTCGTCGTATGGGTGGCGTTGACCGGTGCCTTGCACCTGGATGGTCTCGCCGACAGCGCCGATGCGTGGATCGGCGGCATGGGCGACCGCGAGCGCACGCTGGCGATCATGAAGGATCCGCGCAGCGGTCCGGCTGGCGTGATCTCGCTGGTGCTCGTATTGCTGTTGAAGTTCTCGGCGCTGGCGACGCTGGGTGGTACATGGTGGCTGGTGTTGCCACCGTTGCTGGGGCGCGCCGCCATCGTCTCGTGGTTCCTCACCACGAGTTACGTGCGCTGGCAGGGCCTTGGCGAACCACTTCGCGGCGCACGGGCCGTCGGTTGCCGCGTGGCGCTGTTGCTTGCCGTGGGATTGGCCGCGTGTTTCGGATACGCCGGCTTGCTGGCGCTCGGTGCCGCCGCGCTCACCGGCTGGCTATGGCGCCGCGCCTGCATCCGCCGCCTCGGCGGCTTCACCGGCGATACCGCCGGTGCCTTGGTGGAACTGGTCGAGGCGTCGACCCTGGTCGCACTCGTGGCGGTCCACGGCTGAACCCTGCGGGATCGCGTCAGACCTGGTGGGAGCCGACTCCAGGTCTTGGTGGGAGCCGACCCTGTCGGCGATCCCGCGGCAGCGGGCCAGCCAGAGGCAAGCACCCATCGCCGACAGGGTCGGCTCCCACCAAAAGGCATGCGGGTCCCCAGCGGGACCCTTCGCTCAGCCGCCTACTTCACGCATCCACGCGTCCATCCCGCCTTCGACGTTGAAGACGCGGGTGAAGCCGTGGGCGGCGAAACGCTCGGCGGCGGCGCGGCTGGACATGCCGACGTTGCAGATGAAGGCGATGGGCGTGTCCTTCGGCAACTGGCCGAGGCCTTCATAGCCTTCGTCTTCCAGGATGCGTGCGCCGCCGATCGGGGCGACCATCGCGCGGCTCTGGGCCGGGCGGACGTCGATGAGGACCACGTCGCCCGCGTCGAGCTTGGCCTTGAGTTCGTGCACGCTCATCGAGCCGATCTCGACGGCGCCAGGAAATTTCAGGCTGAGGCCTTCGCCCTGCACCGTGGATACCCAGTCGATCACGATGCCCTTCGCGCGCGCGGCGCTGCCCGGATCGAAATGCACTTCGATGCCGTTGGCGAGGACGACGATGTCGTGGTCTCCGGCCGGTGCCAGCTGGAACCCGGCGCTGTGGTCAGGGCCGATCTCCAGGTGCAGGGCCATGCCCTGTGCGTTGGCCATGCCACCGCGGATGGCCTCGGCGGCCTTTTCGGTGATGGTGATTTCCGGCGGCGTGCGGTCCGGCGCGTCGACGCCGAACATCGTGTAGAGCTCGCCGCTGGTGTAGAGCTGGCGGATGATGTCCGAGCCGCCGACCAGTTCGCCCTTCACGTAGAGCTGCGGAATGGTGGGCCACTGGCCGTATTCCTTGATGCCTTCGCGGATCTCCGGATCCTGCAGCACGTCGACCGTGTGGTAGGCCGGAATCACGTCGTTGAGGGTGTTGATCGCCGCCGCGGAGAAACCGCACATCGGCTGCTGGCGCGAGCCCTTCATGAACAGCACGACGTCGTGCTGACCGAGGAGGGTTTCGATGCGCTCGCGGGTGGGGGTATCGAGGGCCATGGGGTCACCGCGGAAAGGGAAGGGAGCCATTTTACCGGCATCCACCGCACATGGGCCCTATCCCGTCCGTTTCAACCCGCTATCGACACCCCGGTGCCACGCAAGGTGGAGAGATCGGCCCGGCAGTCGGCCAGCGGGGCGAACCCCAGCACCGCCTCCGGCGAGGGCAATACGGTCTCGCGACTGGCCCGGCCCAGTGGGGTGACTCGCTCCGTCCAGTGGATCAGCTCCATGGCACCGGTGGCGTCCTCGACCAGGGCGGTGCAGTGCTCCACCCAGTCGCCGTCGTTCAGGTAGAGAATGCCGTCGATCGGGCGGACGTGGCCGAAATGGATGTGTCCGCAGATATGGCCGTCGAGGCCTCGCTCGCGGGCGTCCCGGGCCACGCGCTGCTCATAGCCCCGGATGTATTCGAGCGCCGCGCCGACGTGCGACTTCAGGATGATCGAGAGGGGAAGGTAGGGCAGTTCCAGGCGCAGGCGCACCGCGTGCACACGGCGGTTGGCCCAGCAGATGAAACGGTGCAAGGTGTCGCCCAGCCAGGCGATCCAGCGGCGGCCAACGTGCTCGGGATCGAATTCGTCGCCGTGGCTGACCCGGTAGCGGCGGCCGTCGGCACCTTCGTGGATGGCATCCAGTTCCACGCGGATGCCGGCGATGCTCGATCCGGCCAGGCCGCGCATCTGGAAGTCGTGGTTGCCGGGGATGTAGATCACTTCCACGCCGCGCGCGGCGATCGCGACCAGTTCGGCGATCACGGCGCTATGGTCCGGATGCCACCAGTGGCGTTTCGCCAGCGCTTCCAGGTCGACGATGTCGCCGACGAGGTAGAGCCGCTCGCACTCCAGGTGGCGGAGGAAGTCGAGTAGATAAGCCGCCTTGCAGTCGGGGGTGCCGAGGTGCACGTCGGAGATGAAGGCGCTGCGGCAGTTGAGCTTCGCCATGGCATCGGTTCCCGGGGTTGTCCCGGGTGCCCAGTCTCGGGCCCGGAAGTAACGGGTGCGTGGCGGAGGTGTTGCAGGGGTGTTGCGGTCTGGCCGGTGCTTCGCACCGGATCGCCGACAGGGTCGGCTCCCACCAGAGCTTGGATTTCCGGCTGCCTGGATTTCCAGTTGCCTGGATTTCCATATGCCTTGACTGCCCAGACCGAGCAGGGTGGGAGACCGGGGAGGGTGGGAGCCGACCCTGTCGGCGATGCTCCTGTGGGAGCCGGTTATCGGCGATCAGTGATGAAGTTCACGCAGCGCCGCCTGGGCCTCGGGAAATATCCGCTCCACCCACTCCGCGTATTGCGCAGCCGACGGATGCAGCCCGTCGTCCACCAGCATGCCGGGCTTCGCCCCCGCTTCGCGCGATGCCGCCGTCACATCCACCCAGCGCGCATGCATGCGCAGCGTTTCATCGCGTGCGATGGCGTTGAACGTATCGATCTCGCGGCCGATCGCCGCGCGGTCGCGTCCTTCGGCGAAGACGGTCACGCCCCAATCGGGAATCGACACGACGACGACGCGGCGAGCATCGCCGGACAACTCCGCCGCCCGTCGAAGCAGGGCGAGGAATTGCTTGCGGTATTCCGTGGCGGGTCTTCCGCGGTACTGGTTGTTCACGCCGATCAGCAAGGTGACGAGCGCATAACCCGGCTGTAACGCCGCCACATCCATTGCCGCGGAGAGTTCGTCCGTCGTCCAGCCCGTGGTGGCGACGATGCGCGGCGTCCCTACGGCGATGCCGCTTTCACGCAGCCGTAGGGCGAGTTGCACCGGCCAGCGGCCTTCATTGGGAACACCTTCGCCGATCGTGTACGAATCGCCCAGGGCGAGAAGCGCAGGATCCGCCATCGATCAGGCAACCGCACTGGCGGCGGGTATCGCCTCGTCGGCCATGCGCGCGAGGACGCGGTCCATGCGGACGAACACCTCGGCGAGTTGATCCGGTGGCGGCAACAAGGTGAGGCGCAGGTGCCGGCTAGCGGACAGGTTGAAACTGGTGCCCGGCACGACGAGCACGTTCTCGTCCTCGAGCAGGCGCAGGGCGAAGGCGGTGTCGTCGAAATGCGCGATGGCATCGGCGCGGATCTGGGGGAAGGCGTAGATCGCGCCGCCGGGTGCCACCGTTTCGAGGAACGGACTGGCGGCGACGCTTTCGAGCACGATGCGGCGGGCTTCATGGAGACGTCCGCCCGGCGCGGTCAGCGTGCCGATGGTCGGTTTGTCGAGCAGGGCGGGTCGCACGGCCCATTGTGCCGTCACGTTCGCGCACAGGCGCAGCGCGGCCAACAACTGCAACGCATCGCGGTATTCGGCGGTGCGCCTCGGGTCGCCCGACAGGCTCATCCAGCCGACCCGGTAGCCGCAGGCGCGATGGACCTTGGACAGCCCGCCGAAGCTCACGCACGGGTGGTCGCCGGCGACGGCGGCCAGGGGCTGGAACGGTGTGCCGTCGTAGAGGATCTCATCGTAGATCTCGTCGCACAGCAGGAGCAGGCCGTGCCGCCTGGCGACCTCGACGATGCGCTCCAGCAGCGCCTTCGGGTAGACCGCGCCGGTGGGATTGTTCGGGTTGATCAGCACCAGCGCGCGCGTGCGCGGGCCGACCAGCGCATCTATCTCGTCCGGATCGGGCAAGTGGCCGTTTTCGGCAAGGCAGCGGTAATAACGCGGGCTGCCGTCGTTGAGGATGGTGGCCGCGCTCCACAGCGGGTAATCCGGGCTCGGCAGGAGTACCTCGTCGCCGGGCTGGAGCAGGGCGCGCAGCGAGATGTCGATCAGTTCGCTCACGCCATTGCCGATGAAGACGTGCTCGACATCGATGCCGGTGGCACCGCGGCTGCGCTGCTGGACGACGATCGCCTCGCGCGCTTCTTCCAGTCCTTGTTCGTGGCCATAGGCCTCGCTGTCCACGAGGTGCGCGCCGATGGCGTCACGCAGGTGCGGCGGAGTCGTGAACCCATAGCGGCCGGGGTTGCCGATGTTCAGTTTGATGATCGGCTGGCCCGCCGCTTCCATATCGCGCGCGCGCCGGGTGAGGGCGCCGCGGATTTCATAGCGCACTTCCGCCAGGTGCGCGCTGGGCTTGATCGAGGACACGTCGGGACTTCCGTTGCATACCGTCCGGGCCCTTCCCGGCGGTCGTGTCCCGATCCTAACAGCGTCTTTACGGCGTCGCGAGGCGGAAAACGGGCCGAGAGCGGGCATAATCGCGCCCATGACCGATTCCTCGGACCTGGCGCGCCTGCGCCACATCGGCTGGCGCGACCCCGCCTTGCCCGACGACCCACGCCGCCTCGCGCGCGTGGTGGCACAGCATCGCGCGGGCTACGAAGTGCACGACGGCTCCGCGGCGTTCAACGCGCAGCCGGCCGGGCCCTTCCTCAAGCGGGGTCTCGATCCCTCCCTGCGGCCGGCCGTGGGCGACTTCGTCTTCCTCGACCATGCCAGCCATCCGGTGATCGAAGCGGTGCTTCCGCGGCGTTCGGTGCTCACCCGCGCCGCCGCCGGCGAACGCTACGAGCGGCAGATCATCGCCACCAACATCGACTACGTGCTGGTGCTGACAGGTCTCGACGGCGACTTCAATCCCTCGCGCATCGAACGCTACCTGACGCTGGTGGAAGGATCGGGCGCCCTTCCCGTGGTGTTGTTGAGCAAGGCCGACACCGGTGTGGACGTGGCGGCGGCGATCGCCGCGCTGGAAAACCGCCTGCCTTCCGATGCCGCCGTGCATGCGATCAATGCCAAGGACCCGGCCACGGTAGGCCTGCTGGCGGCATACCTCGGTCCCGGCATGAGCGCTGTCCTGGTCGGTTCGTCGGGCGCGGGCAAGTCGACGCTCACCAACACCCTGCTGGGCGAGGAACGCATGGCCACCGGCGCGGTGCGTACGAACGACAGCCGTGGGCGGCACACCACCACGCATCGCGCCTTGTTGAGCCTGCCGACCGGCGGTTGCCTGATCGACACGCCCGGCATGCGCGAACTCAAGCTCACCGGCGAGGAAAACCTCGACCTGTTCGCCGACATCGAAGCCCTGGCGGCGCAATGCCGTTTCGCCGATTGCAGCCACGGCAACGAGCCCGGCTGCGCGATCCAGGCGGCACTCGCGTCGGGCGAACTCTCCCCGCTGCGCTGGCGCAACTATCTCAAGCTGCACGACGAGCGCGAGGAACAGGCCGCGACGCTGGAAGCCCGCCTCAAGCGCAAGGCCGGCCCCAAGACCACCGGCAAACCGCGCCGCGGCGACTGGTCCCGCAACGAAGATTGATACCGCCGCTGGTGTGGGAGCCGACCCTGTCGGCGATCCCGCGGCAGCGGGCCAACTTGCGGCTAGCGCCACATCACCCTACACACATCACGCCCGCAACCGACATACACCGCGCGACCCGGTAACTAACTTGCCTGTCCCTATCGGCATGCAAGGAGGCCACCATGGCCAAGGTATCGCACGGACGCGGCGCGCTCGCCATGGCCCTCGTCGGCGCGCTCGCCTCTCCCGCGCAATCCACGGAATGGACGACGGGCATCACCGTCGACCGCCGGGAAGCGGTGCAACTCGACCCGGGCGATGTCGTCCGTGTCGCCGGGGACAAGGTCATCGGTATCCGCGTCGCTTCGCGGGCGACGTTCGATGCCGATGCACTGACGATCATCCATGAGGGCACCCCGATTCCCACCGGTCCTTCCTATGGCGTCCTCGCCCTCGATGGCGCCGGCGTTTCCCTCGTGGACAGCCGCATCGACGTGAAAGGCCGTCGAGTCATCGGGCTTCATGCACAACCCAACACCGCTATCGAGGTGACCCGTTCCGTCATCGAGGTGTCCGCCAACGCGGGTCACAGGTCCACCGCGTTGGCGCTTTCGGGGGGTGCGGCGGCCGTGCGCGGATCGTCGATCGACGGCGGCCGCGGTCATGCGATCGCCACGAATTTCCCTGGCGGCGGCATCGCACAGGTACGACTGGAGGACACGATCGTCCGTGGCCGTATCGGCAGCGGCGAGGTCGGTCTTGGCATCACGTCGATCGGCGGCCGTATCGACGGCGACATCGTGCGCGGCGGTTCAGGCGCACTCGACGTGCACATGCTGCGCAGCGCGTGGAGCGGCAAGGCAGGACATCTGTCGAGTGTTTCCCTCGAAGACAGCACGTGGACCGTGAGCGGAGACAGTGCCGTCGGTGCGATGCGCCTGGCGCGCGGCGGTGCGGTGGAGTTCGCCCGTTCTCAGGCAAGTTTCACGACGCTCCGCGTCGGCACCTGGGCAGCCGAGGCCGGTGCCATCGGCCTCGTTGTCGGTACGCGACTGGACGCGGGTGGACCGCTGCGGCGGCAAGGTACCGACCGCCTGCTCATCGGCGGCGATGCGGTCGGCAGCAGCCTGGTGCATGTGGTGAACGCCGGCGGCAAGGGCGCGGCGACGACCGCGCGGGGCGGCGGCAACGGTCCGGACGAAGGCATCAGCCTCGTGCAGGTAGGTGGTAATGCAAGCGCGGGGTCGTTCCAGCTCGCGGGAGACCATGTGGTCGTCGGGCCGTGGAGCTATCGCTTGCAGGCCTATGAGCCGGGCCGCAGCGACCCGCGGCAGCGGCTGGTCGAGGGCGAGGGTGGCTTCTGGGATTTCCGCCTGCAAAGCGAGAAGGTCGAAGGTCCCGCGCAGAGGCACGGCGGACGAAGCCGCTCGACGGCTTCGTCCACACGTCCGGCCCTGGCCCCGCAAGCGCCTTCCTATCTCGTATTGAATCAGGCCTTGTTCGGCTACGGCGTGACGGCCCTCGATGCGCTACATCCCCACGAACGCGATGTCGCCCGCGATCCCGCGCTCCGCGTACGCGCCTTTGGAGGCGACGTGGCTTATCGATCCGCTTTGCCGTTTACCTCTTACGGCGTGGACTACCGGCGCCATGACCGCGGTGTGCAGGTTGCCGGAGATTTTCTCGCCCATGCCAACGGCGATACGACATGGCGCCTGGGAGCCGCGGCTTCGTTGGGCGGAAGCCTCGTGTCGCCCCGCGTCGTCGATGGCCGGAGCGAGGCCCGTGTAGGCGCTCGCGGCGCTGCGCTGCATGCGCAGTTGGCGACGGAGTCGGGCTGGCAGGTGGCGACCAGTTATGCCATCACGCATTACAGGATCGACGTGCGCACGCCGTCGCGGGGTGAGGTGCTGGGGCGGTTGCGGGCGAACGGCCACGACGGCGCGCTTTCCGCACGGTATCGCTGGCAGGTCGCGGACCGGTTCGTCATCGAGCCCGGCTCGTCGTTGCTGTGGCAACGACTCCGTCTCAGCCGCGCCATCGATCGGGACGGACTGGACGTGAAGGGTGGCATGCCGCGTCGCGTGACATGGCGGACGGGAGCAAGGGCGTCGCTGATGTTCGTGCCCAACCGGGGTGCACTGTACGCGTGGACGCCCTACCTCGATCTCCAGCATGCGTTTATCCGCTCATCGCGCGGATCCACACGCCTGTCCGGCGAGCGCTTCATCACGGAACGGCCCACGCGCGCGGCCGAGTTGTCCGTCGGCGCGACCTTTCATCTGTGGTCGCGCATGACGGCGCATGTCGACGCGGTGCGGCGCCTTCGCATCGGACAGGGCGGCGAGTCCGGAGTCACCGCGCGTGCCGGGCTGGCGCTCGCGTTCTAGGCGCGCGCCACGTCCATGCCGCGCGTGGCCTGCTCCAGGCTCAATACGGTTTGCGCGATCGCTTCCGTCGTGGCCAGCGTGTCGATCACACCCGTGCGCAGCGCACCGAGGATGGCGGTCGCCTTGGTGTGTTCGCTGGCGATGGCGATCACGTTGGGAATCCGTTCCAGGTCGGGCAGGGAAAGCCCCACCACGCGGTCCTGCATCAGGGTGGTCGCGGGGCGGCCATGGATGTCGATGAAGTCGTAGCCCATGATGTCGCCCACCGCCCCCGAGCGCTTCGCCTCGGCGATTTCCGCCTGGGTGAACCAGCCCATGCGGACCATGTTGCTGTCTTCCAGGATGTCGCCCACACCGACCAGGGCGATATGCGCGCGTTGCGCCTTGCTCAGCGACTGGCGGACGGTCTCGTTCTCGAGCAAGGCTTTGCACATGGCCGGATCGCTGACCAGCGCCGGCGCATACAAGGTTTCGCTGTCGCCACCAAAGCGCAGCGCGAGACGCCGGCTGATATGGTCGGCGTTCATCGCCTCGCCGCCGCGGTATGAACCGCCGATGGCGCAGACGAAGGAGCACTGCCGCTGGGTGGACGACACGGCGTGGTGCGAGATGGAACTGACGTTGCGGCCCATGCCCACCGCCACGATGCTGCCGTCGGTGAGGATGCGGTCGAGGTAGCTCGCGACCAGCCCGGCCAGCAGCTCGCGCTGCTTGTCCTGGTCCTTGTGGTCCACCGAGATGATGGCGCGGTCGATGCCGAAACGGGCAGTGAGTTCATCCTCCAGCGCCTGGGTGGCCTGGGGATGATGGCGCACGCGGATCTCGACGATGCCTTCGTCCTGGGCCCGCTTCAGCAGGCGGCCGACCTTCGCCCGCGAGAGCGAGAACTTCTTCGCGAGGTCTTCCTGGGTCAGCCCGTCCACGTAGTAGAGCTTGGCGAGCTGGGTCAGTTCTTCGTTGGTCATCGCGTCCTTCGGGCGTGGGAACCGCACGGCGCATCTTAGCGGTCAAAGATGGCCGAGCGCCTTCTCGTAGGCGAGGATTTTCTCGACCTTCGGCGTGGAACGGCCACCGTCGAACTCGGCGCCGAGCCATGCGTCGACGATGCTGTTGGCCAATTCGTTGCCGATGACGCGACCACCCAAGGTCACGATCTGGGCATCGTTGCTGCGCCTGGCCCGCTCGGCGGAGTAGGTGTCGTGGCACTGGGCGGCGCGCACGCCCGGCACCTTGTTCGCCGAAATGGCCATGCCGATACCGGTGCCGCAGAGCAGGATGGCGCGCGGAAAGTCGCCCGCGGCGATGCGCTCGGCCACCGCGATGGCGACATCGGGATACAAGGCCTTCTCCTCCGGCCCATGCGTGCCGAAGTCGGTCAGTTCGACGTGGGGGTGCTTCTCGGCGATGTGCCGCTTCACCGATTCCTTGAGCGCGTACGCGGCTTCGTCGCAGCCGATCGCCACTTTCATGGGGCCTTTCTCCGTAAATCGCGCGATCATATGCGCGTCGTTGAGCAAAAGATCATGCTGGCGATTTATAGGGCTGGGCTCCTGTCGTGTCAAGCGCAACCCAGGCGCAGGAACGAATGTTGCGTCGCAGCAAAGAGTTAGCCGCATCATCGCCCCTGTTGACACTCGAAAAACGACGTGGCTACTATCGGCTCCGCGTAGATCAACTGCTCACTATTGAGCAAAAGTTCTAGAGGTGTTCGGTGAACGACGTCCTGCTCGAAGCACGCGAGGTTTCCAAGAGCTTCAATGGCGTGACCGCCCTGCGCGACGGCCGGCTCACCCTTCGCGCGGGCAGTGTCCACGCCCTCTGCGGGGGCAACGGTGCGGGGAAGTCGACCTTCCTGAATATCCTCATGGGTCTGCTACGGCGCGATGGCGGCAGCATCCGCCGCAATGGTGTCGAGGTGTCGTTCGCCAATCCGGCCGACGCGCTGGCCCACGGCATGGCGATCATCACCCAGGAGCTTTCCCCGGTGATGGGCATGACGGTGGCGGAAAACCTTTATCTCGGCCGTGAGCCTACGTTGGGCGGCTTCTTCGTCGACTACCGCAAGCTGCGGAAACAAGCCCAGGCCTTGCTCGACCGGCTCGGCTTCGCCATCGATGCCAGCCGCACGATGAGCGAGCTGAGCCTCGCCCAGGTCCAGCTCGTCGAGATCGCCAAGGCCTTCAGCCACGACTGCCAGGTGATCATCATGGACGAGCCCACTTCCGCGATCGGCGAGCGCGAGACCGAAACGCTGTTCGCCGCGATCCGCAGCGTCACGGCCAACGGCGCGGGCATCGTGTACGTGTCGCACCGTCTGTCCGAGCTCGCGGAAATCGCCGAGGACTACACGATCTTCCGCGATGGTGCCTTCGTCGAAAGCGGAAAGCTGGCGGATATCGACCGTGCCCACCTCGTCCGCGGCATCGTCGGCCGTGAACTCGTGGCCGTGGACAAGGAAAAACGCCCCGCCAGCGACAAGGTGTGCCTCAACGTGGACGGCCTCTCGCGCAAGAACGAGTTCAGCGACGTGAGCCTCCAGGTGCGCCACGGCGAAATCCTCGGCATCTACGGCCTGATGGGTTCGGGCCGCAGCGAATTCCTCAATTGCGTCTACGGCCTGACCACGCCGGACGGCGGCGACGTGCTGCTCGACGGCAAGCCGCTGCCCAAGGGTGATCCGGCCGCGACGATCCGCGCCGGCATCTCGCTGGTGACGGAAGACCGCAAGGACACCGGCCTGGTCCTGTCCGGCAGCGTGCGGGAGAACATCGCGATGGCGGCGTATCCGAGCCTGTCGAGCCTGTCGGTCATCAATGGCCGCAAGGAGCGTGCGCTGGCCGACGAGATGATCGGCAAGCTCAACGTCAAGACGGCCTCGCAGGAACTGCCGGTCAGCTCGATGAGCGGCGGCAACCAGCAAAAGGTGGTGTTGGCCAAATGCCTCTCCACCGGCCCGACGCTGCTGCTCTGCGACGAGCCCACGCGCGGCATCGACGAGGGAGCCAAGCAGGAGATCTACAAACTGCTCGACCAGTTCGTGCGCGCCGGTGGCGCCGTGATCGTCGTCTCGTCCGAGGCGCCGGAACTGCTCTACCTCTCCGATCGCATCGCCGTCTTCAAGGGCGGCCGGATCGTCGCCACGCGCGACGACGACAACCTCTCCCAGGAAACCCTGCTGCATCTCGCCTCATGAACGCACAGACCCTCACCACGCCGGCAACGGCACCCGTCGCGCCGCGGCAGCGGATGCGCACCTTCATCGACCGCTTCGCGATGCCGATCATCTTCGTCGTGCTCTGCGTGGTGCTCGCGTTCTCCAGCGAGTACTTCCTGACCGCGCGGAACCTGATGGACATCCTCAGGCAGACCTCGATCAACGGCATCCTCGCGATCGGCATGACCTACGTCATCCTGACCAAGGGCATCGACCTCTCCGTGGGCTCGATCCTCGCCTTCGCGGGTATTTGTAGCGGGCTTGTCGCAGCGCAAGGCCACGGCGTGCTCGCCGCCCTCAGTGCCGGCCTGCTCGCGGGCGCCGTGCTGGGCGCGGTGAACGGCTTCGTCGTCGCGCGACTCTCGGTGCCACCGTTCGTGGCGACCCTGGGCATGTTGAGCGTCGCCCGTGGCCTCACCTATATCGTCAACGACGGCAGCCCCGTCGCCGACCTGCCGGACGCCTATCTCTCGCTCGGCGACGGCAAGCTCGGACCGCTGAGCATGCCCATCGTGATCTTCGCGGCGGTGGCGCTGCTGTTTTGGATGGTGCTGAAGTACACGACCTACGGCCGCTATGTGTACGCGGTCGGTGGTAACGAGAAGAGCGCGCGCACCTCCGGCATCGGCGTGCGCAAGGTGATCTTCTCCGTCTACGTGGTCTCGGGCCTGCTTGCCGGACTCGCCGGCATGGTTCTTTCCGCGCGTACCACCTCGGCGCTGCCGCAGGCGGGCCTCTCGTACGAACTCGACGCGATCGCCGCGGTGGTGATCGGCGGAACGAGCCTTTCCGGCGGTACCGGCAGCCTGGTCGGCACGCTGTTCGGCGCGCTGCTCATCGGTGTCATCAACAACGGACTCAACCTTCTCGGTGTGTCCTCGTACTACCAGCAGGTCGCCAAGGGACTGATCATCGTCCTGGCCGTGCTCCTCGACGTATCCCGCAAGAAACAGCGCTGAACCGGCGCTCCCATTCCACGGAGAGAAACACATGAAATTGCGCAAGCTCCTCGTCTGCATGCTGGCCGCGAGCACCCTCATGGCGGGCGCCGTCGAAGCGAAGACCTACAAGATCGGTGCCGCCGTGTACGGCCTGAAGGGCCAGTTCATGCAGGCCTGGGTGAAATCGATCAAGGAACATCCCGCGGTGAAGGACGGCACGGTCCAGATCACCGTCTTCGACGGCAACTACGATGCCAACACGCAGAACAACCAGATCGAGACGATGATCACGCAGCACTACGACGCGATCATCTTCGTGCCGATCGACACCAAGGCCAGCGTGGGCGCCGTACGCCACGCGATGGCCGAGGACATTCCGGTGGTCGCCTCCAATACCAAGGTCGCCTCGGACAAGGTCGTCTACGTCGGCAACGACGACGTGGAAGGCGGCCGGCTCCAGGCGGCGGCGCTCGCGAAGCAGATCGGTGGCAAGGGCAACGTCGTCATCATCCAGGGCCCGATCGGGCAGTCGGCGCAGATCGATCGCGAGAAGGGCGAGCTGGAGGTGCTGGCGAAGAACCCGGGCATCAAGATCATCGAGAAGAAGACGGCCAACTGGGACCGCGCCCAGGCACTGAGCCTCACGGAGGATTGGCTGAACGCGCATCCCAAGCAGATTGCCGGCATCGTCTCGCAGAACGACGACATGGCGCTCGGCGCGCTCCAGGCCCTGAAATCGCACGGCGTCTCGCCCAAGGATGTGCCCATCACCTCGATCGACGGCATGCCTGACGCGATCAAGGCGGCGCAGGCCGGTGAGATCACCACCTTCCTGCAGGACGCCCAGGCGCAGTCGCAAGGCGCGCTCGACGTGACGCTGGCCAAGCTCATCGGCGACAGCTACAAGCCGCGGTCGGTGATCTGGCAGCGCTACGGCAACCAGGTGAAGTGGGCCGACGGCAAGGCAGCCAGTTACATCCTGCCCTGGGTGCCGGTCACCCCGCAGAACGCGGACTCGTTGTACAAGCAGGTGACGGGCGGCTGATCATGAGCTCATTCTGGAACGACGCATTCGACCTCGGCGGCCAGGTGGCCGTCGTCACCGGCGGTGGCGCGGGCATCGGTTTCGCCTGCGCCGAACTGCTCGCCTCGCGCGGCGCCTCGGTGGCGCTGCTCGACCTGCGGCCGGACGTGGCGGATATCGCCGCCACGCTCCCGGGCGACGCGGGAAAGCACATCGGCGTCACGCTCGACGTACGCGACCTCGCCCAGGTAAACGCCGCCGTTGACACCGTTATGAAGCGTTTCGAGCGCATCGATCACCTCGTCAACAGCGCCGGTGTGGCCATCCTCGACAAGGCCGTGGACGTGACCGAGGCTGGCTGGGACACGACCATGGACGTGAACCTGAAGGCCTCGTTCTTCGTGGCCCAGGCCGTGGCGAAGCCGATGATGGCGGCGGGCCGCGGGCGCATCGTGAACCTCGCCTCGCAAGCGGCCGTGGTCGCGCTCGATCGCCACGTGGCTTATTGCGCCAGCAAGGCGGCCATCGTCGGCATGACCAAGGTGCTGGCCATCGAATGGGCCGCGTCGGGGATCACCGTCAACGCCGTATCGCCCACCGTGGTCGAGACCGAGCTGGGCAAGAAGGCCTGGGCCGGGGAAGTCGGCGAACGGGCGAAGAAGCAGATTCCCATGGGGCGTTTCGCCCAGCCCGCCGAGATCGCCGCGATGGTGCTCTACCTCCTTTCCGACGCGGCCGCGATGATCACCGGCGAGAACGTGGTGATCGACGGCGGCTACACCGTCCAGTAATTCCTTTCGCAGAACACGCAGGCGACCCATGTCCACTGTCATCGAACCCAGCGAAACGCGCGCCACCCCATCTATCCCCAAGACCATGCAGGCCGTGGTCTGCTACGCACCCGAGGATTACCGCCTCGAGGAAGTGCCCGTTCCCACGCCCGGCCCCGACGAGATCCTGACCAAGGTGGAACTGGTCGGCATCTGCATGGGCGACATCAAGACCTATCGTGGCGCGCCATCGTTCTGGGGCGACGACGAACAGCCGCGTTACGTGAAACCGCCGATGATTCCCGGCCACGAGTTCGTCTGCCGTGTCGTCGCGCTGGGGCCGGGTGCGGAGAAACGTGGCGTCGCCGTCGGCGACCGTGTGATCTCCGAGCAGATCGTGCCGTGCTGGGGCTGCCGCTTCTGCAACCATGGCCAGTACTGGATGTGCCAGAAGCACGATCTCTACGGCTTCCAGAACAACGTGCAAGGTGCCATGGCGGAGTACATGATCTTCACCAGGGAGGGCATCGTGCACAAGGTGCCCGACGAGATCCCGCCCGACGAGGCGATCCTGATCGAACCACTGGCGTGCTCGCTGCACGCGGCCGATCGTGCGGACGTGGGTTTCGACGACATCGTCGTCGTGGCCGGCGCCGGCACGCTCGGCCTCGGCATCATCGGCGCGGTGCGCCTGCGCAACCCGAAGAAGCTCATCGTGCTGGACATGAAGCCCGAGCGTGCGGCACTGGCGTTGCGGATGGGTGCGGACGAGGTATGGAACCCGGGCCAGGAAGACGTGGTGGCGAAGATCAAGGCGATCACGGGCGGCTACGGTTGCGACATCTATATCGAGGCGACCGGCCACCACCGGGCCGTGAACCAGGGCATGGCGATGCTGCGCAAGCTCGGCCGCTTCGTCGAGTTCAGCGTGTTCAACGACGAGGCCACGGTCGACTGGTCGATCATCGGTGACCGCAAGGAACTGGACGTGCTCGGCTCGCACCTGGGGCCATACATGTATCCACGCGCCATCGACTTCATCGGACAGCGCAAGATCGACGTGCGCGATATCGTCACCCATAAGTTCCCGCTGGCGAAGTTCGCCGAAGCTTTCGCGGTGATGGAACGCGGCGAACATTCGCTGAAAGTCGTACTCGAACCCTGAGTTGCTTAGGCGCACACCCCATGATTTGTCAGGAATCACGTTAATGAACCGAGTGATCAACGACCCAGAGAAGGTCGTCGAGGATATGGTGCGCGGCATCGTCGCCGCGCATCCCGAGATGGTGCTGGATAGCGCGAATCCGCGCGTGATCGGTGTCGCCACGAAGAAACCCGAAGGCTCCGTCGGCCTGGTCACCGGCGGCGGCTCCGGCCACGAACCCGCCTTCCTCGGCTATGTCGGACCGGGCCTGCTGGATGCCGTCGCCATCGGCGAGGTCTTCTCGTCGCCCACGGCGAAGAGCTTCCTCGACGCCTTCAAGACCGCGGACCGTGGAGCGGGCGTGGCCTGCCTCTACGGCAACTACGCCGGCGACAACATGAACGTGAAGATGGCGGTGAAGATGGCCGCCGCCCAGGGCATCACGGTGAAAACCGTGGTCGCCAACGACGATGTCGCCTCCGCGCCGAAGACCGAACGTGAAAAGCGTCGCGGCGTGGCCGGCGAGATCGTCATGTGGAAATGCGGCGGCGCCCGCGCCGCCTTGGGTGGCAGTCTCGATGAGGTGATCGCCACGGCGCAGAAGGCGATCGATGCCACCCGGTCGGTGGGCATCGGGCTTTCCGCCTGCACCATCCCCGCTGCCGGCAAGGCCAACTTCCATATCGCCGATGGTGAGATGGAGGTCGGTATCGGACACCACGGCGAGCATGGCGTGCAGGTAACGAAGACGGTGTCGTCCAGGGACATGGCGAAGATGATGCTGGACATCATCCTTCCCGACTTCCCCCTGGCAAAGGGCGACGAAGTGTCGGTCCTCGTCTCGGGCCTCGGTGCCACGCCCTTGATGGAGCAGTACATCTTCTATGCCGATGTCGCCGAGCAACTCGAAGCCGCCGGTGTCACCGTCGCCTTCCGCTTCGTCGGCAACCTGTTCACCTCGCTGGAGATGAACGGCATCACGCTGACGCTGACCCGTCTCGACGATGAACTGAAGACCTGCCTCGCCCATCCCTGTTCGAGCATCGGCCTGAAGGTGCTGGCATGACCACCGTCGTTTCGCTTCCGCTTTCCGACGGTCGTTTCATCGTCGATGGCCTCGTCGGGACGATCCGCACCAACCGCGATCAACTTTCCGAGATCGATGCCGCCACGGGCGATGGCGATCACGGCATCAACATGGCCAAGGGCTTCGCCCTGTGCGCGGAACGCATGGATGCCGAGGACGTGCGTGGCGCGGGCGAGGCGTTCGAAGCCCTGACGATGGCCTTGATGGATGACATCGGTGGATCGATGGGTCCCCTCTACGGCAGCTTCTTCCTGGAATTCCAGCTCGCCTTCACGGGGCGCGACACGCTGGACGCGGCGCTGTTCGGGCAGGCGCTTGCGGCGGGCGTAGCGTCGGTCCAGGAGTTGGGCAGCGCGAAGGTGGGCGACAAGACCTTGATGGACACGCTGGTGCCGGCCGAGGCCGCGTATCGCGAGACGCTGGCCAAGAGTGGCGATTTCATCGAGGCCCTGGCCGCGATGTCGGCGGCGGCGGAGCAGGGCAAGGATTCGACGAAGGACATGCAGGCCAGGATCGGTCGCGCGGCGCGACTGGGTGAACGCTCCGTCGGCACCGTCGACGCAGGCGCGACCTCATGCTTCCTGATTCTCAAGTCGATGGCGGATTCGATCACAGGTCGCCTCGCTCAATGAGGTTTTTGGATGGCCTAGCACGGCCCGCAGGAACTGCAAGGTTGCAAGGCTACAGGTGGCAAGATTGAAGGTTGAAGGTTGAAGGTTTTAAGGTGGAAAGGTTGCAAGTTTGCAAGAACCTGGTGGGAAGCCGCTTAAGCGGCGATGGGTGCTTGCCTCGGGCTGGCCCGCTGCCGCGGGATCGCCGCTTAAGCGGCTTCCCACCAGCCTCTCGACAAGTCCCGGTTCCCCAACAAGTCCCAGCCCCTCAACAACTCCAGCCCTCAACAAGTCCCAGTCCCTCAACAAGTCCCAGCCCCTCAACAACTCCAGCCCCTCAATAAGTCACCGTCACCTTCACCACATCACTGTAAACGCCAGCACCGACGGCCGGCTGCACCGGCAGGCGGCCATACACCGTCAGTGTCTGCTCCGCGCCGGAACCGGTTCCCGTCGCCGTATCGACATTCAGCGACTCTCCCCAACGCAGCGTGCGCGGGCTGTCACGGTAAAGCTCGTAGTTCACGAAGCCAGCCCCGGACGTCATTCGTCTCGTCGTCCCGGAGGCGTTCTGTCCGTTGTCCAGCCCTACCTGGTACGCCGCACGATGGGTGCAGGTCATGCGCAGCAACGAGGTCTGGTCGGTGTTCGTCTGCAGTAACCCCGACACACTGCCGAAGTTTAGATCGCTCGCGGTGGCGATGGTGCACAGGTTCGATACCGATGCCGTCACCGTCGAGGACGGCCCGGCCGCGTTCGCGCCACCACCGCCGCCACTCTGGCAACTCGCCGGATACGTGCCGAGACTGAGCAGCACCTCGTTGTAGCGATACGCGAGGCCGTTCGCGTTCAACCCTCCGGCAAGGGTCCCGCTGTACGTGCCGCTCGACAGCGTCGACTGGCCGGCGGGCACCCGTCCGTAGACGGTGACCGATCCGGTGCGTGTCTGTGGGTTCGACAGGATGGTGAAGGTCAGCTGGAAGGTCAGCGGCGTGTACGTCGCGTTTCCGATCGGTCCCCACACATTGCTGCGCGGCGAATCCTTGTACAGCTGGTACTGCATCCGGTCGCTGTTGCCGTTGATGACGGTGCGAGGCGAGACGTTGCCGAGGTCGTCCGGCGCGAGTCCGATGCACCCGGTGACGTAGACGCCGTAGAGACCGCCGAGCAGGCCGCCGCTGTACGTGCAGCTGTAGCTGATGGTGGCTGAGCCATCGACGGTGCCGGAGGTAGGGTCAACGGGGCCGAAGGCGAGCGTGGTGATACCCGTGATCGTGCAGGTGGTCGTGGCTTCCGCGCGTGGCACCGCCAACAGTGCGGTCAGCGCGATGACGATGACGGCAAGCCACCTCACGGCGGAATGGTCCGGCAGACCAGTGGACCAAGATCGGGAAGGCTGTGCGCGTGCGATGGATAGCCGAGCGTCGCCTTGCAGTGCCCACCGCCCTGTAGCTCGGCTTCCAGCACGGTATCGCCTTCCAGGTCGTCGAGATAGACCATGCCGTCGTAGCCGACGATGGCGCTTCCACCGTCACCCGTCGCGACCGTCGTGCCCAAGGGCAAAGGCGAACCGGATTCATCGACCAGCGTCGCCAGCGCGGCGCGCACCCGCTTCACGGGGAACCGCACCATCACCCCGGAGCGGTCCGCGGGCGCGATCGTCGCTTCGACGCGTTGTACGCGGTCGTCGGCGGGGAGGTCGAGCGGATCGATGGCGAGGCGGTTGTCCTGGTAGGCGTTCAGGCGCGAGACCAGCAGCAATCCACGGCTGTCGGTCACGCCGGTGCGGCGATTCTCGAGCAACACCGGTACGTCCGCTGCGCCTTCGGTCGTCACGAGGGCGAAGGCATCGTCGATACGACGGGCGGTGAACACGTGCCCGCCCATCAGCACGATCGCTCCGTTGGCATCGGCATAGCCGTACGAGGACGTACCGACATCGCTGGCACCCACGGTGAGCTGGCCACGATTGCCGAGCCAACCCACCTCGCCCAGGCCGCCCGCGTCCGCGCCCGAACGTCCTTGCACGTGCCATCCGAAACCGCCGTCTCCGTCGACGGCACGGCTGGCGTCGACCACGCCGAAGGTCTGCTCGCGATCGCGCTGCATGGATGCGCTCAAGGTGGCGTGGAGGTCCAGCGCGATGGTCACGCCGATGAAGAAACTGCGATCCGATGCATCGTCGAGGTTACGGTTGTAGCTGGCGCTCAACGATACGCCGCGACCGACGTTGCGCAGCGCGAACAGGCCGGCGTATCGCGAGATGGGTTGTCCGCTGTAGCGGAGCCGGACGAGGTTGGCGCCGAAACTGGATTCACGCACGTTGAAGCCGATGAGCGCGCGGTCGCTGACGCGCGGCGGGGGCGAGCCGTAGCCCGCGGCCACATCGCGGTAACGAGCGTCGCCACGCAACGTGTCGATCGACGCATTCATATAGTGTCCATTCCATGCGTAGCCGAATCCATACTGCCTGCTGCCGCCTCGGGACAGGGACAGTGACGCATTCACGACGTGCGCCACCACGGGATTCCACACGCCGCCCGCGCCCGCGGTGCCGCGCCCGTCGCCCCCTTCGGCGTGCGACTCGACGGTGAGCGTGTCGGTGACGCCATGCCTCCACGTGGCGCTGCCGACCGGCGCGTCGCCATACGAGAAGGAGTCGATGCCATAGGCGCGGCGTACCGTGCCGAGTTCCACCGACCAGTCGTCCAGGCCTTCGCGCAGCAGTTGCCTCGCGGCATAGAAGGGAAAGGTGACCGTGCTGCTGCGGCCGAGCGCGTCCGTGAGCACTACTTGTGCCTGTCCGGCCTGGTCGATGCCGGGAACGGCGGTGAGTTGGAACGGGCCGGCCGGCACCTTGCCGCTGTACTGGCGGATACCGTCGACATAAAGCTCCACCGACGATGGCGCCGTGGCCTCGCCGAAGAACTGGGGCAGGGGCGTCGTGACGCGATAGGGTTGGGTGGCGAAATCCGTGCCGTAGGCGATTCCGCCGATGCGCGTGGCCCGCGTCCAGGCCAGGTAGCCGGTGAAGGTGTCGCCGATGGTCAGCGCCTGTGCACGATCGGGGAACGAAAGCCGCCACTGGGTATCCAGCCGTACGGAATCTCCACGCCATCCCACGCCGTGGGATTGGTAGCGACGGGTCAACGAGGTGGTGCTGAGCACGCCCAGGCCTTCGCTGAAGCCACGCAATTCCGTGAGCCCGCTGATGTTGCCTTCACCACCGCCGTGCGCGGCGTAGATGTCGTAGTTGAGCACGACTCCGGTCCCGCTGGTGGCGCGCAATGCGGGGCGTTCCTGTCGATTGAGGATATGCGTGGGCAGGTGCAGGCGTTCGTTCGGTACCTGGATGTCCACGCGTTGCAGGCGCACGTCGTAGGTATAACGAAGACCTTCGATATCCGGCAGGCAACGTTCGCCGCCACCGGACGGCAGGATGAAACCCAGCCCGCGCAAGTCGCCGGCCAGAGCGCATAGCATTTCCCCGCGGTGGATGAAGTGCACGAGCTTCTCCGTCGACGAGCCGTTGAGCACCACTTCGAGATAGAGGTCTTCTCCCGTGGTTCGGACGCGCGGCATCACCGTGGGCGGAGGAGGGACGGGGCCCGGTTCGTTGGACAAGGCGTGGCTGTCGCCGGAGTCGAGCGCCAGGACACTAAGGGCCCCTAGGGTCAGCGACCAACGTCGATTCGGACGCCTCACCGTTGATCCTCGCGCGCAATACACCGCCCCTCGGCACGTCCGTCGGAAGATTCCAGCGCATCGTCGAATCCGGCAGGGCATAGCCGACCAGCCCGGACAGGAGCACGTCGCGCCGGTCCTCCGGACCCTGCCAGGTCACGTCCGCGATTTGCGCATGGCCGGTTCCGCTGTTGTGTACGCGCAGGCGCGTACCCGCCGCCGTTTCTTCCCACGTGGTTTCCAGCGCCGCCTTCGTCGGTGGATCGCCTGCGGGAGCGAGGAACACGGGGATGGAATAACGCAGGACGAAGGTCAGGCCGCCCCTGGTATCCATGCCCACCGGCAGTTCGTCGACCAGAATGCGATAGGCGGATTCCACGTCGCCTGCCGGTGGCGTCGCCTGCCGGATCACGCGCACGAGCTGGCGATCCCCCGCCTCGATGGCCACCATCGGTGGACTCACCACGAGGTCGCGCGACGGCGCCAGGACATCCTCGCCGTTCACCTGCGTCCAACGGAATACGCGCACCTGGGCCTGGATCGGATCGTTGCCCGTGTTCGTCAGCCACAGTGCCTCGGCCGATGTCTTCGCCGCGAGGCGAAGGCCGATGGGAGTCACCTGCAATCCACTGCCCGACGCCACCGGCGTCACGATGGCCGCGATGGCCATCGCGGCAGCCTTCGCCACGCGGAGCGGCCATGGGCACACCGTCAGTACGTGATCGTGGCGGTGATGACGTCGGTGTAGCTGCCGGCGGTGAAGTTGGTGCTCGGCACGCGGCCGTAGACGGGGATGTTCTGCACGCTGCCGTTCCCGGTGCCCGCGTAGACGTTGCCCCCCGCGCCGGTGGTGCTGCCCCAGATGTCGGCCGCGGTGCGCGTGGCGTTGCGGTAGAGCTGGTAAGGCACCAGGGCCGAGCCGTTGCTCATCTTGCGCGAGTTGGCATCGGTGCCGTTCTGGCCATTGTCCAACGCGATCGTGTAAGGCGCGCTGGGCGTGCAGTTCACGTTGAGCGCGCCCTGGTTGTCGACATTCGTCGCCGTGGAAGGCTGGCTGCCGAAGTTCACGTCCGTGGGCGCCGTGGTGGAAATGTCGCACGCGGCGGTGATGGTGACGCGCACGTTGAAGGTGGTCGTGGCGGTGGCGGCATGGGAAGGAGCATGGACCGCGCCGAGGACGATGGCGGCGGTGACGGCGAAAAGGCGGATGGCAGGCTGCATGGCGTGTCTCCCTGATTGACGGAGCGGTCTGGCCGATCGGCGCGGGCACGTCCGTCGGATGCGAGGATCGGGGAAAGGCGTACGCGCCGGTGTGCATTTACGGCCCGCGTGCCGTATCGGCCTATCGATGCCGAAAGGGCGCAGCGAGGGGGTGTAAAGGCTGCTTGACATTCTCGCGGTGTCTGGATCATGCTGGTGTCAAGCGTACTTGACACCTCGCGGTCACGACCGGCCGTCCCTTTTCATCCAGCGCACCAAGGGAGTCGCGGATGCGTCCCGTGCACAAGCGTTACCTGCGTGAGTTCTTCCCGGCGATGCTGGCCTACGTGATCCTGCTCTTCGTTTCGGTCGCCTGGCTGAAGACGCTCGAGGGCACCGCGGCGCGCACGCTGGTCACCTTGCTGCCCGTATTGCCGATCGCCTTCGTCATTCGCGCGATGGTGCGCGTGATCCGCGACCAGGACGAATTCGAGCGCCGTATCGACCTGGAGTCCATCGCCATCGCCGGCGGCATCGGCGCCTTCGGCTTCTTCACCTACGGCATGTTGCTCAACGCGCGGGTGATCGCCGCGCCGCCCGCCGAGGCGGTGGCGATCTGGGTGTTGCCGGTGCTGATGGGCTGCTTCGGCGTGGTCAAGTGCGCCGTCCGACTGTATTACCGTGCCCGATGAACAACCGCGTGCGTGAACTGCGAACGGCACTGGGATGGTCGCAGGCCGATCTCGGCGAGAAACTCGACGTGTCCCGGCAGACGGTGAACGCGGTGGAAACGGGGAAGTACGATCCCAGCCTGCCGCTCGCCTTCAAGATCGCGAAGCTGTTCCAACTGCCCATCGAATCCATCTTCACCCCGGGGGAATGAGCGTATGAAACGAGCGCCACGCATCGCCGTCGTCATCGCGATCGTCGCCGCCGTCCTCTCGGGACGGCAATGGATGCATCACCGGACGGAAAAACCCGTGGCGGAGGCGCCCGCCGCGACCCGCCCCGCGCCTCCGCGGGTGTGGAAGCTCGGCTCGCTGGAACTGAAGCCGTGCGAACTGCCGCAGCCGCATTCGGGCTTGTCGACGGCGGCGTGGTGCACGCCTTTCCAGGTGCCGGAGGATCGCGCGAAACCCGGCGGCCGCAAGATCGCCTTACGCCTGGCGATCGTCCGCAGCAGCGCGCAGGTGCCGGCCCCCGACATGGTCGCGTTCATCGCCGGTGGCCCGGGGCAATCCGCAGCCGAGAGCTATCCGGCGATCGCTTCGGCGATGGCGCCGCTGCTGGCGCACCGCAACCTGCTCCTGCTCGACCAGCGCGGTACCGGCGGATCGCATCCGTTGAGCTGCCGCGAAGACGAGCCGGGCGTGCCCGGTGGCGCGGAGGAAACGCACGGCTTCGACGCCGAGGCCGTGCGCAAGGAAACCCGCCATTGCCTGGAGCAGCTCTCGAAGGACGCCGACGTGCGCTTCTACACGACCACGGATGCCGTGGCGGATCTCGAAGATGTGCGCCGCGCGCTCGGCTCCCCGAAGTTCGATCTGTTCGGCGTCTCGTATGGCACGCGCGTGGCCCAGCAGTATGCGATGCGGCACCCGGACGGCTTGCGCACCTTGATCCTCGACGGCATCGCCCCGAACTCGCTCGTGCTCGGCGAGGATTTCGCGGTCAACCTGGACGCCGCGCTGAAAGCCCAGTTCGCCCGTTGCGAAGCCGACGAGGCCTGCCGCGCGCGTTTCAGCGATCCCTACCAGACGCTCTACCAACTGCGCGACGCGCTGCGCGCCAACCCGCACAAGGTGAGCTTCCGCGATCCGCAGAACTACGCTTCCGTGCAGCGCGTGCTCAGCGAAGTCTCGCTGGCCACCGTCGTGCGCATGTTCGCCTACTCGCCCGAAACCGCCGCCTTGTTGCCGTTGTCGATCGATGCCGCCGCACGCGGCGACGTGGGCCCGCTGCTTGGCCAGGCGAAACTGCTCACGGGTGACCTCGGCGACACGATGGATGGTGGCATGCAGTACTCCGTGATTTGTTCCGAAGACGCCGACCTGTTGCAGCCCCGTCCACAGGACAAGGACACGATCCTCGGCGACACGCTGATCGAAGCCTTTCGCGCTGCCTGTTCGGTCTGGCCCCATGGCACGCGTGCGGCGGACTTCCACGAGCCTCTGAAGAGTGACGTGCCCGCCTTGCTGATGTCGGGCGAGTTCGATCCGGTGACGCCGCCACGTTATGGCGAGGAGGTGCTGAAGGGCCTGCCGAACGGACGCCACCTCGTGCTGAAGGGACAGGGGCACAACGTGGTCGCGCGCGGCTGCATGCCACGCCTGCTCGACCGTTTCATCGACAAGGCGGATGCGAAGGGCCTCGATACGTCGTGCCTGGATCGCCTGAAACCCTTGCCCGTGTTCGTCGGATTCAACGGAGCCACCCCATGATCGAGGTCAAGGATCTGCACAAGGCCTTCGGCGAGGTGCGCGCCGTGAACGGCGTGAGCTTCACCGCGCGCGATGGCGAGATTACTGGTCTGCTCGGCCCCAATGGCGCGGGCAAGACCACCACGCTGCGCATGCTCTACACCTTGATGACGCCGGATTCAGGCCAGGTATTGGTCGATGGCGTGGACGCCGCGGTCGATCCGCTTGCCGTGCGCCGCCAGCTCGGTGTGCTTCCCGATGCGCGTGGACTCTACAAGCGCCTGACGGCGACGGAGAACATCGACTACTTCGGCCGCTTGCACGACATGGAACCCGGCCTGCTCCGCCAGCGTCGCGAAGCGCTGATCGATGCGCTGGATATGCGTGACATCGCCACGCGGCGCACCGAGGGCTTCTCACAAGGGCAACGGGTCAAGACCGCCATCGCCCGCGCCCTGGTGCACGATCCACGCAACGTGTTGCTCGACGAGCCGACCAACGGGCTCGACGTGATGGCGACGCGCGCCATGCGCCGCTTCATGCGCCAATTGAAGGACGAGGGGCGTTGCGTGCTTTTTTCCAGCCACATCATGCAAGAGGTGGCGGCACTGTGCGATCGCATTGTCGTCATCGCTCACGGGCGGGTCGTCGCCGACGAATCGCCCTCCGCCCTGCTCACGCAAACCGGTGAATCCACCCTCGAGGACGCTTTCGTGAAGATCATCGGTACCGACGAAGGGCTTGCCGCATGAGCGCGTTCACCGCTGTCTACTGGAAGGAAGTGCGGGAGAACCTCCGCGATCGCCGCACGCTGATCAATGCCTTGATCACCGGTCCCTTGCTGGGGCCAGTCATGTTCATCATGTTGATGAATGTGATGGTCAACCGCGAACTGGCAAAGTCCGACCGGCCGATATCCGTGCCGGTGATCGGTGCGGATGTCGCGCCGAACCTCGTGGCCGCGTTGAAGGGCGCAGGCATCGATGCGGCGCCGGCCGTGACGGATCCGGAAAACGCGGTGCGCGAGCAGCGCGCTGATATCGTGCTGCGCATCTCTCCTGAATACGCCAGGGCGTGGAGCAAGGGCGAGGCCGTGCAGGTGGAGTTGATCTACGACTCGTCGCGCCGCGATGCATCCACCCCGGTGGCGCGCGTGCGCGGCGTGGTCGAGTCGTACGGCAAGCGGGAGGGCGCGATGCGCCTGATCGCGCGCGGTCTGTCACCGACCACGGCATGGCCGGTGCAGGTGGCCGACAGGGACCAGGCCACGTCGCAATCGCGCTCGGCATTGATGTTCTCGTTCCTGCCGTATTTCTTCGTGCTCACGGTATTCCTCGGGGGGATGTACCTGGCGATCGACCTCACCGCCGGCGAGCGCGAGCGGCAATCGTTGGAGCCACTGTTCGTGAATCCCGTGGCGCGCTGGAAGATCCTGGCGGGGAAGCTTGCGGCGATCTGTACTTTTTCGCTGGTGAGTTTGTTGCTCAGCGTGGCGGCTTTCGCCACGGCACCCTTGTTCATCCCCGTGGAGAAGCTGGGCATCGCGCTGGACCTCGGGTTGCGGTTCGGTTCGCAGGTGGTGTTGCTGATGCTGCCCCTGATCGTGCTGCTGGCGGCGTTGCAGTCGCTCGTGTCAGCGTTCGCCAAGAGCTACCGCGAGGCACAGACCTACCTGTCGGTGCTGATGATCATCCCCGTTTTACCCAGCGCCCTGCTTTCGGTGATTCCCGTGCGCGCCGAACCGTGGATGTATGCGGTGCCGCTGCTTGGGCAGAACCTGGGCATCGTGCAGTTGCTGCGTGGTGACGGGGTGCCCGGGTGGCAGTTCGGGCTGTGCCTGGCCGGCGGTTTCGCGGCGGCGGTGTTGGCGGTATGGGCCACGGCGTGGCTATACCGGTCGGAGCGCCTCGCGATTTCCGGCTGAGAGCATCGCCGACAGGGTCGGCTCCCACCAGTCCGCCGCAACCCGGTGGGAACCGACTGTACTCTGGTAGGAGCCGACCCTGCTCTGGTGGGAGCCGACCCTGTCGGCGATTCACGGTGCCTCACCGCCACCGCACATCCACTCCCACCAGGAACGTCCGTCCCGGCGCCGGCTCGTAATAGCGCCCGTTCCCATCGTTGACGATCACGGATCCGATCACATGCCGGTCGGCCAGGTTGTCCACTCGTGCAAAGGTATTCACACGCCACGGTCCTTCGTCGAATACATACCCGCCGGATAAACCGAACAGCGCATACCCCGGCGCCGATTCCGTGCCCAGGTCGTTCACCGACGTCGCGCCCATGGCATTCATGTCCAGCCCCGCCTGCCAGCCGCGCTCACCGCCGTATTTCAGCGCTGCATAGCTCGTCGAACGCGGCACCCCCGGAATACGCGTACCGGCCTGCACCGGTGTATCCGGGGCGGGACAGCCCGCAGCCACGCAAGTGAGGAAGGGCGTGCGGAAGCTAGCCTGCAAGTGCGTATACGACGCGACGAAACGCAGGTTCCGAGCCAGGCCGGCACTGAACGACGCCTCGATCCCCTGCCGCCGCGACCGCGCGATGTTCTGATACGTCGTGCGGCCACCGAGATTGGTCGCTACCGCCAGTTCGTCATCGCTGTCCGCGCGGAACACGGCGAGCCCCGCCTCGATGTCGTTGGCCGGACGCAACTTCAGACCCAGCTCCGCGTTGTGCGAGCGCGAGGGCTTGAGGTCGAAGGCGAGCCCGGCGCCGCGATCGGCACGGTAGCCGAGTTCCGAAAACGTCGGCGTCTCGAAGCCGCGGCCCCAGTTCGCGTACACGTGCATCCACGGTGCCGCTCGCCAGAGCACGCCGAACACGGGCGTGGTCGCGCTGTATTTCACCGTGCCGCTGTCGTCGGGATTACCCGGTGCGATGTAGCGATCGGTCGAGCGAAAGCGAACTTCGCTGTGGCGGACGCCACCCATCAAGCTCCAGTCGTCTGCTATGCGCCACGTTGCCTGGGCGTACTGATCGAAGTC
Source organism: Luteibacter sp. W1I16 (assembly GCF_050434905.1). Taxonomy (NCBI): domain Bacteria; kingdom Pseudomonadati; phylum Pseudomonadota; class Gammaproteobacteria; order Lysobacterales; family Rhodanobacteraceae; genus Luteibacter; species Luteibacter sp. W1I16. The sequence goes on from NZ_JBNDJJ010000001.1 coordinate 2,680,546, forward strand.
GAAGACCCGGTCGATCTCGTCACGGCGCTTGTCGCCGCGGACACCGAGCGTGCCGCCGACGAAATTGTTGTAGCCCTGGCGGTGTTGTTCCTGGTTGTCGTACGCCACGCCCGCGGCCAGTTCGAACGGCCGTCCGGCCAGCGTGTCGCGCCAGGTCCAGCGCACGTCGCCGCCGCCGTATTCGTTGTCGAGGTCTACGACGCCACCGGAGTTTCCCCGCTGAGAGACTTGTGTCGCGACCGGAATCGACAGGTATTGCTCGACGCCGCGCTGGCCGTAGTAGCCCATCACGCGCAGGCTGTTGGCTTCGTCGATACGCTGGTCGTAGATCAGGCCCGCTTGCTGCTGGTCGGCCGATTTGCGGGTGTCGAAGGTGTTCGCGACAGCGGCGACCTGGCGTGGATCGCTCTGGTACTGCGCTCGCGTGAGGCCCAGGGGATCCTGCGCGTCGGGAACATCCAGCGTGTTGAGCACGAGGGTGAGCTTAGCGTCATCGTCGATCTTCCAGCCGATCTTGGCATTGCCCGACTCGCGCCGCGCGGCGCTGTGGTCGCGATAGCCGCCGGTACGGAAGTGGGTGAAGTCGACGTTGTAGTCGACCGGTCCGTCCACGCCGCGCGCGTTCACCGACGTGCGGAAATTACCGTTGCTGCCGCCTGCGATGCCGAAGCGCAGTTCCGGTGGCTCGGTGCCATCGGCGGTGAAAAGTTGCACCACGCCACCCGACGCATTCCCGTAGAGGGCGGAGAAGGGCCCACGCAATACCTCGACCCGGTCCGCCGAGTCGAGATTGAAGTGAGACACCTGGCCCTGGCCGTCCGGCATGCTCGCCGGAATCCCATCGGTGTAAAGCCGCACCCCACGGATACCGAAAGTGGAACGCGCTCCGAAGCCACGGATCGATACCTGGGCGTCCTGCGCATAATTCTGCCGGTCACGGGCGACGATGCCGGGAATCGCCTGCACGCGCTCGGACAGGTTCACGTCGAGCGATCCGTCCGGTGGCGTGGCGACCACGTCGATGGCGGCGGGGATGTCGTAGGGCGACTGCGCGGTGCGGGTAGCGGTGACCACGACGGGCGCGAGCTGCGCGTCCTGGGCGGCCACGGCGGAGGCCAGTGCGATGAGGATGCCGCCCGCCAGCGGGCGGAGTTGGGGAGGGCGCATGCGGGGTTCCCTGGGGGTGGAGCGTGGAGGATGCCGAAGGGATTGTATGCATAAGCTCAAGATCTGCATCCCCTTCGTCGACCTCCATCTATAGCCTCAGCACCGGTCCTTTTGCAGCCTGCGCCTGATTCTCGGTCTGGGCTCGCTCCTGACTCTGCTGCTGGCTCTGCGTACGCTCTTGCTCATGCCCTTGAAATTGCTGCATGGCATCTGGCCACCTTGCCGCACTTTGCTCCATCGGGGTGGTTGCTTTTGCGGTCGGCACCTTGGTGCTGAGGTCGAACACATGGTCTCTCCGTCCTGGTGGCGTCTGTATCGCCCACAGGGCATTGCCGTCCTTGGACAGAGCGATCTGGTCCACTCGGTGAAGACCATCGGCTCGCGCCTGGACTGTCAGCGCAGAGGCGATGCTGTCGGTGTAATGATCCGGAGACCGTCCAAGGGTCCGGTCGAGCTCAACGACATGAGTTCGAACCTAGTTGAAAAAGGCATGATCCGGATGAGAAGGATCATCCAGCCGGCAGATGAGGGAGGACACCCGATTTGCATCGTGCCGCTCAACGGCCAGCTGTCGGGTATTCACTTGATCGTCCAAGTGATGCATTGTCAGTGCGCCCACCGAACCGGTACCGGGAAGGCCTACGGATTGCTGAAATGTCCGAACTGCGGATTGGGTGGAGGGCCCAAAATCACCATCGGGCACGATGCGTCCACCGTTCGCATTGAGGATTCCCAGATTTTGAAGCTTGTCCTGAACCTCCACGATTCGCGCCGGGGATGACCCGCGTTGCACGGGAGATGCCTCGCGCCAGTCCGCGCTGGTCTCCGCAAAGGTGCCGATACCACCTGTCTCGGATAGACGTATCAGTGCCTTTTCTTCCGAACGTATCCGGGTCTCCACGCCTTCACGAACCTCAGGTCGGGACGATCGAAAATCATCGTGCACGTGAATGAGCTTGGACTGCTGCACTGCCCTGATGACATCCGCGTCGCTGAGTTGCGATATGTCCACGTTCTCACCGTAGGACTCATGGAGGCCCCTCTCGATAAGCGCAGGAGTGCGCCGTCGATACTGTACCGACGTGCTCCATACCAGATCTTGGAATGCTGGCCCTCGGCTTTCGACGTCGATACCGCGTTTCGACAACGCATCGACAACCGGATCCATGTGGGTTTTCTTGATGAACTGGTGCTGATCTTCACCGAAATCCGTATGATCAGCGGCGACTTTCTTCCAAGCTACGTTAAATGCATCGCTGCCAGGCTTCAGGCCTTTGAAGTCAGCGGAATATCGTGATGCTTGGGCAAACTCATGCGCTGTGCCCGTAGCGCTCGAGAGTTGATAGATGCCGTACGAAACGCCGCCATGATCTCCTAATCCACGCGATATCGTGTCCGCGTCACCCTGACTTTCAAAAAGGGACGCCGTGTCCCCAACTCTCCAGTTGTTTCTGTCCATGTTTTTCCTTGTCCTGATGTTCCATCTACTTCTTGAGCCGCATCTCCAACTCCGCGGCGCGGCGCGCGGTCTCGGTCACTTCGCAGTCGGCAGCGACGATCTGATCTGTCGTACCGGAATCCTCGTGTAACGCACAGCGTTGCTTCTTGTCCGCGAGCCATTTCCGTTCTTCGTTTCGCAACGATGTCTTTTCCGTGCCCTCCATGCGCGACATGAGCGTCTTGTATGCCACATTCAGGCGCTCGTTCTGAAAGGTGAACTCGTCGTACGCGCAACGGAGCACGGCAGCTGTCGTCGTGCCGCCGCCACTAACGCAAGCGTCATATGCCGGCCGTAGCGATATCTCCGATGACGCTTTGGATTGCCTCGCCGGTGGAGGCTGCATTGCAGCTACGGGAATTGCGATGCAGAGAAGGGTCAGGCAAGAAATCAGGGGCGTGAGGTGTCGATACGCCGAGGCCATCAATGGGATGCCGCGCTGATGAGGTCCATGCCGTCAATCTCCTGAGGGGCTCGTCCCGAGTCTACTCATCAATCGCGGGGATGAGCAAGCAGTGCATTGATTTTATTGTGAAACATGAGAACTAACTCAGTGATATAGCGGTCGGCGTCGCGGTGGAATTGTCCGGTGATCTCAAGGCCGCTGAAGCGCTCCCACACACGTGCTAGCCTTCCCGCCCACGTCCCCTACCTTCCGGTGCCGCCATGAAGAAGCTCGCTTTCGCCTGTGTTGGACTGCTCGGTCTCGCGTTCGCGCACACCGGCCTCGCCGCCGATACGGACCAGCCGGCCCGGGCGACGCCGCCCGCCAGTGCCAGCCAGCTCACCGCCGCCGAACTGGACAAGGCGATCGCCGGCAGCTGGCGTTCGCCGGAGAACAAGGCGCGCGATGCATACCGGCATCCGCGCGAGATGCTGACCTTTTTCGGCATCCGCCCGGACATGACCGTGATCGAGATCTGGCCGTCGGGTGGCTGGTTCACCGAGATCCTCGCTCCCTTCCTTCATGACAACGGCCATTACATCGGCGCGGTCGAAAAAGGTTCGAAGAGCACGGCGGCCTTGCAGAAGAAGTTCTCCTTCGCGCCGGCGCAGTATGGCAACGCGAAGATCGTGGAGTTCAACCACAAGGCCCCCGTGCTCGGCGCACCGGGTTCGGCCGACATGGTGCTGACCTTCCGCAACGTGCACAACTGGGCGGCCGACGGCAGCGCCGAAGCGATGTTCAAGTCCTTCTTCACCGTGCTCAAGCCCGGTGGCGTGCTCGGCGTGGAAGATCATCGCGCGGATGCGGGCAAGAAGCTCGACGAGGTCGTGAACTCCGGCTACCTGCCGACCGACTACGTGATCAAGCTGGCGACCGACGCGGGTTTCAAGCTCGACGCACAGAGCGAGGTCAACGCGAATCCGAAGGACGACCACAACCATCCTAAGGGCGTGTGGACGTTGCCGCCGACGCTGGAGATGGGTGAGACGGACAAGGCCAAGTGGCAGGCCATCGGTGAGTCCGACCGCATGACCCTGCGCTTCGTGAAACCCGCCACCGCCAAGTAAGGTGCTGGTCGCGTTGAACAAGCCCTACGGGGTGCTTTGCCAGTTCACCGACGAAGCCGGCCGGCGCACGCTGGCCGACTTCGTGCCGCAGACGGGCGTGTACGCGGCGGGGCGGCTGGACCACGACAGTGAAGGCTTGCTGCTACTTACCGACGACGGCAAGTTGCAGCACCGGCTGGCCGATCCGAAGCACAAGCAGCCGAAGACTTATGTGGTGCAGGTGGAAGGCGTGCCGACCGAGGACGCGCTCGAACGGCTGCGGCGCGGTGTGGTGCTCAAGGATGGGCCGACGTTGCCGGCGGTAGTCGAAGCCATCGACGAGCCGGATTGGTTGTGGCCTCGCGATCCGCCGGTGCGCTTTCGCAAGACGGTGCCTGATGCGTGGCTGCGCGTGGTACTGCGCGAGGGACGCAATCGTCAGGTGCGAAGAATGACCGCCGCCGTGGGGCTGCCGACGTTGCGGCTGGTGCGCGAGGCGGTAGGGGATTATCGGCTGGATGGATTGGGGGTGGGGCAGGTGCGGGTGATTGATTCGCGGGCGGTTCGCTAAAGTAGGCATCGCCGCTGAAGCGGCTCCCACAAAGAGCATCGCTAACTGGGGCGGATTCCACCAGAGCATCGCCGACAGGGTCGGCTCCCACCAGGTTGCCGCAGACAGGTGGGAGCCGACCCTGTCGGCGATGCTCTTTGTGGGAGCCGCTTCAGCGGCGATCCCGCGGCAGCAGGCAAGGCCCCGGCCCTCCCGCTACTCAGTGCCCCATCACCACTCCGCCGCCATCACCACTCCGCCACCGACCCGTCGGGATGCCGCCATAGCGGATTCCGCCAGTCGGCGACTTCCCGGCTGCGCTCGATCAGCAATTCCTCGTTCACTTCGATGCCCAGGCCCGGCCCGCTGAACGGCAACGCATAGCCACCATCGTCCAGCGTGAGCGCGTCCTTGTTGAGGACGTAATCGAGCACTTCGCCGCCCTTGTTGTAGTGGATGCCGATGCTCTGTTCCTGCAGCGTGGCGTTCCAGCTGACGAAGTCCACGTGCAGGCACGAGGCGAGCGCGATCGGTCCCAGCGGGCAATGCGGCGCCAGGGCCACGTCGTACGCCTCGGCCATCGCGGCGATCTTCACGCATTCGGTGATGCCGCCGGCATGCGAGAGATCCGGTTGCAGGATCGAGATACCGCCGCGTTCCAGCACGCTCTTGAATTCGAAACGCGAATACATGCGTTCGCCCGCGGCGATGGGAATCGAGGTCTGCGCAGCGATGCGGGGGTAGTACTCGGCTTGTTCGGCGAGCACCGGTTCCTCGATGAACAAGGGGCGGAATGGTTCCAGTTCCTTGACCAGCACCTTGGCCATGGGCGCGGATACCCGGCCATGGAAGTCGAGGCCGAATTCGATCGTGTTGCCGAAAGCCTCGCGGATCTCGGCCACGCGCGCCACGGCCGCGTCCACTGCCTTGCTCGAACCGATGATGCCCATTTCCTCGCACCCGTTCATCTTGAACGTGTCGAAGCCATGGGCCATGCGTTCGCGGATCTGCGCGATGACATCGGCGGGGCGATCGCCGCCCACCCAGCAATACGTCTTCATGCGATCGCGCACACGGCCGCCGAGCAGTTCGTACACCGGCGCATTCAGCACCTTGCCCTTGATGTCCCAGAGGGCCTGGTCGATGCCGGCGATGGCGCTCATGAAGACGGCGCCGCCGCGGTAGAAGCCGCCACGGTACATCGCTTGCCAGAGGTCGTTGATGCGGGCCGGGTCCTTGCCGATGACGTACTCGGAAAGTTCGTGCACCGCCGCCTCGACGGTGCGCGCACGGCCTTCCACCACGGGCTCGCCCCAACCGACGACGCCTTCGTCGGTTTCCATCTTGAGGAACATCCAGCGTGGCGGGACGCGATACGTGGTGATCTTGGTGATCTTCATGCTCAGACCGAACGATAGGCTTTGACGAAGGCGTTCGCGCGCTCACGCGTCCGCGACACGGGTTGCCCCGCTTTATACAGGTCGCCGCCCAATCCCGCACCGATGCACCCCGCGTCGAGGAACTGGCCGATGTTCTCCGGCGTGACGCCACCCACGGCCAGCAACGGCAGGTCGGGTGGCAGCACGGCGCGAATGGCCTTCACGTAGCCCGGGCCCCATTGCACGGCGGGAAACAACTTCAGCGACTGCGCGCCCGCGGCGATGGCCGTGAACGCTTCGCTCGGCGTACTGAAGCCGATGGAGGTGTACATCCCGCGTTCGCGGCCGCGGCGGATCACCGCCGGGTCGGTGTTGGGCGTCACCAGCAGGTGCCCGCCCAGGTCGGCCACGGCATCGACCGCATCGGGGGTCAACACGGTGCCCGCGCCGACCAGTGCCCGGGTACCGGCGACTTCCAGCGCCATGGGGATGCTGCGTTGCCAGTCGGGCGAATTGAGCGGCACCTCGATGGCGTCGAATCCCGCGTCGAGCAGGGCCTCGACGTGGCCGACGATCTCGTCCGGGGTGATGCCGCGAAGAATGGCGATGAGGGGGAGCGCAGTCGGCCAGGCCATGGGTTCACTCGTGATAGAGCTGGGAACGGCCGCCGTCGACGCGGATGTCGGCGGCGTTGATATAGCGTGCTTCGTCGGAAGCGAGGAACAACGCAGTATAGGCAATCTCCTCCGGCTCACCGATGCGCCTGTTGGGCAGGATCTCGGTCTGCCGGCGACGTTCCGCCTCGGGATCGGGCGCGGCGGCGAAGCCGGCCTCGGCGATGGCGGTCAGTACCAGGCCTGGGGAAATCGAGTTCACGCGGATGCCGTGCGCGGCGTACTCGATGCCCAGCGCCTTGGTCAGTCCGATCAGTCCATGCTTCGCCACGGGATAGGGGAAGCAATGCGGGACGATCTTATGTCCGTGCACCGAGGCGATGTTGACGATGCTGCCGCGACCAAGGCCGAGCATGCCCGGCAATACGGCCTTCGCGCAGTTCCAGGCGCCCTTGAGGTCGACCTCGAAACAGCGCGTCCATTCGTCGTCGCTCAGCGAGAGCGGGTCGTTGAAGACGTTGATGCCGGCGTTGTTGACGAGGACGTCGGGTGCGCCGAAGCGTTCCGTCGCCGCGTCGACCATGCGCCGTACCGCCGTCGTATCGGTCACGTCGGCTTCGAACAACATGGCGTCGTCGGTATCGAGGGACGCCAGCGTGGTGCGCGCCTGCGCATTGTCCTGGATCACGTTGAGCACGATCTTCGCGCCGTGGGCGGCGAACAGCGTGGCCGTCGCGGCGCCGATGCCCTGCGTGGCACCGGTGACGATCGCCACCTTGCCGGCGAGTCGCGGCAACGGCGTGGTGCGCGGATCGGCCCTCGTCGTGCCGGTCATGCGTCCGATCCGTGACCGTAACGCGCCTCGGGCAAGCCGCTACCGCGCGGGGGCGTGCCGATGAAGATCGCGCCGTTCGTGGGTTCGTCGGCGACCACGGTGTCCTTCAAGCCCTTATGCGCCGAGGTGACCACCATGCGGTCGAGCGCGGTGCCAGCGAACGTCACGCAACTGGGCTGGCGCGCAGGCAGGTCGATCGTCGCGTCCACGCGGCCATCGGGTGCGTAGCGCAGCACGCGGCCCCCGCCCCACTGCGCGTTCCAGAGGAAGCCTTCGGCGTCGACGGTCGAGCCATCCGGTTCGACGCCCGCTTCCAGTTGGGCGAACACACGAATCCGGTCGATATCGCCGGTCGCGGCATCGTAGTCGCAGGCCATGATCTGTGCCGTGGGCGAGTCGGTGAAGTACATCGTTTCGCCATCCGGGCTGAAGCAGATGCTGTTGGTGATGGCCGCCTTCGGCAGGGCCAGCCGGTCGAGCTTGCCGTCGTGCGTGTAGCGCCAGAACGAGGCCACCTTTTCCGGGCCACGCTCGTTGAGGGTGCCGAAGATGAAGTTGCCGCCGCGGTCGCAGCGGCCGTCGTTGGTACGCGTGCCGGGCAGGTCGGGCTCGACGTCCTCGAGCACGTGCAAGGTGCCGTCTCGGGTGTCGTAGCGGGCGAGTTGTTTCTCCAGCGCGAGCAGGAGCACGCCCGGTTGGTGGGTGAGGGCGAAGCAGCAAAGGCGCGCCGGGAGTTTCCAGTCCTTCACGACGCCCGTGGCCGGGTCGTACGAGAACAGCTGCGACGTGGCGATGTCGGTCCAGCGGACCAGGCCTGCCATGTCGTCCCAGATCACGCCCTCGGCGTGGGCCTGGCGGTGCGAGGAAAGCGGTTTGAAGGTGTCGGTCATCAGCGGGATTGCCTGCGGTTCTTGAGCTGGTCCACGAGCACGGCGATCAGCAGGATCGCACCGCGGACCAGGTACTGGTAGAAGGCGTCGATGTTCATGAGGCTCATCGCATTCTGCACGGTGCCCATGATGAGGACGCCAACGAGCACGCCGCTGATGCTCGCACGGCCGCCCATCAGGGAGACGCCGCCCAGCACGCACGCGGAGATGACGTTGAGCTCGAAGCCCTCGCCCGCGTTGGGCTGGCCACTGGTCATGCGCGAGGCGAGGATGATGCCGGCCAGCGCGGCGACCAGGCCCTGGATGAGGAAGATCGCGATGCGCACGCGATCCACCGCCACGCCGGCGAGGCGCGCGGCATCGGGGTTGCCGCCGATGGCCAGGGTGTTGCGGCCATAGATCGTCTTGTTGAGCAGCACGCCGAACACGACGAAGCAGGCCAGGGTGACCCATACCGGCACCGGCAGGCTGAGGAATTCGGCGCTGCCCAGGGTGAAGAACGCTTCGCTGGTGACGCCCACGGCCTGACCGTGCGAGGCGATGAAGGCCAGCCCACGCACGATCTCCATGGTGGCCAGCGTGGTGATCAACGCGTTGATCTTGAGCTTGGCGATGACCGCGCCGTTGACGAAGCCGACCAGCGCACCCGCGACCAGACTCGCGCCGATGCCGATCACCACGCTGCCCGTGGCGTTGGAGACGATCGCGCAGAACACGCCCGCGAAGGCCACGGTCGAACCCACCGAGAGGTCGAAGTCGCGCGATGCCAGGCAGAACATCATGGTGCAGGCGACCATGCCGATCTGCGAGACGGACAGGGCCAGGCCGACCACGTTGTCCCATGAGAAGAAGTACTGCACGGTCATGCTGAGCACGGCGAACAAGACGACGAAGATGCCGATCAGGCTGTAGTCGTCGACGATCTGCCAGAGCAGGGCACGGCGGCGTCCCTCGGGCGTCTCGCGGGTCGCGGCGATGGCGGCGGCGTTGGACTCGGTCATGGGTCAGGCGTTCCTTATCGGGGTGGATCCCGCGCTTTCGGGCAGGGCGGCGGCGAGGACGTTCTGTTCGTTCGCCGAGGCGCGGTCGAACTGGGCGGTGATGCGGCCACGGCACATGGTGACGACACGGTCGGAGACCCCGAGTACCTCGGGCAACTCGCTGGAGATCATCACCACGGCCACGCCACGCGCCGCCAGTTCATAGAGCACGTTGTAGATCTCGTTCTTCGCGCCGACGTCGATGCCGCGGGTGGGCTCGTCGACGATCAGCACGCGCAGGTCCTTCTCGGCCAGCCAGCGCGAGAGCACCGCTTTCTGCTGGTTGCCGCCGGACAGCAGGCGGATTTCCTGCCGGCGGTGCGGAGTGCGGATGCGCAGGCGCTCGATATAGCTGTCGGCGGTCCTGGCTTCGTGACGGTCGTTGACGAAGAGGCCGGCGGTCAGATGGTTTCGCCGCGCGCTGATGTTGATGTTCTCCGACACCGAGCGCACGCCGATGATGCCGTCTTCCTTGCGGTCTTCCGGGCAGAACACCAAGGCCGTGCCGGATGGCGTCGCGGATGTGCGAGCCCTTGATGCTCTGTCCATCCACGCGGACGTCTCCGGCGGTGCGGCGGTCGGCCCCGTAGACCACGCGCATGACCTCGGAGCGGCCGGCGCCGACGAGGCCGAAGAAGCCGACGATTTCGCCGGCACGCACCTCGAAGCTCACCGGCAGCGGCACCGCACGGCCGGTCACGTTCTTCACCGAGAGGCGCACGTCGCGGTGCTCGCGCGGCTGGTAGCCGAAGATGTCGCTGATCTCGCGGCCGACCATGCGCTGCACGAGAGCATCGCGGGTGACGCCCTCCAGCGTGTCGAAATCGGCGACCTTGCGCCCGTCGCGAAAGATCGTCGCGGCATCGCAGAGTTCGAAGATCTCGTCGAGGCGGTGCGAGATGTAGATCATCGCCTTGCCTTGCGCGCGAAGGTCGCGCACGAGGCGGAAGAGTACGTCGGTCTCGCGATGCGACAACGAGCTGGTGGGTTCGTCCAGGGCGAGGATCTTCGCGTCGCGCAGGATCGCCTTGACGATCTCCACCATCTGCCGCTGGCCGATGGAAAGCTGCTTCAGCTTCGCGCGGGGATCGAGGTCCACGCCGAGCGCCTCGAGGCGCTCGCGGGTCCAGGCCAGCGCACGGCGGCGATCGACCAGGCCGAAGCGCGTGGGCAGGCGGCCGAGCAGGAGGTTCTCCATGACCGAAAGCTCCGACACGTACTGGAGTTCCTGGTGGATCACCGCCACGCCCGCGTCGATGGCATCGGCGGCCTTGCGGAAGTGCTGCACGTGTCCGTCGATCGCGACTTCCCCCTCGTCGGGGATGTACTCCCCGCCGAGGATCTTCATCATGGTCGACTTGCCCGCGCCGTTTTCGCCGAGCAGGCCGTGCACGCTGCCGGCGCGCACGGCGAAGCCGACATCGCTGAGCGCGCGCACGCCGGGGAAGGTCTTCCCGATGTGGCGGAACTCGAGGCGCGGGGCATCCGTCATCGTCAAAGCCCCATGTCCTTGCGGATCTCCGCGGCGTTGGCGCGGGTGATGAGCTGGCCGGTGGTGAAGGTGAGCTGCGGCGGTGTCTTGCCGTTCTTGATCCACTCGTACATGTTCACCGAGGTCTCATAGCCGTGGCGCTTCGGGCTGATCAGCACGCTGCCGAAAAAGCCCGTCGGCTGTGCCTTGGCGAATTCGTTGAGCGCCGACTTGCTGCCACCGATACCCACGCCGATCATGTTGTCGGCACGGAAGTTGCGGCCTTCCGCCGCGCGCACGGCACCGAGCACGGCTTCGTCGTTGAGGCCGAAGGCGATCCAGTGCTTGTACTTGGGGTTCTGCGTGATGGCGATATTCGCCGCGTTGAAGGCGTTCTCGGTATCGGTCTTCGCCTGCGGCGCGTTGACGACGTTGGCCTTCGGGAAACCGGCCGCGGTGAGCGCGGCGATGGCGCCGTCGGTGCGTTCCTTCGCCGTCGGCAGCTGGTCGTAGGAGATGCGCAGGGCACCGGTTTCTTCCGGCTTCCAGCCACGCTTCTTCATCTCCGCGGCGATCGCTTCACCGACCTGCTCGCCGATCTTCGACGCCGAGATGCCCATGTGCGGCACCGATTCGATCGGCTTGCCGGAGCCGTCGACGAGGCGGTCGTCCACCGTCATCAACTTGAGCTTGTCGATCCTGGCCTTGGCCACGATCGAGGGTCCGAGCTTCACGTCGGGCGTGCAGATGATGAAGCCCTGGGCGTGCTGCGACTTCAGGTTATCGATGGCGGTCAGCACCTGGCCGCCGTCCGGCGCACCGATCTTCACCAGGGTGAAGCCCTTCTCCTTCGCCGCCTGTTCGGCGTACTTCCATTCGTCCTGGAACCAGGGTTCCTCGGGCTGCTTCACCACGAAGCCGATCTTCACCGGATCGTCGGCGGCGAAAGCGGGCGCGGCGGTCACGGCCAGCGCCAGGGCGAGGGCGCGGAGGCCCAGGGCGATCTTCGTCTTCATGCGTTCCCTCCTCGGGTGATTCGGATGGCCATGGGCCGTGTTGTCAGTCGACCAGTCCGCGGCGGCGGGCGACGGCGATGGCGCCGTACCCCGCGAGGTCGCGTTGCTCGTCGTCGCCCAGCACGGTGACCGTGCCGGAGAAGAAATCGTCGCCCTCGACCAGCCGCCCGATCGCCTCGCGCAGGATCGGCTTGCCGCTGACGACGAAACGCGTGCCCGGACTCATCCGGATCGCGCTGGAATTCTTGAGGGTGAGCAGGTCCGAACCGAGCACCGCGCCGAGCAGGAAGTTGGCGCGCGCATTGGCGTCGTACACCGCGAACTGGTCGAGGATGCGCACGCTGAAACAGGCACGGCCCAGGCCGATCTTCTTCGCCGAAGCGGCACCGGCCAGCAGCATCTCCGGGTCGATGCGCCTGGCGAAGCCTTCCTTCAGCGAACCGGCGAGGATGGTGTCGTGCGATATCACGTGCAGCAGTTCACCCGCCAGCGTCGTGACGCAACCGTCGATGCGGCGCTTCGCGTCGATGCTGACGAACTTCGAATGGGAGCCGGGCAAGACGATGACCGTGGGCTCGTCGAGGTTCAGCCGCTCGACCAGGGCGAAGGATTCCACTTCCTCGCCGCGCATCATGTCCATCGCCTCGCAGTTGTGCAGGCCGATGTGGTCCACCGCGTTGCGCACGCCGGGCACGAACCAGATCGGCTCGTGCCACACGTTGGCGATGAGGCTCTCGCGCATGGCGGCGGCGAGATCGTCGATGCCGGCGGCGGCGACCACGTGGGGGATTTCGCAGAGCCCGACGTTCGAGGTGATCATGCCGGAGGCGATGGCGCGGCCGATGTCGGCCTTCTCGATGTTCGCCGCCGCGAGGGCTTCGGCGATCGTTTCGCGAACGCCTTCCTCGAGTTTCGCCGTGCTTCCCGTGATGGCGGTATCGCGCACGCCGACCTGCCGGGCGGCCTGTCCGGCCACGGCGCCGTCGTGCCAGACGGTGACGCGGGTGTTGGTGGTTCCGGTGTCGACGGTGAGGATGTTCATCGAGGGTCCGATCGAAAGCGCCATGGATTCTTGGCGTCGGCCGCCGGGGCAGGCAAACTAGAAATTCTTCGGGGGTTCCCCAAGTTTTTTTGAACGAGTCCGCAATGAAGCGCTCATTACCCCTCCATGCCGTGCGCGTGTTCGAGCTTGCAGCGCAGCATATGAGCTTCACCAAGGCGGGCGAGGAACTCTCGCTGACCGCCGCGGCGGTGAGTGCGCAAGTCAAATTGCTGGAGTCTTACCTCGGCACGCCACTCTTTGTGCGAAGCAACAATCGACTCTCGCTGACGACGGCGGGAGAAAATTATTTCCCGCGTATCCGCGACGCTTTTCGTGCGCTGCAACATGCCACGGACCAGGTGATGGGGCAGCGCAATGCTTCCTTGCGCGTCTCCGTGCCACCCACCTTCGGTACGAAATGGCTGGTGCCGAGGTTGTTCCGCTTCTTCGCCCGGCATCCGGACATCGCCGTGGAAGTGGTGACCGATGGCAGCGACGACGGCGGCTGGGACCTGGCCATCGACGATCGCGTAAACGAGGCCGCCGGGCAGTCGATCCTCGTGGTGAGCGGCTACACGCCCGTATGTGCACCGGCGCTCGCCGAACAGGTGCGTGGGCCCGCGGACTTGCCCGCGCAGATGCTCCTGCACGAACGCCCGGGCCGGCGTGCCGCGGCGGCGACGGGATGGGACCAGTGGTTCGAGCGCGCCGGTGTCGAACCGGGGCCGGTGTCGCGCGAGATGGGTTTCAGCGACGGCACGATGATGCTCCAGGCGGCCATCGAGGGCCAGGGCGTGGCGCTGGCACAGGAACTGCTGGTGGCGTACGACCTGGCCGCGGGCCGCCTGGTCGCTCCGTTCCACCTGGCGTTGTCCCTGCATCACACGTATTACCTCGCGGTCTCGCGCGACGCCGAGCCCCGCGTGGAAACCACGGTCTTCCGCGACTGGCTGTTCGGCGAGATCGCGACAGCCGCCTGAGGCCGGCCAAAACCGGTGGGAGCCGCGCTTCACCTGTGGGAGCCGACCTTGTCGGCGATCCCGCGGTAGCGGGCCAGGTTACGGCAAGCACCCATCGCCGCTGAAGCGGCTTCCCACCCGGTCACGCTATCGGCGGTCGCATGGACAGTGCATGAAGCTCAGCAGTCCCGCGTGGCCTTCTTGCGGCGCCACCAGATGACGCCCAGCACGACCAGCGCGGCGGCGATCGCCAGCCATACGCCGGTTTGCCCGCGATGGATCCACATCGCCAACCACTCGTGGTTGTGCGCGCCGAAATATCCCAGGTAGACCCACAGCGGCACGCTGATGGCCGCGGCGAGGCCGTCCAGCAGCAGGAAGCGGAAGAATCCGACCCGGTGCGTCGCCCCGGCGGTGATGAACACCGCGGTGCGCATGCCGGGAAGGAAGCGGGCGACGAACATCATGCGGTTGCCGTAGCGCTCGAATTTCTCCTGCACCTTGGCATAGCGCTCCGGCGTGAGCAGGCGCGCGACGAGGCGCCAGCTCATGATCCGCCCGCCGAAGTGACGGCCGAGCAGGAACATCGTGGAGTCGCCCACGAGCACGCCGGCCATGCCCACGCCGACCATCGTATGGACGTCGCCGTAGCCCAGGCCGGTGATGATGCCGCCGGCCACAAGGGTGATGTCCTCGGGCAAGGGGATGCCTGCCCCGCAGAGCATCAGGGCGAAGAAGACGGCGAGGTATCCGTTCCTTCCGAAGAAATCGACGAGGTCGTTGAGCAGGTCCATCAGTAGCGCGCGAATCCGGCTGGGGCCGGTCCCTTGGAGGAACGAGGCCGGGATGATCCCACGGATCGCGTTACGCCCACGATGCGGCGCATCATTCGCGGTCCGCCGGAGCGGGCGTGGCGCGGGCGGCGAGGAGGACGCGAAGTTCGGCCTTTTCCGTGTCGTCGAGCACGCCTTCACGGCTGCGGGCGATCAGGGTGTCGCGGCGTTGTGTCGTGACCTGGCGCTGCATCTGGGCCAGGGCGTCGAGGAATTCCACGCGCTGCATGTCCGCCTCGCCGACGAGGTCGGCCTGCATGAGCTTTTGCAGGGACGCGTATTCGGGGCGGTCCATGAAATGTTCCACGAGCACCGCCGGGTTGATGCCGGGCCGTGCCCGCGCCAGGTCGATCAATTCGGCGAGCAGGCCCACGCCAGGCCGGTCGAGCCGCAGGAACGGGTAGGGCGGCTCCACCTCTTCGGCCAGCGAAGGCTGGGCGAGAAGCAGGGTGATGGCGCTGCGGACAAGGCTGCGCTGTACGTTGGACGGGCGCGGCGCCGTGGCGCGTGAAGGCGCCGGCTCGGGTTCCAGCACTGCCTTCGCCCCGGTGCGGCGCTCCAGTTCCTGGGCCATCAGGTCGCGGAAGGCACCATCGGGCAGCTTGGCGATCAACGGCCGGGCGCGTTCCGCGAGGCGCGCTCGGCCGTCGATCCGGGTGACGTCCACGTCACGGGCCAGTTCCTCGAAGAAGTATTCCGACATCGGCATGGATTCCTTCATGCGTTTCTCGAAGCCGTCCTTGCCTTCCTTGCGCACGAGTGTGTCCGGATCTTCGCCATCGGGCAGGAACAGGAAGTGCGCCTGCCGTCCGTCGCGCATGCGCGGCAGGATCGACTCCAGTGCGCGCCATGCGGCCTGACGGCCGGCACGGTCGCCGTCGAAACAGAAATACACGTCGGGCGCGGCACGGAAGAGTACTTCGGCGTGTTCCGGTGTCGTCGCCGTACCGAGCGTGGCGACGGCGATGGGCAGGCCGGCCTGATGCAGTGCGATGACGTCCATGTAGCCCTCGACCACCATGATCCGGGTGAGGTGCTGGTGGGCCTGCTTCACCTGCCACAGGGCGAATAACTCGCGGCCCTTGTGGAACAGGGGCGTCTCGGGTGAATTGAGGTACTTCGG
The DNA here is from genome assembly GCF_050434905.1 of Luteibacter sp. W1I16. NCBI lineage: Bacteria > Pseudomonadati > Pseudomonadota > Gammaproteobacteria > Lysobacterales > Rhodanobacteraceae > Luteibacter > Luteibacter sp. W1I16. The sequence continues at coordinate 2,696,457 of NZ_JBNDJJ010000001.1, forward strand.
GCTCTGTTCGGAGGACAGCACGCGTCCGCCGAAGGCGATCACCCGCCCGCGCCGGTCGAGAATGGGAAACATCACCCGCTCGCGGAAGCGGTCGTAGCGATTGCCCCGTTCATTGCTGGCGACCATGCCGGCTTCGTTGAGCAGCTGGCGCCGCCGGTCGGACGTGCCCAGTGCCTTCAACACGCCGTCGAAACCGGCGGGCGCCCAGCCGATGCGGAAGCGTTTGACGATCTCGTCGTCGAGCCCGCGCCGGTCGATGTAGGCGCGGGCCTCTGCGCTGTTGTCGAGTTCGCGCTGGTAGAAGCTGGCGGCGTCGTCGAGCAGGGAGTAGAGGTCGCTGCGGTCTTCACGCGGCTTGTCGTCCCTCGCGCCCTCGTAGGGCACCTTCATGCCCACCGACTGGGCGAGTTCCTCGATGGCGTCGGGGAACTCGAGACGGTCGTAGTCCATGATGAACTTGATCGCGCTGCCGTGAGCCCCGCAGCCGAAGCAATGGAAGAACTGCTTCTGCGGGCTCACGTAGAACGACGGTGAGCGCTCATTGTGGAAGGGGCAGCATGCCGTCCATTCCCGTCCTGCCTTCTTCAGCGGCACGCGCCGCTCGATCACGTCGACGATGTCGACGCGAGTCAGCAGTTCATCGATGAAATTGTCGGGAATACGGCCACGCATCAGTCCCCTAGGATGCCATGCATCCGCTTCCGTATGGAGTCCGGCGTGTCGTTAGAAGGCGAGATGGAAGACGCCGATGACGGCCAGGATCGCGATCACGAACAGGATCAGGAAGATGGCGAAGCACACCTTGGCGATGGTGGCGGCGACCCCCGAGACCCGGCTGAAGCCGAGCGCGCCGGTGACCAGCGCGATAAGGCCGAAGATGATGGCGTACTTGAGCATGGATATCCTCCTTCGTGCGCCGGAGGAGGGCCCACCAGCCGCGCCGCGCAGGATGCTGATAGCGCCGTGGCGAAGCCGTGAATGGGTGAGCCGGAATGGGTGAGTCGGCAGTGGGTGCTAGCCCTGACTTGGTGGGAGCCGACCTTGTCGGCGATCCCGCGGCAGCGGGCCAGGTTACGGCAAGCATCCATCGCCGACAGGGTCGGCTCCCACTTTAGGCTCCCGCCTTAAACAGCTTAGGCCAGCTTGGCCTTCACCTTGCCTGCCACGGCGGCCATGTCGGCGCGGCCGGCGGCCTTTTCCTTGATCAGCGCGACCACCTTGCCCATGTCGCGGGCCGTGGTGGCACCGGATTCGGCGATGGCCGCATCGATGATGGCGTCCAGTTCGGCTTCGCCCAGCTTCGCGGGCAGGTAACCGTCGATCACGCCCATCTCGTAGCGTTCGATGTCGGCCAGGTCGGTGCGGCCGGCCTTGTCGTACTGCTCGATCGAATCACGGCGCTGCTTCTGCATCTTTTCGAGCACGGCAAGGACCTGGGTATCGTCCAGCTCGATCCGCTCGTCGACCTCGCGCTGCTTGATCTGGGCCTGGACCAGGCGGATGACGGCCAGGCGGTCCTTTTGCCCGCCCTTCATGGCGGCCTTCATGTCTTCGGTGATCTTTGCCTTGAGGCTCATGTCTTTTCTCCGGGACGACGAAAAGCCGGCTTCACCTTTCGGCAAAGCCGGCTCGGGATTTCCGCCTGAGTGCGGGGGCAGCGTAAACGCGCCAACCGCGTTACCATGCCGGCCACGAGGACCGGCCGGTACATCAGTACATGCGGGTCCGGCGCGTCGTGTCGCGGGACAGACGGCGCAGGTGACGCTTCACAGCAGCGGCACGCTTGCGCTTACGCTCCTGGGTCGGCTTTTCGTAAAATTCGCGCTTGCGCGTTTCGGCCAGCACGCCAGCCTTCTCGCACGTACGCTTGAAGCGGCGAAGGGCAAGCTCAAACGGCTCGTTCTCGCGGACTTTAACGCTCGGCATGGAAACTCCACTTGATTAAACTGACCCGTGAATCCGGGTGAGCCGTGGATTATAACGTGATCGAGATGAAAAATTCAAAGCCCGTTCTGGGCGTCGAAACCTCCTGCGACGAGACCGGCGTGGCCCTGCTTCGCTGGGACCCCGAGAAGCCCGGCCGCGGACTGCTTTCCCACGCGCTCTTCAGCCAGATCGCTCTGCATGCCGAATACGGCGGCGTGGTGCCTGAACTGGCCAGCCGGGACCATGTGCGCAAGCTGCTGCCCCTGGTCAGGGAGGCCTTGAAGGAGGCTGGGATGACCCCGGCGGACCTCGGTGGCGTGGCCTATACAGCGGGGCCCGGCCTTGTCGGCGCCTTGCTGGTCGGTGCCTCGGCGGCCCGCGCCATGGCCTGGGCACTGGGCGTGCCCGCCATCGGCGTGCACCACATGGAGGGTCACTTGCTTGCGCCGCTGCTCGAGGACGATCCGCCGGAACCCCCTTTCGTGGCCTTGCTGGTGTCGGGCGGCCACTCGATGCTGGTCGAGGTCAAGGCGATCGGCGAATACCGGATCCTCGGCGATACCCTCGACGACGCCGCGGGCGAGGCCTTCGACAAGACAGCCAAGCTCATGGGCCTGCCTTACCCGGGCGGCCCCGCACTGGCGAAGCTGGCCGAGCAGGGCACCCCAGGGCGCTTCCGCTTCTCGCGCCCGATGGTCGATCGGCCGGGGTTGGATTTCAGTTTTTCCGGCCTGAAGACCCAGGTGCTGCTGGCCTGGCAGGCATCGGACAAAACCGAGCAGACGCGGGCGGACATCGCCCGCGGTTTCGAGGAGGCGATCGTCGATACCCTGGCCATCAAGTGCCGGCGCGCGCTGGAAGCCACGGGGGCGAAGCGGCTGGTGATCGCCGGTGGCGTGGGCGCGAACAAGCGGTTGCGCGAACAACTGGCGCAGGCCGCGGCGGCGGACGGCTTCCGGGTGTATTTCCCGCGCCTGGCGTTCTGCACCGACAACGGGGCGATGATCGCCCTGGCCGGGGCGATCCGGCTGGCCGCCGGCCAGCACCAGGACGAGACGATCCAGGTCTATCCACGCTGGAGCCTGGAAACCCTGCCGCCCGCGGCCTGAGTGCTTGCGAAAACATTCTTCCTCGCGGACCCTGTAAAGCCCTTCGCCGCACCTGACCCCATGGATATCGTCTTCATCGAAGACCTGCGCATCGACGCGGTCATCGGCATCTACGACTGGGAACGCCGGATCCGGCAGACCCTGTCGTTCGATCTCGAGATGGCCTTCGACAATCGCCGGCCGGCCGCGAGCGACGACATCGCCGACACGCTCAACTACAAGTCGATCTCCAAGCGCCTCCAGGCTTACGTGGAAGCGTCGAGTTTCGGGCTGGTCGAGACGCTTGCGGAACGCTGTGCGGAGATCGTGCGCGAGGAGTTCGGCGTGGCCTGGGTGCGCCTGAAGCTTTCCAAGCCCGGCGCGGTGCGTGGGGCACGCGCGGTCGGTGTCCGTATCGAACGCGGTACGCGTCCGGAATGATCCGCCCGGTGGATAAACACTGACGTGGGACGCGCCTACCTCAGCCTGGGCTCGAACATCGATGCGGAACACTGGCTCGGCCTCGCGGTGGCGGAACTGCGTGATCGCTTCGGCGCGCTCGATGTCTCGCCGGTCTATCGCAGTGCGGCCGTCGGCTTCGATGGGCCTGATTTCCTCAACCTCGCCGTCGCGCTCGACAGCGACCTCGGTCCCGACGACCTCAATGACTGGTTGCATGCGCTGGAAGATCGCCACGGGCGTGTCCGCGGCGGCGAGCGCTATGCGAGTCGCACCCTCGACGTGGACATCGTGCTCTACGACGACCTCGTGCTGCGCGGGGAAGGGCACCTGGAGATTCCTCGCGGCGAGTTGCGCCACGCCTTCGTGCTGAAGCCCATGGCCGATATCGCCCCCGCGCTGCGCCACCCGGTGAACGGCCGGACCATGGCCGAATTGTGGGCGGCGTTTCCACGGGAGAGCGAGCCGCTGGTGGTGGATGAAGCCTGCACGCGAGCCGTGGCCCGGCTCAAATAAGAAACGTTTTTCGGAAACGGGCTTTTCGGTGGGAGCCGACCCTGTCGGCGATGGGTGCTTGCCGCGACCTGGCCCGCTGCCGCGGGATCGCCGACAAGGTCGGCTCCCACCAGGTATCGGCAGGGCCGGCTACCACCAGATTTCCGGCCGGTGGCGCTGGCGACTACTCCCGCAAGATGCTACAACGCGTGCACATCGGACCAAGGGGAATCAAGGAAATGGGTAAGTTCGCACGCAGTTGGGCGCTGATGAAAGCCAGCGCCAACATCCTCCGGCAGGACAAGGAATTGATGCTCTTCCCGCTGCTCGCGGGGCTGGCCTCGCTCGTGGTGATCGCTACTTTCGCATGGCCCGTGATCGCCCTGGTCTCGCACAACCAGGTGGACTTCGAAGGGCAGCGCCAGCACGTCTCGCCGATGTTCCTGCTGGTGAGCTTCCTCTTCTACTTCGTGCAGTACAGCGTGGTCATCTTCTTCAACGTGGCCCTGGCCTCCGCCGCGCTGATCCGTCTCGATGGCGGCAATCCGACCCTCGGCGACGGCATCCGCACGGCGATGGGCAAGCTGCCGAACATCCTCGGCTACGCCCTGATCGCCGCGACGGTGGGCATGATCCTGCGCGCCTTGCAGGAACGTCTCGGCTTCATCGGCCGCATCGTGGTCGGCCTGATCGGATTCGGCTGGACGGTGGCCACCTTCCTCGTCGTGCCCGTGCTCGCCGCGCAGGACGTCGGCCCCGTCGATGCGGTGAAGCGCAGCGCGGGCGCGTTGAAGCAGACCTGGGGTGAGAACCTGATCGGCAACGCGGGCATCGGCCTGGCCGGTGGCATCCTCACGTTCTGCCTGATCTTCGTCAGCGGCATCCTGTTCTTCGCGGCGGCCAGCACGCAATCGGTGGCACTGATGGTCGCGGTGGGCGTCATCGCCCTCGTTGGCCTCGTCGCCCTCAGCCTGTTCCAGGCGGCGATGCATGGCGTGTATTCCGCGGCCTTGTACCGCTACACGCAGGAAGGCGATCCGGGCCAGGGCTTCGACCGCGCGCTGCTCGAATCGGCGTTCCGCCCGAAGAACTGACGCTCAGATCGTCAGCGCCCGCCCGCCATCCACGCGCACGACCTGTCCGGTCGTGTAGCGTGCATCGAGCAGCAGCCAGCGGACGGCTTCGGCCACGTCCGCCGGTTCGCCCTTGCGGGCCAGCGGCGTCTTCGCGATAAGGGTTTCCGCGGCTTCTTCCGGTTTGCCGGATTCCGGCCAGAGGATGGCGCCGGGCGCCACGGCGTTGACGCGGATGTCGGGTGCGAGGTCCTTCGCCAGGGCGAAGGTGAGCATCGCCAGCGAAGCCTTCGCCATCGAGTACACGACATGCCCGGCGAGCGGGCGCTCGGCATAGATGTCGACGATGTTCACGATCGCTCCCTTTGCCTCACGCAGTGCCGGGGTGGCCGCTTGTGCGAGGAAGAAGGGCGCGCGTGCGTTCGCGGCGAACAGATCGTCCCAATGCGCGGGCGTGGTCGCGCCGACCGGGGTGGGGTAGAACGCGGAAGCGTTGTTGACCAGTCCGTCGAGCCGGCCGAAGCGTTCGATCACGGCGCCGACGAGGCGTGGCAACGCGTCGTCGTCTTCCAGCGCGGCAGCGAACGTGGCGGCACTGCCCGCGCGGACGGCATTGAGCTCACCCGCCAGCGCGTCGGCTTCACCGGCCGAACGCCGGTAGTGGATCGCCACGACGCAGCCCGCAGCGTGCAGGCGCCGGACGATGGCGGCGCCGACGCGGCGCGCGCCTCCCGTGACGAGGACGACCGGCTGCTTGTTCATCGCGACTCCCTGTAGATGCGCCCGCGAGCTTGCCGCAAACCGGCGCCCACGTCACCGGGCATCACTTACGCGTCCGCTTCCGGCGAAGCATGCCCGTCGTCCTCGACATGCACTTCGCCATTGAACAGTTCGATCGCCGTCCGCGCCACCTGTCCGGTGTCGTAATAAGCGTAGGCCCCCACGCCCAGGGCGCCGACGATGGGCAGCCAGCGCGAGATGCCCTTGCCGACGGCGCGCTTGGAGACACTGACGCCGATGCGCCCGGCCAGCCGTTGCAATACCCCCGTGGCGGCGGTGCGGAAGACCAGGCGGTCGCCGACGCGGATCGCCACGTCGCGGAAGGCCTGCGCGGCCGTATGACGGAACAGGCACCAGAGCATCTGTTCGCGGCCGAGCCGGGCGGTCTTGCCATAGGCGGCGGCGATATCGCTGACCAGCTGGCCCTGGATGCGCCAGATCGCGACAAGCTCCGGCAGCACGGTCAGCCATCCCAGCGGACCCGGCGGCAATGCCAGCGACCCGGCCGTCACCGCGGCCTTGTTGGCGGCCACGCTCGCCAGCCGGCGCGCTTCTTCTTCAGCCGTGCCTTTGCTGGCGGGGGAGACGTCACTATCGGGAATCCGGCTGACGAATTCCAGGATGGCCCTGGCGACGGGGCTGTCGGCGCGTCCGGCGCTCGTCGCGACGATTTCCTTCGATGTCGATGTGGCGTCGCGTTTCGCCATCGGTCTCTCCAAGGGTCAGGATGGGCATGGTCGCCGCGGCGGCGTGAGTCGATCATGAAGCGCGGTGAAAGCTGGCGGAAAGCCAGGCCCGTCACAGTCGCCTCGCCCCATTCCCCGTCGGCGTGTCCGCAAGAAGATACGTTATAACATTTCGATCCTTGGAAAAGTCCACGATGACCCCTGCTCGCCTCGCGCTCTGCATCGCCCTTGCCCTGTCCGCCGCACCCGCTTTCGCAGCCGACGACCGGCCGCCGCCGAAGACTACCGATCTGGGCGAAGTGGACGTGACCGCGCGGCTGGACGAGGCGCGCAATAGCCTGTCGCCCGACACGGGCAGCAGCCAGTACGTCATGGACCGGCAGACGATCCAGGCCCTGCCGCTGGGTGATTCGACGCCGTTGAACCAGGTGATCCTGCAGGCGCCGGGCGTGGTCCAGGATTCCTACGGCCAATTGCACGTGCGTGGCGACCACGCGAACCTGCAGTACCGCATCGACGGCGTACTGATTCCGGAGAGCATCGGCGGCTTCGGCCAGACCCTCGACGCGCGCATGATCCAGAACGTGAAGCTGCTCACGGGTGCCTTGCCCGCCCAATACGGCGAGCGCACCGCGGCCATCGTCGACATCACCACGCGTTCGCCCAAGGAAGACGGCGTGGGCGGCAGTGTCGGCATCACCGGGGGCCAGTTCGGAACGCTGAATCCGAATGCGACATTGTTCGGCCGCAGCGGCCCCTGGAGCTGGTTCCTGACGGCGAACTATCTCGAGAACGACATCGGCATCGAAAACCCGACCTCCAGCCGCAAGCCGATCCACGACCACACCAACCAGGTGAAGGCGTTCGGCGATATCTCCTACCTGATCAACAACGATACGCGCATCAGTTTCCTGTTCGGCGCCACGAACAACCGTTTCGAGATTCCGAACAACCCGGACCAGACGCCGCAGTTCGGCTATCTCGACGTCACCAACTTCGATTCCGCCCAGCTCAACGAGCGCCAGAAGGAAAAGACGCGATTCGGTGTATTGAGCCTGCAGGGCAAGATGGGCGACACGGCATACCAGGTCTCGGCGGGGCAGCGTTACAGCAGCCTGGATTTCACGCCGGACGACATCGGCGACCTGATGTTCAATGGCGTCGCTTCGGACGTGAGCCGCGCGAACCGCGCGAGCACGCTGCAAGCGGACTTCTCCACGCCACTGGGCGACAGCCACACCTTGCGCTATGGCATCTACGGCTCGTTCGAGCGCGCGGCCGCCACCAACGACGCGCTCGTGTTCCCGGCCGACGCGGACGGCAACCAGACCTCCACCACACCGCTGAACATCGTCGACTCCAGTCGCCTCATCGCCCGCACCTATGCCCTGTACCTGCAGGACGAGTGGAGCATCGGCGAGAAGTGGACGGTGAACTACGGCGTTCGCGCCGATCGCTACGACGCCTTCCGCACGGAAAGCCAGCTGAGCCCGCGCGTCGGCGTGGTGTATCAGCCCACGGACGGCACCACGATCCATGCGGGCTTCTCGCGTTACTTCACGCCGCCGGCGTCGGAGATGATCAGCCCGACCTCGATCGCGAAGTTCGCCGGCACCACCAATGCGCTGCCGGATAACGGCAACGACACGCCGCTCGCCGAGCGTTCCAGCTACTACGACATCGGCATTTCGCAGAAGCTGGGCGATGCCTGGACGGTGGGCCTCGACAGCTACTCACGCCACGTGCAGCGCATCCAGGACGAAGGGCAGTTCGGCACCGCCCTGGTCTACTCCACCTTCAACTACGACCAGGGCAAGGTCAAGGGCGACGAGCTCACAATCAACTACGACGGTGGCGCGCTCACCGCGTATTTCAATTTCTCGTACAACCGCTCGGTCGGCAAGCGCATCATCACCGGCCAGTACAACTTCAGCCCGGACGATCTGGCCTATATCCAGGACCACTTCATCCATCTCGACCACGATCAGAAATACACCTCGTCGGGCGGCATCAGCTATGCCTTCGCCGACTCGACGCGGATCGGCGCGGACTACCTGTTCGGTTCCGGGTTGCGCAGCGACGGCATCGTGCCGAACGGCGATACCTTGCCGGCGTATTTCCAGCTGAACCTCAGCGTGTCGCGCGATTTCCATCTCACTCCGGCCGGCGCCACGCATGCGCAGCTGGCGCTGGTGAACGCGCTGGACCGTACGTACGAGATCCGCGATGGTTCCGGCATCGGCGTGGGTGCGCCCCAGTTCGGCCCGCGCCGCGGATTGTTCCTGTCGTTGCAGCAGGATTTCTGAAGCACCGGCCGATCGCTTGACGCCGCCTGGGCGGGGCTTCCGTTATCCTGCATGTTCGTCTTCGAACACGCATGGCATGAACGTCAATCTCCCCGCACCAGGCGCCGACGAGCGCGCCCATTCCGATCACCTCGCAGGCCTTCTGCGCGAGGAGATCGCTTCCCACGGCCCCATGCCTTTCTCGCGCTTCATGGAGCGTTGCCTGTATACCCCCGGGCTGGGTTACTACAGCGCGGGCAAGGCCAAGTTCGGCGCCGAGGGCGATTTCGTCACGGCGCCGGAGCTCGGCACGTTGTTCGCCCGCTGTGTCGTCCGCGGATTCGAGCCGGTGCTGGCCTCGCTCGGGCCCGAAGCAGCGTTCCTCGAACTCGGCGGTGGCAGTGGCGCCTTCGCGGAAGCGGCCTTGCTTGCGCTGGACGCGGCCGGGCACCTGCCACGCCGCTACATGATCCTGGAGCCGAGCGCCGACCTGCGCGAACGCCAGCGCGAGCGCTTGCGAGCCGCGCTTCCCGCCGCGCTGTTCGCCCGTGCTGAATGGCTCGACGGCCCGCCCGAGGCCGAATGGGAAGGCGTGATCTTCGCCAACGAAGTGATCGACGCGCTGCCGACGACGCGCTTCACGACCCGCGATGGCGAGGTCTACGAGGAACACGTCGTCCTCGACGGGGAGGGCCGCTTCGCCCGCAACGACCGCCCTGCCGATGCCCTGGTGGGCGCCGCCGTACGCCACGTGGAGCGCGACCTGGGCCGGGAATTCGAGGCGGGTTACCGCAGCGAGATCCTGCCGCAGCTACCGTTCTGGGTGCAGGCCGTGGCGGGAAGCCTGCGCCGTGGCGCGATGCTGTTCGCCGACTACGGGTATACGCGTGGCGAGTTCTATCAGCCCGAGCGCACGGACGGCACCTTGCGCGCGTTCTACCGGCACCGCATGCATGGCGACGCATTCTTCATGCCGGGGCTGCAGGACCTCACCTCGTCGGTGGATTTCACCGCGCTGGCCGAAGCGGGCAACAGCGCGGGATTCGGCGTGGCGGCGTACATGCCACAGGCGCAATTCCTGCTCGCGGCGGGGATGCAGGAATTCTTCGAGAACGACTACCTGGCGCTGACCGACGAGGCGGCACGCTACCGGCTGGCGCAGGAGGTGAAGAAACTCACCATGCCCGACCAGATGGGAGAGCGATTCCAGGTGATGCTGTTCGCCAAGGGCGTCGATGCCGAGGCGCTGCCCGCCGAGGTGATGGCGGCCGACCAGGGGGCGAGGTTGTAGTTCATCGGGGTCTGTCGCCGCGATGGCGGGTGTTCGCGGACCCATCGCCGACAGGGTCGGCTCCCACCTGGTCGAGGCATAGCCCAGGTCGAGGCGAAGCCGGCTTTGGTGGGCGCCGACCTTGTCGGCGATGGCTACGGAGCGGGGCGCGGCACGCCCGCGATCGCCTGCGCCTGCGCCTTCTTCATCGCCTCGCCGATCGCCGGCCCTTGCAGCCCTCGATCGACGAACGGCTGCGACGTGATCGCCGCCGCGGCCGCGCGGCAAGCGCGAAGGAAATCGGCCTGCGGATACGCGGCTTCTTCGCTTCCCAGCCGGCCACGCTTGTCGGCCATGCACGCCAGCAGGAAGGTCTCCAGCCGTTCCGGACGGCGCAGCGCGCCCAGCGTATCCAGCAGGCGCAGGATCGTCGCCGGCTTCAACTCCAGGGCCATGTGCGCATTGAGATGATGCTTGCACACCACCTCCGCCATGAAGGCGTACTCGACCGGCACCTTCAAACGCGACGACATCGCGCGCACCGGCTCCACGCCACGTTGCTCGTGCATGATGTGGCGCGGCAGCATGTCGGCGGGCGTGAGTGCCTTGCCCAGGTCGTGCGTGAGCGCGCACCAGCCGACCAGCGCGTCGCCGGGAGCGAGTCTTGCGGCGGCGTCCAGCACCATTTCCACATGGATGCCGGTATCGACCTCCGGATGGAATTCCGGCCGTTGCGGCACACCGTAAAGCGCATCCACTTCGGGAAACAGCACGCGCAACGCGCCGCTGTCGCGCAACACGCGAAGGAAGGCGGAGGGTGCCGGCTCGGCAAGTGCCTTCCGTGTCTCCGCCCATACGCGCTCGGGCACGAGATGGTCCACCTCGCCGTCTTCGACCATGCGCCGCATCAGCGCCATGGTTTCCGCCGCCACCGTGAAACCCAGTGGCGCGTAGCGCGCGGCGAAACGCGCCACGCGCAGCAACCGCACGGGATCTTCCGCGAAAGCATCGGATACATGGCGCAGGGTGCGCGATTCGATGTCGCCGACGCCGCCGAACGGGTCTACCAGCGTGCCGTCCTGGTGCCGCGCGATGGCGTTGATCGTGAGGTCACGGCGTTCGAGATCCTGCTCGACCGTCACCGAGGGATCCGCGTGGAAGGCGAAGCCATGGTAGCCACGGCCGGTCTTGCGCTCCGTACGGGCGAGGGCGTATTCCTCCTTGGTTTCGCCGTGCAGGAACACGGGGAAATCCTTGCCCACGGCCTTGTAGCCCGCGGCCAGCATCTGCTCCGGCGTCGCACCGACCACCACCCAATCGCGGTCGACCACGGGCCGGCCCAGCAATTCATCGCGAACGGCCCCGCCCACCAGATAGATGTCCATACGTTCTTTCCTGCCCATGGGGCCTTTCAAGGGCGGCGCCGGCCACGGGCCTCGTCGAGCCGGCGCTGGCGCACCGACGGTCCGAGCAGGCGAGGCAGCCAGGCGGAGAAACGCTGTGGATCGATGCCGAGTTGCGCGAGGCCGTCGACCTGGCCGACCGAGTCGGTGAGCAGCGAGCGGAAGTTGTCCGGTGTGAACGGTTTGCCCGGTACGAACTGGGCCACCCGGGCCTGCAGCCGTCCCAGCGCATCCGGCATCGGCAGCACCGCGCGGTGGCGGCCGCGGGCATCGCGGATCGCGCGCACGATGTCGATCAACGTCCATGTCTCCGGGCCGTACAACTCATAGGTACGCAATACCGAGGACGGATCGCCGACGGCACGTGTGATCGCCTCGGCCACATCGCCGACATAGACAGGCGCCATCTTCGCCTGTGGCCTCGGCAGTGGAACCACGGGCGCCATGCGCAGCAACCGGTCGAAGCGGCTGACGAGGCCGTCCCCGGGCCCGAAGATCGTGCTCGGCTCGTAGATCGTCCAGTCCAGCGTGGAAGCCTTGACCAGGGCCTCCGCTTCGCCGCGGGCGCGAAGATAGCCGGAATGGCCTTGCCCTGCCTTGAGTGAACTCATCAGGTGCAGGCGATGCACGCCCGTATCCTTGCAGGCGCCGACCACGAGCCGGGTCAGTTCCGGATAGACACGCGCGAACGTATTCCTGCCACTCTCGTTGAGGATGCCGACGAGGTGGATGACGGCATCGGCGCCGGCGATATGACGGCGCAGGGTAGGCAGGTCGTAGACGTCGGCGCTAGCCACCCTGACGTTGCGGCCCACGGCGCTATGACGGCGGCCTTCGCGGTTGCGCGACAGCAGCAACAGTTCGTGCCCATCGGCGGCGAGCCGTGGAACGAGGCTGCCGCCGACGAAGCCGGTGCCACCGAGGATGACGATGCGCTGGGTTTTCATCGCTGTGGTTCCTGTGGCGCGGGTGCCGACGACGCTTCGGCCGGCGCGGGCTCCATGACGGCGGGTGCCGCCGGTGGCGCGGCCTTCGCCACGGCCGGCGCGGGACAGGCCACCGGTTTGCGCACCGCGCCGGCCGAAGGCAGCGTGTAGGTGCTGCCGAGGCGGGTCATGCGTGAGCCGATGGGCAACGCGTTGCCGTTGAGGCGCCAGTCGTAGATCACGGCGAAGGCCATCACGCGCGCGACGTATTCGCGGGTTTCCTTGTAGGGAATGCTCGCCACGAACAGGTCAGGGTCGAGCGCGCCGCGTGCTTCCACCCACTGGTCCACCTTGTTCGGCCCGGCGTTGTATGCCGCGCTGGCGAGCCAGGGCGCGCCGTTGTAACGGGCCGCCATCTGCGCGAGGTAACGGGTACCGAGCACGATATTGGTGGTGGGTTCGTAGAGGCTGTCGCCGCCGGACCAGGACAGGCCATTACGTTTCGCGACCAGCGCGGCCGTGCCCGGCAGCAACTGCATGAGACCGCGCGCGTCGGCGCCGGAACGTGCGTCGGTCATCCAGGCGCTTTCGGCGCGGATGATGGCGTAGGCCCAGGGCGCCTCGATGCCTGCCTGGCTGGCTTGTTCCACCACCCCGTCCTGGCGCGCCAGCGGGAAACGCTGCTCGTAAAGACGCAAGGCGTCACCCGATGAGAGACCAAACACCGCACGGTCGTACCAACCCTTGCGGAACGCCAGGTCGGCGGCGAGCCGTTGCGTTTCCGCATCGCGTCCGGCGAGTGCCGCCGTCCACTCGCGGCGGCCGAGCTTCTGCAGCCCCACGGCGTAGAGTTCGAACGCTCGGTCGAGACCGGGATCGGCGAGCAACGCGGCCTCGCGTGTTTCGTCGGTGGCCATCGTCGAGGGGCAGATCGCATAGGCGGCGTCGATGCGGTCGGCGGCGAGGAAACCGAAATAAGTGGCTTCCTGCGCAACGGAGCGGTAGATCGGTTGCGCCTCACCCTTGCGGCCCAGCTTCTCCAGCACGAGGGCTCGGAAATAGCGCCACTCGCCATCGTCTTTTTGCGTTTCGCCGAGCGCGTCGAGCGCTGCCAGGGCGGCACTCCAATCCTGGCGGGCGAGGGCGACCCTCACGCGCCACTCGCGCGTGGCATCGGTTTGTGCGCCGGGCGGCAAGGCGGCGAGGCGCTCGAGCGCGGATTCGTCGAAATCCGTCGCGTGGAACAGCGCCAGCGCGTTCTCGATCGCGCCCTTCTGCTGCTCGCTCAGGGAAAAACGTTGTGCCAGCGTGGACCAGGCCCCATCGGCCACCGTCGACTGCTTGCGCGCCATGCGCTGCAAGGCCAGTGTCACGGCCTGGCGATGACGCGGCGTGTCGGGCCAGGTGGACGCGGCGCGCAATGCGCTTGCCGGGTCGTTCAACGCCTGCGCGATGCGCTGCGCGGCGATCGTGTCCTCGGGGGGCAACCAGGGCGCCAGCGAAGCCACCGTGCCGCCCTTGCCGGCCTCGGCCGCCGTCTGGATGCGCGTCCAGAGACGTTCGGGCGTGAGCAGTCCCTGGTCGTGCGCGGCGGCGATCACCGGATCGCACGCATTCGGCAAGCTGGCCTTCCTCCACACATCGGCGAGATCGCGTTCGAAGACCAGCGGTTCGTTGCGCGCGAGCTTCGCCTGCAATGCGAAACAGCTCAATGAATCGCCAAGGCCGGGCTGGTACATCGCGCTGAAGGTGGCCCAGTCCTTGCGCCGGGCAAGCTCGCCGAGGAAATCGCGGCGCAGGTCCGCGGCGGGTATCAGGCCCGGGTAACGGGCGAGATAGGCTTCCACGCGCGCCCGGTCCAGCGTGCGCAGGTCGTGCCCGAGGGCGGCGGCTTCGAGATACGGAAAGAGAACGTAGCCCTCCAGGCCGGCCGCCTGCGTCTTCCATGCGTCGCCACCTTGCTGGGCCGCGGCGTAGGCCTGACGGAAACGGAGGCGCTGGGCTTCCGTACCTTCGGCGGACGCGGCGAACGTGGCGGCGGCGCCGCAGATAGCGAGGGCGAAGCCGGCCAGCAGGCGGAGAGAGCGGGCGGCGCGTCGCAATGCCAGGGCGGGGACCATCGGAATTCCTTCACGGGTACGTACCGCATGATTGTAGGGGAACGGCGCGCACGGGCCGGATGAACATCCTGAACGGCGGGAATCGCTCTCCCGCCTGCGGGCCGTTAAGCTTGCGCCGCTAACTTTCGCTTTCGATCTGGAACGGCATGCCGCCACACACTTCCTTCGCGCGGTTCGCGCGACCGCTGGCTTGGATCGTCCTCGTCGCCGCCGCCATGTTCGGCGCGGCCTACTGGTGGTCGCTCGGGCGCCCGGTGAACCTGCCGGATTCACCCACGGCCCGCGTCGCCTGCGTGTCCTACGCGCCGTTCCGCCTAAAGGGCGAGACCCCCTTCGATCCGCATGCCGTCATCCCGCCGGAGCGGATCGAGGCGGATCTCAAGGCGCTGTCCACGCGCTTCGATTGCGTGCGCACGTATTCGATGAGCCAGGGCCTGGGCGCAGTGCCGGATATCGCGGGTCGTTACGGCATGAAGGTGCTGATGGGCATCTGGCTCGGCCGCGATCCTGTCGCCAACGAGCGGGAGATCGAGCTGGGCCTGGCGGCGGCGCGGCGCGACCACGACAGCCTGCGTGGCATCGTGGTGGGCAACGAGGTGCTCCTGCGCAACGAGTTGTCCGAGCGGGCGCTGGCCGCCTATATCGAACGGGTCAACGCCGCGACCGACGTGCCGGTCACTTATGCGGATGTGTGGGAGTTCTGGCAGAAGCACCCGGCGCTGGCCAAGGTCACCGACTACCTCACCATCCACATTCTTCCGTATTGGGAAGACGAACCGGTGGCCCCGGAGAAGGCCGTGCAGCACGTGGCCGACGTCTACCAGAAGATGAAGGCCGAGTTCCGCGGCAAGCAGATCATGATCGGTGAAACGGGCTGGCCCAGCCAGGGGCGCTCGCGCCGCGACGCCAGCGCGAGCCTGGTCAACGAGGCGCGCTACGTGCGCGAGTTCCTCAATTACGCCGCGACCGTGGATATGCCATACAACCTGATCGAGGCCTTCGACCAGCCGTGGAAGCGCGACCTCGAAGGCACGGTCGGCGGCTTCTGGGGCATCTTCGATGTCGACGCCAAGCCGAAATTCGCGATGCAGGGGCCGATCGTCGAGGAGCCCCGCTGGACGTGGGCGATCGCCGCAGGCGGCGCGGGAGCGCTGCTGTTCCTGTTGGCCGGCGCCTTCGGGCGCCGCTGGCACGGTGTGTCAGGATGGTTGGCGCTGGCCCTGGCAGGTTTCGCCACGGGCACCGCGCTCGCGGCTCACGCGCGATTGCTGCTCTTCGCCTGCCGCAACGACGTGGAATGGTTCACGGGTATCGCCATCGGCATCGCCGGCCTGCTTACCGCCCTATCGTTGGGCCGGGCCATCGCGCCAAGGCTGGCCTCGCCGTTGAATCCGGCGGCGGTCGCTCCGTCGCTCGTGGAACGCCGGCGCTTCGGCATCGTATGGACGGATGCCTTCACGCCGCAGCGATTCTTCTGGATGTTCGTGCTCACCTTGTACGGCATCCTGATGGTCTTCAACGGCCGCTACCGCGATTTCCCCATCGGCCTGTTCGCCATGCCGTGCATCGGCTTCTTCCTGCTGGCGGTGCTGCGCACGCGCGATCGCGCGCTCATGCCCCTGGTCGAGGAGCGCCTGATGGCGATCTGGCTGGTGCTGCTGGGCGTGAGCGTGGTCGTGCAGGAGACAGGCGCGAACGCGGTGTCGTGGGGCTGGCTGCTGTTGAACATCGCCCTGGCATTGCCCGTGCTGGTCGCCTGGCGCAGCCGCCGCACTAAGGCAGGAGCCGCATAACCCTGTTTAATTGGGTGGGAGCCGACCCTGTCGGCGATGGGTGCTCGCCGTGACCTGGCCCGCTGCCGCGGGATCGCCGACAGGGTCGGCTCCCACCTGGATGCGTACCAGGCGTAGCGAACCGATCAGCAACGCCAGCGCGCCGCCCTCGTAGCAGTACAACTGCAGGGCAATGACGCCGAGCGACGCGGCCAGCACGGCGGTGAAGGTGTTTCGCCAGAACACCGCGACCAGGGCCGCGAGGATGGCGGCATAGCCATAGCCGTAGTTGAGGAAACCCCGCACGATGATGTTGCGCGGCGCACACCACCACGGACCACCGTTGGCATCGCATGCATGCCCCACGTCGGACGGTTCGATGAATCCATAACGCAGCAGGCTGGCCACGAGCGCGACGGCGACGATGACGGCCCAGGGCAGGACGGCGCGGAGACTGGGTTTCATGGTGTTCCTGTCGAGGTCAATGACGCCGCGCCGGACGCCTCGGCGAGGGCGATCGGCAGGCGGATCTCGGCGGCCAGCGGCAGATGATCGGAGAAGGCGCGCGGCAAGGTCCAGGTTCGCTCGAGCGCGATGTCGGCCGAGGTGAGGATATGGTCGAGCGCGCGACGCGGTTTCCAGCTGGGAAACGTCGGCGTGGCCACCGCGGGTGGCTGTAGAGCGGTCTTGTCGAACAGGTGGCGCATCTCCAGGCTGCCGGGCTCGGTGTTGAGATCGCCCATCAGCACCGCGTGCGGATAGGGCGCGAGCAACTCGGCGATGAAGGCCAACTGTCCCAGGCGCGCCGCGGCACCGAGCGAGAGATGAGCGATGACTACCACCAGCGAATCCGGCCCGTGGCCAAAACGCACGAAGAGCGCACCACGGCCCTTGATCCGTCCCGGCAGCGGGTAGTCGATCACTTCGCTGGGCTCGATACGGCTCAGCAGGCCATTGGCCGAATGCGCCACGCGCGCCATCGGCCGGTTCGGCTGGTGACTCCAGTAGGGCATGCCGGCCGCTTCCGCGATGTAGCGGGTCTGGTTGAGGAAGCCCGAACGCAGGCTGCCCGCGTCGGCTTCCTGCAGGCCCACCACGTCGAACTCGTGCAACAACTCGGCCAGCGAATCCAGGTTCGCCAGTTTCGCCCGTCCGGGCAGCACGGCATTGACGCTGCGGGTGAAATAATCGCTGTAACGCTGCACGCTCGCGCCGGCGAGGATGTTGCAGCTCAACAGGCGCAGCGTGCGCTCCGGAGCGGGGGAGGGATTCGGCGTGGCGCGGGTCATGATGCGGCGTGGGGGTCTCGACTGGCCGGGAGGCCAGAGGATGCCCTCCGTCGTGTGAACGGAGGGCATCGATGGGGAAGGGCTTACTTGCCGCCCTTCAATTCCTTGTCGACCAGGAACTTCGAAACGCCGTTGAGCTCGTCGAAGTCCTTGATCTGGGCGCTGCGGTATTTGCCGTCGACGACGACGGTCGGCGTGCCGTCGATGCCCCATGCCTGGATCAGCTTGGTGTCGGCGAGGATGCGGTCACGCGTTTCGGCGCTGTTGGCGGCGGCGAGGAACTTCGCCTTGTCCACGCCGTGCTGGGCATACCAGTCGGCGAGTTCGTCGAGCGTGCGCAGCGGGTAGTGCTCTTCATGGATGGCCTTGAACAGCGCCGCATGCGTGGCCGGCAGCGCGTTGAGCTTCTTCGCCGCGTAGTACGCCTGGGCATACGGCAGCCATGCGTCGTTGAATGCCGCCGGGATCGCGTGGAACACCACGCCCTTGGGCAGCTCCTTCTGCAACTGCTCGGCCTTCGGCTCGTAATGGGCGCAATGGATGCAGCCGTACGAGAAGACCTCGACGACCTCGACCTTGCCGTCCTTCGGATCGAGGCGTTGCGGGGTGGTGATGGTGACGTACTGCGTGCCCTCGGCATAGGCCGGGGTGGAGGCGTCGTCGGCGGGGCGCGCGCTGCAGGCCGCGGTCATGGCGAGGCCGACGAAGAGGAGCGAAAGACGCTTGAACATGGATGTCTCCGGAGGGGGTCGAGTGCGCGGTTACTTGCCCGCGGCTTCCTTGCTGACGAGCCACTGGGTGAGCTCGACCGCCTGCGGATAGCCGCCTGCGGTGATCGGGGTCAGCCGGTACTTGCCGTTGACGACGATCGTCGGCGTGCTATCGACCTCGTACGCACGGATCAGTTCATCGGCGCGCTTCATCTTGGTGTTGATGGTGAACGAGTTCGCCGTGGCGACGAATTCGTCAGCCTTGACGCCGTACCTGGCGTAGAACCTGGCCACGTCGTCGATGGTCGGCCATGCCGATTGAGCCTTCGGCTTGCCGGACTGCTGGTCCATGATGCCGAGTTCGCCGCTCTTGAACACGGCGTCGAAGACCGCGTCGTGGCTTTGCTTGTCGACGCCCAGCGCCTGCGCGGTGAGATAGGCGCGCTGCAGCAGCGGCCAGTTCTCGTCCGGACGGAACGAGGCGGGCGTGTAAGTCATGACCGCGCCCTTGGGCAGGCTCTTGGCCAACTCGTCGACCACGCCGTGGAACTGGAAGCAGGCGGGGCACCCGTAGGAGAACACCTCGGTGACTTCGATCTTGCCGGGCGTGCTGGTCGGCTGGACCGGGTCGATGCGGAAGTAATGCTTGCCTTCCACCCACTTGCCGTCGTCGACGAAGGGCTTCGCCGCCGGGCGCTTGTCGTCATCGCTCGCGGCCGGAGCGGGCGCGGATGCCGTGCTGCCGCTGGCAGACGGCGCGGCCGTCGTGGAAGGCGCGGGCGCAGCCGTTGCCGCTGCCGTGGAGGGCGCCGCCGGCGTCGCCGCCGGGGCCGCGGTCGAAGCGGCCGGTGGTGCGGTGGCACCGTCGTTGTTGCCCGAACCGCAGGCGGCGAGGCCGATCAGGGCGGCACAGAGGAGGGGAAGGCGCATACGCATGGGGGTCCTTTTCTTACCTTCTTAAACAGGAACGGGCCCGAAGGGCCCGTTCGATCTTCCAACTTTAACGCCATCAGGGCGTCGCGGGTGCGGCGGCCGTCGGTTCGTTCGTGTGCAGGCCCTCGATGTAGCTGGCCACGGCGGCGATGTCCTTGTCGTCCAGCTTCTGCGCGATCGACACCATGATCTTGGTGTGCGCGTCGTCGTTCGGCGTGCCGCCATCGTGCCAGCCCTTCAGGCGCGCCTCGACGTACTTCGCGTGCTGGCTGGTGAGCTGCGGATAGCGCGCACCCGGATTGCCGCGGCCATCGGGGCCGTGGCACGCCATGCAGGCCGGGATGCCGCGGTCGATGTCGCCTTGGCGGTAGAGCGTCTGGCCCTGTTCGACCAGTGCCTGGTCCGCGACGCCGGGCAGCGAGGCCTTGCCGGCGAAGTAGGCACCGATGTCGTGCATGTCCTGTGCGGACAGGGGTTGGGCGAAGCCGACCATGATCGGGTTCATGCGCTTGCCCGACTTGAAGTCGGCGAGCTGGGCGGCGATGTACTGCTCGCTCTGGCCGGCGAGGCGCGGGTATTGGGGATCGGTGGAGTTGCCGTCGATACCGTGGCACGCGCCGCAGGCGGCGGCCTTGCCCTGGCCGGCGGTGGCATCGCCCGGCTTCAGCGCGGCGGTGGCACCCGCGGGCGCGGTGGCCGTTTCGGCTGTCGGCATGCCCGGAGTGGCGGGATCGGTGGCCGGATTCGCGCCCGGCTTGGCGGCGCTCGTGGCGGCCGGAGCCGGCGCGCTGGCCGGCTTGGCGGGAGTTGCGGTCTGGCCCGCGGCTGCATGCATGACGAGCAACGCGGTGATGGCAGCGGCGGCGTGCCGAAACTTCATAAGTCTCTCCAAGGGGAACTTTCCGGACCGGGACGCGTACCCTGCCGCGTCTCAACCAAAAGATTATGGGGGGCGCGGGAGAGCCCGGTCAAACCGCATCGCGCGCGCCGCCGCGCCCGATCGCATACACTGCCGGGCCTTCGTTTCCTCGTGCCCCGCCGGCCACTTATCCATGTCCTCCAATCCCCTCAATGGCGCCCGCTTCGTGTTGGCCGCCCATGAAATCACCCAGCTCCCCTACGACCAGGGCGCCGAGGTGGCCTTCGCGGGGCGCTCCAACGCGGGCAAGTCGAGCGCATTGAACGCACTGACCGGGCATAACGGCCTGGCCAGGACGTCGAAGACGCCCGGGCGCACGCAGTTGATGGTCGTGTTCGATCTGCCGCCATTGAAGATGGAGGGCGCCGCTCCAGTCGATGCCCGCCTGGTCGATCTGCCCGGCTACGGTTACGCCAAGGTGCCGGAAGCCATGCGTCAGCACTGGCGCGGCGAGATCGACGCCTATCTGAAGATGCGCCGCAGCCTGCGGGGCATCGTGCTGATCGTGGACATCCGCCACGAGCTGAAGGATTTCGACCGCACGATGCTCGATTTCTGCGCGGCCACCGAACTGCCTTGCCATGTGTTGCTGACCAAGGCCGACAAACTCTCGCGCGGACAGGCGTCCGCCGCACTCGAGGCGTTGCGCAAGGATTTCCGCAAGAATGGCGTGCCCGGCACGGCGCAGGTGTTCTCCTCCCTCGCGAAGACCGGCGTGGAAGAAGCGCGCGCCCGGGTGATGGAACTGCTGGCGACACCGCGACCGCACGAGCTCTGACGACTACCTCCGGCTGGTCCGGCCTATAACCTGCCTACCTTCGGGTGGGAAGCGGCCTTGGCCGCGATTGAGTGCTTGCGGCAAGACCGAATCGCGGCCAAGGCCGCTTCCCACCCCAGGGATTGCTTCCCACCCCGGCGGTAGGAAAAGGTTCGTCTAGGCCAGCGTCGCCATGAAGACGCGGCACAACGCTTCCATCCCCTTGCGATCCTCGTCGTCGAAGCGGGCGACCGACGGGCTGTCGACGTCCCACACGCCGAACAGGCTGCCGTCGGCCTTCACGAGCGGCACCACGATTTCTGAATTCGAGGCCGCGTCGCAGGCGATGTGGCCGTCGAACTCGTGCACGTCGCGAATCACCTGCGTTTCCCGTGTCTGTGCGGCCGTACCGCAGACACCACGGCCCAGAGCGATGCGAATGCAGGCCGGCTTGCCCTGGAACGGGCCGACGACCAGCTCCGTGCCGTCGAACAGGTAGAAGCCCGCCCAGTTGAGATCGGGCAAGGCGTCGTACACGAGAGCGGCGAAATTGGCGGCGTTGGCGATGGTATTCGGCTCGCCATGCATCAGGCCCGTGGCTTGCTGGACCAACTCGGCGTACAGGGTGGCCTTGTCGTCGGTGGCGATGGCCTTGGTTTCGAACATGGCGGTTCCCGGGGGGTGATTCGTGGGCGAAGCGGTGTATGGTGCCACGTCCCGATTTCCGCAAGGCCGTTGCACGATGTCGCGCCATCTCTTCGTCGCCGGTACCGACACCGGTATCGGCAAGACGCACGCTGCCCAGACCCTCGTCCACGCCTTCCGCCGGGCGGGTGAGCGCGTGGCGGGCATGAAGCCCGTGGCCAGTGGTTCCGCCCGGAGCCCGGGGGGCATGCGCAACCAGGACGCCCTCGATTTGCAGACCGCCAGTGCACCGCCTCCCGTCTATGAACGGGTCAATCCCGTGGCGCTGGAGGAAGCGGTCGCGCCGCACCTGGCCGCCTCGCGCGCCGGACGTGTGATCGACTGGCCGCCGCTCGATGCCGCCTTCCAGTCACTGGTGCGTGACTACGACCGCGTCGTGGTCGAAGGCGTGGGTGGCTGGATGGTGCCGCTGGCGGCAGGCATGTCGACCGAAGACATGCCTTCGCGCTGGGACCTGCCCGTGGTGCTCGTGGTCGGCGTACGCCTGGGTTGCATCAGCCACGCGCGCCTCACGGCACGGGCGATACAGGCCGACGGTTGCCGGCTGGCGGGATGGATCGCCAACGTGATCGAGCCGACGATGCCCCTGCTGGAGGAAAACATCCAGACGTTGCGCGAGTACCTGCCGGCACCGTGCCTGGGCGTGCTGCCCTACCGCGTGGCGCCTGCCGATGCGGCTGTTCTCCTCGACCTCGGTCCGCTGGGCTGACGGCCCCTTCACGCGTTTCATCCTAACTAGTCGGGTCATGACCACCTACTATCTTTCCGTCAAGGACATGAGCAAGGCGAAGGGCCCGGACCCCGAGCTTTCCTTCGAAGGCATCGGCCCGGAAAAGCTGGCGGCCGACATCGCCGCGGCGATGCGTAGCGACAACCTGTTCCAGCGCTGGCGCGCCAAGCAGCCGGAACCGGACGAGGTCGATCCTGGCCTCGGCGTCACCGATGCGTCCGCCTCCGCCACGGGTGAACTGTCGAACGACCGCAACGACGTCAAGCTGACCACCTCGTTGCCGATGCGGATCGTGAAGCACCGTCTGAACCTGCTGATTGGGTCGAGCTGGGAGCTTCGCGACACCCGGTAAGACATCGCCGACAGGGTCGGCTCCCACCAGGCTTCCTCAGCTCGGTGGGAGCCGACCCTGTCGGCGATAGAACGCCCTGACGGATGGCGGTTGTTCCGGATACGCCACCGCGGCTAGAGTCGGTGACTTTCACCGTCAGGGGATACCTCGACCATGCTCAAGGTCCGCACACTCGTGATCGCCACTTCGATCGCCCTTACCGCCGCTTGCTCGTCCTCGAACGAGGCCGACAAGGCTTCGGCGCCCGCATCGCCGGGAAGTGCCCCCGCTCCCGCGACGACCACGGCATCCGCAGCGCACGAAAACCTGTTGCTGACCCAGAGCACGTTGCCATTCCAGGCGCCGCCGTTCGACAAGATCGTCGACGCCGACTTCCAGCCCGCGCTGGAAGAGGGCATGAAGCAGCAGTTGGCCGAGGTCGAGGCCATCGCCAACGCGCCCGAGGAGCCCACCTTCGAGAACACCATCGTCGCGCTGGAGAAAACGGGCGTCCTCCTCAAGCGTGTCGAGAACGTGTTCAGCACGCTGACCGGTGCCAACACCAACGACACCTTGCAGAAGGTCGAGGAAGAGGAGTCGCCCAGGCTCGCCGCGCATAGCGATGCGATCTACCTCAACGACAAGCTGTTCAAGCGTGTGGAAGCGCTCTACGAAAAGCGTGCCACGCTGAACCTCGATCCGGAATCCGCGCGTCTCCTCCAGGTGACCTACGACGGCTTCGTCCATGAGGGCGCGAAGCTTTCCGAAGCGGACAAGGACAAGCTCAAGGAGCTGAACAAGGAAGAGTCGACGCTCAGCACGAAGTTCACCAACCAGCTGCTTGCCGCGACCAAGGCCGCCGCGCTGGTGGCCGACGACAGGAAGGCGCTGGACGGCATGTCCGATGCCGACATCGAAGCCGCCGCCGCGGCCGCCAAGGATCGTCAACTCGACGGCAAGTTCGTGGTGACCTTGCAGAACACGACACAGCAGCCGGCGCTGCAGGCGATGAACGATCGCGCCACGCGCGAGAAGTTGTTCAAGGCCTCGTGGGAGCGCGCCGAACACGGCGACGCCAACGACACGCGGCAGATCATCACGCGCATCGCACAGCTGCGCGCCGACCGCGCGAAGCTGCTCGGATTCCCGAACTACGCGGCGTGGAAGCTCGACGACCAGATGGCGAAGACGCCCGAAGCCGCCGAGAAGTTCATGGAACGCCTGGCACCCGCCGCCGTCGCCCGTGCGACAGCGGAATCGAAGGATATCCAGCAAGTGATCGACCAGGAGAAGGGCGGTTTCCAGGTGCAGGCCTGGGATTGGGACCACTACGCCGAGAAGGTGCGCAAGGCCAGGTACGACCTGGACGAAGCGCAGATCAAGCCGTACTTCGAGCTCGACAACGTGCTGCAGAACGGCGTGTTCTACGCGGCCACCCAGCTCTACGGCATCACCTTCAAGGAGCGCAAGGACATCCCGGTGTGGCAGCCGGACGTGCGCGTGTTCGAGGTGTTCGACAAGGACGGTACCTCGATGGCGCTGTTCTACTGTGACTACTTCAAGCGCGACAACAAGAACGGCGGCGCGTGGATGAGCAACCTCGTCGACCAGTCGAAGCTCTTCGGCACGAAGCCGGTGGTGTACAACGTCGCCAACTTCACCAAGCCGGCCGCGGGCCAGCCGGCGCTGCTGTCGTTCGATGACGTGACCACGATGTTCCATGAGTTCGGTCACGCGTTGCATGGCCTGTTCGCCGACGCGCGATACCCATCGCTTTCCGGCACCAGCACCGCACGCGATTTCGTCGAGTTTCCCTCGCAGTTGAACGAACAGTGGGCATCCGATCCGCAGGTATTCGCCCACTACGCGAAGCACTACCAGACGGGCGCGCCCATGCCGGCCGAACTGGTGGAGAAGATCAAGAAGGCGCGCAGCTTCAACCAGGGCTACGCGATGAGCGAGTTGATTTCCGCCGCCCTGCTGGACATGCAGTGGCACATGCTGCCGCCGGGCGGTGCCAAGCAGGACGTGGACACGTTCGAAGCCAACGCGCTCAAGCATGCGGGCTTCACGTTGCCGCAGGTGCCGCCGCGCTACCGCTCCAGCTATTTCCAGCACATCTGGGGTAACGGCTACGCCGCGGGCTACTACGCCTACCTGTGGACGCAGATGCTCGATTCCGATGCCTTCCAGTGGTTCAAGGAACACGGCGGCCTCACCCGTGAGAACGGCCAGATCTTCCGCGACAAGATCCTGTCCCGTGGCAACACGGTCGAACTCGGCAAGCTCTATCGCGATTTCCGCGGCAAGGACCCGAGCATCGAGCCCATGCTGAAGGACCGCGGCCTCAAGTGATCAAACCTGGTGGGAGCCGATCTTTGATCAACCCTGGTGGGAGCCGACCCTGTCGGCGATCCCGCGGCAGCGGGCCAGGGTGCGGCAAGCACCCATCGCCGACAGGGTCGGCTCCCACCCGGCTCTTTCTGAAGCGCTATTCGGCCAGCGGCGAGGTCATTTCAACGCCATCGACATAAGCACCCGCCTGGAGTTGCAAGGACAGGCGGGAGAACGACATGCCGTTCGGCACGCTCATGCCGAGGCGCACGCGGTGGCCCGCCGTGCTGTGTTGGATCGTGAGAGCCTGGCGTTGCGTTCCGTCCTGGCCGTAGAGGATGGCCACCGAGGTCAACGTCGACGCGCTCGGCGGCATCACGACCGTGAAGTCGACGCGGCGACGCGGTTCGTTGAAGGACAGGTGCAGCGATGCGGGCCCTCCGTTATCGATCGCCCCGAGCGCAAGGCCGGACGCGAGTTCATCCGAAGGCGTCACGCGCTTGATGATCGCGCTGGTGCCGAGGGCGGTCTCCACACGGAAATGCTCAAGGTCGACGATCTGGCCTGGCTGGACGAGCCCTGCGGGAGCGTCGTCGAATGTTTCGATATCGAGTGCTTGCATCGACCACGCGGCGCCTGGAATAAGCGCGGCGAGTGCCGAAAGCGTTGCGGGTAATACATGGCGTTTCAAATCATTCCTCCCTGGAATGGTGCTGCGGCCTCGATTGGCCACTCGCAGCATAGCAACGCGCGGCGGGCATTCGCGGCGGGATCAGGGCGACAGGGAGATGCTGGCGATCTGGATCAGGCCGCCTCGCCATGCGATGCCTTGCAGTTCGCAGAGCGGGTCGGCGCGGTATTCGAGGGTCGTCCACAGGCTGCCGCGGGTGTCGCCTCGCGTGCCCCTTGGTCGAAGGATGTTGATGGCTTGCACTTCGTCGAAGCGGCGGTGGTCGAGCAGGCCGATGTGCACGTCTCCCGTCGTGTTCACGGTACGCAACGTGCAGCGAACGCGGCCGTACGCATGCCGGAAGATCAGGCGGCAATCGTTCGACGAGCCGCGCCGGCCGGTCAGGACATTGCCATCGTCGGATTGCTCGATGATCGCATCGGTCTCGCCAGCGACGATCACGAGCGCGGGAAGCGCGAGCATCTCGCCCGCCCTGATGAGGCCAAGGTGCTCATCGTCGAAGCGCTGCTCCACGGCACACGGCCCCAGCGTGCCGCCCTGGTCTTCCAGCAGCGAACGTAGCCGCGGGCCGTCCCACGCATGGGTACTTCCGGAACGATCTCGCTGCGCTTGCCGTGGTGCCGCCGGCAGTGCGCCCTGGAAGCTTTTCGGTGGTACCCGCGTGACTCGTAGCGGCAACGTCATGTCGCAACCCTCCCTGGTGATCCGCGCCTGCCTCCGGCTGGCCCGATGAACCGCTAGCTAAGCAAGACGCTCACGCGTCCCGCAATAGGCCTTAGGGCGTAGGCGCACGCAGATCGATCAGTCGTACGGCAGATCGGGGGTTGCTGTGGAGGGGTTGCACTCCGCCGCCTCGGTGTTCGCGAGGCCGACGTAAGGACGGTCGGGCTCGATGTTCCACGTTGGCTTGTCGGGAAACAGCTTCGCATGGCATTCCAACTGATTGATCGCCCCGAACAGGTTCGCGGTAAGGCGGGGATTGCCGCCGAACTTCTTGATGGCTTCCAGGATCAGCGAGTCGATCTCTGCGCCCACGACCTTGCGTCCGCAGTCGGTGGGCGTAATCTCGAGCACCGGTCCGTATTCGTCGAGTTTCCACGTGCCACCGGCGATATACGGTGGTGGGCAGTCGGGAGCCACCGGGGACGGCTTGGTCTGTGCCGCCCTGGCGGGACCGCCGTCTGACCCCTGGCATCCGGAGAGGGATGCGAGTGCGAATGCGAGAACGAGGCCGCTGGCCATCTTCCGTGTACCGACGTGCATCGGAATTCCTTTCCTTGGATGCTCGCGATGAGCGACCGGAATCGTACCCCGGCCGGCCGGTCCATGGAGATCGATCGAAAAAGGCCGCTCCCGTTACCGGAAGCGGCCTTCGCCATCGCGCTGCCGAATTGGCTTGGCGATCGTCCGTCCGCGGACGCCTTACTCGCCGATCGTCAGCAGCGACGCATTGCCGCCGGCCGCCGTGGTGTTGATCGTGAGCGTGCGCTCGCCGGCGAAACGCAGCAGGTAGTGCGGACCGCCCGCCTTCGGGCCGGTGCCCGACAGGCCCTCGCCGCCGAACGGCTGCACGCCGACCACCGCGCCGATCTGGTTGCGGTTGACGTAGCAGTTGCCTACGCGGGCGCGGCTCTGGATGTACTCGATCGTGTCGTCGATGCGGCTGTGGATGCCCAGCGTGAGGCCGAAGCCGGTGCCGTTGATTTGCTCGACGACCTTGTCCAGTTCAGAGCCCTTCCAGCGGATCACGTGCAGCACCGGACCGAAGATCTCGCGGGTGAGCGTGGCCAGCGACGGAATCTCGTAAGCGCGCGGGGCGAAATACGTGCCGTGGGCTGTGGATTCCGGCAGGGCGACCTCGGCGATCTTCTTCGCCTCGCGATCCATGCGTGCTGCGTGGTCGACGAGGATCTTTCGAGCGTCCTCATCGATCACCGGACCCACGTCGGTCGACAGCAGGCCGGGATCGCCGACCTTCAGTTCGGCCATCGCGCCGGCGAGCATCGCGATCACCTTGTCGGCGATGTCTTCCTGCACGAACAGCACGCGCGCGGCGGAACAACGCTGGCCGGCGGACTGGAAGGCCGAGGCGATCACGTCCTTCACGATCTGCTCGGGCAGTGCCGAGGAGTCGGCGATCATCGCGTTCTGGCCGCCCGTCTCGGCGACCAGAGCGGCGATCGGCGCGTTACGCGCGGCCAGCGCGCGGTTGATCGCCCAGGCGGTCTCGGTCGAGCCGGTGAAGGCCACGCCGGCCACCCGTGGGTCGCGGGTGAGCGCGGCACCGACGGTGGCGCCGTCGCCCGGCAGATACTGCAGGACATCGACGGGAACACCCGCTGCGTGCAGGAGCTTCACCGCCGCATAGCCCACCAGCGAGGTCTGCTCGGCCGGTTTGGCGATCACCGAATTGCCCGCGGCGAGCGCGGCGGCCACCTGGCCGAGGAAGATCGCCAGGGGGAAGTTCCACGGGCTGATGCAGACGAACACGCCGCGGCCGTTGAGGAACAGCTGGTTGCTTTCGCCGGTGGGGCCCGGCAGTTGCTCGGGCTGGCCGAACAGTCGGCGCGCCATCGTGGCGTAGTAGCGCAGGAAGTCGGCGGCCTCGCGGATCTCGGCGATGGCGTCCGGCAGGCTCTTGCCCGCCTCGCGCACGCACAGCGCGATGAACTCCGCGCGGTTGTGCTCCAGCTGCTCGGCGGCGTGCTCGAGGATGGCGGCACGGCTCGCGGCCGGAAGGCGGTCCCAACCTGGCTGCGCCTTCACGGCGGCGGCCAGGGCCTGATCGACCAGGGCGGGGTCGGCGTTTTCCAAGGTACCGATGATGCGGCGGCGATCCGACGGATCGGTGACCTCGACCTTCGCTCCGCCCGTGCCCGCGCCGGCGACCAGCGGTGACGCGTTCCAGGGGCCGCTGTGCTTGTTGACGGCGTCGGCGAGTTCGTTGAGCTCGTTGTCGTTAGCGAAGTTCATGCCCATGGAGTTCTTCCGAAGTTCACCGTAGAGATTGACCGGCAAGGGGATGCGGGGGTGGGGAATGGAGGCGAAGGCGCGCACCGTTTCGCACGGATCGGCGACGAGATCGCGCACGGGCACGCTCTCGTCGACCACGCGATTGACGAAGCTGGTGTTCGCGCCGTTCTCGAGCAGGCGGCGGACCAGGTAGGGAAGCAGGTCTTCGTGGCTGCCGACCGGCGCGTAAACGCGGCAGGGCACGTTGAGCTTGTCCTTGCCGATCACTTCGGCATACAGGTCCGCACCCATGCCGTGCAGGCGCTGGTTCTCGTACGGGCGGCCCTGCGCGATGTGATGGATCGCGGCGATGGTGTGCGCGTTGTGCGTGGCGAACTGCGGGTAGATGGCGTCGCCGCCGGCGGCGAACAGGCGTCGTGCGCAGGCGAGGTAGGAGACGTCGGTGTTCGGCTTGCGCGTGTAGACCGGGTAGCCGGAGAGGCCGTTCTCCTGGGCGCGCTTGATCTCCGCGTCCCAGTAGGCGCCCTTCACCAGGCGCACGAACCAGCGGCGGCCCGTGGCGCGGGCTTTCTCGGTGACCCAGTCGATCACGAACGGCGCACGCTTCTGGTAGGCCTGGATGACGATGCCCAGGCCGTTCCAGCCTTCCAGCGACGGATGCTCGAAGACGTCGCCGATGATGTCCAGCGAGAGTTCGAGGCGATCGGCTTCCTCGGCGTCCACCGAGAGGGCGATGCCGTTCTTGAAGGCCAGTTGCGAGAGTTCGAGCAGCTTCGCGCCCAGTTCGGCGCGGGCACGGGCGCGATTGGCGACCTCGTAGCGCGGGTGCAGCGCCGAGAGTTTCACCGAGATCGACGGCGCTTCCAGGTTGTTCGGGAACGGGCCGCGCGCGCCGAGCGCATTGATCGCGTCACGGTAATCCTGCTGGTAGCGCTCCGCGGTGGCCTGGGTGAGCGCGGATTCGCCGAGCATGTCGTACGAATAGCGGTAGACCGCGTGCTCCTTCTCGGCGGAGCGGTCCAGCGCTTCCTTGATGGTGCGGCCCATCACGAACTGGTGGCCCATGATCCGCATGGCCTGGCGCACGGCCAGGCGCACCACCGGCTCGCCCGCGCGTCCGACGAGGCGGCGCAGGGCGGAGCTGAAGTCGTGGCGGGTTTCCTCGGCGAGGTTCACCAGGTGGCCGGTGAGCATCAGGCCCCAGGTGGAGGCGTTGACGAACAGCGACTCGCTGCGGCCCAGGTGTTTCTTCCAGTCGGCCTCGCCCAGCTTGTCGCGGATGAGCTTGTCGGCCGTGGCCTTGTCGGGGATGCGCAGCAGCGCCTCGGCGACGCACATCAGCAGCACGCCTTCCTCGGAGGAAAGGTCGTACTGGCGCATGAAGGATTCGACCGCGCTCTGGTCCTTGGCCCGTGCGCGGACGCGCGTGACCAGGCCGGCGGCCACGTCGATCACGTGCTCGCGTTCGGTGGGCGGCAGGGTGGCCTGGGCCAGCAGGTCGTTGACGGCCTCGGTTTCATCGCGCAGCCAGGCGGCCGTGATGCGCGCACGCGCCGGCTCGGCGCCGGTCGGGAGTTCGGAACGAAGGATGGTCGGGTTCACGTGGGTGTGCAGTACGAGGGAGACCGCCCATTGTAGGGGAGCACGGCCTTTCGTGGGTTATTGCGAAAGCGAGCCTGAAGAGCGTCAGGTGAGCAAGCCACGATGGGCAAACCAAGGTGGGAAGCGCGCTGGCGCGCGAATCAAGCCTTGCCGAGAGCCCGATCGCGCGCCAGCGCGCTTCCCACCGTGGCTTGCACGGGCTTTCCCGGGGCGTTTATTCGGCTGCCGCCGCGCCCTTCCAGATGCGGCAACTTGTCCGGGGCATCCATACCGCCCTATCATCCCAACGTTCCAGGCACGCCGGGTCCCCATGATCGTGCTTCGACCGACCGTCGCGGGTCAGCCGCGCGTGTTGTGGCTCCGGCCCAACCGTGCGTTGGACAAGCGCGGTCTGCGTCGACTCATCATCGGTCTGGCGGTGTTGGCCCTGGCGACGGCGTCGCTCGGTGCGTGGCAGGGGAATGTGTTCGCTCCCATGTTCGCCCTGGTGGAGGCCTTCGTCGTGGGGTTCGCGCTTGGCGCGGCCTGGCGGGCCGGCGGCAGGGGTGAACGTATCGCGATAGGGCCGGATACGCTGGAGGTTCGTGCCGTGCCGGGACACCGGACGGTGAAGTTCCAGACGTACTGGTTGAAGGTAGGGCTGGCACCGGGGGACGGACGAAAGCGTCTGTTGCTCACGTCGCACGGCAACGAGCTGGAAATCGGCGCCTTCCTTGGGGAAGAGGAAAGGGTCGAGGCGTCAAGGAAACTCATGGTGCTGCTGTCCGAAGTTTCCGGCCAGAGGCGCAGGTAGGTTCAACAAAGGTGCAAGACATGACATCTGGCGGCATCGGACGATCGGTATCGGCGTGGGCGGCGGGCGCCTTCGCGCTGTTCGGAGGGACGGCCTGGGCCAACCCGGAACCGAACCAGCTGAACATGACCAAGGGCGCCGCGGAGTGGTCGCCCTACGCCATGCACATGGTGGCCCTGTGGGTCTGCGTGGTGATCGGCATCGTCGTCTTCGGCGCCATGTTCGTGGCCATGTTCCGCTTCCGTAAGTCGCGCGGCGCCGTGGCCGAGAAGTGGTCGCACAGCACCAAGCTCGAGGTGGTCTGGACCGTCGTACCGGTCATCATCCTGATCTTCCTGGCGCACCTCGCGACCGGCGGCCTCACCTCGTTCGCCGACACCACCAACTCCGAGATGACCATCAAGGTCACCGGTTACCAGTGGAAGTGGCGCTACGACTACGTCGACTACAAGGGCAAGGGCGTCGACCAGGTCGGCTTCATGTCGAAGCTGGAAGAAACCTCCGACCGCACCCGCCAGCTGAAGTCCAACCTCGATCCGGACAAGATCCAGGTCGACGGGTATCACACCTACCTGCTGGACGTGGACAAGCCCCTCGTGGTCCCGGTCGGCACCAAGATCCGCTTCATCATCGTCGGCGGCGACGTCATCCACTCCTGGTGGGTACCGGCGCTGGGCTGGAAGATGGACGCGATCCCAGGCATCGCCAACGCGGCCTGGACCAAGATCAAGGAGCCCGGTGTCTACCGTGGCCAGTGCGCCGAACTTTGCGGCCAGGACCACGGCTTCATGCCGATCGTGGTCAAGGCCGTACCCAAGGCCGAATTCGAACAGTGGCTGGCGACGCAGGAAGACGAGGCCAAGGTACGCAAGGCCGCGCAGACCGCCCAGAACGCTCCCGCCCCGGCCCCCCAGGGTTAACCCGCTTACGTTTTAAGGTAGAGGTGCAAGGCCATGGCGCACGCAGCCACCCACGACCACCACGATCACCATGGAGCCCCGAAAGGGTTCTTCCAGCGATGGGTGATGTCCACGAACCACAAGGACATCGGTACGCTGTACCTGATCTTCTCGCTGACGATGTTCTTCATCGGCGGCGCTTTCGCGATGGTTATCCGCGCGGAACTGTTCAAGCCGGGCATGCAGCTCGTGCAACCGTATTTCTTCAACGAAATGACGACGATGCACGCGCTGGTGATGATCTTCGGCGCGATCATGCCCTCGTTCGTGGGCCTGGCGAACTGGATGATCCCGCTCATGGTCGGCGCGCCCGACATGGCGCTGCCGCGCATGAACAACCTGTCCTTCTGGATCATGCCGTTCGCGTTCATCCTGTTGCTGTCGACGCTGTTCATGCCGGGTGGCGGCCCCGCCGGCGGCTGGACGATGTACCCGCCGCTGTCGTTGCAGGGTGAGTCCATCGCGTACACGATCTTCGCCGTCCATCTCATGGGCATCAGCTCGATCATGGGTGCGATCAACATCATCGCCACCATCCTCAACATGCGCGCCCCGGGCATGGACCTGCTGAAGATGCCCGTCTTCGTGTGGAGCTGGCTCATCACGGCGTTCCTGCTGATCGCGGTGATGCCGGTGCTCGCCGGCGCGGTCACCATGCTGCTGACCGACAAGTACTTCCACACCAACTTCTTCAATGCCGCCGGCGGCGGCGACCCGGTGCTGTTCCAGCACATCTTCTGGTTCTTCGGGCATCCCGAGGTCTACATCATGATCCTGCCCGCGTTCGGGATCATCTCGGAGATCATCCCCACCTTCGCCCGCAAGCCGATCTTCGGCTATCGCGCGATGGTGTTCGCCATCGCCTCCATCGCCTTCCTCTCGTTCATCGTCTGGGCGCACCACATGTTCGCCGTGGGCCTGCCGATGGGCGCGGAGATCTTCTTCATGTACGCGACGATGCTGATCGCGGTGCCGACGGGCGTGAAGGTCTTCAACTGGGTCTCCACGATGTGGGGCGGCTCGATGACCTTCGAGACGCCGATGCTGTTCTCGATCGCCTTCGTGATCCTGTTCACCATCGGTGGTTTCTCGGGCCTGATGCTCGCCCTCGCTCCTGCCGACTTCCAGTACCACGACACCTATTTCGTCGTGGCCCACTTCCACTACGTGCTGGTGACCGGCGCCGCGTTCTCGATCATGGCCGCCGCGTATTACTGGATCCCGAAGTGGTCGGGCAACATGTACAGCGAGACCTGGGGCAAGATCCATTTCTGGTCCAGCGTGATCTCGGTCAACGTGCTGTTCTTCCCGCAGCACTTCCTGGGCCTTGCCGGCATGCCCCGCCGCATTCCCGACTACAACGTGGCCTTCGCCAACTTCAACATGATCAGCTCGATCGGCGGCTTCTGGTTCGGCGCCTCGCAGCTGATCTTCCTGGGCGTGGTGATCCACTGCGTGTTCTTCTCCAAGAAGAAGGCCGCCGACCGCTCGTGGGAAGGCGCCAAGGGCCTGGAGTGGACCGTGCCGTCGCCGGCCCCGTTCCACACCTTCGACGTGCCGCCGGTCATCCACGACGACGAGCTCGCCCACGGCAACACGGAACACTGATCGATGCAGGACATCACGGACATCGAGATGGAAGCGCGCCGCAAGCGCGCCCGCCGCACGGCACTCATCGCGGGCGGTTTCGCGGTGGCGGTGTTCCTGCTCTCGATCGTGCAGATGCTGAAGGTCTGACCGGCTAAAACAAGCGATATCCACGGGAAACCACCATGGGTCACCAGCAACAAGACGTCTATTTCGTACCGAGCAAGAGCTACTGGCCGATCGTGGCAGCGGTTTCCATGTTCGTCACCGTGTTCGGTGCCGCGCACTGGCTGAACGCGCAACCCGGCGAGGGCAGCTTCGGCAAGCCGCTGTTCTGGGTCGGCATCGCCATGATCCTTGGCATGTTCTTCGGCTGGTTCCGTTCGGTGATCAACGAGTCGCTGGCCGGCAACTACAACGGCCAGGTGGACCGCTCGTTCCGCATGGGCATGATGTGGGTTCATCTTCTCCGAAGTGATGTTCTTCGGTGCCTTCTTCGGCGCGCTGTTCTACGCGCGCCTGTTCGCGGTGCCCTGGCTGGGCGGCGAAGGCCACGGCGTGCTCACCCACCAGTTCGTCTGGCAGGGCTATGAGGCCGCATGGGGCGCCAGCGGTGGCGGTGGCCCGGAGAAGATCGGCGGCTCGTTCCAGACCATCCCGGCGTGGGGCTTGCCCCTGCTCAATAC
This sequence comes from Luteibacter sp. W1I16, assembly GCF_050434905.1. Classification (NCBI taxonomy): domain Bacteria; kingdom Pseudomonadati; phylum Pseudomonadota; class Gammaproteobacteria; order Lysobacterales; family Rhodanobacteraceae; genus Luteibacter; species Luteibacter sp. W1I16. The sequence goes on from NZ_JBNDJJ010000001.1 coordinate 2,730,739, forward strand.
GCTGATCCTGCTGTCGTCCGGCGTGACCATCACCATCGCGCACCACGCGCTGAAGGCGGGCCATCGCAAGGCGCTGCTGATCGGCCTGGGCGCCACCGTGCTGCTGGGTTGCCTGTTCCTGTGGTTCCAGGCCCACGAATACGCGGAAGCCTACGAGCACTTCAACCTCACGCTCGGCAGCGGTGTCTACGGCGCCACGTTCTTCATGCTCACCGGGTTCCACGGCATGCACGTGACGCTGGGCACGATCATGCTGGCGATCATCTGGGTGCGTTGCGCGAAAGGCCACTTCTCCAAGGACGACCACTTCGGTTTCGAGGCGGTCGCGTGGTACTGGCATTTCGTCGACGTGGTCTGGCTGGCGCTGTTCCTCTTCGTCTACGTGCTCTGACCGGCGTTCAACGAAGGAACAGGCGATAGGCCGGGTTGGCGGTTTCCTCGCGATAGGGGTAGCCGAGCCGGTCGAGGAAACGGGTCAGCGCGGCGTCGTCCGCGCCGGCCTGGATGCCGACCAGGGTGGAGCTGCAATCGGCGCCCTGGTTCCGGTAGTGGAACAGGCTGATGTTCCACTCCGGCGACATCGAGCGGAGAAAGCGCATCAACGCGCCGGGACGCTCTGGGAACTCGAAACGGAATAACCGCTCGCCTTGTGCGTCCGTCGAGCGGCCGCCGACCATGTGGCGGATGTGCTGGGTCGCGAGTTCATCGCCGCCCAGGTTGACGACGGAGAAGCCGGCGGCCTCGAAGGTCGCGGCCAGGGGAACCTCTTCGGCCCTGTCGTCGATCTGCAAACCCACGAAGATCCGTGCCTTGTCGTCCGTTCCCAGGCGATAGTTGAACTCGGTGACGTTGCGCTCGCCGACCAGTTCGCAGAAATGCAGGAAGCTGCCGCGCTCCTCGGGAATGCTGACGGCGAAGATCGCCTCGCGCGATTCGCCCACGGCGGCGCGTTCGGCGATGAAGCGGATGCGATCGATGTTGAGGTTGGCACCCGAGGTGATCGCCACCAGGGTGAGCCGCCGCGCCCCGGCTTGCGATGCATATCTGCGCGCTCCCGCCACGGCCAGCGCGCCCGCCGGTTCGACGAAGCGTCGCGTGTCCTTGTAGATGTCCTTGATGGCCAGGCAGACCTCGTCCGTGTCGACGAGCATCACCTCGTCCAGGTAATCCCTGCACAACCGGAATGTCTCCTCGCCGACGAGTTTCACGGCCGTTCCATCGGAAAACAGACCGACTTCCGGCAACTCGACACGACGGCCTGCCTCGATCGATCTCGCCATCGCGCAGGAATCGTGGGTCTGCACGCCGATCACCCGGATATCCGGCCGTACCGCCTTCACGTAAGCGGCGACGCCGGCGGCAAGACTGCCGCCGCCGATGGGTACGAAGATGGCGTCGATGTGGCCCTGGTGCTGGCCGAGGATCTCCATGGCCACGGTGCCTTGCCCCGCGATCACGTCCGGATCGTCGAAGGCGGGAATGAAGGTCATGCCCCTTTCGCGCTGGAGCGCCAGCGCGTGCGCGAAGGCTTCGCTATACGACTCACCGGCTTCCACGACCTCGACCGTCGGGCCGCCGAAGCGGCGCGTGGCATCCACTTTGACGCGTGGAGCCGTCTGCGGCACGACGATGACCGCGGGCGCGCCGAGCTGTGCCGCCGACCAGGCGACGCCTTGCGCGTGATTACCCGCCGAGGCGGTGATGATTCCTCTCGCCAGTACATCGGCGGGAAGGCCGCTGATGCGGTTGTACGCGCCGCGCAGCTTGAACGACGATACCTGCTGGGTGTCTTCGCGCTTGAGCAGGATGTCGTGGCCCAGCTGCTCGGAGAGTACGGTGGCGTGCTGCAGTTCGGTACGCCGCGCGACGTCGTAGACGCGTGCATTGAGGATGCGGCGGAGGTAGTCGGCGGCGTCTGGGGCAGGGGCTTGCATCGAAACGTGTCTCCGGTCGAGCGGTGGGCCGGAGGCGGCTATGAAAAACCCGCCTCTGGGGGCGGGTTGTCGGTCACCTTGCGCGCGTGATTCAATCCACCATCGATGCGATGGCGATGCTAATCAGCGTAATGAGGTGGGACGGACGGTTCATGGGTCGATCCTCGCCCGGTGGTGGCTGGGTGTCAACTGCTCGTCGTTCTCGGCTTCGCCATCGTGGTGGCTTTGCGCTTCGAGGCGGGGGAGTCGTCGGGTACCGTTCTCTTCGCTAAGTCCTCGTTCGGCCTACGCCTACCTGCGGAATCGCTCTGAGAACGGTACCCGACGACTCCCCTTCGGACCGTGCCGCGGGTTGTGTGGCACGATCATCGCCAAGTGACCGCGGAGCGTCATATCAAGGAGAAAGTCAATGATCGATCGATTTGGGCGGCCTAGCCGACCCAGCACGTTTGCGATAATCGCAATTACCGCAAGCATCGTCGCCAACATGGCCGCTGCACCAATGGTGTTTGCCGTTCCGACCACAAATACCGTCTCAAGCGAATTGCCTGCACGATCCTCATTGACGCTGGCCCAGCGTGATGAAATCGAGGAAGTGCTCACTGGGATAGCACAGGACATCGTCTCGAATCAGGAGCGGATGGATGGGCAAGGCATCATTTCGAGCCCGGTGGTGCGCTTCAGCGAGGATGGAAAGTCGCTTATCGTCGACTTGGGTAAAGGATACGTTCCGAAGATCAACGGGGGTGAACTCGAGGATCGTTTGCGTGAGATCGAGACGCCGCTGACTTTCCACATGGAAAAGATCTTCCCTGTGTATAGGGTCGACTTCCTCTTCGATGGCAAGGACATTTACCACTACTTTCCCGGCGATGGACGTCCTTCGCCTCCGCCTAGCGGTAGCTGAGCTCCGGTCGGGTCAGTTCCGGTCCCACCTGAATTTGGATGGCTAACCCGGTTAAATCGATCTCATGCTAGGTTCGGACCTCCTTGAAAAGGGGAGGTCCCGCATGAAGATGTCTCGCCTGGTCGCACTCGCGGTGTTCGCGTGTGCCGCCACCGCGCCGCTGCACGCCACCGATGCGCCCGTCGTCAGCGGCCAAGCCCGCTTCACGGTGCTCACGCCACGCGTTATCCGCATGGAGTATTCGCCGAACGCGCAGTTCGAGGATGCGCCGTCGCTCGTCTTCGCCACGCGCGGCAGCGCGCCGGATGTGAAGGCCCGGGTCGATCATGAAAAGGGTTGGCTGGTCATTCGCACGGACGTGCTCACGCTTCGCTACAGGGAAGGCTCGGGCGCCTTCACGGCCGATAACCTCAGCATCGCGTCGAAGACGACGAAGCCGGCCATCGACTGGCACCCCGGCCTGAAGGAAACCGCCAACCTCGGCGGCACCGCGCGCACGCTCGACCAGGTGGATGGCGAGCGCCATGCGTCGGACAATTCGTTGCTCGACCTGGGCGACGGCCTGATCTCACGCGATGGATGGCATCTCGTCGACGATACCGGCAGCTTCGTGCTGGGCAACGAGAAACTGCCCTGGGTGCACCGCCGCGCCTGCCAGGACTCCACCGACTACACCTTCTTCGGCTACGGCCACGATTACACCGCGGCGCTCGGCGATTTCGCGCTGGTCGCGGGGCGTGAGCCGCTGCCGCCGCGCTACGCCTTCGGTTACTGGTGGTCGCGCTACTGGAATTACAGCGATGACGAACTGCGCGATCTCGTCGCCCACTTCAACCGCTACGGCATTCCGCTCGACGTCCTCGTCATCGACATGGACTGGCACCGTACCGACGGTCTTTCGTGGGTACACCCGAAGAAGGACATCAACGGCCAGAGCATGGGCTGGACGGGCTATACGTGGAACCGCAGCCTGTTCCCCGAGCCGGGCCGCCTGCTTCGCTGGCTCGGCGAGCAGGGGCTGAAGACGACGCTCAACCTGCATCCCGCGTCCGGCATCCTGCCCCACGAAGATGCCTATAAGGACTTCATGGCCGCATTGAAGGCCGATCCCGCGAAGCCGCTGCCGTTCGAAGCGGCCGATGCGACGTACATGGCCGCTTACTTCAGCACGGTGCTCGACCCCCTTCACGCCATGGGCGTGAGCTTTTGGTGGCTGGACTGGCAGCAGTGGAAGGAGTCGAAGGCCATGCCGGGCCTGTCGAATACGTGGTGGCTCAACCATGTGTTCTTCACCCACATGCAGGAGCAGGGCGACAAGCGCGCCCTGATCTACCACCGCTGGGGTGGCCTGGGTAACCATCGGTACCAAGTGGGCTTCTCCGGCGATTCGATCATCTCGTGGGGCTCGCTGGCGTTCCAGCCGCGCTTCACGGCCACCGCTTCAAACGTGTTGTATGGCTACTGGAGCCACGACCTGGGCGGGCACACCTTCCGCGACGAAAGCGATCCGGCCACGCGGCGCATCGATCCGGAGTTGTACATCCGCTGGATGCAGTTCGGCGCATGGAGTCCCATCATGCGCACGCACACGACCAAGAACCCGAATCTCACGAAGGAGCCGTGGCGCTTCGCGCCGGCGCAGTTCGATGCGCTGCGCGACACCGTGCTCACCCGCTATACCTTCCTGCCGTACACGTACACGATGGGACGCAAGGCGTACGACACGGGTGTCTCGCTGGTACGCCCGATGTACTACGCGTGGCCCGACAGCGACGAGGCTTACAAGGCGGCCGGCGAGTACATGTTCGGCGACGACCTGCTGATCTCGCCGGTGACCGCGGCAGGCGATGCCAACGGTTTTGCCACGCACGATACGTGGTTGCCGGCAGGGACCTGGTTCGACACCGTCGATGGCGGCATCGTGAAGGGCGGCCGCACGTTCGCCGGGCATTATCGCCTCGACGACGTGCCGGTATTCGCGCGCGCGGGGGCCATCATCCCGACCAACACCGATCCCACCGTCAGCGTGGCCCACGACCGTGGCGCGCGTACCTTGCGTGTTTATCCCGGTGGTAACGGCAAGGCGGAATTGTACGAGGACGCGGGTGACGACGAGGCCTACCGTACCGACGCGTTCGCACGCACGGTCCTCTCGTCCGAGTGGTCGAAACACGCGCTTCGCGTGAAGATCGCGCCGCGAGCCGGTAGCTATCCCGGCATGCCCGCGTCGCGCCAGTGGTCCGTGGACGTGGTGGGTTCGGCGATGCCGTCGAGCGTCACCGTCGACGGGGTGAAGCTCAGCCGCTCCGACGACGCCAAGCCCGGCACCTGGCGCCTCACCGGAAAGGACCTCACGCTGCACGTGACCCTCCCCGAGCAAGGCTACGACAGCGCTCAGGTCGTCGAGGTCAACTGGCCCGCCAACGCGCCGGACGTCAACGGCCTCGTGGGCCAGATGCGCGACGTGCGCGAGGCGGTGGCATGGCTTAAAGCGCACTGGCAAGACGTGAACGGCGTTCCCGACAATGTCTCGCTCGCCGCGCAGGCCGATCTGCTGATCGATTACCGCCCGGAGCGGTTCGCGGAGGAAGTCGCGGCCTTCCGTAAACGCTATGCGCTGCTGGACAAGGCGCTGGAACAGGGTGGCGTGCCGGCCGACATGCGCGCGACGTTCAGGGCCCGGCTGGGCGCGAGTCGCTGATCCGGCGGCGCGGTGCGGCACCGATTGCCGCACCGCGCCTTGGTCTTCCCGGCGCAGGCGCTAGAATTGGCCTACCCCGTGGGGGTGCAGCCAGCCCATGAAGATGCCCAGCGCCACCATGGCGATGAGCAGCAACGACAGGCCGATGCGACGGGTGAGGGCCCAGACGGTGCGTTTGCTCTGTCCCTTGTCGGTCATCATGAAGAACAGCGCCTGCCCGAGGTTGAACAGCACCACCAGCAGCAGGATCACCAGCGCGTATTTGTAGATGGTTTCCACGTGACCGTTCCGCCCCATTTCGACAATCCGAGTATAGCGGTCACCACGCAGGGTCTTGCATGACCTTCCTGCGCCGCCCGACGTGGTTCGCTGTCGCACTCACGGTGGCAGGGATCCTGGTTTTCGTGCGCCTGGGCGTCTGGCAGTTGGATCGCGCCGACGAGAAGGACGAGCTCCTGCGGCGGTTCGCCGCATCCGCCGCGGCCGACGTCGAGGACTTCGGCGCGGTGGCCGAGGTTCCGCCCGGCGACCGCTACCCGCGGGTCGACGTTCGCGGCGCCTTCGTACCCGGCCATTACTACCTGCTTGACGACCAGACCCACGGCGGCAAGGTGGGAGTCCATGTCTATGCGCCGTTCGCGCCCCGTGGCAAGGACCCCTACCTGCTGGTCGACCTCGGCTTCCTGCCCAAGGAATCCGGCGCGAATCCCCGGTTGCCGCCCTTGCCGCCCGGCGAGACGGAGATCCATGGGCTCTACGTGCCACCGCCGGGGGTGGGGATACGCATGGGCGGCGATCGCCTGCCGTTGCAGAAGGGCGGGGAAAAGACGCTCGTCTACATCGATATCGGGGAAATCGGGGCCGACCTGGGGCGCTCGCTGTATCCTCGCGTGCTCCTGCTGGACGCCGATCCGGCAAGCATCTATACGCGCGACTGGACGCCGGGCTTCATGCCACCGGCGCGCCATCGCGCCTACGCATTCCAGTGGTTCACCTTCGCCTTGGCGGCGCTGGTGATCTTCGTCCTCCTGCACCGCAAGCGACGCTGAATAGCGGCCCGAGAGCTCATGACCGATCCGACCGTCCGAACCACGACACCCCGCAGCGGCCGCCTCAAGCTGGTCCTGATCATGCTTGTCTTCCTTGCCCCCATCGTCGCCGCCGGGTTGCTCACCCTTTCCGGCTGGCAGCCCCAGGGCAAGGGCAACGGCCAGCCGATCGTGCCGCAGCGCAGCCTTGCCGGCGTGCGCGTGGACGTCGACGGCCAGCCCTGGGCGTGGCGCGATGTCGAACCGCGCCTCACCCTGGTGGCGCTGCCGGGCCCGGGTTGCGCGGAACGCTGCGTGCATACCCTCGGCCTCATGCGCAACGCGCGGATCGTGCTCAATCGCAATGCGGACCGGTTACGTCTGCTCTACGTGGGCGGTGCGCCCACGGTGACCGGGGCGGACACGGTGATGGCCGCCTACAAGACCGGCAGCGATCCATCGGACGCCTTCGGCGAGTTCCGCCCCACCGAACCGGACAGCGTGGCCGCCGTGCTGGTCGAATCCAATGCGACCGCGCTGTCGTATTACCCGGCGGGCTTCGATCCGAACGGGCTGCGCAAGGACCTGCAGAAGGTGATCCGCTGATGTCGCCGCGTTCCGTGAAGATCCTGAGGACGCTCGCCTTGCTGGCGGCGTTGTTCGCTTTTGGCGTGGTGATGTTCGGCGCCTTCGTGCGCCTCTCTAACGCGGGCTTGTCGTGCCCCGATTGGCCGACCTGCTACGGCAAGGCCACGTGGCCGGGCCATGCGCAGGACATCGCGCAGGCGAACGAAGCGTTTCCCGACCGTCCCTACGAGACGCACAAGGCCTGGCGTGAGCAGGTGCATCGCTTCCTTGCCGGCAGCCTGGGCGTAATGGTGCTGGCGATCGCGCTGATCGCCGCGTGGCGCCGTCGCTTCGCCGTGCTGTCGGTCGTCCTTGCCGCGATCTTCGCCGCCGTGGGCGTGGTCATGTACATGCGCGGCGAGCACGTGGTCTCGTCGTGCCTGTCGGCGCTGGCGATCGCCTTGCCCTTGATCGCCGCGGCGACGCTCGATCGTCCCGGCGCGTGGAAGGCCGGCGTGGCGGCGTTGGCCGTCATCATCTTCCAGGCCATGCTCGGCATGTGGACGGTGACCCTGCTGTTGAAACCCATCGTGGTGATGGGCCACCTGCTCGGCGGCCTGGCGACGTTCGGCTTGCTGGCCTGGGTGGCGCTGCGCTGGTGGCGCGTGGGCACGGCGGACGATCGCTTCGCCGCCCTGCGTGCGCCGGTGGCGGTCGGCATCGTGGTGCTCGTATGCCAGATCGCCCTGGGCGGCTGGACCAGTTCGAACTACGCCGCGCTCGCGTGCGGTACCGACTTCCCCAAGTGCCTCGGACAATGGTGGCCAGAGACGGATTTTCCACAGGCCTTCGTGCTCTGGCGTGGCATCGGCGTCAACTATGAAGGAGGCGTGCTCGACATGGCGGCACGCAGCGCGATCCAGATCGCCCATCGCATCGGCGCCCTGGTGACCTTCTGCTACCTCGGCTGGTTGTCCCACCGCTTGGCACGCGCCGGATTGCGCAAGGCCGGCATCGCCGTCGCCGTGGTGCTGTTGGCCCAGGTGTTGCTCGGCATCGGCAACGTGCACCTCGGGCTGCCGCTGCCGGTGGCCACGGCGCACAATGGTGTCGCCGCGCTGTTGTTGTTCACCCTGCTGGTGGCGCTCGCCAGCACGCAGCGCCTGCCCGCGCCGGAGTCCCCTTGAACATCCTCGGTCAATACCTCGAACTGACCAAGCCGCGCGTCGTCGCGTTGCTGGTCTTCTGCGCCATCATCGGCATGTTCCTCGCCGTGGACGCGAACGGGCAACGCATGTTGCCCGGCTGGCATGCCGTGGTGTTCGGCACGTTGGGCATCTGGCTGGCTTCCGCGTCGGCGGCGGCGTTCAACCACCTGATCGACCAGCGCATCGACAAGCTGATGACGCGCACGTCGCACCGTCCGCTCGCGACGGGCCAGCTCACGCCGATGCAGGTCTTCGTGTTCGCGATGAGCCTGGGCATCGTCTCGATGCTGATCCTCGTGTTCCTGGTGAACATGCTGACGGCGGTGCTCACCTTCTTCTCGCTGATCGGCTATGCGGTGATCTACACCGCCTACCTGAAGCGTGCGACGCCGCAGAACATCGTCATCGGCGGCATCGCCGGCGCGGCACCGCCGATGCTCGGCTGGACCGCCGTCACCGGTTCGCTGCATCCGTACGCCCTGCAGTTGCTGCTGATCATTTTCGTCTGGACGCCGCCGCACTTCTGGGCGCTGGCGATCTTCCGCGTCGAGGACTATTCGCGCGCGCAGGTACCGATGCTGCCGGTGACCCACGGCGTCACCTACACGCGCTGGCATATCCTGTTCTATACGATCCTGCTTTTCGTGGTGACCCTGCTGCCGTTCTTCACCGGCATGAGCGGGTTGATCTACCTGTTCGGCGCGGTGGTGCTCGGTGCCGGGTTCCTCTGGTACGCGGTGCGCATGCTGAACCCGCCGGACGATCTCTTCGCCATGAAGATGTTCAACTATTCCATCGTCTACCTGATGGTGTTGTTCGCCTTCCTGCTGGCCGACCACTGGCTGGTCGACCCGGTCATCCAGACCGGCTTCCGCTTCGAACCGGTCGCCTGATCGCGAAAGGCGTGGGTGGGAGCCGACCCTGTCGGCGATGGGTGCTCGCTTTAACCTGGCCCGCTGCCGCGGGATCGCCGACAGGGTCGGCTCCCACCAGGATCAGGCAGGCACCCTATCGCCGCTCCCACCAGGATCAGGCAGGCACCCTATCGCCGCTGAAGCGGCTCCCACACGGTTGCTAAAGGCTGTACTAGAGCGCTGTGTGCAGCCAGTTAGCCACGGCGGCGGGGTGTTCGAGGTGCAGATGGTGGCCGCCGTCCATGTGGGTCACCTTGATGTCCGCCACGCAGTCGATGCGCACCTGCATCGCCTCGGGTTCGAGGTAGGGGGCGTGAGGGCGGGCGAGCAACAGTGACGTCGGCGCGGCGAGGCCCAGGAGCAAGGCCATGATCTGCGTCTCCGCCAGGCGGATCGGCGTGGGCCGGGACAGGCGGGGATCACTGCGCCAGCTGTAGCCGCCTTCGACTTCCTGAAGTCCGCGCTCCACGATGTGCCGTGCGAGAGAGGCGTCGAGCCCGCTCGCCAGCGCGCGGGCGCGCGCGGCGTCGTCGATGGACGAGAACACGCGCAGCGGACGGCTGCCTTCAGCCTTTACAGCCATCGCTTCGCGAAAGCGGTCGAGCGTGCGCGAACCGTCGTCGCCCAAAGGGCCGAGGCCTTCGATAAGGGCGAGCCCGCGTATGCGTTCCGGTGCCGCGATAGCCACCATGGTCGCCACCCCGGCTCCGAGCGAATGCCCTAGCAGGTGGAAGCGGGGCAGGGCGAGGGCGTCGACGGCGCCGAGCACCGCTCGGGCGTAGTCGACATGCTGGTAAATCATGCTGTCCGGGAAATGCCGCGAACCTCCGTGGCCGGGCAGGTCGAGCGCGATCACGTGGAATCGCTCCGCCAGGTACGGTGCGAGCAAGGCGAAGCTGGCCGCGTTATCGAGCCAGCCGTGCAGCATCACCAGTGGCGGCGCATCCGGCTCGCCCCAGCTCAGGGCCGCCAGCTCCAGGCCGGATGTGGAAACCTTCAGTTCACGCATCGCCATCGACCCGGCGTGCTCGTTCACGCGCGGCGGCGAGCTGGGCGGTGACGGCCGCGCCGTCGTAGCCCGGCGAGAATTCGGGCCAACCCTGGCCGTGCCGGAGTGCGAGACTGGCAAGGGCTTGCACGTGCGCTGGCGTCGCATTGAGGCAGGGGATGTAGCTCAGTGTGTCGCCGCCGGCCTCACGGAAGAATTCGGCGTTCTGCATGGCGATTTCCTCCAGTGTCTCCAGGCAATCCACCGCGAAACCGGGACTTATCACATCGATCCGTTTGATGCCGCGCGCGCCGAACGCCCTGACCGTCTGATCGGTATAGGGATGCAGCCAACGCTCACGCCCGACCCGCGACTGGAAGCTGATCGGTGCCTCGTCGTCGGACAGCCCCAGCGCCTCACGCAGCAGGCGAGCCGTGGCGTGGCACTGGCAGAAGTATGGATCGCCGGCGCGCAGGTATCGCTCCGGAATGCCATGGAAGCTCATCAGCAGCTTCTCGCCACGGCCATTGGCGGCCCAGTGCGCGCGGACGCTGTCGGCGAGCGCGGCGACGTATTCGGGTTCGGCGTGGTAGTCGTTGATCTGGCGAAGCTCCGGCGGCCAGCGCAGACCCTTCACGGTATCGGCGACGGCGTCGAACACGCTGCCCGTGGAAGTCGCGGAATACTGGGGATACAACGGCAGCACCAACAGCCGGCGTACGCCCTCGCGCTGCAAGGCGGCGATGGTGCCGGCGACATCGGGCTTGCCGTAGCGCATCGCCAGTGCCACGCGGACCGGGCCGGGGGTCAGTGCGGACAACTCGGCCTGAAGCGCGGCGGCAAGGGCCTCGCTGCCCACGCGCAAGGGCGAACCTTTCGCCGTCCAGATGCGCGCATACGCATGTGCCGAGCGCTTTGGCCGCACGCGCAGGATCACCCCGTGCAGGATCGCCAGCCACAGCAGGCGCGGGTATTCGATCACGCGTGGATCGCCGAGGAATTGAGCGAGATAAGGCCGGACCGCCGCCGCCGTGGGCGCCTCAGGTGTACCGAGATTAACCAGCAGCACCGCCGCCTGGGGCCGGGTGTCGTGGGAATGACCGGCAAGGCCGGTATAGTTTGGCGTACCTGGCATCGGCGTCCGGCGCTCGCGGGGATCGCCGCAGTCTGCCATACGGCGGCGCGGCGGGGCTTGCTCGCGTTGCCGCAGCCGATGCCTTCCCGCGCCAGAAAGGAGCCACCCGATGTCCCCACGCCTGTCCCGTCTGCTCGCCCTCGGACTTCTCACCCTGCTCCCGTCCATGGCGGCGCAGGCGGCGGACCCGCCGCGTACCCAGGCCCGGGAAGCGGTGCGGGTGCTTTCGGAAATGATCGACGATGCTCCCGACAAGTCCCTCCCGGCCGACCTGCTGAAGAACGCGCGCGCCATCGCCGTGATCCCGGGCATGGTCAAGGGCGGTTTCGTGTTCTCCGGCGCCAAGGGCGAGGGCCTGATCTCGATCAAGACCCGGGACGGCACCTGGTCGAACCCGAATTTCATCTCCACCGCCGCCGCCGGCGTGGGCTTCCAGGCAGGCATCCAGTCCACCGACGTGATCCTCGTCTTCCGCACCGACCGCGGCGTGGACAGCATCATCGACGGCAAATTCACGATGGGCGCCAACGCGTCCGCCGCGGCCGGCCCGGTGGGCCGCTCGGCCACGGCGGCCACCGATGGCCAGATGAAGGCCGAGATCTACACGTATTCCCGCGCCAAGGGGCTCTTCGCCGGCATCGCGCTGGACGGCGCCCGGATCAGCATCGACGACGACTCCAACGAGGAAATCTACGGCCCCGGGATCACCGCCCGGCGCATTTTTGAAGGCGGTGTGACGAATGTTCCAAGCGAGGTGGTGGAATTCAGGGATAAACTGGAGGAGTACACTAACCGTTGATCGTCCACCGGCGCCTTCCCCTTGGCGCCGGCCCGTCCCACCGGCGCCGATGAGGGCGCCCTCGAGGTTTCCATGAGCATTACCCATATCGTCCTCCTGCTGCTCGTCGTCGTGCTGATCTTCGGTACGAAGAAGCTTCGCAACATCGGCTCGGACCTGGGCGGCGCCATGCGCGACTTCAAGAAGGGCCTGGACGGCGACGAAGAGGCCAAGGCGGCCCGCGAGCGCGAGGAAAAGCTGCGCGCCGATCCGCCGTCGTCGACCCAGGTGCCGCCGGTCCACAGCGAGACGAGCGAGCCGCGCGACCGCGGTCAGTGATCCTGGCGCCGCCATGATCGACATCAGTCTAGGCAAGCTGCTGCTCCTCGCGGTGGTCGCCCTCATCGTCCTCGGCCCTGAGCGCCTGCCCCATGCCGCCCGCACCGCCGGCGCACTGTTGCGCCGCATGCGCAATGGCTGGGACAGCGTGCGTGCCGAGGTCGAGCGGGAGATCCAGGCCGAGGAGATCAAGCGAACCTTGCGCGAGACCGCCGACAACGCCCGGGCCGCCCACGACAGCGTGCGCCAGGACATCCACGCCGCCGGCGCCGAGATCCGCGGCACCAGCGAGCGCGTGCGCGACACCTTCACCGAGAGCCAGACGGCGCGTGCCGCGGCCAGCGAGCCGGATCCCGCCGTCGACATGCTTCCGCTGAAACGAGACGAGCCGGCGCCGTCCGGGAACGAGCCGCATGACCGCACGTGAGCCCGATCCGTCGCCCGACGACGTGGTCGAAGAGGGCCTGTTCTCCCACCTGATGGAACTGCGCACGCGGTTGCTGAAGGCGATCGTCGTGCTGCTGCTGGTTTTGCTGGCCCTGGTGCCCGTGGCGAACCATCTTTATGCGGAGCTGGCCAAGCCGCTGGTCGAGCGCATGCCGCAGGGCGCGCACCTGATCGCCACGGAAGTCGCCAGCCCGTTCGTCACGCCGCTGAAGCTGGCCTTCTTCGTGGCGCTGTTCATCAGCATGCCGATGATCCTCTACCAGCTGTGGTCCTTCGTCAGCCCGGGCCTGTACCGGCACGAGAAGCGCTTGGCCCGGCCGTTGCTGGTCGCTTCGCTGGTGCTGTTCTACTCGGGCTGTGCTTTCGCGTATTTCGTGGTGCTTCCGGCGGCCTTCAAGTTCCTCAACGCCGTCACGCCCGAAGGCGTGGCGATGATGACCGACATCACGCATTACCTCGATTTCGTGATGCTGATGTTCTTCGCCTTCGGTCTCTGCTTCGAAGTACCCGTGGCGGTGGTGATCCTCGCCGCGATCGGCGTCGTCGACGCCGAGAAGCTCAGCAAGGGCCGCGGTTACGCCATCGTGGGCGCGTTCGCCATCGCGGCGTTCATCACCCCGCCCGACCTGCTGTCGATGGTGATGCTCGCCGTTCCCATGTGCCTGCTCTACGAACTGGGCTTGTTGGCGGTGCGCTTCCTCCTCAAGCCGCCCGTCCAGGACTGACGCCATGGGCGCCTCGATCGGCTGGCTGGCGGTCAAGGGCAAGGGCGGTGACGAAGTGCGCGCGGCGCTCGACCTCGTGCCCAACGGCCATACGGCGGCCCAGCCACGACGCGGGTTCTCCATCGCGCTGCCAAACGGCTGGTTCGTCGTGGTCACCCGTTTCGCCGCGCCGCTGATCGCCGAGGACGACATGCGCCGGTTGTCGCGCGGTTGCGTGCTGGTCACCTGCGAATACGATGACGACGTCATGGTGAGTTCCGCCACGTGTTACGTCAATGGCATCCGCAACTGGCGCGCCGAGCACGACGGCCAGCAGGACGACACCCGCGACCTCTCGACCAGTGGCAGCCTTCCGGCGGCGTTCGACGCCATCCATGCGCGCATCGAATCACTACAGGATGCCGCCGACGCGGAAGGTGACGACGTCGATCACTACTATTCCCTGCCGATCGAACTCGCGCAGAGTGTCACCACCTTCCACGCCGACCTGCCCGCGTCGGCCTATGGCGCGACGGCGTGCGAAGGCTGGGTCGTGGCCGAGGCCACGGCCACCGCGCCCGCCGACCCCGATCTTCCGCGCAAGGTGCGCAAGGCGGTGGAGAAGGCTACGCGGCCGTGGTGGAAGTTCTGGTGATGGTTATCGCGAGTGTCCTTCGCGGAGAAACGCGAAGACCCTGGCATCCATTTCAGCCTGCGGCGTATGCGTGAAGTATGCGGCATCGGTGCGTGGCCCATCGCGGCTGTCATCACCGGACCATTCCAGCACCGCCCATGACAGCGGCAGGTCGGCCATCAATAAGTGATCCCATGCATACGCCAGGTGTCGTCGGGGATGCGTTCCTGCACTGGCTTGCGACAAGGCCGACTCTTCATCCTCATTCAACGTGCCGCTTGCCTGGCGGTTCTTGAATCCGGCATAGGCATTCGCATCCGCCCGCGCGGTCGTCTCCGAGACGAAGTACGCGCGATCCCTCCGCGGCGGAAAGGCGATGGGGCCGCCGCATTTGCGGCCGATGCCGGAACACTCCACCACGATCCATCTGACCTGTGGCTTGAACAAGGCATGATCGAATTCGAGTGCGGCGAACATATGACCTCCTTGTGCCGACTGTCGCGTCCCATGTTATTTCCTTGACTCGCCTTCGAGAGAGGCAGATTTCAATCTGAAGTCATCTTCCTTTCTGCTCATGACGTGGTTCCTCTTGTCAGGCGAGTGTCGAATTCCATTCCGCTACGACAAGGGCGTAGCCGCCACCATCGACCTCGTTAATCTTCAGGGACAGCTTGTCCTTGATGACAACGGGTGTGGCCGACGCCGACCGAATCGCGGTGAGCCTGGTTTCCACATCGATTGGCGCGTTGCTGTCCTGCGTCCAACGCACTCTGACCCACTCCCAGGCGCTGAAGGCCGCCACATCCACGAATGCGTCGCGGGCAACGCTGAACGAACCATCGCTGCTCCCGCTGTCCAGCAGGGGGTTGAAATAACCAAACGCGAGGAAAGAAGGCCTGTCGCCGATATTGATGCTGAGCGTTCCATACAATTCATCGATGAATTGCACGAGCCGACGCGATAGATCCAACCTCATGCCGGTATCACCTTCGATAGCCGGTGGTGCCGGCACGTTCCAGGCAGGACGCGGCGTTGTGAAAAGACGAAGAGCCTTGGCGACGACGAGTGGCGTCTGAGTCATGACGAAGCGGTCCTCGAATCGGCGGCCGGCAGCGTTTCCTTGCTGTACTTCCGAGCCCTGAACCATCACGACAGGTGATTCGCGATCGAAGTAGGTGGTGTTGGCCACGACAGGCACGGGTCGAGAGAATACAACGGCCACCCCACTCGGGGCGTAAAACATGATGTCATTCAAGGCGACGTCGGCGAGGGAACGCGCTTTGGCCAGATCACCACCCGATTGCTTGTCGACGTCCTCCCAGGTGCGATAGAACCGCTCGATGAGCTTTCGCGCTTCGTCGAGTCTCGGCGTGGGGGCCGCCGATAATCCCGGGCCGGCAGGTGCCACCGTCGGGGCTGGAGCGGGCGCTGGCGTGGGGGTCGGTGCCGGTACCGGTGCTGCTGTCACGGGTGGAGGGGGCGCCGGCGTGCTTTCCGCGGACTCCCGTCCGGTATTCGCGGAGGGCCTCGAAGCGAGTAAGTTGTCCACCTTTTCCTTGAACTCGGTTCCACCCCAGGCCGAGGAATAGTCGAGGTGGATCTCCACATCCTCGATTTCATCGCGAATGAGCTTGGAATCGTTCTTATCGCCAGGAAAGACAAGTGTCCACGATGAAATCGCTCCCGTGCCTTCGAAGGGGCCGTATCGTCCGTCGGCATGCTCGGCGCGTAGCATGATGGTTTCCATCGGATCGGCGCGCGGACGTGGCGAGGCATGTGAGAGCACCACCTGCTGATCGCCGCGCAGGTCGCGCACGATGGCTTCCATGTCGCCCTTGTCCGGGTCGTAGAGGTGCTCCGCGCCCTCCGGGGCCGGGCGATACAATAACGTGTTGGACGACTGCGTGAGCACGGCGCGTATTTCCGCGTTGGCATGCAATCCCGTGGCGTCGGCCTTCGGTACCAGGACGATGGCGACACGTCGTATCTGCCGCAAATAGTGGCCAGGAAAATCGGCGTCGAACAGCTTCGTGTCGAGGGAGAAGTGCAGCTTACCCGTGTTCAACTGGGCTTCCATGGCATCACCGAGCAAGCTTCGCAGCGATATCGTCCTGTGTATCTGCAGGCGACGCACGTGGCGATGCAGGTAAGCCCCTTGCAGCGCATGCAGGTCATTCTGCAGGGCTTCACCAGCGAACATGCCGCGCCTCGCACCTTCCCATGCGTCCAGGCGCACGTGCCGGCTATCGAAGTCACCGGTTTCATAGTGATAGCTGGCCTGGGCATCCAGGCACAGGGCCAGCACGGACTGGTAGCAGGACGCGAACAGTTCGCCGAGGCGACCCAGCATCCAGGTGTAGGTAGAGGCGATGGCGAAGCCGGTCGTCTGTACCTCGAACTCGCTACGCAGGTGATCCCGCCGCTTGATCGCCTCATTCAGCTCGATGGCCGACGCCTCCGCACGCGATATCTGTTCGTCGAGCTGGGAGGTGAGAATGGCGAGGTCGTGTTGAGCTTGTGACTTGTCGTGTGCCCATTCCTCGTTGCGCCTGTCATAGCTCGCTTCCATACGCAAGTCTTCCGCCAGTAGACGGTTGCCTTCGGAGGTAACCTCGAGGGCCTTGTCGATCGCTTCGGCGGGGCCCCAGACATCCTGGCCGCCCACGGAAAAGCCGAAGATCTTCGGAATGCTCTTCAATCCGCCCCCAACCGCGATCGGCACGTAGCGTGCGTACTGCATCAATACGCCAGCGGTGGCCAGTACCGATCCGGCGATCTCCAGGCCGCTGCGTGGGTATGCGAGTTGCCCGGTAAAATACTGGATACGGTCCTTGATGGCTTCCTGGGTCAACCGCAGCGAATTACGCTCACGCCTCGCTGTTTCCACGGCCTTTCGCCTCAGCGAAATGTCGAAGTCGGCCAATGCCAGGAGATTCCTCTGCCGTTCGACGTCCAGCGCGTTATCCGCTTCATGTTCGTAGATGCGGAACAGGTAACGACCGAGCTCGGTCAGGCGCTCCACCGCCGCCAGGGCCATGACCATCACTTCGCGAAAGCGATACACGGGCATGGCGCCGAGGGATAGCATGCGCAATCCACTCGTCGACCCACGACGGCCGCCACTCCATCCGCTCCCCTCGTCCTCGTCGCCGTAGCCAAGGTAGGGTATGCGCACGCCGTCGATCGTCCGCCCATGGCGAAGGTTATCCATGCGCGCCTGCAACAACGAGCGACGATCGCGTAGCGCGCGGTTGACGGGCTTGACGAACGACGCTTTGCGGGAACCCAGCATGGTGGGCGTCCATGGCCGGCTCTCGGCGGGTTCCGGTAGCGTCCCGATAAGCTGCAGCGCCTTCTGGTAACAGAGATTGGCCTCGCGGAGGCTGTCGATCGTCATCCGGCGGAACTGTTCATCACCTTCCATGCGCCATACGTCGACCAGGAACGCATGGATGGCCTTGCGAAAATGGATGGCATTCTCGTAGCCGGCCAGTTCCGGTGCTTCGCCGGTGTTCCTCGCGCCGTCCAGGGGGTAAACCAATGGCAGGCAATTCCAGAACGGTACAGGCGCCGTCGTTTCGGTGGTGCGTCCGCGATAGGGGTCGAACAGATAGCGGCTGCACCAGCGCCAGGCCTCCCCATAATGGGCCTTCTCGCACAGGCTCCAGGCCACCAGCCAGGGCACATGGAAGAAAAGCTCCCAGAAATGCAGGCCATTGGCGCCGCGAAAATCGACGAACCCGCCGCTGGCTCCGGCGCGCAGGGCGGGCTCGGGCAGCGTCTGGGCATCGATCGATAGCGCGGCGTCCACGGATCTCTCCGCCCGCGCGACCAGCTGTTTGCCGAACAAGGTGTTCAGGCGGATCGGCGGCAGGCCGGACTCATCAAGGTCCAGGTATTGCGCTTGTGCCCGGTTCCGGCGGAGACGCGCCGTCGGCACGCGGTCGTCCGGCAGCTGCGTGTTCGCTTCGGTGATGTTCGTGAGCGTATAGGGCGCAGTGATGCGTATCCATTCGTGATACTCGACGTCAGCGCCCGAAAGCGGATCGGCCGCGGTCTTCAGGACCAGGCGGAACGTGTAGTCGGTCTCGTCGGCGTCGACGGGAATACGTGCGACGATACGTTTGATGCCCCGCGTGTAGGCATTCATTGTCTCGGTCTTGATCACCACATCCGCGTCACTGCCCGCGACATACCTTGCCAATCTTGCGAGAAAATCCCGGTAGCGGGTGTTCTCACGGGCTGCGAAAAGGACGAGCGCGTTACGCAGGTCGGCGGATAACTTGGCCCGTGTTTCTTCCGGAAGCGTCGCGCCAAGTGTATCGGCCACGCATCGAACGAGGGCGCTTCGCAGGGATGGCCGGCTCGTCGCCTGCATGGCCTGAAGAAATGGCAGGGATCCGGACAACGAGCTACCGTCGGAGACGCCGTATTCCAGGCCCTCCTTGCGGAGTGCCTCGTAATAATCCCGCGCGGGGATGTGCCACGTGTCGGCCAACACCGGCAGCCATGCCGTCAGGGCGGCGCGATCGGTCCCGGATGTCGCGAGCGCGTGGAGTGCTTGAAGCGCCTGCGGCCCTTCGCCATCGCTGGACTTCAGGTCGGCCAGAAGGGTTGCGTCGGTTGTAGCCAATCCGGATGGTTTTGCGTTCGCGGCCCGGATGAGTCCGGCGCTTACTGGGATGGCTGTCGGGCGGTCCTGATCAGTTTCTACTGGCTTCCCTTGTAGGACAAAGGGAATAGCGCGACTTGAGGATTCCAATGACTCATAGAAGAACCCGCTTGGGTGCCAACTCATGAGATAAGTTTTAATTTCTTTCAATGAGTCTTTGCTTCTCAACAAATCGACGAGATTCGCATCTATTGAAAGGGACTTGGTGCTGACGTCAAGTCCTGGGACCATGTGTTCGAGTAGAAGAATCGCAGCTTCGTTTGCATCGCGGAACGTTTTCCCGGCAATATCCTTAAGATGCGTCAGTATGGCCAGATTATTCGACGTAATTTCGATGCCGCTGAAAATGACCTTGCTGCGGGTCCACGAGTCTGCGCTTACGAGGGCCTGTAGTTTAAAAGCGACAATAGTCCCTCCGTCTTTGTTTACTTTGTCGTTATGATCCTTGGATAACAAATGAACATCGATAGTATGGTCGATGATTACACTGTCGATGCCATCGACGGACTCGATTTCCCGCTGAGTCCCCGTACTGGACCGCCATTCACTGTCGAAGCTTCCGGTGATCTGGATTTCGCTACCGTCGCGCGTCAACTCGGCACGTACGTCGACCTTCTCCGGCGTGATCATCACGAATTTCTTGCGAAGTTCAGCGAGCCTCGCATCGTCGATCTTCACCGCCGGTTTTTCGGCTGAAGCCTTCAGTCCATGCTTCGCACCGATATAGGGATGCTGCACCACGCGCGGATCGCGGTACAGGTTGAACCAGTTGCGTACGAGCCGCTTCTCCAGGGTATCGCCCTTGCTGGTGCCGTCCAGGCGCTTCTCGTCGATCAGCAGCAAATCCCTGACGGCGAGGAAGTAGTCCTTGTCCGCAACCCACGCCAGGGTTTCATCGGCCTTGAGTTGACTGTCGAACAGCATCGTCACCAGGTAAGGCTCGGTTTCACGCTGGCCCTTGCGGTTTTCCATGACGATAAGGCCGGGCATGTAGCTGCGTTTGAACAGGTTGCCGGGTTCCTCGCCGGTGGCTGGCTTGGGTCGCATGCCGTCGGTGCCGCGGCCATCCAGGCTGAGCAGGGTGTTCGAGGCGCTCCAGTTGCCGTTGGTATCGAGGTAGCTGTAGCACACCCGCATGGCGTAGTAGTCGCTGGCTGCGGTCTCGGTATCGAAGACGATGGCCGAGGTATCGCGTTCGACCCAGACGAGATACTTGCGGCCGTCGATGGTCAAGGGGCGAATGGTTTCGATGTCTTCCCGCGAATCGTCTTCGTCGTCGCGGGCCACCGCCAGCGAGACCCTGGTGGCGCTGACCTTTTCCTCTGCTTTCAGTGCGGCGGCCTCGGCTTCCACGGCTGCCTTTTGCGCGGCCTCCGGATCGATGGCCGCCTTGACGGCTTCGCGTAGTTCCGCAGCCTTCGTTCGTGCGCCTTCCGCCGCTGAGATGTCGGCGACCAGCGTCGTAGCCAGGATCTTGGAGGATTTGGGCGGCTTGGGAATCTTCGTTCGTGTCAACTCGCCATTGATCGGCAGGTCGATCTTTTTCCAGCCACTCCAGGCGAGCATGCCAGTGTGACCGTCCGCCGCTTCGACATTCATCAGGGCGGATTGCCAGAAATATTCGTAAGGTTCGATATTGCTTCGGCCGACCAGGTGAAGCTCATCCCGGACAGGATCGATGCCGTCGTGATACGCGGAGATCACCTGGATATTGCTCGTTCGTTCGAAATCCGCGAGATACCGGAGCAGGGTCGTGTCGATATCGGCGGGCCGGGCCTGTCCCTGGGACAGTTGCGTCTCCAGGTCGAGGAAGGCGCCGGTCTTGCGTTGGCGACGCGCGGGATGGATGTGGTTTTCAGGATATTCCCGCCGCTCCCTGTATTGCCGCCAATCGACATAACGGGAACGGTACGCACCCCATTGGCGTCGTTCTTCCTTGATGTTCGCGTACGGGCTCAGGTGCCGTTCCAGCCCGCTGAGCAAGCGATGGATATAGAGTTGAAGGCTGTCCACCGCGGCGGCAAGGCGCGTGGTCTCGGGTTCGGCACCGACCTCCAGGTCGGTGAGGAGCCAAGCCGAAAGTTCGTTTCGATCGGCGAATTTCCGTCCGTCGATATCCGTCGAGTGGACAAGGAGCCAGGAGATCATGGCGTCGCGCCATGCTTCATTATGGGTTCCCACGATGAGCTCGCGTTCGACTGGCTGGCTGGTGGCGAGCAGCAATTGCGCGGCTGTCTCGATGTCCGCCCGGCTGCTTTGAAGGTCCAGTCGGCCGAGGGCAAGCAGGGCCTCGACGGATATCGTCGTCCGGTCAGCCAGTGCTTGCAGGCGCAACAACCAGGCGATATGGCTGGCGGTGGTCAGGGAACCGCCGTGCGGTGTTGGCGACACCTGCGCGACGACGGAGGCCACGACGGTCTGATCCACGCCTAGCACGCCCGCGAGGCGCATTGCAGGATCATCGCCCTGCGTGTCGCCGCCGGCGGTACCCAGGTAGGAGAGCAGGTCTTCCCTTGCCTTCTCCGGCTCGATGCCCGAACGCGCTGCCACGTCACGTACCGTCTTGTTCCACTCGACGAGGCGATGGATGACGATCAGGCCCGGGTTCCGGATGTCTTCATCGTCCAGATCGAACCACTCGCGATGAGAGCGCATGGCGTCGAGGGCGGATGCATCGATACCCAACCGGGAAACCCATTGCGATCGCTGGCGCAACGCAACCAGCCAGGGGGCGGTTGCGTTGTCGGATGAACCATCGCCATCGATCAGGGCAAGGAGCGTTGTCGGCGTGGCACCGCACCAGCTACCCAGGCCCGCCCGCATGTCGAGGTCGGCTATCTCAGGGAGCAGTGCGGCGAGAACTTGCTCCGCGAGGGAACGCTGACCGCCGAGCAGTTCGTGGAGGCGTTGACCGACACGGTGTCTCGTTCGCTCCAGTTTAGCGGCCGTCGTTACGAGGCTATCGGCCGCCGTGTCTTTCACGGCGTCGAGCGCGCTCGCGATCTGCGCATCCAACGCGGCGTGATCCAGGTCGAAAATACTGTCCCTGAAGATGCCGTTGTCCTCGATCAGCGGCGACAGAGCCCGGGTCGGAGCACGTTCGGCGTCGACAGCGAAGGGCATTTCCAGAAAGGCGTCGCGCAGGCGGCCGTCGGTGACGGTTTGCGTTCGCGTGGATAGGTTCTGGATGAGACGGGCGAGATCGCCCTGAGCAAGCGTACTTGCGCCGAGCAGGTTCACTATCGACGTGGCGTCCAGGCGATGCCGATGCAGCCAGTCCGATAGATTCATGAGCGTGGCGATCGCATCGACGATGTCCGGTTCGTCCGTGGATGAATCGTCGGATGCGGACGTCACGTCGACCATGCTCAGAGCTGGCACGCCGGCGAACTGCTCGAAGAGATCGGGGTGCGTCTTTTCATAAAGGCGCAACAAGGCAAGCCCATCCTTCTCGTCATGCCCCAGCCAGCGGGGTAATACGGCCAGCCGATGACACGCGGAGATCACTGCCAGGTTGCGGGAAGGCGCGGTGAGTTCCTGTGCCTTGACGGTCCATTCGAGCAGCACGGACAACGTGTCCGTGCCGATTCCCAGGCCTGCGCTGAGCCGTTGCACTGTCGCGTCGCCACCATCTATCGCGAACGCCGCGTCGTCCATGGCAAGCGGCGCACCGACGCCGGCGAGATCGCTGCTGCCGGCCCCGGCGTGGAAGAGGGTGTCGTAGTACGGGGTGTCGCGCCCGGTCGCGTAGGGAGATATCTCATCGATAACGGCCGCATACGCGTGGATACTGACCTGCCGGCTGTCGCGTAGATGACGATACAGGCCGAGGGCGCGTAACGCGTGGATATCGACCTCGAAGTTCCCGGTGCGCCCCTGAGCGGTGAAAATGGACTGAAGCAGGCGATCGAGGGCCGCGAACGATAGGCCCATACCTGCATGAAGGCGAAGCATGGCATCGATGCGCTGGAGATGGCCGGCGTCCAGATTGTCGATGCGTGTGGTCTTGCTCGTCGCATCGCCGGCGACCAGCCGCAGCGCGGGAGATTGGCCGCCGTTGACGAAATACGCGCCGAAAACGCCGCTATCGGCGGAACCGCCGGGGTTGCCCGCTTTACTGACGACCACGGAGGTGTAGGTGCCGCTATCGTCTTTCGGAGCCACGCCGTTGACGGCCAGCAATTGCCGCAGGCGTTTGCGGTTCAGGCCGGTAGCCTGCAGGAAGGCAGCCGAATCAGCCATCTTCCCGACCGTGCTGTCGGTGGGTGATCCCAGGTGCGGCCAGAGCGCGCCCTCGTCGACCGCCGGGGCCGTTTGCAATGCTTGCAGCTGAGCAGGTGCCAGGCCCGTGCAGAGTGTCAGCGCGTTACGCATCGACGTAGAGACGATCGCGCGATGGGAGAAATTGGGATAGTCCTCGTCTGTCTGGCGCAGCAGTTGCCAGGGGTGCTGGCGTTTGCTTCGCAGCACCTGGATGACCAGGGCCCAGGCACGATCGAAGGGCACGTTGACCGGTGAGGTCGCGGCGGCCAGTACGGCCGCGGCCTTCTCGCCGCCGGGATGCGTGGACTCCACCATGGCCTCGAGGCATTCGATGACGAGGTTCAATCGTGGAATCCGCCGGTTCAAGGCAGGTTCGTCGAGGACCAATCCGGGAATATCTGAGCGTCGATACGCCAGAGGCTTGACTGGCGGTTTCCCGACCCCCGCTTCCAGCCTGCGTACGATACCGATCAATGATTCCGCATACGCGAACGGACCGAAGCTGCTCTCAAGTGCTTCATCCGGGCAGCGGTCGGTTCCCTGGTCACCGAACAGGCTGGGATAGTCGGCCGTGAAGGTGTTCGCCGGTGACGGCGTATTTTCCAATGAGGGAGACATGGCGAATCCTTTCGCGCGGAAACCGGATGACTTTCTTGCGGATCATTCCCTGGGATTCGGGCAGGCGTCGCCAGGCATCGAACCGACGCCTGCCCCCGGCCGGATCAGGGGTCCATGTTGTCGACGATGTACTCGGCGGCGTCGTCGATCGTAATAAATCTATTCAGGTCGCTCGGGAAAGTTATGGCGAACTTGGCCTCAAGCGTTTTCGCCACATCGTCGACCAGGCGGCCCTTGTCCTCGATCAGCGGGGCGAGTTTGGTCGACGCGGTCAACTCGACGCACGCCTGCGCTTCCGTGCCCTGCTTGGCCTTTGCTTCGTAAAGAATGACTTGCAGGATCTCTTCCTTGCTCTTACTCATGGCGTGTTCCTCCTTGAATGATGGAAACGGGACGTGCCGGTTTCCTCGCACAGCGTCCCGCTTCGTATCGGCCTCCGCAATACTTCATCGGTTGTAGGCGTCCGGCGGGCGTCTACCTGCCGGATGCCTGCCGATTCAGCGCCATGCCCTTGAGCACGTTCAGCGCCTGCGACAGCGCGTAATCCTCGAGGGCCAGCTTGCCGTCGTCGTCCGTCGTGCTCTTGTCATCGGCCGCGGCCTTCTCGTTGACGAGATGATTCGGCAGGTCGGCCTCCGAGCCGATCAGTTGCGGCGCGGTGTCCGCCTTGTTGACCGCGAGGTCGGCCAGGGCGATGTCGGGCTTGATGCCCTCTGCCTGGATCGACGTGCCATTGGGCGTGTAGTAGCGCGCGGTGGTGATCTTCACCGCATGGTCCTGGTCTAGCGGCAGCACGGTCTGCACCACGCCCTTGCCGAACGTGCGCCGGCCCATGATCAGGGCACGATGGTTGTCCTTGAGCGCACCCGAGACGATCTCGGCTGCGGAAGCGGTGCCGTTGTCGGTGAGGATCACCATGGGCGCGCCCTTGAGCAGGTCGCCCGGATGCGCATCGAAATGCAGGTTGGCGTCCGGGAGGCGTCCCTTGGTGGTGACGATGGTGCCGGAATCCAGGAAGGCATCCGCCACACCGACGGCGGTGGTCAACAGGCCGCCGGGATTCGAGCGCAGGTCGAGCACCGCGCCCCTGGGCGCGCCGCTCTTCTTGATGAAGTCGGACAGCTTCTTGTCGAGGTCGGTGGCCGTGTCCTCCTGGAACTGGCTCAGGCGGATATACACGTAACCCGGATCGAGCTGGCGCACCTTCACGCTGGTGACGTTGATGCGCTCGCGCACCAGCGGCAGGTCGATGGGTTTGTCCGACTTCTCGTGGAGGATGGTGAGGGTGATCTTGCTGCCGGGATCGCCGCGCAGCTTCTTGAACGCCTCGTCGATGTTCTGGCTGTCGACCACCATGCCGTCGACCTTGAGGATGGTGTCACCGGGCTTGATCCCCGCGCGGGAGGCCGGCGTGTCGTCGATCGGCGAGACGATCTTCAGCATGCCGTCCACCTGCAAGACCTCGATACCGAGGCCGCCGTACTGGCCGGTGGTGTCCTCGTCCAGTTCGTCGAGGCCTTCCTTGTCGAGGTATTCGCTGTGCGGATCGAGGTTCTGCAGCATGCCGCTGATGGCGGCGTTCATGATGGTCTTGTTGTCGAGCTTCTCGACGTAGGCCTGCTGGACGATGTGGTACACCCGCGTGAAATTGCGCACATCGTCCAGGCTGACCGCATCGTCGGCCTTCTCGACCACGGCCGCGGCGCTGGTCGAGGATGCGGCGGGCGCATCTGGTTGCTTGATGGGTTTCTGTTGCGCCTGGACGGCGGGAATCGCCACGACGGCGCCGAGTGCCAGCGCGAGGGCGAGGCGAAGGGGGTGCTGACGCATGCCTTTCTCCGGGGTCAATGCCGTTTGCCGAGCCAGCCGCGCGCATCGATGGGCTTGCCACCCTGGCGCAGCTCGAAATAAGCGCCGTTGTCACCGGCGGGCGCCGCGGCGGTACCGACGGCTTCGCCGGCCTCCACCGTGTCGCCGACGCCGTGCAGCAGCGTTTCGTTGTTGCCGTACATGCTCATGAACCCGTTGCCGTGGTTCACGATGATCATCATGCCGTAGCCGCGCAGGAAGCTGGCGAACACCACGCGGCCGCGCGCGACGGCCTTCACCTCGCTGCCGCGGGGAGCGACGATGATCACGCCATTGCCGTAGGCATGCACCGGACCGTTGGCCGGCCAGGGCAGGTTGCCGCGCAGGTTGCCCATGGGGGCGCTGGCCGGCGCGCCTTTCGGCACGGGCGCGGGTTCGGCGGCCTTGGCGGCCTCGTCGATCACCTTTTGCAGCCGGCTGACGAGGGCGTTCATGTCCTGCTCGTTCTGTTTCAGGGCGGCCATGCGCTGGGCCTGGTCCTTGTACTTCGAATCCGCTTCGGCCACGAGCTTCTGCTGTTCGGTCCGCTGCTTTTCCAGTTCACCGGCGCGCTTCTCGCGTTCGGCCCGTGCGGCCTCCAGCTTCTGCTGCTCGGCCGTGATGGCGGCTTCGACCTCCTGCAGGCGGGAAAGATCCGCGAGCAGCCCACGGATGCGTTCCACGCGGTTTTCCTGGAAGTAACGCGAATAGGCCAGCGCGCGGGAAATCCGGTTCACGTCCTCGTCGCCCAGGAGCAATTGGAGGTCGGAAGCCCGGCCGAGGGTGTAGGTGGCACGAAGCAGGTCGCCCAAGGCGCCCTTTTGCTTGTCCAGGCCGGACTGGATGTCCGACTTCTGCTGGTTCAACTGTTGGAGATCCTGCCGGCGCTGCTCGAGTTCGGCCTCGGTGGCACGTACCGCCCTGGCCGCCGCCGAGACCTGCTCGGCTTGCTTCGCCAGCGCGGCGTTGGCGCTGTCGCGGGCATTCGCCGTTTCCCGCTGCTCGCGGGTCAGCGCGTCGATGTCCTTGCGTACCCCTTCGAGCTTTTGCCGGGCCTCCTCCTGCTGGGCCCGTGCCTTGGCGTCCTGCTCGGCATGGGCCGGCGGGAGGGGGGCGAACGTGACGAGGGCGAAGACGAGGGCGAGAGGCAGGCGGGGGACTGGGCGCATCGGACGATTATTACCTATCCCGGGGCGGCTGGCTGGTATGGCTCGGCCCCGGCGCCGGGAGCCGTTTCCGGGAACTGGTCTCATGCCCGCTCCGTAAGATTTCCGTTCTTATTCCGTTTGGACGTCCGAATGCTTTGACGCAGCGCGGCAATTGTGACTAAAGTGGGGACGCATGTCCTTAGCGCGCACGTGAAGGTCGGCCGTTCCAGGCCGTGGGGTCCGATGCGCGCCATACCCAGCACAACCAACAGCCACGAGGAGGCGGATGGTGAAGCAAGGCATTCCGCGCCTCTATGACGAGGCGTTCGAACACGACAGCTGCGGCTTCGGCATCGTTGCGCAGATAGACGGCCACGCGAGCGCCGCCCTGGTCGATACCGCGTTTTCCGCCCTGGCAAAGCTTTCCCACCGTGGTGGCGTGAACGCCGACGGTATCAGCGGTGACGGTTGCGGCGTGCTTATCCGCCGGCCGGTGGAGTGGCTGCGCGCGCTGGCGGGCGAGGCGGGCGTTTCGCTCGCCACGCATTTCGCCAGCGGTGTCGTCTTCCTCGATCCCGATGGGGATGATTCGGCGGCACGGGTACTCGAGGCGGAACTGGCCGAGGTGAATCTGCGCGTGGCCGGTTGGCGCGACGTCGCCGTCGATGTCGCCGCATGCGGCCCCCTCGCCGCTTCATCGATGCCGCGCGTGCGCCAGGTGTTCGTCGACGCGCCGGGCGATCTCGCTCCCGCGGCGTTCGAGGCGGCCTTGTTCCGTGCGCGCCGCCGTGCCGAGTTGAAACTCGCCGACGACAAGCAGTTCTACGTGGTGTCGCTCTCGGGCGAGGTGGTCGCCTATAAGGCGATGGCCGCGCCCGGTCACCTGCGTGATGTCTACCCGGACCTCAAGCACCCGGCCCTGGTCGCCGACGCGGTGGTCTTTCACCAGCGTTTCTCCACCAACACCTCGCCGCAATGGCGCCTCGCCCAGCCGTTCCGGTTCCTGGCGCACAACGGCGAGATCAACACGATCCGGGCCAACCGCCGCTGGATGCAGGCGCGCACGTCGGTGATGCGTTCGGAGTTGGTCGACCTGTCCGATATCGGTCCCCTGGTGCGGCAGAGCGGTTCGGACTCCGAGAGCCTCGACAACGCCCTGGAAGTGCTGCTGATGGGCGGCATGGACCTGCTCACCGCGATGCGCGTGCTGGTACCGCCAGCGTATAGCGCACGCGAGGATATCGATGAGGACCTCGCGGCGTTCTACGAGTACTACGCGTTGCACAGTGAGCCGTGGGATGGTCCCGCGGGGTTGGTGATGTGCGACGGCCGCTATGCCGCCTGCACGCTCGACCGCAATGGGCTCCGCCCGGCACGTTGGGCGTTGTCGGACGACAACCACCTCATCGTCGCCTCGGAAGCGGGTCTTTGGGACGTGCCGTCGTCGCGCATCGTCGCCAAGGGCCGCCTCGCCCCGGGCGAGATGATCGCCGTGGATTTCCGCGAGCACCGCCTGTTGCGCGACGCCGATATCGACGCGATCAACCGCGCCCGCGCGCCATTTCGTGATTGGCTGCGCGATGGCGTCACCTATCTGGAATCCGACCTCATCGATCCGAGCCTCGCCGCCGAGCCGCTGCCGGCGGACGAACTGCGCCGGTACCAGAAGCTCTATGGCCTCTCGCGCGAAGAGTGCGAGTCGGTACTTAAGGTGCTGGCGGAAACCGAGGCCGAAGCCACCGGCTCCATGGGTGACGACACCCCGATGGCGGTGCTCTCGCGGCAGATCCGGCCTCTTTTCGACCGCTTCCGCCAGGGCTTCGCCCAGGTCACCAATCCACCGATCGATCCGCTGCGCGAGCGGCTGGTCATGTCGCTGGTGACCCAGATCGGGCAGGAGCGGAACATCTTCGACCTCGGTCCCGAGAACGCGAAGCAGATCCTGCTGAACTCGCCGATCCTCTCGCAGCGCAAGTTGCGCCAGATTCTCGCCAATACCGACTATGCGGATACGCCGCGCTTCGACCTCATGTACGGTGACGACGAGACGCTGGAGCAGGCCCTCCTGCGCATCTGCGATGCCGCCGAGGCGGCGGTGCGCGGTGGCGTGAAAATCGTCTTCCTCAGCGACCGCTACCCGCGCCGGGACATGCTGCCGATCCACTCGTTGCTCGCCACGGGCGCGGTGCACGCGCGACTGGTGGACAAGGGCCTGCGCTGCCAGTGCAACATCATGGTCGAGACGGCCACGCCGCGCGATCCGCATCACTTCGCCTGCCTGATCGGATTCGGCGCCACGGCGATCTATCCGTGGCTGGCGTACCAGAGCCTGTTCGACATGGGCCGCAGCGGACACATCCGCAACGGGGAGGGCGCGCCGCGCGAGATCGGCCGCAACTACCGTCGCGGCATCCGCAAGGGCCTGTTGAAGATCCTGTCCAAGATGGGTATCTCGACGGTCGCCGGCTACCGCGGCGCTCAGTTGTTCGAGATCGTCGGCCTCTCCCCGGACGTGGTGTCGCTTTGTTTCCCCGGGACGCCATCGCGTATCGGTGGTTCCACCTTCGCCGATCTCGAACACGAGCAGCGCCTGCTAGCAGCGGAGGCGTGGGACGAAGCACAGGCGCTGCGTGCCGGCGGCTTGTTCAAGTACGTGCACGGTGGCGAGTTTCACATGTACAACCCCGATGTGATCGCCAGCCTGCAGGTGGCGGTGCGCACGGGTGAATGGTCGGACTACGAGAAATACGCGCACCACGTGGATGCCCGTCCGCCGTCGGCGTTGCGCGACCTGCTCGTGCCGCGCGAGGCCACGCCGGTTCCGCTCGACGAGGTCGAGCCGGTGGAGGCTATCCTCAAGCGTTTCGACTCCGCTGGCATGTCACTCGGCGCGTTGTCGCCGGAGGCGCACGAGGCGCTCGCCATCGCGATGAACCGCCTCGGCGCGCGAAGCAACTCGGGAGAAGGCGGCGAAGATCCGTCGCGCTACGGCACCGACCGCGCATCGAAGATCAAGCAGGTGGCGTCGGGCCGCTTCGGCGTGACACCGGCTTACCTCGTGAATGCGGAAGTGCTGCAGATCAAGATCGCCCAGGGCGCCAAGCCAGGCGAGGGCGGCCAGCTACCTGGCCACAAGGTGGATGCGACGATCGCACGGCTGCGCTACGCCAAACCGGGCATCGGCCTCATCTCGCCGCCGCCGCACCACGACATCTATTCCATCGAAGACCTCGCACAGCTGATCCACGACCTGAAGGAAGTGAATCCACAGGCGCTGGTGTCGGTGAAGCTGGTCTCGCATGCGGGCGTCGGTACCGTCGCCGCCGGCGTGGTGAAGGCGGGTGCGGATCTCATCACGGTGTCCGGCCACGACGGCGGGACGGGCGCCAGTCCGCTCACCTCGATCAAGTACGCGGGCACGCCGTGGGAACTGGGGCTTGCGGAAACGCAACAGACCCTGCGTCTCAACGACCTGCGCGGTCGCGTGCGCCTGCAGACCGACGGCGGCCTGAAAACCGGCCTCGATGTGATCAAGGCGGCGATGCTCGGCGCCGAGAGCTTCGGTTTCGGCACCGGCCCCATGGTGGCGCTGGGCTGCAAGTACCTGCGCATCTGTCATCTGAACAACTGCGCCACCGGCGTGGCTACCCAGCATCCGGTGCTGCGCCAGAAGCACTTCCTCGGTCTGCCCGACATGGTGATGAACTACTTCCGCTTCATCGCGGAAGACGTGCGTCGCCACCTCGCGCGCCTTGGCGTCCGTTCGCTTGCCGAACTGATCGGGCAGAGCGGTCGCCTGGAGCAGCGCGACGGTGTCACCGCCGTGCAGGAGCGCCTCGATCTTGCGCCATTGATCACCGAGGATGGCCTCGGTGAGCACGTCGATTTCGCCTGTACGCTGGCGCGCAATCCGATGCGAGATCCCGCTTCGCTGGCCAATATCATCACCGCGGATACACGTCTGGCCGTGGCCGATCGTCTCGGTGGCACGTTCCGCTATCCCATCGTCAACACGGACCGCGCGATCGGCGCTCGCCTTTCGGGCGATGTGGCTCGCCGCTGGGGCGATGCCGGCATGTCCGACAAGCCTATCAACCTGCATCTTGCGGGTGCGGCGGGGCAGAGCCTCGGCGCGTGGAATGCCGGTGGCGTGCATATCGATCTCGTGGGCGAAGCCAACGACGGCGTCGGCAAGGGCATGGCCGGTGGCCGTCTGGTCATTCGTCCGCCGGCGGATTCGCCGTTCGCCAGCCAGGACGCCTCGATCATCGGCAACACTTGCCTGTACGGCGCGACGGGTGGCGAATTGTTCGCGGCGGGTCAGGCCGGCGAGCGATTCGCCGTGCGCAACTCCGGCGCGCTGGCCGTGGTGGAAGGAGCGGGCGATCACTGCTGCGAATACATGACCGGCGGCGTGGTGGCCGTGCTCGGTCACACCGGGCTCAATTTCGGCGCGGGCATGACCGGCGGCTTCGCCTATGTGCTCGATCTCGAACGCAGCTTCGTCGACTGCTACAACCACGAACTCGTCGACATCGTGCGTATCTCGCACGAAGGCATGGAACACTACATGCAGCACCTGCGCCAACTCATCGCTCGTCATGCCGAACTCACCGGCAGCGCCTGGGGCCATCGCGTGCTCGGCGATTTCCGTGGGCTGTTGCAGCGTTTCTGGCTGGTGAAACCCAAGGCCGCGAGCCTCGATGCGCTGGCCGAAGAACTGCGGAGCGCGGCATGAGCGCGAAGGACTTCCGCTTCCTCGACATTCCCCGGCAGACGCCGCGCACGGTGCCGGTCGCGGTGCGCGTGCTCGGTTACGGCGAGATCTCCGGCGACTTCGCACCCACCGAAGCGGCCTCGCAATCGGAGCGCTGCATCGATTGCGGTAACCCGTACTGCGAACACGCCTGCCCGGTGCACAACTACATCCCGAACTGGTTGAAGCTGGTGCAGGATGGCCGTCTTTTCGAAGCGGCCACGCTCATGCACGAGACCAATCCGTTGCCGGAGATTTGCGGCCGAGTGTGTCCGCAGGATCGCCTCTGCGAAGGTGCGTGCACCCTGGAGCAGGGCGACTTCGGTGCCGTGACGATCGGCAGCGTCGAGCGCTGGGCCACCGACGAAGCCATCCGCCAAGGCTGGCGCCCCGATCTTTCCCGCGTGCGTGAGACCGGCGTACGCGTCGCCGTGATCGGTGCGGGCCCCGCGGGGCTTGCTTGCGCGGATCGCCTGCGCCTGGCTGGCATCGGCGCCGATGTGTTCGACCGTCAGCACGAGATCGGCGGCCTGCTCACCTTCGGCATTCCTCCGTTCAAGCTCGATAAGTCCGTGGTGCGGACGCGGCGCATGGTGCTCGAAGGCATGGGCGTGCGCTTCCATCTCGGCGTCGAGATCGGCCGCGATATCGAGTTCGACGAATTGCTCGCGGACTACGACGCCGTGTTCGTCGGCACCGGTGCTTATACCTTCGTGGACGGTCAACTCGACGGCCGCGACCTGCGCGGCGTGCACGATGCGCTTCCCTTCCTTATCGCCAACACGGAACGTCTGTTGCACGACGAGATGCCCGCGCCGGAATACGATCTCGCGGGCAAGCACGTCGTGGTGCTGGGTGGCGGCGATACCGGCATGGACTGCAACCGCACGGCGATCCGTCTTGGTGCGGCGTCGGTCACCTGCGTTTATCGCCGCGATGAGCCGAGCATGCCAGGATCGCGCCGCGAAGTCGGCTACAGCCGCGAGGAAGGCGTGCGCTTCCTGTTCCAGCGTCAGCCCATCGCACTGGTGGGTGAGGAAGGCAAGGTAAGCGCGGTGCGCGTGGTCGAGACCCAACTCGTCGACGATGGCGATGGACGTCCGCATCCGCGCAACGTGGAGGGCAGCGAGACCGACCTGCGCGCCGACGTGGTGATCCAGGCCTTCGGTTTCCAGCCGAGCCCGCCCGACTGGTGCGACGCCTTCGGCATCGAACGCGACCGCAGCGGCCGCATCGTCGCCGGCGGTGAAGGCCGTTTGCCCCTGCAAACGAGCAATCCGCGCGTCTTCGCCGGCGGCGACAACGTCCGCGGCGCCGACCTCGTCGTCCGCGCCGTCTACGACGGACGGGAAGCGGCCGCCTCGATCGTCCGCATGCTGGCGGCGAAGAAGACAGAAGCCAAGGCACTCCGAGGCCCGCTGGGAGACCCGGTGGGAGCCGACTTTGTCGGCGATCCCGCGGCAGCGGGCCAGTTCTAGGCCAGCACCCATCGCCGGCATAGCCGGCTCCCACAGGGGTGCTGGCCTTAGCTCTCGATCCGCCAAGGCTGAAGTCACCGAGACCCGATGGGAGGTCGCCGAGACCTGGTGGGAGGTCGCCGAGACCTGGTGGGAGCCGACTTGTCGGCGATCCCGCGGCAGCGGGCCAGGTTGAGGCAAGCACCCATCGCCGACAGGGTCGGCTCCCACCAGGGGCGGCGATTTCCGAACGGCGTCACGGAAGCGCACAATAAGCCGATGCTCCCCCGAGCCAAGTCCCCATGTGTCTGATCGCCTTCGCCTGGCGCGCGCATCCGCGCTGGCGGCTTGTCCTCGTCGGCAATCGCGACGAATTCCATGCCCGCCCCACCGCGCCGCTCGCCCCCTGGGATGAAGCGCCGCAAGTTCTCGCAGGACGCGACCTGGAAGCAGGCGGCACATGGGCCGGCGTGGGAGCGCAGGGCCGAGCCAGTGTAATCACCAACGTGCGCGACATGTCCGCCGACCACAGCGGTCTCTCGCGCGGGCTGCTCGTCGCCGACTACCTCGGCTCGACGCTGCCAGCACGCGCCCACGCGATCGAGTTGATGGCCAGCGCCAGAGACTACCGTCCGTTCAACCTGCTGACCTTCGATCGCGACGACGCGTACTACCTCGGCAATCACCCGAACGCGCGTGCGCAACCTGTCGAGACGGGGGTCCACGGGCTGAGCAACGCGGACTTCAATGCGCCATGGCCCAAAACGCGCGCCCTGGTCCATCGGCTGGACGAGTGGCTGAAGGAAGGCGAGGAAGACGATCTCGACGCCTTGTTCGGCATGCTCTCCGACCAGGGGCGCTGGCCGGACGACCTGCTTCCCGACACCGGCATCGGTATCGAGCGGGAGCGCTTCCTGTCGAGCGCCTTCATCGTCGGCGAGAACTACGGCACCCGCGCCAGCACGGTGATCCTGGTCGATCGCGAAGACCGCACCCTGATCGCGGAGCGGCGCTTCGGTCCCGGCGGCGTCCCGGCGGGCGAGACCCGCCTTTCCTTCACCTAGGTCATCCCGGCTCATCGTTCTTGGCTTTGAGGCGAGAGTCTTTTGCCTTCAAGGCGATTGAATCGCCCGGCGCATGCCCCGACGATGTCTGGGTACGCGAAGCCGCGTCCTTCGATCAACCTTCCGGAGTCACCATGAATATCGACCTCAGCAAGCGCAGCGCCATCGTCAGTGGTTCCACCGCAGGTATCGGCCTCGCCATCGCCACCGGCCTCGCCGCCGCCGGCGCATCTGTCGTCGTCACCGGCCGCACGCAAGCGCGCGTCGACGAAGCCATCGCCTCCGTAAAGAAGGCCGTCCCCGGTGCGAAAGTGAGCGGCGTTGCCGCCGATCTCGGCACGGCCGAAGGCGCCGCCGCGCTCATCAAGGCCGTACCCGATACCGATATCCTCGTGAACAACCTCGGCATCTTCGAGCCGAAGGATTTCTTCGACATCGACGACGCCGAATGGACGCGCTTCTTCGAAGTGAACGTCACCTCGGGTGTGCGCTTGTCGCGCCACTACGCCAAGGGCATGGCCCAGCGTGGGTGGGGCCGCGTGCAGTTCATCTCCAGCGAATCGGGCATCCAGGTTCCCGCCGAGATGGTCCATTACGGCGTGACGAAGACCGCCCAGCTCGGCGTATCGCGCGGCTTGGCCGAGGTGCTCTCCGGCACCGGCGTGACGGTGAACGCGATTCTTCCGGGACCGACCTTGTCCGAGGGTGTGAGCGACTTCTTCGGCAAGATCGCGCAGAGCCAGGGCAAGAGCCTCGAAGAGATCGAGCGCGACTTCATCCAGACCCATCGTCCGACGTCGCTCATCAAGCGACTGTTGAGCGTCGAGGAAGTAGCCAACGTCTCCGTCTATCTCGCCTCCGAGCAAGCATCCGGCACCACCGGCGCCTCGATCCGCGTCGACGGCGGCGTCACCCGCTCCATCATCTGACCGAGCGCTCCGGATGGGAGCCGCTTCGTGTGTGGGAGCCGCTTGTCGTGGAGCCGCTTGTTGTGGGAGCTGTCTTTTGTGGGAGCCGCTTCAGCGGCGATCCCGCGGCAGCGGGCCAGGCGCCGGCGACCACCCATCGCCGCTGAAGCGGCTCCCACACAAGCTGTCCCCACACACTACTCAGTCACCGAGCTGACAAATGATCCGCGCAAAGGCCCCATCGTCCCGCTGAAATTCAGGCCGCGGCGCATGAAACCGTTGCTCACTCAATGTCACCGAGGCCACCCGGTCCATACGGAAGAACTTCCATCCGGCGGAAGCGCCCGACTTGCTCCCGCCGGACACCTGGTAAGCACTCAACAATCGCTCGCCCGCGTGATCGTCGCCATACACATGCGGTTGCACCAGTCGCGTCGCGCCTCCGTACTCCACGAGCAACAGCCGCATGGAGGTGATGGCCTCGCAAATCGTCGCCTCGAAGCGTTTCACGATACGTCACCGTCCACATAGAACCAACGCCCGCTCTCACGCACGAACCGGCTGGTTTCGTGCATGCACTCCGCGCTGCCACCACCCATCCGCAATCGCGCGACGAACTCGACGATGGCTGTGTCCGGCGTGGGGTTCTCGTGATGTTTGACGGTCAATCCAAGCCATGTCGGCTTCGGTGCCTGCGTGGCCAGACCAAGCGACGCAGGCCGCGTACTGTCGTGCCACGTGTCGAGCAAGTAGGTTTCCAGGCCGAGCGCATAGGCGCTATAGCGCGACCGCATGAGTGCTTCGGCTGTTGGCGCGGGTTCGCCTGCGTGCCATCGGCTGCAGCAGGTGGCGTAATCGGCGCGTCCACAGGGGCAGGGGATTATCGAGGTCTTAGCCATAATGTGTCTTCGTTGTCCTAGATAACATCGCCAGACATGATCAACCCCGACAAGTCATACCCCATCGCCACGGCTCGCGCCTTCAACATCTCGAACGTCTTCCGATCCAGCGAGGGCTGCCGCGACAGGATCCAGAGATACTTCCGCCCCGGCTGCCCGACCATGGCCCACTGGTAGTCGTCGTCCAGCGCCACTACCCAATAGTCCGCCCAGACCAGCGGTAGCCACGATAACCATTTTGGCGCGAAGCGCACTTCCAGCTTGCCCTGGGCGAAGGGTTCCGGCCGGCGGGCCACGCCGTCGATGGCGATGATCGTGCCTTCGGCGGTGACGCATTCGTTGTGCACTGCAACGGTGCCGTCGGGCTGGGGCGCATAGCGCGCGGTAACGGGACCTGCGCACTTGCGCTGGAAGTACATCGGCAAGCGTGCGATCTCGTGCCATGTGCCAGCGTAGCGGGCGACATCCAGGTGGGGGACGGCGTTAACCGGGGTGGTCGCGACGACGGTGGGCGTGGCCATCGAGCCGATGAGGGCGACGAGTGCGGTGCGCATGGCTGGATTCCTTCGGGACGACCCCCTACGATGCCCACGGGGAGTGAACGTCGTTTGAACCACGCTGTGCCGGGGCATGCCATCGCATGGACAGGAATCCACCTCTCGTCCGCAGACCGCTGCTGAGGCGGTTGCGGGAGCGTTTTGTCTCCCGGGTGGCGGTCCGCTTCGATCGCGACGCGGGCGCTATCGTCACGTGTCCCGGACGACTGCGGATGCGGGAGGTGTCGATCGATCGCGTCGTGCGCGTGGAAGCGGGTAATCGTGACGATGCCGCGTACGACACGGTATTCCTGTTCTTCCATGTCGAAGGGGAAGAAACGCTTGCCGTGTCGGAATTGGAGAAGGGCTTCGCCACGTTGGTCGACGACCTGCGACTTTATTTTCCAGGGATCGAGTATTGGCAGCGTGCCGTGCCGCCGGTGGCGTTCCAGCTGACGTCGGTGGATCTTTGGACGCGGGCTTCGGCGGACGGTGGTAGTGCGTCGAGCGGCGAGGGCGACGTGGTGGATAGTGCCGCGTGAGGTGGTTCGGGCGTCGATGGTTTTAGGCGGGAAGAGCATCGCCGACAGGGTCGGCTCCCACCAGTACGCCGAAACCTGATCGTTAGCCGCAATCTGCTTGGTGGGAGCCGACCTTGTCGGCGATAGCACTTCGGCAGGAGCGTCAGGCCTCGCTGATCACGACGACCAGCGCCGTGGCGCCGTACGGTAAATCGAGATGGCGGGGCGCTTCAGCCGAGTCACCCTGCCAACAAACGACCGAATCACCCTGACGACAGGCCTGCCCATCGACATACGCCTCACTGTGGGCGACGTGAAGAAGCACGACGTCCTTCGCCAACGTCGCAGCAACGGGCCCATGCACGACATCGACACGTCCACGCCGCATGCCACGTCGCACCATGAGGTTGAAGTCGCGCGTCGCGCCACCGGCTAGCGTCACGTCCACGCGAGCTTCGCCCGGAAAGTCGAAGGGCGAGAGCGGAACGGTCAACGCATGCTCGCGCTCCCCATCCAGCGTCATCGTGAAGCCATCGCCCTCCAGCAGCACGATGGTGCGGTCGATGCCCGGAAACGTGGAGAACGGCGAAGCCGTATCGACATCCGCGATGCTGACGCGCCAGAGGAAATCCTCCATCGTCGCGCCGGCTGGCTCAACGGCGATCTCACGCGTGACACCGAGCCCGTTCTTCCACGGCACCGCTTTGAGGTCGCCGAAGCGAAGGACAGTCATGCGACACGCTCGATCTCGCGGGCGAAGGGTGGCAGCGCGCGGAGCATGCCCGTGCCATAGCGTTTCGTGATGACACGGCGGTCCAGCAGCACGATGCGGCCCGTATCGGTTTCGGTACGGATGAGCCGGCCGCAGTACTGCGTGAGCAGGCGCGTGGCATCCGGCACGCTCACTTCGATGAAGGGATTGCGGCCACGCGATTCCAGCCATTCCGCATACGTGGCGCCGACGGGGTCCGTCGGCACGGCGAATGGCAATTGGGTGACGACGACGGTCTCGCAGAGCTTGCCCGGCAAGTCGAGGCCTTCGCCGAACGAAGCGAGCCCGAACAGGGTGCTGCCCTTCCCTGCGTCGATGTCTTCGCAATGCTCGGCGATGAGTTGCGACTTCGACAGCGAACCCTGCGCTCGCACCTTGCGCACGAACTCGATCGGCAGGATCTGCAACACGCGGTCGAGCTTCGCACGCGATGTGAACAGTACGAGGTTGCCCGCATTCCAGTCGAGGTGCTTGGCCAGCCACTCGGACACTTCGCGTGCATGGCCTTCGCGATCGTCCGGCAAGGTCTTCAACGCGGGTACTTCGAGCCGGGCCTGCTTCTCCAGATCGAACGGCGATGGCAGGCTGAGCGTGAGGGCTTCGTTGGGCAGGCCCACCGAATCCGCGAAGCCACGGAAGTTGCCTCCGGCACTGAGCGTGGCCGAGGTCATCACCACCGCGGACGCGTTGTCCCAGAGCACGCTGCGCAACAGCCCACCCGCCGAGACGGCGGAGGCATGGCAGACCAGTTGCTGTTCCGGTGTCATGCTGACCCAGCGGGCCAGCGGCGGGCTGTTCTCGCGGTCGTCGGTGGACCAGGCGTACCAGGTGCGCACCTGGCGATCCAGACGCTCCAGCGCCACGCCGAGTTCCCGCGACAAGGCTTCCTGCGTCGGGCCGCCCGCTTCCATTTCCACCACGGTGCGGCGCACGGTACGCAACCAGCGCTGGATGTCCTTGGTGATGAGGTGCAGGTGCTCGGCATGCATCTTCCAGTTTTCAGGAAGCTGGCCGAGCGACGCGCGGAACACGGGCTCGGTCTCGCTCGACGAGGGCGTCCACGAGAGGCGGATCTCGCGCTCGATCTCTTCCAGCGCGTTTGACATTGCCAGCAGCTTCTCGTCGCCCGCTTCCAGGGTGAGGTTACCGATGCTTTCCTTGTCGGTGAGCGAATAGGCGCCATGGATTTGGTTTTGCAGGCGCCCGATCCGGCGTACGGCGGTGGCGAGGTGCACGTCGGCGGCGCCACGGTCGATCGCCTTGGCAGGCACGTGGTGCGCTTCGTCGAAGATGTACAGCGTGTCTTCCGGCTTGGGCAGGATTACGCCGCCGAAGGTGTCCTCGTCGCGCGGCATGGTGAGGTCGGCCAGCACGAGGTCCTGGTTAGCCACCACGATGTCGGCTTCGCCGATGGCGCGGCGGGCGAGGAAGAAGGGGCACACGGCGAAGGCGCCGCACTTGCGGCCCGTGCAGCCGCCGGCGCTGGTGGTGATCATGCCGCGGACGAGGTCGGACAGCGGCTCGGGGCTGGTGTCGATGTCGCCGTTCCACTCGCGCGATTCGAACGCCTTGCCGAGTTTCTCGACGGCCTTGGTGTCCCGCTCGGCGGGCGGGCGCGACCACAACGCCAGATCGGCGTCGAACTCGAAGCCGCCCTGTGCCGAGGGCTCCGCGCCGGCCGCGCGCAGGTTGCGTGGGCAGAGATAGCGGCCGCGCCCCTTGGCCAACGCCACCTTGGCCTCCACGCCGCACAGGGTGAGGTATTGCGGGATGTCGCGCTGGACGAGCTGTTCCTGCAGCGCCACCGTGGCGGTGGCGATCACCAGCTTCTTCTTCTGCGCGCGGGCCACTTCGAGCCCGGCGATCAGGTAAGCCATCGATTTGCCCGTGCCGGTCGGCGCCTCGATCACGGCGGCCCCCGCGGGCTCGGCCAGTGCCTTGGCCACCTCGGCGATCATCTTCAACTGCGAGGTACGCCCACGGAACCCCGCAAGGCCGTCCTTCAGCCGCGCATAGGCGGCGCGGATCGCGGCTTTGGTGTCGTCGGTGAGCATGGGGCAGGCATGAAAACGGGCAGGGCAACCTTGCAAGGTTACCCTATCGTCGTCTCAGCCCACGAGGCTCAGGCGTGCCGGTTCATTCCGGTGGATGGCGTGGAAGGTCCGGGAACGAGTCCGGCCACGACGAAGGTATGTTCTTCCCACGTTCCGTCGGCCTGCTGCACGTGAATTTCGACGGGACGGCCGAGGCTGTCGGACAGGCCGGGGGCGAGTGCTTCGGCGGCGGCGATCGCCGCCGCCTGCGAGTCATACCGGCCGAGGGGGAGCGAGGCACGGCGCACGATCCACGGTCCCTGTGTCGATTCGCTGTAAGGAATGAACAGTTGGGCGGAACTGGAAGCCATGGGAC
Organism: Luteibacter sp. W1I16; assembly: GCF_050434905.1. Taxonomy (NCBI): domain Bacteria; kingdom Pseudomonadati; phylum Pseudomonadota; class Gammaproteobacteria; order Lysobacterales; family Rhodanobacteraceae; genus Luteibacter; species Luteibacter sp. W1I16. Next base: position 2,770,894 of record NZ_JBNDJJ010000001.1, read on the forward strand.
CCTCTCGATGGTGGGTGTACCAGACGGACGAGGCCGCTGCTGCGGCCTCGTGATCCACGCTACGCCGAATCGGCTAAAAAACCCGTTAACCCTTGGGGCGCGCGGGCTGCGGGGATATTTCCCCGCGCCGGAAGCAGTCCGGGGCATGGCTGTTGATGAGGCCGGTGGCCTCCATCCAGGCGAAGACGATGGTGGGCCCGACGAAGGTGAAGCCGCGGGCGCGCAAGGCCTTGGACACCTGCGCGGACAAGGCACTGTTCGGCGGCACCGGGCCCTCCCAGACGATCGGTTCGCCGTCGACGAAACCCCAGGCGAAGCGGGCGAAGTCTTCACCGGCATCGCGCATCGCCAGATAGGCCCCGGCATTGCGAATCGCCGCCTCGATCTTGCTGCGGGATCGGATGATGGCGGCGTCGGCCAGGAGGCGTTCGACATCCCGTGCGCCATAGGCGGCGACCCGCTCCGGATCGAATCCCTCGAACGCCCGCCGGAAACCTTCGCGGCGGGCGAGGATCGTCCGCCACGAGAGTCCCGCCTGGAAGCCGTCGAGGATCAGCTTCTCCCAGAGCTTGCGGCTGTCGCGCTCGGGCACGCCCCACTCGCGGTCGTGGTACTCACGCATGAGGTCGTCCGCGTCACCCCACGGGCAGCGTACGAGGGCGTGCGTCATGCGCCAGCCTGCGGATCGGCCATCGATTACCCGCCGAAACCCAGGTAGTCGAGCTTGCCGACGCCGACACCGTTGTGGCGGAGGATGTCGTACGCGGTGGTGACGTGGAAGAAGAAATTGGGAATGGCGAAGGTCAGCAGGTACGACGCGCCGGTGAAGTTGTGCTCGGTGTCCTTGAACTTGCGCGAGATCTCGCGCGTGGCGCCGGCCTCCAGCGCCGCGCGGTCCACCGACTCGATCCAGGCCACCGTGGCGTCGATACGCTTGCGCAGGTCGGCGATGGTGGTCTCGTTGTCCTCGAACGACGGTGGCTGCACGTCGCCAAGGCGCGATACGGCGAATTTCGCCGTATCGCTGGCGCGCTGGACCTGGCCAGCGAGATTCAGCATGTCCGGGGCGAGTCGCGCTTCCACCAGGGAATCGCCGCCGTGCACCTCCGCTTTGGCAAGAAGGTCGGAGAGGACGCGGAAGCCGCGGACGAAGACGGGAGCGGACGCGTCGTAGATGGAGATGCTCATGCGGTGGTATCTCTTGAGAGGGTCGACCCGGATCGACGTGGGGATGCCATAGCGTATCGACAACCCCGGCGCCCGGGTGGGAGCCGACCCTGTCGGCGATCCCGCGGCAGCGGGCCGGGTCGAGGCAAGCACCCATCGCCGCTTAAGCGGCTTCCCACCACAGCATCGGCTCCCCACCAAGCCCACCAAGCCGAGCAAGCCACCAAGTCCACCAAGTCCACCAAGCCTCGCACCGGGGATCGTTCGGGTCTACCATCGGCCGCCTTATCCACCGATCCCGCGGGTTCCCATGCCGCCACTCGATGCCTCCACCTCCGCGCCCGACGCCATCGTCGCGATACGCGGCCTCTCCAAGACCTACAAGACCGGTTTCCAGGCGCTCAAGCGCGTGGATATGGAAATCCGCCGGGGCGAGATCTTCGCCTTGCTCGGCCCGAATGGCGCCGGTAAGACGACGCTGATCAGCATCGTCTGCGGCATCGTCAATGCCAGCGAGGGCAGCGTGACCGTCGATGGACACGACATCGCCCGCGACTACCGCGCATCGCGCGGGCTGATCGGCCTCGTGCCGCAGGAACTCTCCACCGACGCCTTCGAGACGGTGTGGGCCACGGTGAAATTCAGCCGCGGACTCTTCGGCAAGCCCGCGAATCCGGACTACCTCGAGAAGATCCTGCGCGAACTTTCCCTGTGGGAAAAACGCGATTCGAAGATCATGACCTTGTCCGGCGGCATGAAGCGGCGCGTCCTGATCGCCAAGGCGCTGGCGCACGAGCCGCGCGTGCTCTTCCTCGACGAGCCCACGGCGGGCGTCGACGTGGAACTGCGCCACGACATGTGGCAGATGGTCCACCGCCTGCGTGAATCGGGCGTCACCATCATCCTCACCACGCATTACATCGAGGAAGCGGAAGAGATGGCCGACCGCATCGGTGTCATCAACCGCGGTGAACTCGTGCTGGTGGAAGAGAAGCACACGCTGATGCGCAAGCTGGGCAAGAAGCAGCTGTCTCTGCAATTGCAGACGCCGTTGCAGGCCGTGCCGGAAGGCCTGGCGAACTGGCCGCTGGAGTTGTCGGCCGACGGTGGATGCCTGATCTATACCTTCGATACGCAAGGTAACGACACCGGCATCGCGGAATTGCTGCGCAAGCTCGGCGAACTCGGCATCGACTTCAAGGACCTGCATTCGAGCGAGAGCTCGCTCGAGGACATCTTCGTCAGCCTGGTGAGGGCCCGCGCATGAACGTCTACGCGATCCGCGCCATCTATCGCTTCGAGATGGCCCGTACCTTCCGCACGCTGATGCAGAGCATCGCCTCGCCGGTGCTGTCCACGTCGCTCTATTTCGTCGTCTTCGGTGCCGCCATCGGGTCGCGTATGGGCGAAGTGGGCGGCGTGAGCTACGGCGCCTTCATCATTCCCGGCCTGATCATGCTGTCGTTGCTCAACGAGAGCATTTCCAACGCCGCGTTCGGCATCTACATGCCGAAGTGGGCGGGCACCATCTACGAACTGCTTTCGGCGCCCGTGTCCTACGTCGAAGTGGTGCTCGGCTACGTCGGCGCGGCCGCGACCAAGTCGGTCATCCTCGGTCTGCTCATTCTCGCGACGGCACGACTGTTCGTGGACTACGAGATCCTGCATCCGTTCTGGATGATCGCCTTCCTGCTGCTCACCGCTGTTACCTTCAGCCTGTTCGGCTTCATCATCGGCCTGTGGGCCGACGACTTCCAGAAGCTGCAGGTGGTGCCGTTGATGGTGATCACGCCGCTGACCTTCCTCGGTGGCAGCTTCTATTCGATCTCGATGCTGCCGCCGGTGTGGCAGAAGATCACGCTGTTCAACCCGGTCGTGTACCTCGTCAACGGCTTCCGCTGGAGCTTCTACGGCAAGGCGGACGTGAACGTGGTGGTCAGCGCGGGCATGACGGTGGGCTTCCTGCTGATCTGCCTCGCCGTGGTGTGGTGGATCTTCCGTACCGGTTGGAAACTGAAGTCGTAGCAGGCGGTGCGAAGCCGCTGGATTCCCGCATACGGCAGAAATCCAGCGGCCTCGATGACATCACGCCTTGCCGAGGAAATCCGCCTTGCCCAGCACAACGCCCACGCCACGCAGGATCGCGTAGGCCGTGGTGGTGTGGAAATACACGTTCGGCAGTACGAAGTTCAGCAGGTAGTCCTGCCCGCGCGTGCGCATTTCGCCGCTGCGCATCTTCAACACGATCTCGCGCTCTTCGCTGCCCTCGAACTGCGCGGGCTTGAACGATTCCAACATGCCGATCACCTTCGCGATGCGGGCCTGCAGGTCATCGAAGGTCGCCTCGTTGTCTTCCATCTTCGGCGGCTCTTCGCCAGCCAGACGGTACACGGCGCCCTTCGCCATGTCCGTCGCGATCTGCACCTGGCGGATCAACGGGAACATGTCCGGCGTGATACGCGTATTGAGCAGCACCTCGGGCGCGATGTTGCGGTCGGCCGCGTGCGCGGCGCCCTTGGCGAGGACGCCGGAGAGGTTGGTCAGGGCGCGGGTCAATACAGGCACGCAGGTCTGGTACATCGTGATGGACATGGGTTCGTAAGCTCTTGGGGTGGAGGTCGGCCGGGCGGCCGCGGCCACGTATTGTGCGGGGTCGTTGGCGGCGCGTCGACGCCGCCGGGGTAGGATGGGCGCATGAGCCCACCGGACGCGCACCCCTCCCGCACCGAAGCCGCCTTGCGGATGGTTCGCCTGCGCCGCGCGCAGCGGGCGCTGGACACGCTGTTCCGCTCGTTGCCACTGGGCCGAAAGGTGCGGACCGGGGTATTCATGGCCTTCAAGACGGTACTTTCCGCGCTGGTCGCCTATGCCATCGGAAACGCGCTGCACACCGAGCAGGCATTCTGGGCCGCGATCAGTGCCGTGGCGGTCACCCAGCCGCACTTCGGGGATACCCGTGGCGCAGGCCGCGACCGCTGCCTGGGCACCGTCTTCGGTGGCATCGCGGGCTTGTTGGGACTGGCGGTCGGAGGCAGCGGCGACATGCTTTCGTTCGGACTGGCGTTGGGGCTGGTGACATTGGCCTGCTGGACGGCGAACGCGGGCCCGGCCGCGCGTATCGGTGGCATTACCACGGCCATCGTGCTGCTCGTGCCTAGCCAGGGGCCGCGCTGGGAGGTACCGCTGTACCGCCTGGGCGAGGTCGTGCTGGGAACGCTTTGCGCACTGGTCATCGGCTGGCTCGTGTCGCGTCTCGAAGAACGGGCGGAACGCAAACAGGAAACGGAGGCGACATGATCTCCCGGACACGCCATCGCGAGCGGCATCGTATCGATCGCATCGGCTGGCTGCGCGCCGCCGTGCTCGGCGCGAACGACGGCATCCTCTCCACGGCCAGCCTGCTCGTGGGCGTGGCGTCCGCGGGCCAGGCCGGGCCCGGCGACATCATGATCGCCGGCGTGGCCGGACTGGTCGCCGGGGCCATGTCGATGGCGGCAGGCGAATACGTGTCGGTGCGCTCGCAGGCCGATAGCGAGAAAGCCGAGCTGGCGCTGGAATCGCGCGAGTTGCGCGAGGACCCCCGCGGCGAGCACAAGGAACTGACCGAGATCTACGTTCGCCGCGGCCTCGATCGTGAACTGGCCGATCGCGTGGCGGAGCAACTGATGGCGCACGACGCACTCGAGGCGCACGCGCGCGATGAACTGGGGTTGTCGGTGACCATGGCGGCGCGGCCGTTGCAGGCGGCGGCCGCGTCGGCGTTGAGCTTCGCCAGCGGCGCGTTACTGCCGATACTCGCCGCGGCGTTCTCGGCGCGTGAGGCGGTCACGATGGTGACGGTGGCCGTGTCGCTCGCCGCGCTGGCGATACTCGGCGCGGTATCCGCCTGGACGGGCGGCGCGAACATCGGTCGCGGCGTCATCCGGGTCGTCTTCTGGGGCGCGGCGGCCATGGCGCTGACGGCGGCGGTGGGGCGTCTCTTCGGCGTGGCCGCCTGAGCGTCGGCGGGAGCTTCAGCCCACCACGCAGCGATTGCGGCCGCCGTTCTTGGCCGTATACAGCGCGAGATCCGCGCGGTCGAACACCGACTGCGGCGTGTCGCCCGGCTGGAACTGGGTCAGGCCAATCGAGGCGGTCACCCGCACGGGCTGCCGGCTGGCGTGGAAGGCCAGGTGCTGTATCTTGCCGCGCAACCGCTCGCATACCTGTAGCGATTCGACTTCGTCGGCGCCATCGAAGATCACGATGAATTCCTCGCCGCCATAGCGGGCGACGAAATCGCACGGGCGGATGTGCTTCAGCAAGGCCTGGCCGATGATGCGCAGCACCGCGTCGCCCGCCGTATGCCCGTAGGTATCGTTGATGCTCTTGAAGTGATCGATGTCGATGGCGGCGATGCTCAATGGCCGCATCGTGGCCTGCCAGCTCTCGTAAGCGGCTTCGATCCGCTTCTCATAAGCGAGGCGGTTGGGCATGCCGATCATGGTGTCGGTCTGCGCGAGTTCGTGCTCGCGTTCGAGCGAGCGCTGCAAGGTGTTGCGTTCGGTCTCGAGTTGCTCGATGCGCAGGCGCATCCGCTCCGCGCGCTCACGGTACGCGGTAAGGCGGATGCCTTCACGGTCGCGGAAATCGCGGAAGCAGAGCGAGATGGTCTCGAGGCTCTGGTTCACGCGCTCGCGCAACTCATGCATGTCGTCGATCTCGAGCGCGGCCTCGCCCAGCAGGCGCATCTCGTGCGCCACCGAGGCATCCAGGGCTTGTCCGTTCGCTTCGCCGGTGGATTGATCGGCGAGTTCGCGAGACATGTACTGGCTCATCTCGTCGAGACGCCCGGTGACGTGGCGGAGCACGGCTTGCAAGGCGTCGATCTCGCGTTGCAGACCGATGCGCTGTTCGTTGATGAGGTCGGCCAGGCGGTCGCCGCAGGCGGCCAATGCGACGAGGTCGCCCGCGTCCGCCACGTCGTGGCGAAGATCGTTCGCGCGATCGGCGAGACGCGGCAGGATGACGATCCGGTCGACCAGGCGGCTCAACGACGACTGCACGGAAGAGCCATGCTCGGTACGCTGGGGACGCGTGATGGGAATGGATCGTTCGTCGTTCACGCCACGCGGGCGAGCGCCGAGGCCGTCGATCGCGTCGGCGAGGCCGCTGACCAGTGGTTCCAGCGCGAGCGGCTCCATCGGCCCGCTCAAGGCCGCGGACAGGCGCTCGATATGCGGATCGACCTGGTCGTGCGCGCCATGGGCGACACGGCCGAGGCAGCCGACGAGCTGGCGCAGGAGCGATTCCGCGATGCGCCACTGCGCCTCTTCACGGGTCAACCGCTCGACGGCTTCGTGATACTTGCTTTCCCAGAGCTGGTTGTCCAAACGCACGTCCCAACCGTCGCGTTATTTGCCGATTTGGTTCACATAATACGACGAAGTTTGCGAATTAGCTCACGTTTTTCCCTGTCAGGGCAGGCTCCGGCTCGCCCCGGGTCGCCCGTGCCGCGACCACGATGCCGAACGCCACGAGGGCCGCGGCCACCAGGAAGGGGAAGCCCGGCAGGTGGACGGTGCGGGTGGGCGAGATCCAGAACGCGAAGATCTGCGCGAACAGGTAGGGACCGAAAATTCCTGCGAAGCTGCCCAGGCTGGTGACGGCGCCCTGGAGGCGGCCCTGTTCGTCCGGCTCCACGTGCCGCGTCATGATCGACTGGATCGGTGGCCCGGCCAGGCCCCACAGCGACATCAACGGGATGCCGACCAGGAAGGCCCAGCCGACCGGCGCCAGTCCCATCACCGCGAACGCCGCCGTGCCGAAGGCCATGCCGGCCAGCAGCACGCGCCGTTCGCCGAAGCGGGCCGCGAGACGCCCGGTGAGGAAGGCCTGCACCGTGCCATCGCAGGCGCCGACCAGGGCCAGGACATAGCCCACCTGTTGCGGCCCCCAACCGTAGCGGTAGTCCGCGTAGAGGACGAACACCGTCTGCAACACATAATGGGCGAGGTAGAACAGGAACATCACGACCGAAAGGCCGAACACTTCGCGATGGCGGCGCAGCATCTTCAGCGCGCCGAACGGGTGGGCGGTATGCGGCTCGAAGCGCGCCGCCCGCTTCTCCGGCGGCAGCGATTCGGGAAGGATGAAGAAGCCATACAGGAAGTTCGTCAGTGCCAACCCGGCCGCCACCCAGAACGGCAGGCGCAGGTCGATGCCGCCGAGGAAGCCGCCGAGCGCCGGACCGACGATGAAGCCGATGCCGAAGGCGCCACCGAGCATGCCGAACGCGGCGGCGCGTTTCTCCGGCGGGGTCACGTCGGCGATGTAGGCGTTGGCGGTGGTGAAACTCGCCGCGGTGATACCGGAGATGACGCGCCCGACGAACAGCAGCCATAGCGAAGGCGCGATCGCCATGAAGACGAAGTCCAGCCCCAGGCCGAGGTTCGACAGCAACACCACCGGCCGCCGTCCGAACCGGTCCGACAACGCGCCCTGGATCGGTGAGGAAATGAACTGCACGATGGCGAACACCGTACCGAACACACCCACCCACCATGCCGCGTTCGACACGGTGTTGCCGGTCATCTGCTCGATCAGGTGCGGCAACACCGGAATGATGATGCCGAACGCCAGGATGTCGATCAGCACCGTGATGAAGATGAAGACCACGGCGGCGCGCCGCACGGGTGTGTGGGTGTTCGTTTCCATGGTGTCCGTGGTCAGTCCAGGAGTCGCTTCAGCCGCGGCGCCACGATCGGCACCGTCAGCATCGTGCTCGCCACCGCCATGAGCAGCAACGCGGTGAACGTCTCGCTGGTGATGACATGGCGGTCGAGCAGGATGTTGACGAAGATGATCATGATCAGCGCCTTGGTCTGCAACAGCCAGCCGATCGTCCACGCATCGCCGCGTGCCCAGCCGAGCAGCTTGCCCGCCAGTCCCACGCCGGCGAGCTTGCCCGCCACGGACGCCACGAGCAGCAACGCCGCGGCGATGAACACCGCCGTGCCACCGACCGACCAGTTCGTGCGCAGGCCGGTGGAGAGGAAGAACACCGGCATCACCACCAGCAACACGTGATGGCGAAGCTTGTCCAGGTGATCGAGCGTGAACCAGTCGCGGTCGATGATGGCGCCGGCGAGGAAAGCGCCCACCATGTAGTGCAGGCCGCACCAGTCGGCGCCATACCCGCAGGCGGCCAGCCATATCAGACCGACGTACCAGCGGTCGCTTTCCTGTAGACGTGCCATCAGCTGGCGGAACAGCCATGCCGCCACGGCGAAGCCGGCGAGGAACGCGGCCTGGTATCCGACGCGCTTCCAGTCGAGCAGGATGATCGCGAGCACGCCCCATATCGCCAGATCGTCGAGGCTGGCGTACCGCAGCACCCGCATGCCGATCGGCCGGCGCAGGATATCCAGCTTCTCGAGTAACAGGATAAGGATAGGCAGGGCGGTCACGGCGCAGGCCATGCCCACGCCGAGCACGAACTGCCAGGTGGCCGCCGCTTCGCCCATCCAGCCGTCGCGCCAGGCCAGCATCGCCAGCGCAGCCAGGCAACCGGCGACAAGCGGTCCAACCAGTGCGAGCCCCGCCGTCGTGCCACATTCCCGGCGCTGCTTCCAGACCACGCGAAGGTCCAGTTCGATCCCGGCGATCCAGACGAACACCATCACCGCCCACCAGGCGATGCCGTTCAGCGCGCCGATGACCGGCGGTGCGAATACCGTCCCGTAATACTCCGGAAAGATCTTGCCAAGCACCCCCGGCCCCAACAGGATGCCGGTGATGATCTGCACCACCACGAGCGGCGCCCAGTAGTCGGTACGGAAAACGCGCCAGACCAGATACGGCACGCCAAGAATGATCGTCATCGCGATCAGGAACAATTCGGTCGTATTCATCCACCCTCCCCAGGTTCGCCAGAGGGTAGCGGAAGACGACCCTGATGGGAGCCGGTGTTGTGGTGGGAGCCGACCCTGTCGGCGATGCTCCTACCGCGGCGGCTGCGAAAGCTCCTTCGCATCCAACACCCCATCCCCGTTCCGATCCAGCTTGTGGAACTGATGAATGAGGTTGCGCTGGAACTCGTCCAGGCGCACCGGCTTCGCACCGGGACGCATCGGACCATCGTTGGCATCGAGCACGCCGTCACCATCGACGTCCATGCGCAGGAAGCCCTGGCTCATGTAGCGGACGTATTCCGCCTCGTCGATCCGGCCGTCGCCATTGCCATCCATGCGACGAAGGTACTCCGCGGGCGTCCGCGGAAAGTCCTGGCCGGAAGCCGGAGCGATCAGGAGCAGGGTGGCCAGCAAGCCATAGGGACGTCGATTCATGGGCCGGCAGTCTGCTCGATCCCCAGCCGTTTGTCGCCCCGTGGGAAACGGGAGTACCTTTGAGCCCTTGCACCTTTCGCCAAGGGAGTCGCCCATGATCCACGACAGCATCCTGGACACCATCGGCCGCACGCCCATCGTGCGCCTGCATCGCGTGGCCCCGTCCCATGTGACCCTTTACGCGAAGGTGGAATCGTTCAATCCGGGCGGTTCGGTGAAGGATCGCCTCGCGATCGCCGTAATCCTCGACGCCGAGCGGAAGGGCTTGCTGAAACCCGGCGACACCGTCGTCGAGGCGACCTCCGGTAATACAGGCGTCGCGTTGGCGATGGTCTGCGCGGCCAAGGGTTACAAATTCGTCGCGACCATGGCGGACAGCTTTTCGGTGGAGCGCCGGAAGCTGATGCGGGCCTACGGCGCCAGGGTGATCCTCACGCCCGCCGCCGAGCGCGGCAGCGGCATGGTGAAACGTGCGGAGGAACTGGCCGCGAAGCATGGCTGGTTCCTGCCGCGGCAGTTCCAGAATCCGGCCAACCCGGCCTACCACCGCAACACGACGGCAGCGGAGATCCTCCAGGATTTCGCCGGCCGCCGGCTGGATGCCTTCGTGACGGGTTGGGGTACGGGTGGCACGCTCACGGGCGTGGGCGAGGTGCTGAAGGTCGCCCGTCCCGAGGTGAAGATCGTCGTGTCCGAACCCGCCGCCGCGCCGCTCCTCGCCGACAAGCCGTGGTCGCCGCACAAGATCCAGGGCTGGACACCGGACTTCGTGCCCGAGGTGCTCAACCGGAAGATCTTCGACGTGAACCTGCCCGTGGACGAGGTGCTGGCGCGCGATACCGCGCGGCGGCTCGCCCAGGAGGAGGGCATCTTCGTCGGCGTATCCGCCGGCGCCACGGTGGCCGCGGCTTTGAAACATGCGGAAGGCGCGGAAGAGGGCAGCGTCATCCTCGCCATGCTGCCGGATACCGGCGAGCGTTACCTTTCCACCTTCCTCTTCGAGGGTGTCGAGGAAGGGTCGGACGATGCATGGCTGAATAGCCTGTCGTGACAGCCGTGAGCCGCCAGTGAACCATCATCGGCGGCTTACAAACGCACTGCGTTCCCATCACGCCTGACGCGTCACGGTAGGCCCTTCGAAAGGAGGAGAACACCATGACCCTGTTCCGCAGCAAGAGCATCGGCGAAGAAGTCCTTGGCCGTGCGCATCGTGTCGCTGGCGCCGTCACCGGTCATCATCCCCGCGAAGCACTCGGCGCTGCCCGCGAATACGCCGGGCAAGCCGGCGCCCTGGCGAGTCAGGCCATGGGCGTCGCCGGACGCGGTGTCCGCCGCAACATGGGCTTGAGCATCGCCATCGGCGCCAGCCTCGGCGCGCTGGCGACGGCGTACCTCCTGGCACGCCGACACGCACGGCAGGTCGATGAGCACGACGAACACGATCCGACGAGGCAGCGGCCGACGAACAGCAGCGGCGATGCGCTGGATGGGTCGGGCGAGGACAATCCTATTCCGGGCGAGACGGGGTTGTACTGACCGTATAGCAGGCCGGTTGTACTGGCAGCTGTTGTGGGAGCCGACCTTGTCGGCGATGGGTGCTCGACTAAACCTGGCCCGCTGCGGCGGGATCGCCGACAAGGTCGGCTCCCACCAGGCAGCGGATACGGGCTCCCACAAGGCATGTGCCAATTCTCGGCATGGTTATGCCGCGTTCGAGCGTCTGCGTAGTACCGCTAACGGTTGCGCCCAGGTGGCGCCGGGGCGGCGTTTGCTGGTGACCAGGGTCAGTTCCGATGGCTGGAACACGTTGACGTTGTGCGTGGCCGGTGTGGTCAGGATGTACTGCGCACGCGTGCTCTTGAGGAAGGCACCCACCTTGTCGATGTTGAAGATGTCGAGGTGGGCGAAAGGCTCGTCGATGAAGACGAAGCCGCCGGGGCGATCCTCATCGCGCATCAGCGCTACCAGCAGCAACAGCGACTTCATGACCTGCTGGCCGCCGGAGGCTTCGCCGTCGTCCATGCCGATCCAGCCCTTCTTGTCGAACTCGAAGCGTACGTGCAGGGCGGCCGAGGCGAGGGCGAGGTCGTCGTTGCTCAACTCCGGAAGGTCGACGTCGACACCGATGCCCGCCAGTTCCGCCAGCACCTTGAGGTTCTTCGCGTAGCGGCGGACGGTGTTGCGCAGCACCTGGATATACGCGCCGCGTGCTTCGTGCGTGATCCGCGACGCGCGTTCGAGATGCACGCGGCGCTTCTCCAGATCCTGCTTCAGGCCTTCGTGGTCGGCCCAGAATTTCTCGCGCAGGGCGAGAACGCTCGGGTCCTGCTCCCAATGGCCTTCTTCGAGACGGCGCTCGATGCGGTCGATTTCCCGGCGCACGGCGGACGGCGATTCATAGCGTTCGCGGAGCGCCGCCATGGCGGCGCGTGTGCGATGGACGAGCGCCACATGGGCACGCTTCGACCGGAACGCCTTGAGTCGGTCGACCTGCTCGCCACGCAACTGATGATGCTGGCGCACCGCGTCGGCGAGCTGGTTCTGGATCGAGCGCTGCTCGCGTGCGGCGTTATCGCGCGCGTTCGATGTCTTCAGACGCTTCTCGCGTACGGCCTCGTAATGGGTTTCTGCGGCGACATGGCTGTCGGCCGTGCGCTGCACGTCTTCACGCAGGCGTGCCTGTTGCTCGCGCGCCTCGGCGAATTCGTCGGCGCGGTCGGCGAGCTGGCTGCTCGCGCTCGCGCCACGCAGCACGGCTTCGGCATCGCTCGCGCGTGCGAGGGTGTCCTTGCGTTCCGTGGCGATGTCGCGCAGGCGGCCCTCGATCTCGCGCAGCCGGGCTTCGCCGTCCCTGAGTTGGCGTTCGCGCGCGCCGGAGCCGAAGTACATGTCGTCGACGCCGAGATGCCGTCCGCCGCGGCGTTCGCGGAAATAGCCTTGCGGCGTGATCCAGTCCTGGTCCTTGGCGACGCGTGCCCCGTCCGCGACATCCTCCACGCGGCGGATACGATCGAGGTTGCGCAGCAGCCAGTCCGGCGCCGCGGCCGAGAACTCGACCACTTCCAGCAGCGAGCCAGGCTTCGCGGCGCTGGCAGGCGCACGGTCGGCCACGACGAAATGCTTGTAACGATGCTGCTCGCCCAGCTTCCACGCCTTCTCGCGATCGCGCGGATCGTCCAGCAGGACCACGTGCCGATAACCGGCGAGCACGGCCTCCACGGCCGGTTGCCAGCGTGGCTCGACGATCTCGACGATCTCGCTGAGCATGCTGTGACGGACGCCGGCCTCGTCGAGCGCGCGGCGGAACGACGCTTCGAAATCCGGCGTGTAACGCCTGCCGCTACGCCAGGCCGAGAGTTGCGTCGTCAGGGTCGCCAGGTCCTGGCGCAAGCGGGTTTCCTCGGCTTGCAGCATGTTGACGCGTGCTCGCGCGTCGCGCGCGACGTCGGCCAGCCGTTCGTGGTCGGCACCGCCCTGGGCGGCGACCATCTCGCGCAGCCGCGTCTCCTGCTTGATCAGCAGGTCGTTCTGGGCGAGTTCGGCGCGAGCCGCATCGAGGCTCTTTTGGGTCTGCTGGCGTGCGAGGTCGGCCTCGTGCTGCTCGGCTCGCAATGCTTCACCGGTGGCGTCGAGTTCAACCAGTTGGCGGGTCAGTTCCACATCACGCCGTTCGAGTTCCGCGACGCGGCGTTTCACGCCGGTGAGTGGTGGGCGCGCACCACGAATACCGGCGCTCAGCTCGGCCAGTTCCGTGCGCGGCAGGATATCGGCGACAAGTTCGACACGTTCGCTCTTCAGCGCGTTCCATTCCTGGTACGAGCGCGCCCGCGCCTCGGCTTCCTGCAAGCTCACGCCGATGAGCGAGAGCTGGTGCTCCAACCCATGCTGCTCGCGATCCGCCTCGGCCTGTTCGTTACGCGCCCGCTGGTAGTCGTCGAGCACGGCCTTGTCGCCGAACACGTCGAAGACGAGGTCGAGCAGCGCCTTGGGTGGAAGTTGGCAGAGCTTGTCGGTCGCGCCTTGCTCCAGGGTGAGCACGCGCCGGATCGCTTGCGAAAGCCCGGCGCCTTCCAGGCGCACGCGGTATTCGCGCAAACCGAGGAAGTCGCCGCGCGCCTCGATCTCTTCCACGCTCACGTCGCCGCCTAGCACGGCGTACTGGCGCGTCCACTCGCCGCCCTTCTTCTGGATGCGGCAGGCGAGGGTCACCTCGCGATCCATCAGCGGAAAGAAGGGACGCTCGCCGTTCTGGCCCGGCGTATTGCCCACGCGGGCGCGCAGCCATGCGAACGGCTTGCCGTTGTGGCGCAGGTAGCTCTTGTAATCGCGGTTGCCCGCGCAGTCGATGGTGAGCAGGGTGCGCAAGGCGTCGAGCAAGGTGGTCTTGCCTGAGCCGTTGGGACCCACCACGGTCACGATGTTGGTATCGAGCGGCAGGCTGAAACGCTGCCAGTAGTCCCAATGCACCACTTCGAGGCTGCGAAAATCAAACATCGGTGGTCTCCTCGGCGGCGCGTGAAGCGGCACCGGCAAGCAGGTCGCCCAGCGCGCCATCGAGGATGCGGCGCGCCGTGCGTTCGTAGTCGAAGGCGAGATCGAGCAGGGGGCCTTCGGCGACCTCGCCCTTGCGGCGCACGATGAAGCCGAGGCGGTTGAGCGTGCCCAGGTTGAAGCCCACGCGTGTCTTGCCGCCGAGCTTGTCGCCGAAATCGGCGAGCAGCGTGCGTTCGGCGATCACGGGGGAAACGGCCGGATCGCGCGGGATGGGCTTGTCTTCGGCGAACATCTGGCTTTGCGACGCCGCGGCTTCGGCGTCCTGGCGTTCCACCTGGCGCTGCCGCTTGGGCAGCACGATCAGCGCCCAGATGACGACCAGCAGGGCCACGCCGTCACGGTCGAGTTGCAAGGTGTTCGATATCCAGCTGTCGCTGCCGCCGAAAACGGCGCGCTCGCTTTTCCGCGCCACGGCGAGGCCGATGTAGGCGGCATAGGGATGTTCGCGCAATTCGAGGCCGACCGCCTCCAGGCGGCGGTCGAGATCGTCACGGAAGGCCTCGTCGAGCAAGGCCTTGCGCGCCTGTGCATCGTCCCGAGGCAGCCAGCGTTGGGCGAGCAGCCGGGTGATCAGGCTGGCGGTATCGTCATGCATCGTGGATGTCCTTCGCGGCGTCGCGCGGACGCAGGCGTCCGGCGCTGACCAGCGCGATCTGGGGCAGGTCGGTCTCGATCAATCGCGCCTCGATTTCCAGCGCGAGGGGCAGGCGCGCGAGGTCGGCGGTGCCGCCTTCCAGCGCCGCCGATTCGGGGTCGCCAAGCAGACCAAGCAAGGAGAGGCGGTAAGCCGAGAGGGCATAGTCGTCGCCGATGAGCGTGTCTTCGAGTTCGCGCGGTTCGGCGATCGTCGCCAGTTCGGCGCGCCAGTCGTCGAGGAAGCGCAGGTCCTCCTCGTCCATGGGCAGGTCGGCGGTATCGGGTGGTTCTTCCGCACCCGGTAGTGCCGTGCTCTCGGCCACCAGTCGCTCGCGTTCCAGCAATTCGAACTCGGCGACGTCGAGTGCGATCTGGTCGTGGATGAAGGGTGCCGGCAAGGGCAGCAGGAGCTGGCCATCCTCGAAGGCGGCCAGGGTGTCGATGTCCTGCGCGCGCAGCCAGCCGACCAGGTCCGACGAGGACAGGCCGGTGCGGCCCAGGTGCACGCGGTGCTGGTCGATCTTGTTGAGTTCGCGCTGGAACGTGCCCGCCTGGCGCAGCAGGGCGCTCTGTGCGCGGCCGACGGCCTGGGCCAGACGATGGGGGGCGGGCTCCAGGTCGTCTTTTTCAGTGATGCCCGCGACCACTTCAGTGCCCTTCTCGACCCATGTCCACACCGAATCGAGGCGTTCGGCGGCGTGACGGATACGGTGTTCGGAGCCGGACAGCACCGCGCGGTCGAAGTCCTCTTTGAGTTCGGTCAGGCGCGAGAGCAGGTGGCCGAGCTCATCGACCGACACGCGTCCCATCGCCTGCCCCGCGGCAAGCTGCGCCGTGAGGTAGCCGAGCCCGTCATCGTCATCGTTCTCGAACTCCAGCATCGCCGCGATCGCGCCCAGCGCCTTGCGACCCAGCGGCCCCACGCGGTAACGAAGGGTTTCGCCGTCGTAGACCAGCAGGTCGTGGTCCTTGAGCCGTTGGACCACCGTCTCGAGTTTCACCGGATCGACGAAGGCCAGGTGGTCGCGGATTTCCTGCGGCGTCCATTCCGTCGCGTGCGAGCGGCCGCCGAGAGTACGCAGCACCAGCAGGCGCAGCAGCACCTGTGCCTCGCCGCCGTGGAATAACGCGGAGAACGTGCGCAGCAGGCCGCGCCCCCGCAGCAGCGGGAACACGGAGGGGAGGTCCTCGACGACGATGCCGTCGCGGAAAAGATCCTGCAGGCGTTCGTCGTGGACGTTGGTGTCGGCCGGACCGCTCAAGGTCAGCGACGGTCGACGCCGACGAAGCGAAGGAACTCACCCCGTGTGCGTGGATCTTCGCGGAAGCTGCCGAGCATCTGGCTGGTGATCATCGACACGCCGCGCTTGTGCACGCCACGGGTGGTCATGCATTCGTGGCTGGCGTCGATCACCACGCCGACCCCGCGTGGACGCAAGGTGTCTTCGATGCAGTGCGCGATCTGAGCGGTGAGCTTTTCCTGCACCTGGAAGCGACGGGCGAAACCGTCGACCACGCGGGCGAGCTTGCTGATGCCGACGACGCGATCGGTGGGTACGTAGCCCACGTGCGCGCGGCCGATGATCGGAGCCATGTGGTGTTCGCAGTGGCTTTCGAACTCGATGTCGCGCAGGACGATCATCTCGTCGTACCCGGCCACTTCCTCGAAGGTGCGGCGCAGGTAGTCGGCCGGATCTTCGTCGTAGCCCTTGAACCAGTCCGAGTAGGCCTTGACCACGCGCTTGGGCGTGTCGAGCAGGCCCTCGCGTTTCGGGTCTTCGCCCGCCCACAGCAACAGCGTGCGCACGGCCTCCTCGGCCTGTTCACGGCTAACCGGGCGGGACTTGGCGTCGTCGCTCATCGGGACGGATTCCTTGGTGGAAGCAAAGAGGCATTGTAGTGGGAGCCGACCTTGTCGGCGATCCCGTGGCAGCGGGCCAGGTTGAGGCAAGCACCCATCGCCGCTGAAGCGGCTTCCCACCAGAGCGGCTTCCCACCAGGTTACTAGTCTTCGGAGGGGGGAGTGGGGGTGGTGTCGGCCTCGCCCTCGGCATCGTCCAGGCCGGGGGCCAGTTCGAGCAGGGCTTGCGACTCGTCCGCGCCCAGCGATTCCACGCCGCGCAGTTTGCGTTCGATGGCGCGGGTGCGGATGCCGGCGCTGTCGATGCTGTTGCGTACCGTGTCCAGTTGCTTGCGAGTCTTCTCCAGCACCGTCGCAAACTTGCCGAACTCGTTCTTCACCGCCGCGAGCACGTGCCAGACCTCGGACGAGCGCTTTTCGATCGCGAGGGTGCGGAAGCCCATCTGCAGGCTGTTGAGCAGGGCGGTGAGCGTCGTCGGGCCCGCCACGGTGACGCGGCACTCCCGCTGCAATTGCTCGGAAAGTCCGGGGCGGCGGATCACCTCGGCATAAAGGCCCTCGGTGGGCAGGAAGAGGATCGCGAAGTCGGTGGTGTGTGGCGGGGCGATGTACTTGCTGCGAATGCGCTTGGCTTCTTCCCGGACGCGCAGTTCGAGCGCCTTGCCGGCCAACAGGGCGCCTTCGGCATCGGCAGCGTCCTGGGCGTCGAGCAGGCGCTGGTAGTCCTCCACCGGATACTTCGCGTCGATAGGCAACCAGACCGGCGTGCCTTCCTCGGTGCCGGGCAGCCGGATCGCGTATTCCACCCGCTCGTTCGAACCGGGCACCGTGGCCACGTTGGAGGCGTACTGTTCCGCCACGAGAATCTGTTCGAGCAACGCGCCCAGTTGCACCTCGCCGAAGGTGCCGCGGGTCTTCACGTTGGTCAGCACACGCTTCAGGTCGCCCACGCCGGCGGCGAGCGCCTGCATTTCGCCGAGCCCTCGCTGCACGGCCTCCAGGCGTTCGGACACCAGCTGGAACGACTGTCCCAGCCGGGTTTCGAGGGTGGACTGGAGCTTTTCGTCCACGGTGGCGCGCATCTGCTCCAGCTTGGCCGCGTTGTCCTGCTGGATCGCGGCCAGCCGCGTTTCCAGCGTGGCGCGGACCTCGCCAAGGCGCTTTTCGTTGTCGGCGGTGAGCGCGGCGAAGCGCTGCTCGATCAATTCACCGAAATGTTTCAGCGTGAGGGCGGATTCCTCGCGGGTCTTGCGCGAGTCGTCGGCGAGGCCATGGCGCAATGATTGCAGGCCGATGTCGGTGCGCTCGGTGAGCTGGTCCAGGCGGCGGCCGAAGCCCTCGATGCGCTCGTGCTGGCGGTCGGCCGCGATCTGCAATTGTTCCTGCACGTGCCCGCGGAACTGCCCGAAGCTCTCGCCCAGCTCCCCACGGCCCGCGCGCTGTTCCTCGCGGATGACACCTTCCAGCCGGCGGTTGTCCTCGCGCAGCGCATCGAGACGAAGCGCGCTGCCATCGTCCTGCCTGCCACGGGAAAGCAGGGCGATCAGCAGGCCCAGGCAGGCCAGCGCGACGGCCAGCAGGGCGATCAGAAGGATGGTTTCAAGCGTCATGGAGCGAGAGGGTACCTGTGTTGACGGCCCCTGGCGAAGCCGTCGCCGCTGAAGCGGCTCCCACAGGAGGCGACGTCAGAGATTGGATGGTGCGCGTCTCAGAGTTCGCGATTGCCGACGATGACCACGTCGGCCGGGCGTTTGGCGAACAAGCCAACGGTGACCACGCCGACGATCTGGTTGAGATCGGCCTCCAGTTCCACCGGGTTGGTGATCCGCCACCCGTGCACGTCGATGATCCAGTTGCCGTTGTCCGTCACCACGCCGTCGCGCCACACGGGATTGCCGCCGCGGGCGACGATCTCACGGGCCACGTGGCTGCGCGCCATGGGGATGACCTCGATCGGCAGCGGGAACTTGCCGAGCACGTCGACCAGCTTGCTCGCATCCACGATGCAGACGAAGGTATCCGACGCGGCGGCCACGATCTTCTCGCGGGTGAGGGCGGCGCCACCGCCCTTGATCAGGCGCTTGTGCGGGTCGCATTCGTCCGCGCCATCGACGTAGAGGTCGAGCCGCCCCGCCGCGTTGAGGTCGATCACGTCGATGCCGAGCTTGCGCAGGCGCGCACTGGAGGCCTCGGAGCTGGATACGGCGGCCTTGATGCGCTCGCGGTACTGGGAGAGTTCGTCGATGAAGAAGTTCACCGTGGAGCCGGTACCCACGCCGATGATGCCGTCCTTGAAACCACCGTTGCCGACGTAGCGGAACGCGGCGGTTTCGGCGGCTAGACGCTTCTCGTTGTCCTGGCTCATGACTTTTCCAGCTTCAGGATGAAGTCCCAATCGCTCTTTGCCACGGGCATCACCGACAGGCGGTTGCCCTTGCGCACGAGCGGCATGTCGACGAGTTCGTCGTACCCCTTCAGTTCCTCCAGCGAGATCGTGCGTGCGAGCTTGCGTTCGAACTTCACGTCGATCAGTACCCAGCGCGGTTGCTCGCGGGTGCTTTTCTCGTCGTAGTACTTCGACTTGGGGTTGAACTGGCTTTCGTCCGGGTAGGCCGGCGAGGCCACCGTGGCGATCCCGACGATGCCGGGGACGTCCGTGTTGGAATGGTAGAAGAAAACCTTGTCGCCGACCTTCATGCCGTCGCGCATGAAGTTGCGCGCCTGGTAGTTGCGCACGCCGTCCCAGGGTTCGGTGCCTTTGCGCTTGAGGTCGTCGATCGAGAAGGTGTCCGGCTCGGACTTCATGAGCCAGTATTTCATGCGTTGACGCCCGTGCAGTCGATCAGCTCCTTGTCGGTCGCGATGTAGTCGAGCGAGATGTCCCACTCGGCTGTCTCGATCGCGTCCAGTTCCTGGAAGTCGTATCCGACGCCGACCAGCAACGGCCGTGCCGGACGGGGCTGCCCACGGAGGAATTCGAAGCTGCGGTCGTAATAGCCGCCACCGAAGCCGAGACGGTTGCCGCGCCGGTCGAAGCCCAGGAGCGGCACCAGCACGAGGTCGAGCTTGCTCGCCTCGATGATGCGATCGGCGGCCTTGGGTTCGGGAATGCCCATTTCATTGGCCTCGACGTCCTCGCCCGTGGTCCACGGCGCGAACGTGAGCCGGCGCTTGCCGCCCGACTTCGTGACGATGGGCAGGTAGAAGGTCTGCCCGCGTTCGGCCATGGGTGCGATGGCGAGGTTGAGCGGCAGTTCGCCGCCCGTGGCCCAATACCCGGCCACGTGTTCATCGGTGAGGAATTCGGGCAACTGCTCGAGGGACTGGCGCAGTCCCTGGGCCGCGGCGACGCGCTCCGCCGGCTTCAGCTGGCGTCGGCGTTGCACGAGGTCGGCTCGCAGTTCACGTCTCTCGGGTAGCTTTGACATGGGTCGTTCAGCCGAACGGCACAGGCAAGGTTGCCGTCGAGCCGCCCCCTCCGGTGCCGCGGAAGGGGCGCTGACCGGTCAGGAACCGGCCGGCCGGGGGAATAAGGAGGCGTTCTCCGCGATGCCGCTGCGCACCAAACGACCTTGATCCAAAGGATCAGGTGGGAGGGCTACGCAACTTCAAGGCTTTCCGTACGAGGCGGACATGCACAACAGTCGCGAAAAGCCGACCCGGGGTCGTATGTAGGAACAAGGCAAATGTAAAGTGCGCTGGCGAACACCGCAGGGAACGCCCGTCGCTATTTTACCGATGCGTCGAGCAGACCATCAAGCTTTCTTCGCAGGGAGGCCAATCCGTCGGTCAGCACCTGTTCCTGCGAGTCGTGCTCCTTTCGCAGCGTGAGGAGTTCGTGAGCGATGCTCACGGCCGCCAGCACGGCGACCCGGTCGAAACCGGGCGCTTTCGCGTTCGACTTCAGTTCGCGCATCTTGCCGTCCAGGAACTGGGCGGCGGCAATCAGCCCGGGCCGTTCTTCCGGCGCGCAGGCGATGTGGAACTCGCGGTCGAGCAGGCGCAGGGATACCGGTTCACTGGCGGTGGCATTCATAGGAGGGATCAGCCCGTGTTCTCGAGCGCCTTCAGGCGCTGGATCATCGCTTCCACACGGCTGCGCGCCTGTTCGTTGCGCGCCATCAGCCCTGCACGTTCGTTCGCCAGCTGCTCCTGGCTATGCCGCAGGCTGCGGTTTTCCTCGGTCAGCCGGCGGACGGTGTCGACGAGCCGGTCGAGCGTCGCGCTCAGGGCTTCGAGTTCGGTCTTGAAGGCGTCCGGGTTCGTCATGCGCGGACTATATAACAGGATGTCCGGCGTTGTCGGCAGGCCGTGAAGGCGAAGGCGCCAGCGAGGTGAAGGCGGCTGCATTAGACTTCGGGTTCGAGTATCCAGGAGTAGCCGTCATGCCGGCCAACCAGACCGTCGACCCCGAAGACATCGCCGAACTCATCGGGCGCTGCAAGCTGGCCGTGTCGGTGAGCGAATTCCACGGCTCGCTCGTGGGTTACCTCAGCGCGGGCGGCCATTTTCCGCATGGCGCGGTGCTGGAGGCCCTCAGCCTCGAACCCGACGTGGCGCCCACCCCCGACGAGCAGGCCATGCTCACCCGCCTGCGCCACCAGACCGAGGAATGGCTCAGCGATCCGGAATTGACCTTTTCCCCGTGGCTACCCGACGAGGACGCACCCGTTCCCGAACGTGCCGAAGGGCTCATCGACTGGATCCATGGATTCATCGGTGGCCTGGGCCTGGGCGGCTCGGTCGAGCGCAACCAGGCGATGAGCGACGACGCGAAGGAAGTGCTCAAGGACATGGCCAGCATCGCGGCGGCGGAGTTCGAATTCGACGTCGACGACGACGTCAACGACGAGAGCCTGATCGAGCTGGAGGAATTCGTCCGCGCCGGTGCCATGCTGCTGCACGCCGAACTCAGTCACGTGTCGCGACCGGCGAGCGATACCCTGCATTGATCTCCGCGGCCGAGTACGCCCGGCGCCGCCGGGAGCTGATGCGCATGGCGGGCGAGGACGCGGTGCTGATCCTCGCCGCGGCCCCTGAGCGCATGCGTAACGCCGACGCGCCATGGCCTTACCGGCAGGATTCCGATTTCCACTACCTCACCGGCTTCGACGAGCCGGAGGCGGTGCTGGCCTTGCTTCCCGGTCGCGCCCACGGCGAGAGCGTGCTGTTCTGCCGCGAGCGTGACGCCGAACGCGAACGCTGGGACGGCGAGCGCATGGGCACCGATCGCGCCGCGCGCGAACTGCGCCTCGACGACGCCTTTCCCATCGACGATATCGACGACATCCTGCCGGGCATGATCGAAGGCCGGGCGCGCGTGTACTGCCACTTCGGCCAGGAACCCGACTTCGACGCCCGCCTGCTCGGCTGGATGCGCCGGCTGCGCACCGCGCGGGGCGGCGGTGTCGTTCCCAAGGACCTGGTGGCCCTGGGGCATTTGCTGCACGACCTTCGTTTGTTCAAGTCACGCGACGAACTGGCCCTCATGCGCCGTTCCGGTGAGGTGGCGGGAACCGCGCACCTCGCCGCGATGGCCATCGCCCGGCCGGGCGTGGCCGAGTACGAGGTGGAAGGGGAGATCCTGCGCACCATCCGCGGCCGCGGCGCGGTGCCTGCGTTCCCGCCGACCGTGGCAGGCGGCGCCAATGCCTGCATCATGCATTACCAGGCGAACCGCGCCACCTTGAAGGACGGCGACCTGCTCCTGGTCGACGCGGGTGCGGAGGTGGATTGCTACGCCTCCGACATCACCCGGACCTTTCCGGTCGGCGGGCGGTTCAACAAGGAACAGCGTGCCCTTTACGACATCGTGCTCCAGGCCCAGCTGGCGGCGATCGACGCGGTGCGTCCCGGCCGTTCGTTCGGTGATGCCCACGACGCCGCCGTGCGCATCATCGCGGAAGGCCTCTGCGCGGTGGGCATCCTCCGCGGCGGCGCCGACCGGATCATCGCCGAAGGCAGCTACAAGACCTATTTCCCGAGCAAGACCGGTCACTGGCTCGGCCTCGATGTCCACGACGTGGGCGATTACCGCATCGATGGCGAGCCGCGCGTGCTGGAAGAGGGCATGGTGGTCACGGTGGAACCGGGAATCTACGTTCCCCTGGACGATAAGCGCGTGGACGAGCGCTGGCGCGGCATCGGCATCCGGATCGAAGACGACGTGGCGGTGACCAGGGGAGCTCCGGAAGTGATGACGGCGATGGTACCGAAATCCCCCGACGCCCTGGAACGCTGAGCCCGCCCGGTGGGGATGTGGGAACCGGCAGACACTGTTGGAGCCAGCAGACTCGGTGAGAGCCAGCCGGTCCTGTTGGGGGCAGCAGGCCTTGTGGGAGCCGCTTCAGCGGCGATCCCACGGCAGCGGGCACGGCCCACACAGCCAGGGACGGTGGCCACGTGGTTCCGCAGGGGGCGCCGATACTAAGGATGAGTTGCCCTGTCGACCATGGTCGAGCCGCATGTGCGGTTCTCCAGGACATTCGATATGCGTCAGTCCGCAGCACATTCCCGGGCGGAATTCCGTCGAAAAGCGTTGTTGAGAGCAGCAGCATCCATCGCCCTATGCCTCGCGGCACCGGTAATCGCTCAGGACCAGCCGCCACCTGCGCCCGAAATGACCGACCTTGAGTGGCAGCTCCTTGAAAAGAGGATCGACAGCCGCGCCAATGAGATCGCCAATAGCCGACAGTTTTTCGAGACGGACCGGCGACCGATCACGATCGTAGCCACTCTGGACAGGCCATCGAAGGTGCTCGCCCTCGATATCGACGTGAGCTTCGGCCGCGACGTGGGCGATCTTCCATTAGAGGATTTTCAAGGCGCAATCGATATTGGTATCGAGGATATGACGGGCCTGATTCCAGGATTCACGACCACCGAATGGAGGATCGGCGGCCACGACATGGATTACTGGTTCAATCGGTCGAGCGCGGACCCGGAATCGCTGGGTAAACCGCAAAGGCGTGTTGCCCCGACAGAAAGCGGACCGCCGAAGGTCGTGGTCGCCGCAGGTCACGGTGCTTACTTTCACGCCAGCTACAAATGGACCATGCAAAGGGACCGGGTGAATGGTGTACTGGAAGATGAGATTACCCAAGTCTTCGCCGGCGAACTGGTGAGTTCCACCAGTAGCAACGGTGCTGAAGCGGTTCGCCTTCGAGGCACGCGTATGGATCTGTGGCACGAGCCAAGCGGCATGCCATGGGCCAACGTAGCCGCCAGATACTTTCTCCAGCGGCTGCTTCCGGAAAACCCGGAGATATGGGACAGCACGCCAGGTAGTACGGATCCGCGTAGGGAGATGCATCAGGACATCAGAAGTCGACCACTGTTCGCAAATCACGTGGGGGCGAACGCAGTAGTACACATTCACACAAACGCGAGCGCACCATCTGCGAGTGGTACTCGTGTGTTGGTGCATCCAGGGCGGCCCGCAGACTTGAAGCTCGCGCAATTGACGTTGTGCAGCATGAAGGAATTAATTCATACGGAACCTCGATTCGCAGGCTACACCGTTCCGTCTCAGCCGTCAGTTAACGGTAAGAAGGGTGAGAATAGTTATGCGGAGGTTCCTTCAATGATTGTGGAGGTTGGGTTTCATACTAATGAAAGTGACGCCGCTGCGCTGCAGGATCCTGTATTTCAGAAGCTGTCGATGAAAGGCGTCGCGAAGGGAATGCGGTTGTATCGCGAAAGTGCCTCCTGTGCGCTTTTTGCCGTTCAGAAATTGGAGCCCGTGACCGTCAGCATAGGGGGAGACGCCTGGTTGCCTGTGACGATTACAGGGAATCCGGTTTACCCCGTAAGCATCAAGGCAACGCAACTCAACTGCGGCAAAGGAAGATGCCGTTCGAAAGACAAGTTGGTCTTTAGTAAGGGCGAAGCTGATTCATACCGCTTCAATCATGTGTGCTGGCGGGGCGACGACGAGATATCGCCCATCCGGTACGCAGTGGAGGCCAAAGACGCCGACGGGGTACGGACAACTCCCGTGTTCCATGGGATCAACTGCGTCAAGGCGGGCTAGGGGCATCGAGATCGCTGATGCTGCATCGTCGACAAGGTCGGCTTGTGTCTTTCCGAAGGGCTAGGCTGGGAGGTGAGAGCGGAGTGCGGCAAGCCGATGGACGGCAGTGCTGCGAGCACGTGTGGGAGCTAGGGCTGCCGCACTCCCTCCACTAAAGCCCGAACAGTTGCTCGAGTCGTACCTCGAATTCACAAGCCGGGGCATGGTGGAGGTGCTCTCACTGCCGATCGTACTCCGGAGTGAAGCCATGAGCATCTTTGTAGGTATCGATGTGGGCAAAGCCACGCTGGACGTGGCGTGCCATCCCTGTGGACCCGGCGGGCGCTTCGTAAGCCGGGCGTGACCTGCGCGGCCGATGGCCGATCGTCGCAACCCGCTGACCGCGTATCCTTCCGTTTTCCCCTCACCGCCGCAGCGTAGTCCCTCATGGCCGAGAGCAAAGTCCGTTACGCCTCAGTCGACGTGCTGCGCGGAATGACCGTGGCGGCCATGCTGCTGGTCAACGATCCGGGCGACTGGGGACATGTCTGGTGGCCCCTGGAACATGCCCGGTGGAACGGCTGTACGCCGACCGATCTCGTTTTTCCGCTGTTCCTCTTCATCGTGGGCGTCTCGGTGTCGCTGGCCATCGTGCCGCGAATCGAAGCCGGCGCCGCCAGGGCGCCGATCCGGCAAGCCGCCTTGCGCCGGGCGCTGCGCATCGTCGGACTGGGCCTGTTGTTGAATCTCGTCGCGTGGCTCGCCATCCCCGAAGCCCGCCTGCGCCTGCCCGGCGTACTGCAACGGATCGGCATCTGTTTCGCGGCGGCGGCCCTGCTTGCCGTGGACACGCGGCAGCGCACGCGTGATGTCCTCTTCGTCGCGCTTCTTGCCGTTTATGGGGTGGTGTTGCTGGCGGGCGGCGTGGAGCCGTGGACGAACCTCGTCAGCCGCCTCGATTCCGCGGTGTTCGGTCCGTTCGTCTATACGATCGACCCTGCCACGGGACGCGGGCACGACCCGGAGGGTCTCCTCGCGACGCTGCCCTCGCTGGCGACGACCTTGCTCGGCATGCGTGCCGGGGCGTGGCTGCGCGCCGGTGAGATGCGCAAGCTGGTGGTCGCGGCGGGGATGTGCCTTGTCCTGGGATGGTTCGCGCAGTGGCTTTGGCCGTTCAACAAGAACCTGTGGACGCCCAGCTATGTCCTCTGGACCGGCGGCTGGTCGTTCGCCCTGTTGGCGATCGTGCATGAGCTGGTCGACCGGCGCGGCTGGCGTTTGCCTGGCCGCGCCTTCGGACTCAACGCCATCGCCGCCTATGCCGGTTCCGGCCTGATGGTCTACCTGCTGATCGCGCTGGGCGTGACCGGCCCCCTGTACCGCCACGCCTTCGCCGCGTGGATGACACCCCTGTTCGGTCCTTACGTGCCTTCGGCCGCCTGGGGCGTCGTCTTCGTCGCCCTGTGGTGGCTGGTGGTGCGCTGGATGGATCGCCGCGGGATTTACCTGAAGGTCTGAAGCGCGAACGCATCCCGTGTCAGGTTTTCCGGTGCACCCGCCGTGCAGACCACGTCGTCTTCGATGCGAATGCCACCGTATTTGCGGAACGCTTCCACCTTCGCCCAGTCGATGTCCGACGCGACCGGCTTGTTCTTGAGTTCCGCCAACAGCATGTCGATGAAGTAGAGGCCGGGTTCGATCGTCACCACCATGCCGGGCTCGAGCTTGCGCGTGAGGCGCAGGTAGGGATGTCCCTCCGGCTTGGCGATCGTGCCACCGGTTTCGGAGGCCTGGAATCCTGCGACGTCGTGCACCTGCAAGCCGATGCCGTGACCAAGGCCGTGCGGGAAGAAGGCGGAGGACACGCCGGATTCCACGGCGCCTTCCGCGCTCATGCGGATGAAGCCGTGCTCGCGCAGCACGCCAGCCAGCACATGGTGGGCGTGCACGTGCAGGTCCGGATAACTCTGCCCCGCGCGTACCTTCGCCACGAACGATTGTTCGGCGGCGTCCACCGAATCGATCAGTGCCTGGAACTCGCTCGCGTGCGCGGCTGCGTACGTGCGCGTGATGTCGCTCGCGTAACCGGCGGCGCTGGCACCGGCGTCGATCAGGAAGGAGCGGCTTTCGGCGGGCGCGGCACGGTCGAAGTTCGTGTAGTGCAGCACAGCGCCGTGTTCGTTGAGGCCGACGATGCTCGCGTACGGCAGTTCGGCATCGGTCTGGCCGACCGCGGTGAGGTAGGCGAGGTGGATGCCCAGCTCGCTTTCGCCGGCGCGGAAGGCTCGCTCGGCGGCGCGATGGCCGCGCGCGCCGCGCCGGCTGGCTTCGCGCATCAGTTCGAGCTCGTACGGCGTCTTGTAAGCGCGGTGGTAGTGCAGGTGGTCGATCACCGCGGCGGGATTGTTCGCGCACACGTCCTGCAGGTTGCAGAACTGGTCGCCGATGATGGCGCAACGCGAGAGGGCGGCTGGCAGTTCGGCGATGGCGTCGGCGGGCTTGCGCACCACGACGATGTCGAAATGGTCGACCCAGTAGCCGGAGGGCGCCTCAGGCACCACGTGCCAGTAGTCGCGAGGCTGGAGGAAAACGAGTTTCGGCTTCTCGCCCGGCGTATAGACCAGCCAGCTCCCCGGCGTGTCGGTCAGCGGCAGCCAGTGCTTGAAGTGCGGGTTGGTGACGAACGGGTAGTCCTGGTCGTCCAGGAACTTGGTGATCGGGCGGCCGGCCGGTACCACCAGGTGGTCGAAACCGCCGCGCGCCAGCGCGGTGTCGGTGCGCTCGCGCAGGGTGGCGAGGTGCTGCGGGTAAAGCGCGGCCAGCGCGTCGTTCATCGGGAGTCTCCGGAGCGTGGGGCAAACCGCAATGGTGCGCCTCCGGCGCCGCATCGCCAACCCCGTACGGGCGATCAGGCCTTGGCGAACACCACGGTGTAGTCGCCGGCGATATCGCCCAGGCGCTGGCGCAAGGCGGTGGCGGCATGCTCGTCGCCATCGCGGGCGAGCGCCTTGAGGTGGGCGCCGTACAAGGTGATGGCGAAGTGGCCGACCGCGAAGTCGTTGGCGGGCGACCGCCACAGGTGTAGCGGCGTCCAGGTGGCGCACGCGGGACAGGCCACGTAGGCGGAATCGGGTGCGTCGCACCACACCGCGAGTGCCTCCTCGAGGGCTTCGCTGCCGTCGTCGCCGGGTGCCAGCGTTTCCCGGCATTCCGGGCAGCGAATGACGAAGCTGCCGTCGTAGCGGCAGAAGATGCCGTTTTCGCGGCCGCCGTCCACCAGCCGCGCACCGCCATTGCCGTCTCCGCGCCAGCGGTGCCCGCTGGCATGCAAGCCGATGGCCCGGATGCCGGTGTCCGCCACGAGGCGCTCGTCGAGCACGCGGAACCGCGTTTCCTCCTCGCCGATGGGCAAGGGCGAAATGGTGCCGTCCCCGACGAGGTGCAGGTACAGGCTGGTCGCGGCCGCCGCGGCGTCGTCTCGCTCTAGGTCGGTGTCGACCAGGATGGTGGTGGCATCGCTCATGAGAAGCGATGGTGGTCCTCCATGTGGGGCGTCGTAAAGCATGGCGAGAGGTTTCCGTTCAGTCCGCGGGAGGTCCGATCCACTCATCGATGGCGCGCACGTCGTCTTCACTCGCCGCGACGATACGGTAACCGGCCCAGTACTGTCCCGCCGAGGCGGCCGGTTCGTGCCACTGTTCCTGGATGCCGATCTCGACCCTGTGTTCGCGATGTTGGGCATCGGGAAGGGTGAAGACCACTTGTCGCACCACGCCACTGCGTGGCGCGTTGCCGACGAGCAGCATCAGGCCGGTGGCCGAAAGGTTACCGAGCTGGCCCACCACGCCTTCGCTCATGACATCCATTACCGGCATCGGTGAAGTGGCCCGCTTGCGCGGCGCGCGGCGTTGTTCGAATTCGCGTTTCATGCCCGGCCTGCCAGTCGGGCGTCGTGTGAGCTTTCGCGACGCAGGTTGCGCGCGACCGCCTGCCATGCGCGGTCGACGATCGACATCTTCTGCTCCTTCCACTCGCGCGCTTCACCGTTGGCGACCAGCCGGGCGAGGCGGGTGAGGTCCATGTCGTCGCCGCGGCCACCACGCTGGTTCACGAAGAGGCAGCGGCCCGTGGTGGGCGAGAACCAGGCGAGCTTGCGCAGGGCCATGGTTCCGTCGGACTGGACGAACTCGAACCATGTACCGAATCGCAGGCTGGCGAAGCCGTCGTGGACGGCACGCGCGGCAGGATCGAGGGGTGTCGGCCGGACCGGGTTCACCGGCTCCCCGTGCGCCGTGCCCTCGCCCAGGCGGGGCCGTTGCTTGAGGCGCACGGCGACGTCGGTGGGCGTCAGGGCATGGTCACCCTGTCGCGCAGGGGTTTCGAACAGGCCGGCCGCGACCTGGGCCGCCTCGGAAGGATGCATGCCCAGGTGTTCCAGCCCGCGCTCCACGTCCTGGCGCAGTTTGCGCGCATCGGGAACGGGACGCCGGCCGAGCAACTGGTCGGTCACGCCCAGGCAGTATAAGAAAGCCTCGCCGTTCTCTCCGCCGCGCAGGATGTGCAGCGCGAGCACGTCGGCCCAGGTACGTTCGA
This sequence comes from Luteibacter sp. W1I16, assembly GCF_050434905.1. NCBI lineage: Bacteria > Pseudomonadati > Pseudomonadota > Gammaproteobacteria > Lysobacterales > Rhodanobacteraceae > Luteibacter > Luteibacter sp. W1I16. The sequence continues at coordinate 2,800,043 of NZ_JBNDJJ010000001.1, forward strand.
GCAGGATGCGCAGCACGCCGCGAGGCGCGCTGCCGCGGACCATGCGTTCGGTCATGATCTCGGTGGCGCGACGGCGCGCGCGTTCCAGCCGGTCGCGGCCTTCCATGGCTTCGATCTGGCGCCGTTCGGCGACATGCGCCTTGCGCGACAACAGGGCGATCTGTTGTTCGATATCGGCGCGCCATGCCGGATCGACGACCTGTGCATGGTTCGCTTCGACGACCAGCCGCTCCAGCCGGTCGACCAGGCCGGCGTCCGGTTCGCCTTCGGCCGGGTCAAGCCAGTGATGCGCCGCCTCGCTCACCGTGTCGAGCAGTTGGCGGGCGGGATGCTCGGGCTGGTCGAAGAATCCGCGATCGTTCACCGCCGCGCGCAGCATCGGCCATTGCAGGCCTCCGAGCACGGCGTGCCCGGGGCTTGCCGCACCGAGTTGATGGCCCAGGGTCTGAAAGAGGCGCGCGGTCAGCTCGACGGTGTCCCCTTGCTCGATGGTGAGTTCCGCGGGCGGCGAGCCGGCGGGACGCGCACGGTTCAACTGGTGGATCAACTCGTCGCGCAGGGCCTGTGCGCTGCGGATTTCGCGCTGGGCGGCATCGGTCACATCCACGACGTGGCCTTGCAGGGCGAGCAGGGCGGTCTGCAATTCGTCATCCGAGGCCAGGCGACCCGGCGCGAAACCCGCGCCGCGGCCGGTTTCCACGCGCTGTGCGAGCAGGCTGCGCAAGCCTTCCAGCACGCCGATGTGGCCTTCGACCAGCGCGGCGCCGGTGACATCGGGCGACGCACCGGCGCCACCGGGCTCGGCGGGATGCGCGCGGCGGTCGCCGACGGGGGCCGCCGCGACACGCACGTTCGGGTAGACACGGAAGCCCGGCAAGATACCCCGCGTGCGGAAATGATCGTTGAGCGCGCCATAGAAGGCCTCGCCGTGACCGAGCACGCGCGCATCCACCGCGTGGAAGAGAAGCAACCGGTGAACGGTCGACAAGGGCATCGGCGCGATGGCGTCCTTCAGCGCGGCGATGAGCGCACGCGGCCCGGCCGGCAGGGCCTCGCCTTCGAGCGGTGGCGTACCCGCGAGCACCGCGAACCGGTAGCCGAGTTCGAACAGGCTGCTGGCGCTGCGCGCTTCGCCGCGCGCCGCCATGCTGGCCAATGCATCGGCTTGCTCCTGCTCGTCGGGATCGACCAGGCTGAGTGTCAGGTGTTCGGTGCCGGCGGCGGCTTTTTGCTCGCCGGCGTCTCCCAGCCGGCGGAACCGTTCCGACAGATGGGCCGCGAAGCGGTTGCGGAAGCCGGGGCCGTCGCGCTCCACGATGTTGCGGCTTTCGAAGCACGCCTGTTGTTCGAGATGGTTGCGGCTACTTTCCGCCGAGGCGAACAGGCGCTGGTCGAAGTCGCGCAGCGAATCGCGCAAGGGCATGTCCAACCACGTCAGGCACAGCGACAGGCCCTGCTGCGTTTCGCGTTCCGCACGCGGCGACAGGGCGACGGGATGCGGTCCCGTCCGGCCGTACGGCGGTTGCGTACCCGCATTCATCCGAAAAGGTCCTCCACGACCCTGCCCGTCGAGTTTAGGAGTCCATGCCATGCACGCGCCAGCGCATCGGCGGCCCGCTTATGGCTTAGGACGATTGGAGTAGACGGTGGCCCGGTCAGGCCATGAAGGCTTCGATGACGTCGTTCAGGAAGCGCTGGCCGAGGGGCGTCGTCTTCAATGTTCCGGCGTCCTCGACCATCCAGCCCCTGGCCACGCACATGGCCAGGGCAGGTGCGATGACCGAGTGCGGCAGTCCGGTGCGTTCACTGAAATCCTTCATCGGCACGCCGTCGATCAGGCGCAGCGCATTGAGCATGTACTCGAATGGCAGGTCGTCGGACGTGACCCGGTTGTCGCCCCCGATCCGGGCGGATTGGCCGGCACTGGCGAGATAGGCGGCGGGCAGGCGGGTTTTCCAGCGCCGGCGCACACCGTTCGTGTCGCTGATCTTCCCGTGCGCACCGGCGCCGATGCCCAGGTAATCGCCGAATCGCCAGTAGTTCAGGTTGTGCGCGCAACGCCGCCCGGGCGATGCGTACGCCGACACCTCGTATTGGCCGTATCCGGCGTCACCGAGCCGGCTTTCGCAGGCTTCCTGGATCGCCCAGGCCGCATCGTCGTCGGGTAACGGCGGCGGATTGGCGGCGAACGCGGTGTTCGGTTCGAGGGTGAGCTGGTAATGCGAGACGTGCGTGGGCCCCAGCGCGATGGCCTGCTCCACGTCGTCGAGCGCACCGGCCAGGGTCTGCTCCGGCAGGGCGTACATCAGGTCGATGTTGATGTTGTCGATGCCGGCATCCTGCGCCTGGCGCACCGCGTCGGCCGCCTCGTTGGCCGAGTGGATGCGGCCGAGGCGGCGCAGCTTGTCGTTGTCGAAGCTTTGCACCCCGAACGAGATGCGATTGACGCCGGCCGCGAGATAGCCGTCGAAGCGGCCGTGTTCCACGGTGCCGGGATTCGTTTCCAGGGTGACTTCCGCATCGGGGGCGAACGCCAGGCGTTCACGTGCGCCATCGAGAAAACGGCCGACCAGTTCCGGTGTGAACAGGCTGGGCGTGCCGCCCCCGAAGAACACGGAGTAGATGGGGCGCCCGTGCAGCGCCGTGCCGAAATCGCGCAGGTCGGCGTCGAGGTCGGCCAGCAGGGCATCGATGTAATCCGCATAAGCCGGCGTACCGCGTACGCCATGCGAGTTGAAGTCGCAGTACGGGCATTTGCGCACGCACCACGGCATGTGGACGTACAGCGATAGCGGCGGGGGGACCAGGTTCATGCCAGCTCGGCGAAACGTGCCTTGAGCAACGCGAGCGCCTGGCCACGGTGACTGAGGCGGTTCTTCCGCGACGGCTCCAGTTGCGCGGCGGAGACATCGTGGCCATCGGGAAGGAACAAGGGGTCGTAACCGAATCCACCGTCACCCCGTGGCGCTTCCAGGATGCGCCCGTGCCAGCGGCCCTCGGCGATCAGGGGCGCCGGGTCGTCGGCATGGCGCAGCAGGATGAGTACGGCGATGAAGTAGGCGCTGCGCCGTTCCAGTGGAACGCCGTCAAGTTCACGCAGGAGCTTCGCGTTGTTCGCGGCGCTGTCGCCGTGCGTTCCCGCGTAGCGGGCCGCGTAGAGTCCAGGGGCTCCGTTCAACGCGTCGACGCAGATGCCCGAATCGTCGGCGAGGGCGGGCAGGCCGGTGGCGCGGGCCGCATGGCGTGCCTTGATCAGCGCGTTCTCCACGAAGGTCAGGCCGGTCTCGTCGGCATCGTCGACGCCTAGCGAGGTCTGTGCCACGAGTTCCACGTCGCTGCCGGCCAGTAGCTGTTGCAGTTCGATCACCTTGCCGGCATTGCCGGAGGCCAGGACGATGCGCATGGAATCAGAGCCCTTCGGAGAATTCGGGAGCGTAATCCACGCGGCCACGGTAGCCCGACAGGCCCTCGACCGTCAGTGGTAACACCTGGAAGGCGTTGCCGCCTTCGAACGCGTCGTGCAGTCCGTGGCTGGACGCCTTCATGAAACCGAAGGCGGCGTAATAGACCGGCGAACCGAGCACGAAGATGGCGCGGGCCTCGCGCACGAAGCAGGCGCCGATACCTTCCTCGATCAAGGCGCGGCCCACGCCCTGGCGCTGGTGCTCCGGCAGCACGGCCACCGGGGCGAGGCCCAGGGCCTTGCCATCGTCGCCTTCTTCCACCGTGACGGGGGAAAACAACACATGGCCGACCACGGTGTCTTCCTCGTCGACCGCGACCAGGGAAATCGCAGCGCGTCCGGCGGCCATCAGGCGGCGAACCAGCCCGGCCTCGGCGTCACGGCCGAAGGCGGCGCGATGCACGGCCACGATCGCCTCCAGATCGTCCGGCGTGGCGCTGCGAACCTCGGTCACGGGGTGGCCTCGAGGGCGGCGCGCTGGGCGGTCACCAGTTCGTCGATGCCCTTGGCCGCGAGATCCATCAGCACGTTCATCTCCTCGCGGCGGAAGGCATGGCCCTCGGCCGTGCCCTGCACCTCGATGAAGCCGCCGCCGTCGTTCATCACGACGTTCATGTCGGTGTCGCAGTTGGAGTCCTCGGCATAGTCGAGGTCGAGCACCGGCACGCCGTTGTAGATGCCCACCGACACCGCCGCGATGGCGCCGAGGATGGGGTTGCGCTTGATCGCGTTGCGCCGCGTCAGCGTCGCTACCGCGTCCACCAGGGCCACATAGGCGCCGGTGATCGCCGCCGTGCGCGTGCCGCCGTCGGCCTGGATCACGTCGCAGTCCAGCGTGATCACGCGCTCGCCGAGGGCGGCGCGGTCCACGCAGGCGCGCAGGGAGCGCCCGATCAGGCGCTGGATCTCCATGGTGCGGCCACCCTGGCCGCCGCGGGCCGCCTCGCGCTGCGTGCGGTCGGTGGTGGCGCGGGGCAGCATGCCGTACTCCGCGGTGACCCAACCTTCGCCCTTGCCGCGCAGCCACGGCGGCACGCGCTCCTCGACGGACGCGGTGCAGAGCACCTTCGTGTCACCGAAGGACACCAGCACGGAGCCCTCGGCATGGCGGGTGTAGTGGCGCTCGATGCTGACGGCGCGCAACTGGTCGGCGGTGCGGCCGCTAGGACGGGAAAAGGTCATGTGAGGCCTGATTTGGGCACGGACGGTGGGTCAGTTTACCATTGCGCCCTTTCCTCCACGCGAGAGCGAAGGCAATCCGATGATCCGCAGCATGACCGCCTATGCCTCCGCCGAGAGCGCCGGCCCGTCCGGCACGCTGACCTGCGAACTGCGCACGGTCAACCACCGTTACCTCGAGATCAGCCCGCGCCTGCCCGAGGAGATGCGGGGCTTCGAGAGCGCCGTGCGCGAACGGATCGCCACGCGCCTCTCGCGCGGCAAGGTGGACGTCACCGTCCGCCTGCGTTCCGAACCGGGCTCGGGCGAAGGCCTGCGGATCAACGGCTCGGTGTTGTCCCGCCTGTCCGAGCTCGCGCTGGACCTGGAACAGCGGTTCCCGCGGATGCACATCGAGTTCACCGAATTGCTCCGCTTCCCCGGCGTGCTGCAGCAAGCGGAAACCGATGCCGACGCCTTGCAGGGCGCGCTTCTGGACGTGCTCGACCGCGCGCTTGCCGTCCTGGGCGACACCCGGGGCCGCGAAGGCGCCAAGCTCGGCGAGATGCTGCGCGAGCGCCTCGACGCCATCGACAAGATCGTCGGCGACGTGCGCGGGTGGATCCCGGAGATTCGCGCGGCCTTGCGAGCCCGTCTCGAATCCCGTCTCGCCGACATCCGCCAGCCGGCCGACCCGGGCCGCCTGGAGCAGGAGCTCGTCCTTCAGATCACCCGTATCGACGTGGACGAAGAGCTCGACCGCCTCGCCACGCATATCTCCGAAGCCCGCCGCGTGCTGGCGCTGAAGGAGCCGGTCGGCCGCCGGCTCGATTTCCTCATGCAGGAATTCAACCGCGAGGCGAACACGCTGGGATCGAAGTCGGTGGATTCGCGCACGACCAACGCCGCCGTGGAACTCAAGGTGTTGATCGAGCAGATGCGCGAGCAGGTGCAGAATATCGAGTGATGTCGCCCGTCGTCTGACATGATGGGCAGGCATTTCCTCATCATCCCGTTATATCCTCCGAGCTGCACGGTACGTCGTGCGACCGATGTCACAGGTTGTGCCAACCTTCGGTAATGAAACTCCGAAGTGACCGTGTCACGCCTGGTTCACAGCCATCGCTAGGGTTGCTCTGACGCCGCTCTCAATCGTTTTCTCAGCGAGCCTTCGGTCTACAACAGCACGTGCGATCTGAAGCGTTCCCACCATGAGTGCGAACATATTGAGAGCCGTGGCGTGGGCCTTCTTTTTGTCGCCGGAAAGGAGTCGAGCGAACTCAGATGTGTAGCTCTGAAGTCCATCCTCATAGGCCTGTCGAGTTGGAACTGGCTGCCTTGCGATCTCCGGGAGCAGTGCAGCTGAGGGGCAGCCGTTGGCACAATCAGTCACATGATCAAGATTGAGATAGTCGCGAATCGCGGCTTCAAGTGCCTGTTGGCGACTCATTGCGTCGCGGCGGTCGGCAAGTGTTTCCACGAGGGTTTCGCGAACCAGCACATCCTTTGATGGAAAGTGCGCATAGAACGCACCGTTAGTCAGACCGGCGTCGGTCATGATGCCGGCTAGGCCAGAAGCTGCGATGCCCTTGGATCGCAGATGCTGCGAGGCAACCTCCAGGATGCGACGACGGGTCCGCTCCTTGTTGCCCTTCTCGAACTGTTGCATATCGGTCCCCATTTACCCAGCGGCTAAAAGCAGGGTCGACTCCAATTCACGGTCAAGGTACAGGCCCACCTCGGTGACTTCGGGATTGCCGAACTGTCCAAACAGAGACGACGGCAGGTCATACTCCAACACTGTTTCACCTTCATCCGATTCGAAGAGTGTAATTCGCAAGGGCGCGTACAGCGAAGCACGTATATCGTACAGCGAAGCACGTATATCGTGCCGGGTCATCTTTACCGCTGTCGTGGGGTTGCCCACCACGTACTGGATCGCGTTTCGCGGGCCGGTGGCAACGGTTAGCGTGCGGCCGTGGTCGCGCTTCGTGAAGATATAGAGCTTCGGACCTTTCTCCTCGATCTCGCGGACCCTCTCCTTATCGCCGCTGCCCATCATCTGGAGAAGACTGTCCGGCAGGGCGGGAAGGATACGCTCGATATTCTCCTTGACTATTGCGAATGGCAGGCTGGATGTAATTCGGATGTGCTCTACGGCTACGGTACGCCTGCTGATGTTGTGGTTCGTCATTGTGTTAACTCCTGATTTGTATCGACAAGACTGTAATATCAACGCGGCTTCGTGAGGTCACCGAAAACGTGTTCAATGCGCTGTGCTATGGAAAGAAGGTGGCTGTCGTCGCCGTGCTGGCCATCCAGCTCGATACCAAAGGGCAGTCCCTTGTGAGACATGCCGGTTGGAAGCGTTATGGCCGGGAGGCCTGCGATATTTGCCGGTAAGGTGTGGTTGGCGAGAGCAGTGAAATTAACGGTCTTGTCGCCAAGCCTGAATTCAAAGCGATCGTCGATGGAGGGCGCTGTCGTCGGTGTTGTAGGGAAGATCAGTGCATCCGCACCGCTCCTTGCGAACACATCCTTGAAACGGCGCTTTATCTCATCACGATGGGTGGTGCGGGACGTCTCGTACACGTCGTGCGAAGGGGTGAATTCGCCATGGGGAACCACACGCTGTTCCCAGGTAGCCTTGAGAAACGGCTGGATACCACGATGGATATAGTCAAACGTCGTTGGCACATGGTTTGTTTTGAGAAATTCGATAATGGACGATCGTGTTTCATGAAAGAACAGCGTCCATGCGGTCTGCTGAGTTAGCTCAGCAAAGTCGCTTCCAAGATCGATTTCGATCAGTTGGGCGCCGGCGTCGAGCAGCCTTCGCGAAAGCTCGTGAAAATGGGCGTCAACCTCAGGGTCTATGATCGCTTGAAATTGCCTCGGCGCGATTGCGAGTTTTACGCCTCGCAAGTCCCGTGCACTGGAGGCGATGCGTGGGAATCGGCCCCGCGTAATCACGCCGTCAATGAGAATACTGTCGTCAACGTTTCGCGTAAGGACACCGATGGTATCGAGCGTATGCGAAACTGGGGCCACGCCGTCGGATGGCCACCGGCCGTTGGTTGGCTTGTAACCCACAATGCCAGTCAGCGATGCCGGGACGCGGATTGATCCCACAGTGTCGCCACCGAGCGAAGCAGGTACCAGCCTGGCGGCCACGGCTGCGGCAGATCCGCTCGATGACCCGCCCGAAACATGGTCACGGTTGTGGGGATTGAGCACTTGGCCGTCGCGCGAGCTGTCGCCTGTCAGGCCATACGACATAGCAACAAGGTTGTTCTTGCCAAACACGATCGCTCCGGCTCCCTTAAGGGCGGCGACCGATGCGGCGTCGCGCGTAGGGACGAAATCGAAGTGCTCCAATCCGAATGTGGTCCTAATACCCTTGGTCAGATAGCTGTCCTTAACGCCAATAGGAACGCCGAGAAGCGGAAGAGCAAGACCCTCAGCGCGAAGCTTGTCTGCCTTGCGAGCTCGTTCCAAGACTGCTGTTTCGTCGATGGTCACGAACGCATTCAGGTCTGCACTCGCCCGGCTTCGCTCAAGGAGCGCCGCGGCGTAGAACTCTGAAGTCATGGAGCCCTCACGGATGGCAGCAGCAGCTTCAGCGACGCCGAGCTTCGACGCGTTTACAGAGTCAGATTGCTCGTGGATTTCGATAGGTTCGCTCATGAGGGCTCGTCCGGTGGGTGGTCAGGATGGCTGCGCCGCAGCGATAGTTAGATGATGATGTCAATATTATGATCATAATATTGAAGAGTCAATAGCCCATGCGGTCGGTGGCTATCGCTGGAAACGCGGGATGTGACGGTAGCTCGGCGCTTGCGACTTGCAGCGAAGAGAGCGGAGAGGGGTGCAAATAGCCTTTCTTGTGGGACATCCTGGCGGCTTACAGCCCGCCTGCACGAAGGTGCTAAGCCGGGCAGGCGGAGACATGCCGCCCGATGATAAAGTGACGCCCCCTTTCGACAAGGATTCCCTCCGCCATGAACAGCCGTCCGTCGTATCCCATCGGTACCCTTGGGCAACCCTGGGGTGCCGTGGAAATCGCCGACTGGCGTTCGCGACAGGTGAAGCGGCGCAGTTATGCCACGGACGTCCTGCAAGCGTTGAAATCCCTTCGCGAACGCTTCGACGTGGAGGAGTATGGCGCGCTCGACTATGCCGGCGAGCATTACCCCCTAATGACCGTCCGCAGCCGCGATTGGCGCGACGAACTGCCGGTCATGCTCGTGACCGGCGGCGTGCATGGCTACGAGACCAGCGGCGTGCACGGGGCATTGCAGTTCCTGCGCGATCACGCTCAGGATTACGAGGGACGCGCCAACCTGCTGGTGGTGCCCTGTGTCAGCCCTTGGGCCTATGAACGCATCCATCGCTGGAACCCCGATGCGATCGATCCCAATCGGAATTTTCGCGAGGGAAGCCCGTCGGGCGAGGCCGCAGCCCTGGTGAAGCTGTTGGCGCCGTTGCGCGGGCGCGTCCTCATGCATATCGACCTGCACGAAACCACCGACTCCGACGAGTCCGAATTCCGTCCCGCCCTCGCCGCGCGCGACGGCAAGGATTTCGAGCCGGGCGAGATCCCAGATGGCTTCTACCTCGTGGACGATACGGAGAATCCCCAGCCCGCATTCCAGCGGGCGGTGATCGAAGCGGTGGCCAAGGTCACGCATATCGCCCCCGCCGACGCGCACGGCGAGATCATCGGTTCACCGCAGGTGGCATCCGGCGTCATCGAGTACGCATTGAAGGCGCTTGGTTTGTGCGCGGGCATCACCGGCGCACGCTACACGACGACCACCGAGGTGTATCCGGACAGCCCGCGCGCCACGCCGCAGCAGTGCAACGATGCGCAGGTGGCGGCGGTGCGCGCGGCGATCGACTACGCGCTCGCTCACCGCTGACGTCATTGTGGCGCTGGTAATCGCGACGCGTGGCTGGCGACGATGACCCAGCCACCCGCCTTGCGCACGTACGTATCGGTGAACTGGAAGTTCAGCGCGTAAGGCTTGCCATCGGCCGTGCCCTCCACCCGCGTGATGCCGGTGGTGACGGCCGCGTCGCCATACAGGCGAACTTTCACGTCGCGGTTGCGGAACACGTCGTACTTCGTCCCGCCACGCAGGTCGGCGACCTCGTCGGCTCGCGTGGTGACGTTGCCGGTGGAACTGGTCAGGGTAAAGGTTGCGTCGAGATGGCGCTCCAGCCAATCGGCATCCTCACGTTCGAAGGCGGCGCAGATGTCGTGGTCGGCCTGCAGGACGTTCCGCAGGTCGTCCTTCTCCGCTGAAACCGCCGGCATGCTGGCGAAGAGCAGGGCGGGCAACAACGACGAAAGCAGGGCGGTGCGCATGGGCGTCTCCAGGCAGTGTCGGCCTAACGTATCGCAAGTCGGACTTTCCGGCACTTGACGCACCCTTGGCCGCCACGGCTAGGATCGACGATTCGTTCCGGGGGAAGGTGCGCCATGTCCATTCGTCACACGATGCTTGCCCTGTCGCTTGGCGGCTTGCTCGCTACCCCGGGCGTCCACGCCGCCACGGATGACGTGGCCCGCTGGCGGCAGGAAACGCAGGCCGTCACCATTGTTCGCGACGACTGGGGCATCGCGCATGTCCATGGCAAGAGCGATGCCGATGCCGTCTTCGGCATGGCCTATGCCCAGGCGGAAGACGACTTCAATCGCGTGGAGACCAACTATCTGACTTCGCTGGGCCGCACGGCCGAGGCCGAAGGGGAGTCCGCGCTGTGGCAGGATCTCCGGCAGAAGCTGTTCGTCGACCCGGAGGCGTTGAAGGCCGACTACGCGCGGAGCCCGGCGTGGCTCAAGCGGTTGATGGATGCCTGGGCCGACGGCCTCAACTATTACCTTGCCAGTCATCCGGAGGTGCAGCCGCGTGTGATCCGGCGCTTCGAGCCGTGGATGGCCTTGAGCTTCAGCGAAGGCAGCATCGGTGGCGACATCGAGAGGGTGAAGACGGCCGATCTACAGGCGTTCTACGGGAAAGATCCCGCCGGCGCCCTGGCGCAATTCGTGCCGCCGTCGAGCTGGGCGGAGCCAACTGGTTCGAATGGCATCGCCATCGCACCGAAGCTCACGGCGAATGGACACGCGCTGCTGCTGATCAATCCGCACACCTCGTTCTTCTTCCGCTCGGAATTGCAGATGTCGAGCGACGAGGGGCTGGACGCCTACGGCGCGGTCACCTGGGGCCAGTTCTTCATCTACCAGGGCTTCAACAAGCACATCGGCTGGATGCATACCTCCACCGGTGCCGACGTGGTGGATGAATTCGCCGAGACCATCGAGCGCAAGGACGGCAAGCTGTTCTACCGGTATGGCAAGGAACTCCGTCCGGTGGCATCGCGCGAGATCGTCGTGCCCGTGCGAGCGGCCAACGGGTCGCTCGCGGAACGCCGCTTCACCGTCTATGCGACGCACCACGGCCCCGTCGTTCGTTCGGAAGGCGGCAAGTGGATCGCGGTGGCGCTGATGAACAAGCCGCTGGAAGCCTTGCAACAGAGTTGGTTGCGAACCAAGGCCAATGATTACGCCACTTACATGAAGGTCGCGGAGCTGAAGGCGAACTCGTCGAACAACACGATCTATGCGGACGACAAGGGAAACATCGCCTACCTGCATCCTCAATTCATACCGAACCGCGACGACCGCTTCGACTATACGAAACCCGTCGATGGCAGCGACCCGGCGGCCGACTGGAAGGGAACGCTTCCGTTGGACAAGGCGCCGCATCTGTTCAATCCGCCGACCGGGTGGATCTTCAACACCAACGACTGGCCGTATTCGGCCGCCGGACCCGATAGCCCCAAGCAGGCCGACTACCCCCGCTACATGGATTCCGTCGGCGAGAATCCGCGCGGCTTGCACGCGACGCGTGTCCTTACAGGCAGGCGCGACTTCACGTTGGCTTCGCTGATCGACGCTGCCTTCGACCCGTACCTGCCGGCCTTCGCACGGCAACTACCCATCCTGATCGCGGATTACGATGCGCTTCCCGCCACCGACCCGCTGAAGCGGCAACTCGCAGGGCCCATCGCGCTGCTGCGCACCTGGGACTATCGCTGGGGCATCGCCTCGATGCCGACCTCGCTCGCCGTGTTCTGGGGCGACATCCTGTGGGACAAGGCGAGCAAGCTGGACACGGCGGAAGGCTTATCGGTCTACGACGTGATGGCGGAGAAGGCGGGTCCGAAGGTGCGATTGAATGCGCTGGCCGAGGCGGCGGACCGGCTGGAAAGGGATTTCGGCAGCTGGGGCGTGCCCTGGGGCGAGGTCAATCGCTTCCAGCGTGTCGACGGTGCGATCAAGCAACGTTTCGACGATGCGAAGCCGAGCATCCCCGTGCCGTTCACGTCGTCGCGCTGGGGCTCGCTGGCCTCGTTCGGCGCGCATCGCTGGCCCGGCACGAAGCGCTACTACGGCACCAGCGGCAATAGCTTCGTCGCCGTGGTGGAATTCGGCGCCAAGGTGCGTGCCCGTGCGATAACCGCGGGCGGCGAAAGCGGAGATCCTTCGTCGAAGCATTTCAACGACGAGGCCGAGCGTTACACCACGGGCAACCTGCGCACGGTGTATTTCTGGCCTGAAGAACTCGAAGGGCATGTCGAACGGACGTACCATCCGGGTGGGTGATCGGCTTCCCACGACTTACCAAGGGGACATGACGCATGGATAAGTGGATCCGAAGCGTGCTTCTCGCATTGTCCGGCATCGCGGCGTCGACGGTGACGCTTGCCGCCGAAACGCCGCCCGATGCCGGTCGGCATGCGGACCAGGCGTGGCTGCTCAAGGCGGACCGCGTCTTCGACGCCCGTGACGAGCAGGCGCACGCAGGTTGGGTGGTCCTCGTACAGGGCGACAAGATCACGGAAGTCGGGCCTGCAGCGAAGATCTCCGCGCCACCGGGCACGCAGGCCATCGACCTGCCTGGCATGACCCTGCTGCCCGGCCTTATCGATGCCCACTCCCACGTTTTCCTGCACCCGTACAACGAAACCCTGTGGAACGACCAGGTATTGAAGGAATCGCTCGCGCTCCGCACGATCCAGGCCGTGAAGCATGCGCGCGACACCTTGATGAACGGCTTCACCGCCTTGCGCGATCTCGGCACGGAGGGCGCGGGCTATGCCGACGTGGACGTGCAACAGGCCATCGACAAGGGCCTCATCCCGGGTCCGCACCTGTTCGTGGCCACGCGCGCGATCGTGGCCGGGCACTGCTATGGACCGGGGCCACTGGGCTTCCGTGACGACATCGACCTGCCGCAGGGCGCCGCTCCGGTCAGCGGCACCGCGCAGATGATCGACGCCGTGCGCGACCAGGCGGCGCATGGAGCGGACTGGATCAAGCTCTACGCCGACTACCACTGCGGCAAGGCCAAGGGCTCGATGCCGACGTTGAGCCAGGAGGAATTGAACGCCGCCGTCGAGACCGCGCACTCGCTGGGGTTGCCGGTAGCGGTGCATTCCTCCACGGCCGAAGGCATGCGCCGATCGGTCGAGGCCGGCGTCGAGACCATCGAACATGGCTACGACGGCACGCCCGAAGTGTTCGCGCTGATGAAGAAGCACGGCGTGGCCTACATGCCCACGCTCGAAGCCAGCGCCGCCTACGCCGAATACTTTGGCGGATGGAAGCCGGGCCAGCCACCGACCGAGGCGATGGTGAAGTCGGCGAAGGCGTTCAAGCTCGCCATGGACGCCGGTGTGACCATAGGCAATGGCAGCGACGTGGGCGTGTTCGCGCACGGCACCAACTACAAGGAACTGGAATGGATGGTGCGCGATGGCATGACCCCCGCCCGTGCCCTGCTTGCCGCGACGGCGGTGGACGCGAAGGTGCTTCGCCAGCAGGACCGGATCGGGCAGCTTCGCAGCGGACTGCAAGCCGACATCATCGCCGTGCCCGGCGACCCGACGAAGGACATCGGGACGCTCGCGCACGTCGCTTTCGTGATGAAGGGCGGGGTGGTATACAAACGACCCGATTGAGCGGCGCGAAGGACGCTACGTGGGAAACGCCACCCCCGTCTGAAGCTCGCTGAGCGCCCAGAGGCGCTCGGCGGCCGCGGGGTCGATGGCCCATGGACGCACGCCCACCTCGTTACTCAATCGGCCGACGGTGTTGTCCGCCTCCACGAGGATCGGCGAGATGTCGTTGTCCTCACAGTAGACGCCGCCGATATCTTCGAGTCGCGGATGCGTCGCCGTCCAGACGCTTGTCGAAGCGCCCTGCGGCACACTCTTGAAGGTACGAGCCACCTCGGCGACGAGGCCACCTTCCGCATCGATCACGCCCAATGTGCGCAGGTCATCCTGCGTCATGTGACGGGTGAGATCGGTCATGATGCCGCCGGGATGCAATGCGAAGGCACGGACGCCATGCCTGCGGCCTCGCGCGTCGAGCGCCACGGCGAAGAGGGCATTGGCGGTCTTGGACTGGCCATAGGCGAGCCAGCGATCGTACTCGCGGTGCTGGAAGTTCGGATCGTCGAAATCGACCGCGGCGAAACGGTGGCCGCGCGAGGATACCGAGACCACCCGTGCGCCGCCGGCGCGCTTGAGCGCAGGCCATAGTCGCGCCGTCAGCTGGTAGTGCCCCAGATGGTTCGTCGCGAACTGGAGTTCGTAGCCACGGACATCGCGGGTGAGCGGGCAAGCCATGATGCCGGCGCTGTTGACCAGGATGTGCAGTGGCGCGTCCTCAGCGAGGAAGGCCGCGGCGAAGGCATCGATCGAATCCGGGTCGGCGAGATCCATCGCTGCGATCTCGACATCGATGTGTTCGAGGTTCTTGCGGGCCTTGGCGAGATCGCGGGCAGGCACGATCACCCGTGCTCCCGCGGCGCGAAGCACGCGAGCGGTTTCGGTGCCGATGCCGGAATAGCCTCCGGTCACAATGGCGGTCTTGCCGGTGAGGTCGATCCCGGCGATGACCTCGTCGGCGGTGGATGCGGCGGTGAAGCCGGAATGGATGGGGGTCTGTGGGGTGGACATCGGATGCTTCCTTGGAGGGTCCGATTAGCCTAGGGGCGCATCTCCGAACGATGAATGCTTGAAAGTCCGTCTTACATGCTCAATCGTTCGGCCCATGAACCAAGATCCGATCTCCGACATTTTGCGGCTGGCCGATGTGGAGTCGGTGGTCTCCGGCGGCTTCACCGCCGGCGGCGAATGGGCGATTCGCTTTCCCGCCCCCGACAAGCTGAAGTTCTTCGCTTCGATCAGAGGCTCATGTGGATTGCAGATAGAGGGCGAGCCGCGGGCATTCCGGATCGAACCCGGTGACGTGCTCCTTCTCACGGCGGCGCGTGCCTTTACTATGGCGAGCCATCCGGCCGTGACGCCGGTAGATGCGCCCACTGTGTTCGAGGGCCGTACCTCGCCAATCGTCGAACTGGGGGGTGGGCAGGACATCCTGTTGATCGGGGGACACGTCCGCCTCGATCCCGCCTATGCGCCTATGCTGGCCGAGGCGCTGCCGCCACTGGTGCACGTAAGGGCTTCGACGCCGGAGGCGCGATTCATGCGCTGGATCCTCGATAGCCTGGTCGAGGAAAGCCGCAGCGACCAACCCGGTTCCGGACTGGCGATGACCCAGCTCGCCCACCTGCTCTTCGTCCATATCCTGCGTGCCCATCTCTCCGTGGAAGGACCGCTGAAGGCGGGGTGGCTGCGGGTGGCCGCCGACCGGCGCCTGGCACCGGCACTGCGCCTCATGCACGGTGCACCCGGCAAGCCGTGGCGCCTGGATCAGCTGGCGCAGGCCACCGCCATGTCGCGGACCCTTTTCGCCTCCCATTTCAAGGTGGTGGCGGGCATCGCCCCGCTTACCTACCTGGCTCACTGGCGGATGCGGCTGGCCCAGCACGCGTTGCGCCGTGGGGATGTGCCGGTGACGACCTTGGCGCGCGACCTAGGGTACGCGTCGGAAAGCGCCTTCAGCCATGCGTTCAAGCGGATCGTGGGCGTGTCGCCGAGCCGCTACGGTCATCCGGTGAAAGGCGGCCGATAGCTGAACCCGCTACAATTGTGTTTTGCACGATGCGGTGCCACCGGGAGCGAGCCATGAACCCCCAACGAGTTAGCCGCGGATGATCGAAGGCACCCTGTTCGTGGTGGCCGCGCCTTCCGGTGCGGGAAAGTCCACGTTGGTCAACGCGCTGCTTGAGCGCGAGCCCGCCATATCCCTGTCCGTGTCGCATACCACTCGTCCGCCGAGGGTGGGCGAGGAATACGGCCGGCACTATTTCTTCGTCGAGCGCCCGGATTTCGAGCGCGAGATCGCCGACGGCATCTTTCTTGAGCATGCCGAAGTGCACGGCAACCTCTACGGCACCTCGCGTACCGTGGTGGAAGGCAAACTGGCCGAAGGCGCCGATGTCCTGCTGGAGATCGACTGGCAAGGCGCGCGCCAGGTGCGCAAGGGCAAGCCGGATTGCGTCAGTGTTTTCATCCTCCCGCCATCCAGGGGGGAACTCGAACGCCGCCTGCGGGGTCGAGGATCGGATGCGCCGGAGGTGATCGAGCGCCGCCTGTTCAACTCCCGCGAGGAAATCGCGCATGCGCACGAGTTCGACTACATCATCGTCAACGATCGTTTCGAGGACGCCCTGGGCGATCTCCAGGCGATCGTCCGCGCCGTCCGCCAGCGCACGCCGTGGTCGGCCCGCCGCCACGAATCGCTGATCGAGGAGTTGCTCGCACCATGACCGACGACGCCATCGTCCGCATCCGCGGCCTGACCACCGTCCTCAACGGCAAGACCATCTTCGACAACCTCGACCTCGACATCCCGCGTGGCAAGGTCACGGCGATCATGGGGCCGAGCGGCACCGGCAAGACCACCCTGCTGAAGCACATCACCGGCCAGATGCGCGGCGACGCCGGCAGCGTGGAGGTCGACGGCGAGAACGTGCCGGCGCTTTCCCGCGAACGGCTGTTCGGCCTGCGCGAGCGGATCGGCTACCTGTTCCAGAACTCCGCCCTGCTCACGGACTTCGACGTCTTCGAGAACGTGGCCTTCCCGCTGCGTCAGCACACCCGGCTGCCGGAAGAGCTCATTCGCAACATCGTGTTGAACAAGTTGCAGGCGGTGGGCCTGCGCGGTGCCGCCCGGTTGATGCCCACGGAGCTTTCCGGCGGCATGGCCCGTCGCGTGGCGCTGGCGCGCGCCATCGTGTTCGACCCGGCGTTGATCCTCTACGACGAACCCTTCGTCGGGCTGGACCCGATCGCCCTGAACCAGGTGCTGCTGCTGATCCGCACGCTCAACCAGACCCTGGGCATCACCAGCGTGCTGGTGGCGCATGAGCTGGCGGCCGTGCAGAAAGTGGCCGACCGCGTTTACCTGATCGCCAATGGCAAGGTCGTCGCCCAGGGCGCGCCCGACTCCCTCGCCAGCGACGGCTCGCCGTGGACGGCGCAGTTCTTCGGCGGCGAGCCCGACGGCCCGGTTCCTTTCCAGTATCCCGCGGGCGACTACGCCACCGCGCTCGGTTTCCCCGGAGGCAAGGCATGACCGCCAAGGACGACAACGTCGTCATTCGCAGCCTGGCGCAGATCGGCGCCTGCGGGCTCTTCCTGCTGACTATCCTCGCGGCCGTGCCGCGTAGCCTGCGCCATGGCCGCGAAACGATCCGCCAGATATGGTTCGTCGGCGCGATGAGCCTCACCATCGTGATGACCTGCGGCCTGTTCGTCGGCATGGTGCTGGGCTTGCAGCTTTACGACGTGCTCTCGATCTTCGGTGGCACGTCCGCTACCGGCACCGTCGTCGCGATCGCGATCTACCGGGAACTCGGCCCGGTGGTCACGGCCTTGCTGTTCGCCGGCCGCGCCGGTACCTCGGTCACGGCCGAGATCGGCCTCATGCGCGCCACCGACCAGCTCGACGCCATGGAGATGATGGCTGTCGATCCGATCGCCTACGTGGCCGCGCCGCGATTCCTCGCCGGCGTCGTCGCCTTGCCCCTGCTCGCCGTGGTGTTCTGCGCCATGGGTGTATTCGGTGGCCACCTGGTCGGCGTGACCTGGCTGGGCATCGACAACGGCACCTTCTGGTCGAACATGACCGCGACCGTCGACGTCCAGAAGGACATCATCGATGGCGTGCTGCTCAAATCCATCGCCTTCGGCATCGTGGTCTCCCTGATCGCGGTGTTCCAGGGCTACACCACCCCGCCCACCAGCGAGGGCGTCGCCTATGCGACGACCCGCACGGTGGTGGCCTCGTCCATCGCCATCCTGGCGCTGGACTTCGTCCTCACCTCGTTCCTGATCTGAGGCACCGGAGACCCGCCATGACCCGTCATTCCTTCATCGCCCATTCGAGGATCGTGCCGTGACCCAGAGACGTTCCTATGCCGTCGGCACCGGCCTTTTCATCGTGCTCGGTTTCGCCGCCCTCGCTTACCTCGCCACGCAGACCACCTCGGTGGCCAATGCCAGCCAGGGTTCCAGTTACGTGGTGGAAACCCACTTCGCCAATGTGGGCCAGTTGAAGACCCGCGCCCCGGTGAAGATCGCCGGCGTACGTGTCGGCTCGGTGCAATCGATCGAGCTGGTGCCGGGCAAGGAGGAGGCCAAGGTCACCTTGTCCATCGACGACCGGCACAAGGACATCCCGGACGATTCCGTCGCCACGATCTTCACCAGCGGCCTGCTGGGCGACCAGTACGTGGGCATCCAGTTCGGGCGCTCCAAGAATCCCGTGAAGGAAGGCGGCGAGATCGGCCTGACCCGTCCGGCGCAGCAGCTGGAGGAAATGCTCGGCAAGTTCTTCGGCGGCGGCAGCGCGCCGGACCGCCTCGGTGGCACTTTCCACGTGACCGGTAACTTCACCAACGTCGGCGCCCTGCAGCCTGGCGCGGCGGTGAAGATGGCCGGCGTGCCCATCGGCAGCGTCGATTCGGTGGTGATCAAGCCGGGTAGCAGTGAAGCCACGGTGACCCTTGCGATCGACAAACGCTACTCCCAGATACCGGATGACTCGTCGGCCGCGGTGTTCACCAGCGGTTTGATCGGTAGCCAGTATGTTGCGATCCAACCCGGCGGGTCGCCGGAATACCTGGCGGAAGGCGACAGCTTCGTGCTCACGCAGTCCGCGCTCCAGCTGGAAGACCTGATCGGCAAGTTCCTGGTGAACGGTTCGCCGAGCGACAACAAGTCCGGTGGCGCCCAGGGCTCCACCCAACCCGACAACGCCGGCAAGAAGTAAGGCCGGACCAGGAGACACCGCATGTTGCGTCAGCTTTCCCTCGCCATCGCCCTCGCCGTGACCACGGCGGCGGCCGCGCCCGTCTTCGCGCAGGCCGCTCCCGCTCCGGCCGCCGCGGTCGACGCGCAGTCCCCGCAGGGCATCGTCACCACCATCTCCGACGACCTCGCCAAGGCCATCGAGGGTCACCAGGCCGAACTGAAGAGCGACAAGGAAAAGCTCATCGCCGTCATCGACGACGTTTTCCTGCCGCATTTCGACATCGACTACGCCTCGATCCTCGTGCTCGGCCAGAATGCCTCCAAGGCGACCCCCGAGCAGCGCGAGCGCTTCGCCAAGGCCTTCTACAACTCGATCACCCACCGCTATGCGGAGGGCCTGCTCAACTACACCCGGGGCCGCGTGAAGGTCCTGCCGTTCAGTGGCGACCTCAACAACAAGCGCACCGTCGTGCGTACGCAGGTGATGCTCGACGACGGCAAGTCCGTCTCGGTCGACTACGCGTTCCGCAAGTCGAAGACGGGCGACTGGAAGGCCTACGACGTGATTATCGAGGGTATTTCGTACATCACGAACTACCGCAACCAGGTCGATGCCGAGATCAAGAAGGAAGGCCTGGACAAGCTGACGGCCGATCTCGAGCAGAAGGGTTCGGCGGCCATCGACGAGATGCAGCAGCAGAACGGCGGCGCCCGCAAGTGAGCCAGCCGGCCTTTCAGCTGGGCAACCCGGCGCCGGAGACCCTGACGGTCTCCGGCGCGCTGACGTTCGCCACCGCGGCCGAAGCACTGGATGCCGCTCGCCACCAGCTGGACGGCGGACGCCAGGTCAACCTCGACCTCGCCGGCCTGTCCCAGGTCGATAGCGCCGGCCTCGCCACCGTGCTGGCCTTGCTGGCCCACACCCGCAGCCAGGGCAGGACGCTTTCCGTCACCCACGCCCCCGCCGGCCTGCAAGCCCTGGCCCGCGTCTCCGGCGTCGACTCCTTCTTCTAATCCACCCACCCCTGGTGGAAGCCGACCCTGGTGGGAGCCGACCTTGTCGGCGATCCCGCGGCAGCGGGCCAGTTTGATGCACGGCTCGGCTTCGCCCTCGCATTCGTTGGTGAGGCAGAGCCGTCGGCCGCCACCCTCGTCGCTCCGGTTCCACCGTCGCTCGGGAAAGGATGCCGCTTCGCGGCCATGTTCTATTGCTGACGCCCCGTCGCGCCCGGAGCGCCGGGCGGGGTTTCCGATTCGCCTTCCTGGCTCAGCGGAAACGGCCGGCCATCCATGGCCGGCCCCCTGACGGGCCTTTTCGCCCGTCGCTCCTCGGTTCCACAAGTCGCGCCGAGGGTGGCGGCCGACGGCTCTCTGCGCACTGAGGGGTCGTGCGACACGAGCAACGCTCGCGACCTGAGGCAAGCGGTTACGTGTGACTCCCCCGCACCCGGGTGGGAAGCGGGCTGGCCCGCGATTCGCCACCCTGTTTCGAGCGAATGAGGCGGTGCACGGCAACCGAGCGAGCGGTGACAAGCCTCGCCCGATCACTGCAAAGCTTCCTTCACCAGCAGAAAGATTGAGGCATCGCGGGCCAGCCCGCTTCCCACCCGGGTGCGGTCTTCCCACCTGGGTGCAGCAAACCGGGAACCGTCAGGCGGCAAGTGACTAGCGGTCAATGGCCACTGGCACGGCGGGCTTTGCTCTTCCCACCACCCCACCGCCGTGTCGAGAGAGCTGCCGGGCGCCACCCTCGGCGCGACATGAGGAGCCGAGGAGGGGCGGGCGGAAAAGGCCCGGAGGGGATCGGCCTGGACGGCCGATCGTTTTCGCTGAGCCACGGAGGGCGAATCGAAAACCCCCGCCCGCCCGTCCGAGCCCGAAGGGGCGCCAGCCATCAGGCATGGCCGCGCAGCGGCTTCCCTTCCCAAGGGACGGCGCCGCCTGTCGCGCCGAGGGTGGCGCCCGGCAGCTCCCCCGCCACGCACACAGCGAATGCGAGGGCGAAGCCGAGCCCCGAATCGCGAAGCACCAGCGGCCCTTCCAAGAAGCACCAACGGAAAAGGGCCCCGAGGGGCCCTTTTCGTCACTGCGGCTTTTCGCCGTTCTGCCGTTCCCAGGTGTGCTGCTCGTCGAGCAGTTTGTCCGGGTCGAAGTCCTTGCTGTCGTTCAGGCCCTGCATCTGCTCGATGGCTTCCGGCGGTGGGTTGCCGTAGTAGATGCTGTAGAGGCGCTGCTGGCGGTAGGCGTCGCGGATGAACACGTACGGGTCATAAGCGGAAGCCAGGAAGCTCTCCGCGTCGATGCCCCGCGAGCGCAGGGTCACGAGATAGAGCACCTGCGGCACGTACTGCTGGCCGTACTTGAAGTCGTGGTTACGCGTGTAATAGCTGAGCGGGTCGAAGAAGTAGCTGTCGACCGGCAGGCGCCAGACGTCGCGGACCGTGGTCGGGCCCACGAAAGGGAGGACCAGGTAGTCGCCCTCGGGCACGCCCCAGCGGGCCAGGGTCACGCCGAAATCGTTCTGTTCCAGCGGGAGGCCGAGCAGGCTGGCCGGGTCCTTGAAGCCCAGGAAGCCGATCGTCAGGTTCACGACGAACCGGCTGGTGGTCAGCAAGGCCTGCTTGGGACGGGCCTGGAGCAGGTCGTTGGCCACCGTCACCGGCAAGCGGATATTCGTGTAGAAGTCGCTGATGGCCGTGCGCACGGGAGGATTGGTCACCTTCCGGTAGCCGACGGCCACGGGGCGGATGACCGCTTTGTCCAGCGAATCGTTGAAGGCGTAGACCTTGCGATTGAACTTCTCGTTCGGATCGTCGGTACGCGGGGGCGCGATGTGGCAGGCGGCCAGCAGGGCGGCGGCGAGGAGGCCTAGCGCGGTGCGGACGGTCCGTTGCAGGGTTCTGGGGCGCATCGATGTGGCTTTAGGGGTGGGGCGGTGCTTTAGTGTACCGCGCGGTATTATTATTTGCACGAAGGGCCCGTCCGTCCTGGTCAGAACCGCGCATGATACCCCTACCCCGATTGCCAGCCAACGGGCCGGGCGGCTAAACTGCACGGTCAGAAGTATCTTTATTGTCAAGGATTTGAAATGGCCCGTATTACCGTCGAAGACTGCCTCGAGGTAGTCGACAACCGCTTTGAGCTCGTGCTCATGGCGACCAAGCGCGCGCGCCAGTTGTCCAAAGGCGCCGAACCGACCCTCGACCCGAACAACGACAAGCCGACCGTGCTCGCCCTGCGCGAGATCGCCGATCGTCGCGTCAGCGACGAAATGATCGACGAAATCGACCGCGCCGCCCGTGAGCGTGCCGAGCGTGAAGCCCTCGAGTGGGCCGCCACCGAAGTGGACGACGACCTCTCGAAGGGCGGAGATGATTGATGACGCCGGGTCGTTGTCGGCCCTGCATTCATCCTCACCCTGCGCACGCTGACGCGCGGCTTGAAAAGCCGCGTGCGGGAGGCTCCGCGGCCTGAGGCGCGCGAGATTCTCCCATGGAAGTCATCCCTGCGAAAAAACTGACCGACGTGGTCGATGACGGACCGGTGCCTCCCTATGTGCAGGCACTGGAAGACCGCGTGGGTGCGTACCTGCCGCACGACCAGGTGCTGCGTATCCGCAAGGCTTTCCTGGTCGGCGCCGCCGCCCATGAAGGGCAGACCCGCAAGTCCGGCGAGCCGTACATCACCCACCCGGTGGCCGTGGCGCACGTGCTCGCGGAACTCGGCCTCGACGCCGAGACGATCATCGCGGCGATCCTGCACGACACGCTCGAAGACACCAAGCTCGAACGCGCGGAGCTGGCCGGTGCCTTCGGTGAAACCGTGGCCGAACTCGTCGACGGCGTCACCAAGCTCGACAAGATGCGTTTTTCCAGCCGCGCCGAAGCCGATGCCGAAAGCTTCCGCAAGATGCTGCTGGCCATGGCGCGCGACCTGCGCGTCATCCTGATCAAGCTTTCCGACCGCCTGCACAACATGCGCACGCTGGGTGCGAAAGATGCCGTGTCCCGCCGGCGCATCGCCCGCGAAACGCTGGAAATCTACGCGCCGATCGCTCAGCGTCTCGGCATGAACAAGTTCAAGGCCGAATTGCAGGATCTCGGCTTCAAGGCCCTTTATCCCGATCGTCACCGCATCATCGGCGAGCGCATTCGCGCCGCCCTGGGCAACCGCCGCGAGGCGATGGCGAAGATCGAGATGGCGCTGGAAGGACGGCTCGCGGCGGAGAAGATTCCCGGCCGCGCCGTCAGCCGGATCAAGTCGGCGTGGAGCATCTATTCCAAGATGCGCAGCGAACACAAATCGTTCGCGCAGCTGATGGACGTCTACGGCTTCCGCGTCATCACCGATTCGGCCATGCATTGCTACATGGCGCTGGGTGCCGTGCATGGCTTGTACAAGCCGGTGGACGGCCGCTTCAAGGATTTCATCGCCATTCCCAAGGGCAATGGCTACCAGTCGTTGCACACCGTGCTGCTCGGGCCGTTCGGCGCGCCGATCGAGATCCAGATCCGTACCTCGGAAATGGAATCCGTGGCCGAGCGAGGCGTGGCTGCGCACTGGGCGTACAAGAGCGATTCCGGCCCGGCGAACAGCGCCCAGGCGCGTGCGCGCGAGTGGCTGTCCGCGCTGGCCGACAGCCAGGCGAACACGCCATCGGCGTCGGAGTTCCTCGAGAACGTCAAGATCGACCTGTTCCCCGACGAGGTCTACCTGTTCACGCCGCGCGGCGACATCTTCTCGCTGCCGCGCAACGCCACGGCGCTCGACTTCGCCTATGCGGTGCACACCGATGTCGGCGACCACGCCGTGGCCGCCCGCGTGGACAAGAAACTGGTGCCGTTGCGCACGCGCCTGGTATCCGGACAGCAGGTGGAGATCATCACCGCGCCGTCGGCCGTGCCCAATCCCGCATGGCTCGAGGCCGTGGTCACGGGCAAGGCGCGCACGGCGATCCGTCAATACCTCAAGCACCTGCAACACGAAGACGCGGTGGACTTCGGCCACCGCATGCTCGACCGCGCGCTCGATGCCCGCGGCCTCAGCCTCGACGCGATTCCCAGCGCCACGCTCGACCGCTTCCTCGACGACGCCAAGCTCAAGCGCCTCGAGGAGCTGTTGTCGGAAATCGCCCTTGGCAACCGCTTCGCCGATCAGGTGGCGGCGCAACTCGTGGCACTGCTCGGTCCGGGCGAGAACTACACGCAGGCGCCCGCCGAACATTCGGCGGAGAAGATCCGTATCAGTGGCGCCGAACGCGGCGTGCTCAGCTTCGGCAATTGCTGTCATCCGCTGCCGGGCGACGAGATCGTCGGTTTCCTGTCCTCGGGCAAGGGCATCGTCGTGCACCGCGTGGAATGCCCGAACGTGGCGGAGTTCCGCAAGACCCCCGAACGCATCGTCGCCATCGAATGGGACCGCGACGTCTCCGGTGACTATCGCGCGGAGCTGCGCATCGAGGTGCTCAACCGCCCGGGCGTGCTCGCCACCGTCGCCGCGGCGATCGCCGACGCCGGTTCGAACATTGAAAATGTCGAGTACATCGAGCGCGACAGCACCGCCGCCACGCTACTCTTCGCCATCGAGGTGAAGGACCGCAAGCACCTCGCCGACGTGATGCGCCGCGTGCGCCGCACCGGCGTGGTCAGCGGTGTTTACCGTCATCCGCTCTAGGACATCCCATGACCCGCAGCACCATCGCCACCGACAAGGCACCTTCGGCCATCGGCCCGTATTCGCAGGCCGTACGCGCCGGTAACACCGTGTATTTCTCGGGCCAGATTCCACTCGATCCGGCCACCGGCAACCTCGTCGAGGGCGACATCGCCACGCAGACCCGCCGCGTGTTCGACAACCTCGTGGCCGTGGCCGAAGCCGCGGGCGGAAAGCTCGCCGACATCGTCCGCGTAGGCATCTACGTCACCGACCTGGGCAATTTCGCCGCGGTGAACGCGGTAATGGCTGAGTACTTCCAGCAGCCGTATCCAGCGCGTTCGACCATCGAGGTCTCGGGCCTGCCCAAGGGCGCCCAGGTCGAGGTCGACGCGATCCTCGTCCTGCCCTAAGCCATAGCGCGGGTTCCGTGGCTCGCCGTGCATCGCCGATGACCGCCGCGCCGGTGGCGGATCCCGGGCGCGCGCCGCTGACGTCGCTCGGCGGCGTGGGCCCCGCGCTCGCGGAGACGCTGGCAAGGCTCGGGCTGCGCGAGGTGCAGGATCTCTGGTTCCACCTGCCCCTGCGTTACGAAGACCGCACCCAGGTACGTCCCATCGCCGACCTGCGTCCGGGAGACCGCGCGCAGGTGGAGGGCACGGTCGAATTCGTCGAGCGGGGTTTCCGCTTCCGACCGCAACTCAAGGTGATCATCGGCGACGAATCGGGAAGTGCGCTGCTGTTGCGCTTCTTCCACTTCCGCAAGTCGCAGGTCGACCAGTTGCAGAAGGGCACGCGCCTGCTGTGCTTCGGTGAGGTGCGCCAGGGCCCGCAGGGACTGGAAATCGTCCACCCTCAGTACCAGCGCATCGAACCCGATGAACCCGTGGTGGTGGATGAGCGGCTGACGCCGGTCTATCCGACCACGGAAGGTCTGGGCCCGCGACGGCTGGCCAGCCTGGTGTCGCGTGCGCTGGCCCATCTGCCGGTGGACGATCGCCTGGAACTCATCCCGGAATCGATCGGCCGCCCGATGGGCCTGGCGTCGTTGCGCGAGGCGTTGCTTTTCGTGCACCGGCCGCCGCCGGAAGTCGATCTGCGCGAACTCGGCGAGGGCCGGCATCCCGCGCAGAAACGCCTCGCCTTCGAGGAACTGCTGACCCAGCACCTCACCCTGCGGCGCATGCGCGCGGCGGTGAAGAAGCGCAAGGCGCCCGCGTTGAAAAGTGCCGGCGCGCTGCGTGAGCGATTGCTTGAGGCGCTGCCGTTCGCCCTCACCAAGGCGCAGGCGCGCGTCTCGAAAGAAGTGGCGCGCGACCTCGCACGCGCCCACCCGATGCTGCGCCTCGTGCAGGGCGATGTCGGCAGCGGCAAGACCGTGGTCGCCGCGCTGGCGGCGGTCGCCGCCGTGGAGAGTGGCTACCAGGTGGCGCTGATGGCGCCGACCGAATTACTCGCCGAACAGCACCTGCGTAACTTCCGCGCCTGGCTCGAACCGCTGGGGCTGGACGTGGAATGGCTGGCCGGCAAGGTGCAGGGCAGGGCGCGCAAGAAAGCGCTCGATCGTACCGCCAGTGGCGAGGCGCACGTCGTCGTCGGCACGCACGCGTTGATGCAGGAGGGCGTGGCCTTCGCGAAGCTGGGCCTCGTCATCGTCGACGAGCAGCACCGGTTCGGCGTGCACCAGCGGCTGGCGCTGCGCGACAAGGGGGCCGAAGGCGATCTCATCCCACACCAGCTCGTGCTCACCGCGACGCCGATCCCGCGCACGCTCGCCATGAGCGCCTATGCCGATCTCGACGTCTCCTCGATCGACGAGTTGCCACCGGGACGCACCCCCGTGCAGACCGTGGCGCTGTCGAACGAGCGGCGTTTCGACGTCATGGAGCGCATCCACGCGGCATGCGTGCAGGGCCGCCAGGTGTATTGGGTGTGCACGCTGATCGAGGAATCCGAACAACTCAATGCGCAGGCGGCCGAGGTGGCTCATGCCGAACTCACCGCCGCGCTGCCGGACCTCGCGGTCGGCCTGATCCACGGGCGCATGAAGCCGAAGGAAAAGCAGGCGGTGATGGACGCCTTCAAGGCGGGCGACCTCGCCGTACTGGTGGCCACCACGGTGATCGAGGTCGGCGTGGACGTGCCCAACGCGAGCCTGATGGTGATCGAGAACAGTGAGCGGCTTGGCCTCGCGCAGTTGCACCAACTGCGCGGAAGGGTGGGGCGTGGTTCGGTCGCGTCCAATTGCGTGCTGCTCTACCAGACGCCACTGTCGCGTCTGGCCAGGGAGCGGCTGCAAGTGATGAGGGAGACGAACGACGGGTTTCGCATCGCAGAAAAGGACCTCGAACTGCGCGGTCCGGGTGAAGTGCTGGGTACGCGGCAGACGGGCCAGTTGCAGTTCCGTATCGCCGACCTCGCGCGCGACGCGCACCTCATGCCCGAGGTGCAGCGCGTGGCCGAGGCGATGATGAAGGACCATCCGGTGCGTTGCGAACGGCTTATCGCGCGTTGGGTGGGCGACGCGGCCCGGTATGTGGATGCGTGAGGCTGAACGAGGCGGACAGGGCCGGACAGGGGCGGGGCCGTATCGCCGACAGGGTCGGCTCCCACCAGGTAGCGGGCGCTCGGTGGGAGCCGACCCTGTCGGCGATGTGCCCGCCTAGGCCAACCCCAGGTGCCGGCGCACTTCCGCGGCGATCGTCGCGGTTTCGCGCAATGGCGCCTGCCGTTCGGCGGTAACCGCCTCGACATCGTGCAACAGCCCCGCCGAGCGCAACTCGGCATGGAAACGCGCCAGCTTCCCCGGCAGGGGCGTGGACACGAGCGTATGCACCGGCCGTCCGGTGGCGCATGCCTCCGAAAGCATGTTCACCGAATCGGGCGTGACGAGCAGCCGGTCGGCCCAGCCGAGAATGCCCGGGTACGGATTCGCTCCATCGGCGCTGCCGGTCCAGACCACGCCCGGCAGGCCGGCGAAGACCTCGCGGATGCGTGGCAGGCTCGCCGCCGGCGTGCGCCGCGAAACGGCCACCAGGATCGATCCGCCGTCCGCCGCGTGCCGCGCGCGTGCCGCCATCAGGAAGGCGTCCACGGCGGCGGGATCCAGCCGAGCCCCATGGCGATCGCCGCCGATCAATACCCCGAGCCGGGGCCCCGGCAGTGTGGCGAACTGAGCGAAGGCGTCCCTCCCGTCGGCGAGCCATGCGTCGTCGATGGGATGGAGCGATCCCAGGGAGTGAAGCACGTTGCTCCCCTGCAGACCGTCGTGCCGCGGCGCCACCACGAGGTCCCAGTGCGCCGGATCGATCCGCGGGTCGAGGATCTGCACCGTGAGTGATGCGCCGCCGGACCAACGGCGGATCTGCCGGGTCGCCCAGGCGGCCTGGCGGCCACAGCCGATCGCCAGCTTCGGCCATGGCGGCAACAGGCTGTCCTCTTGGCGGCCCAGCGCCATGCGGGCGCCAGGCAGGCTGCGTGGCGCCAGCCACGACCAGGGCGCGCGCAACTGGACGACGATCTCGCGGATCGAGGGCGTCAGTGCCTCGGCCAGGGCCAAGGCCTGGCGCCGATTGCCGGCGGCGCCATCGGTCACGACCCAGCATGACTCGTGCGATAGCGTGCTCACGTGGCGCCACGGCCCCCGATTGTTGTCGATTTCCGCACAGTTCGTTCCCTGGCCGGCTTGTCCACGATCGCGTCGTGACGCTTACACTGTGACGATGCCGGCGTTTCGGCAGCCATCACTGTACAAGGATATCCATGAGTGCTCCGTTGACCGATGCTTCGCTTGACCAACTCTTCCTCAAGGCCCGCACCTACAACGCGTGGCTCCCGAAGGAGGTGACCGACGAGCAGCTTCACCGGCTGTACGACCTGGCGAAATTCGGCCCCACCGCCGCCAACGCCTCGCCGATGCGCCTGGTCTTCGTGAAGTCGCAAGACGCGAAGCAGCGCCTCAAGCCCCACCTGTCCGAAACCAACGTCGAAAAGACCATGCAGGCACCGGTGACGGCGATCGTCGCCACGGACTTCGCCTTCCACGAGAAGCTGCCCAAGCTGTTCCCGCATGCCGACGCGCGCAGCTGGTTCGTCGGCAACGAACCGATGATCCAGTCCTCGGGCACGCGTAACGGTTCGTTGCAGGGCGCCTACCTGATCATGGCCGCCCGGGCACTGGGACTGGATTGCGGCCCGATGTCCGGCTTCGACCAGGCCGGCGTCGACGCCGAGTTCTTCGCCGGCACGCAGATCAAGTCGAACTTCCTGATCAACATCGGCTATGGCGATCCCGGCAAGAACCTGTTCGACCGCCTGCCGCGCCTGGACTTCGACGAAGCCGCACGGATCGCCTGATACTTCCCGCGGTGACCGCACGGTCCCGCCGTCAACCGCCGTACCCACCTCACTGCAGGAGATACACCATGCGCGCTCTTCGTTATGTCGCCCTCGCCGCGCTGCTGGCCACCGCCGGCACCGCCGTCGCCGCCCCGGTCACCTACACGCTGGATCCGGGCCATACGATGGTCCTGTTCAGCTGGAACCATTTCGGTTTCTCCAACCCGACGGCTAACCTCGGCCAGGTCCAGGGCACCCTCGTCTATGACGAAAAGGATCCGTCCAAGGCCACCGTCGAGGCGACCCTGCCGCTCGCCGGCCTGGATAGCTTCGTGCCCAAGCTCGACGAGCACCTGAAGTCGGCGGATTTCCTCGATGCCGCCAAGTACCCCACCGTCACCTTCAAGAGCACCAAGGTGGTCCCGGCGGGCAAGGGCAAGCTGAAGGTCACCGGCGACCTGACCGTCCACGGCGTGACCAAGCCGGTCACCCTCGACGTCAGCCTGAACAAGGTCGGCCCGCACCCGATGATGAAGGTGCAGACGGTCGGCTTCGACGCCACCACCACGATCAAGCGCTCGGACTTCGGCGTGGGCGCGTATGTTCCGAACGTCTCGGACGAGATCAAGATCCGCATCACGACCGAAGCGCACGACGCCTCGGCCGAAAAGAAGTAAGCCACCCGCTCCGCGAGGCAAGGGAACCCGCGCCGGTCACGGCGCGGGTTTTTTCGTTTCCGGGCGGGCCTCGCCGCATGCCGCGTCGTCACGCCGGGCATTTCGTTCCTGCTAACATCGCCTTCTATCCCCGGTTCCACCGCATCGTCGGAGTTTTCCCATGCGCCCCAATCCCGCGGCCGCCCCGCTGATCCCGGCGAACGCCGAAAATCGTTACGAAGTGACCCGCGCCGACCTGCCGCTGTCCTGTCCCATGCCGGGCATGTACCTGTGGAATTCGCATCCGCGCGTCTACCTGTCCATCGAGGACGACGGCGGCACCTCGAAGTGCTCCTATTGCGGCGCGACCTACGTCCTGAAAGACTGATCGGCCCCCGCGCGGGCATGCTTCGTGCATCGCCCTCGTAACCTCTCAAACGGACCAACCCATGGCCACCGTCTCTCCCAATCGGACGATGACCGTCGTACAGCTCATACCCGCCCTGCATTCGGGTGGCGCCGAGCGCTCGACCCTGGAAATCGCCAGGGCCCTGGTCCAGTCAGGTCATCGTTCCATCGTCGTTTCCGCCGGCGGGCGGATGGTCGAGCAGCTGGAAGCCGAAGGCAGCGAACACATCGCCTTGCCCATCGGCAAGAAGTCGTTCGCCACCCTGTTCACCGTCGGCAAGCTGCGCCGTGTGTTTCGCGACATCCAGCCGGACATCGTGCACGCCCGTTCGCGCCTGCCCGCCTGGATCGGCTGGTGGGCGATGCGGGGCGTCAAGCCGCGCCCGCACTTCGTCACCACCGTGCACGGCCTGAACCGGCCCAGCCGCTATAGCGCCATCCTGCTGCGCGGCGAGCGGGTGATCGTGGTTTCGCAGACCCTGCGCGACTACGTGCTGCGCCACTACCCGCACGACATCGAGACCTCGCGCATCACGGTGATCCCGCGCGGTATCGATACGGACGCCTTTCCCTACGGGTACCGCCCCGACGACAGCTGGCAGCGCGCCTTCTTCGAGGAATACCCCCAACTCGCCGGTGCGCCCCTGCTGACCTTGCCCGGGCGAGGCACCCGACTGAAAGGCCATGCGGACGCGATCGAACTGATCGCCGACCTGAGCCACCGGGCCATCGACGCGCGCCTGCTCCTGCTCGGCGCCGACGAGCCCGGCCGCGAGGCGTATATCGCCGAGCTGCGCAACCTCATCCACCAGCGTGGCCTCGACAACAAGGTGGTGATCTCGCCGCAGCGCTCGGACGTCCGCGACATCTACGCCATGTCGGCGCTCGTGCTGCAGCTTTCCACGCGTCCCGAGTCGTTCGGGCGCACTGTCGTGGAAGCGCTGGCACTGTGCCGCCCGGTGATGGGGTATGCCCATGGCGGCGTGGGTGAACTGCTGGCCGAGCTCTATCCCGCCGGGCGCGTTCCCTTGGGTGATCGCGAGAAACTGGTCGAGCGGGCCGCCGAGCTGCTTCGCTTCGCCCCGTCCATCCCGCCGCCGCGCAGCTATCGCCTGTCCGACATGCAGTCGGCCACCCTGGCGCTCTACGCGGAGGTCGTGGAAGGCGTGCCGGCCACGTGAGCGGGAGCCGCTTCGGCGCCGCGATCAAGGCGGGCCTCGCCTCGCCGCTGCTGCCGGTCTGGCTGGTCCCGGCGCTGTTGCCGTTCGGACGCAGCGCCGAACTGGGGGTCTTCCTCGCCCTCATCGGCAGCATCCTCCTGCTCGTGCGCGAGCCAGAGGCCGTGCGCCACCATCCGGGCGCGAAGCTGTTCCTGTGGTTGTTCCTGGCCTACGCCGGCGCCGCACTGGTTTCCGCGGTGGACGCGGTGGCCCCCGGCAAGAGCTGGGGCACCGTCGCCGGCATCCTGCGCTTCGCCCCGCTGGGCGTGTACACCTGCTTCGCCATGCGCCGTCCGGGAAAGGTCCACGCGTTGTATGTCGCCACGGCGGCGGTGGTCGCGGTCTGGGTGGCCGATGCCTGGGTGCAGGCGCTGACCGGCTACGGATTGGCGGGTGCTTCGGACCCGGAGCGGTTATCCGGCATCTTCGGTGCGGATAACCTCAAACTCGGCCCCGCCTTGTCCGCGTTGGCGCCCTTCCTCCTCTGGTCCGCGCGTGAACGTTGGGGGTGGCGTGGCCTCACCGCCGCCTTCCTGCTGGCGCTCGGTCCGGTGCTTCTGTCCGGCTCGCGTGCGTCGTGGCTTTGCTATGGCGTGGTCACGCTCTGCTTCGTCTGGCGCGAGGCAGGGTCGTTCCGCCGTTTCGCGGCTGCCTGCGCCGCCGGCGCCGTGGTCGTGGCCCTCGCGCTCGCGCTGGCGTGGCAGGTGTCGCCGCGGTTCCGCGATCGCGTCGCGCATACGCTGCCCGCGTTGTCGGGAACCTCCGCCGGCGTGGATGCGGCGCTGACCGGCCGTCTGGACATCTGGACGACGTCGCTGCGCCTGTACGCGTCGCATCCGGTGAATGGCGTCGGCGTGCGCGGTTTCCGCGTCGCCTATCCCTCGGTGGCTTCGCCCGGCGACCACTTCCTCACGATCGAAAAATGCGGGGACGGCGAGGGCGCATGCCATGCGCACCAGGTCGTGCTCGAAGTCGCCACGGAGACCGGGACCCTCGGCTTGCTGGCCTGGCTGGCGGGGACCGTGTTTGCGATACGTGCCTGGTGGCATGCCGGCGCCGCCGCGCGTGCCCGCGCGTTCCCGGCGACCGTGTCGCTGGCGGCGATCCTGTTCCCGTTGAACACCCACATGGCGTTCTACTCCGCGTGGTGGGGCCTGTTGGCGGCCTGGTTGCTCTCGGTATGGTGCGCGGCGCTGTTCGCCGATCTGCCCGACGTGGAGTCCCTCGATGCCGTGTGAGCCGCTGTCGGTCGTCGTCACCACATTCGACAACGAGGCCACGATCGCGGCCTGTCTGGCATCGGTCGCCTTCGCCGACGACGTCGTCGTGCTCGACTCCGGTTCGACCGACGGTACCCGCGAAATCGCCGCGCGTTATGGGGCGAGGGTGCATGTGCAGCCGTTCGCCGGTTACAGCGCGCAGAAGCAGGCGGCGATCGACCTGGCCCTGCATCGATGGGTATTGCTGCTCGATTCCGACGAGGCCGTTCCGGCGGTAGCGGCGGAACGCATCCGGGCCGTGCTCGACGCGCCGGATGCCGCGGGATACGTGCTGCTCCGCCGTGAATGGGTGTTCTGGCGCTGGCAGCCGGACCGGGCGCGGCTCAACCATTACGTGCGGCTATTCGATCGCACGCGTGCGCGGATGAGTGGCCACGAGGTGCACGAGAGCGTCATCGTCGACGGACCGGTGCATCGGCTCGACGCCATCATCGACCACTACGGCGAGCGTGACATCGAAGGCCGCGTCGACAAGGCCAACCGCTATTCATCGTTGCAGGTGCGCGACCGGCACAGGCGGACGCCGCGCTTCCTGCGGTTGCGGATGGTGTTCTATCCCACGGTGGCGTTCGCCCGGTACTACCTCTGGCGCGGCCATTGGCGAGGCGGCTGGGCCGGTTTTGTCGCCGCCCGCGTGCACGCCTTCTACGCGTTCCTCAAGTACGCCAAGCTTTATGAGCTGCGCCGGTCAGGCGGCCAGCGCGACGGCCGCGGCCCGCTCGAAACCGAACGCGGCGACGACTAGCTCGCACACTTCGCGGCGCAAGGCTTCGCGACGGCGGAACTCGCTGCGGCGTTTGCTTTCGATCTCGGATGCATTGCGCACGGGGTCGCGTGGAGGAAGCACGTAGAAGCCATCGTCACCGGCGACGCCATCGGACTCGATCCAGAAGGCGTCGTAGTCCGCCTTCACCTTGTCCGGAATGCCGGCGAAGACGTGGGCGGCATTGCCGATACCGAGCACGCGTTCCACGCCGAAAGCATCGGCCAGCGCACGGATCATCGACAACAAGAGGTTCTTCGGCCGAAGTCCGTGGCATTGCCGCGTGAGGTCGCGAACGACATCGCGCCCGGCGTTGTTCGCGGCGCCTTGAAGGCAACCGATGACAATCGTGCGGCCCTCATCGATGAACGAGATCGTGGCGTACGAAATCTGCAGCCCGCTCTCGTCGGTGAGCGAAAGGCTGAGTTCGCCTTCGCGTCCCCGGCGCAGGGGAGCCTTGACGATCAGCGACAGCAGGCCGCCATCGCGCAAGGTCACGCGCCCGGCCAGCACCTGGCGTTCGCGATAGAGCGTGTGGAAAAACGGACGCGGGAAGTGGGCCAGCGCGAAGTCGTAGTGATCGCGCAGCGCTTTCATGCGGCGCTCCTTGCTCCAAGCCTTGCTGATGTAGCGATGCTGGTAGCGTTCCACCAGCACGGTATCGACGGAGGAAATACCTGCCATCGGCGGCTTCTCCAGAAAGGCCAGCCATGCATCGTGCGCACGCCACCGAGACGCACAACGCAGCGCATAGGTGAGCACCGCGCCGATGGCATGCGTGCGCGTGCTGTGCCATCCGGCACGGCCGCGTAATGATCGCGCGAAACGAAAGAACGACTGCATGGCGAAGGTCCGTCTTGTGGGCATGCCGAACTTTCTACGCTGGCGTTTTTTCGCGAGGCTTTCGTTGTTTCCGACGAAAGGTTCGCCGTTGTGCAGGCGTTATGCACCACGAAAGATCAGGGAAAGTCCGATGAAAGATCGCGGCATGCTGGGAGTCGCATCGGGTGGGAAGCGGCCTCGGCCGCGATCGCGCGCCAGCGCGCTTCCCACCAGGTTGCCGTAGTGCTTGGGGGTGAGAAGCGGCCTTGGCCGCGATAGCTCTTGCGACAGCCACCACTACAACCAAACCGTATTCCAATAGGGGTAATCCAGGACCGAATCGACAAGCCCCGCACGCACCGGATTCGCGACAAGGTACCGGGCCGCCCTCCTGAGATCGCCATCCCTTCTCAGTCCGCAATCATGAAAGCCTTCCTGCCACATCCCCGCCTGTCCGAGCGAACGCGACACTCTTCCCTTGAACCGTGCGACAGCACGCGACAACGGTTCGTCGCCAAGTTCGACGAGGCCATGCCAGTGGTCGGGCATCACCACCCAGGCGACACATGTCGACAGTGGCCAGGTTTTCGGGTCGTGGCATATGCGTGCGACCGAGCGCGCTGCATCGTGCTGGAGGAAAAGTGGAATGCGAGACGCGGTTGTCGTCGTGACGAGATACGTTCGTCCGGGTTCGGAGAATCGTCCGCGGCGGAGGCTTTTGCTGTGGGGTGGAGGATTTTTCATTCCTCCACGGTCATTCAAACGCGGGAGTGGGGAACAGAGGGTGTGGGTGTGGTGTTGGGTAGGGGAAGCCTGTCGCGCGCAAGCGCGCTTCCCACCAGGTTGTCGTGGTGCTTGGGGTGGGAAGCGGCCTGGGCCGCGATCGCGCGCCAGCGCGCTTCCCACCCGCGCGCTTCCCACACGAAGAAGGCAGCCGGTGGCTTAGTAGATTTTCGGTTCGCCGGGGGGGCGCGTTTTGAATCGCTTGTGGACCCAGAGGTATTGCTCCGGGGCCTCGCGGGCCATTTGTTCGATCTGCGCGTTGACACGCGCGGTGTCGAAGGCGGCGTCCTTGCTGGGGAAATCTTCCAGCGGGGCGGCGAGGCGCATGGCATAACCCGCGTCGCCGGGCAGGCGGCGGTGGAAGAAAGGAATCACCAGCGCGCCGGAGAGGCGGGCAAGGTGGTGCGTCGCCGTGATCGTCGCCGCCGGTACGCCGAAGAACGGAACGAAGACGTTGTCCTTGCTGCGCATGTCCTGGTCGGGCGCATACCAGAGCGTGCCGCCCGATTTCAGGTACTTCACCGTGCCGCGGATATCGTCTTTCTCGAACATCGCGTCGGCGTAGTGCAGGCGCGAGCGGAGGACGGTGAATTCGAAGACGTCCGAATCCATCCGCCGGTACATGCCGGCGATGCGGATGCGCTGCGAGACGAGACGCGCGCACAGTTCCAGGTGCGAGAAGTGTCCGCCGACGAGCAGGACGCCGCGGCCCTCGCGGCGCGCGGCCTCGAGATGTTCCAGCCCTTCCACCGTGACCGGCACCCGTGCGATGGCGCGGTCGGAACCCATCCAGCCGAGGGCGAATTCGGCCAGCATCATGCCGACATCGCACAGGTTGGCGCGGACCAGCGCCTGTTGCGCGGACGGGTCCAGTTCGGGAAAGCAAAGCGCGATATTGGTCGCCGCGATCCGCCGGCGCTCCGGATTCAGGTGCAGGGCAAGGCGGCCCGCCAACCGGCCCAGGCGCATCAGCAGGCGGAAGGGCAGGTGCGCGATCAGCCAGATGAAGGCCACGCCGAGCCACGCCGGCCAATGTCGGGGCGTGAGCAGGCGGCGCGTGAGGTGGGGGCGGGGCATACCGGGCATGGCCGGTCATTGTAACGAATGGGGGCGGCTATACTGCCCGGTCGATGGCAATACCAGGGATCCGCGTGCTCCTGCGCCTGCTCTACAACTTCGCCATGTACCTGTTCACGCCGCTGGTGATGCTCCGCCTGATGGCGCGTGGCATGCGTTACGGCGACTACCACGTGCGCTGGCGCGAGCGCTTCGGCCGCTTCCGCGAACCGCGCCTGACGGGTTGCCTCTGGGTACACGCGGTATCGGTGGGTGAGGTCAACGCCGCCGAGCCGCTGGTGAAGGCGCTGATGGAGGCCTATCCGCAAGCCCCGATGCTCGTGACGACGGTGACCCCGACGGGTTCCGAGCGGGTCCGCCAGCTTTTCGGCGACAGCGTGCACAGCGTCTACCTGCCCTACGACCTCCCCTTCGCGGTGAAGCGTTTCCTGCGCAGCACCCGGCCGCGGCTGGCGGTGATCGTGGAAACGGAAATCTGGCCGAACCTCTACTTCGCCTGCCGCCGCCACGGTATCCCTCTGTTGATCGCCAACGCGCGACTCTCCGAGCGCTCGCTGCGCGGTTACGCGCGAATGAGCTCGCTGGTGAAGCGCGCGTTGCGTTGCGTCAGCCATATCGCAGCGCAATCGCGCACGGATGCGGCGCGCTACCGCCTGCTGGGCGCGGAGCCCAGCCAACTCACCGTGTGCGGCAACCTGAAGTTCGACATGCCCGTGCCGCAGGCCGCGTTGGAGGCGGGCACGGCGATGCGCGAAGCCTGGGGAACGGGCCGCCCCGTGTGGATCGCCGCCAGCACCCACGAAGGCGAAGAGATGTGCGTGCTGGAAGCCCACCTCGACGTGATGCGCCGCCTGCCCGACGCCTTGTTGCTGATCGCGCCGCGCCACCCCGAACGGTTCAAGGCGGTCGAAGCCTCCGTGCGCAGCCTTGGCTTCCAGGTGGCCACGCGCAGTGGCGACGGCATTCCCAGCCATACCACGCAGTGCTTCGTCATCGACTCGATGGGCGAGTTGCTGCGCTTCTTCGCCGCGGCCGATGTCGCCTTCGTCGGTGGAAGCCTGGTCTCGATCGGCGGCCACAACGTGCTGGAGCCCGCGGCGCTGGGCAAGCCCGTGCTGGTCGGCCCTTACACGTTCAACTTCGAGGAAATCACGCAGGCGCTGCTGGACGAAGAAGGTGGCCAGCGTGTCCCCGATGGCGACGCGCTCGGCGAACAGGTGTTGTCGCTGCTACGCGATCCAAAGCGCCGTGAACACATGGGCGAGAGGGCGCGTCATGTGTTCGACAGCGAGCGGGGTTCGGTCGGCAAGGTGATGAAGCTGGTCGACAGCCTGCTGCAGGAATAAAAAAACGGGCCCAGCGGGCCCGTTTTTTCGTTCATCGCCTGCCCTGGATCACTGCAGCAGCGCGTTGATCGCTTCCAGGTCCTTCACGTCCACCGTGCCCGCGGTCTGCTTGAGCAGCAGCTTGTCGAGGATGAACTGGTGGCGCGCCTGCGAGTAGTCGCTGAGCGCCTGGGTGAGGTTCTGCTGCGCGATCAGCACGTCGACGATGGTGCGCGTGCCGACTTCGAAACCGGCCTGCGTGGCGTCGCGTGCGCTCTCAGACGATTCGACCGCGGCCTTGGTGGCCTCGACCTTGCTGATGCCGGCGACGACCGAGCGGTAGAAGTTCAGCGTGTCGCGCACGACCTGGCGACGGGTGGACTCCAGGGAATCCTGCGCCGAGTCACGCTGGTAGATCGATTGGCGGACGCGGGACTGGGTCAGGCCGCCGGAGAAGATCGGCACGCTCAGGGTCAGGCCCACGGTGGTGGCGCCACGGCCGTTGTTACCCGTGCCGAGCGTGCCCGCGGTGGACGCGGTACCGGCGTTCTGCGTCCATGCCGTGCTCTTGCTGTAGCCGACCGAGGCATCGAGCGTGGGCAGGTGGCCCGCGCGTGCGGACGAGATGCTGTGCTCCGCCGACTCCACGTTGTACTGCGAGGCGATGATGGTCGGATTGCTCTTGACCGCCTCGGCCACCCAGGCTTTCGGATCGTTGGGCGAGGGCGCATCCATCGGCAGCTGCTCGCGCAGCTTCTTCAGGTTGTCGGCTGGCTTGCCGGTGATCTGGGTCAGTGCCTCGCGTGAATCCGCCAGCGTGTTCTCGGCGGTGATCACGGCGGCGACCGCGGTATCGTGCTGCGCCTTGGCGTCCTGCACGTCGGTGATCGCCGAGAGGCCGACGTCGAATCGCTGCTGGGCCTGTTCGAGCTGGCGGGCCAGCGCCTGCTCGTTCGCCTTGGCGAAGGTCAGGGCGTCGTCGTTGGTCAGCACCTGGAAATACGCGGTGGCGACGCGGGTGGCGAGTTGCTGCAAAGCGGCTTCGTAGGTGGCGTCCTGCGCCTCCGACGAGGAGCGCGCCGCCTTCAGGTCGGCGTACTTGCTGAAGTCGACCACGCTCTGGCTGATGGTGGCGCCCAGCTCGCGGGTGCGGGTGTGGCCCGCGTCGGAGGTGAGCACCGGGTTGCCGGCGCCGTCGACCACGGGGTTGCCCGCGGCATCGGTGACGATCGAGCGGGAGGGGCCGTTCGGGTCGCTCTGGTTAAGGCTGAGCTGGGCGGTGATCTGCGGCAGCAGCAACGCGCGGGCCTGCGCCACGCCCTCGCCGGTGGCGAGACGGGTGGAATCGGCCTGTGACAGCACCGGGTCGTTGGCCCGGGCCTGCCGGTAGGCGTCGAGCAAGTCTTCCGCATGGCTCGCGAACGGCATCGCGGCCAATGCCAGCGCGACGGTGAGCAGCTTCAAGCGCATGGTTTCGCCTCGTGGGTGATTGGGAATCTGGTGGGTCAGAGCACGAAGCGCTTCACCGGCGCGGCATGCGCCAGGTAGGGAAGGTCCGTTTCGAACAGCGATTCCTCGCGGAAGCGGCCTTCACCCTCATGGGTGAGCAGGACCGCCGTTTGTGCGGGGGAATCGCCGCGTACCACGAACATGCGCCCGCCAGGCTTCAGCCAGCGCACGAACTTCTCGGGGACCGTGTGCACGGCTCCCGTGACCACGATGGCGTCGAAAACGCCCGTGGGCTTGTAACCGTTGACGGCCTCGGCGGTGTCCAGCGCGATGTTCGTCACCGCAGCGGCGGCCAGGCGCTGGCGCGCTGCCTCCACGAAATCGGCATGCATGTCGATGCTGGTGACCTTGCCGGCCAGGCGGGCGAGACAGGCGGTCAGGTAACCCGAGCCGGTGCCGATCTCCAGGACCTCGTCGGTCTTGTTGAGCGCCAGGGCCTGGAGCACGCGGCCCTCGATCACCGGCTTCATCATCACCTCGCCGTGGCCAAGGGGCAGCGTGAGGTCGGCGAATGCCACGTTCCGGTGAGCCGGCGCCACGAAATCCTCGCGACGCACGCTCTTCAGGGTCTCGAGGACGTCGGCGTCGAGGACTTCCCAGGGGCGAACCTGGTTTTCGACCATGTTCTGCCGCGCCTGCTCGAAATTCATCGCCATGTGTTGGATCCCGTACGAAAGCTGCAAAAAGATTCGGAAGGATAAGCGCTTAGCGCCCGTTTTCCCATTGTGTTAAGGCTGCGGTGCCGACGCCGTCCGGCGAAGTGCCGGAAGTCACCGGACCGGGCTGACGGAAGTCATGGTTCCCGCCATCGGGAGCTACGCTGGCGCCTGAACGGGTGCCGGCGCCCCGCCTTGGCCGCCATGGGTAACCGCCCGAACGCCCCCATTTGTCATTCTAAGGTAGACGGGCGGTACAACCAGTGTTTTCAGCATGCTGGAAATAACTGAACCGCTGCGTATAATAAAGTCATAATCTCTGTTTGTGAAGGTGCAGCCATGAACGCCAGCCCGAAACTGAAGACCCAGGGTCCGGGGCGTCCGAAGGACATGGAGAAGCGCGCGGCCATCCTCGACGCGGCCAAGTCGCTCTTCACCCATGGCGGCTTCGCCGGTACCAGCATGGACGCCGTCGCGGCTTCCGCCGGCGTATCCAAGCTCACCGTGTACAGCCATTTCGGCGACAAGGACAACCTCTTCCGCGAGGTGATCCGCGCGCATGTGCAGGAACGCCTGCCGGACGACCTCTTCGACTTCAATCCGGGCGCCGACATCCGCGTCACCCTGACCAACATCGCCAGCCGTCATGCGGCGATGGAAACCAACACGGAATCGGTGGGCACCTTCCGCGCGATCCTGTCCGACTGCCAATCGGGCGGCAATCCGCGTTTCGGCCGCCTGGTCTGGGAAGAGGGTCCCGCACGCATGCATAAGCTGATGCAGCGCCTGCTGGAGGGCGCCGCTTCGCGTGGCCAGCTCGATATCCCCGACGTGTCCCGCGCCACCACGCAATTCCTCGCCCTGCTCAAGGGCGACCTGCTGATCCGCCGTCTCTTCGGTTGCGAAGACTGCGCCGTGCAGTTCGCCGAAGAGGTCAAGGCCAACGCCCTGGCCGCGGTGGACATGTTCATGCGCGCGTATTCGCCGCGCCACGTGAGCGTCTGACGCTCGCTTCCCGGCTCGCTTCGTGGTTGAATCCCCGGCGAAGCGGGGGTGCCCATGCGATACGCGCGGGCTGAGAGAGTCCCTTCGAACCTGATCCGGTCCGTACCGGCGTAGGAAGCTTCGTCCACGGTCGACGTGCGTGCCCCTGGGGCGTGTCGCGCCTCGTGACGGCGCCGTCCGCTTCTCCCTTCCCCTGTGAGGAACGAGAAGCCGATGAACGCCATGCCCACCGACCTGGCCCGCGCCGCGCGCGAGCTGTCGCAGTCCGTTACCGCGCCGATGGCCGGTTCCCGCAAGATCCATGTCACCGGCAGCCGGGCCGACCTGCGCGTACCGATGCGCGAGATCGCCCAGGCCGCCACGCCGACGCTGTTCGGTGGTGAGGACAATCCGCCGATCGTCGTCTACGACACCTCCGGCCCCTACACCGATCCCACTCACGTGGTGGA
The DNA here is from genome assembly GCF_050434905.1 of Luteibacter sp. W1I16. Lineage (NCBI taxonomy): Bacteria > Pseudomonadati > Pseudomonadota > Gammaproteobacteria > Lysobacterales > Rhodanobacteraceae > Luteibacter > Luteibacter sp. W1I16. Next base: position 2,840,845 of record NZ_JBNDJJ010000001.1, read on the forward strand.
CCTGGCCGCCGGTCTACCGACGCCGCGCGCCGCATGGATCGCCGAACGTGGCGATGTCGAGCGGCTCGACGGGCTCTCCTCGAGCTTCGGACGTGGCCGCGCCATCGACCCGCGGCTGGACGCCATCCGCTTCGCGTCCACGCGCGCGCCGCTACGGGCGAAGGCCGGCGCCAACGTCACCCAGATGCACTACGCCCGGCGCGGCATCGTTACCCCCGAGATGGAGTACATCGCCATCCGCGAGAACCAGTGCATCGACGCGCTCGCCGACAGCGCGCTGCGCATGCAGCATCCTGGCGAGGCCTTCGGTGCGTCGTTGCCGAAGCGGATCACGCCGGAGTTCGTGCGGGACGAGGTGGCGCGCGGCCGCGCGATCATTCCCGCCAACATCAATCACCCGGAAGCGGAGCCGATGATCATCGGCCGCAACTTCCTGACCAAGGTCAACGCCAACATCGGCAACAGCGCGGTGAGTTCGGGCATCGCCGAGGAAGTGGAAAAGCTGGTCTGGGCGATCCGCTGGGGCGGCGACACGGTGATGGACCTCTCCACGGGCAAGCACATCCACGAGACGCGGGAATGGATCATCCGCAATTCGCCCGTGCCCATCGGCACCGTGCCGATCTATCAGGCACTGGAGAAGGTCGACGGCGTGGCGGAGGACCTCACCTGGGAGATCTTCCGCGACACGCTGGTCGAGCAGGCCGAGCAGGGCGTGGATTACTTCACGATCCACGCGGGGGTGCTGCTGCGCTTCGTACCGCTCACGGCGAAACGCGTCACGGGTATCGTTTCCCGTGGGGGCTCGATCATGGCCAAGTGGTGCCTCGCCCATCATCGCGAGAATTTCCTCTACACGCATTTCGAGGACATCTGCGAGATCATGAAGGCGTACGACGTGTCCTTCAGTCTCGGTGACGGATTGCGTCCGGGTTGCGTGGCCGACGCGAACGACGCCGCGCAGTTCGGCGAACTGGACACCCTGGGCGAACTCACGCAGCTGGCCTGGAAGCACGACGTGCAGTGCATGATCGAAGGCCCCGGGCACGTGCCCATGCATCTCATCAAGGAGAACATGGAGCGTCAGCTGGAGAAGTGCCACGAGGCGCCGTTCTACACGCTGGGGCCGCTCACCACCGATATCGCGCCCGGCTACGACCACATCACCAGCGCGATCGGCGCGGCGATGATCGGCTGGTTCGGCACCGCCATGCTTTGCTATGTCACTCCGAAGGAACACCTCGGCCTGCCCAACCGGCAGGACGTGCGCGATGGCATCATCGCGTACAAGATCGCGGCGCACGCGGCCGACCTCGCCAAGGGCCATCCGGGCGCGCAGGTGCGCGACAACGCCTTGTCGAAGGCCCGTTTCGAGTTCCGCTGGGACGACCAGTTCAACCTCGGCCTGGACCCGGACAAGGCGCGCGAATTCCACGACGAGACGATGCCGAAGGACGCGCATAAATCCGCCCACTTCTGCTCGATGTGCGGCCCGAAGTTCTGCTCGATGAAGATCACCCAGGATGTCCGCGACTACGCGGCGGAGCAGGGCGCGGTCGAACTCGCCGAGCGCGGCATGGCGGAGAAGTCCGCGGAATTCCTGGCGCAAGGCGCGGAGGTCTACCACAAGGCATGAGACCCGATGCCCGGTGACACCCGGTGCTCCGGTGGGAGCCGACCCTGTCGGCGATGGGTGCTTGCCTCAACCTGGCCCGCTGCCGCGGGATCGCCGACAGGGTCGGCTCCCACCAAGAGCGTCTTCACCCGCCCTTCCCGGCGGCGGCCCTAACGTTCCCGCCATTCCCCACTCTCCCGAGGAGACAGGCAATGGCCAACGGCAAGCCCTTCGTCAGCGACATCGAGAACATCCGCAAGCGCGCCCGTGAACACATCGACCGTGGCGCCGTCACCTCGGGATATCGTGCGGACCGCGAAACGGTGATCAAGCTGCTCAACGAAGCGCTGGCCACGGAGATCGTCTGCGTGTTGCGCTACAAGTACCACTACTACATGGCGCCGGGCATCCATTCGCAAAGCGTGAAGTCGGAGTTCCTCGAACACGCGAACCAGGAACAGGCCCACGCCGACCGCATCGCCGAGCGGATCACCCAGCTCGATGGCACGCCGAACTTCAACCCGGAAGGCCTGCTGTCGCGCAGCCACGCCGACTACGTCGAAGGCACCACGCTGGTCGAGATGATCAGGGAAGACCTCGTCGCCGAGCGCATCGCCATCGACAGCTATCGCGAGATCGTGCAGTACATCGGCGACGACGACCCGACCACCCGGCGCATCATGGAGGACATCCTCGCGCAGGAGGAAGAGCACGCCGAGGACATGGCGACCCTGCTGGAGAACCTTGGCGCCAAGGGCGAGCCGGCGGCACCTTCGTCGCATTGACGGTAAGCTAGGCGCTCACGTTCGCGACGATAAGGATGACCCATGAATGCGACCGCCACGCCCGCGCCGGCCCGGCGCCGACGGAACCCCCTCAGCATGGCGATCGCGGTCCTCGTCGCAATCCTCGTGCTGCTCATCCTCATCATGATGTGGTGGTGGGACAAGGAGCCCGAACAATTCGATCCGGTCGCCGTCACCACCGCGCACATGAAGGACATCGGCCGCCCGTTGAGCACCGGCGCCGTCACCACGTACACGCTGATCCGCTCGGTCGACACCTTGCTGGACAAGCGCGGCGGCTACCTCAGCAACGACAGGCTGCCGCCCGGCGTGTTCATGGACAACATGCCCAACTGGGAATTCGGCTCGCTGATCGCCTCGCGCGACCTTGCTCGCTCGCTGCGTAACGACTTCAGCCGTTCGCAGACGCAGTCCACCGAGGACAAGGACCTGGGCGAGGCCGATCCGCTGCTCAACAGTCCCAACGATCGCTGGCTGCTGCCGAGTTCGGAATCGCAGTATGCGAAAGCGACGGACGACCTCGACAAGTACCTCTCGCGCCTGTCGGACGCCGCGGACGCCAATGCGCATTTCTACGCGCGCGCCGACAATCTGGCCGATTACCTGCAGACGGTGTCCGCGCGGTTGGGTTCCCTATCGCAACGGCTATCGGCGAGCGTCGGCCAGTTGAAGGTGGACGCAGCCCCGAATGCCGATGTGGCCGTCAACGCTGGTCCCGCCAAGGCGGTGTACGTGAAGACGCCCTGGAACAAGATCGACGACAACTTCTACGAAGCGCGTGGCTACACCTGGACCTTGCTGGAGCAGCTGAAGGCGATCCGTCACGATTTCGCCCCGATCCTGCGCAGCAAGAACGCGGACGCCAGCTTGCAACAGGTGATCCGGGAATTGGAGGAATCGCAGAAGGCGCTGGGCAGCCCGGTGGTGCTCAATGGCTCGCCGTTCGGGTTCTTCGCCAATCATTCGCTGGTGATGGCGAACTACATCTCGCGGGCGAACGCGGCGATCATCGACCTGCGTGGGTTGCTGGGGCGCGGGTGACGGTGATGGGGTGCGGTAAATGGGCCGCGCTACGCGCGGATCGCCGATAGGATCGGCTCCCACCCAAGCCGCCGATAGGATCGGGTCCCACCAGACCTGGGCAGGTCGGGTGGGAGCCGACCTTGTCGGCGATGGGTGCTCGCCGAATGCGCCGGCAGAAGCACCCCTGAATCCACAGGTCAGTTATCGATCTTGTACCGACCCATGCCCGACACGATCTCGGCCTTCGCTTCTTCGGCACCGACCCAGCCGTCGATCTTGACCCACTTGCCCTTCTCCAGGTCCTTGTAGTGCTCGAAGAAGTGGCCGATGCGCTCCAGCCAGTGACCGGAGACCTGCTTGATATCGCGGATGTGCGCGTAGCCCGCGAACACCTTCTCCACCGGCACCACGACGAGCTTCTCGTCCGCGCCGGCCTCGTCGGTCATCTTCAGCATGCCGACCGGATGGCAACGGATCACCGAGCCCGGTACCAGCGACAGGGGCAGGATCACCAGGGCGTCCAGCGGGTCGCCGTCGCCGCCGAGCGTGCCGGGGACGTAGCCGTAGTTGCAGGGATAGCGCATCGGCGTGGAGAGGATGCGGTCGACGAAGATCGCGCCGCTCTGCTTGTCCACTTCGTACTTGACCGGCTCCGCATCCTTCGGGATTTCGATGATGACGTTGATTTCATCCGGCACGTTGCGACCGGCGGGAACGAGGTGCAGACCCATGGGATTCCTTGATTCTTCGGGGATAAGTCGGCCGGATAGGATACGGCCACCCCGCCCCGGGGGGAAACCCCGGGGCAAGGCGCTCCCTTACTTCAGGTGTTCCCAGAGGTAGGTGTAGGCCAGGGCGTTCATGAACGCCGACTGCTTGTTGTCCGCCGCGGCGCCGTGGCCGCCCTCGATGTTCTCGTACAGGCTGGCGTCGAAGCCCATGGCCTGCATGCGGGCGGCCATCTTGCGCGCATGGACCGGTCCGACGCGGTCGTCGCGGGTCGAGGTGGTGAACAGCACGGGCGGATACTTGGTGCCCTTGCGCAGGTTCTGGTACGGAGAGAAGGTCTGGATGTACTTCCATTCCTCCGGCTTGTCCGGATCGCCGTATTCGGCCATCCACGACGCGCCGGCCGACATGTGCGGGTAGCGCTTCATGTCCAGCAAGGCCACCTGGCTCACCACCGCGCCGTAGAGCTGCGGGTACTTGGTCAGCATGTTGCCCGCTAGCAGGCCGCCGTTGCTGCCGCCCATCATGCCCATGTGGCCCGGGCTGGTGATCTTGCGGTCGATCAGGTCCTGCGAGACGGCCGCGAAATCCTCGTAGGCGCGCGGACGGTTGACCTTCAAGGCTGCCTGGTGCCAGCGCGGGCCGTACTCGCCGCCGCCGCGGATGTTGGCGATGACGTAGACGCCGCCCTTCTCCAGCCACGCGCGGCCGACACCCGCCGAATACATCGGTTGCAGGGAGATCTCGAAGCCGCCGTAGCCATAGACCAGGGTCGGGTTGTTGCCGTCGGCCTTCATCGCCTTCGGTGCGATCTCGAAGTAGGGCACCTTGGTGCCGTCCTTCGACGTGGCGAAATGCTGGCTCACGACGAACCGCGAGGCGTCGAAGAACGCCGGGCTGTGCTTGATCGCCTCGCGCTCGCCCTTGCCCAGCGTGCCGTAGTAGAGCGTGGTGGGCTGCAGGAAGCCGGAGACGGTGAGGAAATACTCGTCGCTCTCGTCGGCGTCGATGCCGCCGGCCTGCATCGTGCTGAGCGCTGGCGCGCCACTCAGTGTCTCGCTCTTCCACGCACCCGTGGCGGCCGGCGTCAGGACCTGGATCTCACTCACCACGTCCCGCATCAGGTTCAGGATCAGGTGGTGGCGCGTCCACGAGTGGCCCGACAGCGAGGTGTGCTCGTCGGGTGTGAAAAGCACCGTGAGGTCGCGTTTGCCGGCCATGTAATCGTCGAACTTCGTCGCAAGCAACGCGCCGGAAGGATACGTCTTGCCACCGACGGTCCAGGGAGTGCGTGGCTCGATCAGCAACCACTCGCGCTCGACGTCGGTCTCGGCGTCGTTGGGGACGTCGATCTTCGCGAGCTTGCCGTCCTTGCCGCGAAGGAAGGTTTCCGAATTGTAGAACTCCAGCGCACGCTGCACGAAGTCGCGTTCGAAGCCGGGCGTGAGATCGCGGAAGGCCGAGATCGACATGTCGCTGGGCTTACCCTCGTACACCGTCGTGGCGGACGACAGCGGCGTGCCGCGCTTCCACTCCTTCACGATGCGGGGGTAGCTCGACGTGGTCATGGAACCGGGACCGAAGTCCGTGGCGACATAGATGTGGTCGTCGTCGATCCAGGCGACCTGGCTCTTCGCCTCGGGCAGGGTGAAACCACCCTCGATGAAGGTCTTCGTCGACAGGTCGAACTCACGCACCACATCGGCGTCCGCGCCGCCGCGCGAGAGCGAGACGAGGCAGCGGCGATTGTCGGGCCTGAGGCACTGGGCGCCATGCCATACCCAGTTCTCTTTCTCGGATGCGGCGAGCGCGTCGAGATCGATCACCGTCTCCCAGGCGGGCTTGTCCTTGCGGTACTCGGCCAGCGTCGTGCGCCGCCAGAGGCCCTTCGGGTGCTGCTTGTCGCGCCAGAAGTTGTAGTAGTGGTCGCCGATCTTCGAGACCATGGGGATCTTCGCGTCGGAATCGAGCACCTCGAGGAGACGCGCGTCGAGGGTCTTGAAATCCTCGCCTTCCGCGTACTTCGCGACGGTCTCGGCGTTGCGCGCCTTGACCCATTCCATCGGTTTGGCGCCGTCGATGTCGTCGAGCCAGAGGTTTTCATCATCGGCGCCGGCTTCGATGGCGGGCGCGGCGGTCTTGGGTGTTTCGTGGGCTTGGGTCATGCCACTGAAGGTAAGGGCGATGGCCAGCGCAATCCAGCGTTGATGCATGGGTCGTGATCCTGGAGGTGAATGCTCGACCTTAGCGCAGCGGTGGCGCGACGGGCGCCATGACTTCCTACCTATCGCGGGATCTGCCCATCCTGGGATGGCATATCTGTCGAGCCGCTTCCCTGTGGGAGCCGCTTCAGCGGCGATGGGTGCTTGCGATGAACTGGCCCGCTGCCGCGGGATCGCCGACAAGTCGGCTCCCACCGGGCTTGCCTCGCCCTGGTGGGAGCCGACCTTGTCGGCGATGCTCTTAAAGCAACGGAATCAACAACAACGCCACGATATTGATGATCTTGATCAGCGGATTCACCGCCGGTCCCGCCGTGTCCTTGTACGGATCGCCCACGGTATCGCCGGTGACGGCCGCCTTGTGCGCATCGGAGCCCTTGCCGCCGAAGTGGCCGTCCTCGATGTATTTCTTGGCGTTGTCCCAGGCGCCGCCGCCCGTGGTCATGGAGATGGCCACGAACAATCCGGTGACGATCGTGCCGATCAGCACGCCGCCCAGCGTCTGCGCGCCGGCCACGGGGCCGCCGAGCCACTTGAAGCCGAAGATCACCACCACGGGCACCAGCACCGGCAGCAACGAGGGAACCAGCATCTCGCGGATCGCCGAGCGGGTGAGCAGGTCGACCGCGCGCGAGTAGTCGGGCTTGGTCGTGCCCTCCATGATGCCGGTGATCTCGCGGAACTGCCGGCGCACTTCCTCCACGACCGCACCGGCGGCACGGCCGACCGCTTCCATCGCCATGGCCGCGAACAGGTACGGGATAAGGCCGCCGATCAGCAGGCCGATGATCACGTAGTGGTTGGACAAGTCGAAGCGCACCTCGGTGCCACCGAAATGCAGGTTCAGGTTGTGCGTGTAGTCGGCGAACAGGACCAGCGCCGCGAGGCCCGCCGAGCCGATCGCGTAGCCCTTGGTCACCGCCTTGGTCGTGTTGCCCACGGCATCCAGCGGATCGGTGACGCCGCGTACCTCGGCGGGGAGTTCGGCCATCTCGGCGATGCCGCCCGCGTTGTCCGTGATCGGCCCGTAGGCATCCAGCGCCACGATCATGCCGGTCATGCTGAGCATGGCCGTGGCGGCGATGGCGATGCCATAGAGGCCGGCGAGCGCGTGCGCGCCCCAGATCGCCGCGCATACGGCGAGCACCGGCAGCGCGGTGGACTTCATCGAGACGCCGAGGCCCGCGATGATGTTGGTCGCGTGCCCGGTGGTCGAGGATTGCGCCACATGGCGTACCGGGCGGAACTCCGTCGCGGTGTAGTACTCGGTGATCACCACCATCGCCCCGGTGAGCACGAGGCCGATGATCGCGCAGCCGTAGATGCGGCCGGGACCGAATGCGGAGTCGGCCATCAGCGATTGCGTGATGGGCCAGAAAGCGACCGCCGCGAGCACGGCGGACACCGCCACGCCAGCGTACAGGGCGTTCATGATCTTGCCACCGCGGGTCTTCACGAAGAACGTGCCGATCACCGAGGCCACGATGGAGGCACCCCCGAGCACCAGCGGGTAAAGCACGCCCGAGGGGCCGACTTCGGTGGCCATCACGCTGCCCAGCAGCATCGTGGCGATGAGGGTCACCGCATAGGTCTCGAAGAGATCGGCGGCCATGCCGGCGCAGTCGCCGACGTTATCGCCCACGTTGTCCGCGATGACCGCCGGATTGCGCGGGTCGTCCTCGGGGATGCCGGCTTCGACCTTGCCCACGAGATCCGCGCCCACATCGGCACCCTTGGTGAAGATGCCGCCGCCGAGGCGCGCGAAGATCGAGATCAGCGAGGAACCGAAGGCCAGTCCTACCAATGAATGCAGGACATGCGTGCGCTCGTAACCCATGTGGGTGAGCACGCCGTAGTAGCCCGCCACGCCGAGCAGGCCCAGACCCACCACCAGCATGCCGGTGACCGCGCCGCCACGGAAGGCCACCGCCAGAGCGGAAGAAAGGCCGCTTCTGGCGGCCTCGGCGGTACGGACGTTGGCGCGAACGGACACGTTCATGCCGATGTAGCCGGCCGCCCCGGAGAGCACCGCCCCCAGCGCGAAGCCGATCGCGGTACCCCAATCGAGGAAGATGCCGATGAGTAGGAAAAGCACGATGCCGACAACGCCGATGGTGGCGTATTGGCGGTTGAGGTAAGCGCGGGCGCCTTCCTGGATCGCCGCGGCGATCTCCTGCATTCGTTCGTTGCCCGGCGACCTGGCCAAGACCCAACTGACCGAAAACGCACCGTACAGAATCGCAACGACCGCACATGCCAGCGCGATCCATAAACCGTACTGCTGCAGCATCGAAGCCTCCCCGAATTGTGGGGGCCCAACATGGGGCCCGATCCGAGTATAGGCAGGGGAGGCGGGGGAAGGCGTTGTGCGCTGCGGCGTAGGTGCCGCAGCGCACGTCAGTTTTACCGCGTGGCGATATCCAGGATGATGCCGGTAGCGATGGCGACGAGCAGGTACTGATCGCTGTCGTCGTCGCGGACCCAGTGGTAACCACGTGGCGGCTCGCGCAAGTGGCGCACGCGATAGTCGTTCACGATGATGACGCGGCCGTCGTAACGATGGCCGCGCTGCCAGCTGCGCGCATGCGGCGGCGGGCCGCGGTGGTTGCCGCGGTCGTCGTGCCAGTCGCGGTCGTCGCGACGATCGTCACGCTTGTCGTCGCGACGATCCTGTCCCGGCGGACCACCGCGCGGCGGATCGAACGCGAACGCAGGCGCGACGGTGCCCAGGGTGGCGATGCAGAACACCAGTTTTCCGAACGATTTCATGATCCGTGTCTCCCGTTAACGCGTGGCGATGTCGAAGATGATGCCCGTCGCGATCGCGACCAGGAGGAAATCGTTGTTTTCACGGACCCAGTGGTAGCCGCGCGGCGGGGGACGCAGGCGATAGCTGCCGTAGTCGTATACGACCACGTTGCGTCCGTAGTAGCGGTGCCCGCGCTCCCAATGGCCGTAGTAACGCGGCGGCGGCGGGCGGTGGTAATAGACCGGGCGGTGATCGTAGCGGTGGTCGTAGCCGTGGCCGTAATAACGCGGCGGCGGACGATGCCCGCGCCAGTCGTTGTCGTGGCGCCAGCCCCGGTCGTCATGCCGGCGGTCGTAACCGTGGCGGTCGCGATCACGGCCGTGGTCGCGGTCGCCGCGCCCATGGTCGTCGGCGAAAGCCGCCGTGGTGGTGGCCAGCGCCAGGACAGCGAACGCGGTACGCAGCATCGTTTTCATCATAGGTCTCCCAGGACGACCGTCACCCCGCGGGTCACCGCGGTCGATCGACGATTCGGATCCTAGGCAGCGCTGGCTGAACGCGAAGTCCTACGAAATGAAAGCTTCAGGAAAGTGTTCATTGCCGCGACAGCTATTGAACTGGTGCGTTCAGGAAATCGACCCGGGGCGGAACTCGAGACTGAGGCTTTCCGGGCGTTCCGGCAGGTCTAGAGCGGTTTTCCGTTCAGGCGTCCGGGCAAGGACCCGCCCCCCGCGGACCACCAGCAGGCGGTTCGCCTTGAGCCGGATCGCCTCGTAGGTATCGCCCGCCTGCAAGAGCACCAGGTCGGCGCGGTTCCCGGCCTCGATGCCATAGCTTTCCAGGCCGAGCACGCGCGCCGCATTGCCGGTCACGGCGGCGAAGGCGCGCGCCACGCCGGCGCTGGAGGTCATCTGCGCCACGTGCAGGCCCATGTGCGCCACGTCGAGCATGTCGGCGGACCCCATGCCGTACCAGGGGTCCATGACGCAATCGTGGCCGAAGGCGACGTTCACCCCGGCATCCATCAGTTCGGGCACGCGGGTCATGCCGCGCCGTTTCGGATACGTGTCGTGCCGGCCTTGCAGGGTGATGTTGATGAGCGGATTGGCGATGGCGTGCACGCCGGCTTCCGCGATGAGCGGGAGCAGCTTCGACACATAGTAGTTGTCCATCGAATGCATCGAGGTGAGATGCGAGCCCGTCACCCGCCCTTGCAGGCCGGTGCGGATGGTCTCCGCGGCCAGCGTTTCGATGTGCCGCGACAGGGGGTCGTCCGATTCGTCGCAGTGCATGTCCACGCGCAGGCCGCGTTCGGCGGCCAGTTCGCACAACCAGCGGATGGAAGCGGTACCCTCGGCCATCGTCCGTTCGAAATGCGGTATGCCACCGACCACGTCCACGCCCATGTCCAGGGCGCGCACGAGGTTAGCCTTCGCATGGGGCGAGCGCAGCAGGCCACCCTGGGGGAAGGCCACCAGTTCCAGATGCAGGTAGGGCGCGACGCGGCGCTTCACGTCGAGCAACGCCTCGACCGCCAGCAGGCGATCGTCGCAGACGTCCACATGGCTGCGGATCGTGAGCAGCCCCTGCGCCACGGCCATGTCGCAATAGGCCATCGCGCGATCGACCAGCGCCTGCTGGGTGAGGTCGGGTTTCAGCTCGCCCCACAGCGCGATGCCTTCGAGCAAGGTGCCCGAAGCATTCAGGCGTGGCAGGCCGAGCGACAGCGTGGCATCCATGTGGAAGTGCGCATCGACGAAGGGTGGCGCGACCAACCGGCCCCGCGCATCGATCTCCTCCACGCCCTTCGCCGGCAGGCCTGGCTGGATCGCGGCGAAGCGTCCGTTCTCGATGCCGATGTCGACGCCCGTGCGGCCGTCGGGAAGGCTGGCGTGGCGGATGATGAGGTCCATGGCGGGTCCGGGAAGAATGACGCTTCATGATAGCGGCCGCTTTGGCCCTGGACATCGCCGACAGGGGCGGCTCCCACCGGGTGGCCTGGCGGTTCATTGGTATGCACTGGTCCTTGCTGGCGCCGTCACGTATCGCGCACCGCGACGGCGAGAGTCTTCCGTTCGAACACGGGGCAAACCGCACCGGTACGTTGCCGAGGATGGAGGCCGTGGTCGACAAGCAGCAAATAACTCGGAAAACGAAGATCACGCCCTTGCAGAAGGCGGCCGCGGAGGCGCCGCGAGGCAGCATCACGGCCTTGCGCAAGCAGGCGCGCGAGTGCCGGGCGTGCGACTTGTGGAAGCCGGCGACGCAGACGGTATTCGGCGAGGGGCCGGTGCGTGCACGGATCGTCGTGATCGGCGAACAGCCCGGCGACCAGGAAGATCTGGCGGGCAAGCCCTTCGTCGGCCCGGCGGGCAAGTTGTTCGACCGTGCGCTGGATGCGGCAGGCATCGAACGTGGCGCGCTCTACGTCACCAACGCCGTGAAACACTTCAAGTTCGAACCGCGGGGGAAGGTGCGCTTGCACAAGCGGGCGAACGCGGAAGAACAGGCGGCATGCCGGCCGTGGCTCGCGGCGGAGATCGACCGCATCGATCCGAAGGGCATCGTATGCCTGGGTGCGATGGCGGCACAGGCGGTATTCGGGGCGTCGTTCCGGTTGATGGCCGAACGCGGGCGCTGGATCGAACTGGCGGACGGCCGCCGCGGGCTGGCCACGGTGCATCCGTCGTATCTGTTGCGCTTGCCGGGACATGAGGCGCGCGAGCAGGGCTTCGCGGATTTCGTCCGCGATCTCAAGCAATTGAAGGAGGTGCTTGGTTAAGCACACCCTGGTGGAGGCTTGCCTCCCCGTGGAGGCTTGCCCCACCCCGGTGGGAGCCGACTTTGTCGGCGATCCCGCGGCAGCGGGGCGGGTCATCGCGAGCACCCATCGCCGCTTAAGCGGCTTCCCACCACGGCTCACGGCCCCGGATGAGGCACACAGGCTTGCCAAACCCTGGTGGGAGCTGACTTGTCGGCGATCCCGCGGCAGCGGGCCAAGTCACCGCAAGCACCCATCGCCGCTGAAGCGGCTCCCACAATGGGAGCGCAACTATCCGATCGCGAACTTCTTCAACTTCCTCGGCACCGCCGCATTCTTCAACGTCACGTACACCGGCAGCCCGTCCGCCCCGTACGGCGGCGGCGCTTCGCCCTGGATCAGCGGCGCCAGGTAACGGCGCGCCGCCGCCGTGATGCCGAAACCGTCCTTCGAGATGAAGTTCTTCGGCATCTTCTTCTCATGGTTGGCGATCTTGTCCAGCGGCGCCGCCTCGATCTTCCACTTGTACGGCTCGTCCGACGTGCGCACGATCACTGGCATGACGGCGTTGAGTCCTTCCGCCGCGTATTCCACTGCCTTCTTGCCCACGGCATAAGCCTGTTCGAGGTCGGTCTTGGAAGCGACGTGCCGCGCTGAACGCTGCAGGTAGTCGGGCAGGGCCCAGTGGTACTTGTAGCCCAGCTTCTCGCGCACTAGCGCCGCAAGCACCGGCGCGGCACCGCCGAGTTGCGCATGGCCGAACGCGTCGCGGGCGCCGGACTCGGCGAGAAACTTGCCTTCCTTGTCCTTGACGCCCTCGGATACCACGACGGTGCAATAACCCACCTTCTCGACGGTGGCCTTGACCTTGGCAAGGAAGGTCTCCGGATCGAAGACGTTCTCCGGAAACAGGATGACGTGCGGCGGACCGCCCGGCGACGACCCGGCCAGGCCTGCCGCCGCGGCGATCCAACCCGCGTGGCGGCCCATCACCTCGATGATGAAGACCTTGGTGGAGGTGTCCATCATCGAGGCGACGTCGAGACTGGCCTCGCGCACGGCGATCGCGGTGTACTTCGCGACCGAGCCGAAGCCCGGGCAGGTGTCGGTCACCACCAGGTCGTTGTCGATCGTCTTCGGCACGCCGATGCAGTTCACCTCGTAACCGAGCGCCTGGCCGATCTTCGAGACCTTGTTGGCGGTGTCCGCCGAATCGTTGCCGCCGTTATAGAGGAAGGTGCGGATGTCGTGCGCCTTGAAGACCTCGATCAGGCGTTCGTATTCGGCGCGGTTCTCTTCCAGCGACTTCAGCTTGTAGCGGCAGGAGCCGAAGGCGCCGCCCGGCGTGTGCTTGAGGGCGGCGATGTTGGCCTTGGCTTCCTTCGAGGTGTCGATCAGTTCCTCGCGCAGCGCGCCGAGGATGCCGTTGCGCGCGGCGTACACCACGATGCCCTTGTCCCGGGCCGTCTCGATCACGCCCGCGGCGGTGGCGTTGATCACGGCGGAGACACCGCCCGACTGGGCGTAGAGGAGTTTGCCGGCGGCCATGCTTCGCATCCTTCTGGTGGGGCGGGAACCGCAGGGTAGCGCGCCCGGCGTCATGGTGGCTTGAACGGGGCGAGTATTTCAGCCGTTTGACGCGGCGGCGCCGCTGCCGTTACCTTGAGACCCATTTTCTCGTGTCCGGCGGCGGGTTTGCCCCGTGCGTCCGACGAAACGGAGCATCAATGCGACTCGTGCTATTCGGCGCCCCCGGTTCCGGCAAGGGTACCCAGGCCACCCGCCTCAAGGAACGCCTCGGCGTACCGCATATCTCCACCGGCGACCTGCTGCGCGCGGAGATCAAGGCCGGCACCGAACTGGGCCTCAAGGCCAAGGGCCTCATGGACGCCGGCCAGCTGCTGCCCGACGACATCATGCTCGGCATCATCGAGCACCGCCTGGGCGAGCCGGACGCGAAGCCGGGCTTCATCCTCGACGGCTATCCGCGCAACCTGGCGCAGGCCGACGCGCTCGATACCGTGCTCGCCCGCATCGGCCAGCCGCTGGATGTCGTGGTCAAGCTCGACGTGCCCGATTCGGCCATCGTCGATCGCTGCGAGGTGCGTTTCGAGAAGGAAGGCCGTCCGGACGACAACCCGGACACGGTCAAGAAGCGCCTCGGCATCTACGCTGACCAGACCGCTCCGGTAGCCGACTTCTACAAGCAGCGCGGCAAGTTGCAGGTCGTCGACGGCGTCGGTGAACTCGACGAGGTGACCCAGCGCGTGCTGGACGTATTGCCCGGTGGCGTCAAGGCCGCCAGCGCCTGATCCCCGTGGTCCGCCGGCCTGACCGGCGGATCTCCGCGGTGCCCTCGCACCGCGCCAAGACGAGCCCCCTCATGCGCGTCCATATCCTCGGTATCTGCGGCACCTTCATGGGCGGCGTCGCCGCGCTCGCGCGCGAACTCGGCCTCACCGTCGAAGGCTCCGACGCCAACGTCTACCCACCCATGAGCACCCAGCTGCAGGACCTCGGCATCGCCCTGATGCAGGGCTACAAGGCGGAACACCTGCAGCCCGCGCCCGATCTGGTCGTCGTCGGCAATGCCATGACGCGCGGCAACCCCGCCGTGGAATACATGCTCGACGAGGGCCTGCGCTACATCTCCGGGCCGCAGTGGCTGGGCGAGACCCTGCTCGGCGGGCGCGAGGTGCTGGCCGTGGCCGGCACGCACGGCAAGACCACGACCACCAGCCTGCTGGCGCACCTGCTCGAATCCGCCGGCCTCTCGCCGGGCTTCCTGATCGGCGGGGTGCCGGGCAACTTCGACGTCTCGGCACGGCGTGGCGAGGGCAAGCCCTTCGTGATCGAGGCCGACGAATACGATTCGGCCTTCTTCGACAAGCGTTCGAAGTTCGTCCATTACCGGCCGCGCATCGCGATCCTCAACAACCTTGAGTACGACCACGCGGACATCTTCCCCGACGTGGCCGCGATCCAGCGCCAGTTCCACCACCTGGTGCGCACCGTGCCGGGCAATGGCCGCCTGATCGTCAACTCCGAGGACGCCTGTCTGGCCGAGGTGCTGGCGATGGGCGCGTGGACGCCGGTGGAAACCTTCGGCATCGATGCCGGCGACTGGCGCGCCGAACTGCTGTCCTCCGATGGCTCGCATTTCCGTGTACACCGCGCCGGCATGCCGTTGGGCGAGGTTCGCTGGGAATCGCTGGGCCGGCATAACGTCATGAACGCGCTCGCCGCGCTCGCCGCGGCGACGGCGGCCGGCGCCGATCCCGTCGCGCTGCTGCCGGCTTTCGGCGATTTCGCCAGCGTGAAGCGGCGCATGGAACTCATCGGCGCGGCGCGTGGGGTGACCGTGTACGACGACTTCGCCCACCACCCGACGGCCATCGCCACGACGCTGGCGGGCCTGCGGGCGAAGGTCGGCGGCGCGCGCATCCTCGTGGCGCTGGAGCCGCGGTCGAACTCGATGCGTCTAGGCGCCCATGCCGAGGCGCTGGCGCCTTCGCTGGCCGATGCCGATCGCGTGGTCTTCCTGCACCGGCCCGAGTTGGCGTGGGATGCGGGGAAGGTGACGGCGGCGCTCCACGGCCGCGGCGCCACCTTGCCCACCGTGGAAGGACTCGTCGCGGCCCTCGCGGCTGAGGCGCGCGATGGCGACCACGTGGTGTTCATGTCCAACGGTGGCTTCGAAGGAGCCCCGCGGCGCTTCTTCGCGGCGCTGGACGCGGGTTAGACTCACGGGCATGGCCGCGACCACGCCCGCCCTCGACCTTCCGCTGTTCCCCCTCTCGAACGTCCTTTTTCCGGGCGGTCACCTGCAATTGCGCATCTTCGAGCCGCGCTACATCGACCTGGTGCGCGAATGCGCGCGCACCGGCCGGGCCTTCGGCGTGTGCATGATCCTCGAGGGCCGGGAGGCGGGGCAGCCCGCCGTGCCCGCGGCCGTCGGCACGCTGGCCACGATCACCGATTTCCACACCCGTGAAGATGGTCTGCTCGGCATCGTCGCCGAGGGCGGCCGGCGCTTCCGGGTCATGCGCACGCGCGTGCGTTCGGACGGCCAGGTGCGCGGCGACATCGCCACCTGGCAAGACGAAGAGATCCTTCCGCTACCCGCGGAATTCGGTTTGCTGGCGACCATCCTCGAGCGTCTTTCCGAGCAGATGTCCCCGCCGTGGCGCAACGACGTGGCGGCGAAGTCGGACGATGCGAGCTGGGTGGGCTTCCGTTTGTCGGAACTGCTGCCACTGGACCCGGAGGAATGCCAGCACATGCTCGAACTTGCCGATCCCCTGCAACGCCTGGCCGAACTGCGCGATATCCTTCCGCGTTTCCAACGCGCCTGAGGCCTCCGTCATGACCACGCTCGCCGGCAAGACCCTGTTCATCACCGGCGCGTCGCGCGGCATCGGCCTGGCCATAGCCCTGCGCGCCGCGCGCGACGGCGCCAACATCGTCATCGCGGCCAAGAGCAACGTGCCCAACCCGCGCTTGCCGGGCACCATCCACACCGCGGCTGCCGAGATCGAGGCGGCCGGTGGTGTGGCCTTGCCGCTCAAGGTCGATATCCGCGAGGAAGCGGAAGTGCGCATGGCGGCCGCCACCGCCGCGGAACGCTTCGGCGGGATCGACATCGTGGTGAACAACGCAAGTGCGATCTGGCTGGCCGGCGTGGAGGACACGCCGATGAAGCGTTTCGATCTCATGCACGAGGTGAACACGCGCGGCACCTTCCTCACCACGCAAGCCTGCCTGCCGTTCCTGAAGGACGCGGCGAATCCGCACGTGCTGATGCTTTCGCCACCGCCGAGCATCGATCCGAAGTGGTACGCACCGCACGTCGCGTACACGATCGCGAAGTTCGGCATGAGCCATTGCGTGCTCGGCATGGCGCCCGAGTTCGCGCCGATGGGCATCGCGGTGAACGCGCTGTGGCCGCGAACCGTGATCGCGACGGCGGCCATCGCGATGCTCGGCGACACGGTGCGTCCTGAGAATTGTCGTACGCCGGAAATCGTGGCGGACGCCGCCCACGCGATCCTCACGAAACCGTCACGCGATTTCACCGGACGGTTCTGCATCGACGAAGACGTGTTGCGCGACGAAGGCGTGCGCGATTTCGAGCGCTATGCCGTGCTGCCGGGCCAGCCGTTGCTGCCCGATCTGTTCCTATAGCGAGCACGGCTAGCCCGTTTGGCGTATGGCCGCTTTCGGCAAGCGGGTATACCGTCGAACCCTGTCGCCCATGCTCGAACCAGGGCGGACAAGTGGGGCTTGCCGGCCTGCAGGGGTGCCGGCGGCGGGTCCGAAGATGAACCCGCGAAGCCGGCAGCAGGCCACGAGACGGGTGAGGAGCAGGCATGTCGCGCGGGGAATCGACGGGACGTTGCGTCGTTTGGGTGGGTAGACCGAGCGTCGAGGAACATTTCGGACTGATCCGGGCGGGCTGGCGAACGCTGGTCGCCGATCCGGCGCGGCAGGACGCTGAACTGCCCGAATGTGGTGATGCCGCCATCGCGGTGGTGGACCTGCGCGCGAGTGCGCAGGTAGCCGTCCGTATCCTCGCCGCGCTGCGCGAGTCGCATCCGGGCATGGCATGGATCGGCCTGACCAGCGCGCGCACTCCCACCCGCGATCCTTCCGTTCGCCATGTATTGCCGCAGGCGTTCGAGATCATCGACGGCCCTTCGTCGTTCAGCGCGTTGCGCCGTGCGCTCACCCGTATTCCCAACGAGGGCATCGCGCACGCCGGCGACGACCGGCCCAGCATGCTGACCGGGAACAGCCCCGCCATTCGCGCGCTGTCGCACAACATACGCAAGTTCGCGCCGGTGGAGCTGCCCTTGCTGATCACCGGCGAGACCGGCACCGGCAAGGAGATGGCCGCGCGGGCACTTCACCAGATTTCCTCGCGCAGCGACCGTCCCTTCGCGGCGATCAACTGCGGCGCGTTGCCGGCCAACCTGGTGCAGTCGGAGTTGTTCGGTCACGAACGCGGCGCCTTCACCGGTGCCACCGCGCGGCGGATCGGGCACTTCGAGTCCGCCGATGGCGGCATCGTCTTCCTGGACGAGATCGGCGACCTCCCGCTGGATGCGCAGACCAACCTGCTGCGCGTGTTGCAGGAGGGAACGATCGAACGCATCGGCAGCTGCCAATCGATCAAGGTGGATGTGCGCGTGCTCGCCGCGACGCATGTCGACCTTGAAAAAGCGGTGGCGCAGGGGCGGTTCCGCGAAGACCTGTTCTACCGGCTCAACGTGCTGCGGCTGCGCATGCCGCCACTGCGCGAACGCCAGGGCGACATCGAACTGCTGGCGCAGCATTTCCTCGATGCCTTCCGGGAAAGCTACGGAACGCGAGCGCGCGCGTTCAGTGCGAACGCGCGCAAGGCGATGAACGGGTTCGCATGGCCGGGCAACGTGCGCGAGTTGATGAACCGCGTGCAGCGCGCGGCGGTGATCGCGGAGGACGCGCTGATCACGCCGGAGGACTTGGAGTTGAGCATGGACACGGCCACGGGCGACCGCGACAGCCTCGGCAGTGCGCGCACCTCGGCCGAGCGCGAGGCGATCGTGGATTGCCTGCGCGCGAGCGCCTTCAACATCAGCGAATGCGCGCGCCGCCTGCGCGTTTCCCGCGTCACCGTCTATCGGCTTTGCAAGAAGCATCAACTGGCCCTCGATCAGTTGCGTTGACGGCACCGGCTACACCTGTCCCCTGAAAAGAAAACTCCCGGTCCTCGGAAGGACCGGGAGTTCCCATTCGATCGTCCGGCTTGGCAGGGTCGTCGGGCGAGCGAACCACGCGGCTTCACAGGGCCTTGCCCCTGAGAAGGAGCAAACGCCGTGCCACCGGGTGGATGCTTTGATTCGCAAGGAATTTTCAGCGAAGCCCCGCACGCTGTCCGTTCATCCGGTGTTGCGAGGTGTAACAAGCCGTTGCAAAGGAGACACACGTCCGGCGTTGTCGGGGCGCCCATCGCCTTATACGATGCGGTTTTCACGCGCGTGCACGCGCATCCGTCCTTGCATGGGTCCCGGCGCTATGGCCGGGGCCGGGAGTCCGTTCCATGTCGTCGCACCCTGTCGATCCCTCCGATCTCCTCGGCCTGGGCAAGCGTTACTGGCTGCCCGTCTACCGTCCACGCGACGTGGTCCTTGACCACGGCAAGGGCGCGCGGGTGTGGGACACGGAAGGCCGCGACTACATGGATTTCGGCGCCGGTATCGCGGTGAACGCGCTAGGCCACCAGGACCCCGACCTCGTCGCGGCGCTGGTCGCCCAGGCAAACAAGCTCTGGCATGCCAGCAACGTCTTCTATTCCGAGCCGCCGCTACGCCTGGCGCAGGAACTGGTGGACCACGCGCCGTTCGCCGAGCGTGTTTTCCTGTGCAATTCCGGTGCGGAGGCCAACGAGGCCGCGATCAAGCTGGTGCGCAAGTGGGCCGCCTCGCAGGGGCGCACACCGGAAGAACGCGTGATCGTGACCTTCAAGGGATCCTTCCACGGACGCACCCTCGCCACGGTGACGGCGACGGCCCAGCCGAAATACCAGGAGGGCTACGAGCCACTGCCCGCCGGTTTTCGCTACGTGCCCTTCAACGATCCCGTGGCACTGGAAGAGGCATTCGCGCAGGGCGGCGTGGCGGCCGTCATGCTCGAACCGTTGCAGGGCGAGGGTGGCGTGATGCCGGCCGCGCCGGGCTTCCTCAAGAAAGTGCGGGAACTGTGCGACGAGCACGACGCGCTGATGGTGCTCGACGAGATCCAGTGCGGCATGGGTCGCACCGGCATGCTGTTCGCGCATAGCCACGATCACGTCACGCCCGACATCGTCACCCTGGCCAAGGCGCTGGGCGGTGGCTTCCCGATCGGCGCGATGCTGGCCGGGCCGAAGGTGGCCGAGGTAATGCAGTTCGGGTCCCATGGCACGACCTTCGGCGGCAACCCGATGGCCGCGGCGGTGGCGCGCGTGGCCCTGGCCAAGATCGCCTCGCCGGCGGTGCTGCTCAACGTGGAGCGTCAGTCCAACGACATCCGCAAGGGCCTGGACAAGCTCAATCACGAATTCCAGCTGTTCTCGGAAGTCCGCGGACGGGGCCTGATGCTCGGCGCCGTGCTGGAGTCGTCCTACAAGGGACGCGCCGGCGAAATCCTGGACATCGCCGCCGCCCACGGCCTGCTGATCCTCCAGGCGGGCCCCGATGTACTGCGCATCGTGCCGCCCCTGACGATCACGGACGAAGAAGTGGCCGAAGGCCTGGAGCGCCTGCACGCCACGCTGGCCGAGTTCGCGCAGGAAGCGAAGGTCGCCTGAAAGAGCCGGAGCCGACTCCGCCCTGGTGGGAGCCGACCTTGTCGGCGATCCCGCGGCAGCGGGCAAGGGTGCGGCAAGCACCCATCGCCGCTGAAGCGGCTCCCACAGTGAAGTCGGGTCGCGTTACAGCGCGGCGAACGTCGCCGCAGCCGCCTCGATCGTCGCGTCGATCTCCGCGTCGCCGTGCGCACTCGACATGAAGCCCGCCTCGAACGCCGATGGCGCCAGATACACGCCGCGCTCGAGCATGCCGTGGAAGAACCGGTTGAAGGCCGCCACATCGGCCGCCGTGGCCTGCGCGTAGCTCTCGACCGTCTCGTTCGTGAAGAACAAGCCGAACATCGCCCCGACACGATTCACGCTGAAAGGAATGCCAGCCTTGCGCGCGGCGTCGAGGATGCCATCGGTGAGCCTCTCGGTGCGTGCAGCGAGGTCGTCGTGGAACCCGGGTGCCTGGATCACTTGCAGCATCGCGAGCCCGGCGGCCATGGCCACGGGATTCCCCGACAAGGTGCCTGCCTGATAGATCGGGCCTGAAGGTGCCACCTGTTGCATCAGGTCGCGGCGTCCACCATAGGCGCCGACCGGCATGCCGCCACCGATGATCTTGCCGAAGCAGGTCAGGTCCGGCGTGACGCCATAGTGGGCCTGCGCCCCGCCGAGGGCGACACGGAAGCCCGTCATGACCTCGTCGAAGATCAGCAGCACGCCGTGCTGCGTGCACAGTTCACGCAACGCGGGCAGGTACCCTTCCTTCGGAGGAATGCAATTCATGTTGCCGGCGACCGGCTCGATGATCAGGCCCGCGATGTCGTCGCCGTGCTCGGCGAACAGCGACCGCGCCGCATCGATGTCGTTATACGGAAGGGTGAGGGTGAGGTCGGCCGCCGCCTTGGGCACGCCGGGTGACGTGGGCACGCCGAAAGTGAGGGCGCCCGAGCCGGCCTTCACGAGGAAGCTGTCGCCGTGGCCGTGGTAACAGCCTTCGAACTTCACGATCTTGTTGCGGCCCGTGGCACCGCGCGCCAGGCGGATCGCGGACATCGTCGCTTCGGTGCCGGAGTTCACCATGCGGACCATGTCCACCGAGGGAACCAGCGACACGATCGTCTCGGCCATCGTCACTTCGGCCGCGCAGGGGGTGCCGAACGACAGGCCATCGAGCACCGCCCGCTGGACCGCTTCGCGCACTGCGGGATGGTTGTGCCCGGCGATCATCGGGCCCCACGAGCCCACGTAATCGATGTAGCGCTTCCCTTCCACGTCCCAGAGATAAGCGCCATCGGCGCGCGCGGTGAAGAACGGTTCGCCGCCGACCGACTTGAAGGCGCGCACGGGCGAATTGACGCCACCGGGCAGCAGCTGTCGGGCGCGGTCGAAGAGTTCGTGGTTCGTGGTCATCGAATGATTCCGGGGCGTGGG
>NZ_JBNDJJ010000001.1:2867500-4303959 GCF_050434905.1 Luteibacter sp. W1I16
GACCCGCAGCTAAGGTCCCAAAGTCATAGCTAAGTGGAAAACGATGTGGAAAGGCATAGACAGCCAGGAGGTTGGCTTAGAAGCAGCCACCCTTTAAAGAAAGCGTAATAGCTCACTGGTCGAGTCGGTCTGCGCGGAAGATTTAACGGGGCTAAGCTATGCACCGAAGCTCGGGGTGCCCACCTTTTGAGGTGTGCGCGGTAGAGGAGCGTTCCGTAGGCCTGTGAAGGTGAGTCGTAAGGCTTGCTGGAGGTATCGGAAGTGCGAATGCTGACATGAGTAACGATAAGGGGGGTGAAAAGCCTCCCCGCCGAAAGCCCAAGGTTTCCTCGCGCAACGTTCATCGGCGCAGGGTGAGTCGGCCCCTAAGGCGAGGCAGAAATGCGTAGTCGATGGGAAGCAGGTTAATATTCCTGCACTTTTCTACAGTGCGATGTGGGGACGGAGAAGGTTAGGTCTACCAGGCGTTGGTTGTCCTGGGGAAAGGCGGTAGGCATGATTCTTAGGCAAATCCGGGAATCTTTATGCCGAGCACCGAGACGAGTCCTATGAGGACGAAGTGACTGACACCACGCTTCCAGGAAAAGCCACTAAGCTTCAGCTGTAGAAAAACCGTACCGTAAACCGACACTGGTAGGCAGGGTGAGAATCCCAAGGCGCTTGAGAGAACTCGGGTGAAGGAACTAGGCAAAATGGCACCGTAACTTCGGGAGAAGGTGCGCCTCTTGGTGTGGTCACGTGCGTGACTGAGCATCGAGGGGTCGCAGTAACCTGGCCGCTGCGACTGTTTATCAAAAACACAGCACTCTGCAAACACGAAAGTGGACGTATAGGGTGTGACGCCTGCCCGGTGCTGGAAGGTTAATTGATGGGGTCAGCCGCAAGGCGAAGCTCTTGATCGAAGCCCCAGTAAACGGCGGCCGTAACTATAACGGTCCTAAGGTAGCGAAATTCCTTGTCGGGTAAGTTCCGACCTGCACGAATGGCGTAACGACAGCGGCGCTGTCTCCACCCGAGACTCAGTGAAATTGAAATCGCTGTGAAGATGCAGCGTTCCCGCGGCAAGACGGAAAGACCCCGTGAACCTTTACTATAGCTTTACACTGAACGTTGAGTTCTTCTGTGTAGGATAGGTGGGAGGCTATGAAACCAGGACGCTAGTTCTGGTGGAGCCATCCTTGAAATACCACCCTGAAGTGCTTGACGTTCTAACCTAGGTCCGTAATCCGGATCGGGGACCGTGTATGGTGGGTAGTTTGACTGGGGCGGTCTCCTCCCAAAGAGTAACGGAGGAGCACGAAGGTACGCTCAGCGCGGTCGGACATCGCGCACTGTGTGCAAAGGCATAAGCGTGCTTGACTGCGAGATCGACGGATCAAGCAGGTACGAAAGTAGGTCTTAGTGATCCGGTGGTTCTGTATGGAAGGGCCATCGCTCAACGGATAAAAGGTACTCCGGGGATAACAGGCTGATACCGCCCAAGAGTTCATATCGACGGCGGTGTTTGGCACCTCGATGTCGGCTCATCACATCCTGGGGCTGTAGCCGGTCCCAAGGGTATGGCTGTTCGCCATTTAAAGTGGTACGCGAGCTGGGTTCAGAACGTCGTGAGACAGTTCGGTCCCTATCTGTCGTGGGCGTTGGAGATTTGAGGGGGGCTGCTCCTAGTACGAGAGGACCGGAGTGGACGTTCCGCTGGTGTTCGGGTTGTCATGCCCATGGCATTGCCCGGTAGCTACGAACGGAAGTGATAACCGCTGAAAGCATCTAAGCGGGAAGCACGCCCCAAGATGAGATCTCCCGAGAGCTTGACTCTCCTTAAGGCACCATCAAGACTAGGTGGTTGATAGGCGCGGTGTGGAAGTGCAGCAATGCATTGAGCTTACGCGTACTAATGAGCCGTGAGGCTTGACCATATAACCCCAAGACGCTTCACCGTCTTATCTCTTACTCGCGGTTCGACTAAACCCGGACGCTTGTCACTCGTTTACACCCTCTGTGGAGCCGGCGCTTAATGCGCTGCTCCCACCCCTTCCCTGGCGGCTATAGCGGCGTGGTACCACCTGATCCCATCCCGAACTCAGAAGTGAAACGCGCATGCGCCGATGGTAGTGTGGCTCAAGCCATGCAAGAGTAGGTCACCGCCAGGGGCTTTATCCTAGAAGGCCTCCCCACCCGGGGAGGCCTTCGTCTTTATGGCGTTGCCGTTGCGCGCAGCGCGACCCGCAACAGGTCACCGCCAGGGGCTTTATCCTAGAAGGCCTCCCCACCCGGGGAGGCCTTCGTCTTTATGGCGTCGCCGTTGCGCGCAGCGCGACCCGCAACAGGTCACCGCCGGGGGCTTTATCCCGGAAACCCGGTCTCATTTGAGACCGGGTTTTTTCTTTGCCCGGTGGGAGCCGACCTTGTCGGCGATGGGTGCTGGCCGTGACCTGGCCCGCTGCCGCGGGATCGCCGACAAGGTCGGCTCCCACCACCGCTAAGGCGGCTCCCACCGAAGCTAGGTCGGCTCCCACCACAGCTAAGGCGGTTCCCACCACAGCTAGCGGTTCCCGCCAGGGAGCTGTATTCGCGCATGCGGCATGACACTCGCGCGGCAACGCGTCATCATGCCCAAGCGATAGGCAGCAGCGGGAAAGATCGATGGATCCACGGCTCAATCGGCGACAGGAAGAACTGATCGCCATCGTCCAGCGGGAAGGCTTCGTCGGCGTCGACGAACTGGCCACGCATTTCGACGTTGCCCCGCAGACGATCCGTCGCGATCTCAACCTCCTGGCCGATGGAGGCCTCATCCGTCGCTACCACGGCGGCGTGAGTGCGCCTTCTTCCAGTGTCGAGAATGTCGCCTATTCAGCGCGTCAGTCGCTACAGACTGCCGAGAAGCATCGGATCGCCACGGCGATAGCAAAGTCGATCCCGGACGGCTCCTCGCTCTTCATCAACCTGGGCACGACCAACGAAGGCGTCGGCCGCGCGTTGCTCGAGCATCGCGACCTGCGCGTCATCACCAACAATCTCAACATCGCCATCCTGCTCAGCGACAATCCCACGTTCGAGGTGATCGTCGCCGGCGGTGTCGTCCGTGGACGCGACCATGGCGTGACCGGCGAAGCCACGATCGAGTTGATCCGCCAGTTCAAGGTCGACTTCGGCATCATCGGTATCTCCGGCATAGAGCTCGACGGCACACTGTTGGACTTCGATTTCCACGAAGTCCGCGTGGCCCAGGCGATCATCGAGCACTCGCGCCAGGTCTTCCTCGGCGCCGACCACAGCAAGATCGGCCGCAACGCGATGGTTCGCCTCGGCGACTTTTCCCGCGTGGATGCGTGGTTCACCGATCGGCAGCCACCGGATGCCTTGTTGCCCGTTCTGGAGGCTGCTGGCACGGCGTTGCATATTGCCGACTAGTAGCGTCGACCGTACTAGCGGAACCGTAGCCTCGGTCTGTTGGGGGCCTTCACGTTCCGCGCCCGGCCGATGATTGCTGCGATAAAGCCTATTCCATCGTTCATCCTGGACAGATTCTCGTTCGCCACTTCGCTCGTCGATTCTTTCTCGAATACCCCCGCATTGCCGAGCGCACCGGTGGTGCCTTCGACGGTGAGAAGTACCGCATCTCGCGCATAGGGCTTCAGTGGCTTGATGGCGCGTTCGTAGAGCTGGATTGCCTTGGAGCTCTGCGGCTTCGGTAGGGCACCCAAGGCATCGTCCACAATTTGTCGGCCACTCCGCGTCGGTAGGGCTCCCAGGGCGTCATCCACAATTTGTCGGCCACTCCGCTTCGGCAGGGCCCCGAGGGCGTCGTCCACGATCTGTCGGGCGCTCCTGCCCACAGCCTTCCCTGCACCCTGCACGGTGGTCCTGCCGGCAGCCCGCAGTCCGCCTCGGGCGACACCTTGCATCCACTTGCCACCTTGTCTGGCGAGCGAGCCGAGCCGGCTAATCGCCCCGGCCGCGGCAAAACCGGCGGCCAGGCCTGTGCCGAACGACACCCAGTTCAGGGTAGCTGCCGTTTCCGGATCGGACTCCTCCAGCACGGCAGCGACGATACCTGTGACCGCCGAGACTGTGGCGAGCGTCACCGCGATGCCAAGCAACACCAGCGATGTTCCCCCGGTGAAGACGGCTCCGACGATAGCCGCTATACCAAAGACAACGGCGGTGCCGATCCTGACGGTGTCCTTTATCCACTTTGGGCTATCGCTGCCCTGGATGAATGCCCCGCCGAATATAGCGAATAGAAAATTGAGAAAGTGCCCGCTGGGATCATTGAAGTTCGCAGGATCGCCGTCGCAATAGCCATAGGCATGCCAACCGCCGGCGCCGAAGGGGCTTTCGCTGTCGGGCGCCTGGAACTGTGCTGCGCCGGGAACATACCAGCGATAGCCTTGCCCCAATGGATAACGGTCGATCGCGGGCTCCGTGCTCGACCCCGCCTCCGTATCGCGGTACGCGCCCTGGAAGCCCAGCAGGGAATCCGGTTCGGCCGAGGCATGTTCCCCGTAGGCAGTGTAGGCATGGTGCTTGAATGTTTTCGCTGTCAGGTCGTAGCTCACCAACAGCGTGCCGTCCGCGTCGGACAACTCGAACAAGGTGCGATCCACGTTCGACCGTTTTACCCTTTGGATCGAGCACGCCGCGCTGCCCGGATAGAAATAGCGCCCCTCGTCGCCGGTGCCGTGCTCGCCCCGCACGTCCATGCCGTCATGCACCAGTTGGTGCCTCGCGGTCGCGGTGCCACAGGTCATCAGCCGGTCCATGCCGTCATAGGTGTAGTACCGCGACCCCGCCTGGATCAACCGGCCCAGCCAGTCGTAGGCGTAGGTCTTGCCCGAGGCATCTTTCGTCAGCCGGCCATTGGCGTCGTACTGCAGCGTCGCCGATGGCTTGTAGTCGGCGTGATCATGCTCGACCTTCGACAACCGGCACCCGCTGCTGTCGTAGGTGTAGATGCTGTTGCAGGTCTCCGTCCCGAACGTGCTGGCACACTTGGTGATGTTGCCGAGCGTGTCATAAGTGAACACCTGGCTGTCGATCGCTTTGCCCTTGGGATTATTCGGGCGCCAGTCGCCGGTCGTCGTGCAGGTCTCGAGCCGACCGTTTCGATCATAGGCATAGGCTTTGGAACCGAGCGTGGTCGCGCCATTCTTGAGGCAAGCTGATTTCACCCGGCTGTCGGGGTAGTAGTCCCGGGAAAGCGTCAAGACGGTCTTGTCGGGCAGGGTGAATGTACGACTGGTCTCGCGATACATCGCGTCGTAGGTGTAGACGACATTGGCCTTGTCAGAGCCCAGGGCGACGTCTTCCGAGGCCAGGGATCCGCGCGCGTCATAAACGTGGTCGGTCTGTACGTTCGTGCCGCGCAGCGTTCGGGTGCGCTGTCCCTTCGTGTTGTACGTGTAGGTCGTCGTGCCGCCCGTGGCGTCCGTCTCGCTGAGCAGGCGACCGGCTTCGGACCAGCTTCTCGCGGTGCTCCTCGACACGCCGGTGGCCACCGTCGCCGTTGAGTCCGTCACCTCTTCATTAAGGTCGTGGTCGAAGGTCAGTCCGGCAGCTCCCTCCATTGCCGTGGATTGCCGCGTCGTGCCGTGCGTGTAGCCGAAGGTCTTGGTTTTGCCGCCCGGTCCGCTGACCTTGCTGGGCCGATAGCCCAGCTGCGGAATGTATTCGTAGGTCAGGGTGGTGCTATCCGCCGCCGTGACCATCTTCGGCACCGGCACGAGACCTTCGTAAGTCATCGTCTCTGTGATGCCGGCGCGGGTTATCGAGGTGACGCGCCCCCACGCGTCGAAGTCGCGCTTGCCGAGTGTGCGGACGAACTTCTGGCCCCCGGTGTCGTCCGCTGCGGGCATGTTCCATATCTCGTTCCCAGTCGACGCTCGGTAAGCCGCCCCGTCGAAGAACGCAATCTCGATCGGTTCATGGTCCAGGCAATCGTGGGGTCGGTACGCATAGGCGAGGACGTAATCGAGACGATACAAGTCTCCCCAGAAATCTACCTCTAAATCCGAATCTTCCGCATCGATCGTTATTTGCCCATTCGCTGGAGACACTCGTGGCGCTGCCTGGAGCGTTATCGAGCGATTGCCAACCGAACGAATCTGACGGTGCGGCCGCCCGAGCAGGTCATACTTGTACGTACACCTCTCGATAAAGGTCCCATCGGTCGTCTTCACGTGCTCAGGACGCCCGTTAAAGTACGACACGGCCTGCGCTTTATAGGCCTTGCCCTCAGCGTCCAGCCACCTTACGAAGCAGACACTGTCATCGACGTTATAGAAGGTACGCGTCCGATGCTTGTCTGTTGCCTTACCCTCCCACTCGTCGCGCTGGAGGAGGATGGGATCGAACTCATTGAACAGCGAACGCCCGTCGCTGTACGTCACGCGGCATTCCTGTCCCCAATTGTCGTAGGCGAATGTACAGGTCTCACTGATCGACACGTTTCCTGCCGTATCGTATTTCGTTACGACGCTCTTCCGTCCCAGATCGTCGAACGTCACGTCGAACAGGGGCGTCCAGACGTTGGATGCCACGCTCGCGATGGCCTCCTTGATCACATTGTCGCGGCCATCCGATTCGACAGCTCGTTTGCGACCGTCGGGCTCGGTGATTTCCATGCGACCCATGCAGGGATACGCATAGCCGGTGACTTCTTCGTAGGTGCTTCCCTTGCAAGCCGTGCTGCTCGCCAGGCGGCCGGCGTTGTCATAGGTGTATTCGGTAGTGTTATTCGCGGCATCGACCTCGCGGATCAGTCGGCCACTGAGGATGCTGACGGTACGCGAGGTGGCCTGTGCTTCCACACCCCGCCTATCAGTCGTGGTGATCGTCATGCCCGTTCCGTTCAGTGCGTAGTCGTATGTCGTCGAGGCGATGCCGCTCGCTGGAAGATCACCCCAATGACCTTCGGTTACACCTTGCCGAACACGCTCCCTGAGGCCGATCCGATATCCGTCCTTGAAATAACCGATCTCCTGTCGGATTTCTTGCCTGCGAAAGGATTGGCTGATGAAAGTCCGGACCGGCCTCTTGCGGTTCAATCCGCTAATAGCCTCAAGGGTAATGTGTTTCAAAAGAGTGTCGGTGTCCTCCACGATAAGGTAGGCATCGGTGAATGCTCCTTCGCGTTCAAATACGAAGGATGTATCCAGACCCCTCGACGAAATGCTTGCTAACGTGCCGTTGGCGCGGAAACGGCTAACATCGCGTTCAATGCGGTAAGCCGAGTTACGAGTGAACCGGGTTTCGATTGTTCTGTGAATTCCTTTTGAGTCGTCATAGTCATCGTCATAGTTATATTCATAGTCATTGTCATTGTCGTCGACCTCCTGACGGAAAGACCTCTCGATCGTGCAATCTCCCCGGATGGTCGTTTCACTGACCATCGAGTGACCGCTGTCATAGACATAGGCGGTCTTACGACCGCCTGACTCGGCTTTTTCAGTCACCGTTGTCGTATACGCGGCGTCCGCGTTGGCCGTGTCCTGGCTATAGATGTATTCGGTGACTACATCTGGCCCACCGCCGCGGGGTTTTATCGTGTGCCTGCTCACGCAAGGCAGCTTTTCCAGCTTGGCGTCGTCCGGAAATTTCCGCGATTCCGGTACGTACTCCACTGTTTCGGTCAGGCCGTCGAACGTGACGATCGACGTCAGGAGCCAACCACAGACCGCATCGTCCTGGTAGTCGAAGACGCTCTTCCCGTCCGCTCCCTCCGGCGGAGTCACCGAGCGGAGCGCGACATCGTCGATCGCCAGCACGTACCGCAGTGCCTCGTCGCTGCCAGGCCAGAACGTGATGGTGACGCTTGACGGTTCTTTCGCCGGTTCGTACACGACACTGACAAGCGTTCGCTCCGCCTCGGCCTTGACGGCTGCCGGATCGCCAATGGCACTCGGGGTGTCATTGCGTATTCCGGTCAGGCGCACCTGGTAATGGGTCGTGCTGCCGATCACCTGTGCGATGACGGCCCAGCTCAATGCCACATGACGATACCCGTCGGTCGTCAGCTTTTCTGGCACCCATATCGCACTGTCACCCTGCTTCTTCAGCGTCTCCACGCGGCCGTCCTTGCGCTCCACTACCAGCGTGGGGCCGGCTATCCAACGCGCGATCACCGAGGGTGTCGTCAGTTCCTCTCCCTTCTCGACCTTAAGCACCTCCCCGGTATGCAGGGTCAGTTGCCCGCTCTTTTCGTGGTACGTCGTAAAGGCAAAGGACCAGCCATCCCCCAGCCCCGCATGGTTGTTGACCACGGGGGTGTAGAGCAGGCTCAGGTCCACCTCGGGGCCGAAGCCGAGGTTGCCGACGACCCTGGGGAGCGGGACGCACGCTTCAAAAAGCCCGGTGCGCAACTGCACGTTGTTGCGCTTCTCCGTCATGCTGTTGAAGATCGCGTGGTTCTGGTTGTCGCAGGGATCGAAACCCATCGCATTGTGCGGCATGTCCGTTTGCCTCGTTGGTTGCTTTGCATCCGTAGCGTTGCGGCGTTCCTTTCTCCGGCGACGCCCCTGCATGGAGCGTGCGCTGGCTGACGGGCCAGACAATAGAGCGTTCGTCGTAGGGGGTAAGGGGGCTGCTCGAAATGGGCATATGGAGCAGGATCGGGCGTATCCGGCGCATATATTTGCTTAGTGAAATCGGGGGCGAGCGAATGAGGGTGGGCATCGCATTCGAGCGAGCGGTGGAGAGCCTTGGCCGATTGTCGCGAAGGCTCCTTCGCAAGCATGGAGATCACGGACTCGCGGGCCAGCCCGCTTCCCACCTGGGTGCGGCGAGCATGCAGCATGCGGCATGCCATGCGACATGCGGCACGTCGCACGTCGCACGTTGCGCGAGGTTCGCTCTTCCGGTCCGTCTACGCTGCACTGCAGCGTGCGATGTTCGTTTGTGTTCGAATATGCTCATTTCCACGCAGGCGATGCCTGACTGATCTGTGAAATGTTCGTAAGCGCAAACGGATTCCGCGCATCGCAAGTAAAAACGAACATACCCGAGCGTAGGGTTTCACCCTTCAGCAGGCCTCGCCTCCAGCTAAGCGGAGTTCGCGATGGTCGAGCAGGTCGATGTTCTGGTGATCGGTGGTGGCGTCAACGGCGTCGGTATCGCCCGTGACGCCGCAGGGCGCGGGTTGAGCGTCTGGCTTTGCGAGCGCGACGACCTCGCTGCCCATACTTCCAGCGCCAGCACCAAGCTGATCCATGGCGGCTTGCGCTACCTGGAGCAGTTCGAGTTCGCCCTGGTGGGCAAGGCGCTCGCCGAGCGCGAGGTGCTGCTGCGCGCGGCGCCGCACATCATCTGGCCGCTGCGTTTCGTTCTGCCGCATCAGCCGCACCTGCGTCCGGCGTGGATGATTCGCGTCGGCCTCTTCCTCTACGACCATCTCGGCCGCGGCCGTCGGACCCTGCCAGGTTCGCGTCGCGTGCGTTTCGGCAAGCACGTCACCGGCGAGCCACTGCGCGACGACTTCAGCGTCGGTTTCGTCTACTCGGACGCGTGGGTCCAGGACGCACGCCTGGTCGTCCTCAATGCGATGGACGCTGCGCGGCGTGGCGTGCACATCGAGACCCACACGCGCTGCGTCAGCGCCCGGCGCGACGGCGAGGGCTGGACCGCGGAACTCGAGGCCCGGGACGGCAGCCGCCACTTCGTGAAGGCGCGAGCCCTCGTGAACGCTGCTGGCCCGTGGGCCGCGAGCTTCCTCGACGACGTGGCCCACGTGAAGCACCAGCACTCGCTGCGCCTGATCAAGGGCAGCCATATCGTGGTGCCGAAGATCTTCGAGCATCGCTACGCCTATATCTTCCAGCAGCCAGACCGCCGCATCGTCTTCGCCATTCCTTACGAGCGCGACTTCACCCTGATCGGCACGACGGACATCGAGTACAAGGACGACCCGTCGCGTCCGACGATCACGGCAGAGGAAACGAGCTATCTCTGCGATGCCGCGAACCGCTACTTCAAGAAGCAGCTGACGCCGAACGACGTAGTCTGGAGCTATAGCGGAGTGCGCCCACTCCTACAGGACGAAGCGGGCAGCGCCTCCGAAGTCACGCGCGACTACCTGCTGGACATCGACCAGAACGGTCCGCCTCTATTGAACGTCTTCGGCGGCAAGCTGACCACCTACCGGAAGCTCTCCGAAGAGGCGGTCGACAAGCTTGCGCCCTTGCTTGGCAATCACCAGCCGGCGTGGACCGCCGACGCGCGCCCCTTGCCCGGCGGTGGCGAGCGCGACATCGACGAACTGCTGGCCGACATCCGCGCCTCGCGCCCATGGCTTCCCGAAACCTTCGCCTGGCGGCTCGTACACAGCTACGGCACGCGTGCCCGCGATCTGCTGGGCGAGGCCGACGGCCTGAACGCGTTGGGCGAGCATTTTGGCGCGGACCTCTATCAGGCGGAGGTCGATTACCTCGTACGCCATGAATGGGTCACCGAGGCCGAGGACATCCTCTGGCGGCGAAGCAAGCTCGGCCTGCGCGTCACGCCACCCGACGTGCAACGTCTTTCCGAATACCTGTCCACGAAGCGCTGAGGCGCCGAGGGGCATTCCCCAAGACGCGTGCCGTACTGCTGACCGGCCCGCGCCCCACAACACATAGGAGTACTCAGCATGTCGGTCTACCTGAGTGAGTTCCTCGGAACCATGGTGATGATCCTGCTAGGCGACGGAGTGGTCGCCGGCGTGCTGCTCAAGGACTCGAAAGCGGAAGGCGCCGGTTGGGGCGTGATCACCTGGGCCTGGGGCCTCGCCGTCCTCATGGGCATCTTCGTCGCCGCCAAAAGCGGCGCCCATATGAATCCCGCGATCACCCTGGCGATGGCCTCTATCGGCAAGCTGTCGTGGTCGCTCGTCCCGGGGTACATCGCCGCGCAGATGGCGGGTGCCTTCACGGGCGCGGTGCTGGTCTATCTCGCCTACCTCGCCCACTGGCGGGGCACCGCCGACCCGGCGAAAAAGCTCGGCATTTTCTGCACGATCCCGGCGATCCGCTCGATCCCGGCCAACCTGGTCACCGAGGTCATCGGCACGTTCGTGTTGGTGTATTGCGTGCTCGCCATCGGCAGCAACGACCTTTCCAAGGGCCTGGCCCCGATCGCCGTCGCGCTGCTCGTTGTGGTGATCGGCATGTGCCTGGGTGGTCCCACGGGCTACGCGATCAATCCCGCGCGCGACTTCGGCCCCCGCCTCGCGCACGCGTTGTTGCCCATCCCCGGCAAGGGCGGTTCCGACTTCGCCTACGCGCCTGTTCCCATCGTGGGCTCGATCATCGGCGCCCTGCTTGCCGCATTCGCCTATACCGCCCTCGCGGCCTGACTCGAGGATTCATCGTGAACGCCAAGAAGAAATACATTCTCGCCATCGACCAGGGTACGACCAGCTCGCGCACGATCCTGTTCGACCACGACGGCAACATCGCCGGCACCGCGCAGCGTGAGTTCCCGCAGATCTTCCCGCAGCCGGGCTGGGTGGAGCACAACCCACGCGAAATCATGACCAGCGTGCTGTCGACCATGACCGAGGTGATCAGCAGCTCGCAGATCGATCCCGCCTGCATCGAAGGCATCGGCATCACCAACCAGCGCGAGACCGCGGTGGTATGGGACAAGCATACGGGTCAGCCGATCTACAACGCGATCGTCTGGCAGTCGCGACAGACCGCCGACATCTGCGACAAGCTCAAGGCGGACGGCTACGACGAGATGGTCCGTGAAAAGACCGGTCTGCTGATCGACGCGTATTTCGCCGGCACCAAGGTGCGCTGGATCCTCGATCATGTGGAAGGCGCGCAGGCGAAGGCCGAAGCGGGCGACCTGCTGTTCGGCACCATCGATACCTGGGTGATCTGGAACCTCACCGGCGGCAAGGTGCACGTCACCGACTACACCAACGCCTCGCGAACGCTGATGTACGACATCTACAAGCGTGAGTGGGACGACGAACTGCTGAAGATGCTCAACGTGCCGCGTGCGATGTTGCCGGAGGTGAAGTCGTCCAGCGAGATCTACGGCAACACGCAGGCGAAGCAGTTCTTCGGCCGCGAAGTACCGATCGCGGGCATCGCGGGCGACCAGCAGGCAGCGTTGTTCGGCCAGGCCTGCTTCGAACAGGGTATGGCGAAGAACACCTACGGCACCGGCTGCTTCATGCTGATGAACACGGGTGAGAAAGCCGTCCGTTCGAAAACCGGCCTGCTCACGACGATCGCCTGGGGCGTCGACGGCAAGGTGGAATACGCGCTGGAAGGCAGCATCTTCGTCGCCGGGTCGGTGATCCAGTGGCTGCGCGATGGCCTGCGCATGCTCGGCAAGGCGTCCGATTCGCAAGCCTATGCGGAGCGCGCCAAGGACAACGACGGTGTGTACTTCGTTCCTGCGTTCGTGGGTCTCGGTGCGCCGTATTGGAGAAGCGACGTGCGTGGTGCCGTGTTCGGCTTGTCGCGCGGTACGACGAAAGAGCAGTTCATCCGCGCTGCGCTGGAATCGATGGCGTACCAGACGCGCGACGTGCTCGAGGCGATGCAGAAGGACTCCGGGATCCAGCTCAAAGAACTGCGTGCGGATGGTGGTGCCATCGCCAACGACTTCATGGCGCAGTTCCAGGCCGATATCCTCGACGTGACGCTGTTGCGTCCGAAGGTGCAGGAGACCACGGCGCAAGGTGCGGCTTATCTCGCTGGCCTGGCGGTGGGTTTCTGGAAGGACAAGAAAGAGATCGCCACGCGCTGGGCGGTGGACCGTGAATTCAAGCCGCAGATGACGAAGGAGCGTCGCGACGACTTGTATGAAGGTTGGCAGCAGGCGGTGAGCGCGACGATGGGGTTCAAGCCACGTAATTAACCCGAGGCCGGTGTCGAGGCAAGCACCCATCGCCGCTGAAGCGGCTTCCCACCACAGCATCGGGTAGACAGACAAGTCAGGAATACACCTGTGCGACTTGGAACAGACCTGTAGGATTAGGAACAGACCTGTAGGATTAGGAACGGACCTGTGGGATTAGGAACAGGCCTGTGGGATTAGGAACAGGCCTGTGGGATTAGGAACAGGCCTGTGGGAGCCGACCTTGTCGGCGATCCCGCGGCAGCGGGCCAGGTTACGGCGAGCACCCATCGCCGCTGAAGCGGCTTCCCACCACAGCATCGGCTTCCCACCACAGCATCGGCTCCCACCGGGGCAGTCGGTTCAATGAAATCGGTGACAACGAAAAAAGGGCGGCGCAGTGATGCGCCGCCCTTTTTTCATTGCACTCTGCGGGAGGATCAGGCCAGGGCGTAGCCGAACTGGTCCTTGAACTCCGTGGCGAACTGTTCGTACGTGAAGTACTGGTTCTGCGTGCCCGGATGCTCGACCTTCAGCGCACCCATCAGCGATGCCATCTTGCCGACCGTCGGCCAGTCGTAGCCCTTCATGATGCCGAAGATGAGGCCGGCGCGGTAAGCGTCGCCACAGCCGGTGGGGTCGACCACCTTGTGCTCGCGTGCCGGCGGCACTTCGAGCGTTTCGCCCTTCACGTGGATCAGCGAACCACGCGGGCCCAGCGTCACGATGTAGGCATCGACCCTGGAGGCGATGTCCGCCGCGCTCCAGCCAGTGCGCTGCTGCAACAGCTGCGACTCGTAGTCATTGACGATGACGTACGTGGATTTCTCGATCATCGAGCGGAATTCGTCGCCGTTGAACAGCGGCATCGCCTGGCCCGGATCGAAGATGAAGGGAACGCCGCGCGCGGCGAACTCATCCACGTGTTGCAGCATCGCGTCGCGGCCGTCCGGCGCGACGATGCCGAACTCGCACTGCTTGATGTCGCGCACGTGGTTTTCGTGCGCACTCGACATCGCGCCCGGGTGGAAGGCGGTGATCTGGTTGTTGTCCAGGTCGGTGGTGATGAAGCACTGCGGGGTGAACTGGTCGTCGAACTGGCGCACGCCGTCGAGGCGGATGCCGAACTTCTCCAGGTGCGCGCGGTACGGCGCGAAATCCTGGCCGACCGTCGCCACCGGCATCGGTTCGCCACCGAGCAACTTCAGGTTGTAGGCGATGTTGCCCGCGCAACCGCCGAACTCGCGGCGCATGGCCGGCACCAGGAACGACACGTTCAGGATGTGCACCTGATCCGGGATGATGTGGTTCTTGAACTGGTCCTGGAAGACCATGATCGTGTCGTAGGCGAGCGATCCGCAGATAACGGCAGTCATGCGTTGGGTGACCCTGGAGGATGGTAAGTGGCGCGGCCATGAAGGGCCGCCGCGAACGCCGCCCGCGACGGGTCCGGCAAACCTGCGGATCGTACCCAAAATCGGGCCCCGAGGCGACCTCCGCCGAGCCGGCGCCCACACCCCCCGGGGTGGGGTTCCGCACGCATCACCCGGAGTTACAAGGCTTTCTTAACGTATGCGCCCTTGCGTGGGGGATGGCGCCAATCTAGACTCGCACGCTTACTTTTTCCCGCTATGGGCGCCCGCCGCATCATGTTTAAGAAGTTCCGCGGACTTTTCTCGAACGACATCTCCATCGATCTCGGCACGGCGAATACGCTTATTTATGTGCGTGGGCAGGGCATTGTCCTCAACGAACCCTCGGTCGTGGCGATCCGCCAGGACCGTGGCCCCGGCGGCCCCCGTGCCGTCGCGGCCGTGGGTGGCGACGCCAAGCGCATGCTCGGCCGCACGCCGGGCAATATCGCCACCGTGCGCCCGATGAAGGACGGCGTCATCGCCGACTTCACCATGACCGAGGCGATGCTCCAGCACTTCATCAAGCAGGTGCATCGCTCGCGCATGCTGCGGCCCAGCCCGCGCGTGCTGGTCTGCGTGCCCTGCGGCTCCACCCAGGTCGAACGCCGCGCCATCAAGGAATCGGCCGAAGGCGCCGGCGCCCGTGACGTCTTCCTGATCGAGGAGCCCATGGCTGCCGCGATCGGCGCGGGCATCCCGGTGCACGAGGCCCGCGGTTCGATGGTCCTGGATATCGGCGGCGGCACCTCGGAAGTGGCCGTGATCTCCCTGAACGGCATCGTCTACTCGCAGTCGGTCCGCGTCGGCGGCGACCGCTTCGACGAAGCCATCATCAACTACGTGCGCCGCAACCATGGCACCCTGATCGGCGAATCCACCGCCGAGCGGATCAAGCTCGAGATCGGCTGCGCCTTCCCGCAGAGCGAGGTCCGCGAAATCGAGATCTCCGGCCGCAACCTGGCCGAGGGCGTGCCGCGCATGTTCACGATCAACTCCAACGAGGTGCTGGAAGCCCTGCACGAGCCGCTCTCCGGCATCGTGGCGGCGGTGAAGGCGGCGCTGGAACAGACCCCGCCGGAGCTCTGCTCCGACGTGGCCGAGCGCGGCATCGTGCTCACCGGCGGTGGTGCCCTGCTGCGCGATCTGGATCGCCTGATCTCCGAGGAAACCGGCCTGCACGTGCAGGTGGCCGACGACCCGCTCACTTGCGTGGCGCGTGGTGGCGGCAAGGCCCTGGAGATGATCGACCAGCACGGCAGCGACTTCTTCGCTTTCGAATGATGGCCGCGCGCGCGGCGCTTTGGCCGGAGCGCGCTGATCCATGGCCCTGAATCGCGACGACACCTCGCCGCTGTTCGCGCCCGGCGTGGCGGGAACACTGCGCCTCATCGTCTACCTCGCGCTCGCTTGCGTGCTGATGGTGCTCGACCACCGCGGTGGCTGGCTGGGCAACGTCCGCTATGGCCTGTCGCTGGTGGTCGAACCCGTCTATCGCATCGCGGGCCTGCCGTCGCAGGGATTCCAGGCGGCGACGGTGGCGTTCGCCGACCGCCAGCGCCTCACCGAGCAGAACCAGCGCCTGCGTGAGGACCTGCTCCTGGCCAACGCCAAGCTCAACCGCATGGCGTCCGTGGCCGAACAGAACCAGCGCCTGAAGGAACTGCTGGACACCCAGCACAGCCTTTCGCTCAACGTGCAGCTCGCGCGCCTCATCGGCGTGGACCTGGGCAGCTTCCGTCACCGGATCGTGCTCAACGTGGGCGCCCGCGACAAGGTCCAGCCGGGCCAGGTCGTGATCGACGCGCGCGGCGTGATGGGGCAGATCGTCGAGGTGATGCCGACGACGTCGGTCGCCATGCTGATCACCGATCCCAATCACGCCATTCCCGTGACCATCGAGCGCACGGGCCTGCGGACCATCGCCTACGGCTCGCGCACGGGCGATTCGCTCACCTTGCCGAACATCCCCGTCTCGGCAGATGTGCAGGCCGGCGACAAGCTGGTCACTTCCGGGCTGGGCGGCCGCTTCCCGCCGGGTTTCCCCGTGGGCGAGGTCCGTGACGTGGCACAGACGCCCTCGGGCACCTTCCTTTCCGCGCAGGCGAAACCCGCCGCCGATCTGGATCGCAGCGAGGACGTCCTGCTGTTGCACGACCTGGCCGAACCCGCCGGCCCACCGGCACCCGCGCCGAATGTCGGGCCACCCGCCGATCTCGCGCCCCCTCCGGGTGCGCCGCCGGCGCAGACCCTGCCCTCCGTGACCTCGCCGGCCGCGACGCCGGCACCGGCGCGCCCGTCCACGACCGCGCCGTCGACGGGGACCACGCCATGAACAAGGTTCGCGTTCGCCAGCTGTGGTTCGCGGCGACGTTGCTGATGTCGCTGTTCCTGATGCTGGTCCCGTTGCCGGGCCCGCTCACGCCGTTCAAGCCGTACTGGCCGGCGCTGATCCTGCTCTACTGGTGCCTGCAATCGGGCGACAGGGTCACCCTCGGCCTGGCCTTCTGCATCGGCGTGGCCGCCGACCTGTTCGACGGCATCCTGCTCGGCGAGCAGGCCTTGCGCCTCACCGCGATGGTCTTCATCGCGCTGCGCTTCCGCTCGCGGCTGCGCTTCTTCCCGATGTGGCAGCAGTCGCTCGCCGTGCTCGGCCTGCTGGTGAACGACCGCATCCTGCTCCTGCTGGTGCGTGTGTTCGGCGGCGATCCGCTGCCACCGCCGGAGTACTGGATCTCGCCCCTGGTGGGCGCGGCGCTGTGGCCGTTCGTGTTCCTCATCCTCGACGACCTTCGCGCGCGCCTGCGCATCCACGAGGCATGAGCCGGCGGCGCGCCTCGATCAAGGAAGTCCGTGGCGAGGTGGCGCTGTTCCGCCGCCGCGCCATGGCGGGCTTCGCGCTGATCCTGCTCGGCCTCGCCGCGGTGTGCGCGCGCTACGTGTACCTGCAGGTGCTGCACCACGACGAGTTCGTGGCGCGTTCGGACCAGAACCGCGTGAAGCCGCGCGCGATCCCGCCGGCGCGCGGCCTCATCTACGACCGCAATGGCGTGCTGCTGGCGGATAACGTCCCGGCGTTCCGCCTGGAAGTGATCCCCGAGCAGGTCGGCGACATGGACGACATGCTCGGCAAGCTCGGCACCGTGGTGCCGCTCAGCGACGAGGACATCACCACCTTCAAGAAGCAGGTGAAGCAGGGGCGGCGGTTCGAAGGGATTCCGTTGAAGCTGAAGCTCACCGAGGACGAGATCGGCCGCTTCGCCGTGAACCGCTGGCGATTCCCCGGCGTGGACGTGGTGCCGTACCTCACGCGGCGCTACCCGATGGGCTCGTTGCTGGCCCACGTGATCGGTTACGTCAGCCGCATCGACGTCGACGATCTCGATCGCATGGACGACGACGAGGAGGCCAGTTACAAGGGCACCACGCACATCGGCCGCATCGGCATCGAGCGCTATTACGAGAAGCTGTTGCACGGCGCGCCGGGCTACGAGCTGGTCGAAGTGAACGCCGACGGCCGGACGCAGGCCGTGCTCGACACGACACCGCCCACGCCCGGCAAGAACATCTATCTCTCCATCGACGTGCGCCTGCAGAAGGCGGCCGAGGAAGCGATGAACGGCCGCTCCGGCGCGGCCATCGCTATCGATCCGCGCAACGGCCAGGTACTGGCGTTTGCCAGCGTGCCGAGCTTCGATCCCAACCTGTTCGTCAACGGCATCAGCTCCGCCGACTACAAGGCCCTCACCACCGCCCCCGACAAGCCGCTGTACAACCGCGCGCTGCGCGGCGTCTATCCGCCGGGCTCGACAGTGAAGCCGTTCCTCGCCCTGGGTGGACTCACCATGGGGCTTCGCCGGCCGTCCGACACGGTGCTGTCCACGGGTGAGTTCTGCATCCCCGGGCAGTCGCGCTGCTATCGCGACGACAAGCGCGGAGGCGACGGCACGGTGAACATGATCCGGGCGATCGAACTCTCGACCAACACCTATTTTTACCGGCTCGCTCTCGACATGGGCATCGACCGGCTCTCCGACTGGATGGGCAAGCTGGGCTTCGGCAAGAAGACCGGTATCGACCTCGTCGGCGAGATGGAGGGCGTGCTGCCCTCGCGCGAGTGGAAGGCGACGCGGAGCAAGGCGGGCTGGTACCCCGGCGAAACCATCATCTCGGGTATCGGCCAGGGTTACTGGGCGGTCACGCCGCTCCAGCTTGCGCATGCCACGGCGACCTTCGCCGGCCGTGGCATCCCCTATACGCCGCATTTCCTGCTCGATACGCAGGACGGGCGTCGACAGCCCGCGCGTGGCGCAATCGTTCCCGCCGTCCGGGCCGTCGGTGATCCGCAAGTCGGCCGACTGGGATGCCGTGAACGAAGGCATGGAGGCCGTCATCAACTCGGGCAAGGGTACCGGCAAGCGTCTGGGCAATGGCTTCCCGTACATCATCGCGGGCAAGAGCGGCACGGCCGAGCGCTTCTCGCGCAAGACCGACGCCTACGACACCAACAAGAACACCGCTTACCTCGCCAGCCGTCACCGCGCGCTGTTCATCGCGTACACGCCCGCCGACGACCCGAAGATCGCCGTGGCCGTCGTGCTGGAAGCCGGAGCGTGGGGCGCGCAGGATTCCGGTCCGATCGCGCGCAAGATCCTCGACCAGTGGGTGGTGGACGAAGGTGGACAGCGGCCGGAAGACTTGCCGCCGGGCCAGATCGTCACCTCCGACGCGGTACCGGAGCCTTCGCCCGCCGAAGCCTCGTCCGTGCAGGACGCCCAGCCCGCCGGCGCCGGCAGCACCGACCTGCCGCCCCAGGACGACGGGGAGGACCAGTAGCCATGTTCCAGAAACTCACCGTGCGCATGAAGCGATTCGGCCTTCGCCTGCTCACGCGGCCACGGCTGGACCTGCCGCTCCTGCTGGCCTTGTTCGTGCTCGGCTGCGCGGGCCTCGCCACGCTCTACAGCGCGGGCAACGGCAATTTCTCGCTGGTCACCGGGCAGGCCGCGCGCTTCGTCCTCGGTACCGTGTTGCTGCTGGTCATCTCGCGCATCCCGCCGCCGGTACTGCGCTCGTGGACGCCATGGCTCTACCTCGGCAGCACCGCGTTGCTGGTGATGGTCGCGGTGCTCGGCGAAGGCCGTGGCGCGTACCGCTGGCTCGACCTCGGCTTCATGCGCTTCCAGCCCTCCGAACTGCTCAAGCTGACCATGCCGATGATGGTCGCCTGGTACCTGCATCCCCGGCAGTTGCCGCCGAGCTGGAAGGACATCATCGTGGTCGGCTTGCTGATCGCGGTGCCGGCCGGCCTCATCGCCGAGCAGCCCGACCTCGGCACCGCCTTGCTCGTGGCGGGCGCGGGCGCGTTCGCGCTGTTCCTTTCCGGCATGGCGTGGTGGCGCATCGGCCTGCTGGTGGGCGGCGTAGGCGCGGTGATCCCCGTGGCGTGGCAGTTCCTGCACGAATACCAGCGCAACCGCGTGCGCACGCTGCTCGATCCCGAATCCGACCCCCTCGGCAACGGCTGGCACATCATCCAGTCGAAGATCGCGGTCGGCTCCGGTGGCATGTTCGGCAAGGGCTGGCAGCAGGGCACCCAGTCACGCCTGGAATTCCTGCCCGAGCACACGACCGATTTCATCTTCGCCGTCTTCTCCGAGGAGTTCGGCCTGGTGGGTGTCATCGCGATCATGCTGCTGTACGCCTTCATCATCGGCCGCTGCCTGTGGATCGCGATGAACGCGCGCGACACGTACTCGCGCCTGCTCGCCGGCGCGATCGGCATGAGCTTCTTCGTCTACGTGGCGGTGAACGGCGGCATGGTGGCGGGCATCCTGCCCGTGGTGGGCGTGCCGATGCCACTGGTGAGCTACGGCGGCACCTCGGCGGTTTCGTTGCTCACCGGCTTCGGCGTGCTCATGTCGATCCATGCGAACCGGAAGCTCCACGACTAGGCCTCCGCGGCCTGAACGTTCGCCCAGGATCGCCCCTGATGCGCCACAGGCGCGTGCTACGCTTCCACGCATGGATGAAGTTCTCGCCGCGCGCCGCGCACGACCCGCACGTCACCTCCCGCGCCTCGTCGGCGCGATGATCGCCTTCCCCTTGATGTTCGCCTCCGTGGCCTTCGCGGAAACCCATCCGGGGCAGGAACAACTGGTGCGCGAAGTCGCCAGGGACACCGGCAAGAGCAAGGCCTCGCTGAACGCGCTGCTCGACGGCGCGAAGAAACAGCAGGCCATTCTCGACGCGATCAGCCGCCCGGCTGAAGGCAAGCCCTGGCGCGATTACCGTCCGATTTTTCTCACCGAGCAGCGTATCCAGGCCGGGGCGGATTTCTATCGCCAGCACCGGCAGTTGCTCGACGGCATCGGCCGCAAGTACGGCGTGCCGCCCGAATACATCGTCGCGATCGTCGGCGTGGAGACCTTCTA
Source organism: Luteibacter sp. W1I16 (assembly GCF_050434905.1). Taxonomy (NCBI): domain Bacteria; kingdom Pseudomonadati; phylum Pseudomonadota; class Gammaproteobacteria; order Lysobacterales; family Rhodanobacteraceae; genus Luteibacter; species Luteibacter sp. W1I16. The sequence continues at coordinate 2,888,178 of NZ_JBNDJJ010000001.1, forward strand.
CGGCCGCAACACCGGCAAGTGGAAGGTGTTGGATGCGCTGACCACGCTGGCGTTCTACTACCCCAAGCGCGCGCCGTTCTTCCGCGAGCAGCTGAAGGCCTTGCTCGAACTGCCACAGAACCACCTGGGCGGTCCGCTCGACACGTTGACCGGCTCCTATGCCGGCGCGCAGGGCTGGGGGCAGTTCATGCCTTCGTCGATCCGCGACTGGGGCGTGGATTACGACCACGACGGCCGCATCGACATGAAGGGATCGATGGGCGACATCTTCGCCAGCGTCGCCAATTACTTCGCCCAGCATGGTTGGGAAGCGGGTGGCCCGGTCGCCGCGCGCGCCCAGCCCGACACCCGCGCCGTGGCGCCGGCCGTGCCCAAGGACTGGAAGCCCGTGGCGCCGGTGGAATCGTTCGTTGCCGACGGCTTCGCGCCGCTGCAACACCTCAACCCCGGCCGCGACGCGCAACTGGTGCGCCTGGATGGGCCGGCGGGTGACGAATACTGGTTCGTGTTCCAGAACTTCTACGTGATCACCACGTACAACCGCAGCCCCATGTACGCCATGGCCGTGGACCAGTTGGCGCGCGAGATCCGCGCCCGCACGCACGGACCCGGCGAACGATGACCCACGCGGCTTGGCCGAAGCCGATCCCGCACCGGTGCGAGCTCTGGTGGGAGCCGACCCTGTCGGCGATGGCAGCTCGCGATAACCTTGAATCGCCGACAGGGTCGGCTCCCACCGAGCAGTCCCTGCGGCCGAACGCCCTGTGGGAGCCGCTTCAGCGGCGAAGGGTGCTCGCCCCATCCAAGCGCCACGCCTCCATTCTCGCGATCCTGTTGGTCGCCATGCTCCTCACCGCCTGCGGCGGCTCCCGTAACGCGCGGCCTTCCTCGCGCGGCGGCAGCTCGCCCGCCCCCAGCGGCGGCCGCTACGACGACATCCGCAAGTCGCAAGGCTCGCGCTATCGCTCCAGCTCGGACAGCGTTCCCACGGACATCCCGGACGTGAACAAGCTTCCGGAGCCGGTGCCGAAGGTGGAACCGCGCTCCCTCTACGGCAACAAGTCGCCGTACTCGGTGCTCGGCCAGACCTACAACGTGCTGCCGAGCCCGCGTGGCTACGTGGAACGCGGCATCGCGTCGTTCTACGGGAACAAGTTCCACGGCTACAAGACCTCGAGCCTCGAGGAATACGACATGTATCAGTTCTCGGCGGCGCACAAGACCTTGCCGCTGCCGAGCTACGCGCGCGTCACCAACCTCGAGAACGGCAAGAGCGTCATCGTGCGCATCAACGACCGCGGCCCGTTCCATGAAAACCGCATCATCGACCTCTCCTTCGCCGCGGCCGTGAAGATCGGCGTGTGGCCCAAGGGCACGGGACTTGTGGAAGTGCGCGCCATCGATCCCAACGACCCCGGCAGCGATCGCGGCGCCCCGTATGTGAACACCGCGCCGAAGCCGGCGCCCATCACCGCACCGCCTCCGTCGCCGCAGCGCGCGGTCACGGCTTCGGTGGCAGCCACCCCGGTGCCAACCAAGCCGATGGGGGCCAACCCGGTGCCAACCAACCCGACAGGAACCGGCTCGGTGGGAGCCAACCCTGTTGGCGATGCCAGCGTGCGGCAAGCTCCCATCGCCAACAGGGTTGGCTCCCACCAGGATGTCGTGGCCGACGAGGATGGCCATGTGCCCGGCATGACGGGGGTTTCGCCGAGCGAGGCTTTGCCGCCGTTGGCCGCGGCGGCAAGCGTGCCGGCTGCCGCCGGCCCGAGCCCCGTCGGTACCCGGAGTTCCGCCGCCAGGCCGGTCGCCGTCAGTACCCAAGGCTCCGTCCCTGCCCAGGCCCCCGCCACCGCATCGGTGGCCGGCAAACCCAGCATTTATCTCCAGGTCGGTGCCTTCTCCGACGTCGTGAACGCGAATCGCGTGGCCGACCAATTGAACCGCGCGGGCCTCGGGCCGGTCAGTGTGGTGGAGACCAACATCGGCGGCCGCAGCGTGCGCCGTGTGCGCGTGGGACCGCTGGCCGACGTGGACACGGCCGACCGCGTCACCGACCAGATTGCCGGCATGGGCCTGCCCAGGCCGCAGGTCGCGGTAGACTGACCTTCTTTTTCCTGCTTTGAACTGGACCGTTGAAACGATGAAGCTCTTGCCCCGTTCCCTGTTCGCTTTCGCCGCCGCCGCGCTCATCGCCGGCGTGACCGTGGCGCAGCAGACCCCGCCCCGTCCGTCCGTGCCGCGCCCGGTGGTTCCCGAGGCGCCGGTACCGCCGCCGCCGGATGTCGAGGGCAAGAGCTGGGTGCTGATGGACTACAACACCGGGCAGATCATCGCGTCGAAGGACCCGGACCTCCAGGTCGAGCCCGCGTCGATCACGAAAGTGATGACCGACTACGTGGTCTCGGCCGAGGTCGGCAATGGCAAGATCCACATGACCGATCCGGTCACGATCAGCGAGAACGCCTGGCGTGGCGGTGGTGCGGGCACCGATGGCTCCACCAGCTTCCTCAAGCTCAACAGTCAGGTGCCGCTGAAGGACCTGCTCTACGGCATGATCATCCAGTCGGGCAACGATGCCGCCATCGCGCTGGCCGAGCACACCGCGGGCTCCGAGCCCGCCTTCGCCAACCTCATGAACGCGTACGCCAAGCAGCTGGGCATGACGCATTCGAATTTCCAGAACGCGTCCGGCTATCCGGTATCCAACCACTACACGACGGCCCGCGACATCGCGATCCTGTCGCGCGCGCTGATCCACGACTTCCCCGAGGACTATGCGATCTCGGCCGTGAAGGAGTTCGAGTGGAACGGCATCAAGCAGCACAACCGTAACCTGCTGCTGTGGCGCGACAACACCGTCGACGGCATCAAGACCGGCCATACCGCCGCGGCCGGCTACTGCCTTGCCGCGTCGGCGAAGCAGGGCGATGCGCGCATGATCGCCATCGTCATGGGCGCCAGTAGCGAGAAGGGCCGCGCCGACGCCGCGCTGGCGCTGCTCAACTACGGCTTCCGTTTCTACGAGTCGCACAAGCTCTACGAAGCCAACAAGCCGCTGGCCACGCCGAAGCTGTGGAAGGGCGCCGAGAACACCGTCCCGCTGGGTCTTACCGAAGACGCGCTCGTCTCGGTCAAGCGCGGCGACTACGACAAGCTCAAGGCCAACCTCGATATCCCGGCCACCCTGATCGCCCCGTTCAAGAAGGGCCAGCAGGTAGGCACGCTGCGCGTCACGCTCGACGGCCAGCCGGTGCTTACCGCGCCGTTGGTGGCCCTGTCGGATGCGCCGGAAGGCGGCTTCTTCTCGCGCCTGTGGGACACGATCATGCTGTGGTTCCACAGCGACGGCGACAAGAAGTAAGAGGGCGAGACGATGCGTGAAATCGACTTCAGCGATGCGCAGAAGGAAGGGAAGGGTTTCCAGTTTCCCGGCGAATTCGAAATCACCGCGATCGGCAACGCCAACGCGGGCCTCGACAAGCACGTGCCGGCGTTGCTGCACGGCATCGGGCTGGAAGTGCTCCACGAGACGCTTTCCACGAAGCTGACGCCGGCGGGCAACTATCAGTCGGTGACGGTGAGTTTCGTCGCGCCGTCACGCGAGAAGTACCTTGAAGCCCACAGCACGTTGCGGGCGGACCGGGATATTCGCTTCACGATGTAGATCGTCGCGGGGTCTATCGCCGACAGGGTCGGCTCCCACCGGGCAAGAACTGGCTGGCGGCGGGCTGGCCCGCTGCCGCGGGATCGCCGGTATAACCGGCTCCCACCAGGCTGGCGCAAGGTGCCGGCCATCACCCTGGTGGGAGCCGACCCTGTCGGCGATCCGGGCGAAGCCCGGCAGGTCCCCCTCTAGCCTTGTGGGAACCGGCTATGCCGGCGATGGCGCCGCAGGTTTACTCTTGTAACCCCAGGCCCCCGCCCACAACTCCCCCGAATCCCCTCCGACCTCCGCTCCCATGACCCTCCCGCTCAACGTCCGCCGGCTGGGGCGCGTGCCCTACGAGTCCACCTGGAAGGCCATGAGCGCCTTCACCGACAACCGCACCGACGACACCGTCGACGAGCTGTGGCTGCTGGAGCACGACCCGGTGTTCACGCTGGGCCAGGCGGGTCTGCCGGAGCACGTGCTGGCGGCGGGCGACATCCCCGTGGTCCGCGTCGATCGCGGCGGCCAGGTCACCTATCACGGCCCAGGCCAGATCGTGGCCTACCCCATGATCGACCTGCGCCGCGTGGGCGTGGGGGTGCGTGAGCTGGTCAACCGCATCGAGCAGGCCATCATCGACACCCTCGGCGAATGGAACATCGGCGCCGAGCGCGTCGAGGGTGCCCCCGGCGTCTACGTCGCGGGAGCCAAGGTGGCCGCGCTGGGCCTGCGCATCCGCCGTGGCTGCAGCTTCCACGGGCTGGCCTTCAACGTGGACATGGACCTGGAGCCGTACCACCGGATCAATCCCTGCGGGTACAAGGGTTTGGAAGTCACCCAGGTGCTAGACTTGGGCGGTCCGTCGCGGTTGGCGGACGTGGAAGACGTCCTGGTACAGGAATTCTGCAAGCAGTTCGGTTTCCACGCCGTCGACGCCGCGCCCATCCTCCCCGAACTCCCCGCCCGCCTTGCGGTCTGAGGCAGTAGCCCTATGAGCCAATCCTCCCTTTCCCCCTCCCGCAGCATCCCCATCGCCGTCGTCGACAAACCCGGCGAGAAGATGCTCGGCAACGACAAGATCGCGCTCAACCGCGCGAGCTTCGACGCCGACCAGCCCGTGCTGCGCAAGCCGAGCTGGATCCGGGTGCGCCTGCCCCAGGGCAACGCCGTGCAACAGCTGAAGGCTCGCCTGCGCGAGAACTCGCTGGTCACGGTATGCGAGGAAGCGAGCTGCCCGAACATCCACGAATGTTTCTCCAAGGGCACCGCCACCTTCATGATCCTCGGCGAGGTCTGCACCCGCCGTTGCTCGTTCTGCGACGTGGCCCACGGCCGTCCGCTGGCGCCCGATCCGCTCGAGCCGGCGCGCCTGGCCGAGACCATCCGCGACATGCGCCTGAAGTACGTGGTGATCACCTCGGTGGATCGCGACGACCTGCGCGACGGCGGTGCCGCCCACTTCGCGGCCTGCATCCGCGCGGTGCGCCATGCGAGCCCGGATATCCGTATCGAGATACTGACCCCGGATTTCCGCGGCAAGGGCCGCATGGAGCGCGCGCTGGACGTCCTCAAGGACTTCCCGCCGGACGTCTTCAACCACAACCTGGAAACGGTCCCGCACCTCTACCGCGAGGTTCGTCCGGGCGCCGATTACCAGTGGTCGCTCGACCTGCTGAAGAACTTCAAGGCGCAGCACCCGACGGTGCCGACCAAGTCCGGCATCATGCTGGGCCTGGGCGAGACGCTCGAGCAGGTGCTCGAGACCATGCGGGATCTACGCGCCCATGACGTCGACATGATCACCATCGGCCAGTACCTGCAGCCGACGGCGCATCACCACCCGGTGGTCCGTTACTGGACGCCGGACGAATTCGAGGCGCTGCGCGTCGCTGGCGAGGAAATGGGCTTCTCCCATGTCGCTTCCGGCCCGTTGGTGCGATCCTCCTACCATGCCGACCTGATGGCTCACGCCGCCGGCGTCGTCGAATAAACGCCCCAACGCATTCCGAGGCTCCGATTACATGACTCTTCGCCCCGCGATCGCTCTCCTGCTGGCCTTGTCGGCCGCGGGCGTCCAGGCACAGGCCGCCGCGCCGCAGCAGCAGCCCGGCACGACCGCGCCGGCGGGCAAGTCGGCGCCGCAACCCAAGGACGCCTCGGAAGCGGCGACCTCGCCCGAGCCGCAGCGCAAGGAGTCCAGCCTCCCGCTGAAGCCGACCCAGGCCGAGGCGCAGGCGTCGCAGCTCTCCGCGCGCTTCCTCACCCGTTTCCACTACCAGGCCCAACCGCTCGACGATGCCATGTCGGCCAAGATCTACAAGGCCTACATCGAGTCGCTCGATAGTGAGAAGGTCTTCTTCACGCAGGAAGACCTGGCGAAGTTCGACCCGCTGAAGACACAGTTCGACGACGCCATCTGGAACCAGGATCTCTCCGGTCCGTTCTCGGTGTTCAACCTGTACATCACGCGCGCCGTCGACCGCATGAACTACGCGCGCAGCCTGCTCAAGCAGGGCTTCGACTTCAGCGGCAACGAGAGCTTCAACTTCGATCGCAAGAAGGCCGCCGCGCCGAAGAACCAGGCCGAGCTCGACGACGTGTGGCGCAAGCGCACGATGAACGACTGGCTGCGCCTGAAGCTGGCCGGCAAGAACGACGACGACATCCGCAAGACGCTCGACAAGCGCTACGCCACGTACATCTCGCGCGTGCGCCAGCTCGACGACGAGGACGCGACGCAGGCCTTCATGACCGCGTACGCGAACTCCACCGATCCGCACACCGATTACCTCGGCCCCCGCGCCGCCGACGCCTTCGACATCGCCATGCGCCTGTCGCTGGAAGGCATCGGCGCGGTGCTGCAGGCGCGCGACGACTACACCACCATCCGCGAACTCGTCCCGGGCGGCCCTGCGATCAAGTCCGGCAAGATGAAGCCGGGCGATCGCATCGTCGCCATCGGCCAGGGCGAGACCGGTCCGATGGTCGACGTCGTCGGCTGGCGCCAGGACGACGTCGTCAAGCTCATCCGCGGCAAGAAGGACACCACCGTCCGCATCGAGATCCTTCCGTCCGACGCCGGCGTGGACGGTAAGCACGAGGTCGTCACCCTCGTGCGCAAGAAGGTCACGATGGAAGAGCAGGCCGCCAAGTCGAAGGTCATCGACGTGAAGGACGGCGATGTCACGCGCAAGATCGGCGTGATCGAACTGCCCACGTTCTACCAGGACTTCGGCGCGCGCCGTAACGGCGACACCAATTTCAAGAGCGCCACCCGCGACGTCTCCAAGCTGCTCACCGAGCTGAAGGCGCAGAAGGTGGAAGGCGTGATCATGGACCTGCGCAACAATGGCGGCGGTTCGCTCAACGAAGCCACCGAACTCACCGGCCTGTTCATCGACACCGGCCCGGTGGTGCAGGTGCGCGACGCGCGCGGCCAGGTCGACGCCCAGGGCGACGACGCGCCGGGCATGGCGTGGGACGGCCCGATGGCCGTGCTGGTCAATCGCGGTTCGGCCTCGGCGTCGGAGATCTTCGCCGCCGCCATCCAGGATTACGGCCGCGGCATCATCATCGGCGAGCCCACCTTCGGCAAGGGCACCGTGCAGAACCTGGTCGACCTCGACCGCTTCGGCAAGGCCACCACCGGCGAGGACGCCAAGTACGGCGAACTCAAGATGACCATCGCCGAGTTCATCCGCATCAACGGCGACAGCACGCAGTTGCGCGGTGTCACGCCCGACGTGCAGTTCCCGCAGAACGGCGACGCCAAGGAATTCGGCGAATCCACCTACGACAACGCGCTGCCGTGGCGTCACATCGATCCCGCCGACTACAAGCCGGTGGCCGATCTCAAGCCGATCATTGGTCCGCTCAACCAGAAGCACCAGGCGCGCGTGGCTACCTCGCCCGCGTGGAAGCTGATGCTCGACGAGCTGGCGCAGTACCAGAAGCTGCGCGACAAGACCGACATCTCGCTGAACTTCGCGGCGCGCCAGGCCGAGCGCAAGCAGTACGACGCCATCCAGACCGACTTCCGCAACCGCCGCAAGGCGATCTTCGGCGGCGATGGCAGCCCGGCTGAACTGGGTGACGACGGCAACACCGCCGACGACGGCCTCAACGCCAACGAGCGCAGCATCAAGTCCGAGATCAAGCAGGAAGCCGAAGCGAAGAAGGCCAAGGACACGCCGCTGGACGAAGCCGCCCACATCGTCGGCGACGAGGTCGCGATGATCAAGGCCGATCCGAAGATCGCCGCGGAAGTGCTTCCGTACGGCGGCCGCAAGATCGACGCCCCGCAAACGGCGCAGGTCCCGGCAAAATCCCCGGCAGACAGCACCCCGTAACAAGAAGGCGCCGCAAGGCGCCTTTTTTATGGGAAGCCCCACCCTCTCTTTTTTTGGTGGGAGCCGACCCTGTCGGCGATCCCGCGGCAGCGGGCCAGGCTGCGGCAAGCACCCATCGCCGCTGAAGCGGCTTCCCACCACCGCCTCCACCACAGCCTTCCACCACAGCCTTCCACCACAGCATCGAGTAGATGGGGCAGGAATAGACCTGGTGGGAGCCGACCTTGTCGGCGATCCCGCGGCAGCGGGCCAGTCTGCGGCAAGCACCCATCGCCGCTGAAGCGGCTTCCCACCACAGCCTTCCCACCACAGCCTTCGAGTAGATGGGGCAGGAATAGACCTGGTGGGAGCCGACCTTGTCGGCGATCCCGCGGCAACGGGCCAGTCTGCGGCAAGCACCCATCGCCGCTGAAGCGGCTTCCACCACAGCCTTCCCACCACAGCCTTCCCACCAGAGTTCGCATTCATCCTTTTCCTGATAGCCTCGATGCGCTTTTTCATCGCATAAGGGCAGGGAAATGACGGATCTCCTCGATCGACTCGGCGTCGAGCACGCCATGAGCGTACTCATCGTCGCTTACGCCATCCGCATCGGGCTGGCGTTGCTGCTCCTGGTCGCGGGCTTCTGGCTCGCCGCTCGCATCGCCAACTTCGGACGCCGCGCCCTCGAACGCGCGCGTGTCGACCTGACACTCGCCTTGTTCCTGCGCAACCTCATCTACGGCGTGCTGCTGGCGCTGCTCTTCATCAACGTGCTCGGCACGGTCGGCGTGCCGACCACCTCGTTCATCGCCGCGCTGGGTGCCGCCGGCCTCGCCATCGGTCTCGCGCTCAACAGCTCGCTGTCGAACATCGCCTGGGGCGTGCTGCTGATCCTGTTCCGTCCTTTCCGCGTGGGCGATTTCGTCAGCGTGGGCGGCATCGACGGCACGGTGGAAAGCGTGAACCTCATGCATACCTACCTGGTCACGCCGGACAACCGTCAGGCGGTGGTGCCCAATGCAAAGGTGGGTGGCGACGCGATCATCAACTACAACGTCCGCGGCACGCGCCGCTTCGAGTTGAAAGTGGGCATCGGCTACGGCGACGACATCGGCAGGGCCATGCAGGTGGTGCAGGATCTCTTCGCCGCGGACCCCCGCATCCTCAAGGACCCGGCGCCCGGCGTGTGGACCGAAGCCTTGGGCGATTCCAGCGTGAACCTGATCATTCGTGGTTGGACCGCCACCGCCGACATGTGGGAAGCGCAGACGACGCTTCTGCGCAGGGTGAAGGAGGAGTTCGACCAGGCAGGCATCACCATTCCCTATCCACAGAGTGAGATCCGGTTCGTCGGGCCTCCGCCGTCCGAGGGTGAGCGCAACCCGCTACAGCCAACAAGATAAAGGGTGGGAGCCGACCCTGTCGGCGATCCCGCGGCAGCGGGCCAGGTCACGGCGAGCACCCATCGCCGCTGAAGCGGCTTCCCACCACAGCCTTCCCACCACAGCATCGAGTAGATGGGGCAGGAATAGACCTGGTGGGAGCCGACCTTGTCGGCGATCCCGCGGCAGCGGGCCAGGTTACGGCGAGCACCCATCGCCGACAGGGTCGGCTTGTGTCTTTCCGAAGGGCTAGGCTTGGAGGTGAGAGCGGAGTGCGGCAAGCCGATGGACGGCAGTGCTGCGAGCACGTGTGGGAGCTAGGGCTGCCGCACTCCCTCCACTACAGCCCGAACAGTTGCTCGAGTCGTACCTCGAATTCACAAGCCGGGGCATGGTGGAGGTGCTCTCACTGCCGATCGTACTCCGGAGTGAAGCCATGAGCATCTTTGTAGGTATCGACGTGGGCAAAGCCACGCTGGACGTGGCCTGCCATCCCCGCGGCCCCGGCGGGCGCTTCGCCAACTCGCCCCAAGGGCACCGCGCGTTGCTTGATGCGCTGGCGCCACAGGCGGTCCAGCACATCGCCATCGAGGCCACGGGCGGTTACGAACGAGGCATTCTCGACGCCTTGGCCCAGGCCGGTTATTGCGTCACGCGCCTGGCCTCGCACCGGGCCACCGCCTACGCACGGGCCCTGGGCCACTTCGCCAAGAGCGATGCCCTGGACGCGCAGGTCCTGGCCCGCATGGCCGCCCATGTGACGCCCCAACCGTATCAAGCGCCCTCGCCCGGGCGAGCGGAACTGGCCGAGTTGCTGCGTTGCCGTCTGCAACTGGTCGGACAGCGCGATGACAACCGCCGCCGCCTGGCGCAGACCCGGCTGGCCGCGGCACGGCATGCCCTGCAGGCCATGATCGAGGCGGCCAAGGTCCAGATCGCCGACCTGGACAAGCGCATCGCCACGGCCACGACGGCGGCGGCGCCCGCGTCACGGTTGCGCGAGGTGCCCGGCGTGGGACCGGTGACGGAAGCGACGTTGCTGGCCTACCTGCCCGAGCTGGGGCGACTGTCGCGACAACAGATCGCGGCGCTGGTCGGTGTCGCGCCGTACGTCGACCAAAGCGGCCGGCGCGACGGGCCTCGACGCGTCCGCGCCGGCCGATGGGTCGTCCGACGTGCGCTCTACATGGCTACCTGGTCCGCCATCCGCGTCAAGGGCAGCGCCCTCGGCGCACGGTATCGCGCCCTACGGGCGCGCGGAAAGCTGGCCAAGGTCGCCCTCGTCGCCTGCATGCGCAGCTTCATCACCGCCATCAACGCCATGGTCCGTGATCAGGTCGGCTGGCGATCTTCCGCACCTTGAGGAGCCAAAGCAAAAAGACAGTTGCTCCCACCGGAGCGCGGCCGGCCAATCAGAACCGCCTCGCAAAGCAGAAATCGTCCCGAACGACCGTTTGAATCGAGCGAAAACGGGTCATCCGGCGGGTCCTAGGGATTACAATCGACCGGTTGCGCCGCAGCACGGCGCCCGTCATTCCCCCGCCAGCGGGTTCGTCCGCCCGCAAGCGCCTGTTTTTAGGAGGTTCCATGGCCGACGTCAAAGAAGCCCGCGTCCCCGATATCGGTGGTAGCGCGGTCCCCGTCATCGAAATCATGGTCAAGGTCGGCGATCGCGTCGAGAAAGACCAGAGCCTGGTGACGCTCGAGTCCGACAAGGCCACGATGGAAGTCCCGGCGCCGTTCGCCGGCGTGATCAAGGAACTCAAGGTCAAGGTCGGCGACGAAGTCGACGAAGGCCACGTCATCGCCCTGGTGGAAGCCGAGGGCGACGCCCCGGCCGCGCAGCCGAAAGCCGAGGCGCCCAAGGCAGAAGCACCGAAGGCCGAGGCCCCGAAGGCGGCCGCTCCGGCGCCCGCGCCCATCGCGGCCAAGGCGCCGTCGGCGTCGAAGTCCTCCGGCCCGGTCGAGGTGAAGGTTCCCGACATCGGCGGCAAGCCGGTGCCGATCATCGAGATCATGGTCAAGGCGGGTGATCGCGTCGAAAAAGACCAGAGCCTCATGACGCTCGAATCCGACAAGGCCACGATGGACATTCCCGCGCCCTCGGCCGGCGTGATCAAGGAACTCAAGGTCAAGGTCGGCGACGAGGTCAACGACGGCCACGTCATCGCCATCCTCGAAGGCGAGGGCGGCGAAGCCGCTGCCGCCGACGAGCAGCCCGCTCCGTCCAGCGAGAAGCCGGGTGTCTCCGAAGCCCCCGCCGAAGCACCTCGACGCGAAGCCGCCGCCGCGCCCGCGCCGTCGGCCGACGTGCCGGTGGGTGGTGCGCCGCGCACGCCGCCGGTGTCGTTCGACGCGTCGGTGGTCATGCCCGACGCCGTGCCCTATGCGAGCCCCGCCGTGCGCGCTTTCGCGCGCGAACTCGGTGTCGACGTCGCCCAGGTGAAGGGCAGCGGCCGCGGTGGGCGCATCCAGCGTGAAGACGTGTCCGCCTACGTGAAGCAGGTGATGACCGCCGGCGCACCCGCGGCCACGGGCGGCACCGTCGCCGCGGGTGGCGGGCTCAACCTGCTGCCGTGGCCGAAGGTCGATTTCTCGAAGTTCGGCGAAGTGGACGAGAAGCCGCTGTCGCGCATCCAGAAGATCTCCGGCGCGAACCTCGCCCGCAACTGGGCGATGATCCCGCACGTCACGCAGTACGAAGACGCCGACATCACCGAGCTGGAAGCCTTCCGCAAGAAGCTGGGCGAAGAGAACAAGGATCTGAAGATCACCCCGCTGGTGTTCCAGATCAAGGCGGTGGTCGCGGCGCTGAAGAAATTCCCCACCTTCAACGCTTCGCTCGACGCCTCCGGCGAAAAGCTCACGCTGAAGAAGTATTTCCACATCGGCATCGCCGTGGACACGCCCGACGGCCTCGTCGTGCCGGTCATCCGCGACGCCGACAAGAAGGGCCTGCTCGAACTCGCCGCGGAACTGGGCGAGATATCGAAGAAGGCGCGGGACAAGAAGCTCACCGCGAACGATATGTCCGGCGGTTGCTTCTCCATTTCCTCGCTCGGCGGCATCGGTGGCACGGCGTTCACGCCGATCATCAACGCGCCGGAGGTGGCGATCCTCGGCGTGTCGAAGGCGCAGATGAAGCCGGTCTGGAACGGCAAGGAATTCGCGCCGCGCCTGATGCTGCCGCTGTCGCTGTCGTACGACCACCGCGTGATCGACGGTGCGCTCGCCGCGCGCTTCGCGGTCTACCTCGCCAACCAGCTCGGCGACATCCGCCGGCTGTTGCTCTGACGGGGGTGCACCATGGCTAACACTATCGAACTGAAGGTTCCCGACCTCGGCGGCTCGCACGACGTGCCGGTCATCGAGATCCTGGTCAAGGTCGGCGACGCCGTCGAGAAAGACCAGAGCCTCATCACCCTCGAATCCGACAAGGCCACGATGGACGTGCCGGCCACGCAGGCGGGCACCATTGTCGAACTGAAGGTCAAGGTCGGCGACGAGGTGAACGACGGCAGTGTCATCGCCCTGATCGAGGCCGCGGGTGACGCCGGCAAGCCGGAGGCCGACAAGGTCGTCGGCCAGGCCGTGACGAAGGACGCTCCCGCGCCCGCCGTGCCGTCGCCCGCTCCGGCCCCGCCGAAGCAGGCCGTCGCGGCGCCGGCCCCCGTGCCCACCGCCAGCGTGAAAGCGGCGGGCGACTCCGGACGCAAGGCGGACATCGAGTGCCAGCTGGTCGTCCTCGGCTCGGGCCCGGGCGGCTATACCGCGGCGTTCCGTGGCGCCGACATCGGTCTCGATACCGTACTGGTCGAACGCTACGAATCGCTGGGCGGCGTTTGCCTCAACGTGGGCTGCATCCCGTCGAAGGCGCTGCTGCACGCGGCCGCCGTGATCGACGAGGCCGCCTCGATCGAAGCGCACGGCATCACGTTCGGCAAGCCGACGATCGATCTGGACAAGCTGCGCTCGTTCAAGGAAAAGGTGGTCGGCAAGCTCACCGGCGGCCTCGCCCAGATGGCGAAGGCGCGCAAGGTGCGTACCGTCACCGGCGTGGGCATGTTCATCTCGCCGAACGAAATGGAAGTCCAGACGGCCGAAGGCACGAAGCTCATCCGCTTCCAGAACGCCATCATCGCCGCCGGTTCGCAGTCGGTGAAGCTGCCCTCGTTTCCATGGGACGACGAACGCGTCATCGACTCCACCGGCGCGCTCGAACTGCGCGACGTGCCGAAGAAGCTGCTCGTCGTGGGCGGCGGCATCATCGGCCTGGAAATGGCCACGGTGTACGCGGGCCTTGGCTCGGAAGTCACCGTGGTGGAACTGGCCGACCAGCTCATGCCGGGTGCCGACCTCGACCTGGTGAAGCCGTTGCAGGGCCGCATCGCCAAGCGCTACAAGGGCATCCACCTCAAGACCAAGGTCGTCGAGGCGAAGGCAACGAAAAAGGGCATCGAAGTCACGTTCGACGGCGAGAGCATTCCCGAGACCACCGTCTACGATCGCGTGTTGGTGTCCGTGGGCCGCTCGCCGAACGGCAACAAGATCGGCGCGGACAAGGCCGGCGTGGAAGTCAGCGAGCGTGGCTTCATCCCCGTCGACCGCCAGATGCGCACGAACGTGAAGCACATCTTCGCCATCGGCGACCTCGTGGGCCAGCCGATGCTGGCGCACAAGGCCACGCACGAGGCCAAGGTCGCCGCGGAAGCGGCCGCCGGCCAGAAGAGCTTCTTCGACGCACGCGTGATTCCGTCGGTGGCCTACACCGATCCGGAAATCGCCTGGGTCGGCGTGACCGAACGCGAGGCGAAGGAAAAGGGCCTGAAGATCGGCGTGGGCAAATTCCCCTGGGCGGCGTCCGGCCGCGCCATCGGCATCGACCGCACCGAAGGCTTCACCAAGCTCCTGTTCGACGAGGAAACCCACCGCATCGTCGGCGCCGGCATCGTCGGTCCGCACGCGGGCGACCTCATCTCCGAGCTCGCCCTCGCGATCGAGATGGGCGCCGAAGCCGGCGATATCGGCCGCACGGTTCACCCGCATCCCACGCTCGGCGAATCCGTCGGCATGGCGGCCGAGGTGTACGAAGGCACGATCACCGACCTGTACATCCCGAAGAAGAAATAACCTACCGACGCCCGCGGTGCCATACGGCATCGCGGGCCGTCGCGGCCGGGCATGGTCGGTGGATGCTTTCTCGACCCCATTCCCGCGATCTTCGCCACGGCCGGGTATCGGAACCCGGCCGCATCTACTTCGTTACGACCACGACGTGGAATCGCGCTCCGTTATTCCGCGACCACGGCTACGCGCGTGCGGTTTCCCGCATCGCCCATTCACCGGCGACATGGGCAGGGGCTGAATGCCTCGCCTGGGTCGTGATGCCCGACCATTGGCATGGCCTCGTCGAGTTGCATGACGGCGATCTTTCGAAGGTGGTGGGCCGGTTCAAGTCGCTGGCCACCAAGGCGATGAAGAAACACCGCCATCGCCAGTATCCGGTCTGGCAAAAGACCTTTCACGATACGGGGCTGCGAAGGGACGACGACGTCAGGGCGGCGGCGCGTTACCTCGTCGCGAATCCCGTTCGCGCCGGCCTGGCGCAATGCGTCGGCGACTACCCGTACTGGAACGCGGTCTGGCTATAGCCATGGCTCGGTGAGAGCCTGCTCTGGTGGGAGCCGACCCTGTCGGCGATTGGGGCTTGCGGCAACCTGGAATCGCCGACAGGGTCGGCTCCCACCAAAGCCAGTCCACCAAAGCCAGTCCACCAAAGCCGGTCCACCAAAGGCAGTACGCCAAAAACCGCGCCGCAGGCCACCGTGGCCACGGCCATATCGCCCTGCATCGCCGGTTATGGCATCGTCGGCGGATGCCAGCCCCTCAGCCAGCCCATTACCTCCGTCGCCTCGGCATCTGGGATGCCGCGATGATCGTCATTGGCGGTGTCATCGGCGCGGGCATCTTCCGCACGCCGGCCACCGTCGCCCAGCTCACCAGTTCCGGCACCGAGGTCATCGTGCTCTGGACGCTGGGTGGCCTGCTCACCCTCGCCGGGGTGCTGTGCTACGCGGAACTCGGTGCGCGACGGCCGCAAGCCGGAGGCACTTACGTCTACCTGCGGGAAGCATTCGGCCAATTGCCGGCCTTCCTGTTCGGCTGGACGATGGCGTTGATCAACTACCCGGGCAGCGTCGCGGCCGTCGCCACGACCTTTGCCGACTACGCATGCCGCGCCATGGGGCTTCCGCATGAGTGGGTGAAGCCGCTGGCGGTGGGCGCGATCGCCTTCATCGTGGCGGTAAATCTGTTCGGCATCCGCGCTGGCGCCTGGGTGCAGAACACCTTCACTGTGCTGAAGCTCGCCGCCGTCGCGCTGCTGATCGTGGTCGGCCTGTTCCTCGCCCGTGGTCATCTCGGCCTGGCCTTCGCCGCCGATCCCACGCACGACGTGCCACCAGGCACGGTGATCGGCGCCTTATTGCCGGCGCTGTTCGCGTATGGCGGCTTCCATTACCTCAACGACCTGGCCGGCGAAGTACGCGATCCGCAACGGACGTTGCCCCGCGCGTTGGGGCTGGGCATGGCCAGCGTGGTGGTCTGCTATGTGTTGGTGAATATCGCCTACATGGCGGGCCTGGGCCATGACGGTCTCGCCGCGAGCACCGCGCCCGCCGCGGACCTGATGCGCCGCGTGTTCGGGGAATCCGGCGCCACGATCATCGCCGTCGGCATCGCCTGTTCCACCTTCGGCTATTGCAGCATCGCCGTCGCGGGTGGCGCGCGCGTGCTGCAGGTGATGAGCGCAGACGGCATGTTCTTCCGTCCCATCGCCCGCATCGATGCACGCACCGGTGCGCCGCAATTCGCGCTGGTGGCGCTCGGCGCGTGGGCGATCGTGCTGATCCTTTCAGGCAGCTTCAACGCCTTGCTCAACTACACGACCGTGGGCGAGTGGCTGTCGCATGCGTTCGGCATCGCGACGATCTTCTGGTATCGCAAGAAATTGCTGTCGGAGCCGTCGCCTTATCTGGTGCCGGGGTATCCGTGGCTGCCGCTGGTATTCACCACCACGGTGCTTTGCGTGATCGCCGCCACGGCGGTGACGGCGCCCGCGGACGCGGGGATGAGCCTGGTGATCATCGCCATCGGCGTGCCGGTGTATTACCTGTGGCGTCGCCGGGCGGGGGCTTGAACGAAACCCGCTCTGGTGGGAGCGGACCCTGTCCGCGATGGGTGGTGCGGCGGCCTGGCTATCGCCGATAGGATCGGCTCCCACCGAGCGGGGGGCGGCTTGGAGTGCCGACGTGTAAGTAGATCGGGACATGTTCACGTCTGGCGTGGCAGATTGGGGCGATGCGCCCAATCATCCTTTTCGTGCTGATTACCTCGTCGGTTCTCACGGCGGGCGTCGCCGCCGCGACGGCCGTCGATCTCGTCCATCCGACCGGTGAGGTGCGCATCGTGGCGCAGGACGCCGCGCTCGACCCGACGGTGCGCAAGAGCGCTGAAGGGGAGGAGCTGGTAGCGGTGACGTTCAAGCCGGCGGCGAAGCCGTCGCTCGTGCTCACTCCCGCGAAGGGCGCCTGGTCGTGGCCCGCCGATGGCACCCTGCGTCTGCGCGTGCAGAACGGCATGCCGTGGCCGGTGACGCTCATGATCGACGTCGCCTCGTCCTCGAAGCACCTCACGGCGACGGTGGGCGTTCCCCCGGGTCCGCCGCAGACGCTGTCGCTACCGTTGCAGGCCACCTCGCCTCGTGCGTTCGGCATGCAAGTGGGTCCACCGATGCCATTCGAGGACAGCATCGTCGCCACGTCGGTCGACGGCGCGATCGACGCGCGTGCCATCACCTCGGTCACGCTCTCGATACCGCAGCCCGGCGCGCCGCAGACCCTGCTGTTCGGCAAGCTCGACGACGTCGCCGGCGGTGACGACCTGCGCCACGCCTATACCGCGATCGTCGACCGCTACGGCCAGTACACGCGCGCCACCTGGCCTGAAAAGATCGCCAGCGACGCGGACCTGAAAGCACGTACCAACGCCGCCCCGAAAGTCACCGACTCGAAAGGCCTCGACCGGTACGGCGGCCGCACCGACCTGCCCGCGATGCAAGCCACAGGCTGGTTCCATGCACAGAAGCAAGGCGGCCGCTGGTGGCTGGTGACGCCCGAAGGTCACGCTTTCTTCTCGCTCGGTGTCAACGCCGTGAACCTCACCGACGGACGCACTTACGTGCAAGGCCGCGAGTACATGTTCGCCGCACCGGAAGCCGCCAACGGACCGTTCGGTGGCAGCGGCGACAGCCGCAGCGACCAGGGCTCGCAGCGCGACAACGGCATGAATCACGGCCGTTGGTGGGACGTCTATGCGAATAACGTGGCGCGGTCGCTCGGCGGCGACAAGGACGAATCCGCGTGGCGCAAGCGCACGGTCGATCGGCTCAAGGCCTGGCGGTTCAACACGCTGGGCAACTGGAGCGATCCCGCCTTCGCGGGCGACCACCGCATCGCCTATACCGTGCCCATCCTGATCCGTGGCGACTTCAATACCGTCGGCACCGGGTTCGATTATTGGGGCCGCATGCCGGATCCTTTCGACCCACGTTTCGCCAAGGCTACCGAGGCCGCCGTCGCCAACGCGACCAAGGGCATCCGCGACGACCCCTGGCTGCTGGGCTATTTCGCCGACAACGAACTGTCGTGGGCGGGACAGGGGCCGCAAGGCCGCTGGGCGCTCGCCACGGGCACCCTCGCGCAAGGTCCGGAAAGTCCCGCCAAGCAGGCCTTCCTCGACTACCTGAAGAAGACCCACGGCGACGCCCCCACGTTCGCGAAAGCGTGGGGCGTGCCAGCGACGAATTGGGAGCAGGTGGCCGCCAAAGCCTTCAAAGCGCCCGATCCCAACGAAGCGCACCCGGCGATCGCCGCGGACTACATCGCGTTCCTGAAACTCTATGCGAACCAATACTTCCGCACCGTCGCGCAGACGCTGAAGAAAGCCGACCCGCATCACCTGTTTCTCGGTGGCCGTCTGGCCGTCCGAACGCCCGAGGTGGAAGAAGCCAGTGCGGCCTATGCCGACGTCACCAGCATCAATACGTATACGGATCTGCCCGAACACGGTTTCGACGTGGCCGCCTTCCGCAAGATGGACAAGCCCGTGCTGATCACGGAGTTCCATTTCGGTTCGGCCGATCGCGGTCCCTTCGGCAACGGCGTCGCCGCGGTCGCCAGCGAGGAGGAACGCGGCAAGGCCTATGCGCGTTTCGTGGATGCCGCGGTGGCCTCGGGGGTCATCGTCGGAACGCACTGGTTCCAGTACGTGGACCAGCCGGTCACCGGCCGTATTCTCGACGGGGAAAACGCGCATATCGGGCTGGTCGGCATCACCGACGTCCCGTTCGAAGGATTCACTCGCGCCGTCACCGACGCCAACGCCCGCACAGGCGGTGGATCAGGCGGCGCGCGCTAGGGGAAGGCCGCGCCGGGCCTCGCGCGACGCGCCGCGGCCCATGGCGAAGGCGATCGGCTCGGCGATGCCGACGATCGTGCTGAGCGCCACGTTCTGGTTCACGGCGTAACTCATGGAAAACGCGATGCTGAAGTGCGTCGCGGCGTATTTGATCTTTCTGGCCATGGCCGGACTCTCCAATGGGAATGCATCTCATTATGGGGGCGCGAAACCATGAGTCCAAGTGATCGTTTGAATGAAACCCATAGGGGGTTTCTATCGACGAATGGCCGTGCCGACGACCATCGCCACCACCATCACCAGGGCCACCGCCATGCACGCGCTGGTCGGCTTTACACGGCGGGCGTCGATCCGCGGCACCAGCCACCAGATCAGCCAGGCGCCGAGCAGCATGTCGGCCACCAGGGAGGCCCGCATCCACGGCAGCACGAAGATCGACTGCCCGGGCGCCTGGCCGTGCTGCGCGGCGATCGCCAGGCCCCCCATCAACACGGCGGCGAGCGACCAGACCAGGCTCGCCAGATAGGCCCGGTTGAAAACCACCGGCGTCTTCTCCAGCCAGCGCAGGGTGAGCCATACGATCAGGGCGGGAACGACGGCGACGGCGCTGGAGTAGATCACCCACCAGATGGCGGCGGAGAGAAAGGTCAGGAGCGGTTGGGTCACGGGGTGTCCGTCAGTACGACGCGCCGAAGCGGCCGAGGGCCTTGCTCATCAGCCAGGCGGGGCCGATCAGCAGGTACTGGATATCGGTGAAGAAGGAGGGGCGGCGGCCTTCGATCTTGTGGCCGATGAACTGGCCGATCCAGGCCACCACGAAGACGCCGATGGCCAGCCGCACCAGGCCGGTGGAGCCGATGGCGTTGTAGATGGTGTCGGTGACCAGGGCCAGCACGACGAACGCGCCCGCCATGGCCAGGCCGATCTTGCGCGAGAGCCGGTAGTAGTAGAAGCAGAAGGCCAGGAACATCGCCAGCACGGCCCAAAGCCCCGGACGGCCGAGCCAGCCGGGCACCGGAATCAGCCAGACCAGGGCGACGACGGTCCAGGTGATCGCCGGCACGCAGATCCAGTGGATCAGCTGGTTGGTCGGGTTCTGGTGGTCGCGGCTGTAGTTGTCGAACCAGGTGGCTGCGTCGCGCATGGCGTTCCCCTACTTAGTCCAGTCGGATGCCGGCCAGCTTGTCGAGCGCCTCGGCGTACTTCGCGGCGGTGCCGGCGATGACGTTTTCCGGCACCTTCGGGGCGGGCGGCGATTTGTTCCAGCCGATGTCCACGAGATAGTCGCGGACGAACTGCTTGTCGTAGCTGGGCGGGCTGATGCCGACCTCGTATTCGTCCGCGGGCCAGAAGCGCGAGGAATCGGGGGTAAGCATCTCGTCCATCACGTGCAGCACGCCGTTCTCGTCGGTACCGAATTCCAGCTTGGTATCCGCGACGATGATGCCGCGCTCCGCGGCGAAGGCGGCGGCGAAAGCGTAGATTTCCAGCGTGGCCTTGCGCACGGCATTGGCGAGGTCTTCGCCCACGGCGGCCACCACGGCGTCGAAACTCACGTTCTCGTCGTGATCGCCCACGGCGGCCTTGGTCGACGGGGTGAAGATCGGCTCCGGCAGCTTCTGTGCTTGTTGCAGGCCAGGCGGCAGGGTGATGCCGCAGAGTGCGCCCGTGGCCTGGTAATCCTTCCAGCCCGAACCAATCAGGTAACCGCGCGCGATCGCCTCCACCGGCACCGGCTTCAGGCGCTTGGTGACCACGGCGCGTTTCGCGTACAGCGCCGGGTCGACGCCGGCGGGCAATACCGAGGCGACGTCTTCGCCGGTGAGATGATTCGGAATGATGTGCGCGGTGCGGGCGAACCAGAAGTTGGAGATCTGGGTGAGCATCTCGCCCTTGCCGGGAATCGGGTCGGGCAGCACCACGTCGAAGGCCGACAGCCGGTCGGTCGCCACCATCAGCAGGCGGTTGCCGGGCAGGGCGTAGACGTCGCGGACCTTGCCGCGATGGATGAGCTCCAGGCCGGGCAGGTCGGATTGCGAGAGGGTGGTCGGCACGGCGGGGACTCCGGTAGGCGATCGATCCACCCATTGTAGCGGTGGTGGCCGGGTCGGCCTGCTAGAATTTTAGGTTACCGCCCCCATAGCCACGCCATGCGAATCCTCACGACCGCGGCATTAGCCCTGGCCTTCACCGCCCCTGTCCTCGCCGCGCCGCCCGCGAAGCCGGCGCGACTGGGCCTGTGCGCGGCCTGCCACGGCGAAGATGGCATGGCGCGGATTCCGGGCGCGCCCAACCTCGCCGGGCAAAAGCTCGACTACCTGCGCGAGGCCTTGCGCCAGTACCGCGACGGCCGCCGCGACATTCCCGTGATGCGCGCCGCCACCGGCCCGCTTTCCGATGCCGAACTCGACCAGCTCGCGCAGTGGTTCTCCGCGCAGAATCCCACTGCCCCGCACCCTCCAAGGGCCGTTCAATGAATTTCACCGGCACTCTCATCGGCGCCGTGCTCGGCATGTGGCTGACGCACAACCTGTTCGGCGCCCTCGTCGGCGGCGCGCTCGGCTTCATGTTCGACGCCAGCCGCCAGCAGCAACGCCGGCGCACGCCTACGCAAGGCGGTTACGTTGCCCCCTTGTTCGCTCTGATCGGCGCCGTGGCCAAGGCCGATGGCCGCGTTTCCGAAAGGGAAATCGCCATCGCCGAGCGCCTGATGGCGCGGATGGGCCTGGACCAGGAAGCCCGCCGCGTCGCCATCGACGCGTTCAACGAAGGCAAGCAGCCGGAGTTCAACGCCACCGCGGTCATCGACGAACTGCGCCAATGGGTCGGCCACCGCCGCGACCACGCCTTCCCGGTGATCGACGTGGTGATCGAGACGGTGCTCGCCGAGGGCAACCCGTCGCCGGAGAAGATGGCCATCCTGCGCCAACTCGCCTTCGCCCTTCGCGTCAGCGACATGGAACTGATGGCGCTCATGGCGATGAAGGGCTACGCCTGGAACGCCGGCGCCAGCGGCCGTTCGTACGGCGGCGGTGGCGGTTACACGCCGCCGCAGCGGAACACGCAGGGGCCGGATCCTTACGCGATCCTCGGCATCCAGCGCGACGCGGACGACCGGGCGATCAAGCGGGCGTATCGCAAGCTGATTTCCGAGCACCACCCCGATCGGCTGGGCGATCTTCCGGATGACATGCGCCGGCGCGCGGAAGCGCGGGCCAGCGAGATCAACGCGGCGTATGAGCGGATCAAGGCGGAGCGGGGTTTCAAGTAAGAGCATCGCCGACAGGTTCGGCTCCCACCAGAGTCCGGTACCCGTGAAACCATCTAGCCGCGGAAACCGGCCCTTGCTCTGGTGGGAGCCGACCCTGTTGGCGATGTCGCGGCAGCGACAAGGACAATTTCATCCACGCCCGCTTTAACGACTACCGTATACCCTGATCTCCTTCCGTCACACCACGGTACCCATCATGGCCAAGCAGTCTCCCGTCATCGCACCGTCCATCCTCTCGGCCGACTTCGCCCGCCTCGGCGAGGACACGCGCAAGGTCCTCGACGCTGGCGCGCAATGGGTGCACTTCGACGTGATGGACAACCATTACGTGCCCAACCTTACCATCGGCCCGATGGTGCTCAAGGCGCTGCGCGATTACGGCATCACCGAGCACATCGACGTGCACCTGATGGTCAAGCCGGTGGACCGCATCGTGCCCGACTTCGCCAAGGCCGGCGCGCGCAGCATCAGCTTCCACCCCGAGGCGAGCGAGCACGTCGACCGCACCATCCAGCTGATCCAGGGTGAGGGCTGCGAGGCCGGCCTCGTGTTCAATCCGGCCACGCCGCTGAACTGGCTCGACTACGTGATGGACAAGATCGATATGGTGCTGATCATGTCGGTGAACCCGGGTTTCGGCGGGCAGAAGTTCATCCCCGGCGCGCTGGACAAGATCCGCCACGTGCGCGAGCGCATCGACGCCAGCGGCCGGAAGATCCGCCTCGAGGTGGATGGCGGCGTCAACGCCGACAACATCGGCCAAATAGCGGCAGCGGGCGCGGACACCTTCGTGGCGGGTTCGGCCATCTTCAACGCCCCGGACTATGCCGACGTGATCCGCCGGATGCACGCGGCGATCGACGGCAATCATGCCGCGTCAACTTAAGGAAGGTTTCACGGCGGCAAAGAGAGTACCGTGGTAGCGTTGGTACGCTCGGGGGGATTTTCGGAGGATGCGCTCATGAAGACGTTGTCCGTAGTTGCCTTATCCCTGGCGCTCGCCGCGCCCCTCGCCGCCACCGCGGGCGAACGCCCACAGCCCCTGCCGGACCAGCAAAGCGTCGTGTCCAAGTCGCTGATGCCGTGCCCCGGGGGCCTGGAGCGCTTCCTGCCCGGCGACTATTACTTCTGCTCCGCCGCCCGGAATTACTGGAGCGGCAATGAAGGCCTGGCCCGCGAAAGCCTGAAGAACGCCGCCCGCTGGGCCAGCAAACCCGCGCAGTACGCGCTGGGGGTCATGTACTTCAATGGCGATCATGCCGAGAAGAACCGCCCGCTGGGCCTGGCCTGGCTGGCGCTGGCTGCCGAACGCCACGACCCGTCGTACGAGCCGACCTTCATCTCCGCGTACAAGCAGGTCACGCCGGAAGAACTGGCGCAGGCCAACGCCTATTGGAAGGAACTCAAGGGCACCTACGCGGACGATGTGGCCGCTCCCCGCGCGGAACGCCGGTTCGACCGGGAATACCAGCAGATCGCCTGGGCCACCAACTTCGGCGGCAGTGTGTTCATCGACGGCGTGACCGTGCCTTACGGCCTCGCGGGGCTTGCCGGCGATACGCCGCTGCAGACCGGCTTCTCGCTCGGCCGCATGCTGCAGACGCAGAAAGCCATGTACTTCTATGGCTATGCCAGCCACGTCTTCGTTGGCGACGCGGAACTGGTGCCGGTCAGCCAGGTGGCTTCGCGCACCTCGTCGTCCAACTGAAAGACGCACGAAAAAGCTCCCCCGGCCAGCAGGCCGGGGGAGTGAAGGAGCCTCAATCGATCACACGGGTTGCCAGTTCGGGTCGGGTTCCACCGGCCCGGCGATCGGCGCGCTTCCATGCGTGCCGATCGCCCCAAGGCCTTCCATGGCCGGTTCCACGAAGTCGTCGAAGAGATCCATGCGTGCGTCTCCCGTCAGTGCAGGCCGAACAGCAGGCCCAGGACCAGCGCGCCCAGGGCAAGGGCGACGCGCAGCGGCTCGAAGTCGCGGTCCAGTTCGGTGTTGTCGGCGTCGGGCTTGGTATTCATGGGTTCTCCTCCGGCGCCGGGTGGCGCGCCGTCATGGCCATTTGAAGGGCACGCGCGGCGGGCGAAGCGTCCCGGGTGGGGCAATCCGCGGATCGTTTATGGCAAATCGCAGGCAAAGAGTTCGTGCAGGGACGAACCCCGTGCTCAGTTGAGCAGCGGGTTCCCGCGAAGACGCGACACGGCCAGGTCCACGAAGGCGCGTACCTTGGCCGGCGCATGGCGCCCTTCCGGATGAAGCACGTGGATCGGCAACGGCGGCTCTTCGTAATCGGCGAGCACCACCCTGAGCCTGTCGTCGAGCAGGGCCGGACCGACCTGGTAATGAAGCACCCGGGTCAGGGCGAGGCCCGCCGTGGCGGTCGCGATCGCGGCATCGTTGGTGTTGCACTGGAGCCAGGCGTCGATCGTCACCCGGTGGTCGTTCGCGAAGCGCCAGTGCGGCGATGTCCACGCGCCGGTCGACACGGCGATGCGGTGATCCTTGAGATCCGCCGGTGCCTGGGGAACGCCGTGTCGTTCGAAATACTCCGGCGATCCACACACCACGCGCCGCACCGAGCCGACCTGGACCGCGGAGAACCCCGAATCCGGAAGATGGCCGATGCGCACCGCCACGTCGATGCCTTCCTCGACGATGTTCACGGGACGGTCCACGAACAGAAGACTGCCGGACGCCGTGGGATAGGTCTCGAGGTACTCGTGCATGATCGGCAGCACGTACATCTGCCCGAACAACAACGATGCCGTGATGGAAAGCGTGCCCGTGGGCGTGGCGTACGAGCCCGCGGCGGCGGCTTCCGCCTCGTCGATGTCGGCCAGGATGCGGCGGCAATCGTCGAGATAGCGGCTGCCCGGTTCGGTCAGCTTCACCGAACGCGTGGTGCGTATGAAGAGACGTGCGCCGATGAGTTCTTCGAGGGAGGCGATGGCGCGTGTCACCGCCGGCGCGCTCATCCGTAGCTGGCGCGCGGATTCGGAAAAGCTCTCCGTCTCCGCCACTTTTACGAAGATGCGCATGGCTTGCCAGCGATCCATCCGTTCCCCCCGGCCGTTGCGCGGGGATGATAGCACCCGTGCCTGAGGCATCAGAGCGCCAGCTGGATGCGGTTTTCCTCGTCACCCTCGCTCGCCGCGGGCACCGCGCAGCAGATCAGTACCTCGTCGTCCGCGATGCGTGCGGCTGGTTCCTTGAGGTACGTGACCGATCCCTTGAGCAGCTTGGTCCGGCAGGTGCCGCAGGTACCTTCGCGGCAGCTGAAGTCCGGCTCCAGGCCACGCGCTTCCGCCAGGGCCAGCAGGCTGCCGGACTCGGGCGTCCAGCGCGCTTCCTTCATTGAATCCATGAAGGCGACATGCACGGGCTGCGTCGATACGGCAGGTCGCACCGGTGCCGCGATGGCCGCATCCACCGCTCGCTTCAACGACGAAGGGCCGAACGCCTCCGCATGGATTCGCATGTCGCCGACGCCGAACTTGCGCAAGCCATCGTAGAGCGACTGCGTGAAAGCGGGCGGACCGCAAAGGTAGAAGTCGTGGTCGTTGAATGGCAGCACGCGTGTCAGCAGGGCCATGTCGATGCGCCCGGCCACGTCGTAGTCGACGCCTTCTTCGGCGCCGTAGGTATCGCTCAGCACGCGGATCCATTTCACCGCGCCTTGCGCGGCTTCGACGAGCGTCGCGATCTCCTTGTCGAACGGCCGATCTGCCTTCGAGCGGGCGGCCTGGAAGAGGAAGACCGGGCGCATGCGCTGCTTGCGCAGCCCTTCGTAGACGATGTGACGCAGCATCGCGAGCAACGGCGTGACGCCTATGCCGGCCGCCAGAAGCACCGCCGGCCTCGTCTCGTACGGATCGATGGTGAAGCCACCATCGGGTGCACGCGCCTCGATGATGTCGCCGACCTTCACCGTGTCGTGCAGGTGGCGCGACACCGCGCCGTCACGCTTCACGCTGATGCGGTACACGCCGTCCGATGGCGCGACGGATAGCGTATAGGTACGGATGACGGGCTTGTCCGTGCCTGTCACGGTCAAGCGCACGGGCAAGTGTTGTCCGGCCGCGTGGGAAAGCAGACCCGCGCCGTCATCCGGCTGCAAATGGAACGAGCGGATCGACGCGCTTTCCTCGACGATCCGCGTCACTTTATAAGAGCGCCACCGCGTGACGAGGGCCGCCGCGTGCAAGCGGGCGTCCGCCTGTTTCCAATCGCCGGTCATGAGGGAACTCGGCGACCAGCCGTCCTCGCGGAACGTCCAGCGCAGCGGCAGGGCACCAGCGCGCCGCACGATACGACGCGGCCGGAACGTCCACAGCCGTTCCGCGCCCTGAAACGCGGCGATCTCCGGTGAGTCGAGGATCACTTCGGCATCGCCGGTCATCTGCAGCAGGTCGCCTTTTTTGTCGTCGACGAAGACGAGGCCCGCCTTGCCGTTGAGCACGATGTTGCCGAGGGTCGAGAAGAAAAGGTTGCCATTGAAGTCGGGAACGGTCAGCGTGCCGTCTTCGCCGATACGGACGAAACCCGCCTTGCCGCCGCGATGCGACACGTCGACCTGGCGGCGGTCCTCACGATCCGCGTAGGTTGCGACGAAGAACGCGTCCGCCGCCTCGATCATGTCGCGCGCCCCGGCATCCAGTTGCGTCGACTCTTCCACGGTGCCGTTGTATGGCAGTGCAGGGTCACGCACGTAGCTGGCGTCGCGGAGCTGGATGTAGCGGGGGCAATTTTTCCGAAGCTCTGGTCGACATCGACCCGGAATCCCGATCCGGCCGGGGGCACCGCGACGAAGCCGTTCATGCGGTTGCGGCGACGCGTATGCATCTCGATGCCGAGCAGGCCGATGGCCTCGCCCTCGCGCACACCTTCCGACGCGGGATCGGTCGGGTCAGGCCGGAGGGCGATGTCCAGCGTCGTGGGGTTCGGCGAGGACATGAAACCCAGCGTGCCCGCGAGTAGCGTGGCCCAGGGGTCGCCGTGGGCGTCCACGCTGCCCAGCACCACGAAGGGAAGCTGTTCGTAGAACGCGCGGTGCTGGTCGGGCATGAAGTCGCGCACCGCGCGCTGGCCGACGGCGGCCATGCGCTCGGCCACGCCCACCTTCTCCTGGATGAAGGTCTCGCCCTCGTGCCATGTCGGCAGCTTTTTCAATGACGCGGTCATGGCGATGTCCTGTGCGGGCGCGGGGGGCGCTGTCAGGCGGCGAGGCCGACCGGGGTCCGGGCGAAGGGGACGAAACCGGGCAGGTTCTCGATCCGGCGCAGGAAGTCTTTGACGGCTGGGTAGTCGGAGAGGTCGACATTTCCTTCCGGCGCCCGCGCGATATAGCTGTAGAGGGCGACGTCGGCGATGGTCGGACGCTCGCTCGCCAGCCAGTCCTGCTCCGACAGACGGCTTTCCAGTCGCTTCAGGAGGACATGGGCGCGGGCGATCACTTCGTTAGCGTCGTACTTCGCCCCGAACACCGTGATGAGTCGTGCCGCGGCGGGACCGTAGGCGACGTCACCCGCGGCCACGGACAGCCAGCGCTGGACGGCCGAGGCACCCGCCGGATCTTCCGGCAACCAGTCGGTGCGGCCGGCCTTCTTGGCCAGGTACACGAGGATCGCGTTGGAATCGGCGACGACCACGCCATCGTCGTCCAGCAGCGGCACCTGGCCGAACGGGTTGAGCTTCAGGTATTCCGGGGTCTTGTGCGCACCGGCCATGAGGTCGACTTCGACCAGTTCATGGGGAAGGCCCAGCAGGGAGACGAATAGCCGTGCGCGGTGCGAGTGGCCTGACAGCGGATGGTGATAAAGCTTCATGTCGGTGTCCTGAGTGAGTCCGGCCGGGCCCATTCCCGTACCGCGTGGCCAGAGTGCGTTACCCTGCTCTTGATGAGAATCACCTGGTTTGACACTTCATCATTTCACTGGGTGGAATAATGGCCGGGCACGCCTACGGGGTCCCATTCCGGCTCGCCACCGGCGCAAGAAGGGGCGAAACGCGGGCAATCGCGCCCGCGCCCTTGCGGAGCGGGCGCCCCCCATAGCACCCTGCGCACGCCGATCCACACTCCAACGGAATGCCCCATGGCCCGCAGCATCGCCATCGTCGAAGACGAACCGCTCATCCGCGCCAACTACGTGGAGGCGCTGAACCGCTTCGGTTACGAAACGCGTGGTTATGGCTCGCGCGCGGAGGCCTCGCTGGCCTTCGCCATGCGCCTGCCCGAACTGGTGATCATCGATATCGGCCTGGGCGACGAGCCCGAGGGCGGTTTCGACCTGTGCCGCGAACTGCGCGCGAAGTCGGCCACGCTGCCGATCATCTTCCTGACCGCGCGCGACTCGGACTTCGACGTGATCTCGGGGCTGCGCCTGGGCGCGGACGATTACCTGTCCAAGGACACCAGCCTGCACCAGCTGGCCGCGCGCATCGCGGCGCTGTTCCGCCGCATCGAATCGCTGAAGGCGCCGACCGCGAGCGAGACGGTGATCGAGCACGGGCCGTTGAAGCTGGAATCGGAGCGCATGCGTGTGCAGTGGAATGGCATCGAGATTCCGCTCACCGTCACGGAATTCTGGATGGTGCACACGCTGGTGCGTTTTCCCGGCCATGTGAAGAATCGCGACCAGCTGATGCGCGAGGCGGAACTGGTGGTGGACGACGCGACGATCACGTCGCACATCAAGCGCATCCGCAAGAAGTTCGTGGCGCTGGCGCCGGATTTCGACGCGATCGAAACGGTGCACGGCGTGGGGTATCGCTGGACGCCGTGATACACCGTATCGCCGACAGGGTCGGCTCCCACCAAACAACCGCGAGTCCACCAGCAGGCGGAGCCTGGTGGGAGCCGACCCTGTCGGCGATGCTCTCCTCCCAGCGGCGGGCCATCCGGTGGGAGCCGACCTTGTCGGCGAAGCTCTCCTCCCAGCGGCGGGCCATCCGGTGGGAGCCGACCCTGTCGGCGATGCTCTCCCCATGACCCTCCGCCAGAAACTCCTCCTCGTCGCCCTCTGCACCCTGGCGTTGCCCATCGCCGGGTGGCTCTACGTGCGCCAGATGGAAACGCTCCTGCGCGAAGGCCAGGCGCAGGCCCTCGTCGCCTCCGCGCGCGCCATGGCACGCAGCCTCGTGGTGGTCGACGCGCCACTGCCGCCCGCCGGCGCCGCCTGGTATCTCCAGCACACCCCCGTGCCGATCACCGTGGACGGCTACGCCGACGACTGGGCATCCCTCAGCCCATGGGCGCAAGGCTTCGGCAAGAACGCGCGCGTGATGCTCGCCGAGGACGACCACTGGCTCTACTTTTACGTCGACGTACGCGCCACGCACCGTCGACGCGCCGATGCCGGCGATCGCCTCGTCCTCAACGCCGATCACCTCATTGTGTCGATCGCCAGCGGCGAAGACGTGCAGCGCTACCTCATGGCCAGCGCCGCCCCCGGCCCCACCACCGCCATCGCGCTCGACGCGGAAGCCGGCGTCTTGCCTGACCGCATCAACGCGCAATGGCAGGAAGACGGCAGTGGTTTCCGCGTGGAGTTCCGCCTGCCGAAGGGCCTGCGCCTCGACCGCTTCGGCCTGGGCGTGCACGTCATCGCGGACGGCGACAACGAACCGCTCACCGCCGAGAGCCGGCCATTGCTGGACTTCTCTCCATCGCTCTCGCAGGAAGTGGCGAGGCTCGCGCCGGATGGTGTGCGCGTGCGTGTGCTGTCCGCGGATGCCTGGCTGGTGGCGCAGAGTGGCAAGCTCGAATTGCCCGACCTGCCCGCGGCGGAACGTCCGGGCTGGTTCGCGTCGCTGGTGTACCGCTCGCTGCTGGCGACGCGTCTCGATGACGAAAGCGCCTGGGCTGAAGATGCCCCGCGCATCGACCTCCCCGAAGTGCGCGAAGCGCTGCAAGGCAAGCCGGCCACGGCGTGGCGCGCGGGCGAGGCGCGCGGCAGCGTGGTGCTCGCCGCCGCGATGCCGATCCAGATGCGCGGCGCGTTGCACGGCGTGGTGCTGCTCGAACAGCCCAGCCGCGCGGTGCCGCTGCTCGCCAATCGCGCCTTGTTCGGGCTGTTGCTCACCAGCTTCGCCGTGTTGCTCATCGCTGGCGGCGTGCTGTTGCTGTTCGCCACGCGGCTCACCTTCCGGCTTCGCCGTCTGCGCAACGCCGCCGAGCGCGCGCAGGACAACGATGGCCGCCTCGACGGGCCGTTCCCGCTGACCGATGCCACCGACGAACTGGGCGATCTCGCGCGCAGCTTCGCGCGCCTGTTCGAAGTGGTGGGCGGGTACACCGATTACCTGCGCACGCTGGCGTCGAAGCTCTCGCACGAACTGAACACGCCGCTGGCCATCGTGAAATCCTCGCTGGACAACCTCGACCACGCGGGCCTGCCGGCCGAGGCGGAGCCCTACCTGGCCCGCGCACGCGATGGCGTGGCGCGGCTCGGCGCACTGGTCCGCGCGATGAGCGAAGCCAGCCGCATGGAGCGCGCCATCGCCTCGGCGGAGGCCGAGGACGTGGATCTCGCCGACATCGTGCGTGGATGCGCCGAGGGGTATCGCGGGCTGGCCGGCGACCGCCGCCTGGAGGCCGAGCTGCCCGCCGCGCCGGTCTTCATGCATGTGTCGCCAGAGTTGATCGCGCAGGCGCTGGACAAGCTCTTCGATAACGCGCTGTCGTTCACGCCCCCCGGTGGCTGGCTACGCATCGCCTTGCGCCCCACGGCGGAAGGCGCCGACATCGAACTATCGAACCAGGGCCCGCCGCTGCCCGCGGCGATGCAGGGGCGCCTGTTCGACTCTCTGGTCAGCCTGCGCGACAAGGCCACGCCCGGCGACGCGCCGCACCTGGGCCTGGGTCTGTACGTGGTGCGCCTCGTCGCCGAGCGTCATCAGGGCAGTGCCAGCGCCCGGAATCTCGACGACGGCGTCGCCTTCACCCTCCACCTGAAAGGACTCCCCCGCCAACGCCTCGGCTGAGGGTTAGAGCCGCTCTGCTGCGAGGGTGGAGCTGCTCTGGTGGGAGGGTGGAGCTGCTCTGGTGCGAGGGTGGAGCTGCTCTGGTGGGAGCCGACCTTGTCGGCGATCCCGCGGCAGCGGGCCGGGTTACGGCAAGCACCCATCGCCGACAGGGTCGGCTCCCACCGAAGCGGCTCCCAGCGAAGCGGCTTTCTCCCGAGTCGGCTCCCATCAGAGCGGCTACAATCGGCGATCACCCCAACGCCCCCATCGCCCGATGATCTCCCGCGAACAGTTCGACGCCTACGCCGCACAGGGCCATACCCGGATTCCGCTGGTGCGCGAGGTCTTCTCCGACCTCGACACGCCGCTGTCGGTGTACCTCAAGCTCGCCGATGGCCCGTACACCTTCCTGTTCGAATCCGTGGAAGGTGGGGCCACCTGGGGACGTCATTCGATCATCGGCCTGCCGGCGCGCCGCGTGTATCGCCTGCGCGGGCATGAACTGGAAGTCGAGGACAACGGCGAAGTGGTCGAGCGCCGCCACCTCGACGATCCGCTCGCCGAGATCGAGATCCTGCGCAAGCAGTACGACGTACCCAAGCTGCCCGGCCTGCCGGACTTCACCGGCGGACTCGTGGGTTACTTCGGTTTCGAAACCATCGGCTACATCGAGAAGCGCCTCGCCCAGTGGGACAAGAAGGACGAGCTGGGCACGCCCGACGTGCTGCTGATGCTCGCGGACGAAGTGGCCGTCTTCGACAACCTGAAGGGACGTCTCTACCTCATCGTCCACGCCGATCCCGCGAAGCCGCAAGCCTATGCCGAGGCATCGCGCCGCCTCGACGCGCTGGCCTTCCGCCTGCGCCAGAGCGGCGTCTCGTACCCGCAGATGCTGCAGCCGGAAGCGCTCGACGAATCCGATTTCAAATCATCCTTCACGCGCGAGGAATACGAAGAAACGGTGCGCAAGGCGCAGGAATACATCCGCGCCGGCGACATCTTCCAGGTGGTGCCCTCGCAGCGCCTGAGCATCGGTTTCAATGCGCGCCCCGTGGATGTCTATCGCGCGTTGCGCGCGATGAACCCGTCGCCGTACATGTACTTCATCGACATCGGCTCGACGCAGATCGTCGGTTCGTCGCCGGAGATCCTCGTGCGCCTGAAGAACGGCCGCGTGGTGCTGCGTCCGATCGCCGGCACGCGCCGTCGTGGGAAGGACGAAGCGGAAGACGTGGCGCTCGAGACTGAACTGCTCGCCGATGCGAAGGAGCGCGCCGAGCACCTCATGCTGATCGACCTCGGCCGCAACGACGTGGGCCGCGTGAGCAAGACCGGCACGGTGGAGCTCACCGATTCCTTCGTGGTCGAGCGCTACTCGCACGTGATGCACATCGTCTCCCAGGTGGAAGGCGATATCCGAGACGATCTCTCGTATATGGATGTCCTGAAGGCAGCGTTCCCGGCGGGCACGGTCAGCGGCGCGCCCAAGATCCGCGCGCTGGAGATCATCCAGGAGCTCGAACCGTTCAAGCGCAACATTTACGCGGGCGCCATCGGCTACCTCGGCTGGTGGGGCGACGCGGACACCGCGATCGCGATCCGCACCGCGGTGATCCAGGACGGCCGTCTGCACGTGCAGGCCGGCGGCGGCGTCGTCTACGACTCCGATCCGGCCGCTGAGTGGGAAGAGACCATGAACAAGGGCCGCGCCCTTTTCCGCGCCGTCGCACAGGCCGCCAAGGGCCTCTGACGTGATGCGCCAGCGCGAAGCTAACTCATTCATGCAGCAGGCAGCCCAATCATGAGGAAGCTAGTCTCATCATGAGCTAGCCCCCGGTCATGTGGGAGCCGCTTCAGCGGCGATGCCTTCCCTCCAAGGTCCCTAATCCATGAACACCCGAACGATCATCGCCGCCACCTCCCTCGCCGTCATGGCGGCCACCGCGCAAGCGCGCGAGCCGTGGACGGACGATGTCACTTCGCGCACGCAGGCGCTGGCGCTGTTGCAGTCGCTCAACGCCGATCTGCTCAGCCATCCCAGTGCCACGCTGACGCTGGAACGCTGGTGCGGCGCGCATGCGCTGGCGCCGGACGTGAAGATCGTCGCGCGGCGCGTGAAGGGGCAGGACAAACCGCTGCCCGACGACGAGCGGGCAGCGCTGGGCATCGGTCCGGACGAGCCGGTGCGCTATCGCCGCGTGCAGTTGGCCTGCGGCGAGCACGTGCTGTCCGAAGCGGACAACTGGTACGTGCCCGCGCGGCTCACCCCGGAAATGAACCAGATCCTCGACACCACCGATCAGCCGTTCGGCAAGGTGGTGCAGGCGCTGCACTTCCGCCGGCAGACGATCAGCGCCGACTTGTTGTGGTCGCCGTTGCCCGCGGGTTGGGAGATGGATGCGCCGCTGCCGCCGCCGCATAAGGGGGCGTTGGCCATTCCGCATGAGGTGCTGCGGCACAGGGCGGTGCTGTATACGGAGGCGAACCAGCCGTTTAGCCTCGTGGTGGAGACCTATACGTCCGAAGTCCTCGCCTTCGGGCGGCGCTGATCGTCGACAAAGTCGGCTCCCACACAAGCCAGCTATCGCCGACAAGGTCGGCTCCCACCAAGCTCCCTCACGCTGGTGGGAGCCGACCTTGTCGGCGATCCGCGCGCCAGCGCGGCAACCCCGCCGCCCCCCCACCAACCGCGTATCCCTTCCGGCCGACTTGGCACCGGCCGCCTGGCGCCGGAAGCTGAGACCCCATGACGGAGAACGCGCCATGTCCTCGGTGCCGGCACCCGCACGAAAAATTCCCGCGGCCGGCATTCCCGGCACGAAGGCTTTCGCCTCGCTGCTGAGCATCAGCAACGCGCCGCGCCTCGGCCCGCAGCCGAACTCGCTCGACAACGCGGTCAGTTGCGCCACCCATTGGGTCCGCATGTCCGACGGACGTCGCGCGGACGCCATGTGGCTCGAAGCCGGCGCCATGATGCAGAAGCTCGTCTCGCGTCCCGAATGGGTGCGTTATCTGCGCAAGATCCGCGTGGATCGCGGTTTGCTCGTCGGCCGTGAATGGTTCGAGGTGACGCGGGTGCGCGATCCGGTGGGGCTACCGGCCGGCGATTACCTCAACGTGATCTTCGTGGCCCACTACACCCGCGCGGTGCTGTTCGAAACGGTGTCTCTTGCGCCCGGTGGCACGGGATGGCTACCGGTCGGTTATGTCATCCGCCCGGTGCAGCGGGAGATCCCGTTCGTGCAGTAGTCGAAGGTCGATCCACCTTTAGAGAGTGCCACGAAGAGGGTGGGAAGCGGCCTAGGCCGCGATGCTTTTGCAAGGTGTGGGGAAGAGCTGTCGCGCGCTAGCGCGCTTCCCACCCGGTTTTTGGTTCGGGGTGAGACTCGGCGGGGTGGTGGGAAGCGGCCTTGGCCGCGATGCTTTTGTAAGGTGTAGGGAAGAGCTATCGCGCGCTAGCGCGCTTCCCACCCGGTTTTGGTTGGGGTGAGATTCGGCGGGGGTGGTGGGAAGCGGCCTTGGCCGCGATGCTTTTGCAAGGTGTGGGGGAGAGCTGTCGCGCGCTAGCGCGCTTCCCACCCGGTTTCTTAATAGTCGCCGGGTGGCATCGGGAGGGCTAGTGCAGCGCCTCGTCCAGCGCTTTGTAGAAGCGCTCCGGTGCCTCGATCATCGGTGAGTGGCCCAGGCCTTCCAGCGGGATCAGCTTCGCCCCGGGGATGCGCGACGCGGCTTCTTTTCCCAACGCCGGATAATCGCCCAGCTTCGCCGCCACGTCGGCGGGTGCGGCGTCCTTGCCGATCGCGGTGCGATCGCGCTGGCCGAT
Source organism: Luteibacter sp. W1I16 (assembly GCF_050434905.1). Classification (NCBI taxonomy): domain Bacteria; kingdom Pseudomonadati; phylum Pseudomonadota; class Gammaproteobacteria; order Lysobacterales; family Rhodanobacteraceae; genus Luteibacter; species Luteibacter sp. W1I16. The sequence continues at coordinate 2,923,073 of NZ_JBNDJJ010000001.1, forward strand.
GATCAACACCGTAGGCACGCGGATGTCCGGAAACTCGTAGACCACCGGTTGCGTATAGATCATGTCGTAAGTGAGCGCGCCGGCCCACGCGGAGGTCTCGCGTCCGTCGCCCTCGTACATGCCCGCCTGCATCAGCACCCACGGGTCGTAGTCCGGCTTCCAGGTGCCGCCGTAGTAGACCTTCAATTGGTACGCCTTGATCGTCGCGTACGAGGTCTTCAGTTCGCTCGCATACCAGTCGTCCACGCTACGCCACGGCACGCCTTTGGCCTTCCAGTCTTCCAGGCCGATCGGGTCGACGAGTACCAGCTTCTCCACGCCCTGCGGATACATCAGCGCGTAGCGCGTGCCCACCATGCCGCCCATGGAATGCGCGATCACGGTTACCTTGTCGACGCCGAGGCTGGCGAGCAAGGCATGCGTATTGGCGGCGAGCTGGTGGAAGCTGTACTGATAGTCGCGCGGCTTGGACGATTTACAGAAGCCGACCTGATCGGGAATGACCACGCGATAACCCTGCGCGCGCAGGTGCTCCGCCGTCGCCCGCCAATACGGCCCGCAGAAGTTCTTGCCGTGCAGCAGCACGGCGGTGCGGCCGTTCGCGTGGTCCGGCTTCACGTCCATGTAGGCCATCTCCAGCGAGCGGCCCTGGCTCTTCACGGGGAACATCGTGACGGGGTAGGGATACGTCGCGCGCTCCAGCCGCGCGCCTAAGGCTTCCACCTTCGGCGTGTCCTCCGCAACGGCGGGCGCGCTGAGCGCGAGCAGCAGGCTGGCGAACACGAAACGACGCATCGCATCTCTCCCGCAAGGGCATCAGGAATAGCGTTCGGACAGGAAACGGAAGAACGCGCGCAGGCCCTGCGCCTCGCCACCACGCGGATGCGCGGGGCGATCCCCGTCGTTCCACGAATAGGTGTCCAGGTGCATCCAGTTCTGGCTGTCCGGCAGGAAGCGCTCGAGGTATAGCGCGGCCGTGATCGCGCCTGCATGGCGCGACGGCCCCGCGTTGGCGAAATCGGCCACGTAGGATTCGAGCATGCGCCGGTATGGCCGCCACAGCGGCAGGCGCCACAGCGGGTCCTGCGTGAATTCGGCGGCGCCGATCACGTGATCGGCGAGCTGGTCGCGGTTGGTGAACAGTGCGGGCAATTCAGGCCCCAGCGCCACGCGGGCCGCCCCGGTCAGCGTCGCGAAATCGACGATCAGGTCGGGCGCCTGTTCGGCGGCATAGGCGATGGCATCGCATAGCACCAGACGGCCCTCGGCGTCGGTGTTGTCCACCTCCACCGTGTGGCCGGCGCGCGTGCGGATGACTTCGCCCGGACGCATGGCGTTGCCGGCGATCGCGTTTTCCACGGCGGGCACCAGCAGCGTGAGCCGCACCGGCAGCTTCGCCCTCATGACCAGGCCGGCCAGCGCGATGGCATGCGCCGCGCCACCCATGTCCTTCTTCATCCAGCGCATGCCGTCGGACGGCTTGATGTCCAGGCCGCCCGTGTCGAAGCACACGCCCTTGCCGATCAGCACGAGTTTCGGGTTGGAATTCTTGCCCCAGGTGAGTTCGATGAGGCGCGGCGGACGATGGCTCGCGCGGCCCACCGCATGGATCGTGGGGAAGTTCGCTTCGAGCAACTCGTCGCCCACCCATTCGCGCACCTTCGCCTTGTGCTCGGCGGCGTGCGCGTGGATGGCCTTGGCGAGATCCTCCGGGCCCATGTCCTCGGTAGGCGTGTTCACCAGATCGCGCACCTGCCAGGTGGCATCGATCACCGGCTGCAGCGTACGCAGTGTGGCGGCGTCGACCACCAGTTGCGCGGGTGGCCGGTCGCTGGCGCGATAACGGTCGAAGCGATAGGCGCCGAGCGCCCAGCCGAGGGCGACGAGGTCGCGATCGTCGATCACGCCTTCCGGTGCCAACTCGTACGTGCCTTGCGGCAGGCGATAGGGCAGGGCGCCGAGGGCGGCCAGCGGGTTGCCGCGATCCACGCCGACCAGCACGCGCGTGATGCCGCCACGAGCGTCCGGCAGCACGGTGAGCGCGCCAGGCATCGGGCGGAACGCGGTGGTCGCCAGCCATTGGCGTTGCACATCGTCCAGGCGCGCTTCGGTGGCGAGCATGCCGGCGACATCGACCATCTCGATGGGAATGGCCGTACGTTTTCCGGATTTGCGTTCGATCAGCGGCGCCATCAGGACTCCCGTACCTCTATCGGTGAACGCCCATTCTAGCCGTCCGTCGAGGCCGACGCTTCAATCCAGTCCGCAAGCGATGTCATGTCGGGGAATTCGAGATCCGGCGTGGGTCCGTGCGACCAGCGCTCGCCCGTGCGGTTGAGCCAAACCGTACGCATTCCCGCTTCGCGCGCACCCACCACGTCGAGCAACGGATCGTCACCTACGTGAAGAATGTCGGCCGGCGGGACGCCCAGCGCTTCCGCCGCGGCCAGGAAAATCTGCGGGTGCGGCTTGGCCACGCCGACGCCGCTGGCGTTGAGGCGGGTATGGAAGAAGTGGTGAAGGCCGATCACTTCGAGGTCGGCGTTGCCGTTGGAGATGCTCACCAGCGGCACGTGCCCCGCGATGCGTTCGAGCGCGGACAAGGTGTCGGGGTACAACTCCACGTTGTTGCGGGCGGCGAAATAGATGCGCCACAACTCGTCGACCGGCGCGTCGTCGATACCGCAGGCGGCGAAGGCGTGGCGGATGGTCAACCGGCGCTGTTCGCTGAAATCGTGGGAGAGATGGGTGTGTTCCCGTGCGATCTTCTCGCGAAGCTCACGCATGGCCTCGATCGGCCATGCGTTTGCGACATCGGGGTGGTGCTGACGGAGCCAGCGGTCGACGCAGTGCTCGGCTTCGATCAGGGCCGGAAGCACCGGCCACAGGGTGTCGTCGAGATCGAGCGATACGGCGCGGACGGGCACTGCTTAGCGGGCGCCCACTTTGAGCACCTGGCCAAGGCGGACGTTGTTGTCCTTCAGGCCGTTCATGGCGCGCAGCTTGTTCACGTCGACCGAGTTCTTCCTGGCGATGGAGTAGAGCGTGTCGCCCGGCGCCACCTTGTAGGTGCGCGACGCGGCGGCCGGCTTCTTCTCTTCCGCGGCCTTCGCCACCGGCTTCGCGGCCTTCGCGGCGGGCTTGGCCTCGGCGACCTTCGGCGTGGTGACGGCCGTGGACTTCTCCGAGGCGTCGGCCGGCGCGGCGACGACGGGCTTCGCCACCGGCTTGCCCTTCACGGTGACCGCGTCGGCCAGTACCTTGGCGAACTTGCCGCCGACCTTGGCGTTGTCCGAAGCGGTGAAGGCATCCGAGCGCACGCCCGCGAAGCCCATGTGCGCCGTGGTGCTGACACTGGCGACCACCTTGGCGAACTGCGACGGCTCGGCCGTGGTGGCGACCGATGCCTTGGTCTCCTTCGCGGCCTTGGCGCCCTTGCCGGCGACCTGGGCCTTGGCCAGCGCGGTTTCCTTCGCGGCAACGGCGGCCGGCGCGGCGGCGACGGCGGTCGGCGTGGTCATCGCCTGACCCACGTTGGCACGCGTGCCGACGGTGGAAGCGATGGCGGCACGGCGGGCGGCATCCTTCGAGGCGAGGGCCATGCCATCGGCGTACGGGATGAGGCTGTGCGAGCGCAGCAGCGAGCTGCCCTGGCTCGAGGTGAGGAAGGTGATGAACTCCTTCACTTCCGCGGCCTTCGGGCCGGCTTCGTTGCTGACCAGATAGAGCTCGGTGTACAGCGGGTAGGTACCGCTGCCGACCGTCGACACCGAGGGCGCGACGCCGTCGATGGAGAGGATCTTCACCTTCTTGTTCGACGATGCGCCGGCGAGCGTGGTGGCGCCGAGGCCTTGCTTGTCGAGGGTGACACCCTCTTCGAGCTTGGCCACGTTCACGTAGAGGCGCGGCGCGGCCACCGGCTGGTTGCCGCGGCCGAACAGCAGCTTGCGCAGGCTGTATTCCACGCCATCGCCCGGGCTGGCCACCGCGTAGAGGTTGATCGGGGCGTCGTTGCCACCGAGTTCCTTCCAGTTGGTGATGTGCCCCATGTAGATCTCATGGAGCTGCTTGAGCGTGATGTTGCTGACCGGGTTCGACGGGTAGGTCACCATCACCAGCGCATCCCATGCGACCGGGGTGAAGGTGAGCGACTGCTCGGCGCCACCGATGCCGGGGCGGGCCGAACCGGCGAGGTCGGCGGAGCCCTTGGCGACCGCGTCGATGCCGGAGGCGGTGTTGAAGGGTTGCAGTTCGATCTTGCCCTTGCCTGCCTTTTCCCACGCCTTGGCGACGTCGGTGACCACGCCGCGGGCAGTGGTGATGTCTCCGCGCCAGACCAGTTGCGGTCCCGCGGCAAGAACGGTGGCGGAGGCGCTAAGGCCGATCAGCGTGGCGGTGAACAGTCGCGCGAAACGAAGAGACATGGACGGCAAGAACCTCGGGATGGGACGGGGTAGGCAAACAAGGCCGCAATTGTGGGCCATCGGGGGCCCGCGCGCACCATTGACGTCGTTCAGCATCCTGCCGTTGGTAAACGGAACGTAGGCTGTCGGGCCAATCGCCGCTTAAGCGGCTTCCCACCCGGTTGCGGCTGCCTGGTGGGAGCCGACCCTGTCGGCGATGGGCTTCCCGGGATCGCGGGATCGCCGCTTAAGCGGCTTCCCACCCGTCAGCCGCAACCGGGTGGGAAGCTGCTTAAGCAGCGATTGGTGCCGCAGGACCACCGCATGGCCACAGGACCACCACATGGCCACAGGACCACCGCATGGCCACAGGACCGCCGCATGGCTACAACGCCCCAATGAGCTAAAGGACCACCGATGGCCCCGCTCCAGGAAAGTCACAGCACCACGTAATACACCGCATCATCCCGCACGACAGTCAGCAACAACTGCCTTCCACCCAACGACCCCGTGGTCGGCAGGCTCTTCACCCCGGCAACCCGCCGCTGCGCGATGCCGATCACGATGTCCCCATCCTGCAACCCCGCCGAAGCCGCCGGCGACCCGCGCCGCACGCCGCTCAACGCCACGCCATACAAGCCCTGCGCCTTCTGCTCAGGCGTCAGGTCGCTCAGCGTGACCCCCGCCAGCCGCGCATCCACCTTCGCGCCGTCCAGCGTCGCGAGCTTCACCGCCGCAATGGTCGCCTGCACATCCTGCGTGGCGCCGTCTCGCTTCACCGTGAGCTTCACCTTCGCGCCCAGAGGCAGCAGGCCCTCCGCATTGCGCACATCCTGCGCCGCGCGCACGGGCTTGCCGTCGACCGCGGTGAGCACGTCGCCGACCTGCACACCCGCGCCCTCGGCCGGCGAACCATCGTTGATCCGCGTGACCACCGCGCCGTTGGTGTCCTTCAGGTTCAGCGCCTGGGCGATGCGCGGCGTGATGTCCTGCACTTCCAGGCCGAGGTTGCCGCGGCGCACCTTGCCGTAGGTCAGCAGCTGCTTCATCACGCCCGTGGCGAGATCGGTGGGGATGGCGAAGCCGATGCCCACGTTGCCGCCCGAGGGCGTGAAGATCATCGAGTTGATGCCGACCAGCTCGCCGCGCAGGTTCACCAGCGCGCCGCCGGAATTGCCGGGGTTGATCGAGGCATCGGTCTGGATGAAGTTCTGGAAGCCCTTGCCCAGGCCCGAGCGGCCCAGCGCCGAGACCATGCCCGAGGTGGCCGTCTGCCCGAGCCCGAACGGGTCGCCCACGGCCACCACGAAATCGCCCACGCGCAGTTGCGATGAATCGGCGATGGGCAGCGCCTGCAAGCGGTCGGCCGGAATCTGCAGCACCGCGACGTCGGTATCCGGATCGCTGCCGAGCAGCTTCGCTTTGAAGTCTCGGCCGTCCTGCAGGGTCACCGTGATGTCGTCCGCGCCGCCCACGACATGGTTATTGGTCAGCACGTAGCCCTTGGCCGCGTCGATGACCACGCCCGAGCCCAGGCTCTGTTCCACGCGCTCGCGCTGAAAGCCCTGGTTGCCGAACAACTGGCGAAACAGCGGATCATCGAAGTAGGGATCGCGCGCACGTACGTGCGTCTTTGTCGAGATGTTCACCACCGCGGGCGTCACCTTGGCCAGCATCGGCGCCAGCGAAGGTATCGGCTGACCGTCGACGGACGGCGGCAAGGCGGCGAACGTCGGCGACGCCAGGCTCAGGGCCAGGGTGGCGCCGAGGGTGAACAAAGTGGTTCGCCGGTAACTGCTGGCAGGCATTGAAAAGCTCCTTGTCTGGTGTGCTCCGGGCACGTTCTGGGGGCATTCGACCACAACCCGGGCCCCGGGTTTCAATCCTTGAGAATGCCTTCGCCGACACTTTACATCGCCCCCCTCCGGGTTTAAGGTTCACTCCGGCCGCAACCACAACATCTTGTGTTCCGAAGTTCGCTATCTACCAAGTGCTGGTGCTGCGGATCATCAGGTACAAGCTTCAAACCAGCGTCGGCAAAGGCTTTTCGGAGCCGGCGAGGGTAGCAAGGATGGTCGGTGAGACCTCCGGGGGGAGGGGCACCGACAGGTTGCGCCATCGCATACCTATAAGAAGGCCTACAAGGGCCAAGACTCGAGGACGACATACATGAGCACTGCACGTGCGCAAGCCATGGGGCTTGAGACCGCGGCGATTCCGCTTCAGCCCGCCTCGTACGACATCTGGGACAAGAAGTACCGCCTGAAGGCCAAGTCGGGCGATCCCGTCGACGGCTCGGTGGACGAGACCTACAAGCGCGTCGCGCGCGCGCTGTCGGACGTGGAAGCCACCGACGAACTGCGCCATCACTGGTACGAGCGATTCCTCTGGGCCCTGCGCCGCGGTGCGATCCCCGCTGGCCGCATCACGTCCAATGCCGGTGCGCTGGAGCACAAGCCCGCCACCTCGACGATCAACTGCACCGTGTCGGGCACCATCCTCGATTCGATGGACGACATCCTGGAGAAGGTGCACGAGGCGGGCCTCACGCTGAAGGCCGGCTGCGGCATCGGCTATGAATTCTCGACGCTGCGTCCGCGCGGCGCCTACGTGTCCGGCGCCGGTGCCCACACCTCGGGCCCGCTCTCGTTCATGGATATCTACGACAAGATGTGCTTCACCGTCTCGTCCGCCGGCGGCCGCCGCGGCGCGCAGATGGGTACCTTCGACATCGCCCACCCGGACGCCAAGGAATTCATCCGCGCCAAGCGCGAGGATGGCCGCCTGCGCCAGTTCAACCTGTCGCTGCTGATCACCGACGGATTCATGGACGCGGTGGAGAACGACCAGGACTGGCCCACGGTTTTCCCGGTGCACGTGAAGGAACAGCACGAGATCGACCTGACCGATCCGGCCAAGGTCATCTGGCGCGAGTGGCCCACCAAGGAAAACTACGTCACCCGTGACGACGGCCTGGTGGCCTGCAAGATCTACGGCCACATCCGCGCGCGGCACCTGTGGGACATGATCATGGTCTCGACGTACGACTACGCCGAGCCGGGTTTTATCCTCATCGACCGCGTCAACGAGATGAACAACAACTGGTGGTGCGAGCACATCCGCGCCACCAACCCCTGCGGCGAGCAACCCCTGCCGCCGTACGGTTCGTGCCTGCTGGGCTCGGTGAACCTCACCACCTTCGTGCGCGACCCGTTCGGCCCGAAGGCCCGCTTCGACTGGGACGAGTACCGCGAAGTGGTGCGCGTGTTCACCCGCATGCTCGACAACGTGGTGGAGATCAACGGCCTGCCGTTGCCGCAGCAGCGCGAAGAGATCATGTCCAAGCGCCGCCACGGCATGGGCTTCCTCGGCCTGGGTTCCACCCTCACCATGCTGAAGATGCGCTACGGCGCGTCCGATGCCGTGGCCTTCACGGAAGAAGTCTCCCGTGAGATGGCCGTGGCCGGCTGGGAAGTGGCGCTGGAACTGGCCAAGGAAAAGGGCCCGGCGCCCGTCCTGGCCCGCGACTACGAAGTCACCGGCGACATGCTGCGCAAGCGCCCGGAGATGGTGAAGGACGGCTGGAAGGTCGGCCAGGCCATCAAGGGCAGCGTGCTGCACGCGAAGTACTCGCGCTACATGCAGCGCGTGGCCGAGGTGGCCCCGAACCTGGTCGAGGCCCTGGCCGAGACCGGCGCGCGCTTCACCCACCACTCGTCCATCGCGCCCACCGGCACGATCTCGCTGAGCCTGGCCAACAATGCCTCCAACGGCATCGAGCCCAGCTTCGCGCACCATTACTCGCGCAACGTGATCCGCGAGGGCAAGAAGTCGAAGGAGAAGGTCGAGGTCTTCAGCTACGAGCTGCTGGCCTACCGCGCCTTCATCAACGGCGACGCCCTGCCGTTCTCCGAGGACCCGAAGACCCGCCTGCCGGATTACTTCGTCTCGGCCGACGACATCAGCCCGAAGGAGCACGTGGACATCCAGGCGGCCTCGCAGAAGTGGATCGACTCTTCCATTTCCAAGACCGCCAATGTCCCCACGGACTACCCGTACGAAGACTTCAAGGACATCTATTTCTACGCGTACAAGCAGGGTCTGAAGGGCTGCACCACCTTCCGGTTCAACCCCGCCGCGTTCCAGGGTGTGCTGGTCAAGGAAACCGACCTCGAGAACACCCTCTATCGCTTCGAATTGGAAGACGGTAGCGTTGTCGAACTGAAAGGCAACGACGAGGTCGAGTACGACGGTGAAATGCACACCGCCGCGAACCTCTTCGATGCCTTGAAGGAAGGCTATTACGGCAAGTTCTGACCCCGCGGAGAGGGAATACGTATGTCGAGTGAAAACCAGATCGTCGAGGGTGAACTGCCCTCGATCGACACCATCGATACCGACAGCACGCCGGCAGCGGAGACGGAAGTCGCCGCTCCCGTGACGCCAGCTGCACCGGTCGTCGCCAAGAAAGTCGTCAAGCGCAAGCCAGTCGCCAAGAAGGTGATCGAGGCCCCGGCCCCGACCAGCGAGACCCCGTCCACCGACGCCACCAGCAAGCCCGCGGCCAAGACCACGAAGGCCGTCCGCAAGGCACCGGCGAAGAAGGCCGTGGCTGAAGAGCCGGCCGCTTCGGCTCCGGCGAAGAAGGCTGCGAAGAAGGCCACCAAGAAAGCCGCCGCCAAGAAGGCCCCGGCCAAGAAGGCGGCTGCGAAGAAGGCTTCGACGAAGAAGACTTCGGCCAAGAAGGCCGTCGGCAAGAAGGCAGCCGCGAAGAAGTCGGTCGCCAAGAAGTCGGCGGCTAAGAAGGCCACGGTGAAGAAGTCGGCTGCCAAGAAGGCTTCGGCCAAGAAGGCGCCGGCGAAGAAGGTCGCGGCTAAGAAGGCTGCCAAGAAGGCACCGGCCAAGAAGGTTGCCGCGAAGAAGGCTGCCAAGAAAGCCGTCAAGAAGGCCGTCAAGAAGGCACCGGCCCGCAAGGTCGCCGCCAAGAAGGCGGGCCGCAAGGCCGCAGTGAAGAAGTCGGCCGGCCGCAAGGTCGCCGTCAAGAAGACAGCCCGCAAGGGCGTGGCGAAGAAGGCAGCCGGTCGCAAGACCGCCGGCCGCGTCGCCAAGAAGGCTACGTCGCCCCGGAAGGCCGCGACGAAGAGCGGCCGCCGTACGGCGGGCCGCGGTGCTACCAAGAAGACGGTCCGCAAGGCCGCCGGCAAGACGACCGCCCGCAAGGCTGTCGGTAAGAAAGCCGCCTCCAAGGCGGTAAAGAGGTCCACTGCCAGCAAGACCGGCCGGACGTCGGCGCGCAAGAGCGCCGGCCGTGGCCGTCGTAAGTAAGTAGTACCCATCCGGCCCGGCGTACGCGCCGGGCCGGATATCCAAGAGAGAAAAGTCATGGCGATCAAGATCGAAAAGAAGATCAAGGGCTACAACGTCGTTAAGCCCGAAGACAAGGCCGCTCCGGTCCCCGCCCCGTCGCCGGTGAAAGAAGCCGCGCCGGTGGCCGAAGTCATCCAGATGCACGAAAGCCTGGAGCGACCGGAGACCCTCGTCGGCAACACGTACAAGATCAAGTCGCCGCTCTTCGAGCACGCGCTGTACGTGACGATCAACGACATCGTCCTGAACGCCGGCACCCAGCACGAGCAGCGCCGACCCTTCGAGCTCTTCATCAACTCGAAGAACATGGACCACTTCCAGTGGATCGTGGCGCTCACCCGAATCCTGTCCGCCGTCTTCCGCAAGGGTGGCGACGTGACCTTCATCGTCGAAGAGCTCAAGGCCGTCTTCGACCCGCGCGGCGGCTACTTCAAGGCCGGCGGCATCTACATGCCCAGCATCGTGGCCGAGATCGGCGGCGTGATCGAACAGCACATGAAGTCGATCGGCCTGATCCACGACCCCGAAATGAGCGACGCCACCCGCCAGCTCATCGCGGAAAAGCGCGCCGCCTATGAAAACGCGAACGCCAAGCCCGCCACCACGTCCGCCACTACCCCGGTGGGAGCCGACCCTGTCGGCGATAACAAGGCTGCCTCAGCATCCACCGAAGCCTCCGGCTTTCCGCCTGGCGCCACGCTGTGCGTGAAGTGCAATACGCAGGCGCTGGTGTTGATGGATGGGTGCCAGACTTGTTTGAATTGTGGGTATTCGAAGTGCGGGTGATGTAACCCCGCATCAGCTAACTGTCGGGGTGGCTGTGGGGCACCTGGAGAAAACTGCTACTACCGCGATTTGGTAGCAAAAGCTCCCATAGCCAAGTGACTGAATAGCAAGACAGAGGGTCGCCGGTGGGTGGCCCTCTGTCTTGAGGACGCTGCTTTAGCGAAACTGACGCCGCGCCGGGCGTGGACGGAGACTTCGCGGGGCGCGTTCGCACCTCGGTAAGCCTCGCAACTAGCCCGCAGCTGGTTATGCGGCTCCCGGTAGCCCTCGATCGAACAATGAGGTTGCCTCGGTCGTCCTGACCATTGCATCGATCTCCGCTTCCTACCTGGTTGCTCGCGCAAGACTGGCCCCCATTGCGCCTATGGCAGACTAATATGAAGGTGGCACTCCGCCACGGCGCAAGGGAAGCAAGGGAATGACGTTCGAGACAGCACTTTTTGCTCGGCATGAGATCAGATACACCACGGAACATCCTGTCCCAGTCAAAGATGTCATCGCCTCGCTTCAGGGGCTTCAGCGGATCTCGGCCCATTTTCTACCCCGAACACTATCCGCACTGACGGGAGTGGAAGTACTGAGCGCCGACCTGTTTGTCGAGGGTTTCGAGCAAGGCTCATTCGTCGAGGATGTCCTCGTAAAGCTGGTCTTCGGGTCGCAGGAGAAACTGGACGCGTTCCTTAAGAAGGCGAACGAGAGTGTTGTGGCAGAAGCCAGGGAAATAATTGTAAAGCACCCGATCATTTCTGTGGCGGTGCTTGCGTTGCTGGCATACGGTGCCGCTCAAGCTTATAGCGCCATGAACGATGGTCAACAGTCGTCCGCAATTCAAGCCAATAATAACGTGATTAATATTATCGGCGCAGAGTCCTACAAAATGGATCCTCAGGCATTTGCGAGAGTGTTGACGGCAGCCGTCGGTGCAGATAGAAAGAAAATTGCTCAAGATTCGGCAAGAGTATTGGCACCCGCAAAAAACGAGGCCGCAGCCATCATTCTGGACGGTAACCAAAAGCTCTCAATTACGTCGGCGGCCGTGAAGGAAGTTCCTGCAAAGGTCGAGTTCGACGAACGGCCGCTGGAAGAAACCTACCCTGACGTGGACCTTCAGATCCGCGCTATAGATCGGGATAAGGTCAGGCAAGGATGGAAGGGCCTCATTCCGGGACTAGTGGATCGCCGGGTGCCATTGAAACTATCGGACTCCGTTGATGCTGAGGAACTAGCCAAATACGCTACTGTTCGCGCGGATGTCCGCATTGTTTATCGCCGTGATAAGTCAGGCAACCTTAAGCCCCAGCAGATAGCCGTTGATCGACTCGTGCAAGCCGACGATGAATAACCATGGATTTAATATCTAATGACCCAAAGATAGGATCTCCAGGCTTAGTTGTAGCAGGATTTGCCCCGGTGCCGACGGCGCTCGTCGCCGGTAGGGCTGTTGCTGGGTCTCAGCGGCATGCCGTCGTTCTTCATAGGTTCGGCCAGTAGGTGGCTCGAACGTCTGCTTTGGTGCATAAGCACTCGTAGCGTGCAGCGTCGTCCGAATCCTGGAAATGGCCCCAGCGACTGACATCAAAGACGAGGATTGCTGAGAAATCGACGCGTCCGGTCGTGGTATCGCCAACATCGCTTGAGACCCCGACGTCCGTCGATTTCGAGTCCATTTTTGCCGTCGCCCTGGAAGATCCGGACAACGTCCATGTCATGTTTGAAGGCATACTCGCGGACCGCAGTCGCTTGATTGGCGGTCGAGTACTTTTTTTGGCGATCAGTCGACATACGTACGTACTCGGCGACTCGAAGTCTGCCACGCACGAGGGGTGTCTCCGAAACAATATTAGGTGCCATGGGCACCTCGACAGCAGAAGTGGTACGACCCTGTACACATCCCGGATCCGTGACGAAGTACCAGTGTCCCTTGTCTGCCATAAGTTACGCATGCCCCCCGCCGAACAGTTCTGATGACCAACAGAAGCCACTATTAGCTACTATACATATCTATGGCCGCCTCATCGATTAAAAATCATAAAAAAACCAATAAAATCAATGATCTGAGTCATTGTGAAGCGATTCCTGTCAAAGTCGATGACGAGAAGCTCAAGCGCGCAATCAAGGCTGCCACTAACCGCGTCCGAAAAGCCGTCAAGAGCAATGACAAAGATGTGCTCAAGACATTGCATCTGCGCGCAAAGGTCGCCGACCCGCTGACCGACTACGAGAATCTGAGGCGATTGTTTTCCAAACTACGTAAATATTTCCCCCAGTCTGCACGAATTGAGCCTTCCCGAATTGCCCCCTATTTGATACCGGTTGCTCCAGACTCTTTGGAGGAAAAGCTCTTTAAAGTGGCGCGTGGTTATTGGTCAATGCCCTATTCAAAGGGATATGGCCGACGGATGCGATTCTTGGTGATGGATGCCCATCACGAAGCATTGATTGGGATTATAGGGCTGCAATCACCGTCTGCAGACCTTGCTTGCAGGGATCAATATCTGGATGTACCCCGCGCGCAAAAACTTTCGGTAGTGAACAATACGCTGGATGCGTACACGGTGGGAGCCACGCCGACGTACGCGCCCCTACTAGCGGGAAAGCTAGTTGCGGGTTTCTTGTGCTCCCCGCGAATTCGTCAAGAGTACTGGCGAACATACGGACACCGCGAAACAACTCAACTAAAACAACGAATACCTCAGCCTCTCCTAGCGATTACAACTTCCAGTGCCTTTGGGCGAAGCTCTATCTATAACCGGCTGCGAAATGCAGAGGGGGTATTGGCAAAACCGCTGGGATTCACGCAGGGATTTGGCAGTCTTCATCTTGAGGAGGTCTATCCGATGATGGTCCAGTGGCTACGCCAGGCAAATAAGTATGTGCCGGCAGGCTTTGGTAATGGCCCGAAAGTTCGTTGGCAAAACATCTGTAACGCATTGGTGGGGTTGCGTTTGCCAATGGCCCATCTTTCGCATGGCATTAAGCGAGAAGTGTTTCTATTCGAACTTGTCAATAATCTGCTCGACGTGTGCCGCGAGGGCGCCACACCAGACCCTATAGCCTTCGACGATGAAGTTTGGGGCCAATACTGGCTCGACAGATGGGCCCTGCCACGAGTGGAGAGGAACCCCGAATGGCACGAATTTGACGCTCCCGGCCTCCTTCGTTGCGCTTTGAACATTCGGAAGTAGGTTGTTAGGGATCATTGATTCATGTCTTCGCGGATGGTGCGCTGGCACCGGATCGGATTATCCGTCCTCTGTAGCTCAAGTTTGACGAGAGTCAGCCGTAAGTTATAGTTGAACAGTACGAAATGACCGAGCCCGGGGACTCGTGGTCGGTAGAAAATACAAGGAAGGAGGGGCGGAATGACAGGTTGGCACTCCGAAGGCGCACCGGCGCTACCACCCGAGCCTGAGGCTCGGTAGTGTCTTGTCCAACGTGACGGCGACAGCACTTTCTCGCATAGAGCACGAGCTTGATGCGCACTTCAAGGCCCTAAAACTTGAAAAACAGCGCGTTGGCGCGCCCGTGTTTGCGCTAGAGCATCCGTATGATGAGGGATGGACGCGGCAGCTATCGAAACTCCTAGAAGAACACCTGCGGGAGCGTGGATTCCTCTCAGAAGATTTTTGGTTGTGTACGGTCGTCAGCGCAGCTGAACACGGCTACGACTTCGCAGGTCTTGAGTTCTGGGATTCGTTCGTTCCCAGTTCGTCATGGTGGCAATACCAGGGCAATCGCGAACTGCTTCGCGAATGGTTTAAGCGATTCGCCACGAAGTACCGGGGCGCTAAGCCTAGCGGTAGTTGGGCCGAGCGTTTCCGATTAATAAGCTGGCCTATTACGCACGCGCTTTTGCCCAAAGATCTGCAGCTTCAACTCGCTGAGACCTTGCACTATGGTCGCGGGGACTTAGCAGCCGGGGCCGAACTACAGGACGAGGACTTGGGTCGATTGATTCGGGCACACGCGCACTTTCCGACCCCTCGTTATAGGCACTTTCTTCAAAACGAAGCGCTTGTAGGCCAAATCGTACACACACTTTTGCGCGACCATGGTGATCAACCTTCCGCAATCTTTGCTCCCACACTCCAGCGCATCAGCGGCGATATTGCCTCACGGGCACAAGAGAGAGAATGGATTCGAGCGGCGCGCGAAAAATATGCTGGTCCCGTAGCTCGCATCGGCGGCCGGCTCGCAAGAATTTGGTCTTGCGCCAATGATGCGGATCAAGGGGAGCAGAGGAGAGGCGACGATCACGATGAAATACGCGCAGCGCCATATCGGATGCTCCGGACGACATTCCAGCTACGTCGTTCACTGAGCGGAACCGTGCAGGTCTTCCTGCTTCCGCCATCATTTGTTGGACTGTGTGCTCAAAGGCCCGAGTTCAAGCAGGCGCTTGCTGAGCGCGACATCATTTGCAACGTGACTGACAGGGCTAAGCCGGCGACTTCATTGATGTCTGATTGCCCGTCTGGGTGGCAGTTGACCGCCTGGCCAGTCACTGATGCCGCACATGTCGTTCTCTCACCGACTCTGCCTGAGGCACTAGAGCTGTATGCAGGTCCAATGATGTCAGCGCCCGGACCCATCTGGCTCTTCGAGTCATTCGTGGGTGGTCGTGCGGATCAATGCAATGATCTGGTCGTCAGGCCCGGCGGTCAGTATTATTTGATCGCACGAGCGAGTAGCGTCGTAGAGTCGTTTGGAGCACCGTTGACGTTAGAGTGCGCTAACGTCGCGGCGGTTGAGTTGACGTTGCCGAACATTGTGCCTAACGAACTGATCTCGGCTTTGAAGTCTGTGGGCATATCGGTCCGCCGCTCCTTGACCGTCAGGGCGGCAGGGCTATTCCCTCGCAACGCCGCCTCCGGAATCGGTGGAGAGTGGCTGACGACGGAATCAGTAGCTTTCGTACTGGATAGGGATCACGAAATCGACAGTATTGACGTAACGTTGGATGGACAGCTGTCCCAGATGCCAGTCTCGACGTCCGAGCGCCATCTGCTGATCGCGTTAGGTCGATTGCCAGAAGGACGCCATGACCTTGTCATTCAGTCCATTCAGCATAATCCCACGTCGGCGCATGCTGGGCCTCATCGGACCAGCGTGGCTTTCAGTTTCCTCGTCCGCCGACCTACCGTGTGGATACCCGACCGCTTGGCGGACGATGGGATGATCGCGCTGGTGGATCCTGCAGCGCCCACGATCGACGATTTTCTTACCGGCAAGCTGTCACTTCAGGCACAAGGGGCCGCCGGGCACGTGAAAGTGGTAGCGACGCTACTCAAGGATGACGGCCAACCGGTTCTTGAGCGCGAGCTTCTTTCACGCCCGTTACCTCTTTCGGTGACGAGGTGGAACCAATGCCTGCAGGACTTCCTGGACGAATGTGACGACGAAGAATTTCTGGCTGCCCGAAGCGGTAGCTTAAGTATCAAAACACGTGACATGGGTAGTCAGGCTATACGTCTGAGAGCCGATCCCAAGCCTATTCGGTGGGTGGTCGCTCGCCTTAAGCAGAAGGGATTCGCTCGACTCGTCAATGATGGAGTGGACTCCGAAGATATCGCCATCGATTATTACGCGTTTGTCACACCAGCCAGGCGCGTAGCTGTAGTTGCCTCTAGCGCCATCGAAGGCTTAGCTGTTGCCGAGATGTCAGGGCTACTTGTAGCGAGGGGAGGCGGGTGCGAGCAGTCCGTCGTTACCTCCTTGTCTCGCATCAGTGGAGGCTTGAACGCACTGGCCCTGCCACCGATCGACTCCGAATTGCCTATTAACGAATTGATCGAATGCTGCGGTCGATGGGCAAGAGCAAGGCCAGTGAATGCCACGGCTCGGTTGCGCCAATCCCGCGTTGTCCACGCGTTTAGTATTAGTCTATTGGAGATCCTTTGCGGCAAACCATGGATTAAATCTGAAGATTCCATCCACAAGGCGGCGGATAAGCAGCTCTGGGATGCTATCGAAGGTGCGGTTGAGCCACACGCGTCAAACTCCTATGGCATTAGTCTTAGTCACGCCTGGTGCAAAGGCAACATAGGGGTAGGTGATATCCGCCAATGGCACGCCAAGACTTCCATGGCCTATTACGGTGCGTTGGTCAACGAAGAATGTATACGTGTGTGCTGGAAGGCAGCAACGAGGGCAGAGGCCTTATCCACCTACGACAGCGAAGTTTTGAATAGGGTGGATGCAGCGACTCGCGGTGTTCTGGTCCGCGGCGCGCGCCTCCTAAATTTGTACGCCTCTTTCCGCCGTACGGGAGCCCCGTGAACGCCACAGGAACGCGATTGATAAATCCAATGGAGATGCGTGCCCAAATCGCCAGCGATCTGGGCATTCGTTCAAGGGTGGCGTCGACAGACATGATTTTGGCACAGTCGTTGCGACGGCTTTGTGGACTGATGTGCCCGGTTCCAAGAGAATTAGTTATTGAATGCGCTATTCAATCCCTCGACGTGGCATTAGAGGTTACGCAACCGCAGCTCAAAGAACTTGTTCATGAGACGATCGAGGCTCTTATTGTTGCCGGGGATCTGGTCGAAGTGACCGATGACCCTACGAACGGCAAGATTCATACGGCACTGTACCTATGTGCGCCTCGCTTCATGCCGCTCGGCGATCGGCATTATCTACTTGGTGTTGCCAGCGACGACGCCGTACTCTTGCCCGAGGACATCAGTTCGGCTCTTATCCACGAAGGAGCTGTTCGGTACCTACCATCCGCGACAGCTGCAACTGTCGTGGAGCGATTGAGGTTGCCAGAGATTAACTACAAAGATTGGACGCGCAAGTTTTCTTATGGAAGTGCCGAAGATCTCCGAAGTGACATCGAAGAAAGGCTTCGCATTCGTGGCACCGTTGGTGACCCAGGTGATATTCGTCTATTATCGCATGCTGGGGGTCAGGCGAAATATAAAGAACGGTGGCGTTCACCTGCGGACGAGAGCGGGTACCACGTGTTTCGCGTTGAACGTACGTATGGCGCAGCGGCATGGTTCGTAGGATTATTCAGCGCCGGTCGTTGTACGCGCTATCTAGCCATCGATCCATTGGAGGTCGGCGGGCGAGCATGTGACGCCGCTTGGTTGATACAGCTTGCAGTCGACGCAACTAATGGCCGACCTAATACTTATACACTGGAGGCCGACGGCTGCCGCACGGTCATTCGTCCTGGGTTCCCTCTTCCAACTCAGGCGCATCGACAACTGATCGTTCTTTCGGGTCGTATTCCCTCGGACGTATCTCCTCAAGGCGTCTTGTCGTTTTCATCAGGAACCGTCAATGAGGCGGAGGCCTTTCTGCAAGAGTCTTGCTGGTTCGTTCGACTTTGATGCATTCAATCACGATCTGGAATGACATGAAGAACAAAACAATTCATGGTGTCAGCAGCGAGCTCCGCACGGCACTGATTGAATACATTGAAGCCACTTACCACATCGGCGACGCTGCACTCGCACGGCAACGTCGTGTGCTCCTTGAAGCGGAAGGCGTAGTACATCAATCGCCGTTCATTGAATCCACTCCGCGTTATCAGACGGGCCGCAGATTTAATCAGATCGACGGCCTGAGTCAGGCCGCGATTGACGTCTTAGAGCGGCTGGCGGAACCAAGGTCCGATAACACGCAAGCGCTCTACAATCCGCCTTACACACACCAAAGCGCAGCAATTGAGGCTATCGAGGTAGGCCGGCGAAGTGCCGTCATCATGACTGGCACCGGTTCGGGTAAAACGGAGTCGTTCTTGATGCCCGTTCTGGCACGACTGGCCACCGAGGCAGCATCTGAGCGAGGATCGTTCGCGACGCCTGGGATGCGAGCAATGATTCTTTATCCCATGAACGCCCTAGTCAACGACCAGCTGACTAGACTTCGCGCATTGTTTGGCGACGACAGAGTGAATGATCAGTTCATCGATTGGGCCGGTCGGCCGCCACGTTTTGCACGCTACACCAGCCGAACGCCTTATGCGGGTGTTCGTGATCCAAAAAAAGATCAACGCGTACTTAAGCCGTTTCGAAAGTTCTACATTGATGCCATAGAAACTGCGGCTCAAGAAGGGCGACGGGGCGTTAAAGCAAGAGCACTCGTCCATGAGCTGAAGACGCGCGGAAAATGGCCTTCAAAGAAAGACCTCCGAGCATGGTACGGCAACGACAATAGTCCGTGGCAAGACGCCGAGGGCCGATTCCTGCGCGCAGTGACACTGCCCGACGACGCCGAGCTACTAACGCGACATGAGGCTCAAATGGCGGCGCCAGACCTCGTCGTCACAAACTATTCGATGCTCGAATACATGTTGATGCGACCGGTTGAGGCAACGATCTTTGATCAGACGAAGGCTTGGCTCGCAGACAACCCGGACAAAAACTTTCTACTGATTCTTGACGAGGCGCATCTTTATCGAGGCTCGGCTGGCGCGGAGGTTGGGCTGCTCTTGCGTCGCTTACGAGACCGGCTCAATATTTCCACCGATCGGTTTCAGGTAATCTGTGCTACGGCTAGCTTTTCCGACGAAAAAACCGCTCCCATCTTTGCCAGCAAGCTCTCAGGGCTGCCGAGCGATGTCTTCGATGTGATCCCCGGTGATTATCGTTATCAACAAAATCCTAGGCAGGGGACTGTCGACGAGGGGAAATTGTTGAATGGAATAGACATGTCGGCATTTTACGATGAGGATCCGCGTCATCGCAGCTTAGCGATTGAGCCGTTCCTTGCCGCTCGGGGCATTGCCAGCTCGGGACACCCCGAAATTGATCTGCACAGGGCTCTTGAAGGGTTTGGCCCTCTCTCAGAACTGATCAACTTCACGATGAAGAGGGCTCAGCCGGTCGACGGTCTAGGTGCCCACATATTCCCCGATAACGATCAGCGGACGGCGGACGGGGCGGTGACGACGCTATCGGCCTTCGCTACCAACGCCCGCCTGAGTGAGCACGACGCCAGCCTCTTACCCTGTCGCGTCCACACGTTCTTCCGCGGATTGCGTGGCCTATGGGTATGTTTGGATCCCGGGTGTAGTGAGCTCACGGACGACAGTCGCGGCATCATGGGGAAGCTTTATTCGCAGCCGCGAGAGCTATGTAATTGTGGCGCACGTGTGCTTGAACTGTTCACGTGTCGGCATTGCGGTACCCCATTCGCTCGGGCCTATTGCGAGAATCCCGCCGATCCAAAGGTACTTTGGCGGGAGTCAGGTGCTGCCCTGCGGGTCGATAGCGAAGACACGCCCGAATTACACGCACTTGACATCTTGTTCTCCCCTCCAGCGAGCCCAGAGCTTACTGATGAGATCTACTTTGATATCGTCACAGGTTTAGTTGGAGCAAAGGAGCGCACAGCACGGACACGTACGGTTTACATAGCGCGTGAGGGCGCAACGCCCGCCCGTATGACGTCGCAGACCGATGAGGACGACGATGTTCATGGGCTGACTGACGTGGAGCCGGGGCGTTTTGCTAAATGCCCGTCGTGCCGACATGGGGCCCAGGAGTATTCTCCAATCCAAGATCATGAGACAAAGGGCGATCAACCGTTTCAGGTATTGGTATCTAAGCAGATTCAGCTCCAGCCTCCCTCGCCGATTGCCGCGACGTCATTTGCGCCTCTTCGCGGTCGCAAGGTGCTGGTGTTTTCCGATTCGCGTCAAGTCGCTGCACGACTAGCGCCTAACATTCAAACATTGTCTTCCAGGGATTCCTTGCGTTCCCTAGTGTCCTTTGGATGGCGCCGACTGAGCGCTATCGATGGATTGGATCTCGACCTCCGCGATTTGAATGCTGCTGTGCTTATCGCCGCGAGCAAATTGGGCGTGCGCTTAAGGCCGGAACTACGGCCAGGCGATGAGTTTAGGTCCCACGAGGACGTAGCCCAAAAAATAGCCGCCGGCGTTTTTGAGTCGGACCAAGACCTCAAAACGATGTGTATTGAGTTGCGCTCGGCTGATGCGCCGCCAGAGGCTTTCGTCGCGGATCTCATTATTGCGTTGCGCAATCGCGCATTTGGCCTTGAGGCGCTGGCCATCGCATCGATTGTCGAACGGAAAGATAAGCGCGAAAAAATTCTCGATCTTCCACATGTCCCCGGCGCCACGGAAACGGACCAAGATAAGATCGAGCTCGCTCGTGCGTGGATTCGTGAGTGGCAACATACCGGATTCTGGCTAAGCTACATGCCGGAGAGATGGAAAGAGGCGCTTCGCACTGACAAGTTGCGTATCGGAACAAGAAAGGTCGGAGGCTTCCAGCGTTTCCTGAGTCGGCTGCCAAGCGCGGCCAGCAGGAAGATCTTCAAAGATAAGTGGATCCCTAAACTTCTAGAGATCTTCGCGACGCGCATCACCGTAGATTACCGCTTGTCCGGGAAGGCACTTTCACTTCGTTTCGATGGAGACTGGGTGCGGTGCTCGACTTGCAAGTCCGTTCATCGCCCCGTGCGAATGATTGCGCTTTGCTGGGATTGCGGCATGAGGAATGTGTTCCCAATGGATCCGCAGTCGGATGAACTCTTTAGAGTCCGTAAGGGTTATTACCGTCGCGCCGTACTTGAAGTTCTCGGTAGTGATCCTGTTGCACCGATGACACTGGTCGCCGCCGAGCACACTGCGCAACTTAACTCCAGCCAAGTCGAAGATACCTTTTCCAAGGCGGAAGTAAACGAGTTACTTTTTCAGGATGTTGAGCTTCCCTCGGGAGACGAAGCCATGCCTCGCACGGCGATCGATATCCTTTCAAGTACTACCACTATGGAAGTAGGTATCGACATCGGCCAACTATCTGGAGTCGCGCTTCGAAATATGCCGCCGGGGCGTGCCAATTACCAGCAGCGAGCGGGTCGGGCTGGGCGACGCGGCAATGCCATTGCAACCGTGATCGCTTTTGGTGGTTCGGATACTCACGATGAACATTTCTTCAGTCGGCCGAAAGAAATGATTGCGGGCGAGGTCAATGATCCTACGCTGAGTCTGGAGAACGCCGATATTGCACGTCGCCACGTGCGTGCCTTTCTGCTGCAAACTTACCTTCAGGATCGTATTGCATCGGGTGTTGCGGCCTTCAGTAACGAACTGTTCTCAGTGCTCGGTAATGTCATCGATTTTCGTACGCCTGGTCACGTTCCTGGACTGATGGACCTCGGGATGTGGCTTGACGAGAATGAAGCAAAGATCAGAGAAAGAGTGGGTGCCTGGCTCCCCACGGAGCTGACTGCAGAAGATAGGTTGAATATCCTGGATACCTTTTCAGCCGATCTGTTGCGAGAAGTGGATAACGCAACCGCATCCACCACGAGCGTGGTCGGTGGCCCGGCTGAACAACCTGGCGAAGAGGCGAAGAGCGGGGAGACCGTTTCTGCGGCCACGCTCCAGGCGGGGTTCGAGGACGGTACACCGGATGGGTTGCTTGATGCGTTGCTATTTAAAGGGATTCTTCCTCGATATGCCTTCCCAACGGATGTGACAACTTTCCACATCTTTGACAAGGCGAGATCAAGCGCTTTCCGACCTTTTTTCGAGTATACACCGTCACAGGGTGCCGCTACGGCACTCACGCAATATGCCCCTGGAAAGCAAGTCTGGGTGGGTGGAAAGTGTTATGAATCAGGTGCCATCTATACCCCGTACTCTCGAGATCGTATTCGTGAATGGCGTAAACATAAGTTGTACGCCGAATGTCGGGTTTGCGGCTACATGGAGCTTAACGACGTATCGGACCAGCGAGAATCAGGTAAGGCCAGCGACTGCCCGACATGTGGCACCGCATCTGCCCTTCGCGACAGACGATGGTTCCGACCTTCAGGCTTTGCCCACCCGATCAATTTACCGCCTCTCGTCTCTCCGGAAGATGTACCAGAAGTGAGCTATGCCACCCGCGCCAAACTAACCATGGCCTTCGACAAGAATATGCCATGGAAGAACATCAATGACCGGGTCCA
The DNA here is from genome assembly GCF_050434905.1 of Luteibacter sp. W1I16. Classification (NCBI taxonomy): domain Bacteria; kingdom Pseudomonadati; phylum Pseudomonadota; class Gammaproteobacteria; order Lysobacterales; family Rhodanobacteraceae; genus Luteibacter; species Luteibacter sp. W1I16. The sequence continues at coordinate 2,945,566 of NZ_JBNDJJ010000001.1, forward strand.
ATCTGTGCCCATGCGCACGCACTTGCTGGTGTCCAATTCAGGGCCGCGCAGGAAGGGATACAATTACTGCGTCAGTTGTGGCCGCATTGAGGCAGTTACTGCACAGAGCCCCGTCCTCGAAGGAGCTCATCGTCGCCCCGCTCCTGATGCCAAAGAAGAAATGTGTCTGGGTCGTCGCGTGGCACTGGGCGTTGTTCTCGGCACACAGTTCATCACTGACGTATCGCTTTTTTCTATAAACTTGGCGCCGTCGTTACGTTTGCCACCGGGTGACACCGTTACGCACATCGCAATGCGTACATTAGCGGAGGCGATCTCGCGAGGGGCAACCCAGCTTCTGGGAGTGGAGCCGGGCGAGATCGCTGCGGAATATCGTCCGGCAAATTCGCCGCAGGGGCGCATGGGCTGGGAAACAGAACTGTTCCTTTATGACACCCTATCAGGCGGTGCTGGATATTCCCGTGCTGCCGTCTCAAAGGGGGTTGCGCTCTTGGAGGCGGCCCGTCAAGCAGTTTCTTACTGCCCTGAGAATTGCGATTCGTCGTGCTACCGATGCTTGCGAAACTTCCGTAACCGTCAAGACCACAGTTTGCTCGATCGGCACGTTGGACGTTCCTTCGTTGACTTCCTTTTAACTGGGAAGATCTCGCCATTCGACAAGAATCGATTGGGTGTGACTACCCGCTTACTCACGGAAGATTTGCATCGACAGAAGTCATTGGGTTTGACTCTCATTGCGCTTGGGCCTTGCGCCGACGCCAATGGCGGTGAGCACCCATATCCCCTACAAGTCACTGACATTGAAGGCAGGTCGTTGACAGTCGCCGTGGTCAATCCTTTGTCCCTACAATATTCCAGTCGTGTTTCCGGCGTGAAGGAAGGCAGGCCGTTGCTGTGCGTAAGTGAAATTTTGGTTCGTGGCAACCTCGGAGAGGTCACTAGGTTGATTCGTGAGGCACTGTGGAAGGCGCCGGTCACGTAAGAAGATATTCTTCGTAGGGAAAGTGACGTCCCGGCAGCTCCGATCACCAACCAGGTCGTCAGACGGTCGTTATCCGGCGCTGCGCAGGCAATGGCGGACACGCTCACCGTCTCCGCTCTGCAAGGCAACCCAGAACGTGCAGCTGACGGAAGCCGCAGCCAGATACTCAGTGATACTCGATCCTACGGTTATTGTAGGCCGCCTTGCTGTCGCCTCCCCGTAAACTTACTCCAGACATAACTCGAGGTCTCCGGGCAAAATAGCCCCAAGGAGACCCATCATGCGCAAAAGCAAGTTCACCGAGAGCCAGATCGTCGCGACGCTAAAGCAAGTCGAGGGCGGCAGGCAGGTCAAGGACCTGTGCCGTGAGCTCGGCATTTCGGAAGCGACGTATTACGTCTGGAAGTCCAAGTACGGCGGCATGGAGGCATCCGACGTGCATCGGCTGCGCGACCTGGAAGCCGAGCACAACAAGCTCAAGCGCATGTATGCGGATCTGGCGATGGAGAATCACGGACTGAAAGATCTCATCGCAAAAAAGCTGTAGACCCGGCGCACAAGCGCCCGCTCATTACCTGGTTGGTCGAGCACCATGGATGGAGCGAGCGTCGGGCCTGTCAGGCACTGGGCTTTTCGCGATCCACGCGGCGCTATAAAGCGCGTGTCGATCGCGACGAGCCAGTCATCGCGCTATTGGCGGAGCTGGCGGAGCGCTTCCCGGAGCGCGGCTTCGACAAGCTGTTTCAGATCATTCGCCGCCGCGGCTTGCCGTGGAACCACAAACGGGTTTGGCGCGTGTATTGCCTGATGCAACTGAATCGCCGGCGGCGCGGGAAGAAGCGCGTCCCAACGCGTCATCCGCTGCCCTTGGTTGCTGGTGAGTCGATCAACGGGAGCTGGTCGATCGACTTCATGTCCGACGCGCTCTGGGATGGTCGCCGGTTCCGAACCTTCAACGTGATTGACGACTTCACTCGCGAGGCACTGGCCGTGGAAATCGATCTCAACCTGCCTGCTTCACGTGTCATTCGGACACTTGAGCGGGTCGCGGCATGGCGCGGATATCCCTCGAAGCTTCGCCTGGACAACGGCCCGGAGTTCGTGGCCCTCGCGCTAGCCGAATGGGCAGAGCGCAAAGGGATCGCCCTGGACTTCATCGAGCCCGGGAGGCCGATGCAGAACGGCTTCATCGAGCGATTCAACGGCAGCTTCCGGCGAGGCGTACTCGATATGCACGTCTTTCGGAACCTGACGGAAGTGCGTGAGCAGGCCGAACTCTGGCTGGCTGATTACAACCGCGAGATCCCACACGACAGCCTCGACGGGATGACACCTGCCGAGTTCAGGCAACAAAACGATCCGGCTGCCTTGGGTTATGGTTGGCACTAACTAACGGGGGGTCGACACAGTCCGGTCAGTCGTCCACGGGCACCAGCGGGCAGAGCGGCAACAGCATGGGCACGCAGGGGCGTAACCGTTCCAACTCGGGTACGTCCGGATCGACATCCGATACGTCCACAGGTACGTCCGGCTCTTCCACGGGCACCTCCGGTTCGTCCACAGGGACAACGGGTACATCTGGTGGAACGACCGGCACGTCTTCGGGAACATCCGGCTCATCGTCCGGAACGTCGGGTACGACCAGCGGCACCAGCGGCACGTCGCCGACGGGTCAGTCGACCCAGACGCAGCCGCAGGCCGAGCCGGCAGGCGGTCGTCGCTGATCGGAAGCATGGCGCTGCGGTGCGTGTTGCCGCGGCGCCTGCTGTCTAACGCCGGCCGACTGATTGGGCGTCCGCGCATTGCCGAGAGAACTGCACCGGAGGCGATTGTTACGATTCGACGCGATGTGCCTAAACTTATGACAAGGCTGCTTCAACCGATGTGGGGACCTCCATGGTGACTGCCACGTGGAAATCGAGAACCAGCCTGAGATCGATAGTGTCCGTTTCTTTCGTCATGTCGCCCACGGCGAGTTGGTAGAAGCGCTTCTCGCTGATCGAATCAGGTATCGCCAGCAACACCGGGATACGGTGAACGACAGGCATAACGAGGAAGAATCTGCTCGGTTTTTCAGCCATTCTGATCTGATGGCTGCTCTCGCGGCACTTTTCGACTTGGCGGCGTCGGGTAAGAAAGCCTGTAGGGGAACCCCTACAGAAATTAGAGCGCGAGGCCTACAGGGCATGCGCGTGACTTAATTTACGATCCTTCGCAGTGGAAGGCGCCTCTCATTCTTCTCACGTACGCGTACGACGCTGCTTCGTTACGCATATGTGCCGGTTATCGAAGTCGCGGGCTTACTGCTTAGATGAATGAATCGATTCGTGATTCTCGTCACGGTTTTCAAGGTTCCAGTTGAACAAAGCTCGCTCCCGACAATTCGACGCCAGGGAAGGTATGGTTCATCCGCTAGGGACAACGGCACTGTCGGACAATGGCACCGTCTGCTTCGACGCTCCCGCCATGTCGTCGTGTGAGCGCTCTCAACGGTTCCGACGCCGGGTCTTTCCGGAGACGGCAGTCCAGCACCGCCACGCACTTTTGAGATGCACTCTTGTAGTGCCCTTTGGCCTGCTACGGACGCCAGATGCAGGCGGCGTGCCTAGCCCCACCATCCTTTTGGAAACGCGCCTGTCAGGCGTGAGGTCGCTCGGATGTATCAACATACCGCTTCATGGAATGATATGAAGACTTTGTTCGGAATGATGGGACTGGCCCTTTTGGCTGGTACGGCTTCGGCGGAGGATTACTGGTTCGCACTCGACCCGCGGACGTTTCCACCACCGAACGACTCCGTCCACTATGGAACTGCCGATGCGGCATGCCGTGCAGGCTACGAGAAGGACAAGGAGCAATTCGCGGGTAATCCGAGCCGGATACTTCTCGCCTATACGCCTCCGAAGGTGGAGCCCCAGTCGGGACCGCAGTTTTTCTACGATTGCTATCAGAACTTCACGTACACCATTGATGGGAGCTCCTGGTCGTTCGACCATATCCCTCACTTTATCCAACTACAGGGCGACTCCTGCCCGAACCTCGAAGTGTTCGATCCGCAAGCGGGGCAGTGCGAATCACTGGACGAGTTCAACCGGCGCCGCCAGTTGGGCGATCCCAACAACAATCCGAACAATGACCCGAATGATTGCCAGGGCAATCCCATCAACGCGGCCATTGGCAACAAGTTCGAGCGTGAGGTGGACTTCAAGGACGAAAACGGTGAACTGGTATTCGAGCGCTTCTATAACGGCTTGCTTGGCACATGGCGACACACTTACAGCGATACCCTAACGGTCGGTGATTCGTCGGCGACTCTGACGTTCGACGACGGCCGCTCATCGCTCTTTGCCATCCAGGGCGCGACCATCTCGAGTGAGCCAAGCGAACGAGGCATTCTTTCGCGCGCGGGCTCCAGCTGGACCTATGCCAGCCCCGACAATCATGTGCTGACATTTGATGGCTCGGGTCAACTTATCGCGGTGAAGTTGGCTGATGGACGAACGACCAGCCTTACGCATGGTTACGACGCCAATTTCAACCCACAGGTCACGGTCAAGGACTCCCAGGGTCACGTATTGACCTGGGTCGAGGACATGTCGGGCTCCCTGGCTAGCCTCAAGGCCACCGGGCTTAGTGTTGCGTACACCTATGGTCCTTTGGGACAGCTCGTCTCCGTGGCTCGCACCTTCGGCAGCAAAACCGCCACCCGAACCTACCTCTACGAGGTCCCAGACAACCCTACGCTGATGACCGGACTCATCGACGAGCGCGGGGTGCGTTTTGCCTCGTGGTCTTATGACGACCAGGGAAGGGCCATCTCGAGCGAGCATGCAGGTGGAACGGACAAGGTCGCCATCACCTATGTGGACGATACAACGACTAAGGTGACCAATGCCCTCGGGCATGTCGTGACTTACACCTATACGGTGGCCGCCGGCACCCGGCGCATGAGCCACGTTCAGGGTGAACCGGTTCCTGGATGTCCCATCAGCAATTCCTCGTTCACATACGATGCGCGGGGCCAGATCGCGACGAAGACCGATGCGCTGGGGCATGTGACGGCGTTTGCTTATGACACCCAGGGGCGAATCACGGCAAAAACCGAAGCCGAGGGTACCGCCCAGGAGCGCGTGACAACCACCACGTGGGATGGGACAAGCTTCAGACCCAAGACGGTCACGACGCCCGACCGCGTAACGACCTACACCTACGACACGCAGGGGCGGCTCGTTTCGACAAGCGTGGTCGCGAGGGCGCAGTAGCACGGCGCCGTAATGGAACTTAGAAGTGCGAGACGATGGAGTGGCGCATGAGAATTCTCTTTTTCCTGGTTAGCTTGGTTTTCAGCACAGGCGCAATGGCAGGTGAGTATTACTACACGCTTGATACGGATGGATCGAATCCATCGGCAACGCACTATTCCACGGCGGACCAGGCGTGTCAGGTCGCCTACGTGAAAGATATGGCTGGCCCGCCGCCAGGTGTGCTCGCCGATACGCCCTTACCTTACCAGCCCCCGTATATCGCTCTTTCTTTTCCCCCAAAGACAGAGCTTTGGCAATGCAACGTGTCGTGGACAAGTTCCAAATACGGTGGGACGTATTCGTACGGGCATGGCATCTTTCGGGATGGCGACAACTGTACGGCAGCACAGGTCTACAACCCGATGTCAGGCTACTGCGAATCGCCGGATGAGGAGCAAGGTCGCAAGGAACTGGGTGATCCGACGAGTCCCGTCAATGTCGGGTTTGTTTCCTGTGGTGACCCAGTAAATCCCGCTAACGGCAATGTTTTCGAAACCGAGACCGATTACGCCGACCAGGATGGCGAAATCCGCTTCTCCCGGAGCTACAACAGTGGAAGCGATGCCGGCTGGTCGACCACCCTAAATACGCACGTTTATGCCGATTCGGAAGTCGCCTCGCGAGGGGTCACGATTCTCTTCGAAGATGGTCGTACCGCACTCTTCGTGGCGCGAAACGGTGCGCTGGTGGCGGATGGCGGGGAGCTCGGCACGATGACGATAAACACGGCCGGATGGACCTACACCTCACAATCCAATGAGCAGATGACCTTTGATGCCCAGGGAAATCTCATTCGGTGGCAAAAGGAGGATGGCCGGGCCCTCACCATCGCCTACAGCACGACGCCGTCGGGTGATTCGGTGATGACTGTGACGGACTCACTTGGACACCAGATGGTCTACACGACCCATTATGGGTGGCCGTCCTCGCTCGTCGTGGGGAACCTGACGATCACCTATACCGTCGACTCGTCCTTCCGATTGACGGGTGTCAAGAAGACTTGGCCGGGGCACTCGACGAGCCGCAGCTACCTTTACGAGGACTCGAACCACCCCAAGTTGTTGACAGGCATCGTTGACGAGCGAGGCATACGGGCGAGTACTTGGGCGTATGACTCGAGCGGGCGGGCGGTATCTGCAGCGATGGCCGGCGGAAAGGGTGCTTTTGCATTCACCTACAACACCGATGGTTCGACGACCGTGACCAATCCGCTCGGACATCCAGTGGTGTACCGCTTCGACATTGTCCAGGGCGCCAAGCGCATCACCGCCATCGAAGGTGAGCCGATCGCAGGCTGTCCCGCTTCAAATTCCACGTTTTCCTATACGGCGAACGCGCAGCTTGACAGCCGCACCGATGCTCTCGGGCATGTCACGACTTATGCCTACGATGCCCTCGGCCGGGAAACCAGCCGCACCGAGGCGAAGGACACGCCCAATGAGCGCACGATCACCACGACCTGGAACGGCACGAGCTTCCGCCCTGAGACGGTAACGACGCCCGACCGTGCTACGACCTACAGCTATGACCCACAGGGTCGTCTGCTTTCCACTCAATTCCATTCGATTAGGGAGTGATTGAACATGATGAAGGGATTGCGCTGGACCCCGCTCGCCCTCGCCCTGTGCGCTGCCATGAGCCACGCCGCGGCTGCTGACCGCGTCTCCACCGTCACTTACAACACCCAGGGCCTGGTAGCGAGTGTCGATGGCCCCCGGACGGACGTTTCCGACGTCACCAAATACACCTACGACGCGCAGGGGCGTCTGGCCACCCTGACCGATGCGCTGGGTCACGTGACGACTTACAGTGCCTACGACACGTACGGAAATCCGGGGCAAGCGGTCGACGCCAACGGGGTGGTCACTTCCATGACCTACACCCCCGAAGGCTGGTTGTCGACGGTCGTGCGTGACGCAACCGGCACGCCCGCCACGACGACCTTGACCTACGATGCCGTGGGCAATGTCGTCCAGACCACCGACGCCGATGGCGTGGTGCTCCACTACACCTTCGATGACGCCAGTCGCCTGACCGACATCACGGACGGGGCCGGGAACCGCATCCACTACACCCTGGACGCGGCAGGCAACCGGACCAAGGAAGAGACCTTCGATGCCTCGGGTGCGGTCCGCCGAACGGTGTCGCGCTCGTTCAATAGCCTGAGCCAGTTGTTGACGGTCACGGATGCCTTGAACCGCACCGTGCTGTCGTTTGACACCACAGACGGCTATGACGCAGAAGGCAAGCCGGTGCACGCGCGGGATGCCAAGGGCGTGCAGCAGAAGCAGGGATACGATGCGCTCGGCCGTCTGGTCAGCACCATCAACGACTACAACGGAACGAACACGGCGACAGCCAACGCCCAGACGGTTTCCCAGTACGACGCCAGCGACAACGTGGCTGGTATCAGCGACCCGTCGGGTCTCAATACGGTCTACGATCACAATGGGTTGGGGGATCTGACCGGCATCCACAGTCCGGATACGGGAACGACGCTGTTCACGGTCGATGCGGCAGGCAACCGCATCACGAAGACCGATGCGAAGGGAATCGTCACGACGTATGGGTACGATGCCCTGAACCGGATGACCTCGGCGACCTATGCCGATGCCAGCCTCAACGTGGCCTACTTCTACGACGAGGCCAACACGGTGACCGGGTGTGCTGCCTCGTCACCCGTGGGCCACCTGACCCGGGTCGTCGAAAACGGGGTGACCACGAGCTACTGCTACGACGCCCGGGGCAACGTGACAGACAAGCGCCAGACGCAAGGCACGGTGACCGACACCATGCACTACGTCTACACCCCTGCTGACCGTGTCCAGAGCGAGACCCGGCCTGGCGGCGCCGTGGTGGCTTACATCCGAAACAGCCTCGGGCAGGTCACCGGTGTGACGGTGACGCCGGTATCAGGCGCGGCGCAAACAATTGCCTCGAACATCACCTGGTTGCCGTTTGGTCCCATGCAGGCCTACACCCTCGGCAACGGGCAGACGGTCACCCGCACCTACGACAGCAACTACCGAGTCACCGACATCGTCTCCCCGGCTCTCGAGCTCCATTTCTCGCTCGACGAGATGGGCAACATCACGGGGGTGAGCGAGTCGGGTGGCGGCACGGCGAGCTACCTCTACGACCCGCTCTACCGGCTGACTTCCGTCAGGAACGCGACCGGTACGGCAGTCGAGGCCTACACGTACAACCCCACCGGGGACCGCCTGAGCAAGACGGCGCCGGGGGCCTACACGGGGACGTACAAGTACAAGGCTGGCACGCACTGGCTGACCAATATGGGCACGGCCACCCGCACGTATGACGCCAATGGCAACACGACAGGCAACTCGGCGGCGGGCACAGTGTGGGGCTACGGATACAACGGCCGGAATCGGATGACGGCGATTACACAAAATGGCGCGACCGTTGGCACCTACGTGTACAACGCCATGAACGAGCGGGTGTCCAAGAGCCATGGCTCGACGACTACGCGTTTTGTGTACGACCAGGCGAGCCAACTGGTCTCCGAGGCATCGGGCTCGACGCGGCGCGACTACATCGCCGTTGCCGACATCCCGCTGGCCGTGGCTGATGGTGCTTCCCTCGGCTTCATTACGGCGGACGGCCTCGGCTCGCCTCGCGCGGTGACGTCGTCGACCGGTGCTGTTGTCTGGACCTGGCCGTATGCGACCAATCCGTTTGGCGAGAACCGGCCGGTTTCAAGCACGGGCTATGTGCTGAACCTACGGCTGCCAGGCCAGTACGCGGACGGGGAAGCCGGACTGAAATACAATCTCAATCGCAGCTTCGATGCGGCGACGGGGCGGTATCTTGAGAGCGATCCGGTCGGCCTTGCTGCCGGACCGAGCACCTATGGATATGTCGAAGGCAACCCGCTGGCGCTCATCGACCCATTGGGCCTCGACGACTCCCAGTGCATGCTGAACCCAGCGTGGTGCGGTCAGGTCCATCAGGTCAACAAACCGTTTGTCTTTGGTTCTATCGAGGGAGAAACGAACGGCCCTGCCAGAGTCGGCGCTGAGGGCGTTGCGCTGGTAGGTTACAACCCGGACGATGGTTGGTCTGCAGGCGTCATCGGTGCGGGTCTGACTGCTGTTGGAACCAACGAGAACTATGTCGCCGGCGCCGTCGGTGTCGAGAAAATGCTCGGCGAAGAGTCGACGACAATCAAGCTTGCCGAATTTAACGTCGGACTACCCGTCCTGGGCCCGTGGGGCGGTCTGTCCGTTGGTGGGGGATATTACGAGACGAAGAGCGAATGTGGTGCATATATCCACGTATCGGGCAATATTGTGGGTGAGCATGCGGCTCTGGGTATCGGTACCTCGACGGCGCCGATGCCGAAACAGAACTGAGTTGACTGCATCCGGGAGAGCCAGGTGGCTGTTTTTTCCATTCCACATCGTGGCCGCATCGCGTCCTGTTTTTCGCTCGCTGCCGTTTCAGGTCTGGCTTTCTCTCTCGAGTGGCCGGCTACACCATGGATTTGCCTGCTTACGGGCGGTGCTGCCATTTGGATATGTTTTGAAAGACAACGAGTCGAAGTTGACGGGAAGCGGGTGACTTTCACGAGGACTTTCCTTGGTAAGGCCGTCGGCACACCTCAAATGATCGATACGTCGATCGGAGTTCGTGCGATTTTGTCCGTGCTTCTGCGTCGGAGGGGGCTTCCAAGTCCTATGCGGCGGATTGCCTTTCTCAAGGATGGGCGGGCAATCGCGTGGACCAAGGATTTGCCGCCAGATATTGAGGCTCCCCTCCTGTTGTCACTGAAGGCGGAAGCTGCGCTTGAGGTATCGGTGATCGAATCAGGCGGCTCGTTTCGCCCGAGGGTTCTGTAGCGTTGGCGATTCGTCTAGGTCAAGCAATAAGAGTAAGGAGCCTTCAGCTCCCAAAGGGATGAAATGAAGCGTCGGTTGACAACTTTGCCGGGTCTTGTCCTGCTCTCTGTCCTTGGCTCAAGCCATGCAGTGGCATCGGCCCGGTCGACCGCGCCCTCTGCAGGTATCGAGCCCTGGATGGTCGGCTACTGGAAGGTGTCGAAGAACGAGGACCCGTTGCCACCCGATACCTTCGGCATTGGAGCGGATGGGACATACATTATGCAGGGCATCGGCTGCGGGGTGGACGTCCGGGGAAGGGCGCATGTGTTTGACGGTGAGATATTCACCCGGCTCATCCTGCCTGGAAAGGGGCCCATCGGGTTCATCCTCAAGCCCGATGGTCAGGGCAACCTGACCTTCACTTCCACACGCACCCAACGAAATGCCACCTATAGCAAGCTTCCCGGAAACCCTTGCCCCAGTGGCCCAATCGGTCATCCGGGACCGGTCGCGCCCCACGAAGGGAATTGACCTAGTGCTCCGACTCTTTGTCATGGATTGATGCCACGCATCTTGATATTGCATATCCAAAGAACGCAAAGCTCAACTTCCGGGCGGATATCTACGGAAAAATCAATATCAGGTCGCATCCCCAGCAGTAAAACCGAGCGGGAGCCACAATGGATACAGCAACTACCGGGTTACCGACATCGTCTCCCCGGCCCTCGAACTCCACTTTTCGCTCGACGAGATGGGCAACATTACCGGGTGAGTGAGTCGGGCGGCGGTACGGCGAGTTATACCTACGATCCCCTTTACCGCCTCACGGCTGTTAATGATGCAGCAGGTCATGCCGTTGAAGCCTACGCCTACAACCAGACGGGTGACCGCCTGAGTAAGACCGCCCCGGGTGCTTACACCGGTACCTACAAGTACAAGGCAGGCACGCACTGGCTCACGAACATGGGAGCGGCTACCCGCACGTATGACGCTAACGGCAACACGACTGGCAACTCGGCGGCCGGTGTCGTGTGGGGCTACGTTTACAATGGCCGAAACCGCATGACGGCTGTCCAGCAGAACGGTTCGACGGTTGGCACTTATGTCTACAATGCGCTTGGCGAGAGAGTGTCGAAGTCCTTGAGTGCCACGACGACGCGTTTTGTCTACGACGAGGCGAGCCAACTGGTCTCCGAGGCATCGGGCTCGACACGGCGCGACTACATTGCCGTTGCCGGTATCCCGATGGCCGTGGCCGATGGTGGGTCGCTCGGCTTCATCACGGCGGATGGCCTTGGCTCGCCCCGCGCGGTCACATCGTCGGCCGGTGCTGTCGTCTGGAACTGGCCGTACGCAACCAACCCGTTTGGCGAGAACCGGCCGGTCTCGAGCACGGGCTATGTACTGAACCTCCGGCTGCCAGGCCAGTACGCGGACGGGGAAGCCGGACTCAAATACAACCTCAATCGCAGCTATGATGCGGGGACGGGGCGGTATCTACAGAGCGATCCCATTGGACTCGAGGGAGGAATGAGCACTTACGCGTATGCCCTGGGCAATCCCCTGGCGCATTCCGACATGCTCGGACTGGATGTTTGGGTTTGTAGAGATCCAGCCTTTGAAGGCAAGTTCGGCCCCATTGATCACTATTGGCTGAAAACCGATACTCAGGAGGCGGGAATGGGAACAGCGAAAGCCGGTGCGAACGCTGGTAACCAGTACGATTTTCTCGGAAGTCGGGTTGAGACAGTGCCCCATGGCAATCGTAGTGGGGGTCAAACGCGGAATGCCGCCTAGTTCCAGGTGCAGACGAAGCATCCGTTAACCGGTTGATTTCGCCGGGAAGGCCTCTGGGCCGGTTCGTACCGCCAGTCAACTACTGTCATTCTTTTGTTCGTGACGTGCTGGACCAGTCAAACGGACAGGATCCGTTTGATCGGCCTATGCCTATACCCAGCCCCTACTTGTCGGATCCCTACAAATGAGGTTCTCACTTCGGTATACGTTGGCCTTGGCCATTCTTCTCGCAGGTTGCCATGGACAGGAGGACCGAGCAGTTTTAGACGCCACGCCCGGGTATGTCTGCAATCCTCCTGGTAAAACCACCTACGGGCCTTGGGGACAAGCCGGGGTCACCAAAGCCTGTCTTGATGGGAATGGCAAAATCGCTGGGACGTCCATGGCTGCTGAATGGGGGCGAATCTTTTTCGTGGAAAACTTTGACCAGAGGCAAAAACGCTGGGTCGTTGAGTACTACGACAAGGAGGGAAGGGTGGAAAAACGCGTAGAGAAGGATTCGCCCGGCAATCTCTAGTCATCGAAGACGCAGCGCCATTATTCATAGTTTCGTCATGCGCTGTAACGCTCGGATTCCGAAAGAAAGGAAGGGGGCAGCATGAAAAATGGCGAGTTCCGAGTGACTTGTCGACCCCCCCCCGTAAACTTACTCCAGACATAAACCGAGGTCTCTGGGCAAAATATCCCCAAGGAGACCCACGATGCGCAAGAGCAAATTCACCGAAAGCCAGATCGTCGCGACGCTTAAGCAGGTCGAAGGCGGCAGGCAGGTCAAGGACATGTGCCGGGAGCTAGGCATTTCCGAGGCGACCTACTACACCTGGAAATCGAAGTACGGTGGCATGGAGGCGTCGGATGTTCATCGTCTGCGCGATCTGGAAGCGGAGCACAACAGGCTCAAACGCATGTACGCGGATTTGGCGATGGAGAACCACGGGCTGAAGGAATAAGCAAATGGGCAAAGACTATCCCCATATTCCCCAATCGAATGTAGACAACATTACTCGTGGCTACAACGACGAGAAAATGGGAAACCTATGCACCGTCCGCTGACAGTTCCGAAAGTTGACGCCCTCCTCGCCGGTTTTCTGAAGCTCTCCTTTCTTTCCCTGACACTGGGTGTCTCACTCGCAGGTTGCAGTGACGACTCCGCCGTGGTTTGGCGAAAAGATCTCCGTTCCCTCGATGGAAGCAGTATCGTGGTGGCAAAGACAACCCAGTACAGCGGACCGGGAACGGCTGCCGTCTTCACGACGGTGGATGTTGCACGCGCGGACGGAGAGGGTAAGCCGGTTCAGATACTGGTCTTTGAAGTCTCCTCGACGTCCCCCCAGATTTGAGTAGCGCCCCGGTTTCGAGTTCAATCCCCCACCAGAAGGAGATTGGACGTGAAGAAGCGTTTTTCCGAAGAGCAGATCATTGGTTTCCTGCGTGAAGCCGAGGCCGGCATGCCGATCAAGGATCTGTGCCGCAAACACGGCTTCAGCGAGGCCTCGTACTACCTGTGGCGAAGCAAGTTCGGCGGCATGAGCGTGCCCGAGGCCAAGCGGCTGAAGGACCTGGAGTCGGAGAACGGACGCCTTAAAAAGCTGCTGGCCGAGCAGCTTCTGGAAAATGAGGTCATCAGGGAAGCTCTGCGAAAAAAATGGTGAGCGCACCGGACCGGCGCGAGCTGGTGCGCTATCTGATCGGCAAGGAACTGAGTGAACGCCGGTCGCTGGCGATCGCCGGCATGAGCGCAAGCGCTTACCGATACGAACCGCGGCCCGACCCCAATGTCGAGCTGCGCGAGATGATCTGCGCGCTGGCGAATCGCCATAAACGCTACGGCGTCGGCATGATCTACCTCAAGCTCCGCCAGACCGGACAGATGGTCAATTACAAGCGAGTTGAGCGCCTGTACCAGGAGGCGAACCTGCAGGTGCGTCGGCGCAAAAGGAAAAAGGTACCTCCGGCCGAAAGGCAGCCACTGCTCCGGCCCGCGGCCGCGAACGAAGTTTGGTCCATCGATTTTGTCTTCGATCGCACCGCCGAAGGGCGCGTCTTGAAATGCCTGACGATCGTCGATGACGCCACGCATGAGGCTGTCGCCATCGAGATTGAGCGGGCGATCTCAGGTATCGGCGTAACGCGTGTCATGGATCGCCTGGCCGTCACTCGGGGGCTGCCGAAAATCATTCGCAGCGACAACGGAAAAGAGTTCTGCGGCAAGGCCATGGTCGCATGGGCGCACGAACGCGGCGTGCAGCTGCGACTGATCGAGCCTGGCAAGCCGAACCAGAATGCCTACATCGAGTCGTTCAACGGAAGGCTTCGCGATGAATGCCTCAACGAACATTGGTTTCCCAGCCTTCTGCATGCCCGAACCGAGATCGAAAACTGGCGACGGGAATACAACGAGGAGCGACCGAAGAAAGCACTCGGCGGACTGACTCCCGCTGCTTACGCGAAACAGTTACATTAATCCCGGACTCAAAATCGGACCGCTACTGAAGGCGGGGGGACGTCGTCCTCCGAACACAATCCCTCGGCAATTACGGTGGATATGTCGTGGGTTGACGCAACGCATCTTGATGTTGCATATCCGAAGGACGCGAAGATCAGCTTCCGGGCTGACCTCTATGGGAACATCAATATAAACTCTCATCCCCGCCAGTAAATCGCGATGATCGGTATGTCGGGGGTTCCCGGTTGCCTTGCCTTCGGACTCTGTTCGGCATGGGCTGCGCACCGATTCACCTGACGGAGTGTGGAGCACTGTGGACGGCAACATTTCTGGTCCATGGATAGCTTCGCCGCCTGTGTACACTGATGCTCCTATTGAAGCTGGGCTACATTGGGGGCATCGATTGGGCCTTGGCCAAATGAGTGCCATACGGTTCGAACGATGGCTACTAGCGCTCTCCTGCATAGGACTATGCCGATGCTTTCCGTTGTGTTGATTCTTGTTTTTATTTCCATCATGGAGCTAGTGCTTGGCGTCGGCTTATTGGCATTCGTTTTCTATCCACTGAAAAAATCTTCTTGGCCTAACCATCGTAAGCGTGCAGCATTCATTGCATTGGGCATCCTTCTCGTTTCACCTGCAGTCGCACCTGCCGGAACGCTTGCCGTAATCTCCCTTCCGTTAGGCGTTTTGCTGGCCTTTGTACGTTCATCGACAGACGCCATGTTCCTGCTTAAAACATGGTGGTTTCTCGTGCCATCGATGCTCATAACGGGAGTAGTGTGCAGGTACGTGGCCCATCGACTTTTTACTACGCAGGTTGCTCCGGCCTAGAGTGCCCATGTCGAAAGCAACCGGTTGGGCCCTGCCGAAATGGCGTGGCACTCGTCACAACTCCGCCGTTACTCCAAATGTTTAAAGCACTTTTCCTGATCAGCGCGCTTCTCGGTTTCGCCAGCTTTTTCTGGGCTGCCACCGGTGCTGTAAAGCTCATGCGCATCAACGTTCGTGACAGAGCAGGGAGAAAGCAGGCTCCTTTGAGCGATCCATTCAATGCAATGCTGATGCCGGGCCTGGGTGCGGAAGGGCTTTCCTTGCGGCGCAGGGTTTGGATGGCTTTTCTCACTTGTATCATGTGCGTGGTGGTGGCCGTCACGGCAACACACTGGATGTGAGTTGGAAGGAATGCGGAGTTTATGTGCATGTGTCCGGCAACATTTTGGGCGAGCACGTGGCGCTTGGAGCCGGTACTTCGACGGCTCGCGTTCCGAAATAAAGGAAGGAAGCAAGATGAACCTATCGGTCATCCGGGACCTGCCGCTCGTATAGCGCTTTAAGGAATAACTGTGCTGACTTCGTCTACGACACCCTGATTCAGGGAGGGGTGCCAGTGCACAAGCCGCATCTGCTACCGTCCGTTCCGAACGATATCCTTGATCCTGGTGGAAGCCATGTCGACTGGAGTGACACAAGGCACGAAGGCTTTATCCCTCGCACCGGGACCCCGACACGTCTAAAAACGCTTACTGGGAAGAAGAATGACTCGAAACCGTAAATTGTTGCTTCTATTCTCTATTTCCGCTTTCGTGCATTTTGGTCTTTCTCTATATTGGCTTTCCAGAGCTATTGGATGCGGGGCGTCGAATACATGCACTGACTGGATAAATTGGACGGACTACGTTGTCGGCTTTCCAATTTTTGATTTTCTTCGTCTTGTTGAAGGTGATGGTTCGCATTCGAGCGGGGAAATGCTCTTTCTTTTGCTACTAGCAAATTCTGTTTTGATTGGCGTAATCATTACCGCAATTGGCTTTTCAATTACCTCCAGGCGTGGGCGGTCCAGAGATTTGTAGACCGCTCGAGCCGAAGGGCGTGACATTGTAAAAAAGCCGGCGCGTACTTTGCCAAGGGGCAAGGGCCAAGTATGAGTTTATTGGTGTTCACCTCGACGATTACACAAAATGGCGCGACCGTTGGAACCTACGTGTACAACGCCATGAATGAGCGGGTCGCCAAGAACCATGGCTCGACGACCACGCGTTTTGTCTATGACCAGACGAGCCAACTGGTCTCCGAAGCATCGGGCTCGACGCGGCGCGACTACATCGCCGTTGCCGGCATCCCACTGGCCGTGGCTGATGGTGCTTCCCTCGGCTTCATTGCGGCGGACGGCCTCGGTTCGCCCCGTGCGGTTACGTCTTCGACCGGTGCTGTCGTCTGGACCCACGTATCGGGCAATATTGTGGGTGAGCATGCGGCTCTGGGTATCGGTACCTCAACGGCGCCGATGCCGAAACAGAACTGAGTTGACTGCATCCGGGAGAGCCAGGTGGCTGTTTTTTCCATTCCACATCGTGGCCGCATCGCGTCCTGTTTTTCGCTCGCTGCCGTTTCAGGTCTGGCTTTCTCTCTCGAGTGGCCGGCTACACCATGGATTTGCCTGCTTACGGGCGGTGCTGCCATTTGGATATGTTTTGAAAGACAACGAGTCGAAGTTGACGGGAAGCGGGTGACTTTCACGAGGACTTTCCTTGGTAAGGCCGTCGGCACACCTCAAATGATCGATACGTCGATCGGAGTTCGTGCGATTTTGTCCGTGCTTCTGCGTCGGAGGGGGCTTCCAAGTCCTATGCGGCGGATTGCCTTTCTCAAGGATGGGCGGGCAATCGCGTGGACCAAGGATTTGCCGCCAGATATTGAGGCTCCCCTCCTGTTGTCACTGAAGGCGGAAGCTGCGCTTGAGGTATCGGTGATCGAATCAGGCGGCTCGTTTCGCCCGAGGGTTCTGTAGCGTTGGCGATTCGTCTAGGTCAAGCAATAAGAGTAAGGAGCCTTCAGCTCCCAAAGGGATGAAATGAAGCGTCGGTTGACAACTTTGCCGGGTCTTGTCCTGCTCTCTGTCCTTGGCTCAAGCCATGCAGTGGCATCGGCCCGGTCGACCGCGCCCTCTGCAGGTATCGAGCCCTGGATGGTCGGCTACTGGAAGGTGTCGAAGAACGAGGACCAGAGCGAGTCGGGCGGCGGTACGGCGAGTTATACCTACGATCCCCATTACCGCCTCACGGCTGTTAATGATGCAGCAGGTCATGCCGTTGAAGCCTACGCCTACAACCAGACGGGTAACCGCCGGAGCAAAGCAGCCCCGGGCGCTTACACCGGTATCTACAAGTACAAAGCAGGCACTCTCTGGCTCACGAACATGGGACGGCTACCCGCACATATGACGCCAATGGCAACACGACAGGCAACTCGGCGGCGGGCACAATGTGGGGCTAAGGATACAACGGTCGAAAATCGGATGACCGCGGTAATCTGACCTCGCCGAAAGCTTTTGGGATTGGATGGTCGACAGGCATTGAGGTTTTAGGCGACTAGACATGAATGACCTTGTCGCTAACTTTCGAAGAATGCCAGGGCCTCTCAAGGCCCTAACACTGTTCTCGCTGATGTCAGCGCTGCTTATAGCTGCGACGATCGTCCCAGGCGGTGCCGTTGTCGGCCAGAGGAGGGTGGGATTAGAGGACTGGTGGACCAACGGCAGCGGGCTAGTATTCGCTGTAGCTGTTTGCCTTTTCTTCAGCGCGGGAATCTTGCTACTTAAAGCTCACCGGCTTGGTCGACTGACCTACATATTAAGCGTCGTGGGGCTCTACATTGCAGGCTACTTTATCGAACTGATCAACGGCGTGAGTTACTCTCGTGATGACTATTTCTTTGATCTTCTCTTCGTGGCTTTGCAAGTTGCAGCTTTGAGCGCTTATTTTTTCCTGAACCGACGGGTGAAGGACTTCTTGGTTAGCTAGTAAGGCTGCGTAAGCCGTTGAGGCTACCGCATAAGGTGTTCTTATGAAGCGCGTGCAACCTTCTCTATCGCAGAAGGAAATTCTCAGACAGGTCCTTCTTGAAGATACTGAAATCTTGGGCATTTCTTCCGCCGTAGGCCATGGAGCATTTGAAGAAGCTGCAGTGATCGTTGTGCGCCAAGAGTTTGACGGTGCAATACCTGACAACCTCTCGCATGGACTTCCGCCAGGTCCGCCAAGGCCGTCGGTCACGGGGGCGCCTACAGTCGACAAAGCGCTTGCAATGGCCATGGCCAGTTTCCTGGCCATCGATACCGGGACGTCTCTCCACGTGCCGCTCCCCCTCGCGATCCCATCGGAACTCGAGAAGCTCCGGGGGAAATTCGGCGACCGCGTCTATGAGTTGAAGGGGCGCGTATGGGTACGGTTCTCGGGACGCGAAGTCGATCCCGAGCTTATTCGCCGCAGCCTGGCCACCATGCTCGGAGCTTACTCGGTCGCGTGGCTTGTGGCAGGGCCGGAGATACATTCGCGTCCGATCACAGCGTTCGTTTCCGTCTTCGATGGCGAAGGTTGGGCCGTATTGGAGGACGGGAACGGCGAATCTGGATTTACGGCGAATCTGCATGGCCTGAAGTAATTCGAGTATCCACCGCCATCCAATTCGTCTCCCACGTACGCCCCCCATCCACCGAATACGCCTGCTCGAACCGCGCCGAATCATCCGACACCTTCGATATGACGAACCGCACCAGGATCGCCCGCCCATCGAGGCTGTCCTGCCCGAAGAACTCCCCACGCCCCTCCCGAAAGCTTCCATACACCGGCTGCGTCATCGCCCCGTTACGCACGCTCGCGTAATTCAAGCTCCACTGCCTGGCTTGTGGATTGTAAAGGCGCAGGCTCACGCCTTCGATACGCCCACCTGGTCCTTCCACTCGCAACTCGACCAGATTCGCCCGGCCGTCGAGTACCTTGCGGATCACGCTGGTCCCGCTGTATTCCACCCACTCGCTGGACCCAGACAGTGGCTTGGCCAGCCGGCGCAATTCAGTCTTCCACGTGCCGATTTCCCAGTCGAAATCATACTGACCGTCTGACGGGGTGGCGCTGGAACCGGCTTGCGCAGGCATCGCCAACGCGTACATAGTCAGCCATGCCAGCACGAGCAGCGCACTGCCGAAGCGGAATCGCAGGGTGTTTTGCATGGTTCTTCCCGGTCGGTGCGATGCGGGAAGGATGCGAGCGCGAGGGGATCATGAACAAGAAGGCACCTGCAGGTAACCGTGCACCGATCGAAGGCTGTCCCTTGTCGGCGGCCTTTGCGGCCATCGGCGGCAAGTGGAAGCTGACGATTCTCTATTGGCTCGCGCATGGCGAGCTGCACTTCGCCGGACTGGAACGGCGTGCCACGCCGATCTCGCACAAGGTGCTGGCCGAGCAACTTCGCGAGCTCGAAGCCGACGGCATCGTCGTGCGTACGCCCACAGGCGCGGTCCCTGCGCCGGTGATCTACCAACTGACGCCCTACGGGCAAACCCTGTTGCCGATCATCGAATCCGTGCGCCTGTGGGGCGAGGGACATCTGCAACGCCTGTCGGTGCTGCCGCGAACCGATGCCATGGCGTGCAGCACGGCCATCAAGCCTCGTTAGCCCATCGCACGGCATCCGCGCCCGCCGGGATGCGCATCGGGCTCGACGGGTCGTTCGCCGCCCGCCATACCGCTTTGGCGACGTCCACGGATTGCGTGGTCTCCGTCGACTCCGCCCATCCTTCGAAGATGCGCTGCGCGAAGCTGGCATAGGGTTCGGGAAAGCCGTGCTGCATGCGCGTCCGCCCGTTCTCGGCGAAGCGAGTGTCCGGCGCGCGTCCCGGTAGCACCAGCCGCACGCGCACGTTGAACGGCTCCAGCTCCAACGCCAGCGATTCCGTGAAGGCATTCACCGCGGCCTTGCTCGCCGTGTAGACGGACAGCAGGGGTAGCGAACGCAAGGTGACGGTCGAGGTGACGTTCACGACCACGCCGTGTCGACCCCCCGTTAGTTAGTGCCAACCATAACCCAAGGCAGCCGGATCGTTTTGTTGCCTGAACTCGGCAGGTGTCATCCCGTCGAGGCTGTCGTGTGGGATCTCGCGGTTGTAATCAGCCAGCCAGAGTTCGGCCTGCTCACGCACTTCCGTCAGGTTCCGAAAGACGTGCATATCGAGTACGCCTCGCCGGAAGCTGCCGTTGAATCGCTCGATGAAGCCGTTCTGCATCGGCCTCCCGGGCTCGATGAAGTCCAGGGCGATCCCTTTGCGCTCTGCCCATTCGGCTAGCGCGAGGGCCACGAACTCCGGGCCGTTGTCCAGGCGAAGCTTCGAGGGATATCCGCGCCATGCCGCGACCCGCTCAAGTGTCCGAATGACACGTGAAGCAGGCAGGTTGAGATCGATTTCCACGGCCAGTGCCTCGCGAGTGAAGTCGTCAATCACGTTGAAGGTTCGGAACCGGCGACCATCCCAGAGCGCGTCGGACATGAAGTCGATCGACCAGCTCCCGTTGATCGACTCACCAGCAACCAAGGGCAGCGGATGACGCGTTGGGACGCGCTTCTTCCCGCGCCGCCGGCGATTCAGTTGCATCAGGCAATACACGCGCCAAACCCGTTTGTGGTTCCACGGCAAGCCGCGGCGGCGAATGATCTGAAACAGCTTGTCGAAGCCGCGCTCCGGGAAGCGCTCCGCCAGCTCCGCCAATAGCGCGATGACTGGCTCGTCGCGATCGACACGCGCTTTATAGCGCCGCGTGGATCGCGAAAAGCCCAGTGCCTGACAGGCCCGACGCTCGCTCCATCCATGGTGCTCGACCAACCAGGTAATGAGCGGGCGCTTGTGCGCCGGGTCTACAGCTTTTTTGCGATGAGATCTTTCAGTCCGTGATTCTCCATCGCCAGATCCGCATACATGCGCTTGAGCTTGTTGTGCTCGGCTTCCAGGTCGCGCAGCCGATGCACGTCGGATGCCTCCATGCCGCCGTACTTGGACTTCCAGACGTAATACGTCGCTTCCGAAATGCCGAGCTCACGGCACAGGTCCTTGACCTGCCTGCCGCCCTCGACTTGCTTTAGCGTCGCGACGATCTGGCTCTCGGTGAACTTGCTTTTGCGCATGATGGGTCTCCTTGGGGCTATTTTGCCCGGAGACCTCGAGTTATGTCTGGAGTAAGTTTACGGGGAGGCGACAGCCGGACTGCCGCTCGCGGAACTGCGGCACGAACGCCTGCGTCGTGGCGAAGGTCCCGAGCGTATTGGTCTCGAAGATCTCGCGCGCGGTGTCCATCGGCGTGCCTTCGAGCGCGTTGAGCATGCCGATGCCGGCATTGTTGACCAGCACGTCGATCGGTCCGGCTGTTTCCACGGCCTGACGGATGCTTTCCGCCTTGGTGACATCGAGCGCGATGACGCGCAGGCGTTCGGAGCGCGGCAGGACATCCTCGCGTGGCGTGCGCATGGTGGCGATGACGTTCCAGTCGCGGTCGAGGAAGTAGCGGGCGATCTCCAGGCCGAAGCCGGACGAGCATCCCGTGATGAGGACGGTTTTCATGGAGGACTCCTGTGGGGTGGGCAGGGCTGGAACGATAGGCCTCCCTCGCCGGACTGGATACGATGTAAAGTCCACGAAACGTTTGCAGGAGTCCGGACATGACCGATCCGCTCGCCGAAGTCGTCTCGCTGCTACAGCCGGACGCCCGGCTCTCGAAGGTAAGCAGCGGGGCAGGGCATTGGCATGTGCGCCGTGCGGAACACGGGCAGCCTTTCTATTGCGTGATCCTGGAAGGATCGAGCCGCCTGATCATCGATGGCCGTGAACCGCTCGTCCTTCAGGAGGGCGACTTCGTGCTGATTCCTTCGGCACACGGCTTCACGGTGACGAGCCTCGATCCACCGGAACCGGGGATCGCCCAGGCCGTGCCCGTGCAAGGGGATGATGGCGAATATCGGCTCGGCGACACGGGCGTGCCCGCCGAGGTGCGCATGATGGTGGGCCATTGTGTCTTCGGCTCACCCGACGCGGCCCTGTTGGTTTCGCTCCTGCCGGAACTCGTGCTCGTGCGCGGCGAGTGGAGACTGGCGACGCTGGTGCGGCTGCTGGGTGAGGAGTCGCGCGCACAGCGACCGGCGCGCGACGTCATTCTCGCAAGGCTTCTCGAAGTGCTTTTCATCGAAGCCTTGCGATCGTCCGCTGGCACCTCTGCATCACCCGGCCTGCTGCGCGGCCTCGCCGACACGCGACTTGCCACGGCGATCCGGCTAATGCACGAGAGCCCGACCCGTTCGTGGACGGTGGCGCAGCTGGCGAAAGAGGCGGCGCTCTCGCGCTCGGCGTTCTTCGAACGTTTCAACCGCGCGGTCGGTGTCGCCCCGATGGAGTACCTGCTCGCCTGGCGCATGGCCCTGGCGAAAAAGCTACTGCGCGACAAGGAAGGTAATGTCGCGGAGGTGGCCGAGCGCGTGGGATACAGCTCGGCGAGTACGTTCAGTGTGGCGTTTACGCGGTATGTGGGGATGCCGCCTACGCGGTTTGCGCGCGAGGTGGTATGAGCAAATGTCTATAGCCTTACCGTAACTCCTTCGAAACGGTTCTAGCTTGGGTTCTATAGCTAGGGCTCGCCCGCGTTAGCGTAAGAAAAATCCGTCGAAGCAAAGACCGCGACGCGGGCATCATATACCGCTCTGGATTTCCATTATGAGCAAGCCGTATGTGCGGCGCTCAAAGGATATCCATGCGAAACCAAAGTGCTTGCTTACGTCTTCTCATTCCGTTGATCGGAACATTTGCCCTCGCCAACGTTCCTGCTGTATTCGCCAAAGAAGACGCTAGTCGGATTTATGATGTCTCCGAGTCCAGTGAGCTTCGAGAGGCTATCGCGAAGATCGCCAACGACACGGCCAACGGTCAGTCGTGGTTCGAGCACGATTACCGCCCGATAATCATTCATATTTCCTTGGATGCAGAGAGTAAAAAGATCGCTTTGGACATGGAGGATCGCTTGGCCGGTGAAGCCGGCTTCACCGAAATGGTGGATCTCCATCGGGCTATCGAGGAGGAGATCGAGTCCTTGCAGACTAGGGTGACGGGCCGATGGATGTTCACGTGGACGTATGGCGGAAAGTCACTGGACGAGATCATGGGTGACGATCCCATATCGGTGGTTAGCGATAGGGCGCGTCGATCATCGGTTGATCCTATCGACGTGGCGCCAGTCGTTATCGCGGCAGGACACGGCCATTATTACAACTACAAGTACAGCGATTGGAGGCCTCATCGAGCTCTCTCGAACGGAATTCTGGAGGATGATGTCACGCCAAAATTCGCGGAAGAACTCATGTACTACATGAGGCTCAATGGGTTTCCTTCCGTGCAACTGCGTCCGCAGACAGGACTGACGCATAAGCCGAGCGGTTTGCCATGGGGGAGGATAGGCGCCAGGTACTTTCTGGAGCAATCGTTGCCCGACCAACCTGGTATCTGGAACTCACTTTCTTCGTCCGCGCTCGCGGATAGGGAGCGCCGCGAAGATATTGTGAGTCGCCCCCTCTATGCAAACCATACCTCTGCGCCAGCAATAATTCATTTGCACACAAATGCAGCGAAGGCGAGTGTGAGTGGTGCCAGAGTCTACGTTCACCCCGGTAGACCAGATGACAGGCCCGAAGGTATTTCGGTTGACCTGCACGCCCCGTAGAGCGAGCTGATGACTCTTGACGGTCTTCGTCCAGAACGAAGAGTTGCTGTGGCCGCGGCCACCTTGGCGCGGATATGACGCGGCCGGAGATGCCGCCATTCGATACTCGGCACCAGGCTACAATGCACAGCTCACCCTCGAGTTGAAACAAGCGATCTCTTTTCATCCGTGGGTCTCCCGTGAACTAGATAGCCAGACTGCTGATGTCCAGGACGCGAAGACTGCTATAAATTTGGACGCGCTCATTGATGTACTCCGAGCACGCGCCATAGCGGTTCCCGTGGTTTCAGAATCTGAGCTGGAGGAAATACGATCCTTCCAGGCCGGGAAGTGTTGACAATCGGATAGGCGAGGGGTCTATGCAGATCCCGCGGTCGCCGATGTCTAACCCGCTGCGGCCCCATCGAAAATGTTCCGCACATAAGTGCTGTGAGGCAAGGTAAAGAAGTGCTGTGGCGGTACACGTGGAAATAAGTGGCGGCTTCCGCGAAATGGCAGCGGCGAACCATGCGGTGGTGTCACGCCTGCGGCAGCGCTTCGCCCCCTAGGTTAAGCCGCCCCGCGCTCCGAGGCGCCGGGCCACCCCGCATCCCAAACGACGGTAAGATGCGCCATCGCGCCAGCCCCGCAGGGGGTGCTGGCGTCATGGGGGAATCCAGATGAACCGCATTTACCATCTCGTATGGAACGGGGCGCTGCGTGTCGTGCAGGTCGCTTCCGAGCTTTCGTCGTCGCGTGCCGGCAGCATGGGCGGAGGCGGTGCGACCGCCCCGCGACTGCACCCGCTGTGGAGCGCCATCCTGGCGACCGCCCTGTGGGCCGTGGGGTCGCCGGCCATGGCTCAGGCCTGCCAGCCGACCGATACGACGACATGCAGCGCACAGGGTGGCGCGGCCGTCATCGACCGGGCAGGCGCGGGTGGAGCGGGTAACGGCCAGGGAGGTTTCGCGCGATGGATCACGGGCGGTTCCGGCATCCTCCCGGTCGCCGGTGGCATGGCCAGCGGCGGAGTGGGTGGCGCCGGTGGCACGGGTAACGATAACGGCTCGGTGTTCGTCCCCGGTGGTGCCGGGGGCGCGGTCGGTACCGTTTCCACGACGCAGCCCATCGTGGGAGGCCGCGGTGGAGACGGCACCCCCGATATTCACGTTCCCGGCGGCGGTGGTGGCGGTGGCGCGGGCGTCTATGCGAACGCCAATTACTCGGTTCTGTTGAATGCTCCGGTCACTGGCGGCGCGGGTGGCACCGGGGGAGTCCCCGGTGCCAACAGCGCGGCGGGTGGCGGTGGCGGCGGTGGTGGCGGTACCGGCGTCGTCATGCTCGGGGACAGCAACCAGCTCCAGGTCGTTCCGGGTTCGTCGATCGTGGGCGGCGCTGGCGGTGCAGGCGGATCGCAGGCCACGGGAATCGCGTTCGGCGGTAGCGGTGGCGGCGGTGGCGACGGTGCGCTGCTCTTCGGCGCCGACGCCTTGGTATCCAACAGTGGCACGATCCGCGGTGGGGCCGGCGGCGCCGGCGGCACGGCGCAGACGAGCGGTCTGGACGGTGATTCCGGCGCCGGCATCCGTGCCCAGAATGTCCGGTTCGGGCTTGCCAACCTCAGCGGCGCACTCATCGCAGGCGGAAACGCCATCGGCAACGGGGCCGCCGGCATTGGCGTGGTGACCCAGCAGGATGCGCACATCCAGAACTCCGGAACGATCGCCGGTGGTATCACGTCAGGTGGCGGGTATGCGACGGCGGTCCTCTTCAACGGCACAGGCAATCTGCTGACCTTCCAGCCGGGCTCGGCCGCCCACGGCGCCCTCGAAGTGGCCGATGGCGGTAGCGCACAGGTAGTCGCGGCAGGCAACGTATCCATCGACGCCGTGAAGCTCGACGGCGCTACCCCCCGCAATGCATCGATCACGCTGACGCCCGGCAACGGCGTGCTCGACATCGCATCGATCATCGGTACCGGTAACGTCACCAGCAATGGTGGCAACCGGCTGAGCCTGCACGCCGTCGATGTCGACGGTTCACTGACGTTCGGTCATGCCGGTGGCACGACACTCAACGGAATCGTGCAGTCCACGGGGTCGCAGAGCTACGTGTCTCCCATCACGTTGGCTGGCGACAGTACGCTCCAGAGCTCGACCACCGCGAACATCAACGTGCTAGGCGCGGTCGACGGCTCGCACGACCTGACGATCGACACGCAGGGCAATGCGTCCCTGCTGGGCCAGGTCGGCGGCAATCAGGCGTTGTCGAGCCTCACCGCGGCCTCGGCCACGTTTACGGCCAACAGTATCGAAGCCGCGACGCTCAGCCTGACCACGACCGCGGGTGACATCACGCAATCGGGCGCCTTCCTCATATCGGGCGCGAGTTCCTTCACCGCGAACGGCGATGTTTCGCTGAACAACGCGGGTAACGCATTCGGCGGTGCCGTCACCGCGCAGGGTCACGACATCAGCCTGTCCAGCAGTGGCAACCTGCTCCTCGGCACCGTCGACGCCACCGGCTCGGTCGCCCTCTCCGGCCTGGGCACGATGACCTTGACCAGCGATGTCAGCGCGCCCGTATCGGTGTCACTGAACAACGGTCTCGGTAGCGTGGCCCAGATCGCCGGCGCGATCACGACCAACACCTTGACGGCGGACACCGCCGGCGACGTCACGCTCTCGTCCGCGGGCAACGCCATCAGCGTGATCGGCGACGTGGCCGCGAACAACTTCCGCGTGACCAGTTCGACACCGTTGACCGTGACGGGAGCGATAGTCGCCCAGCGCGTCGCGTTCAACTCGCCATCGAGCGTCGTGGTCACCGGCTCGATCGATGCGGATCTGGTGACGGATATCACCGCCGGAAACGCGCTCACCATCGGCAACGGGGGAGCCACCGGCACGTTGTTGTCCGACGTGGCCAACAACGGCGTGCTGGCCTTCAATCGCTCGGGTACCGTCAGCTTCACCGGCGCGTTGGGTGGTAATGGTCAGTTGATCCAGCAGGGTAGCGGCACGCTCCTGTTCGACGGCGACGCCACGCCCTTCCTCGGCAGCACCCAGGTGCAGGCCGGCAAGCTGGTCGTCGGTAGCGTCGCGGGCAGCAACGCCGTGCTGGCGGGCGACGTGAGCGTGGCCAATGGTGCGACCCTCGGCGGCCATGGGCGCATCGATGGCGACGTGACCATGAGCACCGGGTCGGTGCTTTCGCCGGGCAACTCCATCGGCACGCTTACCGTCGACGGCGACCTGACGATGGCGCAGGGCGCCCACATGGACGTCGAACTCGGCGCAGCGGGTAACGGCGACAAGGTGGTGGTGAACGGAGATCTCGCCTTGAACGGCGTCACTGTGGACGTGGCCGATGCCGGTGGCATGGGTCCTGGTGTCTACAACATCTTCTCGTACACCGGCGCTCTGACCGCTACCAACGGCGGCCTCTTGTTCGGCACGACGCCGGCGGGGCACACGCTGCAGTTGCAGACGCTGACCGGCGCGAAGCAGATCAATATCCTCGACGTCTCCAACACCACTTTGCAATTCTGGAACGCCAATGGGCTGGCCACTCCCACGCAGATGGGCGGTGGCGGCGGTACCTGGTCCAGCACGTCGCCGACGTGGACCGACCAGGACGGAAGCCTCACGGGCGCCATGTCGCCTCAGCCGGGTTTCGCCGTCTTCGGCGGTGCGGCGGGCGAGGTTGCCGTCGACGGCGGATCGGGCCACGTGAGCACGACCGGCATGCAGTTCCTCAGCGATGGCTATCGGCTCAGTGGCGATCCGATCCTGCTCACGTCCACCAGCGGCACGCCCATCATCCGCGTGGGTGACGGCAGCGCCACGAGTGCCGGCTACGTCGCCACCATCGACGCCGTGCTGGAAGGCACGCAGGGCCTGGCGAAGAACGACGCGGGCACCCTCGTGCTCGGCGGCATCAACACGTACACCGGCGACACGACCGTCAACGGCGGCACGCTGTCCGTCAGCGACGACCGCAACCTGGGCGATGCCGCGAACGGCATCGTCTTGAACGGCGGCGCCCTGCGCGTGACGGGCACCACCTATGTAGCGACCGGCCGCGACCTCGCCTTGACCAGCGGCGGTGCTGTCGATATCGCCGACGCCTCGAACGCGTTCACGTGGAACGGTGACATCACGGGTGCCGGTGCGCTGGAGAAGGGCGGCGCGGGCACGCTCGTGCTCGACCATGCGAACGCCTATACGGGCGGCACACTGGTCAGCGCGGGAACCTTGCGCCTCGGCGACAGCAGTGCGATCGGTTCCGGTGCCTTATCGCTGGGCGCCGGCAGCACGCTGGCCTTCGCGATGGACGGCCTCGCGCTGACGAACGCGATGAGTCTGGCCGGGACTTCCTCGATCGACGTCGGTGGAACGGATACGGCCACGCTCGGCGGTGTCGTCGCCGATGCCGCGGCAGCGGGTGGCTTCACCAAGACCGGCACGGGCACATTGCGGCTGACCGGCGACAACACCTACACCGGCACCACGACGATCGATGCCGGCACGTTGCACGTAGGCGATGGCGGCACGCACGGCTCGGTCGTCGGTGACATCGTAGACCACGGCACCTTGCTGCTGGATCGGTCGGACGATGTCACATATGCAGGGGCGTTGTCCGGCGAGGGTGCGTTCCGCAAGCTTGGCGCGGGTGCGTTGCACCTTACCGGCGACAGCAGCGCATTCACGGGCAACACCGACTTCACCGGCGGCACGCTGCGGTTGGATGGCAAGCTCGGCGGTGCTCTGTCGATGGCCGGTGGCACCGTTCTTACCGGCACGGGAACGGGCGGCAGTGTCGCATTGCAGTCGGGGGCCGAAGTATCGCCCGGCGGTGCAGGCGTGCCTGCGACGCTCTCGTTCACGGGTGATCTCACCATGGCGGCCGGCACGCGTTACACCGTGGATGTCACGGATGCGGGGCAGGGCGATCGCATCGACGTCGCGGGTCACGCCAGCCTGGCGGGCGGGTCGGTGGTGAGCCTGGGCACGGGTGGCGACTGGGGCACGTCCACCACGTATACGATCCTCTCCGCCGCCAACGGCGTGAGCGGTACGTTCGGTGCCGTCTCCACGGACCTCGCCTTCCTCGCTCCCTCGTTGGCGTACACGGCTAACGCCGTCAACCTCACGCTTCGTCGGAATGCCGTGGCCTTCCCGGATGTGGCGATCACGCGCAACCAGCGGGCAGTGGCGGGCGCGACGGAAGCGCTTGGTGCCGGTGCGTCTGTTTACGACGCCATCCTGCGTCTCGACGCGGCCAGCGCACGGGCTGCGTTCGACGGTCTTTCCGGCGAAATCCACGCGAGCATGCGCACCGCCATCGCTGACGACCAGCGCTATCAGCGCGAGGCGATCAACAACCACCTGCTCAATGCGGGTGCCGCCAGCGAAAGCGAGGGTGTTTCGGCCTGGGCATCCGCCTGGGGGCACTGGGGCAACCACGACGGCGATGGTAATGCCGCACGCATGAGCGCGAGCGGCGGCGGCTTGCTGGTGGGTGCGGATACCGTCGTCGGTGCGACCACGCGTGTCGGCTTCGCGCTCGGCACGGGGCAGATCTCGGCCTCGACGCCTGCGCGTGATGCTTCCGCCGACGTGCGCACGCGTACCGCCGGTTTGTACGCCGGTGGGCGTGAGGATGCGTTCCAGTGGCAGGCGGGCGCCTTGTACGGCCAGCAGAAGATCCGTACTCATCGCACGGCCACCATTGGCGATC
Organism: Luteibacter sp. W1I16; assembly: GCF_050434905.1. Classification (NCBI taxonomy): domain Bacteria; kingdom Pseudomonadati; phylum Pseudomonadota; class Gammaproteobacteria; order Lysobacterales; family Rhodanobacteraceae; genus Luteibacter; species Luteibacter sp. W1I16. The sequence goes on from NZ_JBNDJJ010000001.1 coordinate 2,975,190, forward strand.
TCTCCACCCGCATCGGCAGCGATGACGATGCGCACGCCGCGCAAGGCTATGTCGAAGGCGCGTACGTCATCGACGGCACGCGCGGCTCTTGGGCACCGTTCGTCAACGTGGCTTACCAACAACTGCGCACGCCGACCGTCCATGAGCGTGCTTCGATCGGCGCCCTCGACGTCGACGCCGACCGCTCGCACCAGACCTTCGGCACGCTCGGGCTGCGCGGCGAGGCGAAGCTGGGTGACGCCGGCACGGCGGTCTTCGGCAGCCTGGGCTGGCGCCATGCCTGGGGTGACGTCGACTCCACCGCACGCATGCGCTTCGCCGGCACCGGAACGAGCTTCGACATCCAGGGCGCTCCCATCGCCGACGATGCGGGTGTGGTCACGGCGGGGCTGCGTTTCCGGCCTGCGCCGAGCGTTACGGTCGATGCGACGTATAGCGGGCAGTTCGCGGGCGATGCGAAGGACCAGTCGGCGCGGTTGAGTCTGAGCTGGGCGTTCTGACGTTTAGGCGAGCCCTCAATGAGGGCTCGCCGTCGGCCGCACGATAAGCTCGTTCACGTCCACGTCGTCCGGCTGTTCGATCGCGTAGCCGATCGCCCGTGCGATGGCATCAGGCTGGATGGCGACGCGGCGGTAGGCTTTCACGAAATCGCGCGTGGCTTCGTCGGAGATCGTATCGGCGAGTTCGGACTCGACGACGCCGGGTGACACCACCGTGACGCGGATGCAGTCGGTTTCCTGGCGCAGGCCATCGGAGATGGCGCGCACGGCGTACTTCGTGGCGCAGTACACGGCGGCCGTCGGCGAGACGGCATGGCCGCCGATGGACGAGACGTTGATCACGTGTCCGCGGCGCCGTGCTTCCATGCCCGGCAACACGGCGGCGATGCCATGCAGCACGCCACGCACGTTCACGTCGATCATGCGGTTCCACTCGCCCAGCTTCAGGGCGTTGAGCGGCGAGAGCGGCATGACGCCCGCGTTGTTAACGATGACGTCGACGGGGCCGAAGGTCGATTCGGCGGCATCGGCGAAGGCTTGCATCTGGTCGAAGCGGGTAACGTCCAGGGCACGGTAGGCGACGTGGCCGCGCTCCCCGGCGAGTTCTTCGGCGAGCACTTGCAGGCGCTCGATCCGGCGCGCGCCGAGCACGACGCGGTGTCCCTGGCGGACCAGGTGGCGGGCGGTCGCTTCGCCGATGCCGCTGCTGGCGCCGGTGATGAGGATGACCTTGGATGCTTGCGTGTTCATGGCGGTGGCTCTCTGGTTTTCGAGGAAGCCATGCTAGGAAGGAGGGCTGCCGGCGCTAAGACCTGATCCTTGCTTGTTCTTGCCTTTTCCTATGGATTGCCAAAGATTGACGCATTTGTGGCGCGGGCGTATATCCCATTCCTATCGCCGCCGACCCTGCCGCCTCGTCATGTCCCAGCCCGTTTCCATCGAAGCCCGCCGTGCCCGCATGGCCGACCTGATCGTCCGGTTGGCGCCCTCGGAGGGCTATACGCTGTCCGCCGTGGACGGTGTCGCCTTCATGCGTTCCAACCGGCCCCTGGTGCGCACGCCGGCCTTGTACGAGCCGAGCATCGTGATCGTGGCGCAAGGCCGCAAGCGTGGTTTCCATGGCGGGCAGACCTACGTCTACGATGCGCAGCATTACCTCGCATTGGCGGTGCCGTTGCCCTTCGAGATCGAGACGGAGGCCAGCGTGGAGGAACCGATGCTGGGTGTCGCTATTCGCATCGATGTTGCGACGATCGCCGAGTTGGTGCTCGCCGTGGACGATCTCCGCCCGCAAGCGGACGTTCCGCCGGCCACCCTGTTCGCCACGCCCCTGGACGACCGTCTCGGCGATGCCGCGTTGCGGCTGCTCGAAGTGCTTTCCGATCCCGTGGAAGCGCGTCTGCTGGCGCCTGGCATCGTGCGCGAGATCACCTATCGCGTATTGACCGGCGAGCAGGGTGGCGGGTTGCGCGCGGCGCTGACACAGGGCGGTCACTTCGGGCGGATCGCGAAGGCGTTGCGTCGCATTCATACGGAGTACGCGCGCCCGCTCGATGTCGCCACCCTCGCCAGCGAGGCGAACATGAGCGTGCCTACCTTCCATACGCATTTCAAAGCGGTGACCACCACGTCGCCCATCCAGTACATCAAGGCGATGCGATTGCACCATGCGCGCCTGCTGATGGTGCGCAGCGGCCTCAGTGCGGCCACGGCATCCGAGCGTGTCGGCTACGAGAGCGCCTCGCAGTTCAGTCGCGAGTTCAAGCGCCTGTTCGGGCGTAGCCCGGTGGACGAGACGCGACAACTGAAGGACCTGCTCGACCTTGCGCCCTCCGTTCAGCGCGTGCCGGCTGTTCGGCACGCGCTGATCTCCTGAGTGCTTTCAGGATCACGGCGGAAGCGAAGGTGTCGTCTTCTCGATGATGCGCATCGACTCGGCGTTCTTCGCTTCCCATGCCGCGATGTCGGTCTTGGTCATCGGCGTGTCGTGGACGATCGCCGGGCGCCCGTTGATCGTGTTCATGGGACGTTGCGATGTGACCGCGCGCCCCATCGTCGCGCGTAACGCTTCCACCTGGGCGACATGGATCTCGCGGATGTAATAGCTGTACAGCACCGCCAGCGCCACCGCCATGGTGACGACGGCGCCCACGGCGGCGATGACCGGTGAGCGGTTCGTGCGGGATGCGCGGGCTCGACGCGTCTCGCGAATCCACGAGGGCATGTCATCCAGCGACGCATGCGGCATGGTGGGTTCCTCGACGGGGCCGAGCATGGCGCGTATCGCCTTGCCGTCGATCAGCCGGATATGCCGGAACTTCGCCGCGGCTTCGATCGCCGCGGTGGTGAATTCGCCCGAGGTGACGACGATGGCGCCGGTGGCGCCTGCCGTATGCATCACGCCGATGAGTTGATGCACGTCGTTGTGCGGCACCTTCCAGCAGTTCCAGTGCTTGCATTGCACCAGGATGATCTCCTGGTCGCGGAACAGCTTGAGGTCGATGCCGCCATCGGTACGGCTCGTGCCGGCGCCGCCGGTGCCCACGTGCTCTACCCGGAAACCGGCGCCACGGTAGTGGCCGGCGACCAGATGCTCGAAGGTTTCCCACGAGACGCGGCTCAGCGCGTCGTCGTGACGATGGCTGACAGGTTTGAAGCCGCTCATCGGCTGGTGTCCCGCATGTCCATGGATATCCCCTGTCCGACGCGGCGCGGCCCCCCGGCTGGCTGGTCGGAACCGGGCCGAATATAGCGAAACCGCGGGCCGATTCCTGTAGGCGAAAGATTACATATCGATCTAAATCCACATGTCGCGTCGACAGCCTCTTAGAATGCCTCCCGCCAGCCGGTACCCGGCGTAATGGAAGGTCTGCCCATGACGATGACGGTTCGAACGGTTTCCGCGGCGCTGCTCCTGGCGCTTCCGCTGGGTTCCCATGCGGCGGGCTTCGATTGCGCGAAGGCGTCCACGACGGTGGAAAAGGCGATCTGCGCATCGCCGAGGCTTTCCGCCCTCGACGGGCAACTCGGCGACGCCTTCCGCACCGCCCTGGCGAACCATCCGGACAAGGCGGATGCGCTGAAACTCGATCAGCGGCATTGGCTCGCCGAGCGCGACGGAGCGGTCGCTTCCTTCCTCGTCGATCATACGGGCAAGCCTTTGTCCGCCGACGTGGCGTCGTATCCGTCGCGCATCGCTTTCCTGCGCGGACTCGACAGCAAGGCGCCGAAGCCGCTCGACATGATCCAGGCGTCGTTGTCGCGTCTGCCTCCTGGCTCAAGCGACGTGCTCGGTGACCTGGCGAAGGCGGGCGTGGACATCGCCCTCGCGACCGATGCGCCCGTGGAAGACGCCAAGGCCTTTCCTTATGAACCGGATGCGGGCTTGCGTGACGCCTTGGCCGCACTCGACGCCTCCTCCGGCTACCGAAAGCTAAAGGGTTCGCCGGTCAGCTCCCTGTTCTCGGTCGGTGGAACGGCCGGCTGCTGGACCGAGGCACCGTTCCGCATCGAGGGGAAAAAAGCCATCACGGTCGAGGCGCCCGGGGCATGGGCAGTGGATTGCATGTCGCTGCATGGCATGGCTCGCGTCGGAGGCGACGTCATTGCTACCGTGCTGTCCAACCCGTCACCGGATGAAATGAACATCGAAGTCGCCCGCTGGGAAGGTCGTGCGTTCGGACCGGACGCCCAGTTGACCCTTCGCTTCGACCATGCATTGGCGCCAGTCGGCAGTGCCTGCGCGCCCAGGAAGTCACCCTGCGACGACTTCGGCACCGCGGCCTTGGCGGTCGTCACGCGCTACGAGCGCAGTCCGGTGCAGGGCACGCTCGACCGGCCGCTCAAAGGTGTGGAGAAGTCTGCGTACGATGCGATGGTCGCCGCGGCGCGGGGACCTTCCGGAATCGTCCCGAAGGGCGAGATGTCGAGCTATCCCGATTTGCCGGTCTTCGGCACCGATATCGCCTCCGGCCAGATGACGGGCTACGGTCCGGAAGCGACGATCTTCCCGATCACCTTCCGTGGTGAACCGCTGCTGGGTTTCATCGGCCACGGCCATATCGGCTGGCGCATCAACGACGACTGGCTGGTGTCCGCATGGCGCCTGAAAAACGGCAAGCTGGAGCCGGTCGCTTCGGCGTACATCGCGGTGAAACGCGGCGCGCTGCTGCTCTCGTCGATCGTGCCACCTCCGCCGCCGGAACAGCACTGACCGAACTCGTGGGCCCCCACGTTGACCCAACCCGGTGGGAGCCGACCCTGTCGGCGATGGGTGCTTGCCTCAACCTGGCCCGCTGCCGCGGGATCGCCGACAAGGTCGGCTCCCACAAGAGTCGGCTCCCACCAGCGCGTTCGTAATCAACTAGGCGTTCTGGGCGCGTCTGTTCTATCGGGCCTTGCGACGGCGCAGGGCGTAGCCGATGCCGAGGATGGCGAACCACACCGGGCTGGCGATCAGGGCTTGGCGCGTGTCGCTTTCCAGTGCCAGCAAGACCAGCACGAAGGCGAAGAAGACCAGGCACACCCAGCACATAACCACGCCGCCGGGCATCTTGTAGCTGGACACCGCATGCAGTTCCGGCCGGTTCTTCCGGTAGGCGATGTAAGCGATGAGGATCAGCGACCAGACGAACATGAAGAGGATCGCGGCCAGCGTCGTCACCAGCGTGAACGCCGTGACCAGGTTCGGGATGACGTAGACCAGCATCGCCCCGCCGAGCAGGCAGATGCACGAGAACAACAGTCCGCGCGAGGGCACGGCCGCCTTCGACAGGTGCTTGAAGGTCGACGGCGCATGGTCTTCCTCGGCCAGGCCGTAAAGCATACGGCTGGTGGAGAAGATGCCGCTGTTGGCCGACGAGGTGGCCGAGGTGAGCACGACGAAGTTGATCAGGCTGGCCGCTGCGGGAATACCCGCCAGCACGAACAGTTCCACGAAGGGGCTCTTGCCCGGCAGCACCTGGCGCCACGGCGTCACCGCCATGATCACCACGAGTGCGAGCACGTAGAACAGGATGATGCGCACGGGGATCGAGTTGATCGCCTTGGGCAGGTTGCGTTCCGGGTCGGCCGTCTCGGCGGCGGTGGTGCCCACCAGTTCGATGCCGACGAAGGCGAATACGGCGATCTGGAAGCCGGCGAAGAATCCACCGATGCCCATCGGGAACATGCCGCCGTCGCTCCAGAGATTGGTCAGCGAAGCCACGTGGCCATCGGGTGAGCGGAAGCTCCAGGCGACCATGCCGAAGCCGGTGACGATGAGCGCGCAGATGGCGATGATTTTGATCAGGGCGAACCAGAATTCCATCTCGCCGAACAGCCGCACCGTGGTGAGGTTCAACGCCAGCAGCAGGAGTACGCAGAGCAGCGCGGGTATCCATGGCGCCAGGCCGGGGAACCAGAATTGCGCGTAGGAGGCGATGGCGATCACGTCGGCGATGGCCGTGATGATCCAGCAGAACCAGTAGGTCCAGCCGCAGAAGAATCCGGCCCACGGGCCGAGCAGGTCGGTGGAGAAGTCGATGAAGGACTTGTAGCCGAGGTTGGAGAGCAGCAGCTCACCCATCGCGCGCATGACGAAGAACAGCATCACGCCGATGATGAGGTAGACGAAGAGAATGGAGGGCCCGGCCAGGCTGATCGTCTTGCCCGACCCCATGAACAACCCGGTGCCGATGGCACCGCCGATGGCGATCAGCTGCAGGTGGCGGTTCGACAGGCTACGCCTGAGGTGCTCGGGTGACTGCTCAGGCACATGGCTCATCGGCATTCGGCTCGGCTCGGGACGGAAGCGGGCACCATACGGGCAGGGGTGGGGTGACGGCAAGGCATGAGGGATTTTCCGGGGCCCGCTATCGCTTGCCGGAACACGACGCCTTGGCGAACACGTGCTGGACTTCCCAACCGGCCCAATCGGCGACCGTGCCGATGGTGTAGCAAAGGCCAAGAGCGTCGGGCGGCAATTGGAGCAACTGACCGTCGACTATGTAGCGGTGGTACAACGGCGCGATATCGCCGCCGCCCACGGCGGCGACGGCTTCGATCAGGGCTGGTGCCGGATCTTGCTCGCCTGCTGCGCCTGTGGACAGGGTGCCGCCATCGAGCCTATCGAGGGCGTCGGCCAGCGATCGTGCGCCGCCGGTCGCCGAACGTATGCGTGCGTCCAACAGCAGGGCGAACAATTCACCTCGGGCGGCGGGCAGGTCATGCATTTCACGGATGCCGGCAAAGTCTTCGACCACGCGCCGGTTCGGCACCCGGCGGAAGGGCGAGTTGCCGTAGAACGTCGTCGCATCATTGAGCAGGTACGCGAGTGTGGCAGGCGATGCGTGGCCGCCAGAGCGCAGCGCATGGAGCACTCGAAATGCCGTGAAACCTTGTGTGTACCAAGCAAAGGCTGGATCGATGCGGGTGTCGTCGGGGATGGTGGCGGTCCACATCGCAAAGGTGGCCCAGGCCTCTTCAGGGGCCGCCGCGGGAAGGTATGCGGTTCCACCGGTTGGAGTCATGGCGAGGGCGAATCCATCGCCGGTGCCGTCCAGGTCGACGATGTTGAGCGTGAAGTCCTGGCGCAATGCGGGGGCCACGGATTTCGTCATCATCGCGGCAATATCCTCGGCCACCTTTGCTACATCTACACGCCTTGGATCCAGCGCCGTTACATGGATCGTCGCATCGCCGGACCGTTGTGTCGCAGAGACGGCACGGCGTGCCGTAAGGAACGTGCTGTTTTTCAGGCGGCCTACGTTTTGCGTGCCCTCCTTGATCGAGGTCGACACGACCCAATTGCCGGGAACCGTCCATCGCACTTCCGCAAGCTGGCCATCCGGGCCGTCAGGTAGCGCGAGCAGGGCCGGCCCTGGCGCGACCAGCGCGTCAGTCCGGACGATCGCCGATTGCGCGAGTGTGGGCTCCAACGTGCGCCACGCGGCAGGCCTCGCGCTGCGCCAAGTCAGAGCGATCTCTCCGCCCGGGCCCGGACGAAGTTTCCAGTGGCCGGGTTCGGAGGTGTCGAGGCTGCCGTTTTGCACCTCGACGTCCGTGATCGGGCCTCGTGGAATGATGAGGTCGACAATCTCGTTGCCGCGCGTTCGTTTGGTAACACGTAGTTCCGCTGTATCGAGCCGTTCCCCGTTCATATGCAAGGTGATGTCGTAACGAATCGGCGGCAAGTCAGTGGCTATGGCTGTCGGAGTGAGGACGAGCATTCCCGCTGCGATAAGGGTGTTTTTGATGCGTATGCCGCGCATGGTCGCTCCTTGGGCTTCCGGTTGATGTAGCAAGTGGCGGGCCAGCGCGGTGTTAGGGACAATGGTGAGTGGATGCCGGGGAAATCACGGCGTGGTGCATGGAGGCTGCTTCGGCGACGGGGGATTTCGTACGTGGCGGGCGGTAGGCGGACATGTCCGCGGACACGGGCTTGTCGCGGGTTGCCCACTGTCGCGGGATCGCCGACAGGGTCGGCTCCCACCGGGTCTGTCCCCAACCTGCCTACTCGATGCTGTGGTGGGAAGCCGCTTCAGCGGCGATGGGTGCTTGCCGTGACCTGGCCCGCTGCCGCGGGATCGCCGACAGGGTCGGCTCCCACCAGGTCTGTTCCTGGCCGGTCTACTCGATGCGGTGGTGGGAAGCCGCTTCAGCGGCGATGGGTGCTTGCCTCAACCTGGAGTGCAGCGCCCTGTACTATTCCAGGCGAAACGCGACACTTTTCCAGACCCCGGAGCCTCCCCGCATGATCGACCCCGCCCACATCGCGCTGATCGAGGCTTACCTCGACGCATACAACCGCTTCGACATCGAGGGCATGCTTGCCACCTTGTCCGACGATGTGCGCTTCGAACATCACAGTGGGGGCGAGTTGAGCGTGGCGACCGATGGCAAGTCCGACTTCGAGAAGCTGGCTCGGGTGGGGGCGGCGATGTTCGCCTCGCGCCAGCAGTTCGTGACCGGGTTGCGCGAGGTCGGCGGAGCCGGTGACACCGTGATCGCGGACATCCAGTTCCATGGCGAGATCGCCGACGATATTCCCGACGGTCCCGGCGCGGGCACCGTCATCGAGATGCGTGGAACGTCGGAGTTCCGCTTCGCGGACGGGAAGATATCCCGGGTTGTCGACAAGGGCTGAGCGGGAAGGCCCTGAAGCTTCAGGCCACCGCGCGTTCCACCGCGGCCAGCAAGGACTTGCGATCGTAGGGCTTGGACAGATAGGCCATGCCGTCGCCCAGCCACGGGTGCTGTTCCTTCATTTCGCCCGAGGTCACCACGACATGCATGTCCGCATGGCGCATGGCCAGGTCCTGTCCGGACAGCGAGCCGGGCATCCGCAGATCGGTGAACAGGACGTCGGCTTTTTCCGTCTGCAGCCACTGTTCGGCGGTGTCGCCGTCGGGGGCGGTGTGCACGCGATGACCCGCTCCTTCGAGGATCATCGCGGTGAGTTCCCGGATGAGATCGTCGTCCTCCACGAGAAGGACGACGAGGGGATGTGCGGTAGCCATGGCGCTCGCTTGCGGGCAGGAGGTCTGCAATGCAGATAGCTCCGCGACGCGTGAATGCGATGTCAAGAATCGGCACCGCCAGCCCGGGTGCGATCAGAACCCTTCGAGCACGATCTTGCCTTTCGCCTTGTGGCTTTCGATCAGCTTGTGCGCGCGACGAAGGTTCTCCGCCGTGATCGCGCCGAAGTGTTCGCCGACCGTCGTGCGCAACACACCGCTATCGACCAGGTCCGCGACGCGGTCGAGCAGGTCGTGTTGCTTGCCCATGTCCGGCGTCTGGTACGTCGAGCGCGTGAACATCGATTCCCAGTGCAGCGAGATGGACTTGCGCTTGAGCCTGGTCGCGTCGAGCGACGCGGGATCGTCGATGAGTCCGAACTGGCCCTGCGGCTTCACGATCTCCACGATCTGCTCGTAATAGGCGTCGGTGTGGGTGAGGCTGACGAGGTGGTCGACCTGGCCGATGCCGAGCGCTTCCAGTTGGGGAGCGAACGGCTTGCCGTGATCGATCACGTGGTGCGCGCCGAGTTCGCTCACCCAGTTCGCCGTTTCCTCGCGCGAGGCGGTGCCGATGACCTTGAGCCCGGTCAGGCGGCGAGCGAGTTGCACGAGGATGGAACCCACGCCGCCACCAGCGCCGATGATGAGGATAGTCTCGCCGTGGTTGCCGCCTTCGGCGATCTTCAGGCGGTCGAACAACATCTCCCATGCCGTGATCGCGGTCAGCGGCAAGGCGGCCGCGTCCGCGTCGCCGAGGCTGCGGGGCTTGCGTCCCACGATACGTTCGTCGACGAGCTGGAAGCGTGCGTTGCTGCCCGGGCGTTGCAGCGAGCCTGCGTAGAAAACCTCGTCGCCTTCCTTGAACAGCGTGACCTCGGCGCCGACCGCGGCCACGGTGCCCACGGCGTCGAAGCCGAGCACGCGCGGCGCCGTGACCGGCATGTTGTTCCTGACCTTGGTGTCGACAGGATTGACGGACACGGCGCGGATGGCGACCAGCAGGTCGCGCGGACCCGGCACGGGTTGCGGCAGATCGATCTCGACCAGGGCGTTCGGGTCGTCGATGGGCAGGCCGTGCTGGGTGTAGACGATCGCTTTCACAGGAGGCTCTCCGTTGGGAATGGCCCATCGTCCTCCCTTCGGCCGGGACGAAAAACCCGCCGGCCGCGCCATCAGTTTCATCGTTGCGTTGAAGATCGCGGCGGATTCGCGCGCCGACGACGGGGCGTGCACCCGGTTGTCCGCAGCCTTCCTGGCGGAGTTTCCCTGTCGAGGAGTCCGTGATGAGCAACGATTTTTCCCCCACCCGGCGCCGCATCGTCCAGAACGCCTCGCTCGGCGTCGCCGCCGCGGCCCTCGCCGGCACGCCCACATTCGTCGCCGCCGAGACCAAGGCTAACGGTCCCGGCGGCGTGCGCGGCATGAGCGACCCACGCCAGGGCTTCCCGCATCCGCCCTTCGCGAACCAGAGCCAGCCGTGGCCGGGACTGGCCGGCAAGATGAATCCGCGCCCCGACCACGGAGAAACCAGCTACAAGGGCAGCGGTCGCCTCGCTGGCCGCAAGGCCCTCATCACCGGCGGCGACTCGGGCATCGGCCGCGCCGTGGCCATCGCCTATGCGCGCGAAGGGGCCGACGTGGCGATCAGTTACCTGCCGGCCGAGGAAGACGACGCGAAGGAAGTGATCGAGCTGATCCGCAAGGCCGGACGCAAGGGCGTGGCCCTGCCGGGCGATATCCGTGATGAATCGTGGTGCGGGCAACTCGTGCAGAAGACCGTGCAGGCGCTGGGCGGCCTCGACATCCTGGTGAACAACGCGGCCCGCCAGCACAGCTTCGATTCGATCCTGGACATCTCCACCGAGGACTTCGACTGGACGATGAAGACCAACCTCTACGCCATGTTCTGGATCACCAAGGCCGCCGTTCCGCACATGCCGCCCGGAAGCGCCATCGTGAACACCACCTCGGTCAACGCGTACAACCCGTCGGAGAACCTGCTCGACTACGCCACGACCAAGGGCGGCATCATGATCTTCACCAAGAGCCTGGCGAAGCAACTGATCAAGAAGGGCATCCGCGTGAACGGCGTCGCGCCCGGACCCTTCTGGACACCGTTGCAGGTCTCGGGCGGCCAGACCCCGGACAAGTTGCAGAAGTTCGGCGGCGATACGCCGATGGGGCGGCCCGGGCAGCCCGCGGAGATCGCCCCGATCTTCGTGCAACTCGCCTCCACGGAGGCCAGCTACGACACGGGGCAGATCTTCGGTGCCTCCGGTGGCGCGGGCAATCCCTGAGGACCCTGCCAAAAAGGCCGATACCCAGGTTCCGCTTCTGCCCCTATGATGCGCCCCACGATCGACAGCGTTTCAGGGGGAACGGTATGTCGGAGGGGAAAACGGGCAGCGTGCTCGGTGACCGTCGTTTCGTCGCCGAGATGGATGCCCTGCAGAAGTTCGGCCGGATGGAACGGGAAGCGCAGCTGGGCGATGTCCAGTCGCAGTTCGTGGTGGCGCAGAGGTATGCCGAGGGCGACCACGTCGCCCGGGACCCGCTGCGCGCGGCGCACTGGTTTCGCCGCGCGGCCGAACAAGGTCATCTCGAAAGCCAATGCCGCCTCGCCGCGCACTACGCGGAGGGCCTGGGCGTGCCGCGCGATCCGTTCGAAGCGGCGGGCTGGTACCGGCGTGCGGCGGAAGCCGGTTCGGCCGATGCGCAGAGCGCCCTGGGCACGCTTTACGCGCGTGGGCAGGGCGTCGCCCAGGACCGCCGGGAAGCGCTGCGCTGGTGGGGTCGCGCGGCGGACCAGGGCCATGTGCAGGCATGCGTTAACCTGGGTGTCTCGCATTATTTCGGCCGTGGCGTTCCGCGCGACGCCGAGCTCGCGTTCGCCTTCTACCACCGGGCCGTCGAACACGGGGCACCGGGGGCCCGCGGCTACAGTGACGCGCTGTGCAGCCTCGCGCATATGTATTGCGATGGTATCGGCGTGGCCCGCGATCCGGCCATGGGAACGCATTACTACCGGCGCGCGGCCGAAGGGGGCAGCGGTATCGCGCAGTTCACCCTGGGCAAGCTGTACCTCGACGCGAGCGCGCAGCCCGAGGACCGCGAGCAGGCGCGCTACTGGCTCGGCCGTGCCGCCGAACAAGGCGACGGCGAAGCCCGCCGCCACCTCGCCACGCTGGATGCGGAGCCTGCCCCGGCCGATGGGAATGCCGAGGCGTCGTCGTCGCCGGAACGGCTGGCCCAGCTCGGGCCACAGGATATGGCGGGACAATTCCTGCTCGGCCAGCGGCTGGCGTCCGGCGATGGGGTGGCGCGAAACGATCGCGAAGCTGTGCGTTGGCTCGCGCTGGCGGCGGACCGCGGCCATGTGGCCGCCCAGTACGCACTGTCGCGCATGATCGATACCGGTCGCGGCGTGCCCCGCAACATCGAGGAAGTGCTGCGCCTGCTGCGTTGCGCGGCCGGTGCAGGCCATGCCGACGCCCAGTTCGAGCTGGGCGTGCTGCACGGGCGCGGTGACGGGGTGCCACGCAACCAGGCGATCGCCCGGGCCTGGTTCCGCAAGGCGGCCGCGCGCGGGCACCTGAAGGCGTTACGCAAGCTGGAGCGGCGGTCCTGGTGGCGCGTCTGGTAGCCGCCCCGCGCCGCAACATCCTGCGGCCGTGACTTCCGGCGCTTCCTTTCCCGCCGGACTCGGATGACCATCGGGCGAATCGATCGAACCCAAGGGCCCATCCGAATGCGTACTCCTCTCGTCAGCGCGATCGCTTTCGCGCTCGCCGGTCTATCCGCCGTGGCCGTCGCCGCCCCGGCCGACGACACCAGCCAGCTTGCCACCACCCAGCTGCCCCGCAGCGTGCGCCCGACGCATTACGACGTGTCCGTGGTACCGCATGCCGACAAGCTGGCCTTCGACGGCAAGGTCGCCATCGGCATCGACGTGCTGGAGCCCACCGCGTCCATCACGCTCAACGCGGTGGACATGACCTTCGCCAACGTGACCCTGGTTCCGGCCAAGGGCAAGGCGAAGTTCACGGCGCCCAAGGTCGCGATCGACGCGGATGCGCAGACGGTGACCTTCACCTTCGACCATGCCGTTCCCGCGGGCAGCTATACGCTGTCGATGGATTACACCGGCAAGATCGGCACGCAGGCCAACGGCCTGTTCGCGATCGACTACGACACCAAGTCCGACGGCAAGAAGCGCGCGCTGTACACGCAGTTCGAAAACTCCGATGCACGCCGCTTCGTTCCCTCGTGGGACGAGCCCGCCTATAAGGCGACCTTCACGCTTTCGGCGACGGTGCCGAGCAACCAGATGGCGGTGAGCAACATGCCCGCCGCGTCGAAGAAGGACCTGGGTAACGGCCTGACCAAGGTGGCGTTCCAGCCGTCGCCGAAGATGTCCACCTACCTGTTGTTCTTCGGCCTGGGCGAATTCGATCGCGCCACCACGAAGAATGACGGTGTCGAGATCGGCGTCATCACGCAGAAGGGGCTCACCTCGCAGGCGCAGTTCACGCTCGACACGGGCAAGGCCGTGCTGCAGGAATACAACGCGTATTTCGGCGTGCCGTATCCGCTGCCCAAGCTCGACAACATCGCTTCGCCGGGTTCGAGCCAGTTCTTCTCCGCGATGGAGAACTGGGGCGCCATCTACACCTTCGAATACGCGCTGCTGCTCGATCCGTCCATCTCCACGCAGTCGGACAAGCAAGAGGTCTTCAACACCGCCGCGCACGAAATGGCGCACCAGTGGTTCGGCGACCTGGTGACCATGCGCTGGTGGGACGACCTCTGGCTCAACGAGGGCTTCGCCTCGTGGTTGGCCTCGCGCACCACCGAGCGCCTGCATCCGGAATGGCATACCAACCTCGAAGCGGTGTTCATCCGCGAAGCGGCGATGTCGCGTGACGCCGTCGCCACCACCCACCCGGTGGTGCAGCACGTGGCGACCGTGGAACAGGCCAGCCAGGCCTTCGATTCGATCACCTATTCCAAGGGCGAGTCGGTGATCCGCATGCTCGAGGCCTATGTGGGCGCGGACACCTGGCAGAAGGGCGTGCAGGCGTACATCAAGGCGCATGCGTATTCGAACACGGTATCAGACGATCTCTGGAAGGAAATCGACGCGGCGGCGGGCAAGCCGGTGAGCACCATCGCCCACGATTTCACGTTGCAACCGGGTATTCCGCTGGTGCGTGTTGAATCGGTGTCGTGCGCGAACGGCTCCACCACGCTGAAACTGACCCAGGGTGAGTTCACCCGCGACCGTCCGGAGAAGAAGGCGCTCGCGTGGCATGTGCCGGTGATCGCGAAGACGGTCGGCGGCACGCCTTCATCGACGTTGCTTTCCGATGGCACCGGCACGCTCACCGTCGCTGGTTGCACGCCGGTGCTGGTGAATGCCGGCCAGACCGGTTACTACCGCACCCTGTACGCGCCGGCGCAGATCAAGGCGTTGCAGGGCGCGTTCGCGAAGCTCGATCCGATCGACCAGCTCGGCCTCACCGCCGATGTGTGGGCGCTCGGCATGGGCGGCCTGCAGCCAGCGTCCGACGTGCTCGACCTGATCAAGGTCGCGCCGCTGGATGCCACGCCGCTGCTGTGGGACGGCATCGCCGGCGACTTCTCCACGCTCGACGACTATTACCAGGGCGACACGAAGGGCCAGGCCGCGCTGCGCAAGTACGCGATCTCCCGCCTCTCGCCGAAGTTCGCGCAGGTGGGTTGGGAAGCGAAGCCGGGCGAGGAAGCCCCGGTGGCGGTCCTGCGTGCGCATCTCATCGGCACGCTGGCCCACCTGGGCGACGCGAAGGTCATCGCCGAGGCACGCCGCCGCTACGAGACGAACACGATGCCGGCCGAGCTACGCAAGTCGATCCTCGCCGTGGTCGCCTCGCATGCCGACGCCGCCACGTGGGACAAGCTGCACGCGGAAGCCAAGGCGGAGAAGACCCCGTTGGTGAAGGATCGCCTGTACGCCTTGCTGGGAACGACGGAAGACGAGGCGCTCGCGAAGCGCGCGCTCGAACTCGCGCTTACCGACGAGCCGGGTGCGACCAACAGCGCCGGCATGATCTCCGCCGTTTCTCGCGCGCATCCGGAGCTGGCCTTCGATTTCGCGGTGGCGCATAAGGACACGGTCGATCATTTCGTCGATTCGACGTCGTCGGCGCGTTACTACCCGATGCTTGCGGGTGGCTCGCTCGACCTGGCAACGATCGACAAGATCAAGGCCTTCGCCGACAAGTACATCGCCGCGACCTCGCGCCGCGACGCGGAGACCAGCATCGCGAACATCCGCTACCGCGCGATGGTCCGCAAGGATCGCCTCCCGGCGATCGATGCGTGGCTGAAGAAGAACGGCTGATCGACACCGCTTGAGTGATGGCCCCGCCGGTCGCAAGACCGGCGGGTTTTTTTGGGGTGGGAGCCGACCCTGTCGGCGATGGGCGCTTGCCTCAGCCTGGCCCGCTGCCGCGGGATCGCCGACAAGGTCGGCTCCCACCAAGTCAGTTCCAAGTCCCACGGTCAGTTCCAAGTCCCACGGTCAGTTCCAAGTCCCACAGGTGTATTCCTGACCTGTGTACCTGATGCTGTGGTGGGAAGCCGCTTAAGCGGCGATGGGTGCTTGCCCGAACTTGGCCCGCTGCCGCGGGATCGCCGACAAGGTCGGCTCCCACAGGTCTGCTCCAAGTCCCACAAGTAGACGGGCCCATCCGGCTCAGAAGCGCTCGAGCACGCCGGCGATGGTCGCCGTCATGAAGGTGGCGATGGAACCGCCCAGTACGGCGCGCAGGCCGAGGCGGGCGAGATCGCCGCGGCGGTTCGGCGCAAGGCCGCCGATGCCGCCGATCTGGATCGCGATCGAGGAGAAGTTGGCGAAGCCGCACAGCGCATAGGTCGCGATCAGGCGGCTTTCCGGCAGCAGGTCGGGCAGGTGGCGGGCGAGGTCCGCGTAGGCGACGAACTCGTTGATCACGACCTTCTGGCCGATGAAGCTGCCGACCAGGGTGGCGTCACGCCAGGGCACGCCGATCAGCCACGCCACCGGGGAAAGTACCCAGCCGAAGATCGTTTCGAGGCTCAGCACCACCGGATGGCCCGTGCTGGCGGAAAGCCACGCATTGAGGCTGTGTTCGCCGCCGATCGTGCCCACCCACTGCACCGGGCCGTTGATCAGGGCGATCAACGCGATGAAAGCGAGCAGCATCGCGCCGACGTTCATGGCCAGCTTCAGGCCATCGCCCGCGCCCGTGGCCGCGGCGTCGATGACATTGGCGGTGGTCTTCTCGACGTCGATCTTCACCGTGCCGCGCGTGAGCGGTTCCTGCGTTTCGGGCACGAGGATCTTTGCCAGCACCATGGTGGCCGGCGCGGCCATCACGCTCGCGGTGAGCAGGTGCTTCGCATAGAACATGCGCTGCGCCGGGTCGTCGCCGCCGAGCATGGCCACGTAGGCCGCCATCACGGAGCCGGCGATATGCGCCATGCCGCCGATCATCACGGTCATCAGCTCGGCCTGGGTCATCCGCTCGATGTACGGCTTGATGGTGAGCGGCGCCTCGGTCTGGCCGATGAACACGCTGGCGCAGACACTGGTGGTTTCCGCGCCGGACACGCGCATCACCTTGGTGATCACCCAGGCCATGCCCTTCACGATTTGCTGCATCACGCCGAGGTGGTAGAGCACGCCGGTGAGGGCGGCGAAGAACACGATGGTCGGCAGCACTTTCACGGCGAAGATCACGCCGAACTTGCTGCTGTCGAGCAGGCTGCCGAAGATGAAGCGCGAGCCCACGTCCACGTAGTCGAGCAGGCGCACGAAACCGGTGGCGATAGCGTCGAAGACGTCGCGGCCCAGCGGCACCTTGAGCACGATGGCCGCGAAGGCGATCTGCAAGGCGACGCCCGTGGCGACCAGTTTCCAGTCGACCACGCGTTTATTGTTGGAGAAGCAGAACGCGATGCCGACGAGCACCGCCAAACCGAACAGGCCAAAAAGGACGTGGCCTAGCAGACCCAGCATCGTGACTTACCCCTTGGAAGGCCGGGGGCAGCCCCGTGACCACTTTAAAAAACGCGAGGTTACGGGAGGTGGCCCCGTGGGGCAAGGCACGCTGCGGAATCGATCGAAGGTAGCGTCTTCCGCGCACCCCCTCTCCGGGCTTACCCTCGGTGCATGAACCTCTTCCTCACCATCGCCCTGGTCCAGATCGTGGCCCTGGTCACCCCTGGCCCTGACTTCTTCTTCGTCTCGCAGCTCGCCGCCAGCCGTTCGCGGCGCGAGGCCTTCGCGGGCGTGGTCGGCATCGCGCTCGGGGTGGCGGTGTGGGCGGCGCTGGCCCTGCTCGGCTTGCAGATCCTGCTGCACCGGCTGGCCTGGCTGGAGCGCGGCATCGCGATCGCCGGCGGCGCCTATCTCTGCTGGATGGGATTCCAGATGCTGCGCTCGGCCTGGCGGACGAAGCCCGACGCCGCCGTGCCCGTGGTCGACGTGCGCGGCTCCAGTCCGTGGCGCGCGCTGGTCCGCGGGCTGGCGACGAACCTGGCCAATCCCAAGGCGGCGATCTATTTCGCGTCGATCTTCTCGGCCTTCGTCGGCGACGGCATGTCCGCCGCGACGCGCTGGGGCCTCTGGGCCATGGTGACGCTGGAAACCCTGCTCTGGTTCGCCGTGGTGGCGGGCATCTTCGCCTTGCCGGCGATGCGCCGTGGTTACGTGCGCGCGAGTCGCTGGATCGACGGCGGCGCCGGCGCGATCTTCACCTTGTTCGGCCTGCACCTGATCTTCGGCCGGCGGGCGATCTAGCCCTTCTCCAGGTTGCGCGTCACCTGGGCGAGGCTTTCAGCCAACAGGCCAGGGTGATCCACGCCTTCCAGCGCCGACCGTGCGAGGTCCGCGATGAGCGCGCGCACGCGTTCGGCCATGCGCTTGCCGGCGGGAGTGAGGGCGATGTCGGCCAGGCGGCGGTCCGCCTCGTTGCGCACGCGCAACACCAGGCCGCGCTCCACGCCGGCATCGACCGCATGGGTCACCGTGCTGGCATTGACGCCGCAGGCACTGGCCAGTTCGGTGGAGATCATGCTGCCGCGCGAGGCGAGCATCAGCAGGATGTCGCTTTGCAGGGCGGTGAGCCCGAATTCGCGTTGGGCACGCCGGCGCACGGCATCGCGCAGGCGCGATCCCGCCAGCATCAGGTCGCGGCCCAGGCCCAGGGGCGAGGGCGTCGTCTGGTCGCCGGTCATCTCAATCGGCCGCGCGACGCCAGGCGCCCGGGGGCATGCCTATCGTGCGAGTGAAGACGCGCGTGAAATGGCTCTGTTCGGCGAAGCCGCAGCCCAAGGCGATGTCGGCCAGGGACATCTCCGTGCCGCGAAGCATTTCGCAGGCGCGCTCGATGCGCCGGTCGAGCAGCCAGCGATGCGGCGGCTTGCCCATGCTGCGGCGGAACGCGCGCGAGAAATGGTTGACGGACAGCCCGCAGGCCTCGGCCACGGCGGATACCGGGAAGGACTGGTCCAGGCGTTCGTCCATATAGGCGATGGCCCGGCGTTCCTGCCAGGTGGCGAGGCCTCCCCGCGGCGTGGCGTCTTCGCGCGACGGCCGGAAGGTCAGGATGGCGCGCAGGGCGAGGGCGACGTGGGCGAGCAACGGGACGTTCGGCGCCTCGGCACGCAGGCTGTCGAACAGCACCTGGGCGAGGGTGCGCACGGCGGGTGGGTGCTGGGCGCAGACATCGCCCTCGATCTGCCGGCGGAACAGGATAGCGCCGGCCCCGGCCGCTTCTGCCGCATAGGCGGTGCGGTAGATCAGGAGCAGGTCGTCCTCCGCGTCGTCTTCGTCGTCGAGCAGGATCTCGGTGAGCTGGGCACGCCCACGCAGGTCGGCGATGAGATTGACCCCCTGCTGCCGGTCGCCACGGTCCACGGCGGCCGAACGCTGGGCGAGGTCGACGATGACCGTGGGCAGGCCGATGTGACGGTTGGTGCAGGCTGGTTCGGCGCGGTACATGGGCCGATCCTCTCGAGGTATCGGATGACGAGCCAAGGATTGCGCATGCAAGGATCGCAGCCTACACCCTTAAGAGGTAGGGTCCGCAATTAGGCCTTTTGGCTTGCCGGTTCGTCGATCTCCTGGCGCTCGAGGATGTAGCCCAGCCCGCCTTCGCGGAACCAGCGATACCCATAGGGTTCCAGCATGATGTGGTGCTGGCCGCGGTCGTCCGGCCGGCTGTGGTCTTCCGACAGCACGTTGGTCAGCCGGTCGGGCAGGGTGAAAGCCGCCTCGCAGGGTTCTTCCGACAGGTTGTGCAGGAACAGCGTGGCGTTGCCGCGCCAGCGGTAGCGCATCATGAGCACGGCGTTGTCGTCCAGCGGCAAGACCTCGAAGTCGCCCCATGACACCTCGGGTATTTCCTTGCGCATGCGGATCACCCGCTCCATCCAGTTGAGCAGGGAGCCCGGGTCGCGGCGCTGCTGGGCCACGTTGACGTGGCGATACCCGAACGGGCCGTCGGAGATGGCCTTGCCGTGCGAGCGGCGCGCCGCGGTGAAACCCCCGAAGCGCTCGGTGGACCATTGCATCGTCGTACGCGCGCATTCGCGCTCGGGCAGGATCAGGTCGTCGCCCATGCCGATCTCGTCGCCATAGCGAAGCACCGGCGTGCCGGGCAGGGTCAGCATCAGGCTGTACGCCAGTTCGATGCGGCGGCGGTCATTGCGCAGCATCGGTGCCAGGCGCCGCCGGATGCCCCGCTCGTAAAGCTGCATGTTCTTGTCCGGCCCGAACTCGGCGAACACGCGTTCGCGCTGGCTCGCGGTGAGCCGGCCCAGGTCCAGTTCGTCGTGGTTGCGCAGGAACTGCGCCCACTGGGCGGTGGCTGGACGCGACTTCGTCTTTTCCAGTGCTTTCGCGAGCGGCCGCGCATCCGCCGAGGCCAGCGCGTAGAACAGGTTCTGGTTCACCTGGAAGTTGAACATCATCTGCAGGCGGTCGCCGTCCGAACCGAAGTACTGCATGTCGTCCTTTGGCAACACATTCGCCTCGGCGAGGATGATCGCGTCGCCTTGCCGCCACTGCAGCAGTTCGCGGAACGAACGCAGCATGTCGAACTGTTCCTTGGGACGGGTCACCCCGGCACCCTTGGTCGAGATGACGAAGGGCACGGCGTCCATGCGAAAGCCGGACACGCCGAGCTGGATCCAGAAACCCATGATCTTCAGGATCTCCGCTTGTACATGCGGGTTCGAGGTGTCGAGGTCCGGCTGAAAATCGAAGAATCGATGGAAGTACCACGCTTTCGCCGTTTTCTCGTAGCTCCAGGTGCTCTTCTGCACTCCCGGGAACACCATGCCTTCGTTCGCGTTGGCAGGGCGCGTATCGGACCAGACATACCAGTCGCGGTACTTCGACGACGGATCGCGACAGGCGTCACGGAACCAGGGGTGCCGGTTCGAGGTATGGTTCACCACCAGGTCGATCATCACCCGCATGCCGCGCTGGTGGGCGGCGTGGGTGAACTCGACGAAGTCGCCCAGCGTGCCGTAACGGGGGTCGACGTTGTAGTAGTCGGCGATGTCGTAACCGCCGTCCTTGCAGGGCGAGGTCTGGAACGGCATCAGCCATACCGCGGTCACGCCCAGGCCCTGCAGGTAGTCCAGGCGGCGGCCGAGGCCCTGGAAATCACCGATGCCGTCACCGTTGGAATCCTGGAAGGTGCCGACGGACAGGCAGTAGACGATCGCGTTCTTGTACCAGAGGTCGTTGATCATGGCGGCTCGTTCCACGGGGTGGATCGAGGCTAGGGGATGGCGTGTGAAGGCATTTCGTACACGCGCCACGCGTAAAGCTCGGCGGGGCTGAAAGCACCGGAGGATTCGTGAAAGAACGTCTGTGGTGGCGCGACGGCGTTGTCTACCAGGTGTATCCGCGCTCGTTCGCCGATGCGAACGGCGACGGCATCGGCGATCTGGAAGGTATCCGGGGCAAGCTCGATTACCTCGTGTCGCTGGGCGTGGACGCGCTGTGGATCTCGCCGATCTACCCCTCGCCCATGGCCGACTTCGGCTATGACGTGAGCGACTATCGCGGCATCGATCCGCTCTTCGGCGATGTCGAAGTGCTGGACGCCTTGCTGGCCGATGCGCACGCGCGTGGCCTGAAGGTGATCCTCGACTTCGTGCCGAACCATAGTTCGGATGAGCATCCGTGGTTTCGCGAAAGCCGCCGCTCATGCGACAGCGCGTTCCGCGACTGGTACATCTGGCGCGATCCCGCCCCCGACGGCGGACCGCCGAATAACTGGCTATCCAACTTCGGGGGCAGCGCCTGGGCCTTCGACGAGCATACGGGCCAGTATTACCTGCACCTGTTCCTGGACAAGCAACCGGATCTCAACTGGCGCAACCCGATGCTGCGCGAGGCGATGTACGACGCGATGCGCTTCTGGTTGCGCCGTGGTGTCGATGGGTTCCGTGTCGACGTGATCTACCACGTGATGAAAGACGCGGAGTTTCGCGACAATCCGCCCAACCCCGACTATCGCGAAGGCATCGATTCGGAGGCCCAGCGGTTGCTGCCGCTGCATACGGCCGACCTGCCCGAAACGCAGGGCATCGTCGCCGCCATGCGCTCGGTGGTGGACGAGTTTCCCGAGCGTGTGTTGATCGGCGAGTTGTACCTGCCGCTGGAACGCATCGTGGCGTATTACGGCGAAGGCCTGGAAGGTGCCAACCTGCCGTTCAATTTCCTGCTGATCGGCGCGCCATGGGAAGCGCGTTTCGTCGCCGGGCTGGTGGAACGTTATGAAGCGGCGCTTCCGGAGGGGGGCTGGCCGAACTGGGTGCTGGGCAACCACGACAAGCCACGCATCGCATCGCGTGTCGGTGACGCGCAGGCGCGCGTGGCCGCCGTATTGTTGCTGACGCTGCGTGGCACGCCGACGATGTATTACGGCGACGAGATCGGCATGCACGACGTGCCGATTCCTTTCGACGAAGTGCGCGATCCCTTCGAACGCAACGAGCCTGGCAAGGGGCTCGGCCGTGATCCGCAACGCACGCCGATGCGCTGGTTTCCGCGCGAGGGCGCCGGCTTTACGCGGGGCGTGCCGTGGTTGCGGCTCGGCGACTGCGTGGCCTCGCGAAACGTGGCCACGCAGTCGGACGATCCCGCGTCGCTGCTATCGCTCTACCGGATGCTGTTGCGCCTGCGCCGTGGGTCGTCCGCGCTGAGCCGTGGAGCGATCCGCGTGCTGGGCGTGAGCGACGAGGCCTTCGCCTATGAGCGCCGCGATGGCGACGACCGCTTCGTGGTGGTGCTCAACTTCACCGATGCGCCCGCCGCGTTGCCGGTGGCCGAGCCTGCCGGCGCCTGCGTCTTATCCACGCATGACGGTGGCGCGAGTGGTGAGCTGCGCGCGAACGAGGCACGGATCTACCGCGGGTCGCTCTAGAGCACCCAGCGCAGGATGGCGGCGACGACGGCGAGCAGGACCGCCGCGATCACCACGTGGCGCAGGTAAGCGCCGCCGGAAACGCCGCCGTCGTAACTGGCGTCGTCGTAGTCGTGCGATGCGTCGCGCGGGTGGCGGACGAAAGGCAGGCGCAGGCGTTTCCGGCGTTTGGCTGGCATCCCGTCATGCTACCCATTCAGGTACCGACCCGCGAGGTGTTCTTCAGCTCCTCGAGGATCTCCGGCCCGCGCACGTCGATGTGGTCCAGGTTGTTCACGTAGAACCGCACGAAGGGTTTTTCGGCGTCCTTCGGCATCCATGGTTTCGCCCAGGCGAACACCACGCAATATCCGTCGGCTTCGGCGATGAGCTTGTCGAGACGGGCCCGTAGCAGCTTGCGTACGGGGTAGGCGTCGATGTCCTTGGCGGTGAGGGTGACGGTGGGCCGAAGCTCCGCCTCGTCATGGCGGAACGGTCGCGAGAATCGCAGGTAGTAGCCACCTTCCTTCGTGGCGCGCAGCGAGGCCGTACCCCACCAGACGGCACGGGTGCCGAGCAGGTCGGCCACCTTCTGCCGGTAGATGTTGCGGAAGAGCGCCTCGTAGGTGACCGTCTCGCCGCCGATCTCGACGGTGGCCTCGGCCAGGTCCTTGTCCCTCCGGTGTTCGAGGAACTTCTGCACCAGCGAGGACAGGCGATAGTAGTGGCTGGGACGTGGCTTCAGGCCGGTGCTGGCGCTGCTCGCCACGCGGCGCGCGGGGAGCGCCGCCGGGTCTGCCTTTACCGCCATGGTGGTGGGGCGGAAATGATCGGCGGGCCTTTCGGCTTCGAAGACATCGGGGCGTTTGCCGGCGGCGGGTTCGCCACGGCCGTGCGCCACCTCGCAGCTCTCCGCATGGTCTTCGAGCCGGCGCGAACGGAAATACGGGCGGATGCGCAGGTTCTGCTCTGGCTTGTCCAGGCAAGCGCAGATCAGGGGCGCGGAACAACCCGTGCCCACGCAGGTGAACGTGGCATCGTGGCCGAGCAGGTCGGCCCAGTAGAGTTCGTAGGCGCGTTCCGCGGTGAGCCGTTCGTCGCGCTGTGGGGTGATCGCTTCTTCGATCGACACGATAGGGGTTCCGGGTTCTGTCCATCCGGACTTTACCGCGACCGCTTCGGTGTGGGAGCCGCTTCAGCGGCGATGGGTGCTTGCGATCACCTGGCCCGCTGCCGCGGGATCGCCGACAAGGTCGGCTCCCACCAGGCAGGCTCAGAAGCTGCCGAAGCCCCGGGCCGGCTCCAGCCCGAGATCCAGCTTCACCCCGCGCAGGAAGGCCAGGACGTCCTCGTAGCGGCCGGCGGCCACGAGCGACTCGGCGGTCAGCGTGCCAAGGACGGCGATAGGGTCGTCGCGGTACCAGGCGATGCGGGCGGCCTCGTCGGGCTCGACGCGCGCGGCTTCGCGCAACACCTGCCAGGCGTGCGACTTGCGTGCGGCGCCTTCGGCGGTGGAGTGGATATCGACAATCCGGGCGTACGGCATACAGCTCAACCTCTATACGGCGGCGATGGTGCGCCGACACGTTGCATAGACGGCAACGTGCCTACCTTTCCTGTCCTGATCCTTTCCCGACGGAGATTCCGCTCATGGCCAAGGTCCTCGTTCTGTACTACTCCGCGTACGGTCACATCGAAACGATGGCCAACGCCATCGCCGAGGG
Organism: Luteibacter sp. W1I16; assembly: GCF_050434905.1. Taxonomy (NCBI): domain Bacteria; kingdom Pseudomonadati; phylum Pseudomonadota; class Gammaproteobacteria; order Lysobacterales; family Rhodanobacteraceae; genus Luteibacter; species Luteibacter sp. W1I16. Next base: position 2,999,360 of record NZ_JBNDJJ010000001.1, read on the forward strand.
CGCCCGTGAAGCGGGTGCCAGCGTCGACATCAAACGTGTTCCCGAACTGGTTTCCGACGACGTCGCAAAAAAATCCGGCTTCAAGCTCGACCAGCCTGCGCCGGTGGCACGGGTGGAAGACCTCGAAAACTACGACGCGCTCATCATCGGTACCGGCACCCGCTACGGCCGCATGGCCTCGCAGATGTCCAACTTCCTCGACCAGACCGGCGCGCTGTGGATGCGGGGCGCGCTCAACGGCAAGGTGGGCGGCGCCTTCGCCTCGACGGCCTCGCAGCACGGCGGCCAGGAGACGACGCTGTTCTCGATCATCACGAACCTGCTTCATCTGGGCCTGATTCCGGTGGGCTTGCCTTACAGTTTCCAGGGCCAGTTGAAGCTCGACGAAATCACCGGTGGCAGCCCTTACGGTGCTACGACCATCGCCGCCAGCGACGGTTCCCGCAAGCCCAGCGAGAACGAACTCGCCGGTGCCCGTTTCCAGGGCAGGCACATCGCCGAAGTCGCCGCGAAGCTCTTCGGCTGAGGCTCAGGCCTCCTGCCAGCGTGAGCGGCGCCAGTGGCTGGGGCTTTGTCCCACCAGGCGGCGGAAAAGGTTGCACAGGTGTGCCTGGTCCGAGAGTCCGCAGGCCAGGGCGATCTGGCTGAGCGGCTCGCGGGTCTGCAACATCAGCGACTGCGCGCGTTCCACGCGGCGGCGCATGATGTACGCGTGCGGCGGCTCGCCGAACGTGTCCTTGAAAGCCCGGCAGAAGTAGCTGCTGGACAGCCCGGCGATCGTCGACAGGTGGTCGATGGTGATCGGGAAGGCCAGGTTCTCGTCCACGTGGGCGGCGACGCGGCGGGCCTGCCAGGGGGCCAGGCCGGCGCCGACCCGGCGGCGTGCCGGCGCCTGTTCCTTCGCGACGGCCGGTGCCTGTTCGCGCTCCAGCAAGGCGGCCACCTGGGCCACGCAGGCACGGGTGGTGGCGAGATCGGTCTCGGCGGCGGTCAGGGCCTGCTCGAGCAGGCGGGTGACGGTGGATGGGGCCATGCCATGCATGGCGTCGGAAGCCAGCGTGGCTCCCGTCCCGGCGTAAGCGTTGGTTTCGAATCGCATGTGCATCGGCTCCACGGCGGCGGCTCATGGGCGGGACTGCCCATGAAGGCAGCGTATGCGCGATGCGGGTTGGGCTGAATTCTACATACGGTCGGGGCGGTCCATACCAAAGGATAGGAGCGTCATGTCGCCATTCTTGTAAGAGCTGTGCCGTAACGGTCAAAAACCATCACCGGCGTGCAAGACTGATATGACATTTATCCATGACGATCCGGGCGGATTCCTACAAGACACCCCGTGACCCCTCCGATGTCCCGATCCACACCCATGCAAAGCCGTGCCTACGCCCCTGCCGCGCGCCCGCGCCGGCTGGTGGCCGCGTTGCTCATGGGGTTTGGCGCCCTCCTGGCCCTGGGCGTATTCCTGGTCGATACCTTCACCCCCCTGCAAAGCGCGGTGGCGGTGGTGTACGTCGTCGTGGTGCTCCTGGTCGCCGCCAGCGGCAGCCGCCGGGCGATCGTCGGCGCCGCCGCCGGCTGCATGGTGCTCACCGCCGTAGCGTATTTCCGTGGCCATGGGTGGCTCGCTCTGGACGCGGCCATGATGCGCTGCGCGGTGAGCCTCGGCGCGATAGCCATCACCGCGGTGCTGGCGCTGCGCAACCGGGAGCGCCTGATCACCATCGCCGGCCAGGCCAGCCTGATCGAACTCACGCACGACTCCATCTTCGTGCGCGACATGGACGACATCATCGTGCTGTGGAACGGCGGCGCCGAGCAGCTCTATGGATGGACGGCGCACGAGGCGCTAGGGCGCCGCGCCAACGACCTGCTGGGCACCGCCTTTCCCGGCGATCGAAGGGTCGCCGACGCCGAGTTGTTCGGCACGGGCCGCTGGGAAGGCGAGGTCATCCAGCGTCACCGCGACGGCCGCATCGTGATCGTCGAGGCGCGCTGCGCCTTGTTGCGCGACGAGCAGGGCAAGCCCAGGGTCATCCTCGAGGCCGGTACCGACGTGACCGAGCGGCGGGCCGCCGCGGCGGCCACGGCCGAGAGCGAGCGCCGCTACCGGAGCATGTTCGAAACCGCCCGGTTCTCCTTCTGGGAAGAGGACTATTCGCGGGTGATGGAACGAGTCGCCGTCTTGCGCGAGCAGGGGGTGACCGACCTGGCCGCCTACCTGGACGCCCACCCCGAGTTCGTGTCGGAGGCCTGCGCTCTCACCTACGTCACCGACGTGAACGAGGCCACCATCCGCATGCTGGGCGCGCAGCGGCGCGAGGACCTGATCGGGCCGCTCAGCCGGTTCCTGCCCGCGTCCGAACGCACCTTCGCCCAGGTGCTCCTCACCATCATCCAGGGTGGCGGCATCGCCGAGGGCGAGGCGCACCTGGTGAACCTCCGTGGCGAAAGGCTCACCGTCCTGTTCGGCATGAACATGCCCCTGGGCCCCAGCCGTTACGACCGCGTGCTGGTGAGCGTCGTGGATATCACCGACCGCAAGCGCGCCGAGCGCGCCCTGATCGCCGTGCAGGCCGAACTGGCGCAGGCCGCCCGGGTCACCGCGCTCGGCGAGATGAGCGCCTCCATCGCGCACGAGGTGAACCAGCCGCTTGCCGCGATCGTCACCCATGGCGAGGCCGCCCTGCGCTGGTTACGCCGGCCCGAACCGGACCTGGGCGAAGCCTGCGACGCCATCGAGCGCGTGGTGCGCGATGCGCGCCGGGCCAGCGAGGTGGTGCATCGCGTGCGCAGCCTGGCCAGCAAGGAGCCCCGCCAGCACGTGCTGTTCGACCTCGGTGCCCTGATCGAGGAATGCGCGCAGTTGCTCGATGGCGAAATCGCCTTGCACCGCATCGTCCTGCGCGTGGATATCGCCCGCGACGCACCGATGCCGCGCGGCGACCGCGTGCAGTTGCAGCAAGTGGTGGTGAACCTCATGGGCAACGCCATCCGCGCCATGTCGGCGGTGTGCGGGCGCCGGCAACTGCTGGTGCGCGCACGGCCCGAGGGAGGCAATGGGCTGCTGGTGGAAGTCGAGGACAGCGGCACCGGTATCCCGGAACACATCGCGCCGCACCTCTTCGATGCCTTCGTCACCACGCGGGGCGATGGCATGGGCATGGGCCTTGCCATTTGCCGTTCGACCATCGAATCTCACGGCGGGCGCCTATGGGCGACCAACCGTCCGGAAGGGGGAGCGACCTTCCATTTCACGCTGCCGGTCACGGTGGCCGAGGAGGTCCGCGCATGACACGGGTACCCATGACGAATGCGGCGCGGACGCCGATCGTATGCATCGTGGACGACGATGCCTCGGTACGTGAGGCGCTCGCTTCGCTGTTCCGTTCGGTGGGACTGAGCGTGGCCACCTTTGGCAGCGCTGCCGATTTCCTCGCTCGCGACCATGCGGATGCACCGGGTTGCCTCGTGCTCGACGTACGCCTGCCGGGGGTGAGCGGACTCGATTTCCAGTCGCAGCTGGCGTCGATGGATAGCCACCTGCCGATCATCTTCATGACCGGGCATGGCGACATCCCCATGTCGGTCCGCGCGATGAAGGCCGGCGCCCTGGATTTCCTGGCCAAGCCCTTCCGCGACCAGGACATGCTGGACGCCGTGGCCAATGCCATCGAGCGCGACGCGGCGGCCCGGCGCGACGCCGACGCGCTGGCGACGCTGCGCCAGGCCTACGCCTCGCTCACGCCGCGCGAGCGGGAAGTGATGGGGCATGTCACCGCCGGCTTGATGAATAAGCAGGTGGGTGGCCTGCTCGGCCTGTCCGAGATCACTGTGAAGATCCACCGTGGCAACGTGATGCGCAAAATGGGCGCGAAATCGCTTGCGGAACTGGTAAAACAGGCGGAAGCGCTGGGCATCCGCGCCTGAACAGGCGTCCACCGCACACTTCCGTATGATTCCCATTCCGGGGCCCGCGGCGCACTGTATGGACGGCAGGCCCGGCAGGCGCTGGGCGAGGATTGAAGGTTGGCCGCTAACAGGATTGTGGCGATCGTGGATGACGACGAGGCCGTGCGCGCGGCTACGGTAAGTCTGGTTCGGTCGCTGGGACACGAGGCGCGCGCGTTCAGCTCGGCCACGGAGTTCCTTCGCCACGGCGGCGATGGAATCGACTGCCTGGTGACCGACGTCAACATGCCCGGCATGGACGGTCTCGAGTTGCAGCGGCACCTGAGCGAGCGTGGCCACACCTATCCCATCGTCTTCGTCACCGGGTTCCCCGACGATGGCGTGCGCGAGCGCGCCATGAAAGAGGGTGCCTTCTGCTATATCGGCAAGCCGTTCAGTGGCGATGAACTGGTGGTCTGCCTGGAACGGGCACTGGAAGTCGGCCGTTAGCGCCGGTCTTTTCGACGCCCGGGTTTGCTACGCTCCGGCCCCATGACTCTCATCGTGTTCCTCATCCTCCTGGCCATCGGCCTCGTGTTGCTCGTCCGGCGCCGCTCGCGTGGCGGCGCAATCATCGCGGTCCTCGCGCTGGCATGGCTGTTTTTCGCGGGTTGCGGCCCCTTGACCGGCATGTTGCTCGGCCGCTTGCAGGCCGGGTTCGCGCCGGACGTGGCGCAGTGGGGACAGCGCAACGCGATCATCCTGTTGGGCGCCGGCACGGTGCGCAGCGGCGCCGGGGCCATCGAACCCAGCCTCTACGCCAACGGACGGATCTTGCGCGCGGCGGAACTCTATCGCTCGTGCAAGGCCACCGGCGCGGACTGCAAGGTGGAAGTGAGCGGCGGTGACGCGATGAAGCTCAACCAGGCCGAGGCCGATGTCTACGCGGTCACCCTCGACCGGCTGGGCGTGCCGCGTGCCGACCTCATGCTCGAAGCGCGAAGCATGAACACTTTCCAGAACGCCCAGTTCAGCAAGCCGTTGTTGATGGCGTATGGCGCGGACAAGGTGGTGCTGGTGTCCTCGGCGGTCCACCTCAAGCGCGCGGTGCTTTATTTCGCCCACTTCGGCATTCGTGGAGAAGCGGTGCGCGGCGACTATGTCACCGCCCGTTACGACTGGCTGCCCACGTCGGAAAATCTTTCGTTCGCGGATTTCGCGATCCATGAATACATCGGCGTGGCCCGCTATCACTTCTATAACGCCATGGGCTGGAACGCGCCGAAGATTTCTGAAGAAAACGTGACCGCGCCGACGCATACGTAACAATTGGCGTTTTATGCTGTCCCACCGTCCCGCACGGACCCGACAACCCAGGAGTTGCCCGTGAAGTCACGTTACATCCTCGCCGCCCTGCTGGCCGCCGCCTCCGTCGCCCCCGTCGCCGCGTTCGCGCAAGACGCCGCCCCGGCCGCGAATCCCGCCAGCGCGATTCCCGCCTCGGACAAGCAGGCGATCCAGAACTACAACCTCAACGAGGATGTGTTCAATCGCATCGTGAAGGTCTCGCAAGACGCGAAGAAGCAGGGCATCAAGCCCAAGGACGCGAAGACGGATTTCTCGAAGATCCATTCGCTCGACGACCTCGCCGCGCAGGTGACCGCCGCCGATCCGCGGATCGAGCCGCTGATCAAAAAGTACGGCTTCACGCCGCGCGAGTTCCTGCTGGCGAACCTCGCCGTCACCAATGCCGCGATCGCTTCGGAAGCGAAGAACAACCCGCAGATTGGCCGCGTATGTCGATCAGTCCAAGGTGAACAAGCAGAACGTCGCCTTTTACGAAGCGCACAAGGCGCAGATCAACGCACTGATGGCCCAGGACGACGCCGCCGGGCAGTAAGCCCGCGGCGCACAGCGAGACAGCGTCAACCTCTGGTGGGAGCCGACCCTGTCGGCGATCCCGCGGCAGCGGGCCGGGTTACGGCAAGCACCCATCGCCGCTGAAGCGGCTTCCCACCACAGCATCGGGTAGACAAGTCAGGAATACACCCGTGGGACTTGGAACGCACCGGTGGGATTGGGAACAGTCCTTGTGGGAGCCGACCTTGTCGGCGATCCCGCGGTAGCGGGCCGGGTTGCGGCAAGCACCCATCGCCGCTGAAGCGGCTTCCCACCACAGCATCGGGTAGACAAGTCAGGAATACACCCGTGGGACTTGGAACGCACCGGTGGGATTGGGAACAGTCCTTGTGGGAGCCGACCTTGTCGGCGATCCCGCGGCAGCGGGCCGGGTTGCGGTAAGCACCCATCGCCGACAGGGTCGGCTCCCACCAAAAAGCATCTCGAAACCAGCTCGAAAAACAGCCCGGGCTCCGGCGGCTCCGGCGCTCACTTCCTCAGGTATCGATCCAGCGCCTCGATGGCTTCGGCGCAATCCGCGCGGCCGAAGCCGATGCGGAAACGATCGGTGGGTGTCGGCGTGAGTTCCGACCGGTAGTTCGAGGCAGGAAGGAGAAGCACCCCCGCCTGCTCGACGAGATCGGTAGCGAAAGTCTCGACGCCCTCCGCACCGAGGTATCGTGGGAAAGCGATGCAACCGCCATCGGCCCGATACCACTGGAAGCGGTCGCGCCAGCGGGCGAAGAAATCGTCGAGCATCGCCAGGTTGCGGTCGATGCGTTCACGATGACGCTGCAGGATCGTCGGGCCGGCCTTCAGCGCGATCAGGGCCAACTGCTCCGACGGGCCCGCGTTGCAGATCGACAAGTAGTGCTTGTAGCGCTCCATCCGCTGCAACACCCCGCGATCCGCGCAGGCGATCCAGCCGACGCGCAGGCCGGGCAGGCCATAAGCCTTGGACATCACGCCGAGCGATAACCCCCTCTCGTAGACGTCGGCGGCGCGAGGCAGATGTGTCGCGCCCGACGGGCCGAGCGAGTGATACACCTCATCGCTGAAAAGCCAGATGCCGTGCTTCCTGCAAAGCGCCACGAGTGCGTCGAACCGTTCGAGTTCGAGGATCTTGCCGGTGGGATTGTGCGGGAAGTTGATCGAGACGAGACGCGTGTTCGGTCGTATGGCCGCGGCCACCTCGTCGATGTCGAGCGACCAATGGTCGTCAGGATCGAGCGCGACGCCCGTCACCTCGCCGATCGACAGGGGAACCGTCTCGGCGGCCTGGTAGTTCGGGGTGACGACGATGGCGTGGTCGCCGGCCTCGAGCAGCACGCGCATGGCGACATAGATGCCTTCCTCCGCACCGGCGAAACAGAGAATGTCCTCCGCGCCGCGCTGCTCGTAGGTCGCCGCGATGGCCTCGCGCAAACCGGGCGCGCCGTAGGTTTGCGTGTAGCCAAGGTGTAAAGACTCGAAAGCCTCCCTGTCGCCCGGCTCCGCCAGGGCAAGCAGTTCGGCGAGACTCATGCTCTGGGCGTCGGATGCCGTGAGGTGATAGCGCGCGGCGAATTCCCAGCGCGAGAACCAGGTTTCGAGTCGGAAGTCGGGCAGCGAAGTCATGAGGAAGTCCACGGGTGGTATAGACGATATGTCTCATGTAAACACAATGTCCAGAGCGGCGCCACATGACGTTCGCTCCTATAGAAATCCGAAGTCAGCGGATACAGTGTCGCCATGAATGCTCCGCGCTCCACTCTATGGCTGCCGGCCCTTGCCGTGCTCGGCTCCGTCACGTCGTTGTGCATCGGTACGTCGTTCGCCAAGAAGCTGTTTCCGCTGATTGGCGCGGAGGGCACATCCGCGCTGCGCGTCGGTTTTTCCGCGCTGGTGTTGCTGATCGTCTGGCGCCCGTGGCGTTGGCCGTTGAGCCGCCGCGACGCGGGCTCCGTGATCCGTTACGGGCTCACCCTTGGCGTCATGAACCTGCTGTTTTACCTCGCGCTGCGCACCATTCCGTTCGGAATCGCCGTGGCGATCGAGTTCAGCGGGCCCCTCGCCGTGGCGATGTGGTCTTCGCGCCGGCCGGTCGATTTCGTCTGGCTGACATGTGCCGTCGCGGGCCTGGTCATGCTCCTGCCCCTGGGGCACGACAGCCCGCTCGATCCCGTGGGTGTGATCCTCGCCTTGGCCGCCGCGGTGTGCTGGGCCCTCTATATCGTCTTCGGCAAGAAGGCCGGGCACTTGCACGCGGGACACTCGGTTTCGCTGGGCCTCGTCGCGGCCAGCGTCGTCGTCGTGCCCTACGGAATCGCGCACGCGGGGGCGAGCCTGTGGAGCCCCGGCATTCTCGCGGCTGGACTGGGTGTCGCCATCGTGTCGAGCGCGATTCCGATGTCGCTGGAGATGATGGCGCTGAAGCGGCTGCCCAGCGAGACTTTCGGCATCATGGTGAGCCTGGAACCGGCCGTCGCGTCATTGCTGGCGATGTTGTTGCTGGGCGAGCACCTCATTCCCTCGCAGTGGCTGGCGATCGGCTTCATCGTACTGGCGTCGATCGGGAGCACGGTGACCGCGAAGCGCCCCGTGACGCCATCGGTCGAAGTCGCAGGCTGAGCTTGCTGGACAGAGGGTAGCGGGCCACGTGCTCGCGGCCCGCCTTCCCGTCACCAGGTCTTGCGAACGCCCAGCGTTCCCGCCACCCGCCGGTAACGGCGCGCACCGAAGCGTGTTTCCACATCGCCCCATACACGCCAGCCGCTTTGCCGAAGAATGGCGACACCCAGCTTGAGCGCGTAGCTGTTGCGCGGCACGCCACCCGCAAACGTTTCGCCATCGAGTTGAGTGGCGTCCATCTTGCCAAGGCGCCGAAGCCAGTTGGCGGCGACATACGGTGAGGCGACGTGGCCTCCCGGCGTATTCCACCGCGCCGCCGCACGAGCGCCCAGCCGGCTGGTGAGGCCGCTGGCGTGTACCGGCGCCACGCGGGTGCCGTTGGCTTCGGCATGCATACCGCCACGCAGGCGGGTGGCGATCAGCTGTGCCTGGGGTTCCAGGTAGCCGTCGGACGCCGCCCCCAGGGTGGTGCGCCAGCGGTGGCCGGCTTCGATGCTGGCGGTGAGGGCGCCGCTACCGTAGCGCTCGCTCTGCAAGGCGTCGCCTTCCACGCGCTGGTTGAAGTGCGCGTACTGGGTCCATCCACGCAGGTACGTACCGTGCTTGGTCCGTATCCCCGCATAGAGCCCCGTCGCCGCGCCGCGCACACGGCCCTTGGCCGAATACCGGGTCAGCAGGGAACGGCCGCGGGTGTCCGCTTGCCCCGCCGAGGCCATGACGCCCATGTGCGAGGTCACCGCGCCTTCGCCGCGGAGCAGGTCCGCACCCAGGGTCAGTTCGTTCGTCGCCGTCGTCGTCGTGATCTGGTCGCGCAGCTCGAACGTGGTGTGCTGACGCTCGAACCGCGCCCACGCACTGCGGCGGGTGCCTTCGTCTTCGTCGTCCTCACCGCCGCCGGGGCCCGACAGGAACATCGCGAGTGCCGCCGTCTGGTTGGCCCGGTACGTACCGGTCTCCGGACGCAGCACGGGTGCGGGCGGCTCGCCGGGATCGACGGTCTCGACGGGATCGGGCGCTGTCTCCGGGTCGACCACGAGGTCGCGGATGCTCGAACGCAGATACCAGTCGCCGTCGCCGGGCTGGCTCAGCGAGCCCTGGTGAAGGAAGTATTCGTGCGCCCCGGCAACCGCGCGACCGGCGAGACGGAAGCTGCCTTCGGAGCGGCCGTCCACCCGGACAAGCGGAATGCCGTCCTGGGTGTGGTCACCGGCGCCGTCGAGCACGTCGACAGCGATCTGACTGCTACCGGACGTGTTACCCATGACATGGAGGAGATCGGCTGGGGAATCGTCGTCGCTGATCCGGCCGCGCATCCGTAGGAGGCCATCGTTGCCTTCGTAGTCGCCAGCGATGGTGAGCGTACCGAACGATCCTGACGCCGGTGTCGCGAAGGCGACGACGCCATGGTCGTTGCGCAGGCTGCCGACGCGGCTGTCGCCCGTGACGGTCCAGGAGCCGCCGCTCTCCAGCGACACATGGCGCACTACCGACGTGCCGCCGGACCAGCCGGCGTCCTTCTTGATGGAGAGCGAGAACTTCGTCTGATCGGGTGGCGGTACGCCCGGCTCGTCGGAGAGGCGGATGTCACCCACCGCGATGGCTCCATCGTCCAGCACCACGGTGAACGCCCCGGTGGAGGCGGGGTCCACTTCCGCGAACACTCCGTTACCGCTTGTCACCGACGTGCCGCCGGTGAAGCGGACGATGCCGGGATCGTGGAGACCCAGCGCGGCGGCGTGACGGCTGTGTAGGGAACCACCGTCCATGCGGAACGTGCCGCCCGCCTGCACGATGGCGCCATAGGCGCCGGCGCCCGAGGTCTCGATGCTGCTGTCCGTGCTACGTACGGTGCCGCCGGAAACCATCACGCCGTGTGCGTTGGTTCCCGACGTGTGGATGGACGAATCGCGCAGACGCAGGCCGCCGCCCTTGTTGGCGAATACGCCATAAGCCACGGCCCCCGACGTGGTCACGCGGGAGTCCCGGAGATCGATCTGGGGGAACTGTCCCGGATGGTCGCCTCCCTGGGCGAGCAGGCCATGGCTCTGGCGGCCGTGGGTCACGACATCGGCGTCTCCGACGGAAACCGATCCGCCGCGGTTGTCCATGCCCAGGGCGAAATCACCCATGGTTTCGATGCGGGAATCGGCCAATGACACCGGGCCGCCATCGGATACGCCGACGCCGGCGGCATGGTCGCCGTGGGTGAGCAGTTCACCACGCGTGACGGTGAACAGGCCGCTGCCCGTGTTGACGTTCAGTGCGTTCGCCCACTCGCCATGCGTGGTCACCGAGACGGTTTCGAGGGATGCCGTGGCCGAATACTGGGTATGGACGCCATGGCTTTCCTTGCCCCACGTCTCGACGCTGGCGCTACGCGCGGAAAGCGAGGACTTGCCATCGCGGGCGATCAACCCAGCGGCGTTGTCACCCTCCGTGCGTACGCTCGTTCCCTCGATGAGGAACTGGCCGCTGTCTTCAGCCACGACACCGGCGGCGGCCTTGCCCCGTGTGTGGACGCTGCCGCCCACGATGCGGCCGACGGCGGCGTCCAGGGCGAAGGTGGCACCGGTGGCGCTGCCGCCTTCGGTGCGGATGTCCACGTCGTGCAGGGTGGTGACGGTGCGCCGCGTGCCCGTGACATGGAGCCCGTGGGCGAGATCGCCCTTGGTGGCGAGTTCGCCGCCGGTGAGGGTGATTTCACTCAGGAGACCGGAAACCCGGACGGCGGATGCCGACTTGCCCAGGGTGTGCACGATGACCTGCTTGCCGTCGGCCTTGCCGCCGTTGATGGCCAGGATGCCGTGGCGGGATGGTTCGCTGGTTTCATAGGTGCCGGCATCGATATCGAGCCAAGTGCCATCGGCGACGAGGGGTGGTGGTTCGGCCGAAGCGGCCGGGGCGCACAGCGCCGCCACGAAGGCGGCGAGGTATCGGCGGGGAGAGGGGTGTTGTATGGTCAAAGCGTCGCTCCTTGTCAGGCGGCTGGGCAGGGTGCCCAACAGCAACTTCCAGGTGACAGGGTAGGGACTGGCTTCGGGTGGCGGAACGCGATTATTCTGAAAATGTCTGCGAACGCCGTCTGCGATGCGCCGCCGGACATCCACGCTTCACAATAGCCGTTGCACCCTAGGCGGGTCCGTCTTTTGACGGGTGCGCCCCGGATGCGAGTTTTATTTTGTCTGCAAGCGCGACGATTGCCGTGGAAGGTACGCCGTTTCGGCGGTATGCTCCGCAGCGCTTGCCCTATACATAACAAATGAGGAGCCCAAAATCATGAAGGTCATTTCCATCACTGCCCTGGCTTTTGTCGCCGCTGCCATGCTGTCGGGCTGCAACAAGTCCGACGACACCTCGGCCACCGCGCCGTCGTCCGCTTCGACCGCCGCTGCCGCCCCCGAGGCTGCTCCGGCCACCACCCCGGCCGACAGCACCCCGCCGGCCGCCAGCACGGCCGCTCCGGCTGCCTCCGGCACCGCCGCCCCGGCTCCGGCTTCGACCGCTTCGGGTCAGTAAGCCACGCTCGGGAGCGCCCGACCTTCCCTGGAAGGACGGGCGGATCCGCGGGAAAAAGCCGCTGCTTTTCGCAGCGGCTTTTTTTTGTCCGCTACCGGAAGCCCCGGTGGGAGCCGGCCCTGTCGGCGATAGGTGCTCGCCTCGACCGGGCCCGCCGCCGCGGGATCGCCGACAAGGTCGGCTCCCACACACGTTCCGACCTGAATACCTGTAGCCGTTCCGTTCAGGATGCGGCAGGCTAGGGCGGTTCCTCCGTCCCACTGCCACAGGAATGCCCATGCCCCGTCGTCCGTTGCTGTTACCCATGCTCGCGCTGTCCCTGGCCGTCGCCTCGTCGTTCGCCGCCGCGCAGACCGCGCCGCTGACGCCGGATATTCCGGCGAAATACGAAGCGCCCACCACCGCCAACGACTACGTGAAGCGCGTCGTCGAGATTCCGATGCGTGACGGGGTGAAGCTGCATACCGTCATCGTGATCCCCCGGAACGCGAAGCACGCCCCGATCCTGCTGACCCGCACGCCTTACAACGCCGATGGCCGGGCCGAGCGTTCCGACGCACCGACCATGCGAAACCTCCTGCCGATGGGCGACGAGGTTTTCGTCGACGCGGGTTACATCCGGGTCTTCCAGGATATCCGCGGGAAATACGGCTCCGAGGGCGATTACGTGATGACCCGCCCCCTGCGCGGGCCGTTGAATTCCTCCGAGGTCGACCATTCCACCGATGCTTACGACACGATCGAATGGCTGACCAGGAACCTGCCGGAGTCCAATGGCAAGGTCGGCATGATCGGTTCTTCCTACGAGGGCTTCACCGTGGTGATGGCCCTGGTGAATCCCCACCCGGCGCTCAAGGTGGCCGCCCCCGAAAGCCCGATGGTGGACGGCTGGATGGGTGACGACTGGTTCCACTACGGCGCCTTCCGCCAGACCAACTTCGACTACATCACCGGCCAGAACGCCAAGCGCGGCAAGGGCTCGACCATTCCGCGCGCAGGCTATGACGATTACAGCAACTTCCTGGCGGCAGGCTCGGCGGGGGATTACGCGAAGTCGGCCGGGCTCGATCAGTTGCCCTATTGGCGCAAGCTCAGTGAGCACCCCGCCTACGACGCCTACTGGCAAGGCCAAGCCCTGGACAAGGAGATGGGGCGCCAGCCGTTGAAGGTGCCCACGATGTGGGTGCAGGGCCTGTGGGACCAGGAAGACATGTGGGGCGCCATCCACAGCTACGAGGCGGTGGAGCCGAAGGACAAGGGCAACGACAAGAACTACCTGGTGATGGGTCCCTGGCGGCACAGCCAGGTGAACTACGATGCGTCGTCGCTGGGTGCGCTCCAGTGGGATGGCGACACCGCGCTGCAGTTCCGCCGCGACGTCCTCTTGCCGTTCTTCAACCAGTATCTGGTGGATGGCGCGCCCAGGGCGAACACGCCGCCGGTGTTGATCTACAACACGGGCGAGAATCATTGGGACCGCTTCAAGAGCTGGCCGCAGGCCCGATCGACCCGCCCGATGTACCTGAACGCCAATGGCAAGTTGTCGTTTGAGGCCCCTGGCGCCGCCGAATCCAGGTATGACGAGTACGTTTCGGACCCGGCCAAGCCGGTGCCGTACGTGCCGCGTCCCGTGCATTTCGCGGACCGGCAGTCGTGGACCACATGGCTGGTGCAGGACCAGCGATTCGTCGATGGACGTCCGGACGTCCTGACCTACGTGACCGAGCCGCTCACCGCGCCGCTGAAGGTGGCGGGCGCACCGCAAGTGAACCTCTACGCCTCGACCAGCGGTACGGACAGCGACTGGGTGGTGAAGCTGATCGACGTCTATCCGGACACCAACGCCAGCTCGCCCACCATGGGAGGGTACGAACTCGCGGTTTCCATGGATATCTTCCGCGGCCGCTACCGCGAGAGCTTCGCCGAGCCCAAGGCGCTTACGCCGAACACGCCGCTGGCCTATCGCTTCGGCCTGCCGACGGTGAACCACACCTTCCTGCCCGGCCACCGGGTGATGGTGCAGGTGCAGTCGTCGTGGTTCCCGCTGTACGACCGCAACCCGCAGACTTTCGTGCCCAATATCTTCTTCGCCAAGCCAGCCGACTACCGGAAGGCCACGCAGCAGGTATGGCATGCGCCGGGCACGGCCAGCGCGATCGAGCTGCCGGTGGTCCAGGGCGGGAAGTAAGGGCGAAACAGGGCGCCAGCGGGGCTTTTGCGTTCCCTGCACGCCACCGGCGCGATCCTCGGTCTCCACCCGAGCCCGAGGATCGCCCGCATGGCCCGCCCCATCTGGACCGGTACGCTGTCGTTCGGTCTGCTCAACGTGCCTATCCGGCTGATGTCCGGAGAGCGTCGCAACGACCTGCATTTCCGCATGCTCGACCAGCGAAGCAACACGCCGGTGCGCTATGAACGCGTGAACGCCGACACCGGCGAGGAAGTGCCCTGGAAGGACATCGTCAAGGCCTTCGAATACCAGAAGGGCAACTATGTCGTCCTCGAGGAGGACGACATACGCAATGCCGCCAGCGACGCGCATGAGACCGTGGAGATCGACACCTTCGTCGACGCCAGCGAGATCTCGCCGGCGTACTACGAGAAGCCCTATATCCTGCTGCCGGCGAAGAAAGCCGAGAAGGGCTATGTCCTGCTGCGCGAGACGTTGAAGAAAACCGGCAAGGCGGGCATCGCGCGCGTGGTCATCCGCACGAAGGAATACCTCGCCGCCGTCATGCCGCAAGGTGACGCACTCGTCCTCAACCTGCTTCGCTACAAGTCGGAAGTGGTGGACGCGGACGACTTCGAGCTACCCGGAAAATCGACCGCGGAATATCGCATTTCATCGCGTGAGATGGAGATGGCGACCGACCTCATCGAATCGATGTCGGGCAAGTGGAAGCCCGAGGATTACCGCGACGAGTTCCGCGAGAAGCTTCGCTCGGCCATCGAAAAGCGCCTGAAGAGCAAGGGCGTCACCGCCACCGTGGAGGAAGAGGACCGCACGCCGGAGAACGCCACGACCAACGTCGTCGATTTCATGGCGCTGTTGAAGAAGAGCATCGGTGCGAAGACGCGTACGCCGGCGGCGAAGAACGCCCCGGAACGCAAGCCGGCGGCGAAGAAGGCATCGGCGAAGAAAACCGCCTCGAAAAAGACCGCGGCGAAGAAGACGGCTTCGCGCAAGGCCCCGGCGAAGCGCCGGAAGGCGGGGTGAACCATGACGGGACAAGACGTCGGTGGCGTCACCATCACCCATCCCGAGCGCGAGGTGTTCGGCGAAGGGGGCCCGACCAAGGGAGACGTGGCCGCGTATTACGAAGCGGTCGCCTCGCATATGCTGCCGGAACTGCGGGGACGTCCGCTCTCGCTGGTCCGTTGTCCACAAGGCACCTCCGGCCAGTGCTTCTTCCAGAAGCACCATACCGATAAGCTCGGCGGGCACGTGAAGGCCGTCACCTTGACGGAAAAGGACGGCGGCGAAGCCGAGTACATCTATGTCGACGATGTCGCCGGGGTGCTCGAACTGGTGCAGATGAACACCTTCGAATTCCACCCCTGGGGCGCCCGCGCGGACAAGCCCGACCAGCCGGATCGTCTGATTTTCGACCTGGATCCGTCCACCGGTGTCGCATGGAAAGACATCGTGGCGGCAGCCCGCGAGATCCGTGACCGCCTTGCCGAGGTGAAGCTGGAAAGCTTCGTGCGCACGTCGGGCGGCAAGGGTCTGCACGTGGTGGCGCCGTTCCGTCGCGGACCGTCGTGGGAGGCGGTGAAAGCATTCTGCGAAGACGTCGCCGATGCGATGGTCGCCGAGAAGCCTAAGCGTTACATCGCACAGGCCAGCAAGGCCAAGCGCGAAGGCCTGATCTTCATCGACTGGCTGCGCAACACGCGGGGAGCGACGAGCGTCACCGGCTGGTCGCTGCGTGCCCGGCCCGGTGCGCCTGTGGCGATGCCCGTGCGCTGGGAGGAGATCGCCCGGCTGAAAGGCGGCGGGGCTTTCGACCTGAAGAAGGCATTGAAACGGGCGAAATCCGCGGATGCGGATCCGTGGGCGGACATCGCCACGCTCAAGCAGACGCTGCCGTAGCGCGCGAATAGTTCCGGAAGGCTAGGGTGGGAGCCGACCCTGTCGGCGATGGGTGCTCGCCGCGACTAGGCCCGCTGCCGCGGGATCGCCGACAAGGTCGGCTCCCACAGAAGGCCGGCTCCCACAAAAAGGTCGGCTCCCACAAAAGGTCGGCCCACCCGGGCGATGCGAGATCAGAAATCCCAGATCACCGGCACCCAGCGGAACTTATCTCCGCTGATCGCGACACGGCCCACGGAGGGGAAGGGCAGGTGGGTGGCCACCATCAACGAGCCGCTTTCCGCCATCTCGCGGAACAGGCTCAGACGTACGCGCGCCGCTTCCTCGGGATCGTGCTCGAAGCCGTTGGACCATTCCGGGTGATCGAAGCCAACAGGGAAGACGGCGTCGCCGGCGAAGGTCAGCCGCTCACCGCGCGAGTTCAGCGCGACCACGGAGTGCCCCGGCGTGTGTCCACCGGTGCGCCGGACGACGACGCCCGGTGCCACTTCGTACGATTCGTCGAAGGTCTGGATGCGGTCGCGGTATGCGTTCGCAAAGCTCTTCGCGGTCGATCGAAGCACCGGCGGTACCGCCGGCGGCATGGCGGTGTGGGTGAAGTCGGGCGCCTCCCAGAACGCGACCTCGGCGGAGTTCACGTGGATACGGACGTCCGGACGCAAGCCTTCCTTCACGCCGTCGACGAGCAATCCGCCGACATGGTCCATGTGCATGTGGGTGATCACGATATCGGTGATCGAGGCGAGATCGATGCCGGCTGAAGTCAGTCGCTGCGGGAGATGGCCGGTGCGCGGGAAGCCCGGGAACTGGATGCCCAGCCCGGCGTCGATCAGGATCGTCTGCTCACCGCTGCGCACGACCATGACGTTCAGCGGCCAGTCGAAGGTGTCCGGCGGCATGTACATGTAACCCAGCCAGTCCGACAGGTCGGCGGGCGCGGCGTTCGCCGCCATGGTCACCGCCGGTATCGGCATGACACCGTCGCTGATCACGAGTACGTCGATGTCACCGATCTTCACGGCGTAGCGGGACGGGACCAGTTCTTGAGGGGGCTGCGCGGCGGGACGCGAGATGGGGGCTACGGACGACATGATGAACTCCAGGGGGGATGCGCCTGCATCCTAGGCCGCGGGAGAGTTCGTCAGTAGGTCCGTCGAACGCGTCACCATGTTGCTTGAAACGCACCATGCAAGGTGCACATGCAGCGATTGTCCGCGTATTGGAAAGACGTGCGCTGGTGGACTGCCGGGCTCCTGCCTTCCAGCGGAGCCCGGCTGTCGCTTTTTACCTACCCTGCATCCGGCGCAGCGAAGCCATCACCTCGTAGCACGCGCCCATCGTGTGATAGTCGGTCTTGCCGGCGGGGCTCTTCTCGTCGTCGTACTTCTCGTTGTTGCGCTTGAGAATGCGATACCACGCGCCGTACGTGTGGTCGACGAAGTGTTGCCAGCTGTAGGCCCAGATCTTTTCGTACCACTCGTCGTACTTCTTCTCGCCGGTGGTCTCGAACAGCAGCTGCGCCGCACCCAGCGACTCGGCCTGCACCCAGAAATACTTGTCGTCGTCGCAGACGTCGCCCTCGGGCGAGAAGCCGTAGGCGATGCCGCCGTATTCCTTGTCCCACGCCTTGTCGAGCGCCTCGTCGAACAGGTGCTTCGCCGTAGGGACAAGCCACGGCTTATGCCGCGCCGTGCCCTTGGTATAGCGCTCGAGCATCATCAGCAGCTTCGCCCATTCGGTCTGGTGGCCGGGCTGGAAGCCCCAGGGACGGAACAGGTGCCTGGGATTGTCGAGGTTGTATTCCCAGTCGATCGTCCAGTCGCTGTGGTAGTGCTCCCACACGAGCTTCTGCGGCGTCAGTCCGGCCTGGCGCTGGGTCATGTTTTCGGCCAGCAGCAGCGCGCGGTCGAGGAAGCGGTCGTCCTTCGTGGCTTCCCACGCGGCGATCATCGCCTCGGTCATGTGCATGTTCGCGTTCTGGCCGCGGTAACCGGTGAAGTTCCAGTCCTTGTCGGCCTCGTCGCGGTACAAGCCGTAGGACGACTCCCAGTAACGCTTCTCGAGCAGGTCCCAGATCTCGTTCTGCCAGCCCTTCGCTTCCCCGAAGCCGACTTTCACGCCGCAGGAATACGCGAGCAACATGAAGGCCAGGCCATAGCAGTGGTTCATCTGGTCGTCGCGCTTGCCATCGGCGATGGTCCAGGCGTAACCGCCGGTTTCCGGATTGAGGTGTACCTCGCGCAGGTACTTCAACCCATGCATCGTGAGTTCCTTGTCCTCGGGCTTCTTGAACTCGAGGTAGGCCATGGCGTGGTTGAAGACGAAGCGCGTGCTGGACACGAGATGACGGTGGGTCTTGTCGTAGACCGTGCCGTCGTCCTTGTAGTACTGGAAGAAGCCGCCGGTCGGATCGAGCTCGTTCGGCTTGTAGAAGGCCATGGTCCTGGCGACGTGGTCGCGCAGGACATCGACGGAATGGAAATCGGGAAGGGGAACGGTCGTCATGCGTGCTTCTCCATGAAGGCCTTCACTTCGGCCTGGTCGGGGATGGCGGTGAACGAGCCCTTGCGGGTGGCGGTGATCGCGCCGCAGGCGGCGGCGAATCGGATCAGGTCGACGAGGCGGCGCTCGTCGGCGATGAGTGCATCGAATCGCTCGGGCGTGACGCCCTCGGTGGCGAGGCGCGCGAGCAGGCCGCCGACGAAGGCATCGCCGGCGGCGGTCGTGTCGACGGCATCCACGTGGTATCCCTCGAGCGTGCCGCGCGCACCGCGCGCGAACCAGCGCATCGGTTCGGCGCCGTCGGTCACCAGCAGCAGGCGAGCCTTGCCGCGCCAAAGGCGCTCCAGCACGGCGTCGTCGGAACCCGCGCCCGCGTGGATGAAGGCGAATTCCTCCGCGCTCAGCTTGATCACGTCCGCCTCGTGCAGGGTTTCCCACAGGCGCGGCAGCGGTGCTTCGTCGCGTGGCCACAAGGCCGGGCGCAGGTTCATGTCGAAACTCACCAGGGCGCCGGCGGCACGGGCGCGGCGCATGCCCTCTACCGTGGTGGCGGCGATGGCGGCTTCGGTCAGCGAATTCGAGCAGACATGGAAGATGGCGAGATCGTCGAAAGCTTCCTTGCGGAAGTGCTCGGGACGAAAGAGCAGGTCCGCGGCGGGCGGACGGTAGAAGCTGAAGCTGCGGTCGCCCTTGTCGTCGTGGGCGACGAACGCGAGCGCCGTGCGCGCCTCGTCGGTACGCGCGATATCGCCAGTACCGACACCGAGCTCGGTAAGGCTCTTCAGCAGGAAATCACCGAACATGTCGCGCGCGAGCATGCCGGCGAAACGGGCCTGGGCACCCAGGCGCGCCGCGGCGACCGCGACGTTGGCCGGCGCACCGCCGGCAAAGGGAACAAAGGCGGGAGGCTGACCGGCGCCGCCCTGGGGCTGTGCGTGGAAATCGATCAGCGCCTCGCCGAAGCAGAGGATGGAAGACATGCGTACGGCCTGTCCTTGGGGCGAGGTGAAAGAGCGACGGCCGGCTGCGAGGCCGGCCGTCGTCGTGGCGGGGGATTAACGGGCGGCGACGGGGACGTCGCGGATCTTCGAACCGCTGAGGCCGTAGAACACGATGTACGCGTAGCAGATCAGCGGGATGAAGAAGGCGTGCTGCAGGCCGATCTGGTCGGCAACGACACCCTGGATCCAGGGGATCAGCGCGCCACCGACGATGGCCATGATCAGCAGGCTCGACGCCTTGCCGGTCAGCGGGCCCATGCGCTCGATGCCCAGCGAGAAGATCGTCGGGAACATGATCGAGTTGAACAGGCCGATCACGACGATGCTGTAAACGGCCACGGTGCCGGTCGTCATCATGGTGGTGATGACAAGCAGCATGTTGATCACGGCGAAAGCGGCAAGCAGCTTGCGCGGCGAGAACTTGGCCAGCAGGGCCGAGCCGATGAAGCGGCCGACCATCGCGCCACCCCAGTAGAACGCCACGTGGCTGGCGGCCACTTCACCCGACATGTTGCCGATTTCGGGCAGCTGCAGGTAGTTGATCATGAAGCTGCCGATGGCCACTTCGCCGCCGACGTAGAAGAAGATGCCGAGCACGCCGAAGAACACGTGCGGGGTCTTCAGGGCATCCATCAGCGAGTGGTGGCTGTCGTCGGCCTTCTCGGTGGTTTCTTCCAGCGCGGGCAGCTTGAACAGGTACACGCCCACGGCCAGCAGCACCAGCACGATGGCCAGACCGATGTACGGGCCCTGCACCGTGGAGGCTTCGTGCGCGCGGTAGCTGATCTGCTCCGCCGCCGAGAGCTTGGCGATGTCCGCGCTGCTCTTCACCGCGCTGGAGAGGATCAGGAAGCCGCCGAAGAACGGGGCCAGGAAGGTGCCGAAGGAGTTCAGCGCCTGGGCCAGGGTGAGGCGGCTGGAGCTGGTCTTCTCGGGACCGAGGAGGGCGACGTACGCATTGGCCGCCACCTGCAGCACCGTGATGCCGGTGGCGAGGATGAACAGCGCGGCGAGGAAGAACGGGTACAGGCGCATGCCCGCGGCGGGCCAGAACATGGCCGCGCCGATGCCGGCGACGATCAGGCCGGCGACGATGCTCTTCTTGTAGCCGAGCGCGGCGACGATCTTGCCCGCCGGCAGCGACATGATGAAGTACGCCCCGAAGAAGGTGAACTGGATCAGCAGCGCCTGGGCGTAGTTCAGTTCGAACACGGCCTTCAGGTGGGGGATGAGGATGTCGTTCAGGCAGGTCAGGAACCCCCACATGAAGAAGATCGTCGTCATCACGCCGAGCGCGAGGGGGAAATAGGTGTAGCGGGTGTCGCCCGAGTTCGTCGATGACGACGAGTTGGACGATGGCGTGTAACCGGTGGCCATGGGGCGCTCCATTGGTTGGTTCAGGGGGAGGACGGCGGGCAGCTGCTTTCGCGTACGACCAGCCGTACGGGCGCGATCGTATATGCAGTGTCCGTCTCGGGATTGCTCAATCTATCCAGGATGAGTTCCGCGCTGCGCCGTCCGAGGCCACGCGGATCGACCGCGATGGTGGTGAGGGGTGGCACGCACACGGACGCTTCCGCGACGTCGTCGAAGCCGGTCAGGGCGAAATCCTCGCCCGGGCGGCGGCCCCGCTTGGTCAGGCCAAGCATGAGGCCAAGGGCGACGGCATCGTTGTAGCAAACCGCCGCCGTCGGTGCGGGATCGCGGGCGAACAGGGCGCCGGTTTGCCGGGCGGCTTCGAGGCGCGTCGGCGCGCTCTCGATCATCCAGGCCGGATCGACCTTCAACCCGGCGTCGCGCATGGCGCCGGCGTAGCCGCGGCGGCGTTGTTCCACCGAACTGGAATCGCGGTGGCCGCCGAAGAAGGCGATGCGCTGGTGGCCGAGGCCGATCAGGTGTTCGGTGGCGAGGCGGGCGCCGTGCTCGTTGTCCATCTCGAGCGTATCCCAGCGGTGCGCGCCGTCGTCGTCGGGCAGTTCGCGGTTGAACACCAGCAAGGGCGTGTGCATGCCGACGGCGGCCAATACCTGCTCGCCCTCGCTGCCTTCGGCCGGGGAGAGGATGATGCCCGCGGGGCCATGCTCGATCAGCGAATTGAGCACGGCCTGCTGGCGGTCCGGCGATTCGCCGGTATTGCCCAGCAGGGTCACGTAGCCCGCGCTGGCCAGCGCCTCGTCGGCGCCGGCGGCGAATTCGGCGAAGAAGGGGTTGCCCAGGTCGTTGATGACCAGGCCGATGCTCGAGGAGGTGCGCCGGCGCAGGTTGGCCGCAGCCCGGTTATAAACGTAGCCCTGGCGCTTCAGTTCCGCCTCCACCCGTGCGCGGGTGGCGGAGTTGACCAAGGGGCTGCCACGCAGCACCAGTGACACGGTGGCCCGCGATACGTCGCAACCCTGGGCGATATCGGCGAGTGTCACCTTGCGGCGCTGCGGGGTATTCCTCGGCATTGGAGCTCCTTCAAACGATCTAAACCGGGCGATCATCGCGCGGTGGGCTAAGGGATGCATCACGCACTGCAACATGCGCGGCTGCGCTATCTTTGCTACGTTCGGTCCGTTTGTCACGATCCAAATGATCGAGGCCACCCGCAACGCGTCCACCCGAGGGGAACCCACGATGTCGAGCACCACCCGTCTGCGCCACGGCCTGTTGGCCGCCGCCCTGTCCTTCGCCTTGCCCGCGCTCGCGCTGGCGGCCCCCGGCGACAAGGCGTCCAGCGCCTTCGCGGCGGTCGATCCCATGATCGGAACCGGTGGCGACGGACACACCTTCCCCGGCGCCACGGTGCCCTTCGGCATGATCCAGCTCTCGCCGGACACGGCCATGCCGGACGTGAAGCACGCCTATAAGTGGGCCGCCGGCTACCAGTACGGCGACTCGAGCATCCTCGGTTTCTCCCATACGCATTTCTCCGGCAGCGGCCACTCCGACCTGGGCGACGTGCTCGTCATGCCCATCGCCGGCGACGTCAAGCTGGATCCCGGTTCCCCCGACCAGCCTGGCAGCGGCTATCGCTCGCGCTTCGACCACAAGAGCGAGAAAGCCGAGGCAGGGTACTACGCCGTCACGCTGGCCGACTACGGTGTGCGCGCCGAGCTGACCGCGGGTGCCCGCGTGGGCTGGCACCGCTACACCTTCCCCAAGGGCAAGCCTGCCCACCTCCTGCTCGACCTCCGGCCCAGCATCTACGACTACGACGGCAAGGTGCTGTGGTCGTCCTTGCGCGTGCGGGCGGACGGGACGGTGACCGGTGGCCGCACCACGCGGGGCTGGGCGCCCGGCCGCCAGCTGTATTTCGCCATGCGCTTCAACCAGCCCCTGGCCTCGCGCAGCCTCAAGAACCGCGAGACGGCCATTCCCTATCGTGGCTTCAGCGGCCCGGGCAACCGGGCGGATGACGTCGACGCGATCAGCGGCCGCGCCCTCGAGGGCGTGTTCGACTTCGGCGACCTGGGCAAGCCGCTGATCGTGAAGGTGGCGGTCTCGTCCGTGAGCGAGGACAACGCGGTGGCCAACCTGGACAAGGATGGCGCCGGATTCGACTTCGATGCGCGCCGTGCGGAGGCCCGCCAGGCTTGGGAGAAAGCGCTTTCCAGCGTCGACGTGCAGGCGCCCGCGCAGACCCGCAAGACGTTCTATACGGCGCTGTACCACGCGATGATCGCGCCCGGCCTGTCGATGGACGTCAACGGCGAGTACCGCGGCCCCGACAACCAGGTGCATACCGCCAAGGGTTTCGATTTCTATTCCACCTGGTCGCTGTGGGACGTGTACCGCGCGCAGCAGCCCCTGATGACCCTGCTCGAACCGGGCAAGAGCAACGACTTCGTCAGTTCATTGATCGCCGCCCGCCAGGCCAGCCCCTTCGGCATCCTCCCGGTGTGGGCGTACCAGGGCATGGAAACCTGGTGCATGATCGGCTATCACGCCGTGCCGGTGATCGCCGATGCCTATATGAAGGGCATCCGCGGCTACGACGCCAACGCCGCGCTGGACGCGATGGTGGCGAGCGCCACCTACGGGCCGTACGGCGGCCTCGATGACTACATGAAACTCGGCTACGTGCCGATCGACCGCCAGCCCGAAGCGGCGTCCAAGACAGTGGAATACGCGTTCGACGACTGGTCGCTGGCGCAGATGGCCAAGGCCATGGGCAAGGACGATATCGCCGCGACCTTCATGAAGCGCGCCGGCAACTGGAAGAACAGCTTCGACACCAAAACCGGCTTCCTTCGCGCCCGCAAGAGCGACGGCACGTACCGCGAGCCGTTCGATCCGTCGTCCGCCGGCTATGGCAGCGACTACACCGAAGGCAACGCCTGGCAGTATTCCTGGTATGTGCCGCAGGACGTCGCCGGGCTGATCGAGGCGCTGGGCGGCAAGCAGGCCTTCGTCGACAAGCTGGATTCCGTGTTCGACGCCAAGGTCGATCCGAAGTCCTTCGCCCACGTCGAGGACATCACCGGCTTGATCGGCTGGTACGCGCACGGCAACGAGCCGAGCCACCAGGTGGCCTACCTCTACGACTATGCCGGGCAGCCCTGGAAGACGCAGGAGCGCCTGGTGAAGATCATGCAGACGCAGTACACCCCGACGCCCACGGGGCTCGTCGGCAACGACGATCTCGGCCAGATGTCGGCGTGGTACATCTTTACGGCGCTGGGCTTCTACCCGGTTGCCCCTGGCAGCAACCAGTACGTGATCGGCCGTCCGTTCGTGGAGAAGGCGACCCTCAACCTCGCCGGAGGCAAGCGCTTCACCGTCTCGGCGGATCATCTCGACGCGAAGCATCCCTACGTCGGCAAGGTCACGTTGAACGGCAAGCCGCTCGACCGCACCTTCGTCCGCCACGAGGAGATCGTGGCGGGCGGCGAACTGCATTTCTCCATGCAGGAAACGCCGGCCAAGGCATGGGGCACGGGCGAGGGGGCGCAGCCTTATTCCATGAGCGCACCGGCGAACTGAGCCAGCCGTCTTCACACGCCGTCACAGGCTCTTCACGACGCCTTCGGCATTAAGCACGCCTCCAAACGGACGGGTGCGCCGCTCTTCCTTGCCAGCCGGCGGGTAAGAGGGCGCACCCGTCGCGCGTCCTGAGGCCATGTCATGAGGATCCACCGAAGCGACGCGTCCCGCGTCTACAATGAATGTCCTTTCCGGACAGGAGTCGTCGTGGGGATGACGAAGGCATGATCGAACGTATCGGACTGCGTTGGCGGCTGGTCGGACTGCTGGCGGCGGTGCTCGTGATCGTGGCGCTGCCGTATGTCGTGACGCGCTCGAGTTCGGAAGACGCCCTGAACTCCCGCGACTGGGTTACCCATACCGCCGAGATCAAGGCGAGCGTGTACCAACTGGACGGCCTCCTGCGCAGCAGCGAGGCCGCGATGTACGCGCGCATCGCCGGTGCGCCCGACGGTGACGTGCTGGACGAGCGCGCCATGGCGCCGCGCAAGCTCGTGCCGGGGATCGTCGCCGGCCTGCGCGAGATGACCCGCGACAACCCGACCCAGCTCACCCGGCTGGGCGCGCTCGAATCGCTCGCCAGCGGACGCATGGCCCTCACCGATCAGGCGATGCAGCGCCTGCGTGCCGGCGATCGCACCGGCGCCTTCGCCTCGATGGAGGATGCGCGCAGGCTGTTCCCGATCCGGGGCCCCATCGACGAAGTGCTCGCCGACGAGTCGAGGCTGCTCGCCACTCGTCGCGCGGACGCCGCCAAGCTGGCCGCGAACAACCGGGTGGTGCTGTTGGTGGCGGCGCTGGCGCAGATCGCCCTGCTCGGCATCGTGGTCGTCGTCTCCGAACGGCAGATCGCCATTCGTCTTGCCGCGGAGTCCCGCGTGGCCGACGCGGTCAAGCGGTC
The DNA here is from genome assembly GCF_050434905.1 of Luteibacter sp. W1I16. Classification (NCBI taxonomy): domain Bacteria; kingdom Pseudomonadati; phylum Pseudomonadota; class Gammaproteobacteria; order Lysobacterales; family Rhodanobacteraceae; genus Luteibacter; species Luteibacter sp. W1I16. The sequence goes on from NZ_JBNDJJ010000001.1 coordinate 3,024,735, forward strand.
GCAGCTCATCGTGCAGGCGGTACGCGAACCGATCGCGATGCTCGATCGCCACCTTCGTACTTTGTTGGTGAATACCGCCTTCGCCGAACTCTACGGCCTCGACTCAGAAAGCGATCACAACTTGCCGCTCGAAGGCATCGGGGATGGCGCATGGGGCGACACCGCATTGTTGCAGCGGCTCTCCGATGTGATCGCCCGCGACCGGGAACTGTGGGATTACGAGCTCACCCAGCGCACGGCGGATGGCATCGACCGCTTCGTCGTGATCAACGCGCGTCGCATCGAACAGCCGGACAGCGCGCATCCCGCCCTGCTCCTGACGGTGAGCGACATCACCGCGCGAGCCCTGGTGGAGCAGAAGGTCAACGAACTGAACCGGCAGCTCGAAGGCAAGGTGGAACAGATCTCGGATGTGAACCGCGAGCTGGAGGCCTTCAGCTACTCAGTCTCGCACGACCTGCGCGCGCCCCTGCGGCATATCTCGGGCTTCGCCGGCAAGCTGGAAATGCAGCTGGGCGACAAGGCGGACGACCGTGTCCGTCATTACATCGACGTGATCAGCAGCTCGTCGCGGCGCATGGCCCAGCTGATCGACGACCTTCTGGTGTTCTCGCGACTGGGGCGCGGTGCGCTGCGCTTGCAACCGGTCGACATGCAGTCGCTGGTGGAGGAGGCCCGGGCCCTGGTGGAAACGGATGCGCAGGATCGCCGGATCGACTGGAAGATCGCACCGATGCCCATCGTCATCGGCGACGAGAACATGCTCCGTACCGTGTGGCAGAACTTGCTCGGCAATGCGGTGAAATACACCTCGCACCGCGAGTTCGCGCAGATCGAGGTGGGACTGGACCGTACGCCCGCGGGCGACTACGAGTTCTCCGTGCGTGACAACGGCGCGGGCTTCGACATGCAGTACGCGGGCAAGTTGTTCGGCGTGTTCCAGCGCCTTCACCGCGCTTCGGAGTTTCCCGGCAACGGCATCGGCCTTGCCAACGTCAGGCGCATCATTTCCCGCCATGGCGGCCGCACGTGGGCCGAGGGCGAGATCGATCGCGGCGCCACTTTCCATTTTTCACTACCGGCATCCGATGTGCCGGGTTCCAGAATGGGTGACACATGAACAAGCGTGACCTGCGCACGATCCTTCTCGTCGAAGACTCCCTGGCCGATGCCGAAATGGCCATCGATGCCCTTCGCGAGGCCAAGCTCGCCAATCCCGTCGTTCACGTGGAGGATGGCGTGGACTGCCTCGACTGGTTGTACCGCCGTGGCGCGTACGCCAGCCGGCCCGAGGGCGATCCCTCCGTGATCCTGCTCGACATCAAGATGCCCCGCATGGATGGCCTCGAGGTACTCAAGCAGCTGCGCACCGAGGAACGCTGGAAGCGCCTGCCGGTGGTCATCCTTTCGTCGTCGCGTGAAGAGAGCGACCTTGCGCGCAGCTGGGATCTCGGCGTCAATGCGTACGTGCTGAAGCCGGTGGACGTGCAGCAGTTCTTCACGGCGGTGCAGACCCTGGGCCACTTCTGGGCGGTGCTCAACCAACGCCCCGACGGCGAATAAGACAAGCGACGACGAACGGGACAGGCACATGGGCGGGCAAGGCCAGAAGGTCAGGATTCTCCAGGTCGAGGACAGCCCCCTCGATGCGGAGCTCGTACTGACCGAACTCGACCAGGACGGGATCGAGTACGAAACGCGGCTGGTGGACGACGAGCAGGCCTATATCGCTGCCCTCGACGAATTCGATCCGGACATCGTGCTGTCCGATCTCAGCATGCCGGTCTTCAGCGGCGAACGCGCGCTGCAGATTCTGCGCGAGCGTGGTTCCGATGTCCCCTTCATCTTCATCTCGGCCACACTGGGCGAAGAGGCGGCGATCGAGGCACTCCGTAATGGTGCCACCGATTACATCCTGAAGCACAACACCGCGCGCCTTGCCAGCGCGGTTCGCCGCGCCCTGCGCGAGGCGGAAGAACAGCGTGCACGCTTGCGGGCGGAACAGGAGCTGATCCGCGCGCAGCGTTTCGAAAGCCTCGCCCTGCTGGCGGGCGGCCTGAGCCACGATCTGCGCAACCTGTTGCAGCCGCTGTTGCTTGCTGGCGACACGCTCGAAGACTACGCCGACGATCCGCGCCTCGCGAGGCTGGGCACGCTGGTGCGCGATTGCGGACGCCGCGGGCTGGAAATGGTGTCCTCGATGCTTTCCTTCGCGCGCGGCGCGCGCCGCGCGGAACAGGTGAAGCTCGGCGCCTTGCTGGAGGCACTGAACCTGCTCCTGCAGGGAAGCGTTCCGCGTACGGTGCGGATGGACGTGGACATCTTCGACCCGGACGTCGCCTTCGAAGGCAACCACACCGAACTGCAACAGTGCCTGCTCAACCTCTGCCTCAACGCCATCCAGGCCATGCCGGACGGTGGCGTGCTGCGCATCGAGACCGACCTGGTCAGCTTGCCGGAGGACTTCTTCTCCGACGGCGAGCAGTCGGCGCCCGGGCGCTACCTGCGCTTGTCCGTCATCGACAGCGGTCACGGCATGCCGCCGGAGGTGTTGCAGCGTCTGTTCGAACCGTTCTTCACGACGAAGGAGGCGGGAACGGGTCTGGGCCTGTTGTCCTGCAAGCGCATCGTCGCCAGCCACGGCGGCCTCATGCGCGTGCGCAGCCAGACCGGCGAGGGCACGGAATTTCATCTCTACCTGCCGTTGCGCAGTGATGACGGCGACCACATCGAACCGCAGGTCATGGACGCGAGCCTGCAGGGCGAGGCCGAGCGCGTGCTCGTGGTGGTGGAGGAGGCGGTGCAGCTATCGCTGCTGGTCGACACCCTCGACGCTTATGGCTACCAGGCCGGCGCGAGCCAGAGCGGCACAGCCGCGTTGCAGTGGATCGAGGCACACGGCGTGCCCGACCTCGTGGTGATGGACGCCGACATGAACCTGTTCACCGGCGTTCGCACCCTGGCCGCGTTGCTCGACCATGGCTACGGCGGCGCGGTGTTGCTGCTGGCGCGGCCCGATGCACCACCGAACCTCGACGAGCTGCCGCAACTGGATCACCTGTACGTGATCGAGAAGCCGGTGCAGTCGCGGGCGTTGCTGCGGAAGGTGCGTGAGGCGTTGGATCGGGGGTAGGCGCACGGATTGTTCCGACGCAGCGTGCGCGGTATGAGCATCCGGCCATCGCAGTGCCTGAATGCGAATTTGTCGTGTTGACTTGAGTTCCTGTCCACCGCTAGATTCCGGACATGCCGGCTAGCGCCGGAGCACAGGGGACAAAGGAATGACGTTGGAAGTGCATGGCGCGGCCATTGGCTGCGCGCGTTTTCGTGGGCGCTTTTCTGGCCGTTTCATCATCTGTACGGCGCTTCTTCTTTTTCCGCTCTCTGGCGTGCATGCCCAGACGAGCGTGACGCCAGAAGACGAGTACAAGAAGTTGGTCAAAGTCAGCGAGGACATCCAGCCGCTCGGCGATACGCCCTTTGGCGAACGGATCAGCCTTTACGACGGTAGCCTGACCTTCGAACAGGTCGATATCTCCGTTGCTGGCACCGGCCCCATGATCACGGTGGGGCGCCGATTCGCCTTGCAAACTTCCGAAGATCGCCCGGACCTGCAATATCGGCCTTTTGGTGACTGGGACATCGATCTGCCCCAGATCACGACGGTGACGCCGGGTAATGACAGCAATCCCATCGGCTGGCTGGTGAACTCGACCAACCGGAAGGCGATTTGTACCAGTTTCAGGGAGCCTCCAAGCGTGCCCGGCCCGGCTGGCGACTCTTCTCGCGCCGACTGGGAGCCTGCGAGTTGGTGGCAGGGCTACCAGATGCACATCCCTGGGCAGGGAACGCAGGAGTTGCTCCTTCGGACTGCCGGCAACACTGCCACACCCGGCGTTGGAGGGCTCAGCTACCCCATCGTGACCAAACAAAACTGGTCGCTTGGCTGCCTCGCCCAAGCCAGCAACGATGCCACACGGCAGGGGTTCATGGCCGTGTCGCCGGACGGCACGAAGTACTTTCTGGATCATCTCACCTACCGCTACATGCCGACCATGACACGGCCAGTCGGCTCTTCGCCGGTCAGCCTGTCCGCTATGAGCACGGATGCCGTCATGACACCGATGGCGGCTTTGGACGATATTCTTCCGAGACGTGAGGGCCGCATGCTCGTGACGCGGGTCGAAGATCGTTTCGGAAACTACCTCTTATATTCCTACAGGGGCGACACTGATCAGGTCTCCGACATCGTGGCCAGCGATGGCCGGCACGTCACGTTTGTGTATGAGGCGAATTCGCCACGGATCTCCAGTGTTACCGTACAAGGTGGTGCCGCAGGTACTCGCACCTGGACCTACGCCTATACCAAACCCTCGCAGCTATACCAGCTCTCGAGCGTCACGCAGCCGGATGGCGCCCGTTGGTCGTACGACCTGACTGCCTTCAATAGTGCGTGGCTCGACATGAGCTCCGCGGCCGGAACCTGTGACGCCATCGGCAGTCCCTCGAACGTGGGCACGCCGTATACGTCGTCCATGACACATCCGTCCGGGCTTTCCGCCAGTTTCACCATCAAGCCGGTTAAAAGAGGGCGGTCATACGTCCCCCGGGTCTGTATGGCTGGACCGAATATGCCTGCGACGCCGAATGGCGTCGGCACCTATGCCTCGATCCCAAACGCTTCCTACAGCATGGCGATCACGCAACGGCAATTGTCGGGGGCCGGTATCGGTACCCAGACTTGGAATTACGCCTATTCACCCTCCAACGAAAGCTGGTCAGTGAATTGTTCGACAGGCTGCGCGAGCACCGTGTGGACGAAGGTAGTGTCTCCCGATGGCCATGCCGAGCGCAGCACTTTCAGCAACCGCTATGACTACTCGGAGAGTCTGCTCCTTTCAGAGGAGGTGTTCGACGGTGACGCGGATACCACGACGTTGCGCCGACGCGTCCAATACGGGTATGTAAATCCCGACCCGGCACAGGATGCACGTGCCGGGGTATACGCGCATCCTTGGGGGTACACGCCGTCGACACGGATGAATGATGCACAGATGCAACAGCAGATACCGATGGCTTCAACGGTCGTCCAGCAAGATGGCGATCAGTACACGTGGAATGCATTGTCGTTCGATGGTTTTGCACGTCCCCGTGAGATGCAGCGGTACAGCAGCGTAGGCTATAGCGTCCAAGAGCGGACAACGTTGCAAGACGACTATGCACATTGGGTTCTCGGCTTGCCGCTGCAAAGCGACAACCTGACCACGGGCGAGACCGTCGGCCGCAACGTCTATGACCCCAATAGCCTGACCTTGTCCGAGCGCTACCGCTTCGGCCGCAAGGTGATGGGCTACAGCTTCAACGCCCAGGGCCAGCTGGCCAGTTTCACCGACGGCAACGGCAAGACCACCACGCTGGGCAACTACAAGCGCGGCATTCCGCAGTCGATCGGTTACCCGGATGCCACCGCGCAAACGCTCAGCGTCGACGACTTCGGGCAGATCGCCGCGATCACCAATCAGGCTGGCGCGACCACGAGCTACGGCTACGACGCGATCGGCCGCCTGGCCCGCATCGACTACCCCGCCGGCGACGCCGTGGCTTGGGCACCGAAGACCTTCCAGTACAGCTACGTGGGTCCCGCGCGCGGGGTCAACGGTAACCACTGGGTCCGCATCGTCTACCAGGGCAACAAATTCCAGCGCACCGACTTCGATGCGATGCTGCGCCCGGTGATGTCCGGCACGGCGCGGGCCAGCGACCAGGCCTTCTACGTATCCTCGCGCACCGACTACGACTGGAAGGGGCGCAAGGTATTCGCGTCCTATCCGGTCGACGGGGCGGTGGACCTGCCCAACATCGTCGCCGGCGTCGCGACCGGTTACGACGCCCTGGGCCGGCCGACGAGCACCACGCAGAGTTCCGAGCTGGGCAACCTGACCACCACCACGCAGTACCTGTCCGGCGCGGCCAAGCGGGTGACCGATCCGAAGGGCAACGTCACCACGACCTGGTACCAGGTCTTCGACCAGCCCGCCTACGACAACGTGGTCACCGTGCAGGCGCCGGAGAACGTGCTGCAGACCATCGCCCGCGACGTCTACGGTAACCCGCTGTCGATCACCCAGGGCGGGGCGGGCCAGTCGGTCACCAAGACCATGACCTACGACAGCGCGCATCGCCTGTGCCGCACGTGGGAGCCGGAGTCCGGCAGCGAGATCCTGGCCTACGACGGGGCCGACAACCTGGCCTGGAGTGTGTCCGGCGCCTCGTTCAACGGCGCGGGCTGCGGCCAGGACCAGGTCGCCGAGGCGGCCCGGACGGTCCGCGCCTACGACGCGATGAACCGGGTCACTTCGGTGGTCTACCCCACCGGCACCGCGCCCAGCACCTTCACCTACGACGCCCTGGGCAACCCGGCCACGGCCACCGCGGGCACGGTGGGCTGGACCTTCGGCCGTAACAAGCTGGGCCTGCTCACCGCCGAGGTGCTGGCGGTGGACGGCTGGAGCTGGGCCCTGGGCTACGGCTACGACCCCAACGGTGCGTTGAGCACCGTGCTGTACCCGGACGGCGAGGTGTTGGCCTACAACCCCGACGCCCTGGGCCGACCGGGCACGGTGGGCGGCTACGCCAACGGCATCGCCTACTTCGCCGACGGCGACGTGCGCTCGTACACGCTGGGCAGCGGTCGAAGCTACGTGGCGCAGAAGAACGCGCGCAATCTGCTGAGCAACTTCACCTACGGCCAGGGCGCCACGCTCCATGTCAGCGAGGACTTCACCTACGACGCCAACGGCAACGTCGGCCAGATCCTCGACCGGGTCAACGGCCAGCGCAGCAAGGTGATGGGCTACGACGGCCTGAACCGTCTGCTCTCGGCCACGGCGAGCAACCTGTGGGGCACGGAGAGCTACACCTACGACACCTTGAACAACATCCGCAGCCTGAGCAACGGCAGCGGCACGAACACCTATGCCTACGACGGCAGCAACCGGCTGACCGCGATCACCAACGGGGCCACCGCGGTGCATGCCTTCGTCTACGACGCGCGTGGCAACACGGTGAACAAGGACGGGCAGGCGCTCACCTTCGACCTGGCCAACCGGTTGACCGCGATCCCGGGCAAGGGGGAGTACACCTACGACGCGGCCGGTCGGCGGGTGAAGAAGGTCACCCCGGCGGGCACCACCTACTACGCGTACAACAGCGCCGGCCAACTGATGTGGGAACTGGACCCGGCCACGCGGCTGGGCAGCGAGTACGTCTACCTGGGCAAGAAGCTGGTCGCCAAGGCGACCGAGAACATCGACATCCTCAAACCCGCCCAGGTGAGGACGGCGCTGGCGATCGTGGGCGTGCCGCGCCTCTCGCTCGATGGCACGACCATCGACGTGACGCTGGACATCGCCAACAACGGCACCCGGCCGCTCACGGCCAATAACCAATACCCGGTGCAGATGGGCTACCACCTGCTGGACAGTGCCGGTGCCGCGACCCAGCCGGAAGCGGGGGTGAACCTCACGGCCGACATCCCGGTCGGTGGCCACGGCACGATCACGATGCATGTCGCCGCGCCGGCGGTACTGGGCACCGGCAAGCGCATCCACTTCAGCCTGCTGCAGGCCGGGGTGGGCTGGTTCCAGGACTGGCCGAACAACACGACCGTGGACGCCGGCCCGTACTCGGCCTGTCCCACGGCCGGTACCGGCAATCTCTGCAACAACGTCACCGGCTTGATCCGCGATCAGGTCAACGTGACGTTGACGATCACCGCCGCGCCGTCGCTGTCGGCGGACGGGCAGAGCGTGCTGACCACGGTGGATATCGCCAACAACGGCAAGGTGACGCTGGCCTCGGCCGCGCCGCATCCAGTGAACCTGGGCAACCACATCATCGACGCGGCGGGCAACGCCGTGCAATTCGACGTCACCCGGCAGGGCATCCCGGAAATCGCCCCGGGTCAGCACGCGGCGGTAACGATCGCGACCCCGTCCTCGCTCCTGCTGGGCAGCGGGCGCAGGCTGCAGTTCGAACCGGTGCAGGAGGGTATCGCCTGGTTCCAGAGCTTCGGCTTCACGCCCCTGGTGGCCGGCCCGTACGTCTCCCTGAGTGGCGCGGGCAGCAGCACCAACGGCAGCGTCGCGATGAGCTGGCAGCCGATCGCCGGGGCGACCTCGTACACGCTACGGGAAAGCGTCAATGGTGGCGCGTGGACGACGGTCTCGGCCTCGACGGCGACGAGCTGGTCGAGCACCGGTCGCGCCACGGGCACCTATGGCTACCAGGTGCAGGCCTGCACCTCGGGCGGTTGCGCGCCGTTCGGGCCGACCTGGAACGTCAGTGTGCTGTTGCCGCCACCGGTGCCGGGCAGCGCCAGCGCCTCGGCGCCGATCCCTGGGCCGGTGACGTTGAGCTGGGCGGCAAGTGCGACGGCCACGCGTTATGTGGTCATCCAGCAGGTCAATGGTGGCGCCTGGACCACGGTGTATGACGGCGCGGCCACCAGCGCGGCCTTCGGCACGCCGGTCAGCGGCACGTACCAGTACCAGGTGCAGGCCTGCAACGGCAGCGGATGCAGTGGCTATCGGCTGAGCAACGCGGTGGGCATCACGGTGCCGCCTGCGTCGGCGCCCGGAATCATCGGCGGCGGCGCGAACCACAATGGTGCGTACACGATTAGCTGGTCGGGCGTCGCCGGAGCAGCAACCTATAACCTGATCGAAAGTGTGAACGGCGGCGGCTGGGTACAGCGCCAGAATACGGCGGCCGGTAGTTGGGCTACGAGCGGTCAGGTGAACGGGACTTATGCCTACCAGGTTCAGGCATGCAATGCTGGCGGATGCGGTCCGTGGAGCAGCCAAGCCGTCGTCACTGTGACCTTGCCTCCGCCTGCACCCGGTTGGCCCTCGGTATCGCAGAGCGGACCATCGTACAAGCCTGTCGTGTTGGTGAAGTGGGCGAGTGTCCTTTACGCGACGCGATACGAACTGCAGGAAATTCTGCCTTCGGGCTATACCGAGACCGTACAGGACACTTCCGCCACCAGTTGGAGCTCGGTCAAATTCTTTACGGGATCGCTTCAGTACAGATTCCGGGCTTGTAACGATGTTGGCTGTTCTACGTGGAGTCCGACGGTGTCCATCAATCTTGTATCAGGCGGTTAAGGAGAAGCTCGTGACTTATGGAAGTGCGAAGCAACGCGCGTTTCTCACGGCAGCCCTGGTCATGACGTCGACTGCGGGTGCGGCAAACGTGCAGTATTACTACACGGATGAACTCGGCTCTGTTCTGATGATTACGGATGCATCGGGAGTGGTGGTTGACTTGACCGATTATCGCCCATACGGATCGAAGGGATTGGATCCGATGCCTGGCCCAGGCTTTTCTGGTGCAATGCAAGAGCCAGAGACGTCGTTGATATACATGCAGGCTAGATATATGGACACGGAGATAGGTAGGTTTATCTCGCGCGATCCATTTTCATCGGAATTCAATCAATATGCGTATGCATCCAATAATCCGATAATCTTAAAAGATCCAACGGGGCTTTATACGTGTAAAGGAAGCAAGGCCGAGTGTGAGAGATTTGAAAATGGCTTGGCTGAAATCAAGAGTGTTGTGTCCACACTTCAAACCTCAGATCTGTCGAAAGGGCGGCTCGTTTCAGTGCTTAAGGCTTATGGTTCGAAGGGGGATGGGAATGGCGTGAGTGTCACCTTTTCGCAGGCTGGTCCACTTGGGGTAACGAGTTTGCACCAAGATGGGTCCGTCAATGTGAATCTCGATTTCGCAAAGCTTGACGAAACTATAGGGCCGGACGGACCAGGTTATAGCAATCGAATTGAAACAGCTGCGGCAATTGCTCACGAAGGACAGCATGTATTCGACGGCCTTGGTAGATTTGATCTTGCTACCAAGAGAGGAGTTGTGCTCGATGAGGCTAACGCCTTTCGAACTCAAGCTGATTTGAATCAGGCTGCTCGTAGCATCTCGAGGTGGGGGTTGTGGAGTCCGGACGCTAGTCCCGGCGATGTCCGAGCTGCCATTGTTGATAACGCAAAGGTGGCCGCTGACCAGATATGTAAGAGGCGGCAATGCAAATAACGTGGAGGAGAATTCCATTGCCAGCCACTATCGCCTTCCTATGCGCGGCCGGGGTCGGAGCTGTTGGAGCCGTATCGACGGAAAGTTCGGCCCCGCAAGCTCCACACGCATCTTCACGGAAGCAAGCGTATGCAGACGAGCTGATAAAGGCTCTAGATCGGTACGAACATGAGATCAGAGAACATAAGGATGATGATCCGCGCTCATCCTGGCTGGTCTGGCCGGGACAAGGATACAAACTTCCCGCGGTTGACGATAAGTCCATATCATTGCTTGCCTTGAGAGATGCTGGAGCGGCGTCCTCTTTCGATGTGGCGGTGGGAACGTCCTCATTAACCTGTGATGAGGCGACGAAGACGGGGCGGAGAGTAGTTGTCGTCGGAGAATGGTCAGCCGTCTTCGAAAGTCGTTGTGTGGATGGAATTGTTATGTTTCGGCCGGTGCGAAAGTCTGATCAGCTGCGGTTACAACGCATCATTGAGGCTGGTGGTCAAACGACCGTGAAGAGCATGGGCATGAGTGGGACTTTTGACTTAAAGGGTGTTGCCCTCCTTAAGGCAATGATAGCGGCAGAGGCGGTTGGGCTGCCTCCGGCTGACTAAACTGTTTCACTGAACGAGAGTGCTATCCGAAGTCGAGGCCGCCGCGCGCTGCGGTTATTCGTGGCGGTGAGGCCCGCATCGGCTTCCGTTCGGCGGAAGGTCCTGCTTCGCCACGCGTCAGGAGCGCTAATGACGGCAGTAGACGCGTTCCTACATGTATTTATTGCCGTGGGGTGAGGGTACTCGTGACCGACGGGTCGGACTTTAACGGACTGCTCCTTCAACGCCTGACTGTCCCGTTGCGCGACGGCATTCTCACCGTCACGCGTGAAATCGATCCGTTCTTGGTTGCCATCGAGAACGCATTTCCCTTTCCACGTCATCGATTGGACTGGAGTCAGGTCCCCGGAGTGATCAGCGCGGGCGGACTAGGTATCTCCGGCGCACCGCAACTGTTCGTCACATTCATGCAGCGCCTCATTGCTGACCGGCATCTGACGGGCCAGGTCGTCGTGGTGGGGGATTACGTCGAACTCGCCGTGACGGGTGACGTGAAGGACGTGACAGCACATCTCGCTGAGATCGCCGAAGCTCCACAGCATATCTACGTGTTTCCGTTCCCTCATGTCGCATGGTGCGCAAGCCTGGCGTTTGAGGGGTGGATTGATTTCGCCCTCGCCCCGCCGCCCGGCCACAACATCATGATTACTGGTCAGGCTACCTAGGATGTTTTGGTGCTTCAAAAGCTCCCATATAAGGGTCGGCTCCCACCAGGATTTCCACCGGTGGTTGAAGCAACCTCAATCGATCCCGAGCTTCTTCAACTTGTACCGCAACGCCCTGAACGTGATCCCCAGCTTCTTCGCCGTCGCGGTCTTGTTATAGCGCGACTCTTCCAGAGCCTTGATGATCGTGTCGCGCTCGATGTTGGAGATGTAATCCTCGAGCGAGCCGTCGGTCGCGGCGCTGCGCAAGGCGTGTGCGGCGGAGGCGGAGGCCGGTGCGGCGGCTTCCGTCACGGCGGCCAGTGTCGGCGTGACGGTGCGTTGCGGCAGCATCAGGTCTTCGGCTTCGATGGTGTCGCCTTCGCACATCGCCATGGCGCGTTCAAGGATGTTTTCCAGTTCGCGGACATTGCCCGGGAACTGGTAGGCCTCCAGCGCGGCAAGGGCTTCCGGGCGCAGGCGGCCGGGTGCGCCACCCGATTCGATGGCGAGCTGGCGGAGGATGAAGTCCGCCAGTTTCGGTACGTCACCGCGACGCTCACGCAGCGGCGGCACGCGCAGTTCGATGACGTTGATACGGTAGAACAGATCCTGGCGGAACAGGCCTTGCTCGACGAGGGAGGCAAGGTTCTTGTGTGTGGCCGAAAGGATGCGCACATCGACCGGGATCTCGTCGCGACCGCCGATGGGACGCACCGCTTTTTCCTGGATGGCGCGTAGCAGTTTCACCTGCATATGCAGGGGAAGCTCCGCCACCTCGTCCAGGAACAGCGTGCCACCCTGGGCGGCCTGGAACAGCCCTTCCTTATCGGCATGCGCACCGGTGAAGCTGCCTTTGCGATGACCGAAGAATTCGCTTTCCATCAGTTCGGACGGAATCGCGCCGCAGTTCACCGGCACGAAGGCGCCCGTCGCGCGTGGGCCCATCTCATGGATCAGGCGGGCGACCAGTTCCTTGCCGACGCCGGACTCGCCGGCGATGTAGACAGGCGCCTGGTTGCGCGCGAGCTTGGCGATCTTGCCTCGTACCTCGGTCATCGCGGTGGAATCGCCGATCAGGCGATCGGCACCCGGCGACGATTTATTGCCAGCCCCTGCCTTGCGCTCTTCCGAAAGGCGAAGCGCGGTGCGCACGAGGCGGCGCAGCAGATGGATGTCCACCGGCTTGGAGACGAAGTCGAAGGCACCTGCCTTCAGCGCGTTGACCGCCGCGTCGACGTTGCCATACGCCGTGATCATCGCCACCGGCATGTCCGGGTGGTTGGCGGCGATCAACTCGATGATCTCCTGGCCACTGCCGTCGGGCAGCCGCATGTCGGTGAAGCACAGGTCGTAGCGCCGGGCCGCCAGTGCGCTCCGCGCTTCGCTGACGCTCCCCACGGCGTCGACGTCGAGTTCCATTCGACCGAGTGTGATGGTCAGCAACTCGCGGATGTCCCGTTCGTCGTCGATGACCAGTACGGTCTGCTTGCTCATTAGGTCCGACAGTTTCGGTGGATTGTCCAAATGTAACCGCCCGGGCGGCATACGCAAAGGGCGGCGTTCACGCGCGTGCCGCCAGCGGGGCCGCCGCGGCCGTGCGCGCGGGCGGCGTCAGGCTGATGCGGAAACAGCTGCCGCCACCGGCCACGCGCACGTATTCCAGGGCCGCCTGGTTGGCCTCGGCCATCTGCCGGGCGAGGTACAGGCCCAGTCCCGTGCCGTATTCGTGCGTCGTGAAGAACGGTTCGAAAATTTGCGCGGCCACCTTGGGCGGGATGCCCGGGCCGCGGTCGATTACCTCGAGGATGGGGATGCCAGCCTCCGAATGACGGGCCACCAGCATCACCCGCGCGGGTTCACCGGGCAGGCGGCCGTAGCGCAACGCGTTCTGCACCAGGTTCCAGATCACCTGCTGCAGGTGCTGCGGGTCGGCCACGGCGGCGACCGGCTCGCTGCCGGATACCGCGCGCAGGATGTCCGAACCCAGGTCGTTGCCCTGGCGGTATTCCGTGACGAAGTGGTGCACCCACTTGCTCAGGTCGAGGGTCTCCGGCCGCGAACGCTCGCGACGCGAGAGTTGCAGGATGTTCTCGATGATCTCGTTGAGGCGCGAGCAATGGTTGTTGATGATCTCGACCATGCGCAGGTCGGTATCGTTCATGTCGGTGGATTCCGCCAGCAACTGGGCGGAGTAGTGGATCGCCGCCAGGGGATTGCGGATTTCGTGGGCGATCGAAGCGGATAACCGGCCGAGCGAGCTGAGGGTGAGTTCCTCCGCCCGGCGCGAGACCAGCGAGGTATCGTCAAGGAAGATCAGTACGTGCGAGTCGTCGTTCGGCGCCAGGCGCGAGAAGCGCGGCACCACTTCCGGCGTGCCGTCGGCGAGCATCGTGGCGCTCTCGTCGAGCTTGCCCGAGGTTCGCCAGTGGTACAGGCGCCGTGACAATTCCGGGGCAAGGCTGCCGAGGTCGCGCTGGTCGGCCGAGGGATTGCCCATGAGCATCCATGCCGACTCGTTGAGCTGGTGGATGCGGTTGCTTTCGTCCACCAGCAACACGCCCGTCTTCATGCGCCGGATGATCAGTTCGTTGACCTGGGACAGGTTGGCCAGGTCGATCCCGCGTTGCTCGGCGAGGGCCTCGGAGGCCCGGATATTGCGTCCGAGCACGTAGCACAGCGATGCACAGGCGAAATAAGCGGCGCCGAACAGGCCGTACTCCACCATTTCGCGATCGGTGCCATCGGCCGAGTCCAGGTCGAAGACGGAGTGCCCGAGCATGCCCAGGGTGGCCAGCGCGGCGAAGAACATGGATAGCCGGAAGGGCAGTAACAAGGCACCGGTAGCGATGTTGACAGCCAGCATCATGGCCACGCCCATGCGCACGTCGTGCATCAGCACCAGGGCGAGCAAGGCCGCGATGACGTCCAGGGTCAGGCCGATCGACACGATCAGCACCGGCCGGTGCAGGGTCTGCCGGGTGCGGGCCACCATCACCAGGGCGGCCAGCAAGTAGGCCAGGGCGAACAGGCGGGCGAACACCGGTTCCGGCAAGGCCGGCCAGTTCATGTGTTCGGGGCGGAAGGCCAGGGCGGTATAGACCGCGGCCTGGCCCAGCCGGAAGTAGTTGAAAAAGAAGAGTTCGTGGCGAGCGGTGGACTGGTTCGCGCTGGCTCGGACGGCGATGGTCGACGCGGGCGTGGACACCTGGATGCTTCTCCGCCGTGGGCCCCCCGGGGCCGTGGATGACTGTCAGTATAGGGGGGGCGGCGACGCCGTCCACCGGCAAATGCGGCATCGCCCCTTTCCATCCGGGGCGCCTTCCGGGAAAATACGCGGCCGTATTGCGTGAAACTGGCGCAATCGATTCATCCCCCCTCCCCGTGCGAGTCTCCCGGCCCGCACGCTTTCACACGTTTTCTCCGTTCGCTCGAGGTATCGAATGAATTTCCACGAGTACCAGGCTAAAGAACTGTTCGCCAAGTACGGTATCGCCGTGCCGCCGGGCAAGATTGCCAACTCTCCCGACGCCGCCGTCGATGCCGCCAAGCACCTTGGCGGTACCCAGTGGATGGTCAAGGCCCAGATCCACGCCGGTGGCCGCGGCAAGGCAGGCGGCGTGAAGTTCTGCCGCAGCCTCGACGACGTCCGCGCCGCCGCCAAGGGCATGCTCGGTACGAACATGGAAACCTACCAGTCCGCCGGCCGTGCGCTGCCGGTGAACCTGGTCCTGGTCACCGACGCGACCGACATCGCGAAGGAACTGTACCTGTCGATCCTCACCGATCGCGACACCAAGTCGATCTCGTTCATCGCCTCCAAGCACGGCGGCGTCGACATCGAGCAGGTCGCGCACGACACGCCGGAAGACATCCACACCATCGTGGTGGACTTCGTCGAAGGTCTGCAGCCGTACCAGTGCCGCGATCTCGGGTTCAAGATGGACCTGAATCCGAAGCAGGTGACCCAACTCGTCAAGATCATGATGGGCCTCTACAAGCTCTTCAACGAGAAGGACCTCGCCCTCGTCGAGCTGAACCCGCTGGCGATCCTCGCCGACGGCAACCTCGCCGCCCTCGACGGCAAGGTCAATTCCGACGACAACGCCGAGTTCCGCCACGCCGACCTCGCCGCCATGCGCGACCTCACGCAGGAAGACGCCGCCGAAGCGGCCGCCGTCCAGCACAACCTCAACTACGTCACGATGGACGGCACGATCGGCTGCATGGTCAACGGCGCCGGCCTGGCGATGGCCACGATGGACGTGATCAAGCTGGCGGGTGGTGAGCCGGCCAACTTCCTCGACGTCGGCGGCGGTGCCACCAAGGAGCGCGTCACCGAGGCGTTCAAGCTCATCCTCTCGTCCGACAAGGTGAAGGCCATCCTGGTCAACATCTTCGGCGGCATCGTGCGTTGCGACCTGATCGCCGAAGGCATCATCGCGGCCGTGAAGGAAGTGGGCCTGAAGATTCCGGTGGTCGTGCGCCTGCAAGGCACCAATGTAGAGAAGGGCCGCGAACTGCTGGCCAACTCGGGCCTGGCGATCACGCCGGCCGACGATCTCAACGATGCGGCCCAAAAGGCCGTGGCCGCCGCGGCCTGAGGAGCGAAAGCAACATGAGCGTCCTGATCAACAAGAACACCAAGGTCCTCGTCCAGGGTTTCACCGGACAGCAGGGCACCTTCCACGCCGAACAGGCGATCGACTACGGCACCAAGATCGTCGGTGGCGTGACGCCGGGCAAGGGCGGTTCCGAGCACATCGGCCTGCCGGTCTTCAATACCGTGCGTGACGCCGTCGACCAGACCGGCGCCGATGCCTCGGTGATCTTCGTGCCGCCGCCGTTCGCGGCCGACTCGATCCTCGAAGCCATCGCCGGTGGCATCAAGGTCATCGTCGCGATCACGGAAGGCATCCCCGTGCTCGACATGATGCGCGTGAAGAACGTGCTGAAGTCGCACCCGGACGTCGTCCTGGTGGGTCCGAACTGCCCCGGCGTCATCACCCCGGGCGAATGCAAGATCGGCATCATGCCGGGTCACATCCACAAGCCGGGCAAGGTCGGCATCGTTTCGCGCTCGGGTACGCTCACCTATGAAGCGGTGTTCCAGACCACGAACGAAGGCCTCGGCCAGTCCACCTGCATCGGCATCGGCGGCGACCCGATCAACGGCCTAAGCTTCATCGACTGCCTCAAGCTGTTCCAGGACGATCCGCAGACCGAAGGCATCATCATGGTCGGCGAAATCGGCGGCAGCGCCGAGGAAGACGCGGCGGAGTTCATCGGCCAGTACGTGAAGAAGCCGGTCGTCTCGTTCATCGCGGGCGCCTCGGCTCCTCCGGGCAAGCGCATGGGCCACGCCGGCGCAATCATCTCCGGCGGCAAGGGCACGGCGGCGGCGAAGTTCGCCGCGCTGGAGAAGGCGGGCGTGACCACGGTCAAGTCGCCGGCCGACCTCGGCAAGACCCTCGCGGGCTTGATGAAGAAGTAAACGTCACGCACTTCCGTACGTGATGAAAAGCCGCGGCCCTGGGGCCGCGGCTTTTTTTTTGTGGCTTGTGGGAGCCGATCCATCGGCGATCCCGCCGCAGCGGGATCAGCCAAGTCTTGCCGATGTCAGATCCTGGTGGGAGCCGACCCTGTCGGCGATCCCGCGGCAGCGGGCCGTACAAAACCCGATCCATAATTCAGAATAATCGCGTATTCATCAACGTTATTCGCCTCTAACTTGTTGAACACCTATACAAGAAGGAGACGGCCGTGCTGAACCGAAATCGCACAGTTTTTGCAACCCTGTGCCTGGCGACATCGTCACTTGCGGCGCCAGGCACTGCCCTTGCCGATGGGCACATCGACGTAAGCCTGAGCACGCCCGCCGTTCGCGATCCATCACATCCGGCCTTGGTTGCCGTGCGAATCGAAAACTCGGGCGACAAACCTGTGTCGATCATGAAATGGGATACGCCCTTTGTCCGGTTTGGTGGCCGTCTGGCAAAGTCAATTTTCCAAGTGACCGACGAACGTGGGAACGAGGTCTTCTACAGTGGCTCGTGGGCCAATTTCGGACGCCTCACCATGGACTCGTTCATTACGCTGTACCCTGGCCAAGTCCTGGAAAAAGATCTCGATATAGGCAGAGAATATCGCTTCAAGCCGCATTCGACCTACCGGATTCGATACGTATTGAATCTTACCCATCAACCGGATCCCGACGTCGTCTCGGGTGCCGAAAGGGCATCGTTCTTTCCATCTGCTCAGAAGATTGCATCTTCCGACGACATTCTGCTTTCGATCGACGACACCGCATACGTTCACCGTTCGAGTACGAGGGGTGATGAACTTAAGTGCGACGCGCAGCAGGCGCAAACTATCTCGCGCGTACGGCTTGCGACAATTCATCGCCTTACCGCTGGCGAATCTTTCTTGCGCGCGCGTTATGTGCCCATCATCGAAAACGGTCACCTCAAGTATGTATTCGAGCCACATCCTCGATACACGCGCTGGTTCGGCATACACGACGACTCTGAGCCCGAAATCTATAGCGAAGGATGGGGTTTGAACAACAACGCTCGTGTATTCGAGACCATCATGGCGACGTCAAGGCGCGCCTTTGGGACGGAGCAGACCATCCGGTGCGGATGCCCCGACATTTCCGATGAGCGAGTAACTGCGCACGTAGACACTGAATCGACGTACACGATGTATTTCTGCGACCGGTTTTTCAGGATTCCCGAATTTGACGTTACCGACTCGCAGGTCGGAACGATGGCGCACGAGTACATTCACTACAACGCGTTCTACCAGGGCACGGCGGATTATCGGTACGGCTATCAAGCTGTGCAGACCTTGGCAAGGGAGAATCGCGAACAAGCGGTTCGAAATGCAGACAATTTCGAATATTTTTATACAGATACGACACCGTACAAGATGCGTCTTGACGAGGAGGCATTCACCCCGGCGGCTCATTGAGCCCTGTCATCGTTTGGATGAAGAGTTGCGGCCTCGGGGTCGCGGCTTTTTCTGCTTGTGTTCGATGCCTGGTGAGAGCCGACTCTGCCGGCGATGGGTGCTTGCCTCGATCTGGCCCGCTGCCGCGGGATCGCCGACAAGGTCGGCTCCCACCAGGTTTACTCGACCTCGATGGCAGCGAGTCTTGCTGTTGTGGGAGCCGCTTCAGCGGCGATGGGTGCTCGCAGCATCCCACCAGGTTATCTGCGGAGCCTTTTGGGGCTGAGCATGTCGGCGGTGATGCCTGCTTTAGTGAGGTGATCGGGCATCGGCTTGCCCAGGATCATCGACGCGCAAGCTTCGGCCATGGCGGCGCTGGTCTGGATGCCGTAGCCGCCTTGCGCGGCGAGCCAGAAGAATCCTGGCGCGTCCGGTGCGAAGCCACCGACGAGATCGCCGTCGGCGACGAAACTGCGCAGGCCGGCCCAGGTACGGGCGGGGCGGCGGATCGTCATCGTCGTGGCTTCCTCGATGCGGTGGATGCCGAGGGCGATGTCGTATTCCTCGGGTTGCACGTCGTGCGGATGAGTCGGATCGGCGTTCGCCGCCGAACCCAGCAACAGGCCCGCATCGGGCTTGAAATAAAAGGTTTCGTCGATGTCCACGACGAAGGGCCACGCCGATGTCTCGACACCCTCCGGTGCCGCGAACGTGAAAGCCGACCGGCGGCGGGGTTCGAGGCCGATGGTATGCACGCCGGCGAGTTCGGCCACGGCGTCGGCCCAGGCGCCTGCCGCATTCACGACCACGGGAGCACGCCAGCGCTCGTTGACGATCCACTCGCCACCCTCGCGCCGCAAGGCGTGGACACGGGTGTCTAGATGCAACGCGACGCCACGCGCCTTCGCTCCGCGCAAGAATCCCTGATGCAGTTCATTGACGTCGATGTCCGCGGAATCGGGCTCGAAGAACGCGGTCTCGGCCGCTTCGGGACGAAGCACGGGTACGAGCGTGGCGATGGCTTCGCGGTCGAGTAGCACCAGCGATGGCGTGTGGCGACGCACTGCTTCGTATTCCTCGCGCACACGCTCTGCTTGCGCCGGATTGCCTACCACGAGCGCGCCACGCCGCTGCAGGATCGGATGGACAGCAAACCCGGCGGGCGGTGATTCGAGGAAGGGTCGCGTCGCGCGGCTCAATGCGCGTACCTGCGGCGACCCATAGCTTTCGCTGAAATGCGCCGCCGAACGCCCCGTGGTGTGGAACCCGGCGAAGGACTCGCGCTCGAGCATCACCACGCGTGCATGCGGCGAGAGAAACCACGCCACGGAGGCACCGGCGATCCCGGCACCGATCACGATGACGTCGACGGATGATTCGTTCATGCCTTGTCCTTCGACGATTGCGCGGCGACGACACTGGTCGCCGCGAGGTCGGCGGTGACGTTACCGAGGGTGGCCAGGGTGTCCGGCAAGGTGTCCACCGCCAGCATGATGCCGAGCGGACCGATGGGAAGGCCCATGGCCTGCGCGACCGGAACATTCGTCGCGATGAAGGTGACCTGGCCCGGCAATCCGACGGAGCCCAGGCTGATGACCACCGCGAGCGCGGCGCCCGCGGCCAACTGTGCGACGCCCAGTTCGATGCCGAAGGCCCATGCGATGAAACTCGCCGAGACCACGTACTGCACCGGGCTGGTAAGCCGGAACAGCGACACCGCCATGGGCAGGACCAGCGACGTCACCGCGGTGGGGTAGCCCAGTCGCCGGTCGGCGCTTTCGATCATTGCCGGGAGCGATGCGAGCGACGATTGCGTGCTGGCGGCCACGACCTGTGCCGGTGCGATCGCCGAAGCGAAGCGTGCGAACGGTTCACGGCCCCATACCCGAGCGACGACCAGCATCAGCGCGGTCACGATGAGGTACACGATGCATTCGACCAGCACATAGACACCCAACGCGCCGAGCATATGCAGGCCTGCCCGCGCGCATACGGAGAGGATCAGCGCGAAGACACCCAGCGGCGCCACGAGCAACACCCAGCGCACGACCACGATCATGGCATCCGCGATCGCACGGAAGAACTCCACCGCGAGCGCTCGCCGCTCCGGTGCGATACGCGTCAGTGCGAAACCCAGGAACATGGCGAACACCACCAGCGGCAGCATGGCACTCTGTGCGGCTGCCATGATCGCGTTGGTGGGTACGATGCCGGCGAGCCAGTCGGACCAGCCGACGGGCGCGCTGGTGGGAAGGTGGCCGCCGGCGGCACCGAGGGCGCGGGTGAGCGATCCGCTGCGTGGAAACAGCGCGAACAAGGCGGGCGCGGCCACCGCCGCCACCGTGGCGCCGAGCGATAGCAGCAACAGGAACACGACGATCGCGCGCCGCGCGATGCGGCCCGAGGCGGCCGCGTCGGTCGCGGTATTCGCACCGACGACGACCAGCGAGAGCACGAGCGGCACCACGGTCATCTGCAACGCGCTCAGCCAGAGTTTGCCGATCGGTTGCACGGCATCGGCAACGCCCAGCGCGGAACCCGGAGCCCACGTGGCGAGGGCGATGCCGGCTGCCGCACCGAGTGCGAGGCCGAGAAGGATGCGTTGGGTGGCGGTCATAAGGCCGGCAGGTTCCAGGCTTCACGCAGTCGCGCGTAATCGTTCTTCGGCAACAGCACGAAGACCGGCTTCTTCGCCGGGTCGAGCCAGCCGAGCAGGCGTTCCATCGTCTCGTCGGTCATGGCCGTGCAACCGGCGGTCGGTGATGTCGGTGACTTCCACAGATGGGCGAAGATGCAGCTGCCCGCACCTTTGCGTCCGTCCGGGTTGTGCTCGATGATGAAGCCGATGCGATAGGCATGGTCACCGTTGAAGTGCAGGTCGCGGCGCATCGGCTCGGTCGCGCCGGCCACGGCCTTCTCGCCGACCTTCCGCGCATCGACCACCTCGTTGTAGTACGGCGAGCTGTCCACGTCCACGCAATAGTCGGACACGCCCAGGCCGCGATAGGGAAGGGCGGTGGGATTCGTCTCCGCATAGCCGAAGGCCTGACCGATGCGGAACACGCCGGCGGGGCTGCGGCCATCGCCTTCCTTCTTCACCGGCCCGTCGCGTTCCGGCGGATGGAGCCCGACGCCCCATGCGCTGCCGTGCTTGCCGATGGTGACGTCGGCGGCGGGGCCTTCCTGTTTCCAGCGCGTTCCTTCGCGCACGAATGCGCGGAGCGTCCCGTGGTCGACGTCCCATCCGTCGGTGGTGACGACGATCATCTGCCGGGACACCGACCACGCGGCGGGCGTCTCGAACGCCACGCTAGAAGCGGTGAGGACGAGGGCGGCTAGGCCGAACAGGCGAGGCAGCAATCGAGTGAAGGGCATGGTGGCGGTCCGGTCAGGGTTCCAGCATCTGCTGGATGCGGTCGAGGTTCTGTACGAGGCGGGCGTGACGCGCCTCGTCGCCCTCGCACAGGTGCACGAACACGGTGTCGAGCAACTGTTGCACGGTGGACTGGTAGATCAGTGACTGGACATAAGACGCGTCGTCATGCGCCGCCACGGCCAGCGCGATGTCCGCGAGCGCGCGCACGGGATTCGACGTATGCCGGGTGACGGTCACCACGCGTCCTCGTTGCTCACGGAAATAACGGGCGATCTTCGCCAGTGCGGGATGCTTGCCTTGTTCTGAAAATACGACCAGCAGGTCGCCGGGCGACGACATCGCCACCTGCGCAGCCATGCGGCTCACGTCGAAGTGGCGAATGGCGACGATGCCCAACAAGGAAAGGCGGACCGCGAAGCCGCGTGCATGCAGGTCATCCTCGCCAAGGCCGATGAGGAACACCTTGCCCGCGGAGTCGATGGCGTCGACCACGGCATGCAAGGTCTCCGGTGTATTGATGAGCCGCGTCGCCTCCTCCGCACGCGCCTTGCGCTGCCAGAGCGCGGCACCCAGCGGATCGCCACCTGGACGTTCGGCGAACGGTTCGTCTTCGTCGTCGCCATCGTCGGTGCGTCCGATGGATTCGCCGACGGAATACTTGAGGTCGGGGTAGCCGCGGAAGCCAAGCTTCTGGGTGAACTTCACCACGCTGGACTGGCTGATGCCGAGCGCATTCGCGAGTTGCTGCGACGAGTAGTCGCGCAGCAACTGGGCGTTTTCGAGGATGAAGTCGGCAATGCGCCGCTCCACCGCCGACATGCGGTCGCGTTCGGAGCGGATCTTCACCAGCGGTGACATCGCGGCGGCCCTCAGAGCGGCTCTAAGCCGCGGATCTCGCGAATACCAAGGCCCGGCGCATCGCTGATGGAGATCTCGGATTCGTTGAAGTTCACGCCGCCATCCACGGGGTCGTACGCGCACAGCGAAGGACCGTCCAGGTCCACCTTGGTGATCACGTCGGACTTGGCGACCGCCACGTGCACGGCGGCGGCCACGCTGATGCTGGTCTCCAGCATGCAGCCGATCATGCACTCGATGCCGTAGAGGCCGGCGATGTCGGCGATGCGGATGGCGTTGGAGATGCCGCCGGTCTTCATCAGCTTGATGTTGATGATGTCGGCGGCGCGCATGCGGATCAGCTCCATCACCTCGGCGGGGCCGAACACGCTCTCGTCGGCCATGATCGGCGTATGCACGCGCTCAGTGACATAGCGCATGCCCTCAAGGTCGCGCGCCTTCACCGGCTGCTCGACCAGTTCCAGGCGAACACCGGCGTCTTCCAGCGTATGCAACGCGTAGACCGCTTCCTTGGCGGTCCAGCCCTGGTTCGCGTCGAGACGGAGCAGAGCGCGGTCTTCCACGGCGGCGTAGATCGCGCGGACGCGCTCGATGTCCACGCCGATGTCCTTGCCTACCTTGATCTTCAACGACTCGAAGCCGCGATCCACCGCGGCGATCGAGTCGGCCACCATCTTGTCGATGTAGTCGACGCTGATGGTGATGTCGGTGGTGATGACCGGATCGCCACCGCCGAGCAGCTTGTACAGCGGCGCGCCATACAGCTGGCCCCAGAGATCGTAGACGGCGATCTCCACGGCGGCCTTGGCGCTGGTGTTCTTCTCCATCGTGCCCTGGATCAGCTTGGTGATCCGGTTGAGGTCGGCGATGTCCTGGCCGATGAGGCGTGGCGCGATGTAATGACGGATGGCGTCGACGATGGAGCCGTGCGTGTCGCCGGTGATGACCGCCGTGGCCGGCGCTTCGCCATAGCCCACGTGGCCGTCGTCGGTATGCACCATCACGACGATGTCTTCGACCTTGTCGACCGTGCGCAGCGCCGTCTTGAAGGGGGTCTTCAGCGGTACGCGCAGCATGCCGAAGCGGATGTCGGTGATCTTCATGGAGTCTCGCTGGGCAGGATTAGCGGATGCGGACGATGCTGGTCATGCGGTCGACGAAGGTCTTGTCGCCGCTGGCCATCATGGGCAGGAGAGGTGTCACCGAGACTGCGTTGAGCTTGATGTGCCGCAATGTGCCGTCGGCCTGCTTGTAGCTCATGCCGCCGACGTCGTGGATGACATAGGGCTCGCCGTCGATCTTGCCGATCACCATCATCACGTGGCCGGGGATGTAGACCAGATCGCCCACCTCGAGCGCTTTCGCGGCCTTCACCCGTGCCTCGTGGCTGTCCTTGTCGGTGTAGACGGTGTGGGTGAGGCCGGGGCTGATGCTCTGGTCGCGCGTGTTGCGCGGCATCTGCACGCCCATGCTCCGGTAGACGTCCGAGACGAAACCGCTGCAATCGCGGCCGTTGTAGGCGTGCCCCCAGCCATAACGCTCACCGAGGAACTTGAACGCCTGGCGGATGATGTTCGTCCGGGTCAAGGGCAGGTAGCCGGCGGCGGAATCCTGGTTGCGCTGGAGCAACGCCGGGTGGAACGAGAGCACGCCATCGTTTCCTCGCACCGGCAGGCTCAGTACCCACGACGTGTACGGGCTCTGTCCGTTCACCGGCTGGTCCGGCGGCACCGAGGTGTCGAGCGGCACGCGCGTACCCATGTCCAGCTGGAGTTCGGAGACGGCGGGCGCTTCCGGCGTATATACGGTGAGTGGCTTCGCGCCCGTGATGATCCGGTAGGGCGTGGCGTCGGCGTGGGCGAAGACGGTCGCGGCATTGCCGTAAGCCACGTCGTCTGCGTGCATCCATGCCGCATAGCGCGGACCGACGACGAACACCCACTTGCCGTCCTTGCTCGCATGCACCACCACGAGCGGGTCGCCGGGGAACAGCGTGCTTTCCTGGAAGCGGTCGATGTCGGTGTCGTCGGCATGGCTGAACACGCGCAGCTCGGTCGGGTAGCCACGCAGGGCACCACGGCGCACGGCCATGCCATAGCGCGGCGTCACCTGCGCGGGAATGGTGTCGATCGCGGCGTTGTCCATCACGGCGTCGATCGCCGCGGCGGTCACGGGCTTGCCCTCCACATCGAACAAGGGCTTGCTCGGTCGCGACGTCAGCTTCTCGATCCAACCCTTCACCTGTTCCCGAGGCAGCGAGGCCGGCAGGTGGCGGATGTCGTGCATCGACGGGTCCAGCCGCGTCACGCGCTCGTTGATCGCGGCGATGGCCGCGGTGTCGAGCACCGGTATGTCGGCGTCGGGAAGCCGCGCGACCCAGTACTCCGGCGACAGCTGTGCATCGGTGACACCGAGGATGCCCGATGGCGGGACCGGCATGTCGCGCGGAGCCGCACAGGCGCCGCCCGCCGCGAACGCGAGGAGGGTGGCGAGCAAGATAGGGCGAATCAGGTTCATAGCGAGATCCTTGGTCAGGAAGCCAGCGCCGAGAGCACCGCGGCGACGACGAGACCGAAGCCAGTGCCGAGGATATAACCGAGCAGGGCGAGCAGGACGCCCACCGGCACCAGCGAGCGCGAATACGTCGCTGCCAGCACGGGGGTGGCGGCGACGCCGCCGATGTGCGCCAGGGAAGAAATGCCGCAGAGATACAGGTCGAAGTGGAAGACGCGTGCCGCCAGGCTGAGAAGGACCGCATGCACGGCGATCACCGTGACGCCCGCGAGCAGATAGAGCGGTGCCGCGGCGATGCCGGCGAAACTGCTTTGCGAGGCGAGCACGGCGACGACTGAAATCAGCAACGCGCTCGAGACGGCCTGCGCGCCGGGCATGCGGGCCAGGGGTGTGTGTGCGGCCACGAGGCCGGCCACCGTCGCGATCAGGATCGTCCATGTCGTTGGTGACACCATGCTGCCTACCGGCAGTCGCGCGCCGAGCACCGCAGATACGGCGGCGACGAGCAGGGCGAGGCCCAGCCAGAGCAGTACGCTGTCGGACGTGGCGGGCGCGCGGACCGCCGTTTCCGCCACGGTCAGGCTCGCGCTGGATTGCGCCCGCGTCCAGCGATTGAAGGCTGGCGCGAGGCGGGCCACCGCGAACAGCACCACCACCCACATCGAATAGCACAACGCGTCGGTGAGCAGCGTGGTGGCCAGCGACGTGTCGGACATGCCGATGGCCTGCTTCACCGCGATCATGTTGGCCGTGCCGCCCATCCAGCTACCCGACAATGAAGCGAGCGGCATCCACCCCGTGCCCGGCATCCAGTGACGATAAATGAGGAAGGTCAGCACGAAGGCGATGAACAGGCTGATTGAGGTGCAGACGAAGACGCCCAGCACGCGCGGCCCCAGCGCGAGGATGGCGCGAAGATCGCAGTTGATCATCAGCAGGAAGAGCAGCGCCGGCACCAGCCGGGCGACAAGCATGTTCTGGGCCGCGTGGATCTCCGGCGAGGCGGTCCAGAAGCCGGCGACGGACAACGCTGTCACGGTGAGGTAGGTGAGGACGATGGGCGGAAGGATCTCAAATACCTTCCAGCCGAAACGCCGTTCGATCGCGGGCCAGAAGCCGGCGGCGAGCAGCATCACGGCCAGGTAAGGCCAAACCGACTGGATCACGCGTCCCCTCCCCGGGTGGTGTCGCGACGGTCGTCAGGAATATCTATTCCTAACGAAGTAGCCTGAAGCATAAATTATTGACCGCGCTTTGCAAGCATGTTACACAGCCCTGACGCACGTCCATCCACCACGGTTGCATCGGGGATACCGAACGGTGAAAGCGGCCTTACGAAACGCGATGATTCGCCCGGTGCTGGCGGCGTGCCTGCTCGCCGCGCTGAGCCCCACCCCTGTGGTGGAAGCCCACCCAGCTCCCCATGCCTCCCCGTCCCAGGTGGGAGCCGACCCTGTCGGCGATGCTCCTTCCCGCGAGATAGACGCCGGCCACTTCAAATCCGCCGAAGCCCTGATAACCAAAGCGCTCACCCAACCCAACCTCACCCCCACACAACGCGACACCCTGCTGTTCCAGCGCGAACGCATGCGCCGCATCCTGCTCGACTTCACCCTCGACGCCGACGCGGTGAAGACCCGCCTGCGCAAACAGATTCCCGACCTCACCGACGCCGAGTTCGCGAAGTGGGACGCCGCCGGCCTGCTCGAAAAACAGGTGATCGACGGCCGCACGCTGTACTTCAAGCGCTCGCCGGGAAACCTGTTCCGGATCAGCGCCGAGGCTCGGGAGCGGCGCAAGGCACAGACGCCCTTCGACGACGGCCCGAACGAAATCCTCAACGACCACCACCGCGCCGTGCGCGCGGCCGCCTTGGCGAACCACACCAGCAGCGTGCTGCCGCGCCGCGAGAGCGTCACCCAGGTGCTCACGGTGAAAGCCGGCGCGGTACCCGCGGGTGAAACGATCCGCGCCTGGATTCCCTATCCGCGCGCCATCACGGGCCAGCAGGAAGACATCCGGCTCACCGGCAGCGAGCCGGCCAAGGCCACCATCGCTCCCGAGTCGAGCCTGCAGCGCACGGCCTACCTCGAAAAGAAGGCCGAAGCGGGCAAGCCCACCGAATTCTCGATCACCTATGAGGTGACCCTCCACGCGCGCTACGTCGACATCGATCCGGCGAAGGTGACGCGGACGCCGGTCACGCCGGCGCTGGCGCCCTATGTCGCCGAGCGCGCGCCGCACATCGTCTTCACCGACGCCATGCGCGCTTATTCGAAGCGCGTGGTAGGCGACGAGACCAACCCCTACCGCATCGCGCAGAAGCTGTTCGCCGCCGTCGATACGATTCCCTGGGCAGGCGCGCGGGAATACTCCACGATCTCGAATATCGGTGACTACACGCTGCATGCCGGCCACGGCGATTGCGGCGAGCAGACCCTGCTGCTGATGACCTTGCTGCGCCTCAACGGCATTCCGGCGCGCTGGCAGTCGGGCTGGATCTTCTCCGATGGCAAGTACAACAACATCCACGACTGGGGACAGGTGTACCTGGCCCCGTATGGATGGGTACCGATGGACGTGACCTTCGGCCGCCTGCTGGCCGGAGCGGACGCGAAGCCGGGCGACGACGCCCTCGAGTGGTTCTACCTCGGCGGCCTGGATGCCTATCGCATCGCCTTCAACGACGACTACTCGCAGCCGTTCACACCGCCGAAGACGTTCTTCCGGTCGGAGACGGTCGACTCGCAGCGCGGTGAGGTCGAGTGGAAGGGCGGCAACCTGTATTTCGACCAGTGGGATTACGACTTCCGGTGGCACCGTGTCGATACACCGCGCGGGGGCGGTGACGCGGCGCCCTGACCGGGCAACGAACGACAACCCGAAACATCATCTTATGGGAGTGGGGAGATGGGGGACATGAAGACGAACCGGCGCACGTTGCGCCACGGCGCCTTATGCATGGCGATCGGCCTTGGCCTGGCGATGTCCGGCAGCGCATCCGCCGCGAATACCGATGGCACCATCGTGGGCCGCACCAAGGCGGGGGCCACGGTCACCGCGCGTGATCCGGCCACCGGCCTGACGCGTACCGTGACCGCGGACGATGCGGGCAACTTTCGCCTGCCGTACCTGCCGGTCGGCCATTACCAGGTGGACAGCAGCAAGGACGGCAAGCCGGTGGCGACCACCGCCGAGGTGACGGTGAGCCTGGGTAACGCCACCACGGTGAACCTCGTGGAACGCGGCGCGACGGGCACTACCGAACTCGAAGGTGTGCAGGTGAGCGCACCGGTCGTCATCTCCGCCGTGGACGTCAGCTCCACCGAAACCGCGACGAACATCAGTCGCGAGGAAATCCGCCGCCTGCCGGTGGACCAGAGTGTGCAATCCGTGGCCCTGCTGGCGCCGGGCGTGAACAAGGGCAACGCCGGCTTTGGCGGCATTTCGTTCGGTGGTTCGTCCGTGGCCGAGAACTCGTTCTACGTGAACGGCCTCAATGTCACCGACTTCTACAACCGCAACGGTTTCTCCGAAGCGCCGTTCGCGTTCTACCAGGAATTCCAGGTCAAGACCGGCGGCTATTCCGTCGAGTTCGGCCGCACCACCGGCGGCGTCGTCAACGCCGTGACCCGCTCGGGCACGAACGAATTCAAGGCGGGCGCGGAGATGACCTTCGAGCCCAGTGACTGGCAGGCCACCACGAAGAACCGCTACTGGGACGGCGAGCGTTACATCACCTCGTCCGAAGACCACTACTCGCGTACCAAGATGAACGTGTACGCGTCCGGGCCGATCGTGAAGGACAAGCTGTTCTTCTTCGCGATGTACGAGGCGCGGGGATATACACCGCAGAACACCGACAACCTCGGCACCGTGCTGACGCAGAACGATACCGACTCCGGCTTCTGGGGCGCCAAGGTCGATTGGCATATCAACGACAAGAATCTGTTCGAGTTCATGGCCTTCTCGGACAAGAACAAGAACGTCGGATCGGTCTACAACTACGATTACGCCACGCATACCAAGAGCGACAAGAACGACGAGATCTACAGCGACACCGGTGGCCGCAACTGGAACGGCACCTTCACCAGTTACCTCGTCGACAACCTGTCGATGAAGCTGATGTATGGCCGCAACGAGCGCGAGGATTTCACCCGCGCCCAGTCCGACATCGACTGCAACCCGGTGGCCAAGGTCTCGGCCGTGCCCGGTCCCGGCGTGCCGCTGGGGTGCAGCACCAGCACCGCGGTGATCAAGCGCAACGACACGCGCAAGCAAGGCCGCGCCGACTTCGAATGGACGTTGGGTGACCATCTGGTCCGTTTCGGCTACGACCACGAGGTCGACACGTCCGACTATTCGCGTCATTACCCTGGCCCGGGCGCGTACTACTACAACATCTACTCCACGACGCCGGGTGCCACCATCGAGAACGGTGGCGTGGTGCCGGCGGGCTACAACGCGTACGTGCGCGCGCGACGCTACGAGATCGCGGGCACGTTCGAGACGACCAACAACGCCTTCTATCTCGAGGACAACTGGAACATCACGCCGGACTTCCTGTTGAACGCGGGCCTGCGCCGCGACGCCTTCGACAACAAGACGGGCGAGGGGTCCAGCTATATCAAGATGGACAACATGATCGCGCCGCGCCTCGGTTTTTCCTGGGATCTGAAGGGCGATGGCACCACCAAGATCTTCGGTAACCTCGGCCGGTACTACCTGCCGGTGGCCAACGTGATCAACATCAAGCAGGCGGGTGGCCTGCTCGACCAGCGCACGTACTACGCCTTCGACGGGTACCAGATACTCGATCGCAACGGGTCGCCTTACGCCCTGCCGATTCTCGGGCCGCAGATCGGCCCGGTGGACGATTCGCAGGGCAACGGCAGCGTGGGCGACTTGCGTGCCGAAGTCGACAAGAACATGGATTCGGTCTATCAGGACGAGGCGATCCTCGGCTTCCAGCAAGCCATCACGGACAAGTGGTCGTGGGGCGTGAGCGGAACGTACCGGAAGCTGCACAACGCCATCGACGACATGGAGATCAGCGCCACGCCACAGTGCGGTGGCGATGGCTACATCGGCTACGTCATGGGCAATCCGGGTCGCAAGCTCACCGTTTACGGCGATACCAATTGCGACGGCACGCCCGACGGCTACATCAACATCGACACCTCCAAGCAGGGTTGGGCGATGTATGACGCCGACGGCAATTACCTCGGCCAGCGTGGCTGGAAGAAGCCCCGGCGCTCCTTCGGCTCGCTGGAGTTCCAGGTGGACCGTGCGTGGGACGAAAAGTGGATGTTGAACGCGTCGTACGTGTTGTCGTGGAGCCGTGGCAACGCCGAGGGGCCGGTGAATTCCGATACCAACTTCGATGACACGGGCCGTACGGAGAACTTCGACGATCCATGGGTGAACCTGTCCGGCGGCTACCTGCCGAACGATCACCGCCACCAGTTCAAGGTTCGCGGAACCTATGCGATCAGCAAGCAGTGGCAAGTGGGCGCCGACCTGACGGCTCTTTCCGGCAGCCCGATCACCGGCTACGGCGTCGGCAATCCGTACGACGCCACCGTGTACCACAGCTACTTCATCTGCGTGGAGAACTGTGCCGACCCCGTGTCCCAGAACCGCGTGTACCAGCGATCGCCCCGAGGCGAGGACCGCACGCCCTGGACCTTCAACCTCAACGCCAGCATCACCTACCTGTTGCCGCTGGACGAGAAGAACAACCTGCGCGTGAAGTTCGCGGTGTATAACCTCCTCAACCAGCAGCGCACGCTCGGCGTCGACCAGGACCTCCAGACCTCGGTCGGCGGGCTGAATCCCACGTACCTGCAACCCCAGCGCTTCCAGTCGCCCCGATTCGGCCAGCTGACCGTCTCGATCGACTTCTAAGCAAGGCCAGGAAGGAGCAAGGATCGGGATATAAGGTGGGAAGCGCGCTGGCGCGCGATGGGCACTTGTCTCACTTTCCGGCAAGCACCCATCGCGCGCCAGCGCGCTGCCCACCTAGGCTTCCCATCCCAGCTTTCCACCCCCGGCTTCCCGCTGGTGTACTGGCGTCATCACAGGAGGCACGAATGAGGCGAATCCTTGGCCTGGGCTTGTTGTTCTGCGCGGCTGCGCAGGCGCAGGACCATCCGCTCACGCTGGACACGCACGTCGATATCCCGCTGTCGTACATGCACGACGCGAAGTTCGACGCCGGGAAGGACGGCCCGCTCAAGGTGGACCTGCCCAAGATGCGCCGTGGCGGCCTCGATGCCGCTTTCTTCGTCATCTACGTGGAGCAGGGTCCTCTCACGCCGGCGGGATACGCGAAGGCGGTGGCACAGGCGGCGCGCAAGTATGACGCCATCGACCTGATGCTGAAGCGGTATCCCGAATGGATCCGGGCGGCGCGCACGCCCGCCGAAGTCCGTGCGAACAAGGCCGCTGGGCGGTTGTCGGCCATGATCGGCATCGAGAACGGCTATTCGCTCGGGCACGACCTGAAGCGGCTGGACGCGGCCTATGCACGGGGTGCGCGTTACATCGGGCTGGCGCATGTCGGCAACAACGATCTCTGTGGCAGCTCGCTACCCCGCAAGGAACTTGGCGACAAGGTCGACAGCAACCTCGGCCTCACCGATTTCGGCCGGAAGGTGGTGGAGAGGGCCAATGCGCTGGGGATGATGGTGGACGTGTCGCACGCCTCGGACGCCTGCGTCCGCGATGTCCTCGCGCTGTCGAAGGCGCCGATCATCGCGTCGCATTCGTCGTCCCGGGCGATCACCGATCACCCGCGTAACCTGCCCGACGACCTGCTGGCAGCCATCGCCGCGAAAGATGGCGTCGTCCAGGCCGTGGCGTACAAGGAGTTCCTGAAGAAAGACCCCGAGCGCGCGGCCGCCGAGAAGGCCTTGCAGACGCGGGTGGCGCGTGAGGCGGGCGACAAGGAATACGACAGCGAGAAGCACGACTACTTGCCGTCGTACATCGAGGGCATGAAGGCGATCCAGCGCGAACATCCACTGGCCACGCTGGACGATTTCATGGACCACGTCCAGCACATGGTGAAGGTGGCGGGTATCGATCACGTGGGCATCGCCTCGGACTTCGACGGCGGCGGAGAGATCACGGGGTGGATGGATGCATCGGAGACGCGCAATGTGACCGCCGCGCTCAAGCGGCGCGGGTTTTCAGACCAGGACATCGCCAAACTCTGGGGCGGCAACCTGCTGCGCGTATGGGCGGCCGATGAGGCCGCTTCCGCCGCATCGCTCGACGCCCTCGTCGACGAGGCGGTGTCGCGCTACCGCGTTCCCGGCATCGCGGTCGGGTTGATCCAGGATGGCAAGGTGGCCTATACGCGCACGGCCGGCGAACTCGTCGCCGGTTCGGGCCACAAGGTGGACGGGCGCACCCTGTTCAAGATCGCCTCCAACAGCAAGGCCATGACGACGGCCCTGCTGGCGCGCCTGGTCGCGGCGGGCAAGCTGCGTTGGGACGATCCGGTGACGGAGTACCTGCCGGACTTCCGGATGAACGACCCGTGGGTCACCCGCGAGATCCAGGTGCGCGACCTGGTGATCCACAACAGTGGTCTGCGCGAGGGCGCGGGCGACCTGATGCTGTGGCCGGAACCGAACGACTTCACGCGCAAGGACATCCTCGCCGGTCTCGCTTACCTGAAGCCGGAGCACAGTTTTCGCTCGCGCTACGCGTACGACAACCTGCTTTACGTCGTCGCGGGCGAAGTGGCGGCGGCGGTTGGCGGCGCTCCCTACGAAACGCTTTTGCGCCGCGAGGTGTTCGAGCCGCTGGGGCTCGCCCGCTGCCAGGTCGGCCGCTGGTCGCGCGACGGCGTGGGGAACGTCGCCCAACCGCATCGGCAAGGGGAGCGCGGTAACGAAGTGGTGAATGGCGATCCGGCAACGGTTCCCGCGATCACGTCCGCCGCCGCGGGCGGCGTGCGCTGCGACCTCGACGACATGCTCCGATGGGCCGGAAACTGGCTGGCGCCCGATGCGGCGCAACTGGCATGGCTGGACGCCGCGCATCGCGAACCCTTGTGGTCGATCCAGAATCCGATGCCCGTGGGAAAGCGCCGGAAAGCCTGGAACGACACGCATCTCTACGGTTACGGCTATGGCTGGCGGCTGGCCGACGTGGATGGGCAATGGAGCGTTTCGCACACGGGCACGCTCTCGGGCATGTATTCGACGGTGAGCTTGTTGCCCGAGCGGCGCAGCGGCTTCGTCATCCTCATGAATGGTGGGAGCGAGGACGCACGCGACGCTCTGGCCGCTGCGTTGCTCAAGCGGTTCACCGCACCGGGCGAAGCACATACGGTGGGTGAATACGCCGACCGTATCGCCGCCGAGGCGTCGGCCCCGGGTGCCTCGCGGGCGCCGGATACGTCCTCGCGCGTGGCTGCCTCCGCCCGTGAGGCGGCCAGCATGCTGGGCATCTGGCGCGATCCCTGGTTCGGCGAAGTCAGCATCTGCCCGGGCAAGGAAGGCGTGCGCTTCACCGCGGCACGTTCGCCCGTGATGACCGGTATGCTCGAACGCGTGGGTACGCGTTACCTCGTGCAGTGGAACAGCCCGCGGATGGACGCCGAGCCATGGCTCGACCTCGCCGCGCCGGACCAGTTGCGCCTGACCAAGGTCGATCCCGATGCCGATTTCAGCAACGACTATGAAGATCTGGCTTTCACTCGCGTGCGGGCTTGTCCTTAGCGCGCACGCCGCCGATGTCCCGCCACAGGTGCCGCCGGCGCGCACGCCGCACGAGGTGGGGCTCACCGATGTTCGTTCGTTGGTTCCGGACATCTCCGAGGACATCCACTATGCGGGAAGCGACAACTTCACCGGCGCCCCGGTGGATGGCTATCGGTCGGCGAAGTGCTTCCTGCGCACGGCTGCCGCCGAGGCGTTGGCGCGTGTGGAGATGCATCTGCGCCGGGAGGGCCTGCGCCTGCGCATATGGGATTGCTATCGGCCGGCCCGCGCGGTCGCGGCGTTCGTACGTTGGGCCGGCGATACCGTCGATACGCGAACCAAGCCCGCGCACTACCCGAACCTCGGCAAGGACAAACTGCTGGGCGAATACATCGCTCCGGTTTCCGGCCATAGCCGTGGCGCCACCGTCGACCTCACCTTGATGCGGTGCGACGGAAAGCGCTGCACGCCGCTGGGCATGGGCACGGACTTCGACTTCTTCGATCCCCGTGCGCATACCGATTATCCGGGCATTTCCGCCGCGCAGCGTGCGAACCGCCAGCGACTGGTGCGTGCGATGGCGGCGGAAGGGTTCGTCAATTATCCGCAGGAGTGGTGGCATTACTCGCTGCCTTCGGCCGCGTCAGCCGACACGATCTACGACGTTCCCGTGGAGTGACCATGCGCTTCGCCGTATCGCTGGCCGTTTGTGCCTTCCTCGCCGGATGCGCCGCATCGCCATCGCGTGATGCGGCGTTGGATGTATTGATGAAGCGTTACGACGGTGACGGACCTGGCGCCTCGCTGTTGGTGGTGCGCGAGGGCGTACCCATCGTTCGGCGGGGTTATGGATTCGCCGACCTGGAACACCACGTGGCGGCCTCGCCGCAGACGAACTATCGCCTGGCCTCGGTGAGCAAGCAGTTCACGGCGACCGCGATCCTCCTGCTTGCGCAAGACGGCAAACTTTCACTGGACGACCGCGCCCGCCGCTGGCTGCCTACGCTTCCCGCCGCGGCCGACGCGATCACCATCCGCCAGTTGCTGAGCCACCAGGGTGGGCTGATCGATTACGAGGACATCATGCCCGCCAATACGCGGGTGCCGCTGCGAGACAAAGATGTGCTCGACCTGCTCGCCAAAACCGACCATCTCTATTTCTCCCCCGGCACGTCGTACCGCTATAGCAACGGGGGCTACGCGATGCTCGCGCTGATCGTGGAAAAGGCCTCGGGCAAGCCGTTCCAGGATTTCCTGCGCGAGCGCATCTTCGTGCCACTGGGCATGACGAACACCCTGGCCTATGTACGGGAAGGGCCTCCCGTGCCGCACCGGGCCTTCGGATACAGCGACGAGGGTGGGCGTTGGGTTCGTACCGACCAGAGCATGACCAGCTCGGTGCTCGGCGATGGCGGGATCTATTCCTCGATCGACGACCTGGCGCGCTGGGACGCCGCGCTCTACGACGACCGGCTACTGAGCGGCACCTCGCGCAAGGCCGCCTTCACATCGTGGACGCCCACCGACGATCCCTCGGTGGAATATGGCTACGGGTGGCGGATCACCGGCGAGACGCTCTGGCACTCGGGCGAGACGATCGGCTTCCGCAATGTGATCGTGCGATACCCGAAACGTCACCTCACCGTGATCCTCCTGACCAATCGCAACGACCCCGAGCCCTACAAAACCGTAGTGCACATCGCGAACCTCTACCTGTAGCCTCGCGGCAAAGGTCCGATAGCAGCCTGGAATGACCACCGATGGGAGCCGACCCTATCAGCGATCCATGACTGGTGGGAGCCGACCTTGTCGGCGATCCCGCGGCAGCGGGCCAGCCACCCTCACCCCCATGTCTTATCATAGGCAGTCCCCCGCGACCGCACGGATCCCCCATGTCCACGTTCCGCTTCGCCCTGGCCCAGTACGACTTCCCGGTAGGCGCCACCGCCAAGAATGTCCAGCGCGTGAAGGCACTGGCCGAGGAAGCGCGGGATCGGCTCGGCGCCTCGCTGGTCGCCTTCCCCGAATTGACCCTCTCTGGCTATCCGCCCGAAGACCTGCTCCAGCGCCCGAGCTTCCTCGAAGCCTGCGGGCGCGAACTCGCGGCGCTCGCACCGGAAATCCGCGGCATCTCGGCCATCGTTGGCCACCCCGAAACGCGCGGTGAAGTCTTCAACGCTGCCTCGCTGATCCGCGAAGGCAAGGTCGAGTGGACCTACCAAAAGCAGGCCTTGCCCAATTACACCGTCTTCGACGAAAAACGCTATTTCCAGCATGGGCAGGCCACGCGCGTCTTCGTGATCGAAGGCGTGCGCGTTGGCATGCTGATCTGCGAGGACATCTGGGAGGCCGAACCCGCGGCCCATGCCGCCCAGGCGGGCGCGGAACTGATCCTGGTGATCAACGCTTCACCCTATGACCGCCGCCAGGCGGCCACGCGCGAGGAATTGCTGCGCCAGCGGGCCACGGAAAACGGCGTGCCCATCGCCTACGTAAATCTGGTCGGTGGCCAGGACGACCTGTTGTTCGATGGCCATTCCTTGCTCGTGCAATCCGATGGCGAAGTGGTCGCCCGCGCGCCTTCGTTCGAGGAAATGCTGCTCACGGTGGAATACGACACCGAGACGAAGCGCCTCGCGGCGATCGACTGGCCGGCGCAGGATACGCGCTCGCCGGAAGCGATCATGTACGCGGGGCTGGTGCGCGGCGTGCGCGACTACATCGGCAAGAATGGCTTTTCGGGCGTGCTGCTGGGCCTTTCCGGCGGCATCGATTCGGCGCTCACGCTGGCGATCGCCGTGGACGCGCTCGGCAAGGACAAGGTCACCGCCGTAATGATGCCGACGGTGTACACGTCGGATCTCTCGTTGCGCGAGGCGAAGGCGCAGGCGGAGCACCTGGGCGTCGAGTACCACGTGTTGCCGATCGAGGGGATCTACGAAACCTTCACTGGCACGCTGGCGCCGGTGTTCGAAGGGCGCGGGCCCGACATCACCGAGGAA
Source organism: Luteibacter sp. W1I16 (assembly GCF_050434905.1). Classification (NCBI taxonomy): domain Bacteria; kingdom Pseudomonadati; phylum Pseudomonadota; class Gammaproteobacteria; order Lysobacterales; family Rhodanobacteraceae; genus Luteibacter; species Luteibacter sp. W1I16. Next base: position 3,061,506 of record NZ_JBNDJJ010000001.1, read on the forward strand.
AACCTGCAATCGCGTGCGCGCGGCGTGCTGCTAATGGCGATGTCGAACAAGACCGGCAAGCTGTTGCTGTCCACGGGCAACAAGAGCGAGATGGCCGTCGGTTACGCCACCCTGTACGGCGACATGTGTGGCGCCTACGCGCCACTCAAGGATGTCTACAAGACCACCGTCTACAGTCTTTCGCGCTGGCGTGCGGCCATCGACGGCGCGATCCCGATGGCGGTCATCGACCGCCCGCCGTCCGCCGAACTGCGTCACGAGCAGACCGACCAGGACTCCCTGCCGCCTTACGACGAGCTCGATGCCATCCTGGAGCATTTCATCGAGGGTGAGGCCTCGGCGGAGGACATCATCGCCGCCGGTCACGACGACGCGACGGTACGCCGGGTGATCCGCATGGTCTTCATCAACGAGTTCAAGCGCCGCCAGGCGGCGCCGGGCCCCCGCGTGACCACGAAGGCCTTCGGCCGCGAACGCCGCTACCCGATCACCTCCGGCTGGCGCTGATTCCCTGCATCCGGCTCGGCTTTCGCCCTCGCATTCGCTGTGTGCGTGGCGGGGGAGCTGCCGGGCGCCACCCTCGGCGCGACAGGCGGCGCCGTCCCTTGGGAAGGGAAGCCGCTGCGCGGCCATGTTTGATGGCTGGCGCCCCTTCGGGCTCGGACGGTCGGGCGGGGGTTTTCGATTCGCCCTCCGTGGCTCAGCGAAAACGATCGGCCGTCCTGGCCGATCCCCTTCGGGCCTCGTCCGCCCGCCCGCCCTCGGCTCCTCATGTCGCGCCGAGGGTGGCGCCCGGCAGCTCTCTCGACACTGGCGTGGGTTGGTGAGGAAGAGCCGTGCCCCCGCCGGTTGCCGCACCCGGGTGGGAAGCGGGCTGGCCCGCGATGCCTCAATCTTTCTGCTGGCGAAGGAAGCCTTGCGGTGATCGGCCCTTACCGCTCGCCCAGTTGCGATGCACCGCCTCATTCGCTCGACATAGGGCGAATCGCGGGCCAGCCCGCTTCCCACCCGGGTGAGGGGGAGTCACACGTAACCGCTTTCCCCAGGTCGCGGGCGTTGCTCTTGCCACACAACCCCTCCGTGCCCGGTAGAGCCGTCGGCCGCCACCCTCGGCGCGAGGTGTGGAACCGAGGAGCGCCGGGCGAAAAGGCCCGTAGGGGGCCGGCCTGGACGGCCGTCCGTTTTCGCTGAGCCACGGAGGGCGAATCGAAAACCCCGCCCGGGGCGACGGGCGCGACGGGGCGTCAGCCATAGAACACGGCCGCGCAGCGGCATCCTTTCCCGAGCGACGGTGCAGCTCGGAGCGACGAGGGTGGCGGCCGACGGCTCTGCCTCACCACCCCGATGCGAGGGCGAAGCCGAGCCGGACGAAATCCGAACACGAAAGAAAGCCCACAAAAAAAGCCGGCTTGCGCCGGCTTTCTCGTCGAACCCCGAAGGTCAGTGGTGACCCGAGAACGGGATCGCCTTGCGCCAGACCGAGGGGTGGTGCGGCCAGTTCGGGTCCGTGAGGTACGGGTGGTCCGGGTAGTTCAGGGCCAGCACCTGGCGGGTCTGGTCGGCCAGCGGCTTGCGGTCCAGCGCGATGTAGCTGCGCGTGAGGATGGCGAGGGCATCGGCCGTTTCCGGCGACTGCTGGTAGTGCTCGATCACGTACTGGGCGCGGTCGGCCGAGGCGATATAGGCCTTGGTGCGCAGATAGTACTCGGCCACGTTCACCTCGAACCGGGCCAGCTGGTTGCGCAGGAAGATCATGCGCTGGCGGGCGTCGGTGGCGTACGCGCTGTTCGGATAACGACGGGTCAGCTGGCTGAAATCGTCGAACGCGGTGAGGTTGAAGCCCTGGTCGCGGCGGGTGGAAGCGCTGTTGCCACGCTGCAGGTAACGCTCGATCAGGCCGCCCGTTCGATCGAAATTGATCAGACCGCGCAGGTAATAGGCATAATCAGCATGCTTATGGGTCGGAAACGTCTTGATGAAGCGGTTGATCGTCGAGTAAGCGTCGTCCGGCTTGTTGTCTTTGTACTGCGCGTACGCGAGTTCGATCTGGGACTGCTCGTTGATGTCGCCTGAAGGGAACCGTGCGATGAGGCGTTCGTACGCCTTCTCCGCGGCGGCGTAGTCGGCGTGCTCCAGCGAGTCGTGGGCAGTCGTATAGAGCCGGTCGACCGGCATCGTGTCGATCGTCTCCTTCTTGCTGCGGAACATCGAGCAGGCGCTCATCGACAGGGCGAGGACGAGCAGAATGGTGATCTTGGTTGCACGCATTGAGAGAGTTCGGATGCTTGAGCGAAAGGGCATGATAGCCGAAACCGGCCGTGGGCCGGGCGGGGCGGTATGACGACGGTCAGACATGAGGCCACCGTGCCGGTGGCGGCGGCGGGTCGGCGTTTCGACCAGTCCCTGGCCGAGATGTTCCCCGATTACTCCCGATCCCGCCTCACGGGCTGGATCAAGGAGGGCAAGGTGCTGCTGGACGGGGCCCGGGTGGCCCCGCGCCACCTGCTCCGGGGCGGCGAGCGGGTGGAACTCGAGGCCGAGCTGGAGACCGAGGTGGACGCCCAGCCCGAGGACATCGCGCTGGATATCCGCTACGAGGACGACGACCTCATGGTGGTCGACAAGCCCATGGGGCTGGTCGTCCACCCGGGGGCGGGCAATGCCGCCGGGACCATGCTGAACGCCTTGCTTCACCACAACCCGGCCCAGGCCGAGTTGCCGCGAGGCGGGATCGTCCATCGCCTGGACAAGGACACCGCGGGCCTGATGGTGGTGGCCAAGAGCATCGCCGCGCACACCGCGCTGGTGGCGATGCTGTCGCGGCACGACGTGCACCGGCAGTACGAGGCCGTGGTGCTGGGCACCATGGTCGCCGGCGGCACGGTGGACCAGCCCATCGGGCGGCACCAGCACGATCGTCTGAAGCAGGGCGTGCGCGACGTGGAGGACGGGGGCAAGGAGGCGGTCACGCATTACCGCGTGCGCGAGCGTTTCCGGGCGCACAGCCTGATCCAGTGCAACCTGGAGACGGGCCGCACCCATCAGATCCGCGTGCACATGGCCCACCTCGGCCACCCGCTGGTCGGCGACCAGCTCTACGGCAACGGCCTGCGCCTGCCGCGCGGCGCCAGCCAGGAGTTGATCGAGGCCCTGCGCGGTTTCCGCCGGCAGGCCCTGCACGCCGAGAAACTGGCTTTCGAGCATCCCGTCACGGGGGAATACCTCGAATTCGATTCGCCGCGCCCGGTCGACCAGGAGGCGCTGATCGAAGCGCTTCGCGCCGACACCGCGCTGCATCCGATCGAGGACTGAGCATGGATGGCGCCTGGATCGTTCCGGACTGGAAGGCTCCCGCGCACGTCCACGCGGCCGTATCCACGCGGCAGGGGCCGGGTATTTCCCAGCCGCCGTACGACCGGCTGAACCTCGGGCTGCGCTCGGGCGACGATCCCGCCGCCGTGGTGTCGAACCGCGATGCCCTGACGGTGGCCCTGGACCTGCCCGCCCCGCCGCTCTGGCTGCGCCAGGTGCACGGTACCGAGGTGGTCGAGGCCGGCGCGCCGGTCGACGACGAGCCGGTGGCCGATGCCGCAGTGGCGAAGGGGTCCGGCAAGGTACTGGCGGTCCTCACCGCGGATTGCCTTCCGGTTCTGTTCGCGGCCGCTGAAGGTGGCACGATCGGCGCGGCGCACGCCGGCTGGCGCGGCCTCGCGGCGGGCGTCCTGGAGAATACGGTGGCCCGTATGGGCGAACCCGTGGAGTCCATGCTCGCCTGGTTGGGCCCCGCCATCGGCGGGCCCTCCTACGAGGTGGGCGAGGAAGTCCGCGCGGCCTTCGTCGATGGCGACCCCGGGGCGGAGGTGGCGTTCACGCCGACCCGGCCGGGGCACTGGCTATGCGATCTGTACATGCTGGCGAAGCGCCGGCTCGCAGCCATCGGGGTGACGCGGGTTGCGGGCGGCGGTTTCGATACCTTCCGCGACGAACGGCTCTACTCGTACCGTCGCGATGGCGCGGTCAGCGGACGATTCGCCTCGTTGATCTGGACGCGCTGAACACGCTCAGGGCGCCGTCATCGGCGAAGGCACGTAGATCTCCGGCTTCACCCGTGGCGGCTCGGTCAGGGCATGCAGGAAGGCGTTGCGCCACGTGGTGATGTCATTGCGCTCGAGCACGTCCATCATCGACTGCCAACGCATGCGCCGCTCCTTCAGCGGCATTTCCAGAGCGCGTTTCAGCGCTTCGGACACCTCGTCCAGGTCGGACGGATTCACCAGCAGCGCCGCATCCAGCTCCTGCGCCGCGCCCGCGAAGCGGGACAGCACGAGCACGCCGGGGTCCTGCGGATCCTGGCAGGCCACGTACTCCTTCGCGACGAGGTTCATGCCGTCGCGGAGTGGCGTGACCAGGCCGACCTTCGCCACGCGGAAGTAACCCGCCAGCACCTTGTGCGCGAACGACTTGTTGACGTAACGGATGGGTACCCAGTCCGGTTCGGCGTACTGGCCGTTGATATGGCCCGCGCTGCGTTCGAGTTCCCGGCGCAGCGATCGGTATTCCGGCACGTCCGAGCGCGAGGGCGGGGCGATCTGCAATAGCGACACCCGGCCGCGCATTTCTTTGTGGTCGCGCAACAGGCGCGCGAACCCTTCGAAGCGTTCGGGCAGACCTTTGGAATAATCGAGGCGGTCCACGCCGATGATCAGTGCGCGGTCGTCGATCGATGCCCTGAGCTTGGCCACCGCTCCACTGTCCTCGGCGCGATGGGCCAGTTCCACGGCCTCCGCGGTGTCGATGCTGATCGGGAAGACGCCGGCACGGAAGATCCGTCCGTTGGCGGCGCGGATGCGGCCACCCGTGCGCATGGCGGCGCCGAGTTCATGCAGGAAGTAATCCTCGAGCGCGCGCAGGTCGCGTTGGGTGTGCAGGCCCACGAGGTCGTACGACGCCAGCGGCTCGAGCAATTCGCGATGACGGGGCAGGGTGATCAACAACCCCGCCGCGGGGAGTGGCGTGTGCAGGAAGAAGCCGATCTTGTTCTCGACCCCCAGTTCGCGAAGCATCGCCGCGAGCGGGATCAGGTGGTAGTCGTGAACCCAGACGATGTCGTCTTTCCTGATCAGTTTCGCCACGCGCTTGGCGAAGACGCGGTTGACCCGCAGGTAGCCTTCGAGGTGGTCGCGCCGGTAATCGACCAGGTCGGCCCGGTAATGGAACAGCGGCCACAAGGCGCGGTTGGCGAAGCCGCTGTAGTAGTCGTCATGGTCCGCCTTGGACATGTCGATGGTCGCGTAGCTGATGTGTCCGTCCTGGACTTCGTGCACCTCCTTGCCGGTCTCGGCGGCGAGGTTGCCGCTCCACCCGAACCACAGTCCCCCCATTTCCTGCAGCGCCGCGTTCATGGCGGATGCGAGGCCGCCGGTTTGCGTCTGCTTGGGCAGTGCCACGCGGTTCGATATGACAACTAGTCGGCTCATCGTGCCCTTGCGGCTCCTTGCGTCAGCGTGGCCTTCACGGAATCGAGCCAAGCATGGACAGCCGCCGGGCTAGGCAATGTGAACGCCGCGTCGGACGGTGTGCGGGAACCGACGCGAACCGATGCGCCTCCCCGCTCGTTGACCACGGCGAAGGCGTGTTCGTCGGTGAGGTCGTCGCCCAGGTAGACCGGCTTGCGGCCTTTGAAGGGTGGTGCTTCGAGGAAGGCGGCCACCGCCACGCCCTTGTCCATCCCGCGCGGCTTGAACTCGTAGACGTAGCTGCCCGGCTGCAGCTCGAACCCGGGGAAACGCGATGCGATGGCCGGGGCGATCCGGTCCAGCTCGTCCGCGCGCTCGGGATGCTCGCGGCAATGCAAGGCCACGGACCAGCTCTTGTCTTCCACGCGTACGCCCGGGAGGGCAAGGGCGATGTCGTGCACGATCTTGCGCAGCCGGTCCAGTTCGTCCTCGTCCACGGGGACGGTGGTCGTTCGTCCCTCACCGTCGCGCCGCTCGAGGCCATGCTGACCGGCGGCGGCCCAGGCGGTCCTGCCGAAGATGCGGTCGAGCCCGGGGATGGCGCGGCCGCTGACCAGGGCCATGGCACCCCCCAGGGCAAGGTTCAGCGCATCCAGGGTATCGAGCATCCCGGGCGGCACGAACACGGCCTCGGGGTCGTCGGCGAACGCCAGCAGGGTGCCATCGGCATCGAGGAACAGCGCCGTGTCGGACGTGACGAGGTCGACGGGCGGTGGAGGCAAGGTTTCCTGGGCGGCTGTCACGAGGGCTCCATCTGGCAGCGATCCTTCCAGAATGCCTCCCGCGACGTGAAAAAAGTGATGCGCGGTTTCCCGCGCCGACGTTGAAGGCGCATGCTTTCACCCGCATCTGTAGGGCCAGAGGCGGTCGCGGGGAGGGCCCGGGGCGCGCCAACACCTTTGGGAGAAAACCTGATGCGAATGGACAAACTCACTTCGCGGTTCCAGCAGGCACTGGCCGATGCCCAGTCGCTGGCCGTCGGCCGTGACAACAACATCCTCGAGCCGGTGCACGTGCTCGCCGCGCTGCTCGACCAGCAGGGCGGTTCCACCGCGCCCATGCTGACCCAGGCGCAGGTCAACGTGCCCGCGCTGCGCCAGCGCGTGGCCGAGATTCTCGACCGCGTGCCGCGAGTCAGTGGCCAGGAGGGCAACATCAGCCTGGGCAACGATCTCAACCGCCTGTTCAACCTCACCGACAAGCTCGCCCAGCAGAGAGGCGACCAGTTCATCGCGAGCGAACTGTTCGTACTGGCGGCGCTGGAGGATCGTGGTGACGTGGGCGGTGCGCTGAAGGCCGCCGGAGCCACCAGGGAACGGATCGAGGCCGCCATCGAGAAGCTGCGTGGCGGCGAGAAAGTGCAGTCGGAAAACGCCGAGGAGCAGCGCCAGGCGCTCGAGAAATACACCATCGACCTCACCGAGCGGGCGGAGGCGGGCAAGCTCGATCCGGTGATCGGCCGCGACGAGGAGATCCGCCGCACGATCCAGGTATTGCAGCGGCGTACGAAGAACAATCCGGTGCTGATCGGCGAGCCCGGCGTGGGCAAGACCGCCATCGTCGAGGGCCTGGCGCAGCGCATCGTGAATGGCGAAGTGCCCGAAGGGCTGCGCGACAAGCGCGTGCTCTCGCTCGACATGGGCTCGCTGATCGCCGGCGCGAAATTCCGCGGCGAGTTCGAGGAACGGCTGAAGGCCGTGCTCAGCGACCTGTCCAAGCAGGAAGGCCAGGTGATCCTCTTCATCGATGAATTGCACACCATGGTCGGCGCCGGCAAAGCCGACGGCGCCATGGACGCGGGCAACATGTTGAAGCCCGCGCTGGCGCGTGGCGAACTGCACTGCATCGGCGCGACCACGCTCGACGAATACCGCAAGTACGTGGAGAAGGACGCCGCGCTCGAGCGCCGCTTCCAGAAGGTGTTCGTGGGCGAACCGAGCGTGGAAGACACGATCGCGATCCTGCGTGGCCTGAAGGAACGCTACGCCGTGCACCACGGCGTGGAGATCACCGATCCGGCGATCGTCGCCGCGGCGACGCTTTCCGCCCGGTACATTCCGGACCGCCAGTTGCCCGACAAGGCCATCGACCTGATGGACGAGGCCGCCTCGCGCATCCGCATGGAGATCGATTCCAAGCCGGAGGAACTCGACCGGCTCGAACGCCGCCTGATCCAGCTCAAGATCCAGCGCGAGATGCTGAAGAAAGAGCAAGACGACGAATCGAAGCATCGCCTGGCGACGCTCGAAGCCGACATCGAGAAGCTCGACCGTGAGTTCTCCGACCTCAACGAGGTGTGGAAGGCGGAGAAGGCCGCCTTGCAGGGCGCCACCAAGATCAAGGAACAGATCGAGCAGGCCCGCGTCGAACTGGAAGCCGCGCAACGCCGCCAAGATTACGGCGCGATGAGCGAGATCCAGTACGGCCGGTTGCCGGCTCTGGAAGCCCAGCTCGCCGCCGCCCAGAAGGCGGAACAACAGGACTTCACGCTGTTGCAGGACCGCGTGACCGCCGAGGAGATCGCCGAGGTGGTCGCGCGCTGGACCGGCATCCCCGTGGCGAAGATGCTCGAGGGCGAGCGCGAGAAACTGCTGCACATGGAAGATGCGCTGCATGCGCGGGTGGTCGGGCAGGACGAGGCGGTGCGCGCGGTGTCCGACGCGATCCGCCGCGCGCGTGCCGGATTGTCCGATCCGAACCGTCCCTACGGCTCGTTCCTGTTCCTCGGCCCGACGGGCGTGGGCAAGACGGAGTTGTGCAAGGCCCTGGCCGATTTCCTCTTCGACACGCAGGACGCGATGGTGCGCATCGACATGAGCGAGTTCATGGAGAAGCACTCCGTGAGCCGGCTGGTCGGCGCGCCTCCGGGTTATGTCGGTTACGAAGAGGGTGGTTATCTCACCGAGGCGGTGCGCCGTCGTCCTTACAGCGTGATCCTGCTGGACGAAGTGGAGAAGGCGCATCCGGATGTCTTCAACATCCTGCTACAGGTGCTCGACGACGGACGCTTGACGGATGGGCAGGGCCGCACGGTTGACTTCCGCAACACCGTGATCGTCATGACCTCGAACCTCGGCTCGAACCTGATCCAGGAACAGGCCGGCGACAGCGAGGCGGACTACCTGCAGATGAAGGCATCGGTGCTGGGCGTGGTGCAGGCGCATTTCCGTCCCGAGTTCATCAACCGCCTGGACGACCTCGTGGTGTTCCGACCGCTGGACAAAAAGCAGATCCGCTCGATCGCGCGGATACAGCTGGATTACCTGGCGAAGCGCCTCGCGGATCGGCAGCTGTCGATCGAACTCACGGAGAAGGCGCTCGACCTGCTGGGCAGCGCGGGCTTCGATCCGGTGTATGGCGCGCGTCCACTCAAGCGGGCGATCCAGCAGCAGCTGGAGAATCCGCTGGCGCAGCGCATCCTGCAGGGTGCGTTCTCGCCGGGGCAGACCGTGCGGGTGGATTCGGATGGAAACCATCTGACGTTCGCGGCGGACTGATATCGCCGACAGGGTCGGCTCCCACCGGCTTTGGTGGGAGGCTGCCTGGCACCTGAATCGCCGAATCGCCGACAAGTCGGCTTCCCACCAGGTTATCGCAACCTGGTGGGAGCCGACCCTGTCGGCGATGCTTTTCGCCCGTCAGAACCGCAATCCCACCTTCGCGTAGTAATACCGTCCGTTGAACCCGAACGGCGACAGCGCCGAATACTGCAACCCGCTGAAGTAATCCTCGCCACTGTTGGTCGGCTTCACCCGCTGCGGATACTGGTCGGTGACATTGTCCACGCCGAGGGTGAAGTTCCACTGGTCGATGGTGTACCCGCCGGAGAGGTTCAGCAGCCAACGCGCCGGAAATGTCTGGTCGGTCGCCGGATCGGTGTTCACCCGGGTGACGGAGCCATAGCGGGTCAGGTCCGCATGTGCGTTGAACCCGTCGAGCGCCCAGTCCGCGCCGAACAGGAACTTCGTGCGTGGCGTGGCCTTGGTCAGGATGCCCTGGCTCGAGCGTCCGAAGAGTTCGATCGGGCCGGATGAATTGGCCTGGAGCACGGCCGGCGTCTCGCCCACCGAGAGCACCTTCACCTTGTTGTAGTTGCCACTGGCCAGCAGGTTGAACTGTCCGAATCCCGTCGTCGGAATGCGGTAGTTCAGCACGAGGTCCGCACCGCGGGTGCGCGTGGTGGCGGAGTTGGCGAAGTACTGCACCGCCGTCACCTGCTGCCCGGGCACCACGCTGTTGAAGTACGCCGCGAGCAGCGGATCGGTGAGGCTGATGGTGTCGGAGTAGAGGATCTGGTTCCAGATGCGGATCTGGTAGATATCCAGCGTGGCGCTGAAGTCGGCCGTCGGTTCCCATACGGCACCGATGCCGTAGTTAGCCGATTTCTCCGGTTTCAACGGCTTCGAGCCGAGTGCGACGGCCGCGGGATCGGACGTGCGGTAGGTACCCGTCTGTGCGAGTTGCCCTGTGCTGGGATCGATGATCGTCACCACCGACTGGTAGTTCTGCTGCGCGAGCGATGGTGCGCGGAATCCGTTCGAGATCGTGCCGCGCAAGGCGAACGTGGGCGTGAACTGGTAACGCGCCGATAGCTTGCCCGAGCGCGTCGAGCCCGCGTCGCTGTAGTGCTCGTAGCGGCCGGCGACACCGGCCGAGAATTTGTCCGTGACATCGGTCTCGAGGTCGACATAGGCTGCTTCGCTATGCCGCGTGAAGCTGCCCGCGGCGGCGGGGGAGAGTCCGGGGAAAACCTGCGCGCCACCCGCATAGGGCGTGTCGGTGCCGGGAATCAAGGTGCCCTGGTTGAAGTAGTAGGACTCGGGATCGCCTGCGTCGATCTGATATTTCTCCTTGCGGTATTCGGCACCGAAGGCGAGGGTGAGTGGATTGGGCAGCCAGCCCACGTTGAAGTCCTTGCCGATATCGATGTTCGCCAGTGCCTGCGAGTTCTTGAACGTTCCGGCGTTGAAGTACGTGGGCGATGCGCCGGTGGAATAGAACAGGTTGGTGTTGACGCTGTTCTGCACGTCGAAGACGAGATCGTTGATGCCGTAGTTGCCCGATGCATCCCAGCGCCATCCCTCATCCGTCACGCCCTTCACGCCGAGTACGGCGGTGGAGTCGTTGGTGTGGTTGACGATCTGCGGGAGGAATCCGTCGGGATAGAGTTCCGGCACGTTACGTGCATTGCTCGCGCCGCGGTAATAGCCGTTCGAGGTGACGTCGCGGCGGCTCAGGCTGAGGTAACCGTAGAGGTCGACATTGCGCGCCAGCTCGTACTGGAAATTGGTGAGCGCCTGATAGGTCTTCACCGCCGGGTCGCCGTAACGCTGGTGGGCGACATTGCCATCGGCGGCTTCTTCCGGCGTGAACAGGCTCACCGGCGAGGCGCGGTTCGTGTTCATCGAGTTCTGGTAGCTCCAGGCCAGGCGCAGCCAACCCTTCGCGTCCGCACCCTTGCCACCGAGGTCGATGCCGACCGAGCCGTCGATGCCGTTGGTCTCGCCGTCGCCCTTATCCATGATGCCGTAGTTGGCGTTGATGGAATTCTTGCCGGCCCCCGCGCCGTGCTTGAGCACGATGTTGATGACGCCGGCGATGGCATCGGAGCCGTATTGCGCGGCGGCGCCGTCGCGGAGGACCTCGATATGATCGATCGCCGAAATCGGGATCGAGTTGAGATCGGCCGGTGCCGCGCCACGACCCACGGAGTTGTTGTAGTTGACCAGGGCCGACGTGTGGTAGCGCTTGCCATCCACGAGTACGAGCGTCGCGTCGGGCGAGAGTCCGCGCAGGCTGGCCGGGCGCACGGCGTCGTTACCGTCGTTGATCGCCGGGCGCGGGAAATCGAGCGAGGGCAGCAGGCGGCCCAGCGCGGTCGCGAGATCGGTGCTTCCCGTGGACGTGAGATCCTTGGGCGACAATACGTCGATCGGCGAGAGCGAATTGGCCTCGGTGCGCGTGGTGCTGCGCGTGCCGGTCACCACCACCTGGTCGAGTTGCCGGGCCTCCCTGGTGTCCGGCGGTGGTGCCGCATCCTGAGCGTAACCGGGCGTCACGATCATGAGACCGAGGGCGGGTAGCCAGAGGCTGGCCGACGGCTTGCGTCGTAGGGTCTTACCTGTCGTCATCGATGGTCCCCAAGGCGAGCTACGGCACGCGGAGCGGGAGTGCCCCGCGGACGCGGCGGGAAAGCCGCGTTGGGATGACGCTATGCATGCTTGCTGCGACGCGTCAATACATTCATCATGAATGCGCCATCGTGGGGAAACAATGATGTGTTAGGCCGCATTTAAAGGGACTTGGCACGGAACTGGCTTTTCCAGCCATTTTGGTGCAATGCAAAATGTCCGGGCGCTTTCGCGGGTCGAATCGCCGACAGGGTCGGCTCACACCGAGCATGAAGCGACCCATCGGATATAAGGCAGGCGAGCTTTCGGTGGGAGCCGACCCTGTCGGCGATAGGCGCCGCAGGACAACGACCGTGGCCAGGAATTGAAAAACCGTCCCCCACCCCGATAATGCCGGCCAGATACCAAGAGATACCCGCCCCATGCCCATCTATGAATTCCAGTGTCAGGCCTGCGGCCATCGCTTCGAACGCTTGCAGAAGATCGCCGATGCCGATCCGTCCGCCTGCCCCAGCTGTGGCGAACCCCGGGTGGGCCGCCTGTTGAGCGCCCCCCAGTTCCGCCTCGCCGGGGGTGGTTGGTACGAGACCGACTTCAAGAAGGACGGCGACAAGAAGCGGAACCTCGTTGAAGGTTCTTCAGGGGCTTCCGCCGAGGCGGCGCCCGCGTCGACACCCGCGCCGGCTCCCGCCGCGCCCCCGTCGGCCGACGCGAAACCGTCCGGCGGTTGAACGAAGGATGGCGCCCGTCCCCCGGCGAGCGCCACGCCAAGGCACATTCTTACCGGCGACGGCGTTTTCTTGCGGTCCGTTCAAACATCATTGCGGATCCCTCCGATAATTTTGCGTCACACACATCGGAGGTAGGTATGAAACGCATCCTTGGACTGGTCGCCATGCTCGCGCTCGGCGCGGGGCTCTCATTGACTCCGCACGTGGCGCACGCCCAGCGCGGCGGCGACACGGTCAACTGCTACAGCGACAACGGACGCCGTTCCTACTGCCGGGTGCCCTGGCGCGACGCGCGACTGGTTCGCCAGGATTCCCAGACCGCCTGCATCCGTGGCCGCACCTGGGACATGGATCGCGGCGGCCTCTGGGTGGATGACGGTTGCCGCGGCATCTTCCAGGAAGCCGGTGGCTGGGGTGGCGGTCGTCCGGGTTGGGGCGGCGGCGACCGTCCGGGCTGGGGTGGCGGTGGTCGTCCGGGCTACGGCGGTGGCGGCCAGATCGTTTCCTGCGACAGCGAAGACAACAAGCGCGTGTTCTGTCGCTGGCCGGTCGGACGGGGCGCACGCCTCGTCGAACAGACCTCCAAGGCCGACTGCCGCGAGGGCTATAGCTACGGCTTTACCCGCGATGGCATCTGGGCCGATCGCGGCTGTCGCGGCAAGTTCGACATCGGCCGCTAAGGCTTCCGGCCGCGCTTGGGAGGGCCCGGCTCGTGGTACGATCCGGGGTCTTTTCCCACGCTATTGACCGCCTTCGCGGTAGCCGGAGCTTCAAGCGCATGCGCACCCATTATTGCGGACTCATCGACGAGTCGCTGATCGGCCAGGACGTCACCCTATGCGGCTGGGTGGACACGCTTCGTCTGCAAAGCCACGTGGCCTTCGTCGACCTGCGCGACCACGAGGGCATCGCCCAGGTGGTGATCGAACGCGATAACGCCGACGCCTTCGCCGTCGCCGGTGAACTGGGTTACGAGTTCGTCATTCGCGTCACCGGACAGGTCCGCAAGCGCCTGTCGGCCAACGACAAGCTGAAGACCGGCACGGTCGAGTTGATCGCCGACAAGGTGGAGATCCTCAATGCCGCGCGCGACCTGCCGTTCGCGCTGCACGAGTCGCCGAACGAGGACATGCGGATGACCTACCGCTACCTCGACCTGCGCCGTCCCGAGATGCAGAAGATGATGCGCACGCGCACCGCGCTGGTGCGCGAGTTGCGCCGCTACCTCGACGCCGCCGGCTTCCAGGATATCGAGACGCCGATCCTCACCAAGGCCACGCCGGAAGGCGCGCGCGATTACCTGGTGCCCAGCCGCGTGCACCCGGGCCAGTTCTATGCGCTGCCGCAGTCGCCACAGCTGTTCAAGCAGATCCTGATGATGGCCGGGTTCGACCGCTACTATCAGATCGCCCGCTGCTTCCGCGACGAGGATCTGCGCGCCGACCGTCAGCCGGAATTCACCCAGCTCGACCTCGAGTTCGCCTTCGTCGAAGAGCGCGACGTCCAGGATTTCGTCGAGAACCTGATCCGCCACGTGTTCCGCGAAGTGCGTCATGTGGAGCTCGACGCCGTCTTCCCGCGCATGACCTACGAAGAGGCGATGCGCCGCTTCGGTTCCGATAAGCCCGACCTGCGCATTCCGCTGGAACTGGTCGACATCGCCGAGGCCGTGAAGCACGTGGAGTTCAAGGTGTTCTCCGGCCCGGCCAACGATCCGGCCGGCCGTGTCGCCGCGCTGCGCGTGCCGGGCGCCGCCGCGCTGTCGCGCAAGGACATCGACGGGCTCACCGACTATGCCGCCAAGTACGGCGCGAAGGGCCTGGCCTGGCTGAAGGTCGACGACCTCGCCAAGGGCCGCGAGGGCATCAATTCCCCGGTGGCGAAGTTCCTGGACGACGCCGCGCTGGAGCAGGTGCTGAAGCTCACCGCCGCCGCCACGGGCGACATCGTCTTCTTCGGCGCCGGCGCCTGGAAGACGGTCACCGACTTCATGGGCGCGCTGCGCATCAAGCTGGGCCGCGACCGTGGCCTGGTCGAGAACACCTGGAAGCCGCTGTGGGTGACGGATTTCCCGATGTTCGAGTACGACGAGGAAGAAAAACGTTTCGTCGCGCTCCATCATCCGTTCACCGCCCCTAAGGTCGACGACATCGCCGACTTGCGCGCCAATGCGGCCATCGCCGTCAGCCGTGGCTACGACATGGTGCTCAACGGCAACGAAATCGGTGGCGGATCGATCCGTATCCATCGCCCGGAAATGCAGAGCGCGGTGTTCGACCTGCTCGGCATCGGTGCGGCCGAGGCGGAAGCCAAGTTCGGCTTCCTGCTCAAGGCGCTGCGCATGGGCGCGCCGCCCCACGGCGGCCTGGCCTTCGGCATCGATCGCATCGCCGCGCTCATGGCCGGGACGGAGTCGATCCGCGACGTCATCGCCTTCCCCAAGACGACCAGTGCGCAAGACTTGATGACCGATGCCCCGTCGCCGGTGTCCGAGCCGCAGTTGAAGGAACTGCACGTCCGCGTCGCCGCCGCGGAGCCTTTGCAGGCCTGAGCCTGAACGCGCCGATGACTCCCACGCCTCCCGAGGTCCTGTTGTTGCATGGCCTGTGGATGCGCGGGTTCGCCATGGCGATGTTGCACCGGCGGTTGCGCGAGGAAGGTTTCCGGGTCCACCAGTTCGAGTACATGAGCGTGGCCGCGCCGCCGGAGCAGGCGATCGAGCGGTTGCGCAAGCGCATCCGTGCCCTGGGGCCGGGGCCGGTGCACGTCGTCGGGCATAGCCTCGGCGGCGTCCTCGCCTTGCTCGCCTGTCGCGACGACGACCTTCCGGAGGGCCGCATCGTCTGCCTCGGTTCCCCGCTCAACGGCAGCGGCGCCGCGCGGGGGCTCACCCACCGCTGGGGCGGCGACATGCTGCTCGGCCGCTCCAAGGAGCTGCTGGAGCATGGGCTGGACCGCTGGGACGGCCGCCGCGAGGTCGGCATGATCGCCGGGCGGATGCCGGTCGGCCTGGGCGCTTTCGTAGGCGAGCTGGGTGCCGAGCACGACGGCTCGGTCGGCGTCGAGGAGACCCGGCTACCCGGCCTCGCCGGCCACTGCGTCCTGGAAACCAGCCACACCGGCATGCTCGTTTCAGCCGATGTCGCCCGTCAGGTGGCGTTCTTCCTGCGCGAAGGCCGCTTCGACGATTGACCCGTCCGCAGCGCACTTCCGCTAGAATCGCGCCCTCGTCCGTCCGGTAAATCCAGGAATCGAACATGGGTAGAGGCCCGTCCATCGAAGGTCGCAAGAACGCCGAAGACGCCAAGCGCGCCAAGGTGTTCACCAAGCTGATCCGCGAAATCACCATCGCCACGCGTGGTGGAGTCCCCGACCCCAACGGGAACCCGCGCCTGCGCGCGGCGGTCGACAAGGCGCTTGCCGCGAACATGACCAAGGACACCATCGAGCGCGCGATCAAGCGCGGCTCGGGTGCCGAGGGTGGCGCCGACATGCACGAGATCCGCTACGAGGGCTACGGCCCGGCGGGTACCGCGCTGATCATCGATTGCGTGACGGACAACCAGGTCCGCACGGTGGCCGACGTGCGCGCGGCCCTGAACAAGCTCGGCGGCAACATGGGCACCACCAACTCGGTGGCCTTCCAGTTCACCCGCGTGGGCCAGGTCGTCGTGCATACCGGCGGCGACGCCGGTGTCGAGGCGAAACTGGAAGAAGCGGCGATCGAGAACAACGCCGAAGACATCGTCATCGACAACGGCATCGGCACCGTCCTGCTGGCGTCCGACCCGATCGCGGTCGAGGCCATGCGCAAGGCGCTGGTCGCGGCGGGCTTCGAGGTCGACAGCTCCGACGTGGTGATGCGGCCGAACGGCCCCCTCGTCACGCCCACCGGAGAGGCGCTGGAGCAGTTCGAGAAGCTGCTCGAACGCCTGAACTCGCTCGACGACGTGGACGAGGTCTACCACAACGCCGTCCTGCCGGCCCACGACGCGGACGAGGCTTGAGGCCTTACCGGCCCCTTCCCGTCTTGCGCGTAGCCTCGCTGTCATGACCCGCATCCTCGGCATCGATCCGGGCAGCCAGCGCACCGGCGTCGGTATCATCGACGTGGCGGACAACGGCGCCCTCAGCCATGTCTGGCACGGTGCCCTGGTGGTGGGCGGGGAGGCGACTTTCCCGCTCCGCCTGAAACGCATATTTGACGAGCTCTGCGGCATCATCGGCGCGCACGGTCCGGCGGAAGCCGCGATCGAGCGCGTGTTCATGGCGCGCAACGCGGACTCGGCCCTCAAGCTCGGCCAGGCGCGCGGCGCGGCCGTGTGTGCCGTGGTCAGCCAGGGAATCGTCGTGCACGAATACGCAGCGACCGAGGTAAAGCAGGCGGTGGTCGGTACCGGCCGCGCCGACAAGACCCAGGTCCAGCACATGATCGGGATCATCCTCGGCATCAAGGGTCCGCTGCAGGCGGACGCGGCCGACGCGTTGGCGATCGCCATCGCCCACGCGCATACCCGTTCCAGTATCGAGCGCGTGGGCATCCCCCGCACGGCATGGAGACGTCGCCGATGATCGGTCGCCTGCGCGGCACCCTGGTGAGCAAGCAGCCACCGTCCCTCCTCATCGAAGTGGGAGGCGTCGGCTACGAAGTCGATGCACCCATGTCGACCATCTACGACCTGCCCGGAACGGGCAAGGAAGTGATCCTGCTCACCCATTACGCGGTGAAGGAAGACGGCGTGGCGCTTTACGGCTTCCTGCGCGAAGCCGAGCGGGCCATGTTCCGCAACCTGCTCAAGGTGAGCGGCATCGGCGCGAAGATCGCGCTGGCCGTGCTCTCCGGCGTGGCCACCGACGAGCTGTCGCGGCTGGTGCATGCCGGCGACGTCGTGGCCCTCACCAAGATTCCCGGCATCGGCAAGAAGACCGCCGAACGCATGGTGGTGGAACTGCGTGATCGCGTGGACGCGGTGGGCGTGCGCCTGCCCGTCAGCGCGCTGGGCGAAGCCGTGCCTGCCGACCCCGTCGGCGAAGCCACCGTCGCCCTGCAACAACTCGGCTACAAGCCGGTTGAAGCATCCCGGCTCGTTCAGAAAGCCGCCGCCGAAGGCGATTCCGCCGAGGCCATCATCCGCAAGGCGCTGCGAGCGGCGCTCGGAGGTTGAGAGTGAAAACAGAAAATCCCGCCGAAGACATCCAGCACGCCCATGGCCGCCGCATCGGCGCTCTCGCGCTGGGTGCCATCGGCATCGTCTTCGGCGACATCGGCACCAGTCCCCTGTACGCCATGAAGGAGACGCTGGGAACGCATGGCATGACGCCCCATCCCACGGCGGTGCTCGGCGTCCTTTCGCTGATCTTCTGGTCGCTGATCATGGTGGTGTCGCTGAAGTACGTGACCTTCGTGATGCGCGCGGACAACAAGGGCGAGGGCGGCATCATGGCGCTCATGGCCCTGGCGCAGCGCAGTGTCAGCGGTTCACCGAGGGCCCGCTGGGTGCTCGCCGCGATCGGTATCTTCGGCGCCTCCCTGTTCTATGGCGACGGCGTCATCACGCCCGCCATCTCGGTGCTTTCGGCCGTCGAAGGCCTGGAGCTCGCCGCGCCACAACTCGATGCCTACGTGCTGCCCATCTGCCTGGTCATCATCATCATCCTTTTCGCGGTGCAGCGGCACGGCACGAACTTCGTCGGCAAGGCCTTCGCGCCGGTGATGGTGCTCTGGTTCCTGGTGCTTGCCGGCCTTGGCCTGCGCCAGCTCGTCGCGCATCCCCAGGTGCTGGTGGCGTTGAACCCCTGGTATGCGGTGACGTTCTTCATGGAGCACGGGAAGCAGGCCTTCATCGCCCTGGGCGGCGTGGTGCTGGCGCTGACCGGCGCCGAGGCGCTGTATGCCGACATGGGGCACTTCGGCAAGAAGCCGATCCGCCTGGCCTGGTTCGCCTTCGTGCTGCCGGCGCTGTTGATCAATTACTTCGGGCAGGGCGCGCTGCTGCTGCACGACCAGACGGCGATCGAAAACCCGTTCTACAAGATGGTGCCGGAAGACTGGCTCTATCCCATGGTCGCCTTGGCGACGATGTCCGCCATCATCGCCTCGCAGGCCGTGATCTCCGGTGCGTTCTCGATGACCCGCGAGGCGATGTCGCTGGGTTACTCGCCGCGCATGGCGGTGGTGCATACCTCGCACGAGATGTCCGGGCAGATCTTCGTGCCCTGGGTGAACCGCCTGTTGCTGGTGCTGGTCTTCCTCGCGGTGATCGGCTTCCGTTCGTCGAACAACCTCGGCGCGGCATACGGCATCGCCGTGACCGGTACGATGACGATGACGACCCTGTTGGCGCTGGTTGTCGCACGCCGCCGGTGGCATTGGCACTGGTCGGCGGTCATCACCGTGGGCGTGATCTTCCTGATCGTCGATATTTCCTTCTTCGGCGCGAACGCGCTGAAGATCGCCCATGGCGGCTGGTTCCCGCTGGTGCTGGGCGTGGTGATCTTCACCATGATGACGACGTGGCGGCGGGGCAGGGAGCTGGTGGTCCGCGAGATCAAGCAGTCCGGTCTCGCCCTGGAGCCCTTCGTCGCCAATATCGCCGATCATCCGCCGCTCATCGTTCCTGGCACCGCGGTGTTCCTCACGGCGAACCAGAACTCCGTGCCGCACGCCATGCTTCACAACCTGAAGCACAACAAGGTGCTGCATGAGCGCAACGTCCTGCTGACGGTGGAAATGCTCGAGACGCCCGTGGCGGACTACGAAGAGCGCATGGAAGTGATCGAGTACGGCAACGGCTTCTACGGCCTGCAGCTGCGCTACGGCTTCGCCGAGGACCCGAACATCCCGCTGTCCCTATCTCGCGCGAGTACGCTGGGCCTCGACTTCGACATGATGGACACCACGTTCTTCCTGTCGCGCGAAACCATCGTGGCCGACGTCCGCCGCCCCGGCATGGCCCTCTGGCGCGACAAGCTGTTCGCTTTCCTCGCACGCAACGCGATGCCGGCGACGGCGTTCTTCCAGATCCCGGGCAACCGGCTAATCGAGCTGGGCGCGCAGGTGGAAATCTAGCTCTGGCGGAAGTGCTGTCCTTCGCGGCGATGCACCGCGGTGGTCAGGCCTCCACGAGCTTCCGCGCGATCTCCAGAAGGCGGGCCTGATTGGCCTCGCCTGCCTCAGGGCGAAGAGGTTGCAGCTCGAGCGAGTAGAGCTTGCGCTGGTTCTCCCAGCTGACGGAGACGAGGGTGCGTCCGGACGCGCTGCGTGTGGTCCTCATGCTGCCCTGCTGCCCGTGCACGTCGGTGTTCACCCACTCCTGGACCACCGTGACGGAGTCCTTACTTGCGGCATGATCTCTCTCGTCGAGTATGACAAGGCCGAGGTCGGCGACTTCGAACGTCCTGGCGAGACCCGTCCACTTCCCCTTGAGGTAGTTCCCACCAAGGCGCACTTCCAGCAGCCTGGCCGACGACAGCGCGGATGTTCCGAGATGGATTGGCTTGACCAGGATGTCGTCCTGGATTTCAGTCAGGGAGTGGAAGGTCCGGCCGTGGCGAGGAACGTGTCGGCGCTGGTTGGCGGCGGCTCTCATCGCGGCTCGCAGGTCGGGAACCTTGTCGTTTTCCGCCGAATAATAGCCACGACTCCGCTGTTCATCGATGTGCTTTCGTATCTCCCTCGCCTGTTCCGGAGTGCTCCACGTTTCGCTCAGTGGGACCGTGTGGAGCCCCGGCGTCGTGTCGACCTTGCGCAAGTCGACGCCGGCGTCGAGCGCCGCATCGATTTGTACGCGCGAGAACGTCGGCGGCGTCACCGGCAGCAAGTCGGGTGTGCTCTGGCCTGAAGCCGTGCTGCTGATAAGACAGGCGACGGGCAGAACGAAGCAAAGTGTTTTCCTATGGGTCATATCACCATTCTCCCAGGTTGCAATCCGCGGCGACGGTCTGCGTATAAAGATTGCGACCCCGTCTATCTGTAAAAAACCGTTATCGATTCGGGAAGAATCAGGCCTCAACGAGCTTGCGTGCAATCTCGAGGAGCCTGGCCTGATTTGCTTCATGGGTCTCGGGGTGCAGGGGTTGCAGCCGCATCGAATAGATCTTGCGCTCGTTGACCCATCCGACAGTCACCAGTGTGCGTCCCGACGCATCGCGTGCGGTCTTGGCTGTGCCTGATTGTCCGTTGACGTCGATGTTCATCCATTCCTGGATCAGGGTGACGGACTCCTTGCCGGCTGCGTGATCCGTTTCGTTGAGCACGATGAGACCCAGGCCGGGCACTTCGAATGTCCGGGCAACGCCAGTCCATTTCCCATTGACGTAGCTTCCGCCAAGGCGGACTTCCATCAGTGTCGCTGACGACAGTTCGGATGTACCCAGTTCTGCGGGGTTGACTAAGAGATCCTTCCGGACATCTTTCAAGGAACGAAAAGCCTTGTCGTGCCTTGGCAGTTTCCCACGTTCAGTTGCCGCGGCTTTCATCCGCGCCCGTACGTCTACAACCTCGCCAGCTTCCGCCAGATAGAACCCCCGGCTTCTCTGCTGATCGATTTGTTTGCGCTCTACCTCGGCCTGGCCGGGTGTGCTCCATGATTCGTTGAGAGGCACGACATGGAGTCCAGGAGTAGCGTTGATCTTGCCGAGGTCGACTCCCTGGTCGAGAGTCTGCTGAATCTGGGCTCGGGAAAGCGCAGGCAGTCCCACAGCGCGGGACCTATCGATAGTTCCATGCGTCATCGTCGCAAATCCGGCAATGCAAACGAGCGGCAGCGTGATACATCGAATTTTTTTACGGCTCATTTCACCACTCTCCCAGGTTACAGTCTGTTGCGATGGTCTGCTGGTAGCGTCTGAGTCCAAATTCGTCGACGAAGAGGTGTGTGCCCGTCACGGTGTTTTTGGAAGAGTCGAAACGGTCGCCAGCGTACGATCGCCACGTGTACATTTTCAGTGCCGAGCGCGTGTGGCCGCCAAAGGCGCCGAAGCCCACGTGCGTACTGAACGTCGTCATCCAATGGCTATCTAGGCTTGGCCTATCGTATGTGACGGATTCGTTGATCACGCCGGCGACACAATTCGCGCGGCTGATCGATTTGATGAGCGCGTTCGCGTCAGTCGCTGTGATAGCGAGAACGGCGGCGGTCACTATCTGAGCCTTCATGCATGCTCCTTCAAGGTGCTGCCCGAATGGGCTTCAGCAAATTAGAGGCACGGCCGGCGGAGGTGCAGTCGATCCTGCCCGCCACTAGTCGTAGGCGCGCAGTGCCAGCGACGGTGTTCTTCTCCAGCTCCCGGGCAACCGGTTGATCGAGCTGGCGTGGCTCAATATCTGACGGGGACCGTGTGGCACATTCAGGGACGACGTCCGCTCGTGCCGGCTTACGCCTACCTGCGGAATCGCTCTGAGAACGGCAGCCGGTGCCTCCCCCTCCGAACGACGCGGTTGTCGGGCGTGCCCGCAGTTCATCAAGGGGGTTTCGTTCGTCATTTGTCGATGTGCACTGGTCGTTGCAATTGCGGCACCTCTTTGGCCTTGCCTGTGTCCGAATCACGGGCATGGGAGGAGGTAGAACATGCGAACAGCAAGATGTGCCGTTGCACTCGCCCTTTGCACGTGGCACCTCATTCCGGGGGCGCATGCGATGGAAAACGTTATTCCCGATTCGTTGGCGGTCAAGGTCGGCATACCAGCGAGTGAATTGGAGCGAGCACGAGCCGAAGGGTTCGACATGAATCGTATGCAGGGTTCCCCTGGTCTTCATATCGTTCCGCTCGACGAGTCGCCATTCGTCGGAGCCATGGCCGGACAGATCAAGCAAGAGATAGCCGAGCATTCTGCGAAGGGAGTCGTCGCTGCGCCCGCCGGCGAGGTGCTGGATATGCGAAATGCCCTGCGACTGGCAAAGGGGCACGTGGATCGGTTCACCGTGTTCGACAAGGCATACGCATCGGTTGCCGATATTCGGCCCCATCTTCGCTATGAGCCGATTTCCGTGAGCGGCACGGTTCTGGATGGGTTGCCTTTGGTGGAAGCGACCGCGGGGGGAGGCTTGAAGGATGGCCGGTGGAGCGGGCTCTCGCGATCATGGGAAGTTGCCGGTCTCGGCTTCGTCGAACTCAGTGAATCCGAATACCGTGAGAGTGGCGGATCGATCACTTTGGTCAAGGAATGGGTGAACGCGGACGTCAACGGGCACCCCGCCACCATCAAGACATCCCGCGATGACGAGGGCGCCACCCGGGTCTCCCTCGGGTGGGTGACCGACAGCACCGTTCTCCGCCTGGATCTGCAACCAGTCGATGGCGATGCCTTGAAGGGGAATCAGGAGGCGCTGCTGGCAATGGCGCGGGCCCTAGGGGACTGACCGGTCGCGGCATTGCCTTCCGCATGGCGGGGCGGCGTTTCCTGGCCGTCCCGCTCGTAAGACCTGCCATAATGCGCCCATGTCAGAGCACCGCATCATTTCCACTGCCGCCGCCATGGACGACGAGGCGCTGGAAGCCAGCATCCGTCCGAAGCGGCTGGCCGAGTATCTCGGCCAGCAGACGGTGCGTGAGCAGATGGCCATCTATATCGAGGCCGCGCGGCGACGGGGCGGGGCGCTGGACCACGTCCTGATCTTCGGGCCGCCTGGTTTGGGCAAGACCACGCTCTCGCACGTCATCGCCAACGAGCTTGGCGTCAACGTGCGCGCCACGTCGGGTCCGGTCTTGGAGCGGGCGGGCGACCTGGCCGCCCTGCTCACCAACCTGGAAGCCAACGACGTCCTTTTCGTGGACGAGATCCACCGCCTTTCACCCGTGGTGGAGGAAGTGCTCTACCCGGCGATGGAAGACTTCCAGATCGACATCATGATCGGTGAAGGGCCGGCCGCCCGGTCGATCAAGCTCGACCTGCCGCCTTTCACGCTGATCGGCGCGACCACCCGGGCGGGCTTGCTCACCGGCCCGTTGCGTGACCGTTTCGGCATCATCCAGCGCCTGGAGTTCTATAGCGTCGACGAGTTGACGGCGATCGTCCGTCGCGCCGCCCGGATCTTCAATATCGATTGCGAGCTGGACGGTGCCATCGAGATCGCCCGCCGTTCGCGGGGAACCCCGCGTATCGCCAACCGGCTGTTGCGCCGGGTACGCGATTTCGCCGAGGTGCGCGGCGATGGCCGGATCACCCATGCGCTGGCCCGTGCGGCCACCGACATGCTCAAGGTGGATGCCGAGGGCTTCGACGACCTCGACCGGCGGTTGCTCAGCACAATCATCGAGAGCTTCGAAGGCGGCCCGGTCGGGGTGGAGTCGCTGGCGGCCGCGCTCAGCGAGGATCGCGGCACCCTCGAAGACGTGGTCGAGCCCTACCTGATCCAGCAGGGTTACCTGATCCGCACCGCCCGGGGCCGCATGGCCTCGGCCAAGGCCTGGCGTCACCTCGGGCTGACCCCGCCGCCGCGCCAGGCTGCCACTCCGGACCTGTTCCCGGGCGACGCATGAGCCTGTTCGGTTGGCCCGTCCGCATCTATTGGGAAGACACCGACGCCGGCGGCGTGGTGTACCACGCCAACTACGTCCGTTTCATGGAGCGGGCCCGGACGGAATGGCTGCGCGCGCAGGGCATCGACCAACTGGCGCTGCGCGAGACGACCGGCCTGGGCTTCGTGGTCCGCGACATGCACCTGGACTTCCACCGGCCGGCCCGTCTGGATGATGAACTCCTGGTGACGGTAGCGATCAAAGAACGCCGTTCAGCAAGTATGCTGTTCGATCAGGTGATCGTGCGGGGGGATACGCCGCTGGTGCGCGCCACGGTGCGCACCGCGTGCGTGAACCTCGACACGATGCGTCCGGCACAGATCCCGGCGGGTCTGTTTCCCCCCGACTTCCCCTTTACCTAAGCCCCAGATACCCGGCGGAGAGCCTTCAAGCGATGAACGGTGGACTGAACATTTTCAAGCTGGTCTCGGAAGCGAGCCTGCCCGTGCAACTGGTGATGCTCCTCTTGCTGGTGTTCTCGTTCCTGTCGTGGGTGATCATCATCCGCAAGTACAGCCAGCTGAAGACCGCCCACGACAACGCCGAGACCTTCGAGGACCGTTTCTGGTCCGGCGGCGACTTGGCGGCCCTGTTCCGTGAGGTGGGCAACCGCGACGGGCAGCACGGCATCGAGAACGTCTTCGAGGCCGGCTTCCGCGAATTCGCCCGCCAGCGTCAGCGCCGCGTGACCGATTCGAACCGCGTGATGGAAGGCGCCGAGCGCGCCATGCGCGTGGCCGGCACCCGCGAGATCGGCAAGCTGGAGCAGAACCTCGAGTTCCTGGCCAACGTCGGCTCGATCAGCCCCTACGTGGGCCTGTTCGGCACGGTGTGGGGCATCATGGGCGCCTTCCAGGGCCTCGGCGAGATGAAGGACGTGACCATCTCGGTCGTCGCGCCGCACATTTCCGAGGCGCTGATCGCCACCGCGATGGGCCTGTTCGCCGCGATCCCGGCCGTGTGGGCCTATAACCGCTATGCCAACAAAGTGGAACGCATCGCGTCGCGCTACGAGGTATTCCAGGAAGAGTTCTCGTCCGTGCTGCAGCGTCAGATCCACTCCGACGAAACGGTCTGAGCCGGAACGATGGCCATGCGCAACGTCTACCGCCGGCAAAAGCGGAAGCTGAAATCCGAGATCAACGTCGTGCCCTACATCGACGTGATGCTCGTGCTGCTGATCATCTTCATGGTCACCACGCCCATGATGAACCTCGGCGTGGACATCCAGCTTCCGCAGACCAACGCCAAGTCCCTGCAGGACAAGAAAGACCCGATCGTGGTGTCGGTCGACGAGACCGGCCAGATCTACCTCACCGCCAACGGCGCCAAGCGCGAGCCGGTCAGCGCGGATGAGTTCAGGACCAAGATCACGGCCTTCCATAACGCCAACCCGGAACTCCAGGTCCTGGTCGCGGGCGACCAGCGCGTGGGCTACGGCAAGGTCTATTCGATCCTCCCGATCCTCCAGGAGGCCGGTGTCTCCAAGATCGGCCTGATGAGCCAGCCGCAGTCGGCGCAGAATGGAAAACCGTAACGGTACGCCCCGCGCGGTCTTCCTCGCCGCGCTCCTGCACATCGGCATCGTGGCCTTCCTGGGCCTCGCGATCATTCCGTGCTCGGACTACGAGAAGTGGGCCGAGGCCCTGGGCGTGCCCGCGGAATGGAACCCGTTGAAATGCCCGGCTCCCCTGGAACTGCCCGGCCAGATCATCGAGGCCACCCTCGTCGGCCCCACGGGCAGCCCGCCGCCGAAGGCGACCAAGGTCAAGCCGACGCCCGATACGACGCCGCCCCCGCCGGTCGTGCCGACGCCGCCTCCGCCGCAGCCGGAGAAGCCCAAGGTAGAGACCCTGCCGCCGCCGCCGAAGCAACCCGACCTGAAGGACCAGGAAAAGGTTGTCGACGACGCGGTCCAGAAGGCCGAGGACGCCAAGCGCCTGCAGGAGGAAAAGCAGCGCCAACGCCAGGCGGAACTGGATGCCGAGCAGGAGCAGAAGAAGAAAGAGAAGCAGAAGGAGATCGACGAGATCTTCAAGCAGCTCGACGCGGCCAAGGCGCAGACCAAGAAGGCCGACACCACGAAGAAGCAGGCCGAGCAGCAACTGAAGGATTTGCAGAATGCCAAGGACGACGGCCTTCCGGACCTGCCGCCCGCGGACCAGAAACAGACCGGCACCAACGGCCGTGACACCGGCAAGCTCGGCCAGTACCTCGCCGCGATCCAGAACACGGTGACGAACAACTGGCTGCGCCCGGACAACATGCCCAACGCCTCGTGTCAGGTGCATATCGTCCAGGTACCCGGCGGCCAGGTGCTGAGTGCCAAGGTCGACTCCAGCTGTCCCTACGATGCCGCCGGCAGGGCATCCATCGAAAACGCCGTGCTGCGCGCCCAGCCGTTGCCCTACCAGGGCTTCGAGGACGTATTCCAGCGCAACCTAACGTTCACGTTCAGGCCGCAATGATGTAGCGCGCCCCCGTCCCGGCGAAGGCCGGGGCGGGCCGGTTCAGAATCCGGTCACGCAGCCAGTGACCTTCGCGTTAACATTTCGCCGCCGTCCCTCATTCCCAGGTCGCAATGAACCCGCCCATGCGCAGAACGATTTCCCGCCTCGCCATCCTCCTGGTCGCGCTCACCGCCTTCGTGGCCGGTCCGGCCGCCGCCCAGTCGCTCAACGTGGACATCGTCGGCGGCCTGAAGACGGCGACGCCCATCGCGGTCGTCCCCTTCGCCCAGGCCGGCGGCGCACCGCTGCCGACCGACATCGCCGACGTCATCCGGGCCGACTTCAACCGTTCCGGCAAATTCCGCTCGCTGGACAAGGCCGACATCGTCGAGACCCCGTCGCAGGGGTCGGACATCAAGTTCGCGACCTGGCGCCTGCTCAAGCAGGATTACCTGACCATCGGCCGGATCAGCGACGCCGGCGGCGGCATGCTCAAGGTCGAGTACGAGCTGTGGGACGTCAACAAGCAGCAGAGCCTGCTCGCCCAGTCGTTCACCGCCCCGGCCGGCGACCTTCGCGGCGTGGCCCACCAGATCGCCGACCAGATCTACGAAAAGATCACCGGGGTCCGTGGCGCCTTCTGGACCCGCATCGCCTATATCACCGCGGTCGGCACCGGCAACAACACCACCTATTCGCTGATCGTGGCCGATTCCGACGGCTACAACCCGCAGGTCGTGGCCCGTTCGCGCGAGTCCCTGCTTTCGCCGGCCTGGTCGCCGGACGGCAGCAAGATCGCCTACGTCTCGTTCGAAAGCGGCAATTCGGCCGTGTACGTGCAAAACATCTCCACCGGATCGCGTAGCCTGATCGCATCGCACCCGCGCGGCATCAACAGCGCCCCGGCCTGGTCGCCGGACGGCAGCAAGCTCGCGGTCAGCCTGTCCTATGTGGGCAACCCGGAGATCTTCGTCATCGATGTCGCCAGCCGTACCGAAACCCGTGTGACGAACAACTTCGCCATCGATACCGAGCCGACCTTCACCCCCGATGGACAGAGCATCATTTTCACCTCCGACCGCTCGGGCAAGCCGCAGCTCTACCAGATGTCCGCGTCGGGCGGTGCCGCCCAGCGCGTCACCTTCCAGGGTGGCTTCAACGCCAGCGCTTCGGTGAGCTACGACGGCAAGCAGATTGCGATGGTGCAGGGCAACGGGAACGTGTATCGTATCGCCATCATGGACCGTAGCCTGGGTGGGCAGGTGCGTTTCGTTTCCCCGGGTAACGTGGACGATTCGCCCAGCTTCGCGCCCAACGCCAGCATGCTGCTCTATGCGGCGTCGCAAGGTACTCGCGGCGTCCTGTATGCGGTTTCGGCAGACGGTCTGGTGCGCCAGCGCCTCGTCCTTTCGGACGGTGACGTGCGCGAACCGTCCTGGGGACCCTATCGACAGCGCTGATGGCGCGCCCTCGCGGGCGGCGACATCGGCAACGTCCAGGGAGGGGTGCGGCCTTGCCGCACCTTTTCTGCGGACGGAAGGTTTACCGGCGGCCGCCTCGTGCGGTCGCTGGAACGAAGACGCCGGGCGCGGGACAGCGCCCCGTCGACGTAGATGTAAGTAGAAAAACAGCCGGACAACCGGCGGTGCCTGTCCCGAAACCGAAAACCGACTGTCGGAACTCAACTGTTGAAGGAACGTCCCATGAATAAGACCGTTACCGTCACCCTGGCCGCTCTGCTGTGCGTGGGCGCGGCTGCCTGCTCCAAGAAGAACACCAAGCCGGCTCCGATGCCGGAACAGCAGCCGGTCGCCACCAGCACGGCTCCCACCAGCGACGGCAAGTACCAGCCGTCCGATCTCGACACCGACGCTTGCCTGCGTCAGCGCGTCGTGTACTTCGACTTCGACAAGAACGACGTCAAGCCGGAGTTCCAGCAGATCATCGCTTGCCACGCCAAGTACCTGCAGGACCGTCCGCAGTCGGCCATGACCCTCGAGGGCAACACCGACGAGCGCGGTACGCGTGAGTACAACCTGGGCCTCGGCGAGCGTCGTGGCAATGCCGTCTCCAGCGCCCTCCAGGCGGCTGGCGGTTCGGCTGGCCAGGTCAACGTGACCAGCTACGGCAAGGAAAAGCCGACCTGCCGTGAGCACAACGAAGACTGCTGGGCCAAGAACCGTCGCGTCGAGATCGTCTACACCGCGAAGTAAGTGATGAAGAAGACTCTGGCTACCAGTTACATGGCCAGGCTTGGCGTGGCGGGCGCGATCGCGTCCGCCACGCTTTTTGCTCTGCCGGCCACCGCCCAGGACACTCGCCTCAGCCTCGCCGACCGCGTGTCGCGGCTCGAGCAGCAGTCGCAGGGACAAGCCGGTACGGTGTCCCTGGTGAACCAGGTCAACGATCTGCAGCAGCAGCTGTCGCAGCTGCAAGGCCAGATCGAGGAACTGCAGCACCAGAACCAGCAACTCCAGGAATCCCAGAAGGCACAGTACGCGGATCTCGATTCGCGGCTGGGCCGTCTCGAAAAAGGCGGGGCGTTGCAGGGCCAGCAGCCCGCCGCCTCGGCCACCACGCCTTCCGCGCCCGCTTCGGCGGCGATCGCACCGGCTGCCGCGCAAGCCACCCAGGCGGCGGCAGCCGCCCCGGGAGCCTCCGCGGCGCCGCAGGGCCAGCCCGCGAGCAGCGATCAGCAGGCTGCATACGACGCCGCGTTCAAGTCGCTGCGCGCCGGCGACTACGTCACCGCATCGCGCGGGTTTCGCGACTTCCTCGTGAAGTATCCGGACAGTCCGCTCGCGCCGAACGCCTACTACTGGCTGGGCGAGTCGTACTACGTGACCATGAACTACCCGGTCGCCATCGAGGCCTTCCAGCGCCTGGTCAAGCAGTATCCGCAGAGCGACAAGGTCTCCGATGGCCTGCTCAAGGTCGGTTACTGCCAGATCGAGCTGAAACAGCAGGATGCCGCGATCGCCACGCTGAAGCAGGTCACGACGAAGTATCCGGGCACCAAGGCCGCTGGCCTCGCACAGGAACGCCTGCGTCGCCTGCAGCGCCAGACGGCCAACTGATCCCATGAACGGTAGCACCGCAACTCCGGCGGACGTTCCGCCGGTCGCGCCCGTCGCGGAGCGTCTGCGGATCACCGAGATCTTCCATTCCGTGCAAGGCGAGGCCGATGCCATTGGTTGGCCCACCGTCTTCGTGCGCCTCACCGGTTGCCCCCTTCGCTGCGTCTGGTGCGACACCGAGTATTCGTTCCACGGCGGCCAGTGGCATGACATCGATGCCATCCTGGCCGAGGTCGCCAGCCACGGTGCGCACCACGTCTGCGTGACCGGCGGCGAACCGCTGGCACAGAAGCGCTGCCTGATCCTGCTGCGCAAGCTTTGCGACGCAGGTTACGAGGTGTCCCTGGAGACATCCGGGGCGCTCGATGTCTCCCAGGTCGATCCCCGCGTACGCAAGGTCATGGACCTCAAGGCTCCCGACTCGGGCGAAAGCGCGCGTAACCTCTGGTCCAACCTCGACCACCTGCTTGCCCACGACCAGGTGAAGTTCGTGATCGCCAGCCGTGCCGACTTCGAGTGGTCGCGGGATGTCGTGCGTGAGCACGCGCTCGACCGCAAGGCGATGGTCCTGTTCTCACCCGTGTGGTCGAAGGTCGAGCCGCGCGAACTCGCCGAGTGGATACTCGCCGAACGTCTGCCGGTGCGCTTCCAGTTGCAGTTGCACAAGCTGCTCTGGAACGATGCCGCGGGCCACTGAACTCCCAGGTAATGTCATGAACGTTTCGAATGTTTCGCGCAAGGCCGTCATCCTCGTTTCCGGCGGCATGGACTCGGCCGTCACGATCGCCATGGCGCGCGAGCAGGGTTTCGAGGTGTATGCGTTGAGCGTCGCCTACGGCCAGCGTCATAGCTCCGAGTTGGAAGCATCCGAGCGCGTCGCGACGATGCTCGGCGCGGTGGTGCACAAGACCGTGCATGTCGACCTGCGCAGCATCGGTGGGTCAGCCCTCACGGCGGACATCGACGTGCCGGAAGACGGTGGCGAAGGCATCCCGGTCACCTATGTGCCGGCGCGCAACACGATCATGCTGTCGATCGCGCTCGGCTGGGCCGAGGTGTTGGGATCGAACGACATCTTCTGTGGCGTCAACGCGGTGGATTACTCAGGCTATCCCGATTGCCGTCCGGCGTTCATCGAAGCGTTCCAGTCGCTGGCCAATGTCGCTACCAAGGCCGGCGTGGAAGGGGCGGGGATCCGCATCCACGCACCCCTGATGCAGATGGGCAAGGGCGACATCGTGCGTGAAGGCATGCGCCTGGGCGTCGATTTTTCCGCCACCGTGAGCTGCTATCAGGCCGATGCCGAAGGCCGGGCCTGTGGACACTGCGATGCCTGCCGCCTGCGCGCGGAGGGTTTCGCCAAGGCCGGCGTGCCGGACCCCACGCACTACGCGTAAGCGATCCTTTCAGCTCGCCGCGCGTAGCAGCGGCGAGAGGTATTGCTGCACGATCCACCAGAAACCGCCCATCGTGGCGACAAGCACGGCCACGGCGCCACCCAGCACCCCCGCCTTCGTGGCCGTGTGAGACATGCGCTCCTCGAGCACGGCGACCCGGCAGGCCAACTCGCGTACTTCCGACCTCGTGGAAAGGTGCCTCATGCGTTCCGAGAGCATGTACAGCATGTCCCGCAGCGAACGGTCGGCGTTTTCCGGCGCGATGGCCGGCAGGTCGTCTGCATCGGTGCGCATGTTCATCGTCGTATCCCTCGATCTTCGGTGATGGAGGGAGGCTACCCTAATCAACTGCGCCAGGACTTGAGAAAAAAGCCCAATCGTCGTCAGTGAATGACGCATGGCGCGTCGACGAGCATGAGCGAATGGTGGGTCGTGCCGGATTCGAACCGGCGACCTACGGATTAAAAGTCCGCTGCTCTACCAACTGAGCTAACGACCCACACGCGGGAACCGGTAAGTTTACGGGGCGGGCCCGGGTGGCACAACCCGAAGGGTGCACCGGTTCAGGTCGTGAGCACGATGGCCTCGACGTCCCGGCCCGCCTCGCGCCAGGCGCCCAGGCCACCGGTGAGGGGCCGGACGTTCGAGAAGCCCAGCTTGCTCAGCCGCTCCGCCACCTTGGCCGCCGAGACTTCATTCGGGCACGAGCAGTAAATGACGACGGCGCTGTGCCGGGGAAGTGTGGCCAGTTCCTGGTCGGCGGTGGCGAGGTCGAACAGGCGGGAACCGGGGATCACGTAGGGATCGTCGCGGCGGCTCATCGCCGAACGCACGTCCACGATCAGGGCGCCCGGTTCGTTCGCGAGCAGGATCGAGAGTTCGTCGACGCTGATGCGGCTCTTGCGCAGGCGCGAGAGCAGCAGCGCGCGGCGCAGGTAGCGGAAACCGATCCACAGCAGCAGGCCTATGGCGGCGACGGTCGCCAGCCCCAGGCCGAACTGGCGCAGCGCCGCCAGCACGGCATCGATCTGGCGGTAGAACAGCATGCCCACCGACAGGCCGACCGAGACCCATAATGCCGCCCCGAGCAGGTCGTACACGGTGAAGCGGACGAAGCGCGTGTCCCCGGCGCCGGCGATCGGAATGGCCACCAGTGACAGGCCGGGAATGAAGCGCGAGATCAGCAGCAATTTCACGCCGCGCTTCTCGAAGAAGCCGCTGGCGCGACGGACGCAGGTATCGGGCGAGAGGGAGATGCGGCAGAGGCCGTCGAGCACGCGATAACCGAAGCGGCGGCCGGTCAGGAACCAGGCTGCGTCACCGAGGAAGGCACCGGCCAGGGCGCCGAGGAAGGTGGCGATGATCAGCATCGGATCGCGCGCGGCGACCAGCGTGCTGCCGACCACGATCAGGGTGGGCATGGCGGGTACCGGCAGGCCGATCGCGCCGGCGAACACGCCGAGGAACGCCACGAAGGGCGCCGTGTCCGACCAGTTGATGCTCGTCACGCCCGTGTTCCTCGAAAGGGTCCCAGTGCTCGCGCAACGATACGCTGGTTGCCTCGACGACGACAGGTCCGGCGTGCGCTCAGTGCGCCGCGTGGCGCCCGAGCAAGGCGAAGGTCTGTGCGGCCGGACCGGCCGCCGCGCCGTCCAGTTCCACCCAGAACAAGGTGCCGCGGCCTGGGCTGGAACGGACACCGATCCGTCCGCCCAGCGTATCCACGATGCGCCTGGCGACGGCCAGGGCGAGCCCGTAACCGGGGTGCCCCGGCAAACGGGTGAACTCCTCGAAGACACGGGCCTGCAGCGTGGGTTCCAGGCCCATGCCGTTGTCGCGCACTTCAAGGCGGATCGTGCTGCCACGACGGCGCATCGCGACCAGCACCCGCCCATTCGGCGTGCTCAGCACGGCGTTGCCGACCAGGCGATGCAGCACGTCGCCGAACAACGCGGGGTCGGTACGCAAGGGCAGACGGCCACCGCGCCAGCGCACGTCGACACCCAGTCGTGTCGCATCCACCTCGATGGCGGCACGCTCCCGTACGAAGAGGTCGGAAGCGATCAGGTCCGCCGCCGTGGGCTCGATCGCGCCCGCATCGAAACGCGCCATCTCGAGCAGGCCGTCCAGGAGTTCGTTCAGCCGCATGAGGCTGCTGCGCATCTGTCCGAGCACGGCCCGCTGGCGCAGGTCCTCGCCAGGCTGCATGCCCGCGACGAACAGGGCGAGCGCCTGTAACGGCTGTCGGAAGTGATCGCCGATCTGCTCCACGAAATGAGTGTGCCGGGCGATGTCCTGCAGGCGCTGGCGCAACGCGTCCGCCATCGCCTTGTCGTGCCGGGCGCGAAGCCCCACCAGCTCATCGAGCAGGGCGTCGATCGCGTGCAGCGTGTCCTCGTCCGGTGCCGTGGCTGGTGCGCCGCGAGGATGCAGGAATTGATCGATGCGGCCGCGCACGCGTTCCACGGGCATTACCACGTCCCGCTCCAGCGTGCGCCGGGTGAACAGGAAGACGGCGACCACACCGGTGCATAGCAGTAGCGTCATGAGCACCCCGGCGAAGCGGCGCTCATGCAACGCGGTGGAATCGGACACCGTTTCGAGCTCGCCTTGCGAGGTGCTCGTCCAGACGCGCAGCGGACGTCCCGAACCCAGCCGGCGGCCGCTGTCGACGACGAGGTCGTTGTCGCCCTGCCGATGGAGCACGGCTTGCTGGGTAGGGGCGCTGCGCGACAAAGCGCGTGCAAGCGCGTCGCGTGTCGCGTCATCGCTCGCCAGCCCCTTGACCGAGGCGGCGATGCGTACCGCCTGGATACGGGCGACCGCATAGCTTTCCACGCCCGTGGCGCGGATGTGCAGCACGCCAAGGCTCACCGTCAGCGCCAGGGCGACGAGTGTCATCGGCAGCAATCCCTTGAGGATCAGCTGCCGTCGCAGTGGCGCGGGCCTGCCATACGGTTGCGGCGACGCGGTCATGGAGCGGCCTTGTTGCGCGGGGTCTCATGACGAATCTATGAAACGCGCGTTCGTCGCGCGATAGACAAGGGGAGCTAAACCTGCCGGCCTAGGCCTTTCGGTCTATCACTTGCCGCGCAGACGCGCGACCAGGTGGTCGTGATCCGCCTGGATTTTCCTGAAGCGTGCGGCCCGCGCGCCTTCGCTCACCCACTGGGCGGTGGTGGCACGCCGCTTCTCCAGCGCGTATTCGATATCGGCGAAGGGAACCAGGTCGGCGTCGTCCGCGGGGGCGAAGCCACTGATGTCGTGGATGAGCTTGAGGTTGGCTTCTTCGCGCGCGCCGTCCTTGCCCTGGCCATAGCGGGTGATGAAACCCGCGACTTTTTCCCGCAGGGCCAGGGGCAGGTCGTTGCGGATGACGATCACCGCGTGCGGGATCAGCGATGACTTCCACAGGATGCGCAGGCGCGCGTATTGCTCGGGAAAGTGTTGCTGGAAACGTTCCAGGTCGGCCGTGTTGTTGGTGGCCACGTCGACCTCTCCGTTCGCCACCGCCAGCGCGTTGTTCTGGTGGTTGTCGATATGCACGCTGGCGAAAAAGGTGTCGGAATCGATGCCGCGCGGAGCGAACAGCTGCGTCTCCGGCACGAGGTAGCCCGATACCGACAGGGCTTCGCCGCGCGCGAAGCGCCACTTGCCCGGACGCGCGAAGAGTTCGTCCAGCGTGCGCAGGCGGGAGTCCGATGCCACCAGGAGCACGGCGTGGTATCCCTTCGATCCGTCGCCCCGGGTGAGCCGCCCGATCACCTGCATGTTCTGCCGGGACACGGCGTCCAGCGCCAGCCTGCCGGAAAGGAAGGCAATGTCGACGCGCTGTTCGGCGATCGCCTGGGCGATGCCTTCGTAGGTAGTGACCGATACCGCGCGGACGGGGCGGGCGATCGCCTTGCGCAGGTCGTCCAGCATGGGGCGCCATGCTTCCAGCGACTCGGCGGGACCGCCGATGGGAAGGATGCCGAAGGTCAGCGGTGCATCGGGATCGATGCCACCCGGTGGACTCGCGATGGCTGGCAGGATGCCCAGCGCACACGCCAGCATCGCGGCGAGCCATCCGCGTTTCCGCCGTTTCGCAGCGATCCCCACGCCTGCCCGCATCGCGCCTGCCCCGCGTTGTTCCACCCAGCTTACGCCGGGCCGATGACGAATGGGCGTCGGTCAGTCGCCCAGGTGCTGTGCCGCGACCAGGGCTTCGAGCCGGTTGCGCACGTGCAGCGCGCGGAAGATCGCGGCGAGATGGATCTTGACGGTGCCCTCGCTGATACCCAGCTCACGCGCGATCAGCTTGTTCGGACGGCCCTTGGCCAGCAGCTTGAGCACGTCGATCTGACGGTCGGTCAGGACTGTCGCCAGGCGTTCCTTGGTCGAGAGTCCGTCGTTATTGTTGCCGTTGGACAGGGTGAAGGTGGGCACGCCGCCGGCGGAAGCCGCCTTCATCGCCTCCGGCGGCACGTAGATCCCGCCGCCGACGACCAGGCGCACGGCATTGAGGATCACATCCGGCGGTGACGATTTCGGGATGTAGCCCTGCACCCCTTCCAGGTCGAGCACATGGCGGATCGAGGACGGATCCTCGGTGCCCGACAGCACGATGACGGGACGCATCCGCGGCACCTCGCCGTCGGGCTCCCGCAACGCGGCCACGGCGTCCTTGATGTGTTCGACGCCGTCCGCGCCGGGCATGGCCATGTCGATGAGCGCCACGTCGGGCGCGGGCTTCTGTGCAAGCTTGTCGCGAAGCTGGGCTACTGTTTCGGCCTCGATGAACTCCACGTCCGTGTCGAGCTCGCGAAGCTTGAGCTTCACGCCCTCGATGATGAGCCGATGATCGTCCGCGATCAGAACACGCATGCCTCTCCCTCCGCTCGCTTGGATCGCGAGCTCCCCGTTGTCCGGACCATAGTCCTACGGGCGTCCATCGGCAAGCAGGCCATACGGCTCAGACGGCTGCATGATGGACAGTCCAGGCCGAAACCATTACCTCGTGCAGGCGCTCCGGCGAAACCGGCTTGAACAGTACCTGCGTAGTCTGTTGATCGATGTTGCGCAGGAAGTCGCCCCGCGTCTCGCCCGTGATCAGCACCCGGGCGAACGGCGGCGGGTCGCCGGGCCGCCGGCGATAGTAGCGGTCGAGCAGGGCGATCACGTCCAGGCCGGTGCCTTCGCGCAGGCGCAGGTCGGAAATCACGATGTCGGGCGGCTGCATCCACTGGTGCACCGCTTCCATGGCCTGCTGGGCGTCCTCGGCGGTCATGACTTCGCAGCCCCAGCTGCCGAGCAGGTAGCTGATGCCCGCGAGGATGCTGGGTTCGTCGTCGATCACCAGGACACGCATGCCGACGATATCCCTCGGGATGCCGGGTTCGGGCGTGACCACCGCCGTCGCCTCGACCGTGCCCGGCTGGATTTCCGGCAAGGTGATCGAGAACACCGTGCCCCTGCCGGGTTTGGACCGCACCGAAGCCCGCGTGCCGAGGAGGCCGGCCAGTCGCTGCACGGTGGAAAGCCCCAGCCCCAGTCCACGGCGGGTACCCTCGGGACGGCCGGCTTCAGGGCCGCTTTCCACCCGGTAGAATTCGTCGAAGATGTGTTGCAGGTGGTCCGGGCCGATACCCAGGCCGGTGTCCCACACATCCACGCGCACGCCCCCGTCCAGCTGGCGCCGGGCGCCCACCAGCACGCCGCCACAGCGCGTGTAGCGCAGCGCGTTGCTCACCAGGTTGTTGAGGATACGGGCCAGCATGGTGCGGTCGGTGCGCACCCAGAGGCCGGTGGTCCGCACCACGAGGCGAAGGTCGTGCTGCTCGGCCACCATGCGGAAGTTCACGCTCACTTCCTCGAACACCTCGTCCAGCGGCACGTCACGGATGATGGCCGGCATGGCTCCGGTTTCCAGGCGGGAGAGGTCGAGCAATTCACCGAAGAGGTGGTCGAGCGATTCCACGCACTCCTGGATGTGCGCGATGCGGTTGAGGCGCACGGGATCGTATTCGTCCACCGCCAGGCCGGACGAGAACAGCGTGAGTGCATAGAGCGGCTGGCGAAGGTCGTGCGAGGCCGCCGCGAGGAAACGCGCCTTCGCCACGCTCGCCGCCTCGAGGGCGGCGTTCTTCCGCGCGAGTTCCTCGGTGGCGGTGGCGATCTCACGCTCCATGCCGATCTGCGCGTGCAACAGTTTCGAGGCGGCGCCATTGAATCCCCGCTGGAGATCGCCGATCTCGGTGTCGTCGGTGACCGGCACCACCACGGTGCGGTCGCCGAGGCCGAGCTGGCGCACCGCGATCGCCAGGTTGCGTAGCGGCGCGCTCAACCACCGGGCCGTGGACCAGCCGATGGCCACCGCGATCAGCAGGCTCAGCGCCAGCCAGACCAGGGCGTTGTGCACGCTGGCGCGTTGCGCGGCGACGGCGTCTTCCACGCTCACGTCCACCGTCACCGAGCCGACCACGCGATGGGTCACGGGGTCGAGCACCTCGCGCGCCACGGTCAGGCCGTCGTCGTCGCTGCCGATCGAGCCGTTCACGCGGTCGGCGATGATCTCGCCGTCACGGTCGCTTATGCGCACGCGCGACACCTGCGGCAACTGCACGATGGACTGCGCGATGCGCCCGATCTCGCGGCGCTCCCCGGTACGCAACGCCTCGCCCGACACGGTCGCCGCCTGCTGGGCGATCGCATCCGCCGTGGAGCGGCCCATCTCGTGCAGGGTGTCCATCTGGTGGCGCGTGAGCAGGGTGACCAGGAGGATCGCGCTGATCGCCGTCGGCACGAGGGCGACACAGGTCAGGCGCTGCACCAGCGAGGTGCGGCGCCAGACCTTTTCAAGCCATGGAGCGGATACGTCACGCATGCGATTCCCCATGCACCGCCCGTCCCGGGCGGCGCGAGACTACAGCCTAGCGCAGTTCGCGCGGAGGGGCCTCAGCCCTTCCGGCCTAGCCGGATGCGGATCGTCTTCACGAACAGGGGCAGGATCGTCAGCAGTGTAAAAGCGGCCAGTGGCAGGAGTATCCGGCTGTTCAGGAAGCTGGCGGCCGTCACCGGCGCACCGCTGGCGAAGGTTTCCCCGAGCCCCGCGCCAACCGAGCTTTCCACGAACAAAGACACGGTGCCGCCCAGCCAGGTCGCGCCCACGAACAGCCACAGCGGGCAGCGCAACCACGCCAGCGCCACGGTCATCGCGCCCAGCGGGACGACGGGAATGAAGCGCAGGGCGAGCGTATAGGTGACGGGGTGGGCGGCGAAGCCGTCGCGCAGGCGCCTCGCCAACGCTGGCGGTTCACGCCGCCCGGTGCCGAAGGCGTAACGGCTGGCGAGATAGAGCACGAGCGAGCCGAGTACCAGTGCCGCCGACGACAGGGCCGTGCCTTCCACCGCACCGAAGAAAAGTCCGCCGGCGAGGACGATCACGATCGTCCCCGGCACCCCGGTGGCGATCGCCAGGGCCAGGATGCCGGTATAGGCAAGGCGGGATGTCAGGGGGTGCGCCGCGATCGTGCCGCGCAGTACGCCTTCTTCGGCGAGCAGGTGGTGGGGATCGAAGCGGTCGAGCACGCCGCTGGCGAGCAACACCACGCCCGCCACCAGCAGCAGGCATAGCGGCAGTGCGGCTCGCCAGCGCTTCACCTGGGGTGACTCGGGCTCAATACGCGGCGCCCGATTCGCCGTAACGGCGTAACACCTCTCGCGCGTCGTCACGGAGGATGTCGCGGCGCACGGCGATGCCACGCCGCTCGAGTTCGCCGACCCAGTCGGAGGGCAGCGGGCCCTCGTCGAACGGCGTGAGCTCTTCCACGTCCTCGGCGCGCGCACCGATCAGCAGCGCATCGATGCCGGCCCACACGGTGGCGCCGTAGCACTGGCAGCACGGCTGCGAACTCGTGGCCAGCACGAAGCGGCTGCCGTCTTCGTTGAGCCGGAAGCGCTGCAAGCGTTGTTGCGCGGTCATGTACGCCATCATCTCGGCGTGGGCCACGGAACAGGCATGCGGCACCACCCGGTTCACCCCCACGGCGACGATGCGGTCGTTGCCGTCGAACACGGCTGCGCCGAACGGGCCGCCCGTGGCGAGGTCGACGTTGCGTGCCGAGAGGTCGATGGCGAGGCTCACCTTCGCCTCGTCGCCGGCATAGGCCAGCGACGTATCCACCGCCTCGTGCACCCAGGCAGGAAGGGTGAGATGTACCTGGGCGTACAACATCAGCCTTGCTTCGCCCAGGAATCGCGCAAGGTCACCACGCGATTGAAGACGGGGGCGTCGTGCGTGTGGTCGTGCATGTCCGCGACGAAATAGCCCAGGCGTTCGAACTGCACGCGGTCCTCCCGCGCCGCCGCCGCCGCCGCGGGCTCGACATAGCCGTGGACGATACGGCGCGAGTGCGGATTGAGGTGATCCTTGTACGTCTTGCCATCGCTGTCGTCGTCCGGGTCGGTGACGTCGAACAGGCGGTCGTAGAGGCGCACCACGGCCGGCACGGCATCGCGCGCGCTCACCCAGTGGATGGTCCCCTTCACCTTGCGGTCGGCGCCGGGCATGCCGCTGCGCGTGTCGAGGTCGAGCGTGCAACGCAATTCGACGATCTCGCCCGTGGCATCCTTGATCACCTCGTCGCAACGCACGATGCCGACGCCGCGCAGGCGTACCTCGCCCTCCGGCCTCAGACGGTGGAAGCCCTTCGGCGGCACCTCGGCGAAGTCGTCACGCTCGATCCAGAGTTCGCGCGAGAACGGCACGCTGCGCGTGCCGAACGACTCATCCTTCGGATGGTTGGGGAACGTGAGCGACTCGGCATGTGCTTCGCCGAGGTTGGTGATGACGAGCTTCACCGGATCGATCACGGCGAGCCGGCGTGGCGCCGTACCGTCGAGATCGTCACGGACGGCGCCTTCGAGCACGCTCATGTCGATGGTGCTGTTCTGCTTGCTGACGCCGATGCGTTCCCAGAACAGGCGGATGCCCGCGGCGGTGAAGCCACGCCGGCGCACGCCGGCGATGGTGGGCATGCGCGGGTCGTCCCAGCCATCGACCAGGTTCTCCGACACCAGCGTGATCAGCTTGCGCTTGCTCATCACCGTGTAGTTGAGGTTGCCGCGCGAGAATTCGATCTGGCGCGGCTTGCTCGGCGCCGTGGGCAAGCCCGCCTTGACCAGCGGTTCCCATAGCTCCGGATCGTTTGCCAGGTCGACCTTGTCGACGCACCAGTCGTACAGCGGCCGGTGGTCTTCGAACTCCAGGGTGCACAGCGAATGCGTGATGCCTTCCAGCGCGTCGGACAGCGAATGTGCGAAGTCGTACATCGGGTAGATCGGCCAGGCGTCGCCGGTGTTCTGGTGGTGCACCTTGCGGACGCGGTAGAGGGCCGGGTCGCGCAGGTTGATGTTGCCCGAGGCCATGTCGATCTTCGCGCGAAGGGTCTTGCTGCCGTCGGCGAACTCGCCCGAGCGCATGCGCTGGAACAGGTCGAGGTTTTCCTCGATCGAACGGTCGCGGTAGGGCGAGTTGCGGCCCGGCTCGGTGAGCGTGCCGCGGTACTCGCGCACTTCCTCGGCGCTGAGATCGTCCACGTAGGCCACGCCCAGGCGGATCAGCTTCAGCGCGGAGCGATAGAACACCTCGAAGTAATCCGAGGCATGGCGCAGCTCGGCCCACTCGAAACCCAGCCATTTCACGTCGCGCTGGATCGCGTCGACGTATTCGACGTCTTCCTTCGAGGGGTTGGTGTCGTCGAAGCGCAGGTTGCAGGTACCGGCGAATTCGGCGGCCAGTCCGAAATTCAGGCAGATCGACTTGGCATGGCCCAGGTGCAGGTAGCCGTTCGGTTCGGGCGGGAACCGGGTGTGGATGAGCGTGTGCTTGCCGGAGGCCAGGTCGTCGCGGACGATCTGGCGGATGAAATGCTGCTGCAGGACGGGTGTTTCAGTCGACATCGCGAGGGACTCGGAGGCTGGGGCGCGGCAAACGTCCGAGTTTACCTTTCTTGCGCGCCGGGCGCTTGCCGTGGACTCGGTCGGCGGGGTAGCTTGCAGCCATGCGTATCGCTTACCGCGCCGAATCCCTGATCGATGCCCACCTGGTGAAGGATGCGCTCGAACGGGCGGAGATTCCGGCCTTCATCGCGGGCGAGTTCCTCACCGGCGCCGTCGGCCAGCTGCCGGCCCGCGATTTCCTCGCCGTCATGGTTCCGGAGGCCGCCGCCGAAGCGGCCGAAGGCATCGTTCGCGCGATCGACGCCCAGTTGGCCGAGGCGCGTGCCGCGGCCGCCGATGACGACTTCGGTGCGGTTACCCTTCCCGCCTGAGCCGTTCGCGCCACCCTCCAGGATTTTCATGCAGGCCATTTTCGATCTCGTCCGCGACGTGCCGGACTTTCCACGCCCGGGCATCATGTTCAAGGACATCACGCCCCTGCTCGCCGACGCTTCCGCCTTCGGCGCCTGCATCGACGCCTTGTGTGAACCGTGGCGTGGGCAGGGCGTGGGCGCCGTCTGCGGGATCGAGTCGCGCGGTTTCATTTTCGGCGCGGCCATGGCCCGGGCGCTCAGCGCGGGTTTCGTCCCCTTGCGCAAGTCCGGCAAGCTGCCACCGCCGGTCGTGGGCGTGGACTACGGACTGGAGTACGGGATGGACCGCCTGGAAATCGGCTCGCAGGCGCTCGCGCCGGGCGAGCGGGTGATCGTCGTGGACGATGTCCTCGCCACCGGCGGCACGCTCGAAGCAGGCCGCCGCCTCGTGGAGCGCCTGGGCGCCGAGGTGGTCGGCGCCAGCGTGGTGATCGAACTCGGGGGCCTGAACGGCCGGTCCAGGTGGCCGTCGCCGTTACCGCTGCACGCGCTGATGATCTACTGACCGGGCCGTGTCAGCGGGCCTGGTGGATGTCTTCCACCAGGACGATCTCGCAACCGCCCGCACCGGTGTCCTCGCGGGTGAGCGAGGTGTTCCAGTGCCAGCCGTCGTCGCGCTTCACGTCGACGAGAAACCCTTCGAACTGGATCAGTTCGCCAGGACGCACGTCGCGCAGTTCCCGCGCGATGGTGTCGTTCGCGGGAATCATGTGCATGTTCGCGCTGGAATCCTCGATCTCGTGGCGCGGGATCGGGTAATTGTCCGTGTACCAGTAATAGAAGCGGTTCGATTGCGAGATGCGGATACGGTCCAGCACGGTGCTGTCCGACATGCGCCCCCAACCCATGGCCAGGTCGGTAGGGGCGATCGGCGAGAGGTCGTCGAGCTGGTAGTCCTCGCGTGAGAGCACGCGGCCGGTCATGGCGAAGGTCGCTCGGGGCTTCAGCGTGAAGTGCCCGCGTGTGAGCGTGACACCGGCACCGACGTCTTCCTGGCTGGGTACGCCGTCGACCAGCACGCCGGGCGCGTTATGCACCGGGCGGTGCTGCCACCAGGAGTACGCGCCCCAGCCGCAAAGCAGGAGCAGGACGACAAGCCATACGCGCATTCAACCGGACCGTCAGGGGGATGGGATGGCAACGGCCGGCGCGCGTTCCGGTTGACCCGTGGCGAAGCCATGGGTGGTGAACAGCTCGGCGGGAACGTCGCGGATGATCGCCGCCAGGGCCTCGAAAAACGGTGTCATGGCCGAGCTCTTGCGCCAGAGCATGGCGATGCGCCGGCTCGGCGCGGGGGCTTCGAATTCGATCAGGCTCACGTTCGGCGACTGCGCCACGGGCGGCTTCACCGCCAGGGCGGGCAACAGGGTGATGCCGACGTTCGCCGACACCATCTGCCGCAGCGTCTCGAGGCTGGTGGCGCGGAAGCCGGACTTCTCGCCCGCGCCGGCCAGGTGGCAGACCTCCAGCGCCTGGTCACGCAGGCAGTGCCCGTCCTCCAGTA
Organism: Luteibacter sp. W1I16; assembly: GCF_050434905.1. Classification (NCBI taxonomy): domain Bacteria; kingdom Pseudomonadati; phylum Pseudomonadota; class Gammaproteobacteria; order Lysobacterales; family Rhodanobacteraceae; genus Luteibacter; species Luteibacter sp. W1I16. Next base: position 3,104,187 of record NZ_JBNDJJ010000001.1, read on the forward strand.
GCAGGAGGTTCTGTTCGGCCAGATCGTCCATGCGCAGCGAGGCGCGTGACGCCAGCTCGTGGCCGCTCGGGACCGCAAGCACGAAGGGTTCCTCGAAAAGAAATTCCACGTGCAGCGAGTCGTCGTGAACCGGCAGGGCGAGGATGCCGGCGTCGAGGGTGCCTTCGCGCAACATGTGCAGCACCTGTTCCGTTTTTTCCTCGCGCAGCAACAACTCCAGGCGCGGGAAACGCGTCCGCAGGTGAGGGACGACGTGAGGCAGCAGGTAAGGCCCGAGGGTGGGGAAGATGCCCAGGCGAATGGTTCCGGATTCCGGATCGCGGGTGCGCTGGGCGATCGACTTGATCTCGTCGATCTGTGAGAGCACGCCCCTCGCCCGGCGGGCGATTTCACGTCCCGTTTCCGTCAGGAGGACTTTCCGGGGCGTACGTTCCACCAGCGCGACGCCCAGTTCGTCCTCGAGTTTGCGGATCTGGGTCGACAGCGTGGGCTGGCTGACGAAGCTGGCTTCGGCCGCGCGGCCGAAATGACGGTATTCCGCCAGGGCGACGAGGTAAGACAAGTCACGCAGGTTCATGGCGACGGGCCCAGGGTGTTCGCAATAGCCTTAGCCTATCACATTGATGTCTACAATCGATTTGGAATATGTGTGGCAGGCGGCTAAGCTTGCGTTTCAGTCGCGTCACCAAGCGCGCGAAGAGTTCACCCAACCCTCAATGGAGAGTCGAAAGATGCTGAGCATTGGCGATAAGTTCCCCCAGTTCAACCTCAAGGCCGTGGCCGGCGGCCCGCTCGCCAACAAGATCGAAGACGCGTTCGTCGACGTGACGGACAAGTCTTACGAGGGCAAGTGGAAGCTGGTCTTCTCTTACCCGAAGGACTTCACCTTCGTCTGCCCGACCGAGATCAAGGGCTTCAGCGACCTGAACGAGAAGTTCGCCGACCGTGACTGCCAGATCCTGGCCGTGTCGACCGACTCCGAGTTCGTCCACCGCGCCTGGCGCATGGACCACGCCGACCTTAAGGATCTGTCGTTCCCGATGCTGGCGGACATCAAGAAGGAGCTGTGCTCGGCCCTGGGCATCCTGACTGACGAAGGCGTCGCCCAGCGTGCGACCTTCCTGGTCGATCCGAACAACGAGATCCAGTTCGTCTATGTGACGGCCGGCTCGGTTGGCCGCAACCCGGACGAAGTGCTGCGTGTGCTCGACGCGCTGCAGACGGACGAGCTGTGCGCCTGCAACTGGAAGGCTGGCGACGAGACCCTCAAGGTCGCCTGAGCCCCAGCGGTCGTAAGCCCCGCGCCGTAACCCTCTCCCTCCCCTGCGGCGCGGGCAGCCCCGGAGGCGGTGAAGTGATCTTCACCGCCTCTTTTTCAGACACGCCTCCGCGTGTTCCGCGTGTTCCGCGTGAACCGGTGCCTTGGGCGCCGAGCCATTCCGCGCCCCTTTTCCTCGTCAAGACACAGGTGCATCCATGAGCGTCGCCGATCTGCGCAGCAAGCTTCCCGAATACGCCAAGGACCTCAAGCTCAACCTCGATTCCGTGTTGAGCGAAGCGGGCGCCCCCGGCCTCAACCTGGCCCAGATCTCGATGGTCGCCCTCGGTTCGGCCTACGCTGCCCGCTATAAGCCGCTGACCGAAGCGATCGCCGCGTTCGCCGCCGAGCATGCGTCGGCCGAACAGCTGACCGCCGCCAAGGGCTCGGCCGCGATCATGGGCATGAACAACATCTACTACCGCTTCCAGCACCTGGTCAGCCACCCGGAATACGCCACGATCCCCGCCAAGCTCCGCATGAACGTCATCGGTGCCTACAAGGGCGACGCGAAGAACGACTTCGAGCTCGTCTCGCTGGCCGTCTCCGCCGTCAATGGCTGCGGCATGTGCATCGACTCTCACGACAAGGTGCTGCGCGATGGCGGCATCAGCGTGCAGGCCATCCAGAGCGCCGTGCGCATCGCTTCGGTGATCCACGGCGTGGCCGTGGTGCTCGAGCAGGCCGACGCGGCGGGCTGATCCCACCGTTTCATGATTTGCCCAGATAAGGGTCGGCACCGGCTACGGTGGGAGCAACTGTCTTTTTGCTTTGGCTCCTCAAGGTGCGGAAGATCGCCAGCCGACCTGATCACGGACCATGGCGTTGATGGCGGTGATGAAGCTGCGCATGCAGGCGACGAGGGCGACCTTGGCCAGCTTTCCGCGCGCCCGTAGGGCGCGATACCGTGCGCCGAGGGCGCTGCCCTTGACGCGGATGGCGGACCAGGTAGCCATGTAGAGCGCACGTCGGACGACCCATCGGCCGGCGCGGACGCGTCGAGGCCCGTCGCGCCGGCCGCTTTGGTCGACGTACGGCGCGACACCGACCAGCGCCGCGATCTGTTGTCGCGACAGTCGCCCCAGCTCGGGCAGGTAGGCCAGCAACGTCGCTTCCGTCACCGGTCCCACGCCGGGCACCTCGCGCAACCGTGACGCGGGCGCCGCCGCCGTCGTGGCCGTGGCGATGCGCTTGTCCAGGTCGGCGATCTGGACCTTGGCCGCCTCGATCATGGCCTGCAGGGCATGCCGTGCCGCGGCCAGCCGGGTCTGCGCCAGGCGGCGGCGGTTGTCATCGCGCTGTCCGACCAGTTGCAGACGGCAACGCAGCAACTCGGCCAGTTCCGCTCGCCCGGGCGAGGGCGCTTGATACGGTTGGGGCGTCACATGGGCGGCCATGCGGGCCAGGACCTGCGCGTCCAGGGCATCGCTCTTGGCGAAGTGGCCCAGGGCCCGTGCGTAGGCGGTGGCCCGGTGCGAGGCCAGGCGCGTGACGCAATAACCGGCCTGGGCCAAGGCGTCGAGAATGCCTCGTTCGTAACCGCCCGTGGCCTCGATGGCGATGTGCTGGACCGCCTGTGGCGCCAGCGCATCAAGCAACGCGCGGTGCCCTTGGGGCGAGTTGGCGAAGCGCCCGCCGGGGCCGCGGGGATGGCAGGCCACGTCCAGCGTGGCTTTGCCCACGTCGATACCTACAAAGATGCTCATGGCTTCACTCCGGAGTACGATCGGCAGTGAGAGCACCTCCACCATGCCCCGGCTTGTGAATTCGAGGTACGACTCGAGCAACTGTTCGGGCTGTAGTGGAGGGAGTGCGGCAGCCCTAGCTCCCACACGTGCTCGCAGCACTGCCGTCCATCGGCTTGCCGCACTCCGCTCTCACCTCCAAGCCTAGCCCTTCGGAAAGACACAAGCCGACCCTGTGGGCGAAAGGGCCGCGTCTTAACGCGGCCTTTCTCCATTCTGGAGGACTCTCCCCGCACATCCACACGCGGGGAGGGGTTCCAATGAGCTACGTCGATGGTTTCGTGCTGCCGGTTCCGATGGACCGGCTGGCCGACTACAAGAAGATGGCCCGCAAGGCGGGCAAGATCTGGATGGAGTACGGCGCGCTGGCGTATAGCGAGTGCGTCGCGGATGACGTGAAGCCAGGGAAATCCACGTCCTTCCCGCAATCGGTCAAGCTGAAGCCCGGGGAGACCGTGGTGTTCTCGTGGGTCGTCTACAACAACCGCCGGGATCGCGACCGCATCATGAAGAAAGTCATGGAAGATCCGAGGCTTGCGGAGTTCATGGACCCCAAGACCCTGCCCTTCGACGGCAAGCGGATGTTCTGGGGCGGTTTCAAGCCCATCGTCGAGTTCTGACGCGGCGCAGCGAAACAGGGGGTGCCTTCTGGCACTGTGTCGGAGGTCACCCTCTTCGCAGGATGGATGGATTACCCACAGGGGAGTCCCACCCGCCATGCGTCGTTTCGTCCGCCCTCTCGTTCTTACCGCGCTCGCCGCCTGCTGTGGTGCCGCGTTTGCCGCCACCACGGACGCGCCGCCCCTCGGCCACCTGCCTACCTGGGCCCAGCCGGAATCCTACAAGCTGTCGTTCAAGGTCGATCCGAAGCAGGAGACCTTCGCCGGCTCCTCGACGATCAAGATCAAGCTCAGCCAGCCGTCCGACTTCATCTGGCTGCACGGCAAGGAGCTGAAGGTCTCCAAGGTCACCGTGACCGATGCCGCGGGCAAGAAGCACGCCGGCAAGTACACCGTGGCCGCGGAAAAGGAAGGCGTCGTCCGCGTCGACCTCGGCGCCAAGCTCGAGGGTGAGATCACCCTCGCGATCGAATTCACCGCGCCGCTGAACAAGCAGTTGCAGGGCCTCTACAAGGTCTCGCATGAGGGCGTGCCCTATGCGATGACGCAGATGGAGCCGGTGTCGGCGCGCTATGCGTTCCCCGGTTTCGACGAGCCCTCGTTCAAGGTGCCGTTCGACATCAGCCTGACCATCCCCGCCGACGACCAGGGCGTGGCCAATACCGCGCAGGTCAAGGAAGAAAAAGCGGGTGCGGGCTGGAAGACGCTGACCTTCTCGACCACGAAGCCGCTGCCGACCTACCTCGTCGCGTTCGCGGTGGGGCCGTGGGACGTGGTGAAGGGGCCGGACATCATCCCGACCGAATTCCGTTCCACGCCGACGCCGTTGCGCGGTATCGCCGCCAAGGGCGAAGGCCACCGCTTGCAGCACGTGCTGGGCGAAACCAACTCGATCATCCACACGCTCGAGGATTACTACGGTTTCGGTTACCCATACGACAAGCTCGACCTGCTCGCCGCGCCGGACTTCAGCGCGGGTGCGATGGAGAACGCCGGCCTGGTCACCTTCCGTGACTGGCTGCTGCTGATCGATCCCGATTCGGCCGCGCAGTACGTGCGTGGCTCCTTCAACGTCAATGCGCACGAACTGGCCCACCAGTGGACCGGCGACACCGTGACCATGGCCTGGTGGGACGATCTCTGGCTCAACGAGGCCTTCGCCACCTGGATGCAGCAGAAGGTCACCACCAAGGTGCATCCCGAATACCGCGCCGACCTCGATCGCGTGCGCGGCGCCCAGGGCGCGATGAACAACGACAGCCTGGTCAGCGCGCGCAAGATCCGCCAGCCGATCACGGGCAATGGCGACATCGAGACCGCGTTCGACGGCATCACGTATCAGAAGGGCGCCGCCGTCCTCGGCATGTTCGAGGGTTATGTCACCGATCCGGTGTTCCAGAAGGGCATGCGTGCCTATATCCAGAAGCACAAATTCGCTAACGCGACGGCCGACGACCTGATCGATTCGATCGCCGAGGCCGCAGGTCAGGGCGACGCGTTCAAGAAGGCGTTCCGCAGCTTCCTCGACCAGTCGGGCGTGCCGTACGTCAGCACCGAAGTGAAGACCGAAGGCGGAAAGACCGTGTTGCACCTGTCGCAGAGCCGCTACCTGCCGCTGGGCAGCACCGGCGACTCCAGCCGCGTCTGGGGCGTGCCGATGTGCGTGCGTTACGGCACCACCGGCGGTGCGAACAAGGTGAAGTGCGAGCTGCTCGACAAGGCCACCGGCACCATGGTGCTGGACGATGCGGCGAAGAACACGTGGGTGCTGCCGAATGCCGACGGCCGCGGCTACTACCGCTTCGCGCAGAGCAAGGCCGACCTGGCCGCGCTGTCGAAGGTGGTCGGTTCGCTCAGCGACGCGGAGCAGCTGGCTTATGCCGACGCCGTGCGCGCGGGTTTCCAGCATGGTGACCTGGACGCCGGCGACGTGTTGGCCGCGTTCAAGCCGCTGACGTCGTCGAAGACCCGCGAGGTGTTCACGGCGCCGCTGATGACCTTCAACTGGATTCTCAACAACGAAGCCACCACCGACGCGCAGCGCGCTCACCTGCGCAAGTGGGCGACCGACGCGTACCTGCCCAAGCTCAAGGACCTGGGCTTCAAGAAGAAGGCGGGCGAGCCGGACAACGACACCATCACTCGCACGGCACTCGCCGGCTTCCTTGCCGACGACGACATCGCGCAGCCGGAAGTCCGCGCGGAAATGCTGAAGCAGGGCGACGCCGCGCTGAAGATGAAGGACGGACATCTCGATCTGGAAGCGGCTGATTCGGATCTGCTCGCCGACGCCCTGGGCGTGGCGGTGCAGGAACGCGGCGCACCCGCGGTCGACGCGCTCATCGCCGAGATCCCGAAGACCTCCGACCCGGCGAAGCGGAACGCCATGCTGTCGGCGCTGGCATCCACCAAGGATCCGGCACTGGCCAACAAGGTTCGCGACTTCGCGCTCGGCAAGGACGTGAAGGTCGGCGAGATGGCCATGGTGCTGCGTGGCGGCCGTGGCTCCGAAGCGACCCGCGCTGACCTGTGGAAGTGGTTCGTGGCCAACTACGACAAGATCGTGGCGCGCACGGGCAGCTTCGCGGGTGGCCAGCTGCCGGGTCTTGCCGGTGGCGGCGGTTGTTCGAAGGCCGAAGCCGACCGCCTGAGCGAGTTCTTCAAGCCGCGCCTGGGCCAGGTGAGCGGCGCGGAGCGTGGCCTGGCGCAGACCAGCGAGCAGATCCTGCTTTGCTCGGCGCAGAAGGCCAAGCAGGACCCGAAGGCGATCCTGCGCTAAACCGACACATGTTCGAGTAACGACGAGCCGGGCGAGCGATCGCCCGGCTTTTTTAATGGCATTGGCCGTTTCGTTAGGTCGGTGCCGGTGATGGCCGCTTGACGGTGAAGGTTTGAATTGGTGATTCTGTCTCAAGGGCATCGAGGGGGGATCAACATGAAGCGGAACGGTCGAGCTAGAACTGTGTCATGGCTGCATTTGGTTGGTTTGTTTTTCTTCTTCTCGAACTCCGTATTAGCTGCGAAGTCCGTTACGTACTTTTATACAGACTCGAATGGCAATGTGCTCGCTACGACGGACGCCTCAGGAAGTCTGATTACTGCAGATGACTACCATTCTTCTGGGGCGATAGCGCTCGGGCAAGGGCTGGCGGGCGCTTCATTCGCTGGGCACTATCGTGATGGTGAAACCGACCTTTTTTATATGCAAGCTCGCTATTACGACAGTGACATCTCGCGCTTTACGAGTCTGGATCCCGTAAAGCCTCGTCCGGGTGACCTGTTCAATTTCAACCGCCAGTCATATGCCAACAATAATCCATATAGGTATGTAGACCCGGACGGTAGGCAAGTTTTCGGTAGCGCCGAAGTCGCGAACGGAAAATATATGTCGCCAGAAGAGTCTAGCTACTTTCTAGAGTCGACACTGTGTGGATGTGATCCGGACTGGAGGCCGCCACCTGGAAGCGGGGCTGTTCAAACCGTCGTCACACCATTCGAATTCGGGGTCGCTAGGGCCGCTGTTCGTTCGGCCGACTTGGCTCTCAATGTGACCAGGGCGATAGTTCCGGCGGAAGAGGCGCAGCTAACCCGGGTACTCGTCGAACGCGGGGCGACGCGCAATAGCCCCGGACAGGTTCGCACTTCAGTTTCGCCGCTGAGCGCACAAAAAAATCTAACTGCGAACGGGTTCGCTCGCACTACGAGCAAGGATGGAAGCGTAGTAATGATGAGCAAGGATGGCACAAAATACACTTTCTACGACAAGGCCTCATCCACCGGTGGGGCTTCGGCATCGGTGCAGGTTGATGGGCAGGTGGTGGTTAAGATTCGCTTTAACGAGAAGCTAGACTAATGGACATGTCTGAACTTAAGAGACGTCTTGCGCAATGTATCCGCTGGGGGCGCAGCTTTCCGGAAGGTGTCTTTTCACGCGAGGGATTATCTCACCATTATTTTTTTGAAACTCCCATCCTCGGACGACATGACCTCGCGCAAGAACTGGAAAGGCTTCTAGTGCCTCTGGCGTCGAGTGACATTGTCGTGTCGGTCGGATACGAAAGGGATGGCACCTTCGATGAGTTCTATGCCGATGTCACCACATGGATCTCGCACGGAGCTCATCCTTTTAGCGGTGCGGGTGCAAAGGCCTATCGTGCGAACATACCTAGCGGCGCATGGGATGGCCTGATCGTCGCTTCGTCCTTGGATGATCACTGGATCCTGTTCGAAGATCCGGCAGAGCCCATTGGTGTGTTAGCAACGAGAGACTCGCTTGCCCCGTCGATTCCCGACCCGGATCTGGTTTTCGAGGTGAGGCGGTTCCTTGAATTGATAGATGCGCCATCATTGGGGTTAACGGAGGCAGCGAGGCGGACCTTCCGGGTAACCTACGCGAACGAGGTGCGGTAGCGCACCGCCAGAGCATCAGGCTGAGCTAACCTAGCCAACATGAGTCCTAGGTCTACCTCGTCAGATCCTCCACCGCGCGTCACCGCGCGCGACGTCGCGGAAGCCGCGGGCGTGTCCATCTCGGCGGTGTCGCGTACGTTTACCGAAGGAGCGAGCGTCTCCGCGAAAACCCGCGAGCGCGTGCTCGAGGCCGCCGCCGCACTTGGCTATCGGCCTAACCATCTGGCCCGCAGCCTGATGACAGGCCGCACCGAACTGATCGGGCTGGTATCCAATCATTTCGGGAACCCCGCGTTCATGGAGGTCTTCGACCTCTTTACACGTGAACTGCAGGCTCGCGGCCTGCGCCCGCTCCTGGCAAACCTCGGCGAGGATGAAGACGGCAGCGCCGCCCTGGACATGTTGCGCCAATACAACGTCGACGCCGTGGTCATCGCGACGTCGGCACCACCGGCGAGATTCGCCGCGTCTTGCCGTGCGGCGGGACTGCCCGTGATGCATGTCTTCGGCCGGGCAGGGAGGTCGTCGCCGGTGCCCGTGGTGACGGTCGACAACGTGGCCGGCGGACGGCTGGTCGCGGAGGCCATGCGCCGGCGCGGCCTGCGCAGGTTGGCTTTCCTGGGGGGCTCGGCGCATGACGCTTCCACCATCGACCGGAACAAGGGATTTGCCGAGATCGCAGGGAAATTACTGCGGGAGGCTATCCATGCCGGGGATTACACGCATGAACACGGCCGTCTCGCGATGCACACCTTGCTCGATCGCGATGACACGCTGGACGGGGTGTTCTGCGGCGACGATGTATTGGCCCTGGGCGCGATGGATGCCTGCCGCGAGCGCGGCGTGGCGGTTCCCAACGACGTGAGCGTCGTCGGCTTCGACGACATGCCGCTGGCTGCCTGGGCTTCTTACTCCCTGACGACGGTACGCCAACCCATCCGTGGGATGGTTTTGCACGCCATCGAACGTATCGTGGCGTGGATGGACGATCCGGCGGCGGTGCCGCGCAACAAGCTGTTTTCCTGCGAGCTGGTGAAGCGGGGAAGCCTTCTGTAAACGACCGGCCTCACGGTGAGACCCAACGCCTTTCGCGGTTCGATGTCAGCGCCGCGGCGATCACCTTGTCCACTTCGTATCCATCACGAAACGTCGGCCATACCGATTCACCCGTGGTCACCGCATGCAGGAAGTCGCGCGCTTCGATCGCGATCTGTTCGTTGTAGCCGGTGCCGTGGCCGACGCCCTGGTTGAAGGCGAGATAGTCGGGATGCGCCGGTCCCATCAACAGCTTCTGGAATCCCCGCCGCGCCGGCTCGCGTGAGGCGTCGTAGAGCCATAAGGCATTCTGGTCTTCCTGGTCGAACGCGATGGCGCCACGCGTACCGGTGATCCGGTAGGTGTAGCCCATCTTCCTGCCCGCGGCCATGCGGCTGAAGCTGATGCTACCCGTCGCGCCATTGGCGAAGCGGAGCAGCATCTGGCCCTGGTCGTCGTTCTCGACGGTTTCGGTTCCGTGCGGCCCATCGCGACGTGGCTGCACGATGGTCATATCGGCTACCAGGCTTTCGATCGGGCCCACGAGGCGCAGGCACGCGTTGACGATGTGGGTGGCGACGTCGCCCAGTGCGCCGGCTTCGGACCCGGTCGCGATACGGGTCCGCCATGAAGCGGGAAGGGCAGGGTCGTGCAGATAGTCCTCGACATGCTCGGCCGTGACCTGGATCACCTCGCCGATCTCGCCCGACACGATGATCTGTCGCGCCAGTTGGCTGGCGGGCGTGCGGATGTAGTTGAAGCCGACCATGTTGGGCATCCGTGCGCGTTCCACGGCTTCGGTCATGGCTCGCGATTCGTCTACGTTCATGCCCAGCGGCTTTTCACAGAACACCGGCTTCCTCGCCGCGACGCAGGCCATCACCATCGGATGGTGCGTACGTGGCGGTGTCGCGATGACCACGATATCCACTTGGGGATCGTCGACCAGGTCGCGCCAGTCCCCCGTGGAACGGGCCCATCCCCAGCGCCTGGCGACGTCTGCGGCGCCTTCCTCGGTCGAGGTGGCGATCATCTCGCATACAGGGCGGCGGGCCGGCTCGAACAGCGCCCCGACACTCTGGTATGCCACGGTATGCGCTTTCCCCATGTACCCGGCGCCGATCAGGCCGACGCGTAGCTGGCTCTTCATGGGCGGGATCCTGGCCGAGGTCCATCGACTGTACGTATGTTGCGGCGCAATTTGCAAGCGCTTGCAAAACGGCCTAGCGTAAAGGCATACATCGTCGCCATCCCCTTGCCACGCCGCGTGCAGCGGCAGGAGTCATGCAATGGCCGCCTCCGCGCAAACCCTCCCCCGCCCCTCAGCACCCCTTCGTGTCTTCACCCCCGAGAGCCTGGACACCGGCGCCATCGTCGACGAACTCCTCGATGGCCAGGGCGCCGTCGTCTTGCGCGGCCTGTTCACGCCTGCGGAAATCGCCGAGGCGCGGGCGATCGTCATGCGCGAGTCCGACGCCGACGAAAACGGCGGCAAGGTGACACATTTCCAGGGCGACGCCGAGCGGGCAGGGCGTATCAGCCTGCAACGCCGCGTCTGGAACCTGCTGGCGAAAGGCGACATCTTTTCCCACATGGCGGCGCATCCGGCGATCATGCAGGTCATGCGTGCCTTCATCGGCAGCGAGTTCATCATGGGTTCGATCGCAGCCAACCGCATCCTTCCCGGTGGCCCCGGCCAGGAGCCGCATATCGATTATCCCTACTGGGATTTCCATTCCCCGGCCACGCATCCGGTGCGGATCAACGCGAGCTTCCCGCTCAATGCGCAGGCGACGATCATGCTCGATCCCTTCACGGAGGAGACCGGCGCGACCGCGTTCGTACCGGGATCGCAGCGCGAGCTGCGCTATCCGGATGAGAGCGATCGTTTCTTCGAACGTTGCAAGCGCATGCTTGGCGAACCGGGCGACACCGTGATCTTCTTCGGCGCGGTCTGGCATTGCGCCATGCCGAACCGAAGCGGCATCGACCGTTCGGCGATCATCACGCAATACCTGCCGAAATTCGTGAAGCCCATGGAGAACATACCGGCGGCGCTGTCCGAGGCGTTCGTGAAGAGCGCAAGTCCGGATATTCGCCAGCTGCTCGGACTCAACTATCCCTACCCCGAAATCCTCGATGCGGCACGCGGAGGCAACGCTGAAGGGCGCGACGTGATGAAGGCGCGCTAGAGACGGTTCACCAAGCCGCCCTGGTGGGAGCCGATCCTATCGGCGATTCCGCGCCAGCGGGCCAGGTTACGGCAAGCACCCATCGCCGACAGGGGCGGCTCCCACCGAGCGGGTTCCACAAGGAGCTTGAAATCAGTGAGGTGCGGCTGTCGCATAGCGATGGATGAACGCCATCGTATCGGCCAGGACCGGCGCCTTGCCCTTCAATGGCCCGAAGGCAAGAAGCAATTCCTCGTGCCCCACGTTCGGATAGAGCTTCAACTCCACGGGCTCTCCCTGCGAGCGATATCTCCCCTCGAACGACACCGCTTCCGCCGGCGATACGATGGTGTCGTCCTCCCCCTGTAGCAGCAGGGCAGGCGGCTCGTCTCCGTCGACGAAATTGACCGGCTGCGACAGTGCTTGCTCCTCCGGCTCGTGACCGAAGATCTCGTAAAACTCGGGCTCGTCGAAGGGAATGAAATCATAGGTGCCGGCGACACCGATGAAGCCGGCGAGGTCGCGCGGTTTCATGCCCACCGCCGCGAGCCACTGCTTGTCGGTTGCCAGCATGGCGGCGATCTGTCCCCCGGACGAGTGTCCCATCACAAACAGGTGTGCCGCATCGCCACCGAAGCCGGCCGCATGGTCATGCGCCCAGCGCACGGCCTCGGCACCGTCCTGCAGGAATCCTTCCATGCGTACCTTCGGCCACGGACGGACGTCGGCGACGATGGCGACGACGCCCTGGGCGGCGAGCGCCTCTCCCATCCAGCGAAACCATTGGCGCTTTCCGGTCATCCAGCTGCCGCCGTAGAAATAGACGACCACGGGTGCGTGCGATGCATTTGTGGGGCTATAGACGTCCAGGGCGAGGTCGTTTGCCGGATCGAACACGATATCGCGATGCGCCGCCACGCCCGTCGACGGTTGCCGCGCGTTGACGGCACCGAAGAACGTGGCATGGCATCCGGCGAGGAGCAGGGCCGCGGAGAGCAGGGGAAGCAAGCGCATGGCGGTATTGTAGGGGGGGCGAACCACTAGAATCGCGGCATGACCGATATCCGCACGATCCTGCGCCAGGCCTCCGATGTGCTGGGCGACCGCCTCGAAGCCGAGTTGTTGCTGGCGCACGCGCTGGGCGTGAATCGCGCGTGGTTTTTCGCGCATGCGGAGGATGTCGCCGATGCAGAGGGCATGCGACGTTTCGATGCCCTCGTGCGGCGGCGGGCCACGGGCGAGCCCATCGCCTACATCACGGGGACGCGCGACTTCTGGTCGCTCACCCTGGAAGTCACGCCCGCGACACTGATCCCCCGCCCGGAAACCGAGTTGCTGGTGGAGCTGGCCCTCGATCGATTGCCCATGGGTGGCAGCGTCGTCGACCTTGGTACGGGCAGTGGCGCCATCGCGCTGGCCATTGCCAAGGAGCGGCCGGATGCCGCCGTGGTCGCGGTGGACGTCAGCACCGCCGCGCTGAACGTCGCGCGACGGAACGGGCGACGGCTTGGACTTGAGCGCGTGGAGTTCGTGCAGGGCGACTGGTTCGCGCCGCTGAACGGCCGGCGTTTCAACCTCATCATCAGCAACCCACCGTATATCGAAGCGGACGATCACCACCTGGGCGAAGGCGACCTGCGTTTCGAACCGGCCTCGGCGCTGGCTTCCGGTGCCGATGGCCTGGACGACATCCGGCGCATCGCTTCGGGCGCCGGCAAGCATCTATTGCAGGGCGGGACTGTCTTGGTCGAGCATGGCTGGAATCAGGGCGATGCCGTCAGGCGGATTTTACGGGAGGCGGGTCTCGCCGACGATTTCACGGCAAGGGATCTGGAGAACCGCGATCGCGTCTCCGGTGCCGTTCTCGGGTTTCGCGACGCCGCTCATCCAGCGACATGAGCCGCGTGTCCGTGCGGCGTCGTGTCCTCCTACCCATCCATGATGCGTTCGTTCGCAATTTCCTATTGACGGTTGCGCAGGAAGTTGCGTAACGTTTCCGAGCCCATCGACCGGGGGGGCGATGTCTCAGGGGAAACGGAATGTTCGACAGAATCTCGCCGCGCCGGATGGCGCCTTCTCATTTCGTCGTCGCTCGATACCCAGTTCCGTTCGGAAGCCGGTAACTCACTGATCCAACGAAGTTGAGGCGTATGTCGGGGGTAACTTCGTCCGCGAGTATCCCTGCGTCCGCCTTCTGAAATTCTATCGTTGCGTTGGTCATTGGCTGGCCAGCGCCTCCGCTTGCGCGCGCTGGGGAAAATGGAACATGTCGAAGTCGATGGCCTACTGGTCGGGGTGGCTTGCACTTGTTGCGGCCGTGTACGCGGCCGGTGCATCAGCGCAGGCAAGCAACACCACGCCCGAAGAGGAATACCGGAAGCTGATCCGGGTCAACGAGGATATCCAGCCCCTGGGCGAAACACCGTTCGGCGAAAACGTCAGTTTGTATGACGGTCGCCTGAGTTTCTCCAGTACCGATATTTCGCTTAACGGTACAGGCCCTTCGATCCAGATAAATCGCACGTTCCAGATCGAAAACTACGGTGATCTCGACCGCCTCAAGGACAATGCGTTCGGTGACTGGGACATGGAGGTGCCGCGCATCACCACCATCGCGGCGACCCAGCAGAATGTGCAGGGCTGGATGGTGCTAGGGCAATATCCTAAGCAGATTTGTACGCGCTTCGGTCCGCCTCCCGGTGTCAATGGAGTGCCTGGCGACGCATACCGTCACCCATGGCAGCCTCAAGACTGGTGGCATGGCTACCAACTGATCGTTCCCGGTGCGGGGTCGCAGGATTTGTTGGAGCGGAATAGCTATTACACAGTGATCCCACAAGTGGGGAGTAGCGTATTTCCGGCAATTACCAAGCAGAACTGGCAAGTTGGCTGTCTTGCTCAGGCAGTGAACGATAGCACTCGCGAAGCCTTTCTGGTCGTGGCCCCGGATGGCACTCAATACCGGTTCGATTACCTCGCAACACGATGGGCTTCCATCTTGTCACGCCCCATCGACACCTCGAGCATGTCGCTACGCACCTCGGAGTCCAGCGCTGTTTTTAGCCCCATGGCAGCCGCGGAACAGGACGATCTCTACCGGCAGGAAGCCTCGATGCTGGTGACTCGCGTGACCGATCGCTTCGGTAACTGGGTCAACTACAGCTACGACGCCGGAAAGCTGATCGCCATCGATGCAAGCGACGGAAGAAAAGTGAATTTCGCGTACGACGCGAATACGCGACGTGTGCACACGATAACCGTGCAAGCCGGATCGGCCAGTCCGCGAACCTGGACGTATAACTATGTGATCGGCGATTTCGGCATTCCGACCCTTACGTCGATTACTCAACCTGATGGTGCGTCGTGGCAGTTCAATATGGCGGCTATCTCGGCACGCTCAGGCCCCAATTTCATCAACAGCAATTCGAGTTCATGCAGCGTCCTGAGTCCGCCGACGAATGTGCAGGAGTTCACCGGGACAATCACGCATCCTTCGGGTTTGACAGGTACATTCGTTGTTAAACCCACGCGCCGTGGCCGATCTTATGTGACCAAGAACTGCTTTGGCGGCATGGTCGGCGATCCCGACAGCGGCTCGGCGTTGATGCCCAACGCGTGGTACGTCACTTCGATCGTCTCCAAGACATTTACCGGCGCGGGCATGCCTGCCAGGCGCTGGGACTTCCAGTTCTCCCCGAGCAACGAAAGTTGGGAGCAGGACTGTCCGTCGGGTTGCCAGTCCACCGTGTGGACCGACACGATAGCGCCTGACGGAAACACGACGCGTTCAGTTTTCAGCAATCGCGCTGACAAGACAGAAAGCCGGCTGCTCAGCACGACCCTGTATGCGGGTGCGGCGGGAGGTGCGTCCGTTCTGACGGAATGGGACGAATATGCCGAACCGACACAGGGACCGTTCCCTTCCTTTGTCGGCAACGAATTGCAGAAGCGCGTCAATACCGACCAAACGGAACGTTGGATGCCGGTGCGCAAGCATGTGCGCGTGCAGGACGGTAATACCTTCACGTCGGAGGTGGCCGAATTCGACGTTTTCGCGCAAGCGGTTCGTACCCGGCGTTCGAACGATGTACCAGGGCAGGTGCTCGTAGACGAACGAACGGATTTCTTGAATGACACCGCTCACTGGGTACTCGGCCTGCCGCTGAGAACCTACAACTACACGGCTAACAATCAAGCGGGCGAGGAAGTCAGCCGCAACGTCTACGACCCAGCCAGCCTGACCCTGTCCGAGCGCTACCGCTTCGGCCGCAAGGTGATGGGCTACAGCTTCAACGCGCAGGGCCAGCTGGCGAGCTTCACCGACGGTAACGGCAAGACCACCACGCTGGGCAACTACAAGCGCGGCATCCCGCAATCGATCGGTTACCCGGACGCCACCGCGCAAACGCTCAGCGTGGACGACTTCGGGCAGATCGCCGCGATCACCAACCAGGCCGGCGCGACCACGAGCTACGGCTACGACGCGATCGGCCGCCTGGCCCGCATCGACTACCCCGCCGGCGACGCCGTGGCTTGGGCACCGAAGACCTTCCAGTACAGCTACGTGGGCCCCGCACGCGGGGTCAACGGCAACCACTGGGTCCGCATCGTCTACCAGGGCAACAAATTCCAGCGCACCGACTTCGACGCGATGCTGCGCCCGGTGATGTCCGGCACGGCGCGGGCCAGCGACCAGGCCTTCTACGTGTCCTCGCGCACCGACTACGACTGGAAGGGGCGCAAGGTGTTCGAGTCCTATCCGGTCGACGGGGCGGTGGACCTGCCCAACCTCGTCGCCGGCGTGGCGACCGGCTACGACGCCCTGGGCCGGCCGACGAGCACCACGCAGAGTTCCGAGCTGGGCAACCTGACCACCACCACGCAGTACCTGTCCGGCGCGGCCAAGCGGGTGACCGATCCGAAGGGCAACGTCACCACGACCTGGTACCAGGTCTTCGACCAGCCCGCCTACGACAACGTGGTCACCGTGCAGGCGCCGGAGAACGTGCTGCAGACCATCGCCCGCGACGTCTACGGCAACCCGCTGTCGATCACCCAGGGCGGGGCGGGCCAGTCGGTCACCAAGACCATGACCTACGACAGCGCGCATCGCCTGTGCCGCACGTGGGAGCCGGAGTCCGGCAGCGAGATCCTGGCCTACGACGGGGCCGACAACCTGGCCTGGAGTGTGTCCGGGGCCTCCTTCAACGGTCCCGGCTGCGGCCAGGACCAGGTCGCCGAGGCGGCCCGGACGGTCCGCGCCTACGATGCGATGAACCGGGTCACCTCGGTGGTCTACCCCACCGGCACCGCGCCGAGTACCTTCACCTACGACGCCCTGGGCAACCCGGCCACGGCCACGGCGGGCACGGTCGGCTGGACCTTCGGCCGCAATAAGCTGGGCCTGCTCACCGCCGAGGTGCTGGCGGTGGACGGCTGGAGCTGGGCCCTGGGCTACGGCTACGACCCCAACGGTGCGTTGAGCACCGTGCTGTACCCGGACGGCGAGGTGGTGGCCTACAACCCCGACGCCCTGGGCCGGCCGGGCACGGTGGGCGGCTACGCCAACGGCATCGCCTACTTCGCCGACGGCGACGTGCGCTCGTACACGCTGGGCAGCGGTCGAAGCTACGTGGCGCAGAAGAACGCGCGCAATCTGCTGAGCAACTTCACCTACGGCCAGGGCGCCACGCTCCATGTCAGCGAGGACTTCACCTACGACGCCAACGGCAACGTCGGCCAGATCCTCGACCGGGTCAACGGCCAGCGCAGCAAGGTGATGGGCTACGACGGCCTGAACCGTCTGCTCTCGGCCACGGCGAGCAACCTGTGGGGCACGGAGAGCTACACCTACGACACCTTGAACAACATCCGCAGCCTGAGCAACGGCAGCGGCACGAACACCTATGCCTACGACGGCAGCAACCGGCTGACCGCGATCACCAACGGGGCCACCGCGGTGCATGCCTTCGTCTACGACGCGCGTGGCAACACGGTGAACAAGGACGGGCAGGCGCTCACCTTCGACCTGGCCAACCGGTTGACCGCGATCCCGGGCAAGGGGGAGTACACCTACGACGCGGCCGGTCGGCGGGTGAAGAAGGTCACCCCGGCGGGCACCACCTACTACGCGTACAACAGCGCCGGCCAACTGATGTGGGAACTGGACCCGGCCACGCGGCTGGGCAGCGAGTACGTCTACCTGGGCAAGAAGCTGGTCGCCAAGGCGACCGAGAACATCGACATCCTCAAACCCGCCCAGGTGAGGACGGCGCTGGCGATCGTGGGCGTGCCGCGCCTCTCGCTCGATGGCACGACCATCGACGTGACGCTGGACATCGCCAACAACGGCACCCGGCCGCTCACGGCCAATAGCCAATACCCGGTGCAGATGGGCTACCACCTGCTGGACAGTGCCGGTGCCGCGACCCAGCCGGAAGCGGGGGTGAACCTCACGGCCGACATCCCGGTCGGTGGCCACGGCACGATCACGATGCATGTCGCCGCGCCGGCGGTACTGGGCACCGGCAAGCGCATCCACTTCAGCCTGCTGCAGGCCGGGGTGGGCTGGTTCCAGGACTGGCCGAACAACACGACCGTGGACGCCGGCCCGTACTCGGCCTGTCCCACGGCCGGTACCGGCAATCTCTGCAACAACGTCACCGGCTTGATCCGCGATCAGGTCAACGTGACGTTGACGATCACCGCCGCGCCGTCGCTGTCGGCGGACGGGCAGAGCGTGCTGACCACGGTGGATATCGCCAACAACGGCAAGGTGACGCTGGCCTCGGCCGCGCCGCATCCAGTGAACCTGGGCAACCACATCATCGACGCGGCGGGCAACGCCGTGCAATTCGACGTCACCCGGCAGGGCATCCCGGAAATCGCCCCGGGTCAGCACGCGGCGGTAACGATCGCGACCCCGTCCTCGCTCCTGCTGGGCAGCGGGCGCAGGCTGCAGTTCGAACCGGTGCAGGAGGGTATCGCCTGGTTCCAGAGCTTCGGCTTCACGCCCCTGGTGGCCGGCCCGTACGTCTCCCTGAGTGGCGCGGGCAGCAGCACCAACGGCAGCGTCGCGATGAGCTGGCAGCCGATCGCCGGGGCGACCTCGTACACGCTACGGGAAAGCGTCAATGGTGGCGCGTGGACGACGGTCTCGGCCTCGACGGCGACGAGCTGGTCGAGCACCGGTCGCGCCACGGGCACCTATGGCTACCAGGTGCAGGCCTGCACCTCGGGCGGTTGCGCGCCGTTCGGGCCGACCTGGAACGTCAGTGTGCTGTTGCCGCCACCGGTGCCGGGCAGCGCCAGCGCCTCGGCGCCGATCCCTGGGCCGGTGACGTTGAGCTGGGCGGCAAGTGCGACGGCCACGCGTTATGTGGTCATCCAGCAGGTCAATGGTGGCGCCTGGACCACGGTGTATGACGGCGCGGCCACCAGCGCGGCCTTCGGCACGCCGGTCAGCGGCACGTACCAGTACCAGGTGCAGGCCTGCAACGGCAGCGGATGCAGTGGCTATCGGCTGAGCAACGCGGTGGGCATCACCTTGCCACCCACAGCCGCACCGGGAATAGCGGGGGGCGGCACCAGTATCAACGGTGCCTACACGATCAGCTGGAGCGGTGTGGCCGGCGCCACGTCGTACAACATCTTCGAGAATGTAAACGGCGGGGGCTGGACGCTGATCGGCAATACGGCAGGTGGCGCCTGGAGCCTTGGTGGAAAGCAAAATGGCACTTATTACTACGCGGTGCAGGCGTGCAACGCGGGGGGATGCGGTCCCTGGAGCGGTCAGGCCGTCGTCACCGTGGCGCTACCTCCGATCACGCCATCCGGCGTATCCGGCGGGCGGACAGGGCCGGGCTACAAACGTCAGTACGAGATCCATTGGAACGCGGTTGCCACCACCACGAACTATCAGATCGAACGGAACATTCCAGGAATTGGTACCGACTATCAGGACGCCGGTGCGACACCTTCGTCAATTTTTATCGAGGATACGGGCGAGGTGATAGGCCAGATCAGCATGCGCGTAAGGGCATGCAATGCCAGTGGTTGTTCTCCTTGGAGCGGGTATGTCTATGCAAGTTTCTGATGATAGGGCACCTGATTTTCGGCCACGGAAGGAGTTTTTCCGCCGCCTGAAGAGTTGTTTCAACATTTTCGTATGTATTGTTTTTCTCTCGACTAGTCTTAACGTGTTTGCGGGAAAAAGCATTTCTTATTTTTATACGGATGAGCAAGGAACGGTCTTGGCTATGACGGATGCCAGTGGTGGGGTGATCGCCTGGCAAGATTACAGTCCCTATGGCTCATCGGTAGCGAATAGCGGCGTTGATGGTCCCGGCTATACGGGGCATATCGGAGATAGCGAAAGCGGTTTGCTGTACATGCAAGCCCGATACTACGATCCATCAATTTCGAGATTCTTGTCGACTGACCCTGCGGTCTATGCACCTGGAATGATCAATGGATATGGCCGCTATCAATACGCATCGAGCAACCCGTATCGATTCACCGATCCAACCGGCATGGTCAGCTGCGGCAGTGGCATGAGTACGGCCGGATGTGCCTATCCGGAACCTCGCATTAGAGGTGAAATGCCATCGTCGTCCCCTTTTGCCTTATCTAGCAACGCCGAGCCGCCAGAGCAGAACGGTGGATGTGACACTTCTGAATGCGACGAGGTTCGGCAAACTCGGGCAAATATTATGCGCGACCAAGCAGATGCTTTGGAGAAAGCAGGTGCATTTGGTGCGAAAGAGGGCGCGATGATGATGGCTGGCGGCCTCTTGGGTAAGTTGGTGGGCCGTGTCGCGGGCGCTCTGCGAATTAGCGAGCGTGTCGCAGTGACCTTTGGGCGTAATGAGAACCAGGTGTTCCATGCATTTCGACATATAGAAGAAGCAGGCCTTTCGCGGAAAAGTGTAAGTGATGCTGTTATGACCGACTTGGCGAAAGTTTCAAGGCAAATTCAGTCGGGTCAACTGTACAGGGGGACGGTACAGGTGGATGGTGTGGAGGTTACGTATAATGCCTTTCGTACTCCGGCTGGCTCAATAAATGTCGGACGCATAACGACACCGGAGACTTCACCATGAGAGAACTTACTCCAGCTGAGCGCTCGCTTCTGCGGCACTTGATGGAAAGAGGTGGCTTAAGGCAGCCGGACGAGCGATGGTTGGCAGAAGTCAAGGTGGACGACCTGGACGATGGGGGTATGGGAAGTTACGTCATCGTCGAGCCAGCGAATCAGGGGCGCGGCCACTTGTCGAGTGAGGTCGAGTTTGACGATAGTGACGGTGTCAAGGTACTGGCGTCGTTATACGTCGATGCGAACGGTCATCCCTGTGAGGTAGATCTCTGGAAAGTTGATTTTTCCCCTCTAGTAACTTTGCCTCTACTTCAACGCAGGGAATGAGGAACATCAGAGCCCTGAGACAGGAAGATCATCCCCATGGGCGTGTCTGATGCGGAGAGGAGTTCCGGCTCGCTACAATCGTTTGCCGGATATCTCTCAATGAATACCCTACTTCGACTGTCGTTGCTGGTAGGCAGCTTCGTATTCGTGGCCTCCTGCGCGCCAATCAGGTCGAATAGCCGCCAGGATATCAGCCACCTCGTACGCGTCTCCGACAACCAGGCATTGAAGAGATTTGATGTCGAGCTCGAAAACACGTCGGCAGAGGCGTGGTGCATCGAGGAGGGTTCATGGCCGAACAGCGTTGGGTATCTTGATTCACATGGCCGTGATGTATGGGTCGAGGCGAATGGTCGGAACTTTCCCATCACGGAAAGGAACCTGGGTTTTTGCACGTCATTGTGCGATTTCCGCATGGCTCCGGGCGAAGTGATACGGGGGAATATTCCTTACGCGGAGTTTTCCCTTCCCGCATCGGTCGAAGCGCTGGAAAAGAAGTTGGTCATGTCGATCTGGAGTAAATCGTGTCATTAGATCCAGTGCCCCCTCGAAATGACTTGACCTGGGTCGCACCATGCGACTGAAGCAACTCTTGTCCGAAGAGGGTATTGAAGGGCTCGATCGGTTCGGCACGCTGCTGCTCGATCATGAGTCCCTGCTGCGGGCGTTGGATGTCTTGGTAGAGCGTAATGTACGTGCGCTGGGTGTCGAGGGATTTCACATGCGCGGCACGGACCTGGTCCCGGATAGCGGCATGATCGTGGACACCTCCGCGGCGAGCAGCGCACTTCAGGCGGTCGAGACTATCCGCGACATCGTCATCCAGCAGCACGATGGCAGGCGGATGTACGAGCTCGTATGCGACACGACGGCTTCACCATGAGGGAACTTAATCCAGCCGAGCGTTCGCTGCTGGTGTATCTGATGCGGAAAGGAGGGTTGGCTCGTCCGGGCGAGGCCTGGCTGGACGAAGTTCGCGTCGAGAATCTGGATAGCGATGGCTGCAGGGGAGGCTTTGTACTTCTGCGGCAGGCGGATCGCGATTTTGACCAATTGATTTCTGATGTCGACTTCACCGACCTGGACGGTGTACACGTGCTCGCATCACTGTTCGTGGATCGAAACAAGATTCCTTACGAAGTCGATATCTGGAAGACCGACGACACGCCGCTACTCGCATTGCCGACGTTTCCAAACTAAGGCGCGGATCACCCCGCGCTAGCCACCGGCGCATCCACGAACTGAGGGAACCGTGCGCGGATCGCGTGACGGATCTGCGGCAGGTCCAGGCCGGCCATGGTCAGTACTTCCTCACGGCTGCCGTGTTCCAGATAGATATCCGGAAGGCCCAGGTGCTGGATCGGCAGGGTGACGCCATGCGCCGCCAGGCATTCGGCGACGGCGGCACCGGCGCCACCCGCGATGGCGTTGTCCTCGATGGTGACGAAGGCCTTGTGCGAGCGCGCTAGCTCGAGGATCAATTCCTCGTCCAGCGGCTTCACGAAGCGCATGTTCACCAGCGTGGCGTCGACTTCCGCGGCGATGACGGCGGCGGGGGCGAGCATGGTGCCGAACGACAGGATCGCCAGGCCGTGGTGGCCGCGGCGGCGTACCTCGGCCTTGCCGATCGGGTAGGTTTCCAGCGTCTGGGTCAGTTTCGTTCCGGGGCCGGTACCGCGGGGATAGCGCACCGCGGCCGGGCCGTCGTAGTGGAAGCCGGTGCTGAGCATGGTGCGGCATTCGTTCTCGTCGGCCGGCGCCATGATCACCATGTTCGGCAGGCAGCGCATGAACGAGAGATCGAAGCTGCCCGAATGCGTGGCGCCGTCGGGGCCGACCACGCCCGCGCGGTCGATGGCGAAGGTGACGTCGAGGTTCTGCAAGGCCACGTCGTGGATGGCCTGGTCGTAGGCGCGCTGCAGGAAGGTGGAGTAGATCGCCACCACCGGCTTCGCTCCCTCGACCGCCATGCCCGCCGCCAGCGTCACCGCATGCTGCTCGGCGATCGCCACGTCGAAATAGCGCTGCGGGTATTCCTTCGAGAATCGGACCAGTCCGGAGCCCTCGCGCATCGCCGGGGTGATGCCGAGCAGGCGCTCGTCGGCAGCCGCCATGTCGCAGAGCCAGTCGCTGAAGATGTCGGTATAGGTCGGTTTGGCCGGCGCACCCTTCTTGACCAGGCCGGCGACCGGGTCGAACGGTCCCACCGCGTGGTATTCGATCTGTGCCTTCTCGGCCGGCTCGTAGCCCTTGCCCTTGGTGGTCATCACATGGATCAGCTGCGGGCCGGGAAGGGCCTTCACCGTCTCCAGCGCGTTCACCAGCTGGGCCATGTTATGGCCGTCGATGGGACCGGTGTAGTGGAAGCCCAGTTCCTCGAACAGCGTGGATGGTACGAACATGCCCTTGGCGTGTTCTTCCCAGCGCTTGAAGAAGCGGCCGAAGAAGGATTCGCGCGGCATCGCCTTCTTGGCTCGCTCGCGCCATGCATTGAGCGTGCGGCTGGACATGGCGCGGGCCATCATCTTGGTCATCGCGCCGACGTTTTCGCTGATCGACATGCCGTTGTCGTTGAGGATCACCAGCATGTTCGGTTCGACGTCGCCGCCGTGGTTGAGCGCCTCGAAGGCCATGCCGGCGGTCATCGCGCCGTCACCGATCACGGCGACCACCTTGCGCGGGTCGCCGCGGCGTTGCAGCGCCAGGGCCATGCCCAGCGCGGCGGAAATGGACGTCGACGAGTGGCCGACACCGAACGTGTCGTACTCGCTCTCTTCGCGGCGGGGGAACGGGGCGAGCCCGTCCTTCTTCTTGATCGTGGTGATCCGGTCGCGCCGGCCGGTGAGGATCTTGTGCGGGTAGCACTGGTGGCCCACGTCCCAGACCAGGCGGTCGCGCGGGGTCTCGAACACGTGGTGCAGGGCGACGGTGAGTTCGACCACGCCCAGGCCCGCGCCGAAATGGCCGCCCGACGAGGCCACGGCCTCGATCAGGTAGCGGCGCAATTCATCGGCGATCGCCGGCAGTTCGTCCACCGGAAAGCGCCGGAGGTCCTCCGGCGAGTCGATCTGCGCCAGATAGGGGTAGCGGGAGAGGTCGTTCATCCGCCTATTGTTCGCCTCCGGCGGGGCCGGGGCAAGGGACGAGGCGTGAATCCTTGCGGGCGGTTTGGGCCCGGCTCAGGCCGGACGCCGGTCCCGCGGCAGGTGGCTGACCAGGAATTCCATCTGGTCGGCAAGGATATTGCGGTTGGACAGGATCAGGTGTTCGACCCAGCTAGGGCGGTAAGGCACGGCCAGCAGCGGCATGTTGGCCTGCTGTGGGGTCCGGTTGCTCTTGCGCAGGTTGCAGGCCAGGCAGGCGCTGACGACGTTCTCCCATTCGTCCGCACCCTTCTTGGACAGCGGCACGACATGGTCGCGGGTCAGTTCGTGGCGGGTGTACTGATGGCCGCAGTAGAGGCAGATGTGCCGGTCGCGGGCGAACAGGGCGGTGTTGGTGAGGGCGGGCGCGGGGTCGATCGCGTGTTCGCGGCAATGGCCCGTGCTGGCCACGATGGGGTGCAATTCGAGGCTGCTGCGCAGGCCGCTGGCCCGGTTGACGCCGCCATGGACGGTGACGCAGGGGTCGCCCAGGGTCCAGGCCACCACGCCGCGCACATAGAGGCAGACCGCATCCTGCCAACTGATCCAGTCCAGGATGCGACCCGCCGCATCGAGGGAAAGCACCCGCGTCGCATGCAGCGCGGACACCCTCGGCAGGTCCTCTTGGAGCACTTCCATCGTCATCGTGTCTCGTCCTTCACATAAGCGAAAGAGCGTTCCAGCAAGCCGAACTCCGTGCGGATCGACCATCCGATCCTCGGCCTCGCAAGGCCTTCGACCCGAGCATAGCCGATAATTGCGACAGAAAAGCACCCCCCGGTACGCTTCTTGCGGGGGCTTTTCCTGTCATTGACCGCTGTTATAGTGGGCGTTCGCATTCAAGCGCCCGGCGGGTTTGGAAGGGGGGCCGGGGTGGCTTCCCAGGTCCGGCGGGTCCATGAGGGTTACACAGTGGCAGAAGTGCTTTTCTACGAGCGTCCGGTTCCCCTGAACCGTACCGCCCACCGCGACCTGCGTCTGAAGGCCGTGAACAACATCCGTTTCGCCGCCACCGCGCACTCGGTGCCGCTGACCGGCGTCGAGTTCGCGCCGGCCGCGCGCGATTTCCCGATCCTGTTCGCCGGCAACACGATGGAAGAGGCGGGCCCGATGGCCCTGCTCGGCCTGCGCCAGGGCGAGAACCTGCTGGTCGGCGACAACGGTTTCTGGGAGCAGGGCATCTATGTCCCCGCTTTCGTCCGCCGCTATCCGTTCGTGCTGGCCGAGAAGCCGGCCGGTACCGAGGGCGACGATTTCACCGTGTTCCTCGACGAGGCCTATGAGGGCTTCAACGACAGCGAAGGCGAGCGCCTCTTCAACGAAGACGGCTCCGATGCACCGGCCCTGACCAACGCCGTGAACTTCCTCGGCGAGTTCCAGGACCACGTCGCCCGCACGCAGTGGTTCATGGGCAAGCTGCGCGAGCACGACCTGCTCGAGCCGCGCACCATCACGCTGCAGAAGGAAGGCAAGGGCATCAACCTCAACGGCCTCTTCGTGATCAACGAGGAAAAGCTTCGCGGCCTCGACGAGAAGACGGCCCATGAGTTCCTTCGTGAAGGCGCGCTCGGCTGGATCTACGCGCACCTCGTGTCGCTGGCCAACATCGACCGCATGGCGGCTCGGCTGGACGTGCGTGAGCGCCTGGAAGAGACCACCGCGAAGGCCTGATTGGCTGTGGTCGGGATCGATCGAAAAGGCCGCCTCCGGGCGGCCTTTTTCATGGCGGGAAGGCTCCAAGGGAGAGGCTTCTCGTCAGCGGACGGGCTTCGCCATGCGCATGAGGTCGGTGTCGAAGCCGTGCTTCGTGTACATGTCGCGGGCGCGTTGGTTGCCGGGGAACACCGCCAGGGTCACGAACTGGCAGCGATGCTCCTTGGCCCAGACGTAGGCATGGTCGAGCAGGAACTTGCCCACGCCATCACCTTCGTACTCCTTGGCCACCGCGATATCCGAGATATGGCAGTTGTCGCGGTGGGTGAAGAAGTCTTTGGTCTTCTGAAGGTGCACGAAGCCGACGGGTTTGCCGTCTTCGTTTTCGGCGATGAAGATGTAGCTGTTCGACGGTTGCTCGTCGAGGTGCTTCACCAGGTCCGCTTCGATGCCCTTCAGGCAATCGCTGCGGCTACGCCCGTTCGGCAGGGGGAAGTCGTCGACGAAACGGGGGACCAGGCCAAGGATGAACTCGTCGTCGTCTTCGCTCTCGGCGAGACGTATCAGGAACGTGGCGTCGCTCATCGTATCTGGCACCGTCGTGGCGAAGGGTCCGGGCGGAAGCCTTTTTCTACACCTTCACGGATGCGGGGGAAAGCCCCGCGAGGTTGTAGGCGTGCCTTTGTGGGAGCCGAGCCTGTGTTGGAGCCGACCCTGGTGGGAGCCGACCCTGTCGGCGATGGGTGCTTGCCATAATCTGGCCCGCTGCCGCGGGATCGCCGACAGGGTCGGCTCCCACCAGGGTCGGCTCTCACTCGTCAGCGGGCCTTACGGTCAAAGAACCTCGGGCAGTGTCGCCACGCCTGCCTCGATCGCGGCCTTGTGCACATGGATGCGCGGCAGGATTCGGGTGAAGTAGAACGTCGCGGTGTCGCGCTTGGCTTGTTTCGCGTCGGGGGAAAGGGCGGAGCCACCTGCCGCGAGCACGCTCTTCGCCCAGAAGTAGGCAAGGGTCACGTAGCCGGAGAAATACAAGTAGTCGACCGCGGCGGCGCCGAGTTCTTCCGGGTTGGACCGGGCGCTCTGCGCGATGGCCTGGGTCAGGTCGCCCCATGCCTTGGCCGCCACGGCCAATGGGCCGACGAAGGCCTTGACGCTGTCGTTGGCCTGGTTGGCCTGGCAGAACGCGGAGATCTCGCCGAGGAAATGCTTCAGCCCCGCGCCCTGCAATTGCATGATCTTCCGGCCGAGCAGGTCGAGCGCCTGGATCTGCGTGGTGCCCTCGTAGAGCGTGATGATGCGGGCGTCACGGACGAACTGCTCCATGCCGTGTTCCGCGATGTAGCCGTGGCCACCGAAGATCTGCAGCGCTTCCTTCGTGCATTCCTGGGCCGCCTCCGTAAGCAGGCCCTTGGCGATGGGGATGAGGAAGGACAGCAACTCGCCCGCCGTCTTGCGTGCTTGCGGATCGGCATCGCGCGCCTCGATGTCGCTCTGCAACGCCGCGTAGGTGGCGAGTACGCGGCCGGCTTCGACGAAGGCGCGCTGGGTCAGCAGCATGCGGCGCACGTCCGGATGCGCGGTCAACGGATCGGCCGGCTTCTCCGGCAGCTTCGGGCCCGACAACGCGCGCATCTGCAGGCGGTCGCGCGCGTAGGCGAGGCTGTTCTGCAGCGCGCGTTCCGCCAGGCCCAGGCCCTGGATGCCCACGGCCAGGCGCGCCGCATTCATCATGGTGAACATCGCCACGAGGCCTTTGTGCGCCGGACCGACCAGCCAACCCTCGGCATCGTCGAAATTCATGACGCAGGTGGCCGAACCCCTGATGCCCATCTTGTGCTCGATGGCACCGGCGGCGACGGCATTGCGCTCGCCCATCGAGCCATCCTTGTTCACCTTGAACTTCGGCACCACCAGCATCGAGATGCCGCGGCTGCCCTCGGGCGCCCCGGGCAGTCGCGCGAGTACCAGGTGGATGATGTTCTCCGCGAAGTCATGCTCGCCGGCGCTGATGAATATCTTGGTGCCGGTGACGCGATAGCTTCCGTCGGCGTTCGGTTCGGCGCGCGTCTTCAGCAGGCCGAGGTCCGACCCCGCCTGTGGTTCGGTGAGGCACATGGTGCCGGTCCAGCGGCCGTCCACGAGGGGCTTGAGGAAGACCTCCTGCTGCCATTCGTCGCCGTGGTGTTCCAGCGCGCTGGTGGCGCCGTGGGAAAGCAGCGGATAGATGCCCCAGGCGAGGTTCGCCGAGTCGATCATTTCCTTGGTCAGGGTGCCGAGCACCGCTGGCAAGGCCTGGCCGCCGAACTTTTCGTGCGCGGTGAGGCCGGCCCAGCCGCCCTCCGCGTACTGCCGGTAGGCTTCCTTGAAGCCCTTCGGCGTGGTGACCGAACGAGTCGCCTTGTCGAAGTGGCAGCCTTCCTCGTCGCCCGTCGCGTTCAGTGGCGCGAGGACCTGTTCGTTGAAGCGGGCCGCTTCATCGAGCACCGCGTCGAACAGGTCGCGCGTATGCCCTTCGCCGCCTTCGAGCCGGGCGAGGACGGCTTCCGCACCGAGCACGTCGTAGAGCGCGAAGCGCATGTCGTCGAGGGGGGCTTTGTAAATCGTCATGCGGAGGATCCTGGGTCAGGGCGAGCGGTAGGTATCTGGGATGCCGGGCACGGGCGAGAGCCAGTTCTTGCCGTGGACGGGGAAGGATCGCGAAGCGTCTTCCTTCTCCGGAGTGGCATTGACCCGGCCATCGATGCTGTAGGGAAGGGCACCGGCACTGCCCTTGGCGGCCAGCTCGGCCAGGGCTTTCGACATCTCGGCCGTGGGCAACAAGTCGATCGTCGCGACGTCCGCGGCGAACGAGGGGATATCCTGGTCGATCTTCGCGTCGAGCAGCACGCCGCCGAGTTCGCCGACCCGCAATGTGCCCTGGAAGGTCTCGAACGACATGCCGCCGTAACTGTTGTTGCGGATGCGCAAGGTCATGTGCCACACCCCGCCAGGCTTAGCCGTCACCTCCTGCAAGGTGACCGACGGGGGAAAGACGCTTTTCTTCGCGGGCCCGCAGGCGGCCAGCAGGGCCACGGCGGCGAGCAAGGTGGAACGGACGAGAGGATGGCGGACGATCGAGGTCATTCCCTGGGCTTCCGGCAAGGGGAGTCGAACACTTGTTCGATGGTAGCGCCGCGCGCCCCATGCGCGCGAGCCGTGCGTTTCAAACGCGGTTCCCAAGCGGGTGGCGAGCAGGCATCATCAGCGATTATCTCCGAGACTTCGATTTCCCCATGACCCGACGCATCGCCGCACGACGTTCGCCCATCCACGGAAACGGTGTTTTCGCCACGGCCCCGATCAAGGCCGGCGAAGAGATCATCGAATACAAGGGCGATCGCATCACCCACGCGCAGGCCGATAAGCGTTACGGCGACGGCGGTGAAACCGGGCACACGTTCCTGTTCACCCTCAACGAGCGCTTCATCGTCGACGGCAACAGCCATGGCAATACCGCGCGCTGGATCAACCACAGCTGTGATCCGAATTGCCAGGCGCTGATCGAGGAAGCGGTGGAAGGCAAGCCGTCCAAGAACGACCGCGTGCTGATCGAGGCCATTCGCGATATCGCGCCGGGTGAGGAACTCACCTATGACTACGGCATCACGCTCGACATGCCGCACACCGCGCGGCTGAAGAAGGTGTGGGCCTGCCGCTGCGGCTCGGCCAGGTGCATCGGCACCATGTTGAAGCCGAAGCGCAAGACGGCGTGACGGTTTTGCGGCCTGGGGGCTGCCGGATTCCCTGCGGCCTGCCGGCCGATCGCCGACAGGGTCGGCTCCCACCAGGTCAGCGAAACCTGCTCCCACCAGATCTGCGGAACCCTGGTGGGAGCCGAATGCTTTGGTGGGAGCCGAATGCTTTGGTGGGAGCCGAATGCTTTGGTGGGAGCCGACCCTGTCGGCGATTCAACCCGCCTCAAGCCCAACCAGCCCCAGTCCTCATCACACCAGCCCCAGTCCCCACCACGCCAGACTCAGTCCTCCTCCACCCTCGGCTTCCACGCCTCGGCCAGCTTCTTCTGCACGCCCGGCGGAACGGTGTCGTAGTGACTGAAAGCCATCGCATAGCGCCCCTGGCCGCCGGTCATCGCCTTGAGCTGGGTCGGATAGTCGATGAGTTCCGCCAGCGGCACGCGCGCCTTGATGAGGGTTTCGCTGCCGCGTAGCGAATCGGTACCCATGATCTGCGCGCGTCGCGACGCCAGCCCACCGGTCACGTCGCCCACGTAGTGGTCGGGAATCGACACCTCCAGGTCCACCAGCGGCTCCAGCACGAGCGGACGTGCCCGCGACACGGCGTCCAGGAACGCCTTGCGGCCCGCGCTGATGAACGCCACCTCCTTGGAATCCACGGGATGGTGCTTGCCGTCGTAGACGACCACGCGCACGTCCTGGATCGGATAGCCCGCGATCGCGCCCTGTTCCAGCGCCTGGCGTACGCCTTTCTCGATCGCAGGCATGAACTGGCCGGGGATCACGCCTCCCTTGGTCTGGTCGTCGAACACGAATCCCTCGCCACGGTCCAGCGGTTCCACGCGCAGGAACACCTCGCCGAACTGGCCAGCGCCGCCGGTCTGTTTCTTATGGCGGTGGTGACCTTCGGCTGCCGCGCCGACCGTCTCCCGGTAGGCGATGCGCGGCGGATGCGTGATCACGTCCACGTCGTAGCGCGCCTTCATCCTTTCGAGCATGAGTTTCAGGTGCAGGTCGGAAAGCCCCCGCACCACGGTCTCATTGAGCTCCTTGTGATGCTCCACGCGGAAGCATGGATCTTCTTCCGCGAGTTTCCCCAGGGCTTGCGAGAGCTTCTGTTCCTGCCCCTTGTGCGCCGGTTCGACCGCCAGTCCATACATCGGCGCGGGATACGCGGCGGGTTCCAGATGGATGCGTCCTTCGTCGGCGGCATCGTGCAACACGGCATCGAAATGGATGTCCTCGATCTTCGCCACCGCGGCGATGTCACCCGGCAACGCCTCGTCCACCTCGATGTGTTCGCGGCCTTTCAAGCGGAACAGGTGGGCCACCTTGAACGGCTTGCGGCCGTCGTCGACGAACAGCGACGAATCCTTGCGCACGGTGCCTTGCCAGACGCGGAAGACGCCGAGCTTGCCGACGAACGGGTCGTTGACGATCTTGAACACGTCGGCGATGACATGACGCGCGGCGTCGGCGGTGACGTCGAAGGGCTTGCCGTCCGTGTCGAGAAACGGGGGCGGATTGGTTTCGCTGGGGCAGGGCAGGATCCGCTCGATGAGATCGAGCAGTTCGACGACGCCCACGCCGTCGCGCGCGCTGGTGAACACGACGGGCACGAGATGGCCGTCGCGCAGGCAGTGCTCGAGCGCGCCGCGGATTTCCGCCGCCGACAAGGCCGACTCGCCCGCCTCCAGGTAGTGTTCCATCACCTCGTCGTCGATCTCGACCACCTGGTCGATGATCCGCTGGTGCGCTTCCCCCGGCGAGGAGAAATCGGTATCGCCCGCGGTCTGGAAGAAGGCGTCGCGGACGGAGTGGCCCCTCGACGCGGGAAGGTTGAGCGGTAGGCATTCGTTGCCGAATTCTTCGCGAAGTTCATCCACGAGCGCCGCGAGATCCACGCCCTCCGCGTCGATGCGGTTGACGACGACGAGGCGGGCGACGCCGCGCTGTTTCGCCTGCGCCATCATCGAGCGCGTGCCGTGTTCGATGCCATTCGCCGCGTTGACCACGATCGCGACGGTGTCGGCGGCGGCGAGCGCGGCCAGGGCGGGTCCGCGGAAGTCGGCATAGCCGGGCGTGTCGATGAGATGGATGCGAAAGCCGTTGCGTTCGATGGAGGCGATCGAGGCGTCGATCGAATGACCGCGCGTCTTTTCCATCGGATCGGTATCGGAAACGGTGTTGCCTCGTTCGACGCTGCCCGTCGCGGTCAGCGCGCCGCCGGCGTGAAGCATCGCTTCGAACAGGGTGGTCTTGCCGGCTCCGGCGTGGCCGGCAAGGGCGAGGCTGCGGATGTGTTCCGTGGATGGCGACACGATGCGTCCCTCCTTCGGTGTGTTGGATGCGGGTGAAACCCGCACTCAAGCCTTCTCCTTCCTCGCGCCGGAATCAAGTGGCGCGGGGAATCTTCCGTCGTGCCGACGGTCTGAGGGCCAGGCCTTACGCTCCGTTTAGCGGATCGCCGCTAAGCTGTCCGACTTTCCCACGAGGCCAAAGGGACCCTCGCACGCGTGCAATATCCCGGCAAGGCGCCACCGCCATTCCTCGAACCCCACCGGCTGGAGCCGGAGGATGCCGCGCGTCCGCGTGGGCTGCAGCCGATCGACGCCGCGACGCTGTCGGCACTGCACGCCATCGGCAAGCGGCCGCCGCCGCGCGACCGGGCGAGGCGCGTGCTGGCGATGGCTGTCGCGCTGGTCCTGCATGTGTTCATCGTGATGGTGGTGCGCTACGAGATGCAGCCAAGGCTGCCCACGGGGTTCGTGCCGCCGGTCGATCGAGACGACGTGCTCGAGGTGCGCTTCATCGAGCCCGCCCGGCCCGCGCCGCCGGTGGCCGACGTACCGCCACCACCACCGGTCACGGAGCCGCCGCCGAAGGTCCGGTCGCCGGAGGCGACCCGGCCGGAACCACCGCGGCGGAAAGAGCCCCGGCCCCAGGAGCCGCCCGCGGACAACGCGCCGGTGCCTGCCGCCGCGCCGGCGCCCGCGCCGGCCCTTTTCAACGCCGATGGCTCCATCAACGTGCCGAAGCAGCAGGGTCCGGGCACCACTACCCAGGCGGATTTCGTCGCGCGCAAGCCGACCGACGACAGCGCGATCATGTCGCACAAGACCACGGTGACCTACAAGGAAACCCGTTTCGAGAAGGACTGGGCGCCGCGCGACGAGAACGTGCTCAACCAGGGCCTGCGCCGGGCCATCGAATCCACCACGGTGAAGAAGACGATCGACCTCGGGCACGGCACGCGGATCAAGTGCGCCACCGTGTTTTTCGTGCTTCCCGTGGGCTGTGGCGGCGAAGACCCGTCGAAGGCGTCCAAGAAGGATGGCGACGTGCGTCTGAACATGGCACCGGCCAATCCCGCCGCGAAAGACCTTCCCGACCAGCCGGTACCGCCGACGGAAGCCGAATGCATCGCCGCGTTCCGCGCCGACAAGCCGCTGCCGCAGGGCTGCGCCACGGATATTCCGATCAAGGCGATGGACCAGGAGAACGCCGAGCGCGAACGCCGCTTCGGCAAGTGAGCGGCGCGAAGGCGGCGATTGTGCCTTTGTAACGCAGCATGGACACTAGCGGTCCATGCCGAAGCATTTCCTGCCGGACAGCGATCGCCAGATCGCCGTGAACTCCTTGCCCGTCTCGCCCCGCGAGGCGGCCATGAACGCGCTCGTCTACCGGCGGCGCTTGCGTCAAAGGCCACGCGACCGGCTTCTTCGCGTCGGCGGCTGGGTGGGCACGATCCTCGTCCACCTGATGTTCCTGTTCGGCATGATCCTCGGCCCCGCCTACGAGCTCTTGCCACCGCCGCCGGAGCCGGAGGAAACCCACGCCTTGCAGGTGCGGCTGATCGACAAGCCACCACCGCCGCTGCCGCCCGTGCGCGGCACGCCGTCGAAGGCACCGGTGGTGAAGACGCGCTGGTCCACCTCGCGATCCAAGGCCAGCCGGGCATCGAGCGGTTCGCACGCCGCGTCGGTCGCTTCGACGACGAAGGCGCTCCCCGCCATCGCCGTGCCCGTGGCGCCTCCGCCGCCGCAGGCAAGGCCCGACGTGAAACTCAGCGCGCCGCCGCCGAGCGTGGCGGCGACGATCGAGCGGCCGCTGACCCAGCCGAAGGCGCCGCCGGCGCAGCCCGAACTCCAAAAGGTACCCGTGCCCGCGCAGGCGCCGCCCGATCTGGCCGTCGATACGCCCCGGCCACAGGTCGTCCCGCCACGTTTCCAGCCGGAGCCGGTACGCAAGGCACAGGCCGAGGGCCTCGCACCGATGCCGCCGCCGGCATCGCTGGCCATTCCCGAGACGCCCGCCGCGCAGATGGCGGTCACGCCGACACCGCCCACGATCACCTCGGAGCACACCGCGCCCGTGCCGACCACCGCGGTGACGCTCGCGACGGTACCGCGGCCGGAGGTCGAGGAGTCGTCCGCACCGCCGACGCCACAAGACACGCCGCTCCCCGACGTGTCCCCGGAACCGGCGGCGCCGAAGCCCGACCTCACGATGGATGCCCGTCCCGTCCCGCCGAAGGTGGCCGTCGAAACGGTCCGCGCACCTGCTGTCGAGGCCACCGCCGAACTGGACGCCGTCCCCTTGCCGGACGTCACGGCGAAGCCGACCGTTTCCGCACCGGTCGCCAGTACCGACAAGCCTGCCGTGCAGGCACCGGCGGTCGCGCCGGCGGAACTGCAACGGCCAGTGGCCGGGGTGGACACCGCGCCTGCGCCTCCGGGTCAGGCGCCCGGCGATAATGCCGCGGGCGAGTCCACCGCCAGGACGCAAGCGGAAGACGGCAAGG
Source organism: Luteibacter sp. W1I16 (assembly GCF_050434905.1). Taxonomy (NCBI): domain Bacteria; kingdom Pseudomonadati; phylum Pseudomonadota; class Gammaproteobacteria; order Lysobacterales; family Rhodanobacteraceae; genus Luteibacter; species Luteibacter sp. W1I16. The sequence continues at coordinate 3,138,244 of NZ_JBNDJJ010000001.1, forward strand.
CGGCCAGCGAACGGACGGCCAGGACGGGAGACAGCGCGCCCGCACAAGCTTTCGTCCCCGGCCAGACCACGGCGGGCGAATCCGGTTCGAACACGCCGGGTGCCACCGCCGACAGCGGCAAGCCAGGTGCCACGCAGGGCGTGGATGAGGGCACGCGGCTCACCGGCGCCAACGGCACGTCCCAGCGCGACGACGGTGTCGCCGGCGGGCAGGGCGACAAGACCGGCCAGGTCGGTGCGTACGTGGAACTCAAGCCACGTGGAAAGCTCGAACCCCAGTCCGGCGCCCGCGTGCACATCGACTACAAGGCCACCCGCTTCGAGGGGGCGTGGACGCCGAAGGGCGAATCGTCGGTGGACACGGCGATTCGCCAGGGCGTCGAGGCGGCGACGGTACGGCGCACGATCACGCTGCCGCGCGGCATCCGCATCGACTGCGTCGCCGGACCGGGTAACGCGGGCGGCACGATGAAAGCGCTGTCACTGTTTACCCTCGGTTGCAGCGGCGATCCACCACCGAAACCGGCCAACGCGGACCAGCTGGTGAAGAACCAGACCATGGCGCCGGCGAAACCGCTGGCCGAAAACCTGCCACCCGCCAATAGCTCGACCGTGGCCGCGGCCCCGATGGCATTGGACAACACCGCGCTTTGCACCACCGCGCGTATCACCGGAGGGCCGTTGCCGCCCGGGTGCGAGGCGTCCATCAAGATCAACGTGCCGGCCCCGTCACCCACCTCCGGTTCGTGGGTCCCCGCCGCCGATCAGTTCAAGTAGGCAGGTTTCGGATTTCCGTGCCCGCGACCATGTCGTGGATCGCGCGCCGGCGGCGATCGAAGAGGGCGGGAAGCAGCAGGACGGCCCAGCCCGCGAGCGGTGCCAGCAGGGCCGCCTTCAGCGAGACCAGCGGGTAGATCGTCAGCAGCGTCAATGGCAAGGAAGCGACGACGAGACGCGCCAGCCCTCGCTTCCAGGTCACGGCCTGACCTCGATGATCGGTCACGCGGATCCGCCACGGACGCATGCCGAGCGTCTGCCCGCCACGCATCCACGACGCAAGGTAATAGGCGCCGACGACGAGGCCCTGCAAGGGCTGGTACCACCATGCGAGCAGGTGGCCCGTGGTGTCGACGAGATGCCCGCCGGTCGCGAATTGGGCCAGAAGGCCCACCACCATCACGATGGCCACGACGGCGAGCGCGTCGTAGACGATGGCGGTGAAACGGCGCCACGCGGGCGCTATCGATGCATCGGTCATGGTGTCCCCGGGCTGTCAGGCGCCCATTGTCGCAACAAAGGGCGGCCGTGAGACCATGCGGGCGTCTCTTGCCGATGTGCCCGCATGTCCCTCGTCGATAGCCCCCGTTCCGCCGAACCCGCCGCCGATGACGTCCGTCTGATCGAGCGCTTCATCGAACGCGTGTGGGCGGAGGATGGTCTCGCCGACCGCACGCTGGAAGCCTATCGGCGCGACCTCCAGCAACTGGCGCGCTGGCTGGGCACGCGCGGCCGCACGCTGGCGAACGCCACGCGCGAGGACATTTCCGCATACCACGGCAGCCAGCCCGTTTCCGTGCGCAGCATGGCCCGGCGTCAGTCGGCGTTCCGGCGTTTCTACGCGCAGCTCGCGCGCGACGAAGGCAAGCGCGACGACCCGACGCTGCTGATGCAACGTCCGCGGATGCCACGCAGCCTGCCCAAGGCGCTCGCCGAGCGGGAGATCGAGGCGTTGATCGTCGCTCCGGACCTCACCACGCCTCTTGGCTTGCGTGACCGCGCGATGCTCGAATTGATGTACTCCTCGGGCTTGCGCGTATCGGAACTGGTGGACCTGCCGTTGTCCGGCCTGAACCCACGCCAGGGTGTGCTTCGTGTCACCGGCAAGGGTGGCAAGGACCGCCTCGTCCCCGTGGGCGAAGAGGCGCTGGCACACGTGGAAACCTACCTGCGCGAAGCCCGGCCGGCGCTGGCCAAGGGCCACGGTCAGCCGACGGCGCTGTTCCTCTCCCGCCGTGGCGACGCGATGAGCCGGCAGATGTTCTGGACGCTGGTAAAGCGTTACGCCATGCAGGTAGGCATACCGGCCAAGCGCGTCTCGCCGCATGTGCTGCGCCATTCGTTCGCGACCCACCTGCTGAACCACGGCGCCGATCTGCGCGCCTTGCAGATGCTGCTGGGCCACAGTGCGCTCAGCACCACGCAGATCTACACCCTGGTGGCGAAGGAAGGCCTGAAGCGGCTTCACGCCCAACACCACCCGCGCGGCTGAGCCGTGCCACAATCGGGGGAACCGAATGCGCGGATCGCGATCCAAGACGTTCCCGTGTTTCCCCCGGTCACCGATGGAGTCGTAACCGATGTTGAAGAAAATCCTGCCGGCGCTCCTGGCCGGCGCATTCGCCATGACGGCTTGCGCGGCCGATGACGAAAAGGCCGCCCGCGACGCGGTCGAGGCCCTCGGGCCCGGCATCAAGGTCGACAGCATCGCCCCCGCGCCGATGCCGGGCTTCTACCAGGTGATCGCCTCCGGCCGCATGGTCTACGTGACCGCCGACGGCCGTTACATGATCAACGGCAACCTCATCGACCTGAAGGCCAAGACCGATCTCAGCGCGGCCAGCTGGGCGGGCCTGCGCAAGGCCGAACTGGCCAAGCTGCCGGCCTCGCAGCGACTGGTGTACGCGCCGGCGAACCCGAAGCACACGGTCACGGTGTTCACGGACGTGGATTGCGGTTTCTGCCGTCAGCTTCACGCCCATATCGACGAGTTCAACAAGCAGGGCATCGCCGTCGAGTACGTGTTCTGGCCGCGGGAAGGCGTCAAGACCACCGCCGGCAACGACACGCCCTCGTATACCAAGGCCGTGTCGGTGTGGTGCAGCGCCGATCGCAAGAATGCCTTCAACGAGGCGATGAAGGGCGCCACGCCGAAGGCGGCCAGTTGCGCCAATCCGGTGAAGGACGAGTTCGAACTCGGCGAGCGCCTGGGCGTGAACGGCACTCCCACCATCGTCACCGAGAACGGCGACGTGGTCGGTGGCTACGTCACTCCGGCCCAGTTGCTGCAGGCGCTCAGCGCCCCGCCGGGAAGCGCTGCCCGCCGCGGCGGCTGACCGCGGCGGCCAATCACGGTGCCCCGGCCCCGGGGCATCCCAATGTTGCCGCGCAACATCATGTAGAATAGGCGTTTTCCTGCTGCGCCTATTCCCCCCGCATGATCGCACTCGACGGGCAGAGCGCCCTCTCGCCTTTTCGCCTAGAACGACTGAACGCCCACCTGGATGCCCTGCATCACGGGACGCGGGTGCAGGCCGCCTGGTTCACTTACTTCGTCGACGCCGACGTGCCGCCGGAAGGCGGCACGCGCGCGCGCCTGCTCGCCGTCCTGGAAGCGAAGAACACCGCGCCCGATGAGGCCACGTTCTGGGTGGTGCCGCGACTGGGCACGATCTCGCCCTGGTCGAGCAAGGCCACCGACATCCTCCACGGCGCGGGATTCGACGTGCGCCGCGTGGAGCGCGGCACCGCGTGGCGGGTCAGCGGCATGCCCGAGGCCGGCACGCCGGCCTACGCCGCCGTGATGGCCGCGTTCTGCGACCCGATGGTGCAATCGCCGCTGGATCAGCTGAGCCAGGCCTCTGGCTTGTTCCTTGCCGGCGAGCCGGGCCCGCTCGGCCGCGTGGACCTGGGCGGAGACGCACGTGCCGCGCTCTCCGCCGCCAACAAGGAGCTGGGCCTGGCGCTTGCCGACGACGAGATCGACTACCTCGCGGACCGCTACGCCGAAATGGGACGCGCGCCGACCGACGCCGAGCTGATGATGTTCGCGCAGGCGAACTCCGAGCACTGCCGGCACAAGGTGTTCAACGCCACCTGGACACTGGACGGCGCGACGCAGGAATCGTCGCTGTTCGGCATGATCAAGAACACGCACCAGAAGTCGCCGGCGCATACGTTGTCCGCGTACCACGACAACGCCGCCGTGATCGAAGGCTACGAGGGCCATCGCCTGTTCGTGAGCCCGGAAGACGGCGTGTTCCGTACCGTGGCCGAGGCCGCTCCCTACGCCATCAAGGTCGAGACGCATAACCATCCCACGGCCATCGCGCCGTGGCCGGGCGCCGCCACCGGCGCCGGCGGTGAGATCCGCGACGAGGGCGCGACCGGCCGCGGCGGCAAGCCGAAGGCCGGCCTCACCGGTTTCTCCGTATCGCACCTGCGTATCCCGGGGCTGCCGCGTCCGTGGGAGAAGGACCGTCCGCTGCCGCCGCGCATGGCCTCCGCATTCGAGATCATGCGTGACGGCCCGCTCGGCGCCGCCGCCTTCAACAACGAATTCGGCCGTCCCGCCCTCGGCGGTTACTTCCGTACCTTCGAGCAGGAAACCGGCGAGAAGGGTGTGCGCCGTGGATACGACAAGCCGATCATGATCGCCGGCGGCCTCGCCGCGATCCGCCCCGACCACGTGCAGAAGCGCAAGGTTCGTCCGGGCGACAAGGTGATCGTGCTCGGCGGGCCGGCCATGCTCATCGGCCTCGGTGGCGGTGCCGCGTCTTCGGTGGCGTCCGGCACCTCGAGCGCCGAACTCGATTTCGCTTCCGTGCAGCGCGACAACGCCGAGATGGAGCGCCGTTGCCAGCAGGTGATCGATGCCTGCTGGGCGCGCGGTGACCGCAACCCCATCGTGAGCATCCACGACGTGGGCGCGGGTGGTGTGTCCAACGCCATCCCTGAGATCCTCAACGATGCCGGCGTCGGTGGTGTGATCGACCTGTCGAAGCTGCCTTGCGACGATCCGACCCTCTCGCCGATGCAGGTGTGGAGCAACGAGTCGCAGGAACGCTACGTGCTCGCCATCGGCGTCGAGGACATCGAGCTGTTCGAGGCCTTCTGCGCCCGCGAACGCTGTCCGTTCGCCGTCGTCGGCGAAGCGACGGAAGAGGCTCGCCTCATCGTGCGCGACACGCGTCGCGACATCGACGTGATCGACCTGCGCATGGATGTCCTGTTCGGCAAGCCGCCGCGCATGCATCGCGACGCGGTGCGCGTGAAGCCGCGGGTCGACCTCGTCGCCGACCTGACCGGCATCGGCATGGACGAGGCGCTGATGCGCGTCCTGCGCCTGCCGGCCGTGGGTAGCAAGAGCTTCCTGATCACCATCGGCGACCGCACCGTGGGTGGCCTGAACGCACGCGACCCGATGGTCGGCCCGTGGCAGGTGCCGGTCGCCGACGTCGCGGTGACCATGACCGACTTCGAAGGTTATACCGGCGAAGCCATGGCCATGGCCGAGCGTGCGCCCGTGGCGCTGCTGTCCAGTGCCGATGCCGCGCGCATGGCCGTGGGCGAGGCGATCACCAACCTCGCCGCCGCTTCCATCAAGATGGACGAAGTGCGCCTGTCCGCGAACTGGATGGCCGCCGTGAACCATCCGGGTGAGGATGCCGCCCTGTTCGACGCCGTGAAGGCCGTCGGCATGGAGCTGTGCCCGTCGCTCGATATCTCCATTCCGGTGGGCAAGGATTCGCTCTCCATGCAGACCGTCTGGACGGACGGCAACGGCAAGGCACAGAAAACCGTCTCGCCGGTGTCCCTGGTGATCACGGGCTTCGCCCGCGTCGACGACGTGCGGCGCACGCTCACGCCGCAACTGAAACTCGATCGTGGCGACACCGACCTGTGGCTGATCGACCTCGGCGCGGGGCGCGACCGCCTCGGCGGCTCGGCGCTCACCCAGGTGTTCAACCGGGGTGGCGGCGTGCCGCCGGATCTCGACGATCCGAAGCGCCTGCGTGCGATGTTCGAACTGATCCAGGAAGCCAACCAGGCCGGCCTGTTGCTGGCCTACCACGACCGTTCGGACGGCGGTGCCATCGTGACGCTGCTGGAAATGGCCTTCGCCGGGCATTGCGGCCTCGAACTGCGCCTGGACGGTTGGGCCGACGCCACGCTGCGCGCGCTGTTCAACGAGGAACTCGGTGCCGTGGTGCAGGTGGCCTCGGCCAACCGCGAGGCCTTCGAACAGTTGCTGGTCAAGCACAACCTCGCCGGCATGACCCACAACGTGGGCCGGCCCAAGGACAAGCTCGGCATCAAGCTGCACCTCAACGGCGAGCCGGCGTTTAAGTGGAACTGGACCGAGCTCTTCCGTGCGTGGAACGAGACCAGCTACGCGATGCAGCGCCTGCGCGACAACCCGCACAGCGCGGACCAGGAAAACGAGTGGCGGCTCGACGACGCCGATCCGGGTATCACGCCGAAGCTGGTGTTCGACCCGGCCGATGACGTCGCCGCTCCGTACATCGCGACGGGTGTTCGCCCGCGCGTGGCGATCCTGCGCGAGCAGGGCGTCAATGGCCAGGTGGAAATGGCCGCGGCGTTCAGCCGTGCCGGTTTCGACGCCGTGGACGTCCATATGACGGACCTCGCCAGCGGCCGCCACCACCTCAAGGACTTCGTCGGCCTGGCCGCGTGCGGCGGATTCTCCTACGGAGACGTGCTCGGCGCCGGACGTGGCTGGGCCACGTCCATCCTCTACAACGATGCCTTGCGCGAACAGTTCGCGCGCTTCTTCGAAGACGGCTCCCGCTTCGCCCTCGGTGTCTGCAACGGCTGCCAGATGATGTCCGGCCTAAAGGACATCATCCCCGACGCGAAGCATTGGCCGCAGTTCCTGCGAAACCAGTCGGAGCAATACGAGGCGCGCGTCGCCACGCTGGAAATCCTCGACTCGGGCAGCATCTTCTTCCGCGGCATGGCCGGCGCACGCATTCCTGTCGCGGTCGCGCACGGCGAAGGCCGCGTGCACTTCCCCAACGTGTGCAGCCCGTCCAAGAGTCATGCCGCGGCGCGCTTCGTCGACAACCGCGGCAAACCCACCGAAAGCTACCCGCTCAATCCGAACGGCTCCCCGGGTGGCCTGGCCGCGTTCACCGCGGGCGACGGCCGCATCACCATCATGATGCCGCACCCCGAGCGCGTGTTCCGTAGCACCCAACTCAGCTGGCATCCGGAGCAGTGGGGCGAGGATTCGCCGTGGATGCGGATGTTCCGCAACGCCCGGGTATGGGTGGGCTGAGGCCAGGGGTCGACCGGTGAACCGCCCCAGCCTGACCAGCATCGTCATCGTGCTCGCGGATAGCGGCCCGTTCACGCGCGAGTGTGTCGAGCACGCGCTCGCCAGCGGCGTGCCGGTCGAGGTGATACTCGTCGACAACGGGTCCACCGACGGCGTGCCCGAATCGCTCGATCGAGCGTACGCCGGCGACGAGCGGGTGCGGGTGATCTACAACCCGGACGAACCTCGGCTTCGGGCCCGCCGTGAATCGTGGCGCCGCGCAGGCGCGTGGCGACCACCTGCTCGTCCTCAATCCGGATTGCCTCGTCGCGCCGGACACGATCGCGCGCATGGCCGCGCATGTCGACGTCCATACGGGCATCGTGGGCGCGGTCGTATGCGATAGCGAAGGCCGGCCCGATCCTGCCTCGCGGCGGCGCGACCCCTTGCTGCGCCGTTCACTCGCCACGAAGCTGGGGCGAGGCGGCGACACGGGCATCGACATCGCCGGGCCATGGCCGGACGGTGCCGAGGAGGTCGAGATCGTTTCGGGCGCGATCATCCTCATGCCGCGCCAGGTGTTCGAGCGCCTGAATGGGTTCGACGAAACCTTTTTCCTGCACTGCGAGGACATGGACCTCTGCCGCCGCGCCCGCGATGCCGGTTACAAGGTGCTGCTCGCCGGCGACGTCCGCGTGTTGCATGGCAAGGGTGGTTCGAGCCGGCACCGGCCCGTCTTCGTCTCCCGGCACAAGCATCGCAGCATGTACCTGTGGTTCCGCCGTCACGACCCGGCCGCGCGTAACCCGCTCGTGCGCGCCGCCGTATGGCTGGGCATCCGCGCCCACTTCCTCCTGAAGATTCCCGGCCAGCTCCTGCGGAAGCGCCGGTGAGCGGGACGGCGCGTGGCGGTGGCCTCGCCACCCTCGGCCTGCTGGCGGTGACGGCGATCTGGGGTTCCACGTTCGTCCTCATCAAGGACGTCGTCGGGCGGATGTCCGTGACGGACTTCCTCGCGGTGCGATTCGTCATCGCCGCGGTGACCATGTTGTTGCTGTTCGCGCTGCCGCTGAGGCGGCTCGGTCGCGAGCAGTGCCTGCGTGGCTTCGGCCTGGGCCTGCTCTACGGCGTCGCGCAATGGTTGCAGACCGAAGGACTGGCGCGCACGTCGCCCAGCGTCAGTGGATTCGTCACCGGCATGTATGTCGTGATCACCCCGATCCTCGCCCTGGTCATCTTTCGCCAGCGCATGCCCCTGAGCACCTGGGCCGCCGTAGCGCTCGCGACCGTGGGCCTCGGCGTGCTGGCGCTGAACGGTTTCGCTGTGGACATCGGCGTCTTGCTCACGCTGGCCTCCGCGGCGCTTTACGCCCTGCACATCGTCGGCCTGGGCCATTGGTCGAAGCCGGGCGACGCGTTCGGCATGTCGGCGATCCAGATGGCCGGCATCGCCACGGTTTGTCTCGCGATCACGTTGCCTCACGGTGGGCCCGCCATGCCGCCCGACGCCAGCGCGTGGATCGCGGTGCTTTACATGGCGCTGGTCGCGGGTGCGTTGGCCATGCTCGTGCAGACATGGGCACAGGCACACATGCCGGCCACGCGGGCGGCGATCGTGATGACGACCGAGCCCGTGTTCGCGGCCGGCTTCGCGGTGCTGCTGGGGGTCGATGCGCTCACCACGCGCATGCTCGGCGGCGGCGCCCTCGTACTGGCCGCCATGTACATGGTGGAACTGGCGCCGCGCTTCCGCCGGAAGAAACCGGCGGAAGCCCTGCATCACGAAGTGTGAGCGGATCGCGGGGTCACTTCGCGGCCTTGTCCACCGAGAACTTGTAGATCATGAGGTTCCGGTAGGTCTTCCCCGGTTCGAGCCGCGCCGAGCCGAATTCCGGACGGTTCGGCGTATCGGGATAGAGCTGTGGCTCCAGCGCGAAGGCGTCGCCCTGGCGATAGACCCCGCCTGACTTGCCCGACGTGGTCGCGTCGAGGAAATTGCCCGAGTAGAACTGCAGGCCCGGTTGCGCCGACCACAGGGAAAGCACGCGTCCACTCTTGGGATCGCTGACCCGCGCCACCTCGCGCGGCTGCGCGGCCTCCTTCCGCGAAACCACCCAGTTGTGGTCGTAACCGCGGCCGAAGACCAGCTGTTGTTCCTTCGCATCGCGGATGTCGCGGCCGATCGGCTTGGCCTTGCGGAAGTCGAAGTCGCTGCCGGCCACGTTGCGTACCTCGCCCGTGGGGATGGCGGTGGCATCGGTCGGCAGGTAGGCGTCGGCGGCGATCATCAACTTCTGGTCCATGACGCTCCCCGAACCTTCGCCGGCGAGGTTCCAGTAGGCATGGTTGGTGATGTTGACGATGGTCGGCGCGTCGGTCGTCGCGGTGTACTCGATGGTCAGTTCGTTCTTGTCGTCGATCGAATAGGTTGCTGTCGTGGTGAGCTTCCCCGGATAGCCCTGGTCGCCGTCCGGGCTGACGTAGGTGAGGGTGACGCTGGGCCGGGCGCCCGATTCCACCTTGTCGACGGTCCACACGACCTTGTCGAAGCCGAGCTTGCCGCCATGCAGCGAGTTCGGGCCATCGTTGACCGGCACCGTGTACTGCTTTCCATCCAGGGTGAAGCGTCCCTTGGCGATGCGATTGGCGTAGCGGCCCACGGTGTCGCCGAAGTACTGCGGTTTCGCGAACGTACCCTTGATGTCCGGATAGCCGAGCACGATGTCGCCGGGCTTGCCGTGGCGGTCGGGCACCTCCAGCGCATAGAGCGCCGCGCCCAGCGACAGGATCTTCGCCGTCATGCCATGGCCGTTGGTGAGTGTGACCAGCGTCACGTCCGTGCCGTCCGGCGTGCTGCCGAACGATGCCTTCGTTGCTTCACCGGCCATCGCGGCGGCGGTGGTTGTGGCCAGCAGGATCGCGCTGGCCAGGCTCGTTACGAACTTCATCGCACGTCCACTCCCTTCGAGAAAGTCAGGCGACGAAACCACATTAGTCCGACAAATGACAAGCTGCGCCGCGTCATCGCCGCGCCGCCGGGTGCGGCTACGATGTCCGCCGGGTAGTACACCGGGAAGGGGCCATGGCACTGAAGGCGGCAAGCGCGCGTAACCTGCACGCGCAGGTGATCGAGGATATCGGCGGCTCAATTGTGGGTGGCGTGTTGCAGCCAGGCGATGCCTTGCCGGGCGAGTCGCAACTGGCCGGGCAGATGGAGGTCAGCCGTACGGTGTTGCGCGAGGCACTGAAGGTGCTGGCCTCGAAGGGCCTGATCGAGACACGTCAGAAGACCGGCATGCGCGTGCGCGACCCGCGCTACTGGAACCATCTCGATGGCGACGTACTCGCCTGGCGTTGCGCCGCGATGCCGACCGACGATTTCGTCGAGAAGCTGGTGGAAATGCGCGAGATCATCGAACCCGCGGCGGTGATGGCGGCGGCGCGCCGGCGCACACCGGCGCAGCTGGACACTCTCGCCGAGGCGCTGGAGGCCATGGAAGAGGCCGATGGCCTGGATGCCTGGGCCGACGCCGACCTCCGCTTCCACGAGGCTGTGCTCGCGGCGACGAACAACGAGTTGTTGAGTTCGTTGTTCGCCGTGATCGAGACGGCCCTGGCCACGTTCTTCGTGATGTCCGCGCGTACCGCGAAGAACTTCAAGTACTCGTTGCCGCAGCACCGCGCCGTGTACGAGGCGATTCGCCGCCGCCGCCCTAACGAAGCCGCGGCGGCCATGCATTCGATGATCGCCGACTCACGCGCGAACATGCGCAAGGGGCGCCGGGGCTAGCGGCCCGTCAACAGCAGCGCCCGCCCGTACCGCGGTACCTCGCTTCCTGCCGCTCACGAAAGAATTCGCCATAGCTGGGCACCGTCCGCTCCGGATGATGCTCGCGGAGGTGCTTCACGTAGACGTCGTAATCGGGCACGCCGCAGCAGAGGCGGGCGGTCTGGACCGCCCACTTCCATAGCGAGCGCGGTGCCGTGGGTGCATCGATGCTCATGGCGTATTCCTCAGGGAGCCACGCTGGACAGCGCGACGTAAGGTTCCTCGTGCGCGGTCGGATGGTTCGCGCGCCAGGCGCGGGCGATGGCGCGGAGCGAGAAGAACAGCATGGTCAGTACCAGCAGCATGAACAGGGCGGTGAGCGCCATGTCCACGCGGTTGTTGGTGACGATCCGCTGCATTTCGTCCATCGACTTGGCCGGCGCGAGCAGCTTGCCGCTGGCCATCGCGTCCGCGTACTTCTGGGCCGCCGCGGTGAAGCTGATCTTGTCGTCGAAGATCTTCTGCCAGCCGGCGGTCAGCGTGCAGATCACCAGCCACGCGGCGGGCACGGCGGGTATCAGCACGAAACGCTCGCGCTTGAGTTTCACCGTGACCACGGTGGCGAGCATCAGCGCGATCGCCGCGAGCATCTGGTTCGCGATGCCGAACAAGGGCCACAGCGTGTTGATGCCGCCGAGCGGATCGACCGCGCCCTGGTAGAGGAAGTATCCCCACAAGCCCACGCAGATCACCGTGGCGACGACATTGCCGAGCCACGATTCGGTCTGCTTCAGCGGCGCCCAGGCCATGCCGGCCAGCTCCTGGATCATGAAGCGGCCCACACGCGTACCGGCATCCACGGTGGTGAGGATGAACAGGGCCTCGAAAAGGATCGCGTAGTGGTACCAGAGCGCCATCATGCCTTCGCCGGGCATGATCCCGTGGAGCAGCTGCGCCATGCCCACCGCGAGCGTCGGCGCGCCACCGGCACGGCCGAGGATGGTGCTTTCACCGATGTTCTTCGCCGTCTCGGTCAATTCGGCCGGCGTGACCAGGAAACCCCAGGTGCTGATCGTCTGCGCGGCCTGTTCCGCCGTGGTGCCGACCAGGGCGCCGGGAGAATTCATGGCGAAGTACACCCCCGGATGCAACGAAGCCGCCGCGATGAGCGCCATGATGGCGACGAAGGCCTCCATGAGCATGCCACCGTAGCCGACGATGCGTGCCTCGCCCTCGTTGGCCAACAGCTTCGGCGTGGTGCCGGAGGCGATGATCGAATGCCAGCCGGAGACCGCGCCGCAGGCGATGGTGATGAACAGGAACGGGAAGAGGTTGCCCGAGAAGACCGGGCCCGTGCCGTCGATGAACTTCGTGACCGCGGGCATCTGCAGCGTCGGCGCGGCGAGGAAGATCGCCAGGGCCAGCAGCACGATGGTGCCGATTTTCAGGAAGGTCGAGAGGTAGTCGCGCGGCGCCAGCAACAGCCACACCGGAAGCACCGAAGCGAAGAAGCCGTAGCCTATGAGCAGCCAGGCGAGGCCTTTCGCATCGAAGTCGAACAGGACGGACAGCGCCGGCGTGTCGGCGACCGTCTTGCCGTACCAGATCGAGGCGAGCAGCAGGACGAGGCCGATGATGGACACCTCGAGGATGCGGCCCGGCCGGATATAGCGCAGGTAAAGACCCATCAGCAGCGCGATGGGGATCGTCGCGGCGACGGTGAAGGTACCCCAGGGGCTGTGCGTCAGCGCCTTGACCACGACCAGTGCCAGCACGGCCAGCACGATCATCATCAGTACCAGCACGCCCACCATGGCGATGACGCCGGGCACTTCGCCCAGTTCCTCGCGCAGCATGTGGCCCAGCGACCGGCCGTCGCGCCGCAGCGAGAGGCCGAGGATCATGAAGTCCTGTACGGCACCGGCGAAAACCACGCCGACCAGGATCCAGAGGGTGCCGGGCAGATAGCCCATCTGCGCGGCGAGCACGGGTCCGACCAGCGGGCCGGCGCCGGCGATGGCGGCGAAATGGTGGCCGAACACCACCCATTTATCGGTGGGTACGTAATCGAGTCCATCGTTGCGCAGGACCGCGGGCGTCGCACGCGACGGGTCGAGCTGAAGCAAGCGGGTGGCTATCAATCGGCTGTAGAACCGGTAGCCGATGAGAAAGACAGCCATCGACGCGGTGACCAGCCAAATGGCGTTGATGGGCTCGCCGCGCCGCAGGGCGACGACGCCGAGGCACCAGGCGCCGATGATGGCGATGGCGGTCCACAGGATCTTCCCCGCGGGACTGGGTTTGGGAATGGCGCTTTGCATGTCGTGCTCCCCTTGCGGATGCGACAAGGGTCGTCCTGCCCGCTCCGGGGGTCAATCGCCACGGGGCCTCTGGCGTATTAGCCATTGGTCGAATGGCCACCGGGCACCGTGCGTGCCGGGACGGGCCAAAAGGCTTGAGCCCGGGGCCTTCCGGCGCCATGCTGCGGGTATCCCCACTCCCCAGGGAAACCCATGATTCGCGAGATTCTCAAGATGGGTGACGAGCGCCTGCTGCGCATCGCGCCGCCCGTACCCGCCGGCATGATCGGCTCGGCCGACCTCGATGCCCTCATCCAGGACATGTTCGACACCATGTACGACGCGGGCGGCGTCGGACTCGCCGCGCCGCAGATCGGCGTCGACCTGCAACTGGTGATCTTCGGTTTCGACAGCAGTGAGCGCTACCCCGACGCGCCGCCGGTGCCGCAGACCATCCTGCTCAATCCGGTGATCACGCCACTCTCGCAGGACATGGAAGAGGCCTGGGAGGGTTGCCTGTCGGTTCCCGGCCTGCGAGGCGCGGTGAACCGCTATTCGTTGATCCGCTACCAGGGCATCGACCCGAAGGGCCTGCCCATCGACAGAACGGCCGAGGGTTTCCACGCCCGCGTGGTGCAGCACGAATGCGATCACCTGATCGGGCGCTTGTATCCCTCGCGTATCACCGACTTTACGAAGTTCGGCTACACCGAGGTGCTGTTTCCCGGCATGGACATCGCGGACGATTGAGGTTTTTCGGAGTTACTCGGCGTCGGCCAGCGCTTCGATGATCACCAGCAAGGCCTTGCGACGCTCCTTCGGGAGGCGGCTGACCAGGCCGACCAATCGCAATTGTTCGCGGGAATCGGCGCGGTACAGAGCGGGGCTTTCGCGCACGCCCGTCGCCCCGTTCGGGGAGCCGCGGCCCGTGGCCAGCCATTCGAAATTGACGCCGAACCGCGTCGCCATGTCGATCTGGCGCTCCAGTTCGGGCAGGCCGAGGTCGCTGAGCCATTTGCGTGCCGTTTCCCGACTGACGTCGAAAAGGTCGGCAAGCTGGGTGATGCGGCCGCGGCCTTTCTTGACGCCAGCCATGTCCAGCGCGACATGCAGGCGTTGGGAAAAACCTCGGTTAACAGGGGGCATGACAACTCCGGTGGAACGCTGTGGCGCTTCTAGCCCGGTATTGTTCGATAGCGCGGAGTGGCAGCGTAAGCCTTTTGCAGTTGCTGAATCGTACAATTTGCGACTGCTTTTGGTTTTTCTGCTCAATTACGGAACGAGTTGACCGACTTTCTCATTTCATCGGTCGCTCGTTGTGCTAGCTCAGCAAAATCGGGGCCGCCGCTAGCGTAAAGGATGGCGCGCGAGGAAGAAATCATCAGGCCCGTGCCGTCGGCTGTCCGGCCGTGCGCCATCACGGCTCCCACGTCGCCACCCTGGGCGCCGATGCCCGGCACCAGCAAGGGCATGTCGCCCACCACCCGGCGAACGCGGCCGAGTTCTTCTGGCCACGTCGCACCCGTGACCAGGGCGCAATTGCCGTTTCCGTTCCAGTCGCGGGCGATGGTTTCGGCCACCCGGATATAGAGTGGTTCGCCACCGCAATCGAGTGCCTGGAAATCCTTGCCGCCCGGATTGGAGGTGCGGCAAAGCAGGATCACGCCCTTGTCGGCGCGCTCTAGGAACGGCGCGATGGAGTCCTGGCCGAGGTAGGGGTTCAACGTGACGGCGTCGGCGTCGTAGCGATCGAAGGCCTCGGCGGCATAGTGCCTGGCGGTCGACCCGATGTCGCCACGCTTGGCGTCCAGGATCACCGGGATGCCCGGGTGCTTGTCGTGGATGTGGGCGATCAGCCGTTCCAGGACGCCCTCCGCGCGTTGCGCCGCGAAGTGGGCGATCTGCGGCTTGAAGGCGCAGACCAGGCCGGCCGTCGCATCGATGATGTCGCGGCAGAAGGTAAAGATGCCCTCGGTGCCTGAAAGGCCGGCGGGCAGGCGACCCGGCTCGGGGTCGAGGCCGACGCAGACCAGGGAATCGTTGCGACGCCAGGCGTCTTTCAGGGCGTTGGAGAAATTCATGGGCGGCACCGCCTGTGGGTTGGACCGGGTCGACCTGGATCGCGGCCCAGGCCGCTTCCCACCCGAAGGTGGGTAACACTGCTACCTGCCGGTGGGAAGCAGCCCAGGGTGGGAAGCGGCCTGGGCCGCGATCGGCTCAGGTGGAAGCGGCCTGGGCCGCGATCGGCCCCGTGTCAGACCAGCTTCTTGTACTTCACGCGCTTCGGACCGGCATCGTCGCCCATGCGGCGCTTCTTGTCGGCCTCGTACTCGTTGTAGTTGCCCGGGAAGAACTCGACATGCGAATCGCCTTCGAACGAGATGATGTGCGTGGCGATGCGGTCGAGGAACCAGCGGTCATGCGAGATGACCACCGCGCAGCCCGGGAATTCGAGCAGGGCGTCTTCCAGCGCGCGCAGCGTCTCGACGTCGAGGTCGTTGGACGGTTCGTCGAGCAGCAGCACGTTGCCGCCCTGGAGCAGGGTCTTGGCCATGTGCAGGCGGCCGCGCTCACCGCCGGACAACTGGCCGACGATCTTCTGCTGGTCGGTGCCCTTGAAGTTGAAGCGGCCGATATAGGCGCGCGACTGGATCTCGAAGTTGCCGATGGTGAGGATGTCCGAACCGCCGGAAACCTCCTGCCACACGTTGTTCTTCGGATCGAGGGCGTCGCGCGACTGGTCGACATAGGCGAGCTTCACCGTGTGGCCGAGCTTCACCTCGCCGCTGTCCGGCGTTTCCTTGCCCATGATCATCTTCATCATGGTGGACTTGCCGGCGCCGTTCGGGCCGATCACGCCGACAATGGCGCCCGGCGGGATCTTGAACGAGAGATCCTCGATCAGCACGCGATCGCCGAACGACTTCGTGACGTTCTTGAACTCGATCACTTCCTGGCCCAGGCGCTCGCCCGGCGGAATGAAGATCTCGTTGGTTTCGTTACGGCGCTGGTACTCGACCGAGTTCAGTTCCTCGAACCGGTTGAGACGGGCCTTGCCCTTCGACTGGCGACCCTTCGCCGCCGAGCGCACCCACTCCAGTTCCTTCTTGATCGCCTTCTGGCGCGATTTTTCCTGGGTGGCTTCCTGTGCGAGCCGCTGGTCTTTCTGCTCCAGCCACTCGGTGTAGTTGCCCTTCCAGGGAATGCCGCGACCGCGATCGAGTTCGAGGATCCATTCGGCGGCGTTGTCGAGGAAGTAGCGGTCATGGGTGACGGCCACCACGGTGCCCGGGTAGTCGTGCAGGAAGGTTTCCAGCCAGTCGACCGACTCCGCATCCAGATGGTTGGTCGGCTCGTCGAGCAGGAGCATGTCCGGCTTGGACAGCAGCAGGCGGCAGAGCGCCACACGGCGCTTCTCGCCACCGGACAGCGGCCCGATCTTCGCGTCCCACGGCGGCAGGCGCAGCGCGTCGGCCGCGACTTCGAGCTGGCGTTCCAGGGCGTGGGCGTCGTTGGCGGCAAGGATGCCTTCCAGTGCCTCCTGCTCCTTGGCGAGCTTGTCGAAATCGGCGCCTTCCTCGGCGTAGGCCGCGTAGACCTCCTCGAGGCGCTTCTGCGCGTCGAGCACTTCCGAGACGCCTTCCTCGACCGCTTCGCGGACGGTCTTGTTCGGGTCGAGATCCGGTTCCTGGGCGAGATAACCGATCTTGGTGCCCGGATTGGCCCGCGCCTCACCCTGGAAGTCGGTGTCGACGCCGGCCATGATCCGCAGGACCGTGGACTTGCCCGCGCCGTTGATGCCCAACAGGCCGATCTTGGCGCCGGGGAAGAACGACAGCGAGATGTCCTTGATGATCTGGCGCTTCGGGGGGACGATCTTGCTCACCCCGTTCATGGTGTAGATGTATTGCATGGACGCTCCGTAAGGCACAGCCGCGCCCCCGGCTGGATGCCGGGTGGGCAAACCCCAATTGTACCGCGTCCTAGAGGCCCATGCCCCCGTCGTCGCGGTCGTACCCGCGGGAACGCGCGTAACGCATGGTGTCGCGGATCGCCTTCACGTTCGGCAGGCTGTACGCCTTGCAGGGCACCGTGGGGTCGACGGGGTACATGATGGTGTCGCAGGTGGAAAACGGGCCGGTGTACCGGCGTTCCGAGTGACCGTGCGATGCCCCCAGCATGTGGCCGATCTCATGCGCGGGTACGACCACGCTGCCCGAGGTGCTCGCCATGGCGAGGGAGCCCGGCTGGCCGTTCGCCACGCCGGCCGCCCTGGGTTCCACCTCCTTTCCTTTCACGAGCAGGATATGGCGGATATAGGGGGCGGCGACCGGCTCGGGCAGGTACGGGTCCGTGTAATTCCTTACGGCCCGGCCCCATCGGTGCAGGGAGCCCGTGTGCCCGTACGAAGCGTCGGTAAGCCCTGGAATGGCCCGGCGCAGGTGGACATGGATGCGCCGGTCTTCCAGTACGTCGAACTCCATCCGCTTGATCCACCAGGCAAAGAAGCGTTCGAAGAGTTCGCCGTCATCGAGTGCCACGTCATCGTGAACGAACGCGAAGACATGCAGGTCTCGCGGTTCGGCCATGTCCGTCGGGCTGTCCGCTTGCGGCTCGTCCGCATCCTGCGGCGGTTCTTCGTCGACGGGGTGGCCCGTGGGTGCTCCTTCCAAGGGAATATCGGTCTCGACCGCGCGCTCCTGCCCGGCGGTGTATGCGGTGGAGTGGAGACGGCCATCATTGGTGGAAGCGATGCGCAGGCTGTCCCCATGGCGCACCGCCAAGGCTTCCCGATCGCGAAAGCGCACGTCGTAGAGTTCGGCGCCGAGGCCATCCGAATAGGTGGCGCCGCCCGCGAGCCGGGCGCGTATGGTGAGTTCCCCGGCCTGCGCCGGCAGTCCCGAGGCGAGCGCCGCGTCGAAGCGTGCCACGGCATCCAGGCCAGAACCGGATGACGCGCCGGTGGCAGCGATGGGGGTGGACCCGGCCAGGGCCAGGGCGAGGCAAAACCGGCGCAGCCGGCCACGATCCATGATTTCCATGGGGATTCCTTTCCGTTCGGTTGTCGGGGTGGCGCGCCGGTATCGAAGGGGGAAGGCGCGTCCGGGACTAGCGTAATTCCAGAAACCGTGACCCGCCACGCAAGAAATCGCTTCGATGGCGGCCGCCTACGCGATCCGTCGGCATACGCCCGCGCACGGATCGCGGCACCTCGCGGTCGTCCCGGTGGCGCCGGGCAGTGGCCGCAAACTCCCGCTACCGCTACACTTTCGGTCTTCATTCCCCACCCGTTCCCATGAGGTCGAGATGTTCCCGAAGGATGCAACGATCGCCGGCTACGACGACGAACTCGCCAAGGCCATCGCCGACGAGACCCGCCGCCAGGAAGATCACGTCGAGTTGATCGCCTCGGAGAACTACGCCAGCCCGCGCGTGATGGAAGCCCAGGGCTCCTCGCTGACCAACAAGTACGCCGAGGGTTATCCCGGCAAGCGCTACTACGGTGGCTGCGAGTACGTCGACATCGCCGAGAAGCTGGCCATCGACCGTCTGAAGAAGCTTTTCGGCGCCGACTACGCCAACGTCCAGCCGCATTCCGGTTCGCAGGCCAACCAGGCCGTGTACTTCGCCTTGCTGCAGCCGGGCGACACCATCCTGGGCATGAGCCTCGCGCACGGCGGCCATCTCACCCACGGTGCCAAGGTCAACTTCTCGGGCAAGATCTTCAACGCCGTGCAGTACGGCATCGATCCGGACACGGGTCTGGTGAACTACGACGAGATCGAGAAACTCGCCGTCGAGCACAAGCCGAAGATGATCGTCGCCGGCTTCTCCGCGTACTCGCAGGTGCTCGACTGGGCGCGTTTTCGCACGATCGCCGACAAGGTCGGTGCGTACCTGTTCGTGGACATGGCGCACGTCGCCGGCCTGGTGGCCACCGGTGCCTATCCGAGTCCGCTCGATCACGCGCACGTCGTCACCTCGACCACGCACAAGACGCTGCGCGGTCCGCGCGGCGGCATCATCGTCGCCAAGGGCCTTGGCGAAGAGCTCGAAAAGAAGCTGCAGTCGATCGTCTTCCCGGGCATCCAGGGCGGACCGCTGATGCACGTGATCGCGGCGAAGGCCGTGGCGTTCAAGGAAGCGCTGGAACCCGCCTTCACGGAATACCAGGCCCAGGTGGTCAAGAACGCCAAGGCGATGGCGAAGACCTTCATGGACCGGGGCTACAAGATCGTTTCGGGCGGCACCGAAAACCATCTCATGCTGATCGACCTGATCGGCCGCGACGTCACCGGCAAAGATGCGGAAGCCGCGCTCGGCAAGGCGCACATCACGGTGAACAAGAACGCGGTGCCGAACGATCCGCGCTCGCCCTTCGTCACTTCGGGCCTGCGCGTGGGCACCCCCGCGATCACCACCCGTGGCTACAAGGAAGCCGACGCCATCGAGCTGACGCAGTGGATCTGCGATGTGCTCGACGCGCCCGCCGACGCCGCCGTGATCGCCTCGGTGCGCGACAAGGTCACGGCACAGTGCGCCCGGTTCCCGGTGTACGGCTGATCGATGCACTGTCCGTTCTGCCAGCATGAAGACACGCGCGTCATCGACTCCCGTCTCACCGAAGACGGGAGCACGGTGCGCCGCCGTCGCGAATGCCCGCAGTGCGGTGAGCGCTTCAATACCTTCGAGACGGCCGAGCTGAAATTGCCGGCCATCGTGAAAACGGGCGACCGTCGCGAACCTTTCGACGAACACAAGCTGCGGGTGAGCTTCGAGCGCGCCTTGCAGAAGCGTCCGGTCGCCAGCGACGCGGTCGATACCGCGATGCGCGCGGTGATCAACGACCTGCGCCGCATGGGCGAACGGGAAGTGCCCTCGCGGCAGGTCGGTGAACTGGTGATGCGCGAGCTGAAGAAGCTCGACCAGGTGGCCTACGTGCGTTTCGCCTCGGTCTATCGCCGCTTCGAAGATGTCCACGCCTTCCGTGAGGAAATCGAGAAGCTGGAGCGTGACCTTCCATCGCTCGAAGGCCTGCAACTGCCGCTGCTCGACGCGGCGCGGCGAGGGCGCAAGCCCTGATGTCGCGCCCGTTCTTCCCGGCCATGGACCATGTCCACATGGCCCACGCCTTGCGTCTTGCCGAACGCGGCCTGCACACCACCCAGCCCAATCCCCGGGTCGGCTGCGTGATCGCGCGTGGCGAGACCGTGCTGGGTACCGGGTGGCACCAGCGGGCAGGCGAGCCGCACGCGGAGGTGTTCGCGTTGCGCGAAGCGAGCGAAGCCGCACGCGGCGCCACCGCTTACGTCACGCTGGAACCCTGCGCGCATTTCGGGCGCACGCCACCCTGCGCGGATGCCTTGATCGCCGCGGGTGTCGGCCGGGTGGTGATCGCGCACGAGGATCCTTTCGACAAGGTGGCGGGCGCGGGCATCGAGAAACTTCGAGCCGCCGGCATCGGTGTGCAGGTAGGTCTCATGCGCGACGCCGCGCACGAGTTGAACATCGGATTCTTCAGCCGCATCCAGCGCGGCCGGCCGTGGGTGCGCGTCAAGCTGGCGATGAGCCTCGACGGTCGCACCGCGCTCGCCGACGGTTCGTCCAGGTGGATCACGGGCGAGGCGGCGCGAGCCGACGTGCAGCGCTGGCGTGCCCGTGCCTCGGCCATCCTTTCCGCCAGCGGCACGGTGCTCGCCGACGATCCCCATCTCACCGTGCGCCTGCCCGGCGACGAGCGCTTCGTGCCGCCACTGCGTGCGATTCTCGATACGCGCCTGCGCACGCCCGCGGCGGCCCATGTACTCGACGACGCGGCCCCGACGGTGCTGTTCCATGCCGGGAATGCCGACGTGCCTCCGCATCTCGCGGATATCCAGCGCGCCGTCATCCGCGAGGACGATGGTGGCGGCCTCGACCTGCGTGCCACGCTTCACTGGCTCGCCCAGCGCGATGTCAACGAAGTGCACGTGGAAGCCGGGCCGGCCTTGTGCGGCGCCTTGCTTGCCGCGGGGCTCGCTGACGAACTCCTGGTCTACATCGCGCCCGTCCTGCTCGGCCATACGGCGCGGCCGATGTTGACCCTGCCTCCGCTGGACGACATGGCCTCGCGCTGGAAACTCGATGCCGTCGACCGCCGCCAGGTCGGCGACGACACCCGTCTTCGGCTGCGCCCGACGATCCAGCGGCCGTCCGCCGAGGTTGGCCGATAGCCATGCCGCCGCTGACGCACGTTCGCTGGGGCATCGTCGGTTGTGGCGCCGTCACCGAGGTGAAAAGCGGCCCCGCCTTTTCGAAAGTACCGGATTCGTCGCTGGTGGCGGTCATGCGTCGCGATGCCGCCAAGGCGCGCGATTACGCACAACGGCACGGCGTGCCGCGCTGGTATGACGACGCGCATGCATTGATCGCGGACGCGGAGGTCGACGCGGTGTATGTCGCCACGCCGCCATCCAGCCATCGCGAATACGCGTTGATGGCGATCGCCGCGGGCAAGCCGGTCTACGTCGAGAAGCCGATGGCCGTCGATCACACCGACTGCGAGGACATCATCGCGGCGGGCGAAGCCGCCGGCGTGCCGGTGTTCGTGGCGTACTACCGCCGCATGCTGCCGCGCTTCCGCCGGATCGCCCAACTGCTCGGCGAGGGCGCCATCGGCACGCCACGCATCGTCCAGGTCCTGCTCCACCAGCCGCTCGATCCGCGTTACCGCGACCCGGCGAACCTGCCGTGGCGACTGCGCCCGGAGATCTCCGGCGGTGGCATCTTCGTCGACATCGGCTGCCATACGCTCGACATCCTCGATTTCCTGCTCGGTCCCATTGTCGACGCACGTGGCATGACGTCCAACCAGATGGACGTCTATCCGGCCGAGGACACCGTGGCGATGGCGTTCCGTTTCGCTAGCGGCGTGCTCGGTACAGGACTGTGGAACTTCGGCGCCGACCGGCGGGAGGATCGCGTGGAGGTCGTCGGTGACCGCGGCCGGCTGGTCTTCGCCACCTTCGGCGACGCACCGATCCGGCTCGAATCCGCCGGGCGCGTCGAGGACATCCGCATCGCCAATCCCGAACATATCCAGCAACCGCTGATCGAAAGCATCGTGGCGGAGCTGACAGGGCGGGGCACGTGTCCGTCGACCGCGCGCACCGGTGCGCGCACCAGCTGGGTGATGGACCAGGTGCTGCGAGGCTAGCCTGGTGGGAGCCGACCCTGTCGGCGATCCCGCGGCAGCGGGCCAGTTCGAGGCAAGCACCCATCGCCGCTGAAGCGGCTCCCACAACAGCATCGGGTAGGCCGGGTAGGAGTAGACCGGTAGGAACAGACCTGTGGGAGCCGACCCTGTCGGCGATCCCGCGGCAGCGGGCCGGGTTACGGCGAGCACCCATCGCCGACAGGGTCGGCTCCCACCAGAGCGAGTCCCGCCAGGGCGGCTTCGCTGGGGGTTCTTGGCGGCTTGGTTGTCATTGGCCTGGGCGGCCCCATGTTATCCTGCGCCGGCTGAGGTCCCTCGGGACACCGGTTTCCACAGCGTCTTCAGGGCGGGGCGAAACTCCCCACCGGCGGTAGGTTTCCTCAAAGAAACGAGCCCGCGAGCGCTCCCGGTCACCGGGAGGTCAGCAGATCCGGTCCGATGCCGGAGCCGACGGTCACAGTCCGGATGAAAGAAGACGGCGTCGTGCGCTCCTAGCCGGGCGCATGCCGCCATGCGCCTTGGGGCGTTTTTCGCTCACCACCGCGGGAAACGTTTCATGAAAATTCAGCGTCACGCCGTCGTCTCCCTCCAGGGAGGCCACTGACATGTTCACCGGCATCATCCAGGCCATCGGCCGTATCGCGCGGCTGGAACCCCGTGGCGGCGATGTGCGCCTCACGGTCGACACTTCCGGACTCGACATGGCCGACGTCGCCCTCGGCGACAGCATCGCCGTTTCCGGTGTCTGCCTCACCGTGATCGACTTTGACGCCGCCAGCTTCGCCGCCGATGTCTCCAACGAAACGCTTTCCCACACCACGCTGGGCAAGCACAAGGCCGGCGATCCGGTGAACCTGGAGAAGGCGCTCCGCCTGGCCGACCGTCTCGGTGGCCACCTCGTCTCCGGTCACGTCGACGGCACCGGCAAGGTGGTGTCGGTCGTGCCCGATGGCCGGTCGCAGCGCTGGACGTTCGAGGTCCCCGCCGACGTGGCGCGCTATATCGCCCACAAGGGATCGGTGTGCATCGACGGCACGAGCCTCACCGTGAACGAAGTCGCGGGCAACCGCTTCGGGGTCAACCTTATTCCCCATACGGTGGCACATACGGCATTCTCGGCGCGCCGCGCAGGCGATGCCGTGAACATCGAGGTGGACGTGGTCGCGCGGTACGTCGAACGCCTGCTTTCCAGCGGCGACAGCCCGCGTCTCGACGAGGCCTTCCTGAAGCAGCACGGCTTCGCCTGAGGAAACCAGCGACATGTCATTCAATACGATTCCTGAGATCCTCGAGGATCTGCGCCAGGGCCGCATGGTCGTGATCCTCGACGACGAAGACCGTGAAAACGAAGGCGATATCGTGATGGCCGCCGAGAAGGTGCGGCCGGAAGACGTCAACTTCATGGTCCGCGAGGCGCGCGGGCTGCTCTGCCTCACCCTGACCGAGCAGCGCACGCGACAGCTCGGCCTCAAGCCGATGGTGAGCGACAACAGCTCGCCGTACCACACCAACTTCACCGTATCGATCGAAGCGGCCGAAGGCGTCACCACCGGCATCTCGGCGCACGACCGCGCGCACACCATTCAGGTGGCCGTGGCGAAGGAGGCCAAACCCTCCGACATCACCATGCCCGGACACATCTTCCCGCTGACCGCGCAGCCGGGCGGCGTGCTGACCCGCGCAGGACACACCGAGGCCGGCTGCGACCTGGCGGCGCTGGCGGGCCTCGAACCCGCATCCGTCCTGATCGAGATCCTGCACGACGACGGCTCGATGGCCCGCCGTCCCGAGCTGGAGGTGTTCGCCGCGAAGCACGGACTGAAGATCGGCACCATCGCCGACCTGATCCGCTATCGCCTGGAGACGGAGAAGACCGTCGAGCGTGTCCACGAGGAAGACGTGGAGACGGAGTTCGGCGCGTTCCGCCTGGTCGCCTTCCGCGACCAGATCCGCCACGGCCTGCACTTCGCCCTGATCCGTGGCGATGTGGCCGACGGCCTGCCGGTGCTGACGCGGGTGCACGTGCGTAACACCTTATCCGACGTGCTGCACCTGAAGCGCGACGACCTCGGTCAGACCGTGACCGACGCGCTCCGCCGCATCGACGCGGAACGGCGCGGTGTGTTGCTGGTGCTCTCCGGGGAGGACACGCCGGATGCCTTGCTGGCGCGGCTCAAGCGCGACCACGCACCGATGCCGCCGCCGAAGGACGACCAGGAATGGCGCCAGCTGGGCCTCGGCGCACAGATCCTCGGTGAACTCGGTGTCACCCGCCTGCGCGTGATGGGTACGCCGCGCAAGTTCGTCGGCATCACGGGTTTCGGCCTGGAAGTCGTGGAGCAGGCCGGCTGACGCAGGGGCCGGGTTGCGAAACGCCGCCCCACCGCTTATTGCTAGCCCTTTCCCCGATGACGCCACGCATGCCTCCCAGCTACGACATCCGCCTGATCGCTCCCTCCGGCTATCCGCACAGCCCCGACGCCATGCAGCGCGGTGTCGCCCGTCTCAAAGCGGCGGGCCATCGGGTCACGGGCAAGGAGGTCCTGGCGCGGCGCGACCTGCGTTTCGCCGGTACCGATGCCCAGCGCGCGGCCGATCTGAACGCGTTTGCCGATCCGGGTCGCCCGCTGCCGGACATCGGCCTGGCGATCCGTGGTGGCTACGGAGCCCATCCGCTGTTGCCGTTGCTCGACTACGAGGGCATCGGCGCCCGGCTGCGCGGTGCGCCGCTTGCCCTGGTCGGGCACAGCGACTTCACCGCGCTGCAATGCGCCCTGTATGCGAAAAGTGGCGTCGTCACGCTCGGCGGGCCGATGCTCGGGGCTGATTTCGGCGCGAACGAACTCGATGCCCTCACATGGGATCGTTTCTGGAACACACTGGCCAGCGACGAGGTCCACGCCGAATGGGTGGCCCCGCTGACCGAAGACATGGACGCCGCCGGCACGCTGTGGGGCGGCAACCTGGCCATGCTCGCCGGACTGGCCGGCTCCCCTTACTTTCCGGCGATCGAAGGCGGCCTGCTCTTCGTCGAGGACGTCGCCGAGCCTCCGTACCGGGTGGAACGCATGCTTTACCACTTGCTCCATGCCGGCGTGCTGTCTGCGCAAAAGGCGTTGCTGGTGGGCGACTTCACCAGCTACCGCGTTTCCGAGTACGACAACGGCTACGACCTGGACGTGGCCCTGGAACGTATCGCCGCGGTGGCGGGCATCCCTGTCGTCCGCGGGCTGCCGTTCGGCCACGGACCCGCCAAGCTCACCTTGCCGTTCGGGGCCCCCGGCCGCCTCGCCGTCGCCACCGGACGCGCCACGCTCGATTTCAGCGGCCACCCCAGGCCGAAAACCCCGTAAAATATCCGGTCGCGCGGCGGCCGATTCGCCACAGGATTACCTTGCATGAAGATCATCGAAGGCGATTTCGCCACTCCCAAGGGCCGTTTCGCCATCGTGGCCGGCCGCTTCAACGCGTTCGTCGTCGAGCCGCTCGTCCAGGGCGCGCGTGACACGCTGGTCCGCCATGGTGTGAAGGACGACGCGATCGACCTGATCCGCGTGCCCGGGGCGTGGGAAATCGCGCAAGCCGCGTACAAGGTCGCCGGGTCGGGTGACTACGCCGCCGTGCTGGGCCTGGGCGCCGTGATCCGCGGTTCCACCCCGCACTTCGACTATGTCGCCGGCGAAGCCGCCAAGGGCCTCGGCCAGGCCGCCTACGCTTCGGGCGTGCCCGTGTGCTTCGGCGTGCTGACCACCGACAGCATCGAGCAGGCCATCGAGCGCGCCGGCACCAAGGCCGGCAACAAGGGCGCCGACGCGGCCATGGTCGCCATCGAGATGGTCAACCTCTACACGAAGCTCGGGAAATGAGCAGCCACCCTCCGCATGGCATCGACCTGGCCGCGCGCTCGCGTGCCCGCCGCCGTGCCCTGCAGGCGCTCTACGCGTGGCAGGTCGGTGGCAGCAAGATGGCCAGCGTCATCGAGCAGTTCCGTCACGAGCAGGACATGGAAGTGGCCGACCTCGAATACTTCGAGGACATCCTGCGCGGCGTGGAGCAGCACGTTAAGGAACTCGACGACGGCATCAAGCCCTTCGTCGACCGCGAGGTCGCGCAGATCGACCCGATCGAGCGCGCGGCGTTGCGCATGGGCGCCTATGAACTGAAGTACCGTCCCGACGTGCCCTATCGCGTCGTCATCAACGAAGCGGTGGAAGCCACGAAGCGCTTCGGCGCCGACCACGGCCACAGCTATGTGAACGGCGTGCTAGACAAACTCGCGACGCATTGGCGTACGGCGGAAAAGCGATCCTAGCGACACCTCGTGGGAAGCGCGCTGGCGCGCGAAGGGAATCTAGCGGCGAGCACCCTTCGCGCGCCAGCGCGCTTCCCACCGTCCGCCCTGATTCGCTCCTGAAGGGAAACGCATGGAATTCGACCTGATCGAACGTATCCGCCGGCATACGGAAGTCCATCGCGACGACGTGATCGAAGGTATCGGTGACGATGCCGCGCTCGTCGCGGTGCCCACTGGCCGCGAGCTGGCCATCGCCATCGATACCCTCGTCGAAGGGGTGCACTTCCCGCCGGGCACGTCTCCCGCCGACATTGGCTGGAAGGCGCTGGCGGTGAATCTTTCCGATCTCGCCGCCATGGGCGCCACCCCGGCATGGGCCTTGCTGGCGCTGACGACGCCCGGGGGCGACGAGGCCTTCTTCGACGGGCTGGCCAGCGGATTCGCGGAACTGGCCACGCCTTACCGGCTTGCCCTCGTTGGCGGCGACACCACGCGCGGTCCCCTGACCGTGACGGTTGCCGTGCACGGTTTCACGACGCCGGGCGAAGCCTTGCTTCGGTCAGGTGCACGCGTGGGCGACGTGGTCATGGTCACCGGCACGCTGGGCGATGCGGCGGCCGGCCTGCGGTGCCTTGCCGAGGCGGACGCCTCGCCCTATGCGTTCCTGGTCGACCGGCTCAACCGCCCGACACCGCGTGTGTCGGCGGGGCAGGCGCTGCGCGGCATCGCCACCGCCTGCATCGATATCTCCGATGGCCTGGTTGCCGACCTCGGCCATATCTGCGTGGCCAGTGGCGTGGGCATCGACATCGAAGCGGCGCTGCTGCCGCGATCATCCGCCTTGCTCACTCATTTCGCGGAGGCCGACGCGCTGGACTTTGCGTTGGGTGGCGGGGACGACTACGAACTCTGTTTCACGGTGCCGGCCGACCGCGCGGGCGAACTGTCGAGCACGATGGCGCGTCTCGGCTGTGGCGCCACACGCGTGGGCCGTGTCGTGGAAGGCAGCGGCGTGCGCGTGATGGACGAGCGTGGCGATGTTCATGAACCCTCGCGCGCCGGCTGGAACCATTTCGCCGCATGAGCACCAAGTATGTCCTCGATCCCGCCGATCGACGCCGCCTGCTCGCTTCGCCGGCAGGATGGATCGCCTGCGGTTTTGGCTCCGGCCTGACACCGAAGGCGCAGGGGACGTCCGGTTCGCTGGCGGCGATCCTTCCATGGTTGTTGCTGCGCGACCTGCCGTTATCCACCTGGATCGCCGTCATCGCGGTGGCCTTCGGCATCGGCGTATGGGCTTGCGATGTCGCCGGCCGCCTCCTCGGCGTGGCCGATCATCGCAGCCTGGTCTGGGATGAATTCGTCGGCCAGTGGATCGCCTTGCTGCCCGCGTTGTTCGCGCCGTGGTGGGCGGTGGCGGCGGCCTTCGTCCTGTTTCGCGTCTTCGACGTGTGGAAACCTTGGCCCATCGCCTGGTTCGACAAGCGCGTGAAGGGAGGGCTTGGCGTGATGCTCGACGACGTTATCGCGGGTATCGTTGCCGCCATCGCGTTGTTCGCGATCCTTCATTTCACGCGCTAGGAACTCACCATGGAATACCGCCGCCTCGGCTCGACCGGCCTCAAGGTCTCCGCACTTTCCTACGGTGCCTGGGTCACCTTCGGCCGGCAGGTAGGCCGCTCGCAGGCACGCGAACTCATCGCGCTGGCGTACGACCATGGCGTCAACTTCTTCGACAACGCGGAGACCTATAACGCCGGAGAGGCCGAGCGCCTCATGGGTGACGTGATCGCCGACCTGCGCCTGCCGCGCGATGCGTACACGGTGTCGAGCAAGGTGTACTTCGGTGCGAGCGAGCAACCGAAGCCGACCCAGCGCGGGCTCTCGCGCAAGCATGTGTTCGACGCCTGCCACCAGGCGCTCGAGCGCCTGCGCGTGGATTACCTCGACATGTACTTCTGCCATCGCGCCGATCCCGACACACCGGTGGAAGAGACGGTGCTGGCGATGGATGCCCTGATTCGCCAGGGCAAGGTGATGTATTGGGGTACCAGCGAGTGGCCGGCGACCGCGATCGAGGAGGCGCACCGCGTGGCACGCGAGCGAAACCTCATCGCACCGTCGATGGAGCAGCCCCAGTACAACCTGCTGCACCGCGAACGATTCGAGCGGGAATACGCGCCGCTGTACGAGCGCCATGGCATGGGCACGACGATCTGGTCGCCGCTGGCGTCAGGGGTGCTCACGGGCAAGTACAACGACGGTGTTCCGGACGATTCGCGGCTGGGCCATCCCGACTATGGGTGGTTGCGCGAAGCCTTGCTGGAAGACGACGGCGTGCGCCTGAAGACCGTACGCGCGCTCGCGCCGATCGCGGCCGACCTGGGTATTCCTCTTGCACGGTTCGCGCTGGCGTGGTGCCTGAAGAACCCGCATGTCTCGACGGTGATCCTCGGCGCGAGCAAGGCGTCCCAGCTGGAAGAAAACCTCAAGGCACTCGACGCGCTGCCGCTGCTCGACGAGAGCGTCATGCGCCGCATCGAAGCCGTCCTGCCACCCACCTGAAGCCCAACGTGTGGGAGCCGACCTTGTCGGCGAACCCGCGGCAGCGGGCCAGGCCATGGCGAGCACCCATCGCCGCTGAAGCGGCTTCCCACCACAGCGTCGGGTAGACCTGGGTAGGAATAGGCCTGGTGGGAGCCGACCTTGTCGGCGATCCCGCGGCAGCGGGCCAGGTCGAGGCAAGCACCCATTGCCGACAGGGTCGGCTCCCACCAGTGGTCGGCACCAGTGCCCGTTCCGGCCAAGCCTTGCTCAGATGTCGCCGTAGAGCGCTTGCAGGGCGGCGATCGCCGCCAGGCCGGCGGTCTCCGTGCGGAGGATACGCGGGCCCAGTTTCAAGCCGAGGAAACCCGACGACGCGAGCGCTGTGCGATCGCGCTCGCCGAAGCCGCCTTCCGGCCCGATCGCGAGGATGGCCGTATCGCGCAGGCCGAGTTCGCCGGGACGCTTGCTCCCTTCCGGAAGCAACGCAAGCCGTGGAGACGCATCGCCGCCGAGCGATGCCAGCCATGCCGCCAATGGCACGGCCGGGTCGATCGTGGGAACCCGGGCGCGGCCCGATTGTTCGCATGCGCTGGCCGCCACCGCGCGCCAATGGACGAGGCGCTTCTCCGCGCGACCCGCATCAAGCTTCACCTCCGATCGCTCGGTGAGGACCGGCACGATGCGGGCAATGCCAAGCTCGGTCGCTTTCTGCACGATGAGGTCCATCTTTTCACCACGAGCCACCCCCTGGGCGAGCGTGAGCGCCAGGGGGGACTCATTGGCGACGATACGGCCGTTCCCGACCGAGGCGACCACCTCGCGCTTGCCGACACCGACGAGCGTGGCCTCGTACTCCATGCCATCGTCGCCTGAGAACAGCACCACGGGCGCGCCCACGTCCAGTCGCAACACGCGGGCCACGTGTTCGCCGGCCTGGGCGGGGAGGGTGATGTCGTGGCCGCTGGCCAGGGGAACGTCGACGTGGATGCGTATGGTGCGCATGATGTGTCTCGTGTCACGGAATGCGCATTGTAGCCAGCCGCACGGCCCGCTATCGTCCACGGGTGCCCCGGGGAGCCACCCATGCCGATCGCCTGGTATTTCGATTTCGTCTCCATGTTCTCCTGGCTGCAATGGCAGTCGATCCGCGAACTGGCGGAGCGGAACGAGGTCTCGTTGCGGCCGATCCTGTTCGGTGCCCTGCTCAAGGAGATGGGCCAGCGCGGCCCCGCCGAGATCCCGCGCAAGCGCGAATTCACCTACCGCTACGCGCAATGGCGCGCACGCGAAACCGGCATCCCGTTGCGGTTTCCTCCTACGCACCCGTTCAACCCGCTGCCGGCCTTGCGCCTGTGCGTCGCGGCGGGAACCAGCGTCGAGGCGGTGGGCGCGATCTTCGAATGGATATGGGCGCACGGGCGTCCTGCCGACACCGCCGAGGTGCTCGAACCCCTGGCCGCATCGCTCGGCATCGCCGATGTCCGCGCCGCGCTGGCCGCTCCCGGGGTGAAGACGCGGCTGCAGGACAACTTCGAGCACGCGATGCGGCAGCAGGTGTTCGGCGTGCCGACGCTGGCGATCGGAGACGAACTGTTCTGGGGCTCCGACGCCCATGCTTTCGCGATGGATTACCTCGCCCACCCCGACCTGTTCGCGGAGGGCGAGATGGACCGCCTGGGCCGCCTGCCGGTGGGTTTGTCGCGCGTCTAGGCCACCGCTTTCGCGATGCCTGCGACCGCGGTGTCGACCATGAAGTCGATTTCCGCCTCGCTGACGACATAGGGCGGCATGAAATACACGACGTTGCCTAGTGGGCGCAGCAATGCGCCATGCTCCAGGCCGTGGCGGTAGACGCGCAGGCCCCGGCGCTCCTGCGCGGCGAAAGGTCTGCGCGATGCCTTGTCGGCGACCAGTTCGATCGCGGCGATCATGCCGGTCTGGCGCACGTCGGCCACGTGCGGATGATCCACTAGCGGTGCGATGCGCGAAGCCAAGTGCGCGGCCAGGACGCGATTGCGTTCGAGCACGGGGTCGTCGCGGAAGATCTTCAGCGTCGCGGTCGCCGCGCGGCAGGCGAGTGGATTGCCGGTGTAACTGTGCGAGTGCAGGAAGGCCTTCCCGGCGGCGTACTCGGCATAGAACGCCTGGTAGACCTCGTTCGTGGTGAGCACGGCGGAAAGCGGCAGGAAACCGCCGGTCAGCCCTTTCGACAGGCACATGAAGTCGGGCGAGACGCCGGCTTGCTCGCAGGCGAACAGGGTTCCCGTCCTGCCGAAGCCCACGGCGATCTCGTCGGCGATGAAGTGCACGTCGAACTCGTCGCAAAGCGCACGCAAACCGGTGAGGTACGAGGCGTCGTACATTCGCATGCCACCGGCACATTGCACCAGCGGTTCCACGATGACGGCGCAGGTTTCGTGCGCATGATGTTCGAGCAGGCGGCGCATCTCGCCCAGGCGGCGCGCGGCGATGTCTTTCGGCGTCTCGCCCGGCTCGCCCTCGTACGTGTCCGGCGAAGGCGCGAGCTCGGGCGTCAGCAGCAGGGGGGCGTAGGTCTTGCGGTAAAGCGCCACGTCACTGACGGAAAGCGCGCCCAGGGTCTCGCCGTGATAACTGCCGGTGAGCGCGATGAAGCGGGTCTTCTCGCCATGGCCGCGGTTGAGCCAGTAGTGGAAGCTCATCTTCAGCGCCACTTCGATGGCGGCG
The DNA here is from genome assembly GCF_050434905.1 of Luteibacter sp. W1I16. Lineage (NCBI taxonomy): Bacteria > Pseudomonadati > Pseudomonadota > Gammaproteobacteria > Lysobacterales > Rhodanobacteraceae > Luteibacter > Luteibacter sp. W1I16. Next base: position 3,170,112 of record NZ_JBNDJJ010000001.1, read on the forward strand.
GAGCCATTGTCGGCGAGGAACACCCGGTCCAGTCCGGCCGGCGTGATCCTCACCAGTTCCTCGGCCAGTTCCAGCGCGGGCTCGTGGGTGAAGCCGGCGAAGATCACGTGTTCCAGGCGGTCGAGCTGGTCCTTCAGCGCGCCGGCGATGCGCGGTTCCGCGTGGCCGAACAGGTTGGTCCACCACGAACTCACGGCGTCGAGGTAGCGCCTGCCGTCCGCGCCGATCAGCCATGCCCCTTCGCCGCGCACCACGGGTACCATGGGCAGGGTTTCGTGGTCGTGCATCTGGGTGCACGGGTGCCAGAGGACGGAAAGGTCGCGGGCGACGAGCGCGTCGGCGGCCGAGGGAGTGAAAAGGGCGTCGGTCATCCGCCCATCATCGCCCCGTACCCCCCGGTCCTCAAGTCGAGAGGTGAGGTGATGGTTTGAAGTGGTTGCGTTGGACGGCCCTGCTCGTCGCCTTGCTGGCCGTGGCTGGGGGGCTGTCGTACTGGTTCCTGCCGGCCAGCGTGGCCGTGCCGCTCGCCACCCGCCGCGTCCACGGCGTGGTGCTCGACGACTTGTCCGGCACCCTCTGGAACGGCCGCGCGGGACGCGTCGCGATGGCGGACGGCCGCGAGTTGGGCGTGGCCACCTGGCGGCTCGGCCGTGACGTGATCCTTGGCCGCACCCATTTGGACATCCACCTGGACGGCCGTTCCGGGCGTTTCGACGGTCACCTGGAAAACACGGGTGGCGACCGTGCGACCTGGACCGGGATCGATTTCCGGATGGATGCCGCCGCCTTGGCCGGCCCGGCGCTGTCACCCGGGCTGGTGCCCGTCGGCGTGGTGGAAGGCCGGGTGCCGCGGGCCGAATTGCAAGGGAACTGGCCGCTGGCCCTCGACGCCGATATCGCATGGCGGAAGGCCGCCGTCCGCACTCCGGAAGGCTATGTCACCCTTGGCGACATCATGTTGAAGGCATCGAGCGAGGGCGGCGTGCTGCGTGCCACCGTCGCCGACGACGGCGAGGGCCCGCTCGCGGTGGACGCCGCGTTGGCCGCGTCGCCACTGGGCTGGCGCATGGAAGGCAAGCTCACCCCTCGCATCGCCGACAGCGCGTTGTCGCATCTCATCGTACGTTTCGGCCCGGTCGGCCGCGACGGTTCCGTCAACCTCCAACGCAAGGCGGGGCTGGCACCCTCGATCACACCATGACAGACATCCTCGACAAATCGCTCGCCGCCGCGCGTGACGCCGCGGGAGCGGCGGCGGAAATCATCCAGCACTACTGGCGCGCCGGCGTGGACGTGATCGTGAAAGGCGACGATACGCCGGTCACCGTCGCCGACCGGGAAGCGGAAATGGCGATCCGGGCCATCCTGGCGAAAGCCCTTCCGGACGCCGGCATCTATGGCGAGGAATACGGCGCGGACGACACGTCGCGTGAATATCTCTGGCTGGTGGACCCGCTCGACGGCACCAAGAGCTTCGTTCGCCGCACCCCGTTCTTCTCCACCCAGATCGCGCTGATGCATCGTGGCGAACTCGTGCTGGGCGTTTCTTCGGCTCCCGTGTATGGCGAGCGCATGTGGGCCGTGCGCGGGCGGGGCGCCTTCCTCGACGGCGATGCCGTGCACGTGGCGCAGACCACGACGATGCGCGAGGCCTCGATCTCCACGGGCAACGTGAAGACACTGACGATGGATGCGCGGTGGAACGCGCTCGGCGCGATGATCCGCGACTGCAATCGTATCCGGGGTTACGGCGACTTCTGCCACTACCACCTGCTGGCGCGTGGTGGCCTGGACCTCGTGATCGAGTCCGACCTGAATATCCTCGACATCGCGGCCCTCGCCGTGATCGTCCGCGAGGCGGGTGGCGTGTTCACCGACCTGCACGGCGCCGCGCCGGGCCTGGAGACGCGCAGCGTGCTGGCCGGCACGCCGGCGATCCATGCCGAGGCACTGGCGCGATTCACCGGCGCTACAATCGACCGATGAATAAACGCCCGACGATCCTCGCGACGCGCGACGCGCCCGACAGCCCCCTCCGCCGTGCGGAAGAGGTCGACCTCGAGTTCTCGAATGGTGAGCGGCGCACCTACCAACGCCTCAAGGGAAGCGGCTTCGGCGCCGTGCTGATCGTCGCGATGCGCGACCCGGAAACGGTCCTGCTCGTGCGCGAATACGGGGTCGGCGTGGACCGCTACGAGCTGGGCGTCCCGAAAGGGCGGCTGGATGGCGACGAAACGACGGAGCAGGGCGCGAATCGCGAACTGAAGGAAGAGGTGGGTTACGGCGCGCGCAAGCTGAAGATCCTCGGCACGCTGTCGTTGTCGCCTTCGTACATGACGCACCTCGCGCACGTCGTCCTTGCCGAAGACCTCTACCCCGAGCGCTTGCAGGGCGACGAACCGGAGGAACTGGAGGTCGTGCCCTGGCGGATGGACAAGCTCCACGAACTGCTCGCGCGTGACGACGTGACCGAAGGCCGTTCCATCGCGGCGCTGTTCATGGCGCGCGAATACCTGGCCGGGCGGTACCGCCCCGCATGAGCGTATCGCCGGCAGCATGGCTCGATCCGGTCTGCGCCATCGCGCGACAGGCCGCCGAGGCGATCCTCGCGGTATATGCGCAGGATTTCGAGGTCGTCTGCAAGGACGACGATTCACCCGTCACGGCCGCGGACCTCGCCGCGCAGCGGGTGATCGAGGAAGGCCTGCACCGGCTCGCTCCCGGCGTGCCGGTGATCTCCGAGGAAGCCCTCGCGGCGCCCTGGGCGGAACGGCGTACGTGGCGCCGTTACTGGCTGGTCGACCCGCTCGACGGCACGCGTGAGTTCGTGAAGCGTAACGGCGAATTCACCGTCAACATCGCGCTCATCGAAGACCACTGCACGGTGCTGGGCGTCGTGCTCGCGCCCGTGACGGGCGATCTCTACGCGGCCGCTCGCGGTCAAGGCGCGTGGCGGCAGGCCACAATCGACGATGCCCGCGAACGGATACATGCGCGCCGTGCCGATGGCTTGCTGAGGGTCACCGGCAGCCGTTCCCATGCGGGCGGCCGTAGCCTTGAACTGCTTCATCGCCTCGGCGACCACGAGACCTTCGTACTCGGTTCCTCGCTGAAGTTCTGCGTGATCGCGCGGGGCGACGCGGACATTTACCTGCGCCTGGGCGCCACGTCCGAATGGGACACGGCCGCCGCGCAGTGCGTGCTCGAGGAAGCGGGCGGTGCCGTGCTCGATCTGGCTGGACGGCCGTTCCGCTACAACACGCGCGATTCGCTGATCAACCCCGAATTCATCGCTTGTGGCGATACGACGGTCGACTGGGCTGCGCGGCTGGTCGATCCGGAGGATGCCGCGTGACGCGTCCGGTGGACGACCTCATCGCCATCATGGCGCGCCTGCGCGATCCCGAGAACGGCTGCCCCTGGGACGTGAAACAGAGCTTCTCCACGATCGCGCCGTACACGATCGAGGAAGCGTACGAGGTGGCCGATGCGATCGACCGTGCGGACATGCACGACCTGCGCGACGAACTGGGCGACTTGTTGCTGCAGGTCGTGTTCCACGCGCGCATGGCGGAAGAGGCCGGGCATTTCGCTTTCGGCGATGTCGTCGAGGCGATCTGCGACAAGATGCTGCGCCGCCATCCTCATGTCTTCGGCGACGTGACGCATGCCAGCGACGGTGCGCGCTCGCGCGACTGGGACCGCCTGAAGGCGGAGGAACGCGCGGCTAGGGGCGCCGACGATACCAGCGCACTGGCCGGCATTTCGCGCGGACTCCCGGAGTGGCAGCGTGCGGTGAAGCTGCAGAAGCGCGCGGCGAACGTGGGCTTCGACTGGCCGGATCATCGGCCGGTGCTCGACAAGATCGAGGAAGAGATCGAGGAAGTCCGCCACGAGTTCGAGAACGGTGCCGACGAGGAACGCCTTGCCGATGAGATCGGCGACGTGTTGTTCGTCGCGGCGAACCTCGCGCGGCATGCGAAGGTCGACGTGTCACGTGCGTTGCGTGGTGCGAACGCGAAGTTCGAACGGCGATTCCGCGCGATGGAAGCGCTGGCGGCGGCGGAGGGACGCGAACTCGCGTCGTATTCGCTGCAGGAGCAGGAGATGCTCTGGCGCCGCGTGAAGCGCGAGGCAGGCTGACCAGCCTGTGGGAGCCGACCTGTGGAGCGCCGACCTGTGGGAGCCGACCTTGTCGGCGATCCCGCGGCAGCGGGCCAGGATGAGGCAAGCACCCATCGCCGCTGAAGCGGCTCCCACAACAGCATCGAGTAGGCCAGCTTAGAGATAGACCTGTGGGGAGCCGACCTGTGGGAGCCGACCCTGTCGGCGATAGGTGCTAGCCCCTAAGCCCCAAAAGAAAACGGGACCTACGGCCCCGCTTTCCCTTACTTTACTTCGAAGCGGGCTGCTTATCGGCCATTCGCTGCGCCATGCGCGCCTTGAACTGCTCCATCTCCTGGTGACGCTTCTGGTCCTGCGCGAGGTTCTCGTCGAGGCTCTTGCGCATCGTGGCGATGGCGGCGTCCGGATTCTGCGGCTGCATCTGCGCACGCGCCAGGTGGCGGTACACGTAATCGCGGACCATCGGGTTCTGCGACTTGGCCAGCACGTCGTTGTAGAGCGCCGGCAGTTCCTTGCTGCGGCCGGAAACCACGTACAGGCGTTCCAGGGCGCGAAGGTCGCCGATGACGCCGGAGCGGGCCATGCCACCACCGTGACGGCCCCAGCCGCCGTGCTCGCCGCGACCGTGGTCACGGTCGCCATCGCGGCCCCATTTCGGGCCCTGCTGGGGGCCTGCCGGCTGGGCGGCATGCGCCGCCGGAGTGGCGGGAGTCTTGGGGGCGGCATCCTGCGCGAACGCGAAGGCGGCCGAACCGGCAAGGAGGAGGGACACGGCACTGGCGAGAAGGGTCTTGCGTTGCATAGGGTGATTCTCCCGGTTGGACTTGCAGGGGAAAAAACGTGCCGCCGCCCCGGCGGTTGACGGGCCTGTTGCCAACCGCTCAGTTTCGTGTGAAATCGCGGTTACAACCTTTTGCGGGCCGCCGGCATCCATCACCGGCATACCGCATCCACTGGAGGGGATTTCCATGCGTCACCTGCTTCTCGCCTCGTTGCTGCTCGTACCGGCCGTCTCCATGGCCGACGACCAGTGCAAGTTCCACGCGGACCGCAACCTCGACCTCGATCTCTCGGGCGTGCGCGCCGTACGTTTCTCCGTCCACGCCTATGAATTGCACCTTTCCGGTGGCGCACCCGCCGGCAAGGGAACGGTGCGTGGCAAGGCCTGCGCCTCCGACCAGGAAACCGTCGACAACCTCGTCGTCACCCAGGAACGGGACGGCGACACCCTCCTGGTCGAACTGAAGAGCAACCGCAACAGTGGGTGGTCGGGTTTCGGCAGCCACTACAGCGACCTGAAGGTCGAGGCGAGCGTGCCATCGAGCATCCCCGTGATGGTCAACGTCGGTTCCGGCGAGGCGAAGGTGAGTGGTGTCGCATCGCTCGACAGCTCGTCGGGTTCGGGCGAACTGGAAGCACGCGACATCAAGGGGCCAGTACGCACCACGGTCGGCTCCGGCGAAGTGAAGCTCGATAGCACCGGCCCGGTGGAAGTCGAGACGGTCGGTTCGGGCGATTTCGAGGCGAAGCATGTGAATGGCGGCGTCCGTATAGGCACCGTCGGTTCGGGTGACGCGAAGCTCAGCGATATCGGCGGCAACGTGGACGTGGGGACCATCGGTTCGGGTGACCTCAACGTCGACGGCGTCCGCGGCGACCTTCGGGTGCGTACACAGGGCAGTGGCGATGTCGACCATCATGGCGTCACCGGCCGGGTCGACGTGCCGGACAAGAATCGCTGATCCGCGCTGGAAGCCGATATGATCCCGTCCTTGGCGGCGGGATCCTTCCTTCATGATGTGGCTACCTCCTTCGTTGCGCGCACTGCGCCGCGATGTCTTCTTCCTCGTATTGCTGGCCGTGTCGATCGCCCTCGCGATCGCACGGCCTTCGCGCATCGCCGCCTGGCCGTCGCTGGTCGACTGGCCCACGATCGCGGCCCTTACCGGTCTCCTGATCCTCACCAAGGGCGTCGAGTCCAGCGGCGCGCTGGACTTCGCGGGACGCTGGCTGATCGACCGCACCTCGACGCGTCGCGTGGCGGCGCTCGGGCTCGTCGCGGCGACCGCGTTGCTGTCGATGCTCCTGACCAACGACGTGTCGTTGTTCGTGATGGTCCCGCTCACCCTGAGCATGTGCCGGATCGCGCGCATGCCGGCGACGCGCCTGGTGGTGTTCGAGGCCCTGGCGGTGAACGCGGGTTCGATGCTCACGCCTATAGGCAATCCGCAAAACCTGTTCCTCTGGCAGCAATGGAACAATGGCTTCGGTGGTTTCGTCTGGCAGATGCTGCCGCTGGTCGCGATCACCCTGTTCCTCTTGCTTGCGCTGACCGCGCTGGCGTTTCCGGCCACGCCGCTGGAAGTGCATGAGCGCGGCGGTGAGCCCATCGACCGGAACATGCTGGTCGTGGCGGCCGTGCTCTACATGCCCTTCATCGTCCTGGCCGACCTGCAGCATGTGGGTTGGGGACTGCTTGGCGTCGTGGCGGTGTTCCTCGCGCTTCGCCGACGCGTCGTCGCGAGCATCGACTGGGGGTTACTGCTGACCTTCGTGCTGATGTTCATCGACCTGCGCATGCTGGCGGGACTCGAGGCGGTCCGTTCGTTCGTGGCGGGACTGGGCCTGGAGCACGCGCCGCATCTCTATGTCACCGGTGCGCTCGCTTCGCAGGTGGTCAGCAACGTGCCTGCGGCAATCCTCCTGGCTGAGTATTCGCACGACTGGCGCACGATTGCTTTCGGCGTGAACGTGGGTGGGTTCGGCTTCGTGTTGGGATCGCTGGCGAACCTGATCGCGCTGCGGCTGCTCGGCGAACGCAAGGCGTGGGCGAGCTTCCACGCGTGGTCGGTGCCGTTCTTCGTGGTGATCGGACTATTGGGCTGGGCGCTGCTGTAGCGGCGAGAGCTTTCGCCTGGTGGGAGCCGACCCTGTCGGCGATGGGTGCTTGCCATAATCTGGCCCGCTGCCGCGGGATCGCCGACAAGGTCGGCTCCCACCAGGTCTAGGCATCCTTGCATCGGGGCTTGCTTCAGGCCTTGCGGTTGCCTTGGGCGCCGGTGTTGCTGTTGCCGCGGTCAAAGGTCTTGATGAAATCGCGGACGTCCGGATAGACCACGTCGCGCCAGCGGCGGCCGCTGAATATGCCGTAGTGGCCGGCACCCTCGATGATGAGGTGCTTGCGGCGTTTCTTCGCGATGCCCTTGCACAGGCCGTGCGCCGCTTCGGTCTGGCCGAGTCCGGAGATGTCGTCGAGCTCGCCTTCGATGGTGAGCAGCGCGGTGTCCTTGATCTTCGCCGGCTGCACCAGCTCGCCGTGCACTTCCCAGGTGCCCTTGGGCAGGCGGTGTTCCTGGAACACGGTTTCGATGGTGTCGAGGTAGTACTCGGCCGGCATGTCGAGCACCGCGTTGTACTCGTCGTAGAACTTGCGGTGCTGGTCGGCGTCGTCGAGGTCGCCCTTGCGCAGGTTCTCGTAGAAATCCCAGTGCGACATCACGTGGCGGCTCGGATTCATAGCGATGAACCCCGCGTGCTGCAGGAAGCCCGGATAGACTTCGCGGCCAGCGCCAGGGTACTGGTAGGGCACCTTGTGGATCAACTGGTTGCGGAACCACGACAGCGGCCGCGTGGTGGCCAGGTTGTCGACGCTGGTGGGGCTCTTGCGCGTGTCGATCGGGCCGCCCATGAGGGTGAGCGTGGCCGGCGTGGCTTCGCCACGGGCGGCCATCAGGGATACCGCCGCGAGCACCGGCACCGTGGGCTGGCAGACCGAGACCACGTGCGCGCGATGCACGCCGACGTGGCGGATGAATTCCTCGATGTACGACACGTAGTCGGCCAGCGAGAACGAGCCCTGGTCGAGCGGGATCATGCGCGCGTCGACCCAGTCTGTGATGTACACCTTGTGGTCGCGCAGCAGCGTGCGGACGGTGTCGCGCAGCAACGTGGAGTGGTGCCCGGACAGCGGCGCCACGACCAGCACGGCCGGATCGTTCTTCATCTTGTCGACGGTGGCCTGGTCGTCGGAGAAGCGCTTGAACCGCTTGAGCGTGCAGAACGGCTTGGCCATGGCGACCTGTTCGACGATGGCGACGTCGTGGCCGTGGGCATGCACGCTGTGGATATCGAATTCAGGCTTTTCGTAGGCCTTGCCCAGCCGGTACATGAGTTCGTAACCGGCGGCGGCGCGTTCCGCGCCCGGCACCCGGGCGAACGGGCTGGCAATGTCGCCGAACATCTTCGCGCCCGCCTCGGCCCAGTAGGAGAGGGGGCTGAGCATGGAGCGTTGCCATTCGTGCATGAGATAGAGCATGCAGCTTACGTCCGGGGCGGGGAAGGTGGCGCATCATAACCAGTTGCGCCGCGCCATGTGTAAAGCCCCTGTTTTTGCTCGATTTAAAGGCCAGCCTTGCGGCAGACCAGCAGGACTTCGTCGACCCCGGGCCCTGGTTCGAAGCCGGCCGTGAAGGCCAGCGGCTTCTGGAAACGCACGCCCAGCGGCATGAACACCCGGTTGTACCACCACATGGCGCGGGCGCGCTGGTGGGTCAGGAACCACTGCCCGAGGTCGAGCAGCTTCGACGATTTCGGCTGCATGCCGTACACGGCGCTGCGTTCGATGGTGAATCCGTGGCGCCCGAGAAGGGCACGGATCGCATCGGGCTCGTAGCGGCGGTAATGGCCCACGAAATCGTCGAAGGCGGTCCATGCGTCCGGATGCAAGGGCACCGAGATCAGCAGGCGGGCCCCGGGCTCGGCCACGCGGGCCAGCTCACCCAGGGCCCCCTCGTCGTCCACCACGTGCTCGAGGATGTCGAAGGCGCAGACGAAGTCGAAGCTGGCGTCACGGAAGGGCAGGGCGCCGATCATGGCGTTGGCCACGCGTGCGCCGTGCCGGCCCAGCTCGGCCAGCGCGGGCCGGCTGAGGTCGACGAACTGGGTGTCCGCCAGTGGCAGGCGGGGACGCAGGCCTGGCGCCACTTCGAGCCGTCGCGCGGTCTGCGCGGCCAGTTCGGCCACCAGCGGCCAGGTGTTGAACTGCTCCGGCGAAAACAGCTTCGCGTCTGTCCACAAGGCGTCGTAGAAGCGCTTGTTGCTGCCGATCAGGTCGGCGTCCGTCCGCTGGGCCGGAGGGCCCGAGGTAAACGATGCGATGGTCATGCGGTACCTCGGGCGGTGAAATACAAGGACTAGCGCAGTCGCGCCAGTTCGCGCAGCAGGGGCAATCGGCGTACGCGCACGGCGGTGGCGCGGAAGACGGCGTTCGCGAGCGCCGGTGCCGCCGAGGGTACGCCGATCACGCTGGCGCCGGCCGGATCGGCGGTGGACGGAACGATCACCGTCTCCACCTCATAGGGCATCGGTTGCGTCGTGGCGATGGGGTAATCACGGAAGCCTGTCTGTTGCACCTTACCGTCCTTCACCGTGATGGCGAGGTTGAGGGCGGTGGATAACGCATCCAGCGTGGCTCCCTGCAACTGGGCCTCCAGGCCCAGCGGATTGATCGCGCGGCCGACGTCGGCCACACAGACCACGCGATGGATGTCGATGCCATCGGTGGTCGGCGCCACTTCGATGGCGTGTGCCACGTAGGCGCCGAAGACATAGGCGCAGGCGATGCCGAGGCCGTTCTCGCTGCGCAGCCAGCGGCTCCAGTCGAGCTTGTCGGCGGCGAGCTTCAGCACGTTCGCCATGCGTGCCGTGTCGATGGGGCCGCCACGGCCGTTGTACGGCAACTGGCGTGGTTCGCCGAGCAGGGCGAGGCGGAAATCGAGCGGATTGGCCTTCACCGCGTGCGCGAGTTCGTCGATGAAGCTTTCACTGGCGAAGGTCGGCGTGACGTGCGGCGACCCGCGCCATTCGCCGCGCGCCAGCGTCGACTCCAGTGGATACCAGTCGCTGCGGAAGTTGGGCACGAGCCCGGCGGGCAGGGCGTCGGCGACCAGTTCCGATTGCCAGAGCCGGTTGTCCGGCGTGGCCCGGCCCGCCATGGCGGAAGGACTGGCCATGCGCTGGTGCCAGCCGACGATGTTCTTCTTGCGGTCCAGCGACGCGTTGAGGCGATGCACGGCCAGCGGGCGGTAATAGTCGCGCGCCAGGTCGTCGTCGCGGGTCCAGAGCACCTTGACCGGCCGGTTGCGGATCTCGTCGGGCTTCTTCGCCAGCGCGACCGCCATGGCCTCGGCGATGTAATCCTGTTCCAGGCGGCGGCCGAAGCCACCACCGCCACGCGGCACCTGGATATCGATCTGCTCCGGGCGGAAGCCCGTCATGCGTTGCACGACGGTGTATGCCTGGCGCGGCGACTGCGTGGCGGCGATCACCGTCACGCTGGTGTCCGGGTCGAGGCGGACCACGCAATTGGGCGTTTCCGCCGTGGCGTGCGCGACCCAGGGCTGGAAATACGTGGCTTCGAGCGCACGCGCGGCCTTCTTGCGCGCGGCGGCGATATCGCCGTCGTTGCGGACGGTCGTCGGCGCGGCGGCATCGTCGCCGAACAGGTCGAGCGCTTTCTGTTCCAGGGCGGCGCTGGCCGGCTCGGTGGTGCTTCCCGGTTTCCAGGTCGCCTTCAACGCGGCACGGCCGGACAAGGCCGACCAGGTGTCTCGCGCGAGCACCGCCAGGGCGGGTGCCTGCGCGGCGAGGCCGGGCTGCTGGCCTTGCTCGGGCGTGATCTCGATGACGTCGAAGACACCCTCGACCTTCTTTGCCGCATCGCGATCGGCCGTGTCGAGCGAGCCGCCGGGGTAGGGGCACCGCGCCAGCACGACGATCACGGGATCGCCGATGCTTTCATCGAAGGCATAGCGCAGCGTGCCGGTGACGACGGTACGCGCGTCGACGTCACCGGCGGGTTGACCGATCAGGTGGTAACGCTCGGCCTGCTTCACGGGCGGTGGTGTCGACGGCGCGTCGATCCCGGCCGCGGCCGAGGCAAGGTCGGCGTAGGAGATGCGCCGGCCGTCGGCGGCGACGACCATGCCGCTCTCTCCACGAAGCTGTTCCGCCGGGACACCGAGGCGGCGCGCGGCCGCCTGCAGGAGCAGCCAGCGGCCGAGCGCGCCGGCCTGGCGCAGGTCGGCCCAGGCGGCGGGAATGCTGGTGGCGTCGCCGCTGCGTTGGCGGCCGTAGGTGAATTTCGGTTCGCCGTTGCCCTGGGTGACGCCGAGGCCGAGCGGCTCCACGGTCACGCGGGACCAGTCGGCGTCGAGTTCCTCGGCGATGATGCGCGCCAGCGACGTGGACGTGCCTTCGCCATTGTCGGGATCGCGCACGCCGATGTAGATGCGGCCGTCGGCGGCGATGCGCAGGTAAGGACCGACCTGGGCCCAGGCGTCGCCGAGCAGGCCGAGCGGCGGCGGCCGGTCGAGGGCCTCCGCCGTACCCACGCCGATGACCAGCGCGCCCGCGGTGCCGGCGGCGTACTTCAGGAACCGGCGGCGCGAAAGTCGGACCTCGCCGCTCATGCCTTCGGGTCCTTCATGGCGCCGGCGGCGCGCTTTATCGCCTTGCGGATACGGCCGTAGCTGCCGCAACGGCAGAGGTTGCCGATCTTGTCGATGTCGGCGTCGGAGGGATTCTTCTGTCGCGAGAGCAGATCCACCGCGGCCATGATCTGGCCGGGCTGGCAGAATCCGCACATGATGGCGTCCTCGTCGATCCACGCCTGCTGAACGGGATGCAGCGTGCCGTCGGCGGCGGCCAGGCCCTCGACCGTGGTGACCCGCTTGCCGGACAGCTTTTCCATCTTCGTCTGGCACGACGCCACGGCCTTGCCATCGACGATGACCGTGCAGAAGCCGCAATCGCCCTGGTCGCAGCCGTACTTCGCGCCGGTCAGGCGCAGCACGTCGCGCAGGTACCAGAGCAGGGGCATGGTCTTGTCGCCCGTGTGCCGGTAGCGCTTGTCGTTGACGATGAGGTCGATGCCTTCACGTACCGGCTTGGGCGCCGGCTGACGGGCGTCCTGCTTGGGCGGAACGGGTACGGGAGACGTCGGACCTTGCTGTGCCATCGGCTTTCCTCAACTGAACCGGGTCATTGTGGCATCCGTGCCATGGTTCAGCGAGCGACTTTACTGAACAGACGTCGCCACACCGCGTACACGGGCAGTCCCGACAGCACCACGAGACAGACCACGCCGGCGCTGAGCGGCTTGTCCCAGGTGTACGCCACGACCACGCCGATGACGGTGGCGAGGAAGACCAGCGGCAGCAGGGGATAGGCCGGTGTGGCGAACGCGGGCCGGCCCTGGCCATGCCGGCGATACCAGAACAACGTGGCGATGGTGACCGCGTAGGCGGCCCAGTCGCCGAACGCGGCGAAATCCAGCAACTGCCCGTAATTGGCGATCCATACGAGCACGATCGCCCACGCCGAAAGCATCATCAGGGCGATGTTCGGCGTGCGATAGCGTGGATGGAGCCGGGCCACGCTGGAAAAGAACAGGCCGTCCTGGCCCATCACCTGCAGGACGCGGGCGCCGGCGACGAGCGTGATGTTGCAGAAACCGAGGGTCGAGATGGCGATACCGATGGCGATCAGCTTCGCCCCGGCGGCGCCGAACACGCGGCTCATCACGTCGGCCGCCGGTGCCTGGCTCGCCGCGAGGCCCTCATGCCCGAGCACGGCGAGGTACGCATAGTTGGTGAGCACGTAGGCGGCGATCACCACGAGCATGCCCACGATCAGGGCGCGGGGCAGGGTGCGTTGCGGATCGCGAACCTCACCAGCGAGGTTGTTGAGATAGCTGAAGCCGGAGAAGGCGAACAACACAGGCAGGAGCGCGCCGGCGAGGCTGCCGGTCACCTGGGTCGGGCTCGCCTCCAGCGCCTGCGTGGTGCCGGCACCGGCGAAGGCCACGCCGGTGACCACCAGCACGACGATGGCCGCGAGCTTCAGGATCGCGAACACGTTCTGCACCTGGGCACCGAAGCGGATGCCGAACAGGTTGAGCCCGGTGACGAAGACGAGGGCGCCGATGGCGAGCGGCTTGATCAGGTCCGGCGACAGTCCGAACACGGAGGTGGCGTAGCTGCCGAAGATGGTCGCCACGGCCGCGCTGCTGCCGCTGTAGATCACCAGCAACATCGTCCAGCCGAACAGGAATCCCGCCAGGCGGCCGAAAGCCTCGCGCAGGTAGACGTAGCTGCCCCCCGCCTCCGGCCGCCGCGCGCCGAGTTCGGCGTAGCAGAGGCAGCCGATCAGCGTAAGCAGGCCGCCGGCGACCCATAGTCCCAGCAGGACCCAGCCGGAGCCCGTGCGCTGGGCGACGATGCCGGGATTGAGGAAGATGCCGCCGCCGATGATCCCGCCCACGACGATGAGCGCGGCGTCCATGAGGGTGAGGCGGCGGGCGTAGCCGGGATTTTCCATGGATCGTCGTCGCCTGGATAAAGCGCGCAGGATCACCCGCGCGGCACGGCTCCCGCAAGCCCGCGCGCCGCCCGTCGCCTAGAACATGTGGCGGAAAAGATCGGCCAGGGCGCGGCTGAAGGTCGCCGAGGCGATCACGATCGCCACCGTCGTCGCCCAGACCACGATCAGCAGCACGCCGTCGCGTTCCACCAGCGCGAAGGCGAAGGCGATCAGCATGCCGCCGAACACGTAGTTGGTGAACGGAATCGGCAAGGCCAGCAGGATGCCGATGAGGATCATGATGGCGCCGGAGACGAAGGTGAACGGGCGCTGCGTGAGGCGTTGCAGGCGTGGCTGGCAGATTTTTTCCAGCCGGCGCGTCATGGGCGCGATGCGGTCGAGGAAGCGCAGCAGGCCTTCGCGCGACATCGTGCGCCGGCGGAGGAAGCCGGGAATCCACGGATGCTCGAGCCCGATCAGCATTTCCAGGCCGAGGGCGACCACGAGCACGCCCATGATGCCGCCGATGCCCAGCGGCACCGGGATGAAATTCGGTATCGCGAGCAAGAGCAGGAGGAAGCCGAAGGCGCGGCGCCTGAGCGGCTCGAGCAATTGCTCGATGGTGATCCGTTCGCCCGGGGTGGACATGAGCGCCGCCCTCAGCAGGGCGGCGGTCTTGTCTTCGCGCGGTTCGGTCGGGGTCATGCAACGACTGTCGCGGTCGGCGCTTGAACCGCCGCTTTACGTTACCGCGCCTTCGTCATTCGCCTGCAACGGGCTCTTCGGCGCCCACCGTGCTGACCAGCACTTTGTCGATGCGGGCCCCGTCCATGTCGACCACCTCGAAGCGGTTGCCTTGCCAGGTGAAGGATTCGCCTGCCTGCGGGATATGACCGAATTGCGTGGTGAGCATGCCGGCCACCGTACGGAAGTCGTGATCTTCCTCGTTGGGCAGGCGGTCCAGCTGGAGCAGCTCGCGCAAATCGTCCGCGGGCAGCGCCCCGTCGACCAGCCAGCTGCCGTCGTCGCGGCGCACGATGGGCCCCGCCTGCCCGGCGTCGTCGGCCGTGGGGGCGGTGGCGCCGACGACGGCGGTGAGCAGGTCGTTCAACGTGACCAGGCCCTCGATGTCGCCGTATTCGTCCACCGCCAGCGCGAGTTGGGTGTCGGCGTCGCGGAAGGCTTCGAGCAGGTCGAGGGCGCGCGCGGTGGCCGGCACGAACAGCGGCCGGGCGACGCGGGCGAAAAGGTCGACCTGGCCGCGTTCGAGTGAGCCGATGAGCGACTTCACCTCGACCGTGCCGACCACTTCACTTTCGTCGCGACGGTAGACGGGGTAACGCGAGAACTGCGTTTCCCTCAGTACCTCGAGGTTGTCCTCTCGCGGGGCCGCGACATCCAGCCAGGCGATCTTCATGCGCGGCGTCATCACCGAGTCCACCGTGCGGTCGCCCAGGCGCAGCACGCGGTTGACCATGTTGCGCTCGTCGCTGTCGAGGATGCCTTGCTCGGCGCTCTCCGCCACGAGCAGGCGGATCTCCTCTTCCGTGGCGGCGCTGGCGCTGGTCCGGTGCAGGCGAAGCACGCGGAGGATGCCGGTGGACAAGTGGTTGAGCATCCAGACCATCGGCAGGGTGATGCGTGAAATCACCAGCATCGGCATGGCGATCTGGCAGGCGATGCGCTCGGGGGCGGAGAGGGCCGCGCGCTTGGGCACGAGTTCGCCGATGACGATCTGGACCAGCGACATCAGCAGGAAACCGAGCAGCCAGCCGACGACGCGCACGTACGGTTCCAGCCAGAGCGGCCCGCCGCCGTGCAGCAGTTCGGCGAACTTCTCGCCCAGGCTGTCTCCGGCCACGGCACCCGTGACCAGGATGATCAGGGTCATGCCGACCTGGACCGTGGAGAGGAAGCGTTCGGGCGACTCGGCAAGTTGCAAGGCCACCCGGGCGCGCCGGCTGTCCCTGGCCAGCTGCTTGAGCCGGCTCTTGCGCGAGGCGACGACGGACATCTCGGACAGGGCGAAGAAGCCGTTGCCGAGGGACAGGACGAGGACCAGCAGGAGTTCGGAGAGCATCGGGGGCTTATATAGCAGATGGGCCGTGCCCGGTCGTGGACGTTCGCCTGCGGGAAGCCCACGGCACCGCCAGGCTCAGTCCGGTAACATTAGCGTCATAAACTCCTCAAGGTTCCCCAGGCGACGCCATGTTTTCACTCCAGACGATCTTCGGTAAGGGCGACAAGTTCTATGGGCTGCTCGAAGCCAGTGCGGAAGCCGCGCGGGAAAGCGCCCGGGCCATGCACGAGCTGGTCACCCAGACCGACCGTACCCCGGTGATGGCCGCCTTCAGCACGGCGCGGGCCCGCGAAAAGGCCTTGCACGGCCAGATCGGTGAGGAACTGGTGAACACCTTCGTCACCGCCCTGGACCGCGAGGACATCGAGGCCCTGAACTCGGCGCTGTACAAGATTCCCAAGACCATCGAGAAGTTCGCCGAGCGTTACGTGATCGTCGCCGAGCGCCTGCAGGGCATCGATTTCAGCCAGCGCGCGGCGCTGCTGGAGCGGTCGGCCGACGTCGTCGTGGCCATGATCGGCCAGCTTCGCCATGGCCTGAAGATCGACCCGGTGAAGAAGCTGCGCGACCAGCTCCAGGCGTTGGAGTCCGAGGCCGACCGCCTGCTGCTCGACCCCTACCGTACCCTCTACGCCGAAGCCTCCGATCCACTCCGGGCCATCCTCGCCAAGGACCTCTTCGAGCTGGTCGAGAAAGCCGTGGACAAGTGCCGGGACGTCGGCAACGTCGTCTATTCGATCGTGCTCAAGAACTCCTGACGGCGGGCGCCCCATGAGCATGGTCATCGCGGTCGTCCTGATCGCCCTCGCGTTCACCTATATCAACGGCTTCCACGATACGGCGAACTCCATCGCCACCGTGGTCGCGACCAAGGTACTCACGCCGGGCCAGGCGGTCCTGCTGGCCGCCGTCACCAATCTGGCGGGCGCCCTCTGGGGCACGGCCGTGGCGGCGACGATCGCGTCGGGCCTGATCGACACCGGCGTGGTCGAGGTCGGTTCGCACCTGCTGATCAGCGCGCTGCTGGGCGCCACCATCTGGAACCTGATCACCTGGTGGCTGGGCCTGCCTTCCAGTTCCAGCCACGCGCTGGTCGGTGGACTATGCGGCGCGGCGTTGGCCGCGGCCGGCGACAACTTCCATTCCATCATCTGGTGGCAGGACGGCGCGCACTGGTGGCTGGGCAAGGGCGTGGTGCCCAAGGTCATCGTGCCGATGATCGTCTCGCCCTTCCTCGGCTTCGTGATCGGATTCGCCATCATGGGCGGCCTCTATGCGTTGCTGGGATTCTTCTCCAGCCGCAAGGGTCCCCTGCGGCGCTTCGGCCGCACCCCGTTCGTGAACAGTTTCTTCGGCAAGGCGCAGATCGTCTCGGCCAGCGCCATGGGCCTGTCCCACGGCATGAACGACGCGCAGAAGAGCATGGGCATCATCGCCCTGGCCCTGGCCGGCGCGACGGCGGCCGGCCAGTTCGACCACTTGCCGGCGTTCCTGCATTTCCTGCGCATCCCGCACGACCCGGCCGCGGCAGGCGGCTTCCCGATCCCCATCTGGGTGAAGGTGGTCTGCGCGCTGACCATGGCCGGCGGCACCGCCGGTGGCGGTTGGCGCATCATCAAGACGCTGGGGCACAAGATGGTGAAGCTGCATCCCATCAATGGCTTCGCCGCCGAAGGCAGTTCCGCGGCCGTGATCCTCACCGCCTCGATGCTCGGCGTGCCGGTTTCCACCACCCACAACGTGTCCGCGTCGATCATGGGCGTCGGCGCGGCCAAACGCTTCAACGCCATTCGCTGGTCGGTGGTCGAGCGCATGGTCTGGGCATGGATCCTCACCCTGCCCATCACGGCAGGGCTCGGCTACGGCCTGGTCAAGCTGGGCCACCTGCTGTTCTGATGCCTACAGCGCGTCCGCGTCGCCGTTGACGACTTGCTCGAGCTGGTCGCCGATGGCGCCCAGTTCCTCGATCAGCCTGGCCAGTTCGCGCTCGTCCAGGTAGTCGTACGGGCGGTTCTCGCACAGATGCAGGTAGGGCGAGCCATCGAGATCGGCTTCGGCCAGGTATCCGGTGCGCTGCTCCCAATTGAAACGCAGGCAGCGCCGCGCATCCACACCGGCCAGAGGGCCTATCGGTGTCGACAGGCGCAGGAAGCGCTGGCCGTCGGCATCCTCGAGTTCGGCCAGGTAGATGCCCTGGTGCCGCCCGTCGGGCAGCTCCAGGTCGAAGCTGATGATGTAGGGCTCGTTCTGGCGGAGCTTGTGAATGCCGCCCAGATGGGAGCGAATCGCTTCGAAATGCCGCATGGCGCCTGTGGGTCCGTCGTCGAGGGCTTCCGATGGTACGCTCAACCCGGCTTCCGGACATGCACGAAACGACCATGAATGATGTGCTCGACGATGACGAGGCCCGCGCGCTGCGGGCGCAGCGGATCATCGAGGCGGTCGCCGCCATCCCCCGGGGCCGCGTGGCCAGCTACAGCGCCATCGCGGCACGCGCCGGATATCCCGGCCGCGCGCGGCTCATAGGACGGGTGCTGGGCGATGCGCCCAACCGCCTCGATCTGCCCTGGCACCGCGTGCTTCGTGCCGACGGCAAGATCGGGATTCCACCGGGAACCCGTGGCTACCAGGAACAGTGCCGGCGGTTGAAGGCCGAAGGTGTGATCGTGAAGGGTGGCCGCGTGCCGATGAGCGCCTTCGGCCTGGATCATGACCTGGACCGCGCCATCTGGGGATGACGCGTGAGTGGGATCAGCGATAGGTGACCTCGATCAGGCGCCACGACCGTGACGGGTCGCGGCGCTGGGCGTAGTCGAACAGCGACAGCCTGGGATCGCCTTGCGCCAGGCGTGCGTCGAGCGAACGGATGACAGCGCCGCCCTGGCGGCCGGCTGGACAATCCAGCTTGTCCTCCGTGGCCGGACAGGATGGTTCGAGGATGGCGCCATGGAAGCCGATGCGGCCGCCATCGGCGAACGTGGGCAAGGCGCCGGCGAGCAAGGCGCTGGCAAGCAAGCTTACGGGAACGAGCGCTTTCTTCATGACATCCCCCCTCTTGAGGACGTTGAAACGCTATGGAATCGCGGGGCGGCATGCCCGGCTCCATTACCTGCCGATGCGCGCGGAAAGAAAACGACCTTACGTCTCAAATCGGTGTAGGCCTACATCCCGTTCAGCTGTCAGCCCGTGCCGGTATGTCGTGCCGGTTTGTTAGCATGGGAGGATGCAGTCCCAGGCTCTCGATCTTCTTCACTCCGTATTCGGCTATCCCGGATTCCGTGGTCAACAACAAGCCATCGTCGAAGAGGTCGCGGGTGGCGGCGACGCGCTGGTGCTCATGCCCACGGGCGGCGGCAAGTCGCTGTGCTTCCAGATTCCGGCGCTCATGCGCCATGGGACGGGTATCGTCGTCTCGCCGCTGATCGCCCTGATGCAAGACCAGGTCGATGCGCTCACCGAAGCGGGTGTGAAGGCGCGATACCTCAATTCAAGCCTCGACGCCGCCACCCAGCGCGAGGTCGAGGACCTGCTCCTGGCGGGCGAACTCGACATGCTCTACGTGGCGCCCGAGCGCCTGCTCACGGGGCGCTTCCTCGCGTTGCTGGACCGCATCCCCATCGCGCTGTTCGCCATCGACGAGGCCCATTGCGTTTCCCAGTGGGGACACGATTTCCGGCCCGAGTACCGTGGGCTGGCGATCCTGCACGAGCGCTTCCCCGAGGTGCCGCGCATCGCGCTCACGGCGACCGCCGACGAACGTACCCGCGAGGAAATCGTCGAACGGCTGGGCCTGCACGAGGCGCGCCGGTTCGTGTCGAGCTTCGACCGCCCGAACATTCGCTATCGCGTGGCGCCACGGCAGAACGCGCGCCGGCAACTCCTCGATTTCCTCGACGGGCACCGCGGCGAGGCCGGCATCGTTTATTGCCTGAGCCGGCGCAAGGTGGACGAAACCGCCGCGTGGCTGATGGAGGCCGGCGTCGAGTCGTTGCCCTACCACGCCGGTCTCGACACGGAGACACGAACCCGGCACCAGCAGCGCTTCCTCCGCGAGGAAGGCGTGGTGATGGTCGCCACCGTCGCCTTCGGCATGGGCATCGACAAGCCCGACGTGCGCTTCGTGGCGCACCTCGACCTCCCGCGCAGCATGGAGGGTTACTACCAGGAAACCGGACGCGCGGGCCGCGATGGCCTCCCCGCGGAGGCCTGGATGGTCTACGGCCTGGGCGACGTCGTCACCATGAGCCAGATGATTTCGCAATCGGAAGCCGGCGACGATCGCAAGCGCATCGAACGGCTGAAACTCGATTCACTGCTCGGCTACGCGGAAGCGACGCGCTGCCGCCGCCAGCTGTTGCTGGAAGCGTTCGCCGAAACCTATCCCGACCCCTGCGGCAACTGCGACAACTGCCTGGTGCCGCCGAAGACGTGGGATGCCACGCTGGCGGCGCAGAAAGCCATGTCCTGCATCTACCGCAGCGGGCAGCGCTACGGCGCGGGACACCTCATCGATATCCTGCGCGGTGAAGCGGGCGAACGCGTGCGTGAACTCGGCCACGACAAGCTCACCGTGTTCGGCGTCGGTGCCGACATGGATGCCACGCAATGGCGTTCGGTGTTCCGCCAGTTGCTCGCGGCCGGATTGATCGAGGCGGATCCCGAGGGCTTCGGCACCTTGCGCCTGTCGTCCACCAGTGGACCGGTGCTGAAAAGCGAACGCCGGGTTTGGCTGCGTGAGGATGCGCGGCCGGCGAAGGGACGGCGCGGCACGCGGGCACCGGCCACCGTGCCGGGCGGCTCGCTCGGCATCGAGGCGATCGAACAGCCTCTATGGGAAGAATTGCGTCGCGTACGCGCCGAACTGGCCCGGCAACATGGCGTTCCGGCCTACGTGATCTTCCACGACGCCACCTTGCTGGCCATGCTCCGCGCGTTGCCCGGAAACGAAGAGGAACTGGCCTCGATCAGCGGCGTAGGCGAGAACAAGCTGAAACGCTACGGCAAGGACTTCCTCGCGGTGCTCACCGCGGCAGGCTGACGCCAGCTTTTGGGTGGAAGCCGACCCTGGTGGGAGCCGGTTATGGTGGGAGCCGACCCTGTCGGCGATGGGTGCTTGCCGTAACCTGGCCCGCTGCCGCGGGATCGCCGACAGGGTCGGCTCCCACCACAATCGGCTCGCACCATAAGCGGTTCCACTGAGGTAAGTCTCAAGCACGTGGCGCTTGCGTGGCTCCGCGCTTGCCCCCATTGCTTTTCGGACGACTCAGGGAGCCGCCCATGCACGACGCCACGCCGCTTATCGCCACCATCGTCGGTGGCCTCGTTCTCGCCTTCATATTCGGCGCGATCGCCCACCGACTGAAGTTGCCCGTGCTGGCGGGCTACCTCGTCGCCGGCGTGGTGGCGGGGCCGTTCACACCGGGATGGGTGGCCGATGCGCATATCGCCCAGGAACTCGCGGACCTCGGCGTCATCCTGCTCATGTTCGGCGTGGGCCTGCACTTCTCCCTGAAAGACCTCCTCTCGGTCAAGGCCATCTCCGTGCCCGGCGCGGCGGTGCAAATGGGTGTCGCCACCGGTCTCGGCATGCTGTTGGGCTGGTTCCTCGACTGGCCGCTCGCGCAGGGCTTCGTGTTCGGCCTCGCCCTCTCGGTGGCCAGCACCGTGGTCCTGCTGCGCGCGATGGAGGAACGCCGCCTGCTCGACAGCGATCGCGGCCGCATCGCGGTGGGCTGGCTCATCGTCGAGGACCTGGCGATGGTCTTGGCACTGGTGCTGTTGCCGGCGATCGGCGGTTTCCTCGGTACGGAGGAAGGCGGGGCGACGACGGACATGGGCGCCCTGCTGGAGACGGTGGCCTGGACCATCGGCAAGGTGATCGTCTTCATCGCGCTGATGCTCATCGTCGGCAAGCGCGTGATCCCGTGGACGCTTCAGGCGGTCTCGGCCAGCGGTTCCCGCGAGCTGTTCCGTCTCGCGGTGCTGGCCATCGCCCTGGGCATCGCCTTCGGGGCCGCTCATCTGTTCGACGTCTCGTTCGAACTCGGCGCCTTCTTCGCCGGCATGATGATGGGCGAATCGAAACTGTCGCAGCGCGCCGCCGAGGAAACCCTGCCGCTGCGCGACGCCTTCGCCGTGCTGTTCTTCGTCTCGATCGGCATGCTGTTCAACCCCGGCATCCTGCTCGAGCATCCGTGGATCGTGCTGGCGGCCTGCCTCATCATCATCGTGGGCAAGTCGGTGGCCGCCTTCGCCATCGTGCGCGCCTTCGGCCGGCCCGCGAAGACGGCGCTCACCATCGCCACCAGCCTCGCGCAAATCGGCGAGTTCTCCTTCATCCTCGCCGGTCTCGGCGTCTCGCTGGGCCTGTTGAGCGAGGAGGCGCGCGACGTGCTGCTGGCCGCGGCCATCGTGTCCATCCTGGTCAATCCGTTGCTCTTCGTGGTGCTCGACCGGTGGATCGCGCGGCACGATTCGGATGCGCCGGAAGACCATCCCGACGCCATCGCGGGGCATACGGTGCTGGTCGGCTTTGGCCGTGTCGGCCGCCGCGTGTTCGCGGAGCTGCATGCCGCGGGGGCGCGCACGCTCGTGATCGAAACCGACGAGGATGCGGTTCGTGAACTGCGCCGCCAGGACACCGCCGAGATCGTGATCGGCAACGCGGCGGCCGCCCCCGTGTTGGCCGAGGCAAACCTCGCGGGTGCCCGCGCCCTGATCGTCGCCGTGCCCGACCCGTTCGAAGGCGGACAGATCGTTCGCGCGGCGCGCGCCCTGCGCCCGGATCTTCCCATCGTGGCACGGGCGCATTCGGCCGAATGCGTCACCCATCTCGATGGCCTGGGTGCCAGCGACGTGATCTATGGGGAGCAGGAACTTGCGCACAGCATGTTCGAGGCGGCGCAGCCACGACGGGACACGCCGGCGCACTGATCGCCGTGCCCGGCCTGGCCAAACGTGGACACGTATCGACAAGCCCGGACACGCCGGCCTAACGGCTCCCTGGTTATCGTCGAGGGATTGGCGACGGCGACGACGAGGACGGCATGGCATCCCTGATCGAGGACTACGCGATGCTCGGCAATTGCCGAAGCGCCGCCCTGGTGGCACGGAACGGTTCGATCGACTGGTTGTGTCTCCCTCGCTTCGATTCGGCCTCGTGTTTCGCCGCCCTGATCGGCGATGAAGGCAACGGCCGGTGGCGGGTCGCGCCGGCCGATCCCGATGCCGTCTGCACGCGCCGCTATATCGATGGCAGCCTTATCCTCGAAACGGAATGGCGCACGGCCACGGGCAGGGCGCGCGTCATCGACTTCATGCCGTTCGCCGGCGACCAGGTGGGTGTGACGCGCATCGTCGAGGGCATCGAAGGACGCGTGGATTTCGAAGCGGTGCTCACGATCCGCTTCGACTACGGCAACGCCGTGCCGTGGGTGAGCCGCGTGGACGACACCACGTTCACCGCGGTCGCCGGTCCGGACATGCTGGTGGTGCGCAGCCCGGTCGCCGTCGAGGGCGAGGGCATGCACAGCGTCGCCCGTTTCGTCGTGGGCAAGGGCGATGCGGTTCCTTTCATGATGGCCTGGGGGCCTTCGCACCTGCCGCCACCCGCGCCGCTCGATCCATACGCCGAACTGCGCGACTCGCTCGCGTTCTGGGAAGACTGGTCGAACCGCTGCAACGACAGCGGCGAATGGAGCGACATCGTGCGCCGCTCCCTGGTGGTACTGAAAGGCCTGAGCTACCTGCCGACTGGCGGCATCGTCGCGGCCCCCACCACCTCGCTGCCGGAACAACTCGGTGGCGAGCGCAACTGGGACTACCGCTATTGCTGGGCCCGCGATGCGACCTTCGTGCTCTCTGCCCTGGTCAACGCCGGTTATCACGACGAGGCCAGCGCCTGGCGCGACTGGGTGCGTCGCGCCGTCGCCGGATCGCCCGACCAGTTGCAGGTGCTCTATGGTGTCGCCGGCGAGCGCCGCCTCGAGGAATACGAAGTGCCCTGGCTCGCCGGCTACGAAGGCGCGAAGCCGGTGCGTATCGGCAACGCCGCCTCGGCACAGTTCCAGCTGGATATCTTTGGCGAACTGGTCGGCGCGTTCGCCCATGCCATCCGCCACGGCGTCACCTTGCAACCCGAGGCAGACGACGTGCAGTCGGTGTTCCTGGAGCATCTCGCGGGCATCTGGCGCCAGCCCGACGAGGGGATCTGGGAAATCCGCGGCGAACCACGCCACTTCGTGCATTCGAAAGTGATGGCCTGGCTGGCATTCCAACGCGCGGCCGAACAGGACCGGCACGGCCGCGATCCCGCCTTCACCCGGCGCTGGCGTGCGATCGCGGACGAGATCAAGGCCGACATCCTGGCCAAGGGCGTCGATCCGGAGCGCGGTTGCTTCACGCAGTCGTACGGGTCGACCGAACTGGATGCGAGCCTGCTGCTGGTGACCCTCACCGATTTCCTTCCGCCTGACGATCCGCGCATCACCGCCACCGTGCGCGCGATCGAGGAGGATCTCCTGGTCGAAGGCTTCGTGCGCCGCTACGACACGCGCAGCGGCGTGGACGGCCTGCCACCGGGCGAAGGTGAATTCCTGCCGTGCAGCTTCTGGCTGGTGGAGAATTACGTCCTGCTCGGCCGTTTCGACGAAGCGCGCGAACTGTTCAAGCGTCTTATCGGTCTCGCGAACGACCTCGGCCTGCTCGCGGAGGAGTACGATCCACGGTCGAAACGACTGCTGGGTAATTTCCCACAAGCCTTTTCACACGTCGCGTTGGTTAATGCCGCTTTCAGCCTTGCGCATCGTTACAGCGCGACGGCGGATGTCCACGCCACCCCCGAAGCCCTCGATCCCCAAGGAGTCCGTGCATGAGCCAAGCCCAACCGAAGCGCGTCGCCTCACGCGCTCACCCGGCCGACCCGTGTACCGTCGTTATTTTCGGCGCCGCCGGTGACCTCACCAGCCGCCTCGTCGTACCCGCCCTCTACAACATGCGCCGCACCGGCTTGTTGTCCGACAACTTCTCCGTGATCGGCTTCAATCACGGCAAGATGACCGACAACGCCTGGAAGAAGGGCCTGACCACCGCGCTCGAGCGCTTCGTCGGCAACAGCGGCGGCAAGCTCGACGCCGATGCGTGGGGCTGGCTGAGTGGCCAGATGACCTACCACGCCGGCGACTTCGACGACCTCACCGCGTTCCAGAGCCTCGCGATCAAGCTCAAGGATGCGGAGCGACGCCGCGGCACCAAGGGCAACGTGTTGTTCTACCTCGCCACGCCGGAGCGTTTCTTCGGTGACGTGATCGAGAAGCTGCACGAAGCCGGTCTCGTCGACGATGGCGGCCCGGACGGCCAGTGCTGGCGCAGGGTGATCGTCGAGAAGCCGTTCGGCCACGACCTGGCTTCCGCGCATGCGCTCAACGAGCGCATCCTCAAGGTGCTGCGCGAAGACCAGATCTACCGCATCGATCATTTCCTGGGCAAGGAAACGGTGCAGAACATCATGGCCTTCCGCTTCGCCAATGGTTTGTTCGAACCCATCTGGAACCGCGACCGCATCGACCATGTGCAGATCACCGTGGCCGAGACGGTCGGCGTCGAACGCCGCGGTTCGTTCTACGAACAGACCGGCGCGCTGCGCGACATGGTGCCGAACCACCTGTTCCAGTTACTGGCGATGGTCGCCATGGAGCCCCCGACCTCGTTCGACGCGGAGGCCGTGCGCACGCGCAAGGCCGAGACCATCGAGGCGATCCGTCCGATCCAGCCCGAGGACGCCGTGCGCGGCCAGTACGGCCCTGGCGCGGTGAATGGCGAACTGGCCATCTCGTACCGCGACGAACCGAACGTGGCGCCGGATTCCGTCACCGAAACCTTCGTCGCGATGAAGCTGTCGATCGACACCTGGCGCTGGTCGGGTGTGCCGTTCTATCTGCGCACCGGCAAGCACATGGGCCGGCGCACCACGGAGATCGCGATCCGCTTCAAGTCGGCGCCGTTCGCTCCGTTTCGCGGTACGGGCATGGACGCGTTCGGTCCGGACTGGCTGGTGTTGCAGATCCAGCCCGACGAAGGCATCTCGTTGCAGTTCGACGTGAAGCGTCCGGGCCCTCGCGTCGAGCTCGCACCCGTGCGCATGGATTTCAAGTACGCCGACTGGTTCCGAGCCGAACCCAACGTGGGCTACGAGACCCTGCTGTACGACTGCATGACCGGCGACGCCACGCTGTTCCAGCGGGCGGACATGGTCGAGGCGTGCTGGCGCGCGGTGCAGCCCATCCTCGACGACTGGGCCCAGCGCACGCCCGCCGATTTCCCCAACTACGCGTCCGGCAGCGCCGGCCCCGCCTCGGCCGATACCTTGCTGGCCCTGGGTGGACGGTCGTGGCGTCCGCTTAACTCGGCGAACGAGCTCAACGCCAGGCGCACGGCGAAGCCCAAGGTCGACGCGCCTTCGCCCGCGCAGAAATCACCGGAGCGCCGCAAGGCATCGCAACGCGCCGCCGCGAAGAAGGTCTTGCGCAGCACCGCGGTGAAGAAGGCCGCACCGGCACGCAAGGCGACGGCGACGAAATCGGTAGCCAAGAAGGCGGCGGCCAGGAAAACGGCGGCCAGGAAAACGGCGGCCAAGCGCGCACCGGCCAAGCGTGCCCCCACAACCCGCGGTAAAAGCGCGCGCAAGAAATAGCGCGAAGTACCCGCGTGAGGTGGGAGCGTGAGGTGGGAGCCGACCCTGTCGGCGATGGGTGCTTGCCGAGACCTGGCCCGTTGCCACGGGATCGCCGACAAGGTCGGCTCCCACCATCCCACGACCGTCCCTTCCAAGGACGGGAAATCAATGGCTGAACCTTCGATTTTCGCGCTGCGTTGCAGCAAAGCCACTGGTTCGCACGGCACCGCGCTTGGCGTTTGCATCC
This sequence comes from Luteibacter sp. W1I16, assembly GCF_050434905.1. Lineage (NCBI taxonomy): Bacteria > Pseudomonadati > Pseudomonadota > Gammaproteobacteria > Lysobacterales > Rhodanobacteraceae > Luteibacter > Luteibacter sp. W1I16. Next base: position 3,196,596 of record NZ_JBNDJJ010000001.1, read on the forward strand.
ATAGGGGAAAAATCCACGGTGGCAAAACGGTTTACGGCTAACCGTCACTTGCACGGCGCCGTCATGGATCGATCCAAATCGCGCGTGCGAATTTCCGCACTGCACTATTTTTCCTAATTACATATTCCGATTAAAAACCGTGACTTACGTCAAACAGTGGGTCTTTAGATCGAGTTAAAAATCGGTTGACAACGTTGTCAGCGGCCCCTAAAAATCCGCTCAGTCACACCACTGCAATAGCGACGACGACGCAAGCGGCCATGCCGGCCATGTACGGCGATCGCGGTAGGGCGCAGGGCAAAAACAAAATCCAAGGGAACGAACGGTAGCGAACGCGGGTGTCAGCCTGCGCGGTGCCGTTCGTTCCGAAGAAGACACCACGCAGGGAAGGGGGCGGATGCGCGAGCGTCGTCCCCTTGCCTGTGATCATTTCCAGGAGATCGATGTGAACCACCGAATCAGCGCGCTATCCATGGCCATCATGGCTGGCCTGTTCGCCACCGGCAGCGCCATGGCGCAGGATGCGGCCACCCCCGCCCCCGCCGCCACGACGGCGAAGAAGAACGAGCCGGCCGCCGCGCCGGGTTCGGAGGCGAACGTCCAGGATGCCGCCAACCTCAACGGCATCACGGTCACCGGCATCCGCGCCAGCTTGCAGAAGTCGCTCGACCTGAAGCGGAACGCCGATTCGATCGTCGACGCGATCTCCGCCGAAGACGTGGGCAAGTTCCCCGACACCAACGTGGCCGAGTCGCTTTCCCACCTGCCGGGCCTCAGCGTCGACCGTAACTTCGGCGAAGGTGACAAGGTCAGCATCCTCGGTACCGATCCGGCGCTGAACCGCCTGATGCTCAATGGCCAGACCGTGGCCTCGACCAACTGGACCTCGGACCCGAACAACCCGGACAGCCGTTCGTTCAACTACAGCCTGCTCGCCTCGGAAATCATCGGTAACGCCCAGGTCTACAAGACCCCGCAGGCGAACATCGACGAAGGCAGCATCGGCGGCACCGTCATCGTCAACACGCGCCGCCCGCTCGACCTGCCGGCGAACACGCTGACCGGCAGCGTCAGCTATGGCTATAACGACCGCGCCGACAAGGGCAAGCCGAACGCTTCCGTGCTGTACAGCTGGAAGAACAAGGACAGCACCTTCGGCGTGATCGGCTCGCTGATGCATTCCGACCGGATCATCGATCGCCAGGGCACCGAGATCTTCGGCTACCAGCGCGTGAACGATCCCACCGATACCAATCCGGACCACCAGTTCAACCCGGCCGTGGTCCCGGCCGACGCCAAGGGCGTCTATCCCACCGCGATCAATACCGCGTGGTTCCAGCAGCGCCGCACGCGCGACGGCGTGTCGACCGGCCTGCAATGGAAGCCGAACGACGCGTTCGAACTGAACTTCACCGGCCTGTACGTCACCGAGAAGTTCAACAACTTCAACCAGAGCCATTACGGCGAATGGTCGGGTTCGGCCGCCAACGCCACCGCGCTGGGCTTCAACAACGGCGTCGCCACCAGCGGCAGCTACAACGCCAACACGTCCACCTACCTCGACGGCTACGAGCGCGATTCGACCGTGAACACCGGCGTCGCCCAGCTGCGCGCGGACTGGTTCGGCGATGGCTGGACCGCGTCGAGCCAGATCGGCTACACGGGTTCCACGGGTGGTTCGGACGGCATCTGGAACATGCAGTTCCAGGGCTTCGGCGGCTTCGACTGGAACCTCAAGGGCCAGCATCCGCAGATCAACTACAACAGCCCGGACGATGCTTCGGCGATGCTCGCGCATGGCGCTGGCTACAGCTACGCGCCGAGCTACGACCGCGAGCGCTACTTCCAGGCCGACTTCGCCCACGACGTCAGCTGGGGTCCGCTGAACCAGATCGAGGTCGGCATCAAGGCGACCAACCATCTGGACGGCCAGGACGCCTACGCGGCGCGCCTGCCCAGCCAGGACGGCAGCGGTGTCTCGTTGGCCGACTTCGCCAACGGCGGCACGCCCAGCGGTTATCTCGACGGCCTGAGCTCGGCCGGCAACATGGGTAACTGGACCACGATCGATCCGGGCCTGATGAAAGCCTACGTGCAGAGCCTGAAGAACGGCACGGTGTCGCTCGACCCGAAGGCCACCTACAGCGTCGCCGAGCAGAACCGCGCGTTCTACATCCAGGGCGACTTCGCCGGTGACGACTATCGCGGCAACCTCGGCGTGCGCTACTTCCGCACCCGCGATACCGTGAACGGGTACAACGCCATCGGTCCGGATGTCTACGGCGCCGTGAACAAGCGCAGCACGTACCACGACTGGCTGCCCTCGTTCAATATCGCCTACGACGCGGCCGACAACCTGACCCTCCGCTTCGCCGCGGCCAAGACCATCGCCCGCCCGCGCTACCAGCAGATGACGCCGTACGTCGCGCTGGACGACCGCACGCTGACCGGCTCGCGTGGCAACACCGACCTGGGCCCGTACAAGTCGACCAATTACGGCGCGTCGGCCGAGTGGTACTTCTCGGAGAACAGCGTGCTCGCCGCGGAACTGTTCTTCCGCCGCATCTCCGGCTACATCCTCAACACCAATGTCGCCGAGACGCACTACAACCTGACCAACCTGCGTGACGACGTGTACCAGATGCAGGTGCCGATCAACGCCGGCGTGGCCAAGGTGAAGGGCGCGTCGCTCAGCTACCAGCAGAATTTCCGCTACGGCTTCGGGCTCCTCGCCAACTACACCTACTCCGACGCGGACACCAGCAACGACTTCCCGTTACCGTACAACTCGAAGAACTCGTTCAACCTGTCGCCGTTCTACGAGCAGGGCCCGTGGAGCGCCCGCGTGACCTATAGCTGGCGTTCGTCGTACTTCACCTCGATCGCTCAGTTGCAGTCGCAGCAGATCACGGGCATCTTCCGTGAACTCGATGCCTCGGTGGGTTACCAGGTGAACGAACACATCCGCGTGTCGCTCGACGCCACCAACCTGCTGGACGAGACGTACTTCGTCTACAACAACACGCCGAGCCAGCCGCTCAACGCCTACAAGAACGGCCGTACGTACATGATGACGCTGGGCTTCAAGCTGTGATGCGCCGCGCGTCGCTGGCGCTGGCGGCCTGGCTCATCGCCGGCACCGCCGGCGCGGCCACGCCGGTGGAGAAAGACCTCTCCGCCGGCTGGCGGTTCCGCCTCGCACCCGGGGTGGAGGACCAGCACGCGCGAACCATGTCCTGCAATGGATCATGCGAACGTTTCAGGGACTGGCAGCCGGCCGTCGTGCCGGGTGCCGTCCAGACGGACCTGCTGGCGCAAGGGCGGATCGGCGATCCGTTCTGGCGCGACAACGAGGCCGGCCTGCAATGGATCGGCCTCGCCGACTGGGACTACCAGCTGACATTCCAACTCGACGCGGCCGCGCTGAAGCGCGACCACGTCGATCTCGTTTTCGATGGCCTCGACACGTTCGCCGAGGTCAGCCTCAACGGTAAGAAACTGCTCGCGGCGGACAACATGTTCCGCACCTGGCGCCTGCCGGTGAAGGGCAGCCTGCACGCCGGCACCAATACGCTGCAGGTGCATTTCCAATCCCCCATCGCACGGCTTCAGCCCTGGCTGATGAAACAGCCATACTCGTTGCCGGGCGAATTCGACTCGGCGTTCGGTGACGAACCCAAGGGCAAGCAAACCTCCAACTACGTTCGCAAGGCGAACTACCAGTACGGCTGGGACTGGGGTCCGCGCTACGTCACCATGGGTATCTGGCGTCCGGTCCGGCTGGAAAGCTGGGACGGCTGGCGGGTGGCCGACCTGCATATCGCGCAGGCGAAGGTCGACGAAAGCAAGGCCGACCTGCAGGCCCAGCTCGATGTCCGCGCGGACAAGCCCGGCCGTGCCACGGTGAAGGTCGAGTGGACCGCGCCCGATGGCCGCCATGGTGAACAAACGCGGGACGTCGCGCTGAAAGCCGGCGAGAACCACGTCGCCGTTCCGGTGGCCATCGACCATCCGCAGCGCTGGTGGCCGGTGGGTTACGGCGAACCGAACCTCTACCGTTTCCATGCCGCGGTCGCCGTCGATGGCGCGACAGTCGCCGAGGCGGAGCGGGAAACCGGCCTGCGCAGCGTGGAACTGCGCCGCGAGAAGGACCAGTGGGGCAGGGGCTTCGCCTTCGTGGTCAACGGCGTGCCGGTCTTCGCCAAGGGTGCCAACCTCATTCCGTTCGACAGTTTCCCCTCGCGCGTCACGCCCGAACGCATGCAGGCGATCCTGCAGTCCGCGCACGACGCCAACATGAACATGTTGCGCATGTGGGGCGGTGGCACATACCAGGACGATGCCTTCTATGCGATGGCGGACCGGCTTGGCCTGATGATCTGGCAGGACTTCATGTTCGGCGGCGCGATCACGCCGTACGACGACGCCTTCCGCGAGAACACGCGCATCGAGGCCGTGGAGCAGGTTACACGCCTGCGCGACCATCCGTCGATCGTGCTGTGGGCGGGCAACAACGAAGTGCAGACCGGCTGGGACGACTGGCCGGATCGCCAGGACTTCCGCAAGTTCGTCAACGCCGACGAGGTCAAGCGGATCGACGACGGCATGCGCGAGCTCTTCGGCGGCACCTTGCGCAAGGTGGTGAACGAACTGTCGCCGGGCACGCCCTACTGGGCCAGCTCGCCGAGCACCGATTTCGAAGGCCCCGCCAACGTCGAGAACGATGGCGACGTCCACTACTGGAAGGTCTGGTCCGGTTCCGAGCCGATCTCCCACTACCTCGATATCACGCCGCGCTTCCAATCCGAGTACGGCCTGCAATCGTTCCCCGTGATGGCCACGATCAAGGCCTTCGCCCAGGCGGACGACATGCAGCCGGAATCGAAGGTGATGCGGGCGCACCAGAAGTTCGCGAACGGTGACGGCAACCAGCGCCTGCTGCTGTACATCCGCCAGGAATACGGTGAACCGAAGGATTTTCCCTCCTTCGTCTACCTGAGCCAGGTGATGCAGGCGGAAGGCATCGAGCTGGCCGCCGAGCACCTGCGCAGCGCGCGTCCACGCAACATGGGCACGTTGTACTGGCAGCTCAACGACGTGTGGCCCGGCGCGTCGTGGGCCAGCGTCGACTACTTCAACCGCTGGAAGGCCTTGCAGTTCCGCGCCAAGCGCTTCTATGCGCCGGTGGATGTCGTTCCGCTGCGTAGGGACGGCAAGACGGATGTCTTCGCGGTGTCCGACCGCACCGAGGCGTTCGACGCCACGCTACGCACCCGTGTCTACGACATGGGCGGCAAGCTGCTGCGCGAAGAGAACAAACCCGTGAAGGCCGTCGCGTTGTCCAGCACGCCGGTCGCCAGCCTCGACGACGCCACGCTGCTCAAGGGGGCCGATCCGCGGCATACCGTGGTGTCGTTCGATCTCCTGGAGCAAGGCAAGGTCGCCGCGCATCACCTGCTTTACTTCGGCGCCGCACGCACGCTGGCCCTGCCGGCGCAGCCCGGACTCGAGATCGCGGTTCGAGCCGGCGCCCAGGGGCCGCTGCTAAGCGTGAGCGCGAAGCGCCTCGCCCGTGCGGTGTGGATCGATACGGGCGACCTCGACGTGCGCCTGTCGAACAACGCTTTCGATCTCTTGCCGGGCGAGAGCGTCGAGATCGCCGTCGACGGCAAGGTCGACATCGATGCGCTTCGCCGCGTGGTTACGATACGTTCGCTCGTGGATGCCCTGAAGGAGACCAAGCCGTGAACCCAAGCCGTCGCAACCTGATCAAGTGGCTGTCGCTCGTGCCTGGCGCGGCGGCGGTCGGCGGAGTAGGCACGGTGGCCTTCGCCGCCCCGCGCTTCCCGAGCAAGCGTCCGCCCGTGGGCAAGCGCAAGTTCACCAGCGAGGCGGTGGAACGGCTGATCGCCACCACGAAGAAGAAGATCGCCGATCCCGAACTGGCCTGGCTGTTCGAGAACTGCTTCCCGAACACGCTCGATACCACGGTGGAAGTCGGCCGCCTCGACGGCTACGAGGACACCTTCGTCGTCACCGGCGACATCGATGCGATGTGGTTGCGCGATTCCTCGGCCCAGGTCTGGCCGTACCTGCCGCTGGTGGCGAAGGACGAGGCCCTGCGCAAGCTGTTCCGCGGACTGATCCGCCGCCAGTCGCGCTGCATCTCCATCGACCCCTATGCGAACGCTTTCCTGCCCGACCCCAAGGGCAAGAGCAAACTGGAATGGGCGCAGGCCGACCAGACCGACATGCGTCCGGGCGTGGCCGAAAGGAAATGGGAGATCGACTCGCTGTGCTACCCCGTGCGTCTCGCGCACGGTTACTGGCAGGCCACGGGCGATCGCGAGCCGTTCGACGAATCCTGGCGGGCGGCGACGCGGCTGATCGTCACCACCTTCCGCGAACAGCAGCGAAAGGACGGCACCGGCCCTTACCATTTCCAGCGGCCGTCGCCCAATCCGACCGAAAGCCAGTTCCTCCACGGCTACGGCCAGCCGACGCGTCCGGTCGGCATGATCCATGCGATGTTCCGCCCCTCGGACGATGCCACGCTGTATCCGTTCAATATCCCCGGCAACCTCTTCGCCGTGGTGACCTTGCGCCGCCTCGCGCAGATGCACGGCACCTTCTTCGGCGACCAGGCCTTCGCAGGCGAATGCCAGGCGCTGGCCGATGAGATCGCCGGCGCGGTGGAGAAGTACGGCACGATCCAGGGCGAGCACGGCGATTACTGGGCCTACGAAGTGGACGGCTATGGCAACCAGCTGTTCATGGACGACGCCAACGTGCCGAGCCTGCTCGCGCTGCCGTACCTCGAATGCACGGGCCGCGACGCACGCTACGAGCGTACGCGCGCGCAGGTATGGAGCACGGCGAATCCGTACTTCTTCAAGGGCACGGCCGGCGAGGGCGTCGGCGGCCCGCACGAGGGCCTGCGCATGATCTGGCCGATGTCGATCATGATGAAAGCCTTCACCACCGACGATACGGCCGAGATCCGCCAGTGCCTGCACTGGCTGAAGACGACCCATGCCGGTACCGGCTTCATGCACGAAGCGTTCGACCAGGACGACCCGAAGCAATTCACCCGCTCGTGGTTCGCCTGGGCCAATACCTTGTTCGGCGAGCTGGTGGTCCATCTCGCCGACAAGCAACCCGATTCCCTGCGTCGCGTCTGACGCGACGCCCGAACTGGAGCGATTCATGGTTACCCGTCGACGTTTTCTGCAAGGAATGGCCGCCTTTACGGCGCTGGGTCAGGTCGGTTCCCTCACCGCCCTGGCCAGTGGCGTGCAAGAAGGCCTGGACGCGTCTTCCGCCAGCGGCGGCACCGCTGCGGGGGGCGTCTTGCGTTACGTCGACGTCTTCGTCGGCACGGGCGGCCACGGTCACACCTTTCCCGGTGCGACGCGGCCGTTCGGCATGGTCCAGCTGAGCCCGGACACGTACAACGCGCAGTGGGACGCCTCGTCCGGCTACCACCAGGGCGACGGCTCGATCATGGGCTTCTCGCACACGCACCTGTCCGGCACCGGCGCCGCCGACATGCTCGACTTCCTGGTGATGCCTTCGATGGGCCCCGTTCGCCTGCAGCCGGGTGACCGCGATTTCGACGGCGTGAACTACACATCCCGCTTCGATGCGAAACGCCAGGGCGACGGCAAGCCCGCGAAAGGCTACAAGACGGGCGTGAAGGGCTACCGTTCGCATTACTCGAACGAGGCGGCGCACCCGGGCTACTACCGGGTGAAGCTCACCCAGCACGACATCCTCGCCGAGCTCACGGCCACGCTGCGCGCGGGCATGCACCGCTACACCTTCGGCAAGGATGGCGACGCCCATCTGCTGCTGGACATGACGCACGGCTACCAGGACGACATGGACAAGCCGACCCGTCTCAGCGACGTGGAGCTGAAGCTGGTTGGCAACGACACGATCGTCGGTGGGCGGCGTGTGTACCAGTGGGCGAGTGGCCGTGTCATCTACTTCGCGATGAAAGTCTCGCGCCCGATCGCCAGCGCCACGCTTTACGAGAACGACAAGTCGTTGCCGAAGGGCACCACCACCGCCAAGGGCGACCATCTCAAGGCAGCCCTGCATTTCGACAAGGCGTCGAGCGAGCCCTTGCTGGTGAAGGTCGGCATTTCCGGCGTGGACATCGATGGCGCGATGCGCAACCTCGACGGTGAAATTCCGGCCTGGGATTTCGACGGCGTGCGTGCCTCGGCCGAAGCGGAGTGGGAGCGCGAGCTGTCGAAGATCCGCATCGCCTCGTCGTCGGACAAGGTGAAGCGCACGTTCTACAGTTCGCTGTATCACACCATGCTCGCGCCCACCGTGTTCAGCGACATCGACGGCCGTTACCGCGGCATGGACCGCGCGGTGCACACGCTGCCCGAAGGCCGGCACAACTACAGCACCTATTCGCTGTGGGACACCTATCGCGCCGAGCATCCGCTGTTCACGCTGTACCAGTCCGAGCGCGTGCCCGACCTGGTCGACGGACTCGTCCGCCTCGCCGTGGAAAGCCCCAGTGGCGCGCCGGTATGGCCGCTACAGGGCGTGGAGACGGTCTGCATGATCGGCTACCACTCCGCCGTGGTGTTGGCCGAGGCACAGGCGAAGGGCTTCACCGGCATCGACTACATGAAAGCCTGGCCGGTGTTCCGTCGCCGCGCCATGCAGGACGACTACTTCGGCCTGACGTATTACCGCAAGCTCGGCTACATCCCCAGCGAGAAGGAAGGCGAGGCGGTCAGCAAGACGCTCGAATACGCCTATGACGACTGGGCGGTGGCGCATATGGCCGAAGCGCTCGGCCATGCCGACGACGCGTCGCTGCTGCGCAAGCGCTCGCAGAACTACCGCAACGTGTTCGACAAGGACACGCAGTTCATGCGTCCGCGCGCCGAGGACGGCACCTGGCTTCAGCCGTTCGATCCGATCGCCATCGGTCACTCCAGCCGCTGGCGCGACTTCACCGAATCGAACGCGTGGCAGGCCACCTTCCTCAATCAGCACGATGTGTACAACTACATGGGCCTGTTCGGCGGCGAGGAAGGCTTCGAGAAGAAGCTCGACGCCTTGTTCAACGTCGACCCGACCCTGCCGGACAACGCGCCGCCGGATATCGCCGGCATGGTCGGCCAGTACGCCTTCGGCAACGAGCCAGGGCACCACATGCCCTATCTCTACGCGTACACGGGCGCGCACCACAAGACGCAGGCGCGCGTGCGCATGCTGCTGGAGACCATGTACCTGCCCGAGCCCGATGGCCTGCCCGGCAACGAGGACTGCGGCCAGATGAGCGCCTGGTATGTGATGAGCGCCATGGGCCTCTACGCCGTCGACCCGGTCAGCACGAACTACGTTTTCGGCAGCCCGCTGCTCGACCGCGCGGAAGTGCAGGTCGGCGGTGGCCGTACCCTGGTGATCGAGACGAAGGACAACGGCCCCGGCCGCCCGTATATCCAGTCGGTGAGCTGGAACGGCAAGCCGTGGACGAAGAGCTGGATTCCACACGGGGAATTGGCCGCCGGCGGCACATTGAGCTTCGTCATGGGCGACACGCCGAACGAATCCTTCGGCAAGGCCATGGCCGACCGCCCGCCCTCGTTCGGCGAGTCGGCGAAGGCCTGATGCCCGCCGTTCACGATCGGTAGACCCGCGTACCGACACTCTGGCCCGGCCGGGAGGATCCGGCTGGGGAAGGGGAGTGCCATGTCGTACGCGGGACGCATGTATTTTCGGGCCTACCTGCCGGGCGTGCTCGCCCTGGCGGGTGGCGCGCTCGCCGCCGCGGGCCTGAAGGCCGCGCAGCAGTTACCAGGCGATTTCGGGACCCTTTCCCTCTATTCGAACCTGCCGGGCTGGACTTTCGCCGGCGGACTCGCGATAGCGCTGACCGTCGCCGCGGTGCAGACCGTGCGTCTTCGCCTGTGGGAGCGCGGCGCGATCGCCGGGTGCTACGTGTGCGGATGCCTGCTCGGCGTGCCACGCGCGGCCCGGCACGGCCTGGGCATGACCCGGCATTGCCTCGGTTGCGGCAAGGTGCACGGCGTGAACCACCGGCTGTCGCCGAAGGTGGTTCCGCTGGCGGTGGCCGTGACGGACACCGCCACGCCGGTCAGGAGCGTACGTTCGTCACCGTGATGCGGTGACCGATCCGCTCGAGCAAGGCGCGTAGCGCCTCGGCGTCTTCCCGGCTCGTGTCGTCTTCGAGCGATAGCCATACGGTATCGCCGGAAAGCCCGTGCACCTTTTCGTTGAACTCGATCTCGATGGCGACCTTACCGCCCGGCTGGACCACCGATACCTCGAAGTTACGCTGCTGCACGCCCTGTATTCCCCTGGTGGACTGACTGGATGGGTTAGGTGGGCATTTTACCGGTACGGCGGCGAAAGTGCTGTCCGCGTCGAGTGATGCGTGAACCGTGGCACGTTCAGGCGTGGCCTCGCGCCCGCCCGCCTAGTCGGCACGCCCCAGTGGCGCGGCCACGTCTTCCAGTGAGCGGCGTTCGGCGGCGATGCCGAGCAGGACCGCCGCGGCCGCGCCCACCATCATGAGCAAGGCGCCCAGGGCGTACCCCCAGCCGATGGCTGTCCGTTCGCCGGTGCCGATCAGGCTGCCGAACAGCCACGGGCCCACGACGCCGCCCAGGGCCGTGCCGAAGGCATAGAACAGGGCGATGGCCAGGGCTCGCAGTTCCAGTGGAAAGCTTTCGCTCACCGTGAGATAGGCCGAACTCGCCGCGGCCGAGGCGAAGAAGAACACCACGCTCCAGGCGATGGTCTGGCCGCGGGCATCGAGCATGCCGTGCACGAACAGCCACGCGGTGGCGAACAGCAGCAGGCCCGACATCGCATAGGTGATGGCGATCATGGGGCGGCGACCGACGCTGTCGAACAATCTTCCCAACAACAGGGGGCCCAGGAAATTGCCCGCCGCGAAAGGCAACAGGTAGAGGCCGACGTCGGCGTCGGCGACGCCGTAGAAACGGCCGAGCACCAGCGCGTAGGTGAAGAAGATCGCGTTGTAGAAGAAGGCCTGGGTGGCCATCAGCACCAGCCCGAGCACGGTCCGCCGGGGGTACAGGCGGAACAGGGTGGAGGCGACGTCCGCCATGGTCAGCCCATGCGGCCGCAATCGAAGCCGTGCCAGGGGACGGTCCGGCGGCGCCACGTCCATGCGCCGCTCGATGTCGGCGACGATGGCCTCCGCCTCGGCGATGCGTCCGCGCAGCATCAGCCAGCGTGGACTCTCCGGAATCCAGTGCCGGAGCAAGAGGATGCCCAGGCCGAGCACGGCGCCCAAGCCGAAGGTCAGGCGCCAACCGATCTCCGCGGACACCCAGCCCGAGTCCAGCAGGACCACCGCGCCGAGGGCGCCTGCGGCCGCGCCGAGCCAGAAACTGCCATTGATCACCAGGTCGGTGTGGCCGCGGTAGCGAGCGGGAATCAGCTCCTGGATCGCCGAGTTGATCGCGGCGTACTCGCCGCCGATGCCGGCGCCGGTGAGCAGGCGAAAGAGGGCGAAGGTCACGAAGTCAGGGGAGAGCGCGGTGGCCGCGGTGGCGGCGAGGTAGAGCCCCAATGTCACGGTGAACAGCTTCTTCCGGCCCAGGCGGTCGGTCAGCCACCCGAAGAACAGCGCGCCGGCCACCGCGCCGACCAGGTAGAGACTGGCTGCCAGGCCGACCTGGGTATCCGTGAGATGGAGCACCGGACTCGATTTCAGCGCGCCGGCGATCGAGCCGGTGATGGTGACCTCGAGCCCGTCCAGCACCCAGGTGATGCCCAACGCCACGACGACGAGGGTATGGAAGCGCCCCCAGCGCAGGCGGTCGAGCCGCGCGGGGACATCGGTTTCCACGACCTCGTCGCGGGCAACGCTTTGTGGCTTCATGCCCCGACCCTAAGGGGCGGGAAGTCATGGAGACGTCAGCGCGGGACCCGGTAGCCGCCCGGCACGCCCTGGGGCGACAGGGTGAGCTGCCATAACTGGTCGCGGCGGCTACGGAACACGCCGGCCGAACAACCCAGGTAGAAGCGCCACATGCGCCGGAAGCGTTCGTCGTAACTCGCTGAAAGCCGTGGCCACGCCGCTTCGAAATTCGCCGTCCAGGCCATCAGGGTGCGGTCGTAGTCCGCGCCGAAGTTGTGCCAGTCCTCGACCACGAAGAGCCCTTCCAGTGCGGAGGCGACCTGGCTCATGGCGGGGATCACGGAATTGGGGAAGATGTATTTCTCGATCCACGGGTCCGGCCGCCCCGGCGCGCCGTTGCTGCCGATGGAGTGAAGCAACGCCAGGCCGTCCGGTCGCAGGCAGCGCCGGGCCACCTCGAACCAGTTCCTGTAGTTCTTGCCGCCCACATGCTCGAACATGCCGACGGACAGGATGGCGTCGAAGCGCTCGTCCAGGTCGCGGTAATCCTGCAGGCGGATCTCCACCGGCAGATCCTTGCACAACGCGCGGGCGTACTCGGCCTGCTCCTTCGATATGGTGACGCCGACACCGCTGACGCCGTAACGCTCCGCGGCGAACTTCAGGGCCTCGCCCCAGCCGCAGCCGATGTCGAGGATGCGCTGGCCCGGTTTCAGCCGGAGCTTGCGGCAGATCAGGTCGAGCTTGGCCTCCTGCGCGTCGTCTAGGTTGTCCGCCTGGGCCCAGTAGCCGCAGGAGTACACCAGGCGCTTGCCGAGCATGGCCTCGAACAGGTCGTTGCCCAGGTCGTAGTGCTGGCGGCCCACCTCCCAGGCGTGCTCGCCACGCTGGAGGTTGAGGAAACGCGCCTTGAGGTGGGCGATCAGCGTGTCGAGCGTACGCAACGAATCGTCCAGGTGCGACGACAGCACGCGGGTGAAGAAGCCGGGCATGTCGACGACGTCCCACCAGCCGTCCATATAGGACTCGCCCAGTCCGAGCGAGCCGTGCGCGAACACGCGGGCGTAGGTGCGCTCGTCGTGGATGACGATATCGGTGGCGCGGTCGCCGCCGATGGTGACCCCCGCCTGTTCGAGGAGGTCCTGTGCACGTGTCTTGAGAGAAGAAGAATCGTGGTTCATCGATTGATTCCCTGGTGACCCTCTCGCCGCCCCGCGCGGCGTTGCGCCGGTTAGAAGTGCTTCAATACTCCGCGTGCGATACCCAGCCCGGCGATCGTCATGGCGATCGATCCGACCAGGTTGAGCCCGACGTGCGCGGCGAACCAGCCGTACTGCTGGCGCAGCAGCAGGGCCGTGGTCTCGGCCGAGAACGTCGAAAAAGTCGTGAGGCCACCGAGGAAACCGGTGGCGACCAGCAGCCGCGCCTCGACGGGCAGCGTCTGGAAATGGTCGAAGACGCCGAGCGTCACGCCCATGAGGAAGCCGCCGATCAGGTTGGCGGCAAGGGTCCCCAACGGAAGCGTGGGGAACAGGGGGTTGAATACGACGGCCAGCCACCAGCGCAGCCAGCAACCCAGCATGCCGCCTATCCCGACGGCGAGGAAACCGGTGTAACCCACGTTACCCCCGATGGAGATCGATGGATCGATTATGAGCCTTCGCCCGCCCCACGGCGAGCGCCTGGCCGCCAGCCGCTATACTCGCAAGACTTCCCCCGCACGGCCTTGCAGGACCATGTCCTCCGCGACCCGCGATCCGCGTCGCCACCTGCCTTTGCTGCTCGCGGCCCTGTCGATGATCGGGCCGTTCTCGATCGACGCCATTTTTCCGGGCTTCCCCGATATCGGCCGCGACTTCGCGGTGGGCGATGTCGCCCTGCAGCAGTTGCTCAGCGTGTACCTGCTTGCCTACGCGGTGATGAGCCTGTTCCACGGCGCGCTCTCCGACGCGTACGGACGCAAGCCCGTGATCGTCATCGCCATGGCCATCTATACCGTCGCCTCGGTGGGCGCCGCGATGGCCCCGAGCTTCAGCTTCCTCCTGTCCTGCCGAGTCTTGCAGGGCATGTGCGGTGGCGCGGGCATCGTGGTCGGACGCGCGGTCGTCCGCGACACGATGCACGGCGAGGAAGCGCAGCGGATGATGTCCAAGGTGATGATGATCTTCGGCATCGCGCCGGCGATCGCTCCCATCGTCGGGGCGTGGTTGCTCGGCATCGACGGCTGGCGCGGCATCTTCTGGGCCCTGTCGGCGTTCACGACGGCGTTGACCCTCGGCGTGGCGTATTTTCTCGTGGAGTCGCATCCCGGGGAGCGGCGCACCGTGTTTCTTCCGCGTCCGCTGCTTGCCGGGTATCTTCGTATCGCGCGCGACATGCCGTTCTGGCCGCTGGCGTTGGCGAGTTCGGTCAATTTCGCCGGCTTGTTCCTCTATATCGCCTCCGCGCCCCACGTGATCCGCGACCTGCTGCACCTTGGCGCCGACGGATTTCCCTGGCTGTTCGTGCCGGTGGTGACGGGCATGGTCACGGGTGCCTTCATCTCCGGCCGCGCGGCGGGGCGGGTGAGCCCGGGGCGAACCGTCGCGTGGGGTTATGCGGCGATGCTCTCTTCGTGCGCCCTCAACCTGGCTTTCGCCTTGACGCTCGATGCGCCGCGCGTGCCATGGTCGACGGTACCGCTGCTGCTCTACGGCTGCGGGGTTCAGCTTGCCTTCCCGACGCTGACCCTGCTCCTGCTGGACCGTTTTCCCGAGCAGCGCGGCGGCGTGTCCTCGGTGCAGGCCTTCGGCAGCCTGATCCTCACGGCCCTGGTCGCGGGCGTGCTTTCACCGGCGCTCTCCGGCAGCATGCTGACCCTGGGCATCGGCACCACGTCGCTCTGCCTGCTCGGACTGGCGGCCTGGGTTTCCTATCTCCACCTCGAACGCCGCGGCCTCGCCCGTGCTGCCAGGATGGAAACGGCCCAGGTGGGAACCAGCCCTGTCGGCGATCCCGCGACAGCGGGCCAGGTTTCGGCAAGCACCCATCGCCGACAGGGTCGGCTCCCACCTTAGGCGACTGCCACCTCAAGTAGCTGTCTGGTCGGTTCAGCCGACGAGTAGGCCGCGTGCGCGGAGGAAGGCCTGTGCTTCGGCGGCGTCGTGTTCGAACCAGGCCCGGGTGGAACCCAGGCGGTAGGTGTAGCCCCAGCGGTCCATGTCTTCCATCAGGCGAGCGGAACCTACCGACGGTAGCTCACCGGCGAGGACGATCTGCAGGTAGCAGGTGGCGTCTTCTTCCTCGATGGAATCGGTGGCGTCCGTGTGCACCAGCGCGCGTTTCTCCTCGGGAAGCACGAGAAGGTGACACGCTTCGTGGAGCAGTGAGTGCACCGGCGTGTCGGCACGGGCGTAGACGGTCGTGCCGATGATGCCGGCCTCGGTGTCGCCCCAGAAACTGCCGGGAATGGCTTCGCCGTCGGCGATGGCCACGAGTGCGAGGCCATGCCGTTCGAGTAGGCTGCGCGGTTCGTCGAAACCGATCTCGCCGACGCGCAGGACGGCGTCGGCGGGATCGATGCCGGGTGGCGTGACGGCCCCGGCCGGATACTCGACCATCGGTGGATCAGCTTGCCGAAGCGGCCGGCTTGCCCGCGACCTTGCCATCGGGCAGGGCGACGGAAAGCTCCAGCACCTCGTGCCCGCTGTCGCGTTCGAGGCTGACGTTGACCGCCTCGACGTCGACGTTGACGTACTTGCGGATGACTTCGAGCAGCTCGTTGCGCAGCAGCGGCAGGTAGTCCGGGCCACCGCGCGTCGAGCGCTCCTGGGCGACGATGATGCGCAGGCGCTCCTTGGCCACGCCCGCGGTCGCTTCGGGTTTGCGCTTCAGGAAATCGAGGATACCCATGCTCAACCTCCGAATACGCGCTTGAGGAAGCCCTTCTTGACCGGCTCGAGGAAGCGAAGCGGACGCTCTTCGCCGAGGATGCGGGCGACGGTGTCCTTGTAGGCGGCGCCGGCGTTCGAGTTGTCGTCGAGGATCACCGGCACGCCGGCGTTGGACGCGGCGAGCACGTTTTCAGATTCCGGGATGACGCCGACCACCGAGATGCCGAGGATCTCCTCGACGTCCTTGACGCTGAGCATCTCGCCGGCTTCGACGCGATTGGGGTTGTAGCGCGTGAGCAGCAGGTGCTGCTTGACCGGACCTTCGCCCTTTTCGGCGCGGCGGGTCTTGCTCGAGAGCAGGCCGAGGATGCGGTCGGAGTCGCGCACGGAGGAGACTTCCGGATTGACCACGACCACGGCGTGATCGGCGAAGTACATCGCCAGGTGCGCGCCCTTCTCGATGCCGGCCGGGGAATCGCAGACGACGAAGTCGAAGTTTTCCTTGGTCAGTTCGTCGAGGACCTTCTCGACGCCTTCCTGGGTCAGGGCGTCCTTGTCGCGCGTCTGCGAGGCGGCGAGCACGAAGAGGTTCTCGTGGCGCTTGTCCTTGATCAGCGACTGCTTGAGGGTGGCTTCGCCGTGCACGACATTGACGAAGTCGTACACCACGCGGCGCTCGCAGCCCATGATGAGGTCGAGGTTGCGCAAGCCGACGTCGAAGTCGATGACGGCCACCTTCTTGCCCTGCATGGCGAGGCCGGTGGCGAGGGAGGCGCTGGTGGTGGTCTTGCCGACTCCGCCCTTGCCCGAGGTGACGACGATGATTTCAGTCAAGAGATGTCTCCGAGTGTTGCCAGCGACGGCGGCTGCGTCACAGCCGCGCGATCATGAGTTTTCCATTGTCGAGCCAGCATTGCACGGGCTGGCCTTCGAATTCCTTGGGCATGTCTTCGAACACGCGGTAGTGCCCGGCGATCGCGACCAGTTCGGCGCGGAAGTCCGAGCAATAGATGCGTGCCGATTCGTCACCCTGTGCGCCGGCCATGGCACGGCCGCGCAGGCTGCCGTAGATGTGGATGGAACCGTCGGCGATGACTTCGGCGCCGTTGGCGACCGTGGCGGTGACCACCAGGTCGCGGTCGCGGGCGTACACCTGCTGCCCGGAGCGCACGGTGCTGCCGCCGTGGTGTTGCGCGGTGATGGTGCCGGCGCTTTCGACGGCGGGTTGGTCCGGCGCCGCGCCGCGGGCGGGTTCCGCGCGGGCCCTGGCGGGTGCTGCCGGAGGCGCGTCGCCCTGGCCGGGTTCGTACTGCGCACGGAACTTGGCGATCAGGGGCAGGCCCATGCGCTCGGCGAGGGCTTCGGTCTCGCTGGTGCCGTACGCGATGCCCACGGGCAACATGCCGGCGCTGCGGATGGCCTCGAGCAGGGCATCGACCATGCCGTCGTCCGGCAGCTTCGAAAGGTGCGAAAGATCGAGTACCACCGCGGCGCGGGAGAACATCTGCGGCGCGGCGCGCACGCGGCGCTCCAGCTCCTCCACGAGGGCGGCGGCATCGACGCGTCGCACCCGCACGCAGGCGATGCCGACCTGGCCGAAGCGCAGGTCGCAGGCGGCTTCGAGGGATTCGGCGCGGGCGTTCACGCGACCACCCCCTGGCGATCGACGGGGCGATGGCGCTCGGCCAGCCATTCGACGGGCGGCAGTCCACCCTGTTCGAGATAGCGCTCGCGCACGAAGGGGAAGCTGGGCAGTTCGCGGGCGAGCAGGCTCACCTTCGGGCCGGTGTCGCCCATCGTCTGCTGGCCGACTTCCTGAAAGCCCATGGTGCCGTGGAACAGCACGGTCTGGTCGTTGCGTGGTTCGAGGAAGACCTCGCAGGTCAAGAGCGGCACACGTACCTCGGCATAGCTTTGTACATCGCAATAAAAAATCCGGCCCAGCCCATGACCGCGCGATTCGGACGCGATCACGATGCGATCGATGTACACGAAGCTGTCGTAATGGACCTGGAACCAGCGGAAGTTCGGGCTGGCGTATTCGGCGTCGGGACGCATGGCGATCAGGAAGCCGAGGATGCGGCCGTCCTGTTCGGCGACACGAAAGTAGTGGGCGATTTCGTAAAGGTGGCGCAGGCGGGCGAGGTCCGTGGCGAGGATGCCGGTGCCTGCCTCGTTGTTGAGTGCCAGCACGGCATCCAGGTCGTGCTCGCACACGTCGCGGATGGCAAGGGCCATTCGTTGCTCCGCTTGAGTGTTCTTGGAATGAGACGGCCGCCGGGCCGTCGAATGCGCGGCATTATGGCACGCTCCGGCCCCGCCGGGGAGCGCGGCCTGGATGTAAAACCGTTGTAAAGCCGGTGTTTGCCGTGAGCGCGCACGTGACTTCAGTCAGGTGGTGCGGACCGCGTGAAGCCCTATGATGCGGGCATGTCCAAGGTCCAGTTCAATCACGTCCGCCTGCTCAGGTACGCCACGTACTTCGTCTTCCTGTGCGTGGGCCTGCCGCTGTCGATGCAGCGCGCCGGTCACGAGCCGGGGCAGATCGGCGACGTGGCGCTGCTTTCGTGGACCGCCTGTTACCTCGTCTTCGGCCTGGTGTACTGGCTGCTGACCCGCAACCTCGGCTCGCGGGTGGATGGCGCGACCCGGGTGGCCGTCCTGGTGATCCTCACGGGGACCGCCCTGGCCATCGGCGTGTTGAGCAAGAGCGGCGTGGCTGCCCTGCTGCTGATCATCGTGGCGACCGTGGTGCCATGGCTGGTGAGCCTGCCGATGGGCATCGCGTGGATGGTGGTGGCCCATCTGGCCCTGGTGCCCGTGTTCCTGGAGGTGCCGGGCTTCTCGTTCATCCAGTCGCTGATGCAGGCCTGCCTGTATTTCGGTTTCTCGGCCCTCGTCTTCATCACCTCGATGGTCGCCAGCCAGCAGGCCGACGAGCGGGAGGAACTGCGCCGGCTGAACTCGGAACTGCGCGCGACCCGGGCCCTGCTGGCGGAATCCACCCGCATCGCCGAGCGCATGCGCATCGCGCGGGACCTGCACGACCTGGTCGGCCACCACCTCACGGCGCTCAGCCTGAACCTGGAGGTGGCCAGCCATCTGACCAACGACACCGCCCGCGAGCACGTGCTGAAGGCGCAGAGCACGGCCAAGCAGCTGCTGGCCGATGTCCGCGAAGTGGTGAGCGAGCTGCGCCAGGACGATGCCATCGACCTGACCCAGGCCCTGCGCAGCCTCACCGAAGGCGTGCCGGGCCTCGACGTGAGGCTGAGCGTGCCGCCGCGCTTCGGGGTCGAGGATCCGCGCCGCGCGCAGATGCTGCTGCGCTGCGCGCAGGAAATCCTCACCAACACCGTTCGCCACGCCAACGCGCGCCATTTGTGGCTCACCTTCCGCCACACCGGGCCGGACGAACTCTGCCTGGACGCCCGCGACGACGGCCGCGGCACCGGCGAGTTCAGGCCGGGCAACGGCCTGACCGGCATGCGCGAGCGTCTGGCCGAGTTCGGCGGCAGCGTCACCTTCCGTACCGACCCCGCCGGCGGCTTCGCGCTCACCGCGCGCCTGCCGCTGGGCGAGGAATCCACCCTCGCGCACGCGCCACCGCGGCCCGTCCTCGACCCCTTGCTCGACGACGAGCCCGGTGCTCCGTCGCGTGCCAAACTCTCCGTTCCTTCCGAGGATCTCCGATGATCTCCGTCTGCCTAGTCGACGATCAGAACCTGGTGCGCCAGGGCATTCGTTCCCTGCTCGACCTCGCCGGCGACATCCGTGTCGTCGCGGAATGCGCCGATGGTGCGCAGGCGGTGCAGACCATTCCACAGGTGCGCCCGGACGTGGTTCTGCTCGACCTGCGCATGCCGAACATGAGCGGTCTCGAGGTGCTCCAGGCACTGGGCGGGCGCAACGAACTGCCGCCGACCATCATCCTCACCACCTTCGACGACGACCAGCTGGTGCTGGCCGGCCTGAAGGCGGGCGCGCGCGGCTATCTGCTGAAGGACGTGTCGCTCGACCAGCTGGTGGAAGCCGTGCGCACGGTGGCCGCGGGCGGCTCGCTGGTCGCGCCCATGGTGACCCAGCGCCTTCTGGCCGGGGTGGGGCGCATCCAGAACCAGTTCTCCAGCCTGGAGCAGCCCGACCCGCTCACCGAGCGTGAGACGGAGATCCTGCGGTTGCTCTCGGGCGGCTACAGCAACAAGGAAATCGCCAATTCGTTGCGCGTGGCAGAGGGCACCGTGAAGAATCACGTGTCCAACATCCTTTCCAAGCTGGGGGTTCGCGACCGTACCCGCGCCGTCCTGAAGGCCCTGGAACTTGGAATCGTCTGAGTCCGCGCCGACACGTTCGGCGCAAAGCCCGTCACTCCGGCCGAAAATCCGCTTGTGCGCGCTTGCGAAAAAGGGCAGGGGACCCAATGGCGTTCGCCGCCGCGAGCAAGTACCATCGGCTCTTTCGGCGCGGGCGAACCCCTGCCACGGGCCGATTCTTCAGGGGTGAGCGCACGGCGTCCATGGCCGCGCGCGGAACCTGTTCGTAAGACGTTCGGAGAACCGTGGAATGACGCGTCTGTTAGAATTTATTGTCGCCCTCGTCATCGTCGCCGTACTCGGTGTCGTGGTCGGCGTAGCTATGCCCTCGACCGGACATGTCGAGCGCGAAATGCTGATCAGCAAGGACTTGCGTCAGGTTTACGACGTTTTCAGCAACTTCCGCCGCTTCCCTGACTACACCGTACTGCGGTCGTTCGACCCCAAGGTGCAGTTCGAGTTGTCCGGCAAGGCCTATGGCCCCGGTGCCAAGATCGCCTGGAAGGCGGGCGACCCGAAGGTCGGCGACGGCTCGCTGGAGATCGCTTCGATCGATCCGGGCTTCGCGCAGATCTCCGAGGCCGGCAAGGGCACCATCGTCTGGAACCTCGACAACGCCTGGCGTGGCGAGGACAAGAAGTTCACCATCAAGCTCGAGCGCACCGGCCGCAGCCAGAAGCTCGTGAAGGTGAACTGGTCGTATGACGTCTCGTACGGCTTCAACCTGATCAGCCGCTTCTCCAACCTGTATATCCACGGCGATCCGGACGCGCTGATCCAGTTCAGCCTGTCGAACCTGCAGAACCTGATGGCGGCGATCCCGAACATCGACTACAGCAAGATGGTGCCGTCGATCGCGGACCAGCCGGCCAAGCCGATCCTGTTCGTCTCCACCACCGCACCGCGCACGCTCGACGACGTCGACACCGCGTCGGACAAGGCGATGGCCGAGATCCAGGCCGCGGCGAAGAAGCTGGGCGTGAACATCGTCAGCCCCCGCATCACCTTCACCACGAACTGGGGCGATCAGAACTACACGTTCGACGTCGCGGCCGAGATCGATTCGACCACGTTGAAGCTCAACGGCCAGGACGTCGAGATCACCGCCGCCCAGCGTCCGTCGCTGGACGCCGCCGCCCCTGCCGAGGCTTCGACCGCCGCCACCGCGCCGGCCGCCGCCGATACGGCTGCGCCGGGCAGCAAGGACAAGTACGGTCGCATCGTCGTCGACGGCAACGTCAAGGCCGTGCTCGCCTTCGGTGGCAAGGCCCTCAAGGCCGAGTGGAACGGCACCGGTGCCGGCCTGCCGCAGACCCGCCAGATGCTCGCGGCCTACTCGCAGACCCACGGCTACAAGTACGACGACGTGACCTACCGCGCCTACGACATCCAGGTGAAGGCGCCGGTGAACAACAAGGGCACGATCGAGGGTTACGACGAACAGAAGTTCGAGATCTACCTGCCGCTGCAAGGCGATGTGCCGGATCAGACCCCGGAACAGGAAGCCGGCATGAAGCAGCCGGGCCTGGAAGAAGCGGCTCCGGCCGGTTCGTCCACGGCTCCCGCCCCGGCAGGCAGCGCGCCCGCTCCGGCGGGTACCGCACCGGCCCCGGCCAGCACGGCCGCGGCGCAGTAAATCGCGCTGACCCGATGCCTGAAAGCCCCGCCGGAAACGGCGGGGCTTTTTTGTGGTCTGTGGGAGCCGACCCTGTCGGCGATTCCTTAGCTACAGCTACACTGCCAGCCGATGATCGAAACCGAACGACTTACCCGCTGCTATGGCCCGCTGACAGCGGTCGATTCCCTGACCCTGCGCGCCGAGCCGGGTCAGGTGCTCGGCCTGCTCGGACCGAACGGCGCGGGCAAGTCCACCGCCATGCGCATGATCGCGGGCTTCCTCACGCCCACCTCGGGCACCGCGCGCGTATGCGGCCACGACGTCCGCAAGGAGCCGCTCGCGGCGAAGCGCGCGCTCGGCTACCTTCCCGAAGGTGCGCCCAGCTACGGCGAGATGACGATTCGCGAATTCCTCGTCTTCATGATCCGGGTGCGCGGCCTTGAGCGTGACGTGGCGTTCCGGCGTTTCGACGAAGTGGTGATGCGGCTGGAACTGGAGGAAGTGCTCGAGCAGACCATCGGCACGCTGTCGAAGGGCCTCCGCCGCCGCGTCGGCCTGGCGCAGGCGATCCTCCATGACCCGCCGGTGCTGATGCTCGATGAGCCCACCGATGGCCTCGACCCCAACCAGAAGCACTCGGTCCGCATGTTGATCGACGCGATGGCCCGCGAGCGCACGATCCTCATCTCCACGCATCTTCTGGAGGAGGTGCATGCGCTGTGCAACCGCGTGGCGATCATCGCCAATGGCCGCCTGCTGGCCGATGCCACGCCGGCGGAACTCGAGGCACGCTCGCGCTACCACGGCGCGGTGTCGTTCAGCGCCGCGGGCAGCGCGGTATCGCGCGAGATGCTGGCGCGCATTCCCAACGTGGCCAACGTGGAAGTCGATCCGCTCGACGGCCGCGTGACGGTGTTCCCGCGCGCGGGGCAACCGATCCTGGACGAGGTACAGGCCTTGCTGCGCACGCAGAACCTCGAAGTGTCCGAAATCCAGCTCGAGCGGGGCCGTCTCGACGAGGTCTTCCGGCAGATCACCACGCAGCCGCGCGGAGCACAGGCATGACCGGCGTACTGGCGATCGCACGCCGCGAACTGTGGGCCTACTTCGTCACGCCCGTGGCCTATGTGTTCATGGTGATCTTCCTCGTGCTCGCGGGCTTGCTCACCTTCTACACGGGTGATTTCTACGATCGCGGCCTGGCCGACCTTCAGCCCTTCTTCGACATGCATCCGTGGTTGTACCTCGTGCTGGTGCCGGCGGTGACGATGTCCATGTGGGCCGAGGAGCGTGCGTCCGGAACGCTCGAATTGCTGTTCTCCCTGCCCGTGACGATCTCCCAGGCGGTGCTGGGCAAGTTCATGGCCGCGTGGGCGTTCATCGGCATCTGCCTCGTGCTCACCTTCCCGATCTGGATCACGGTGAACTACCTGGGCGATCCGGACAACGGCGTCGTGCTGGCCGGCTACGTCGGTAGCTGGCTCATGGCGGGCGCCTTCATCGCGATCGGTACCTGCATGTCCACCGCCACCCGTAGCCAGATCATCGCCTTCATCCTCACGGCCGCGGTGTGCTTCGTGCTGTTGCTCGTCGGCCAGCCCCAGGTGCTGGATTTCTTCCAGGACTCCATACCGCCCAAGCTGATCGGCGCGATGGGGCAACTGAGCATCGCGCGGCATGCCAACGCCATCGCGCGTGGCGTGCTCGACCTGCGCGACCTGGTGTACTTCTTCGCCACGATCGTCGCCTGGCTGGCCGCGAGCGTCGTCGTGCTCGACCTGAAGCGGACGCGTTGACCATGCGCCACTTCCACCTCTCACGATCGTTCCTGCTACGGCTCGCGTTGTTCGCCATCGCGGGTCTCTTCCTGGTCGTCATCGCGGTCAGTTCGATGTCGTTGCGCACCGCGCGCATGGATCTCACGGCGGATCGCATCTACACGCTGACGCCAGGCACGCAGAACATCGTGGACAGCTTGCGCAAGCCACTGACCCTCACCCTGTATTTCTCCGAGCACGCCACCCGCGACCTCCCGCAACTGCGCAGCTACGAGCAGCGCGTGCACGAGATGCTGCGCGAGATCGCGGTGCGCGCGCATGGGCGCATCCGGCTCAAGGTGATCGATCCGGTGCCGTATTCCGACGACGAAGATGCCGCCGAGAGTTATGGCCTTTCGCCCGCCAGCGGCGGAAGCAACGGCGAGCGGGTGTTTTTCGGGCTGGTGGGCACGGCAGGCACGGGCGACGTGCCGCCGCAGGCGATTCCGTTCTTCGACCCCGCGCGCGAGCCGTTCGTCGAGTACGACATAGCCAAACTGCTCTACGAACTGGGCATGCCACAGAAGCCGCGGCTGGGTGTGATCAGTTCGCTGCCCGTCGAGGGCAACCTGGTCATCGGTGAGCCGGCATGGGCGGTGGTGCGGCAACTGGATCAACTGGCCGACGTGACCAGCCTCGACCCGGACGGACTGAAGCAGATCGACCCCGCCTTGAAAGTGGTGTTGCTCATCCATCCCAAGCGCCTCTCCGAAGATGCGCAATACGCGATCGACCAGTACGTGCTGCACGGTGGCCACCTGGTGGTGTTCGTCGATCCCGACTCGGAAATGGACAATGCGCCGATGGTCGACGCGCACGGCATCGTGGACGACCACGATTCGGACCTGCGCCGGTTGTTCGAGACTTGGGGCGTGGTCTACGACCCGACCAGGGTGGTGCTCGACCGGTCCCAGGCGTTGACCATCGAACTCAACGGCAACAGCATCGGCCATCCCGCGATGCTGGGCCTGGGCACGCAGGACCTCAATCACGACGACGTGGTGACGGCGAGCCTGCAGCGGGTGAATTTCTCCACCGCGGGTTTCTTCGAACTGGCGACCGACACGAAGGCGCGGTTGATTCCCCTGGTGCAGACCTCGGACGAAGCCGCCGTGATGCCCTCGCAGCGTGTGCGCGACGCCGCGGGCGATCCCACGAGCCTGCTGGAGAACTATGAGCCGACGCACGAACGCTATGTGCTCGCGGCACGCCTGCGCGACACCTTCCGCACCGCCTTCCCGGAACGCCACGACCGTGGCCACCTCGACCGTGCCGCGGCACCGGGCGAAGTGGTGCTGGTGGCGGACACCGACATGTTGTCGGACCGCCTGTGGATCGACGTGCAACCCTTGCTCGGCCAGCAGCAGCTCACGCCCTTCGCGAACAACGGCGACTTCGTGGCCAACCTGGTCGATAACCTCGGTGGCTCGACGGCGCTGCTGTCGATCCGTGGCAGGGTGAATTCCCAGCGGCCGTTCACCCGCGTGCGCGCATTGCAGGCGGCGGCGGATCGCAAGTTCCTGGTCAAGAAGCGCGAGCTGGAGAACGAACTCTACGAGACCCAGCGGCGCCTCGCGGAACTGCAGCCGGCCAAGAATGGCGCGACGCCCACGGTGGCCACCGCCGAGCAGCGCCGCGAAGTGGAGCAGTACCTGCAACGGAAGCTGGCGATCGGCAAGGAACTCCGCGACGTGCAACACCAGCTCAACGCTGAGATCGACGCGCTGGGCCTGCGCCTGAAGTTCATCAATATCGTGCTGGTGCCCGGGCTGGTCGCCCTGATCGGTCTCATCTACGGCTGGCGGCGCACGCGTCGCAGCCGGCGCGTGGTCTGACCCGCGTGCTGGACGGCGTCCTGAAGTGGATCGTCCCCTGGGAGTTTTCCTGGGTCTTCCTGGCCGTGTTCGTCGCGGTGGCGTGGCTCTACCTGCGTGGATCGCGCCGTATGCGGGTGCCGATGGAGCGGCGCGTGGCGTTCTGGGCGGGGACGGCGATGGTCTACATCGCCTTGCACACCTACTTCGATTATTTCGCCGAGCATGAGTTCTTCATGCATCGCATCCAGCAGGTGCTGCTGCATCACCTCGCGCCGCTGCTCCTGATCGCGGCGTACCCGGGCACCGCGTTGCGTGCGGGATTGCCGTTCGCATGGCGCGTTCACCTGCGCCGCGCGGGACGATCCTGGCCGTGGCGGACCTTCGCCGCGTTCGTCTTCAACCCGGCCTTCGTCACGATCTTCTTCGTCGCTCTGATCCTGGTCTGGTTGATTCCGGACATGCAGACCCTCGCGATGCTCGACTGGCGCATCTATCGCGCCATGAACTGGTCGATGGTGCTGTCGGGCCTGTCCTACTGGTGGCTGGTGCTCGACCACCGGCCGAAGCCGCCGGGACGGATGGCACCCGGCTGGCGCGTGTTGTCGCCGGGCATCACGATGACACCGCAGATCGTGGCCGGCGCCATCGTCACCTTCTCGAAGACCGATCTCTATCCGATCTTCGAGATCTGCGGCCGCGCGTTCACGCTGAACGTGTTGACCGGGCAGTTGATCGGCGGCGTGATCATGTGGGTGCCGGCGGCGATGATCGAATCGATCGGCGGCTTGCTGGCCTTGCGCCAGTGGTTGCGGCTGTCACGCAACGGGCGCCTGCCACGCAGGGCGCCCGCGCGGAGGCGCGCCGCCGCGGGTCAATAGGCTTTCGGAACGCGTGCGGCCTTGCGGGTGACCTTGTCCTTCTTCGGCTTGCCCTTCAACGGAGGCAGGTGGAATTCCTTGTCGGGGCACAGCTTGTCGGGCACCTGATCGAGCAGGTGCCGGATGAGGTCGAGGCGCCCTGTCTTCTGGTCGTTGAAGTCGGCCACGAACCACGGGGCGTCGCGGGTATCGGTGCGCTCGATCATCGCGTCGCGCAGGTCGCCGATTTCCGCATACTTTTCTCTCGCTTTCATGTCCACCGGGGAAAGCTTCCAGCGCTTCAGCGGATCGGCGGCGCGCTCGGCGAAGCGTTCCTCCTGCTGGTCCTGGTCCACGGAAAGCCAGTACTTGAAAAGCAGGATGCCGTCGTCGGTGAGCTGCTTCTCGAAGGTGGGGCAGGCTTTCATGAAGGCATCGTATTGCTCATCGGTGCAGAAGCCCATGGCGGGCTCCACCACGGCGCGGTTGTACCAGCTGCGGTCGAACAGCACGAGCTCGCCCTCCTGTGGCAAGTGCGCCACGTATCGCTGGAAGTACCACTGCGTGTCTTCGCCCGGCGACGGCTTGCCGAGCGCCACCACGCGCGCGGCGCGCGTGTCGAGCTTGTCGGTGATGGCCTTGATCGTCCCACCCTTGCCGGCGGCGTCGCGGCCTTCGAAGATCACCACCATGCGCTTGCCGGTGGCGCGCAACCAGCGGGTCAG
This sequence comes from Luteibacter sp. W1I16, assembly GCF_050434905.1. Lineage (NCBI taxonomy): Bacteria > Pseudomonadati > Pseudomonadota > Gammaproteobacteria > Lysobacterales > Rhodanobacteraceae > Luteibacter > Luteibacter sp. W1I16. The sequence continues at coordinate 3,223,502 of NZ_JBNDJJ010000001.1, forward strand.
GCCGACCAGTTCGACTTGCAGGTCTTCGAGCGCCTTGTCGTAAGTCTTGCTTTTCTTGCCCATCGATGTGTTCCGCGGGGGAGGTGAGGGGCATTGTGGGGCAGGAAAGGTTGGCGTGGCGCGAGCACCCATCGCCGACAGGGTCGGCTCCCACCAGGGGAGGGCCCCAGGCTGGTGGTGGGAGCCGACCCTGCCGGCGATAGGGCGCGTCGCGCCCTTACCCGCCCGCCGTCAGCGTCTGCAGCTCGTCCGCCTGGTGTTCGCGGGTGAGGGTGTCGATCAGCTCGTCGAGATCGCCCTGCATCACTTCCGTCAGCCGGTATAGCGTGAGGTTGATGCGGTGGTCGGTGATCCGGCCCTGCGGGTAGTTGTAGGTGCGGATACGCTGGCTGCGGTCGCCCGAGCCGACCTGCAGGCGGCGCGATTCCGCCTGCGCCGCGCTCTGCTTGCTGCGCTCCGCGTCCAGCAGGCGCGCCTTCAGCAGGCTCATCGCCCGGGCGCGGTTCTTGTGCTGGCTGCGCTCGTCCTGGCACTCGACCACCGTGCCGGTTGGCAGATGGGTGATGCGGATCGCCGAATCGGTCTTGTTGACGTGCTGGCCACCGGCGCCGGACGCACGGAAGGTATCGACCTTCAGGTCGGCGTCGCGCAGTTCGATGTCGTCCACCTCGTCCTGCTCGGGCAGGATCGCCACCGTGGCCGCGGAGGTGTGGATGCGCCCTTGTGATTCCGTTTCCGGCACACGCTGCACGCGATGCGTACCCGATTCGAACTTCAGCTTCGAATAGGCGCCACGTCCCTCGATGCGGGCGACGATCTCCTTATAGCCGCCGTGTTCGCCTTCGTTGGCGTTGAGGATTTCCACGTGCCAACGCTGGCGCTCGGCGTAGCGCGCATACATGCGGAAGAGGTCGCCGGCGAAGATCGCCGCCTCGTCGCCACCGGTGCCGGCGCGGACTTCGAGGAACAGGTTGCCTTCGTCGCGCGGGTCCTTCGGCAGCAACAGGATCTGCAACTCGCTGTCGAGCCGGGCCAGATGCGATTCAATGCGCTCGATATCGTCGGACGCCATATCGCGCATCTCGGGATCGTCGAGCATCGCCCGGGATTCCGCGAGTTCGCGCTCGGCCCGGTCGTGGTCCTTAAGGGACAAGGCGACGGGTTCGAGCTGGGCGTATTCACGCGAGAGGTCGCGGAAGCGCTGGCCGTCGGCGAGGACGTCCGGCTGCGCGAGCAGTAGGCCGATTTCCTCGTGGCGTTCGGCGAGGGCTTCGAGTTTGCGGCGGATCGAGGGAGTCATTCGGGGCACGAGGTCCGGCTGTAGCCGTACATCATGCGGAAACGTCGTCGTCCGGGTCCAGTCCGTAGAGACGGCCGGCCGCGTGGAGCAAGTCGAGATCGCCGGCCATGGCCGCGTCGCGCAGGCGTGCGCTGGGCGTGTGCAGGATCTTGTTGGTCAGGGTGTTGGCGAGGAAGGCGAGGGCTTCGTCGGCGGAGCGGCCTTTGGCGAGCATGGCCTGTGCCTTGGCCAGGACCTCGTCGCGCTGGGCCTCGGCGGCGACGCGCATGTCCACGGCTGGGTTGCGCAGGCTGAGGGCCCGGCGCCAGGCCATGTAGCGCTCTACCTGGAGGTCGATGATGGCGTCCGCCTCGCGGGCCGCCAGCTCGCGCGAGCGGCGGTTCTCGTCGATCACCTGCTTGAGATCGTCGATGCCATAGAGGTAGACGTCGTCGAGCTGGGCCACCTCGGCTTCGATGTCGCGTGGCACCGCGATGTCGACCATGAACATCGGCCGGCGGCGGCGGGCGGCGATCGCATCGGCGACCATGCCGCGGGTCACCACGGGTTGCCGCGAGGCGGTGGATGTGATGACGATGTCCGCTTCCGCCAGGTGGCGCGGCAGGTCCGCGAGGGAAATGGCGTACGCGCCGTAACGGCCGGCCAGTTCCTGGGCGTTCTCGAGGGTACGGTTGGCGACGATCAGGCGGCGCACGCTCTTGTCGGCAAGATGTCGCGCGGCCAACTCGATCGTCTCGCCGGCCCCGATCAGCAGCACGCAGGCCTGGCGGAGGTCGGTGAACACCTGCTCGGCCAGCCGCACCGCGGTGTAGGCGACGGAGACCGTGTGCGCGCCGATGCGGGTGTCCGTGCGGACGCGTTTCGCCACCGCGAACGTGTGCTGGAGCAGGCGCTCCATGGGTGCGCGCAGGCTCTGCGCCGAGCGCGCCTGCTGGTAGGCGTCCTTCACCTGGCCGAGGATCTGCGGTTCGCCCAGCACCATGGAGTCGAGCCCCGTGGCCACGCGGAACATGTGACGAACGGCGTCGTGCTCGTCGTGCCGGTAGAGGAACTCGTCGAGGCGTTGCGGGGTCAACCTGTGTTGCCGGGACAGCCACTGGCCAGGCACCGACTCGAATCCTTCCGCGACGCTGCAGTAGAGCTCGGTCCGGTTGCAGGTCGAGAGGATCATCGCCTCCTCGATCCCGGGTTGCCGGGTGAGGTCGCCCAGCGCCTCCGGTGCCACCGTGGCGTCGAATGCCACCTGCTCGCGCAGGCTGACCGGCGCGGTGAGGTGATTGAGCCCGAGGGCGATGAGTGGCATGACGGGCTTGGTTCGGCTTGAGTGGCGTCGGCTAAGCTAAGGGCGCATTGTGCGCTCACAAGACGTCTGGCGCTTGCAGACGCCTATCGGGAATGACGGAGAGTAGTGTGCTGAGCGGTCGGTCCAAGTTCAAGCAAGTGCGGCATCTTGTAGTCCTGGCCGTGCTGGCGGCGGCCCTCGGTGGCTGCGTCACGGCCCCGGTGGAGGCGCCGAAGGCGACCCGCACGGGCGTTCAGCCGCTGGATCGCCTGCAGGTGGCCATCGTTCCGCCCGAGCGGGACCTCCAGGCCCAGCTGATGGCCGGCGACTTCGCCCTGGCCAATAGCGACCTAAAGGGCGCCTCGGAAGCCTACGGGCGGGCCGCGCAGATCAGCGACGACCCCAAGGTGGCCGCGCGCGCCACCGAGCTGGCCCTGGCCGTGCACGACCAGCCGGGTGCCGGCAAGGCGCTCGACCGCTGGGCGGCGGTGGGCGCGAAGCCAGCCGAGCTGGCCGCGGCGCGAGCGCGCATGGCGCTGGACAGCGGCGACACGGCCGAGGCCCAACGCCAGCTCGAAGCCCTGGTCGCCACGGGCGATCCCGATGCGTGGCGGGAGTTCGGCCGAATCCTGGTGACGGCCCGCGACGCTGCCCAGGCTGGCGTCCTGCTCGAGCGCATCGCCACGCCGCAGCGCCTTCCGAATGATTCCACCGCCTGGTTGGCCATGAGCGAACTGGGCGAGAACCTTGGCCGCCACGACTACGCCAGGACCATCGGCGACGCGGCGCTGGCCCGTTTCCACGACGGCACCACGTATGCCTGGGCGGGTCAGCAGAAATTTCGCGCGGGCGACAAGGATGGCGCGAAGAAGCTGTTCGCCAAGGCCGTGGCGAAGGACCCGAAAAATCCGAGGCTGCGCCTCGCCTACGCCACCTTGCTGATCCAGGGAGGAGACGAGAAGGGCGCGACGAAACTGCTCGCCACCGGTCCCCAGAACGGCGACACCTACGCCATGCGCATGACCCTGGCCGCGCGCGGGAACGACAAGGCGGGCATCCGCCGGCTCTACGAGGAGATCCGCAAGCAGCCGGACGATGTCCAGGCCGACAACGCCTTCACCCTCGGTCAACTCGCGGAACTGCTCGGCAAGCAGGAAGACGCGCTCGATTGGTATGCCGCCGTGGGCGACGACGACCCGCGCATCTTCGACGCCTCGGTGCGAAGCGCCGTGATCCTTCACCTGCAAGGCAAGGATGAAGACGCTCACGAGATCGTGGCCGAACTGCAAACGACCTATGCCGACCGTCCCGAGCAACTACGCAAGGCCTACGCGGTGGATGGCGAGCTGTACATGGACGCCCGGCGGTTCGATGCCGCCGTGGACGCCTACGACAAGGCACTGCGCGTGAAGCCCGACGACACGGAGATGCTTTACGGCCGGGGCCTCGCTTACGCGGAGGCGGGCCGGATCGACCAGGCCGTCGCCGATTTCCGCAAGGTGCTCGAACTGAAGCCGGGCGATGTCGAAGCCAGCAACGCGCTGGGCTACACGTTGGCGGATAACGACCGGGACCTCGCCGAAGCGCAGAACCTGATCCAGGCCGCCCGCGCCGCACGGCCGGACGATCCCTCCGTGGCCGATTCCTGGGGCTGGCTGAAATTTCGCCAGGGCCAGCTCGACCAGGCGGAAAGCACCTTGCGAGGGGCCTGGTCCCAGCGGAAGGACGCCGACATCGGCGTGCACCTCGCCGAGGTGCTATGGAGCCGTGGCCAGCATGACGAGGCGCGCAAGCTGTTGAACGAAGTGCGCCGTATCGACCCGAAGAACGCCGCGCTGCAGAAGACCGAGCGGAAGCTCAATCCTTGATGGGTTTCCGCAAGCACCATCGCCGACGGGGGCGGCTCCCACCAAATCAGGCCTCGATGCAGGAGGCCGCGGATCGCCGGCACGCTTGGCTTCCACACGGCCTCGCCACGCCGCTCTTGGTGGGAGCCGACCCTGTCGGCGATTCCCGCGAAGCGCGGCCTTCATCCCCCTTCGCGAACCCCCACCGATGATCCGGCACCTACCACTCGCAGCGATCGCCCTCCTGCTCGCCGCCTGCGCCACCACACGCCCGCCAGTCCACCAGGCCGGTGATGCCGTCACCCTCGGCATGCAGGAAGAACGCGAGCGCAGCCTCGCCGACAGCGATCACTGGACCCTGCAAGGCCGGCTCTCCGTCTCCGACGGCAAGGATTCCGGTTCCGGCGGCCTCACTTGGCGCCAGGACGGCGAGCGCTATGAATTCACCGTGCGAGCCCCGGTCACCGGGCGCAGCTTCCGCCTCACCGGTGGTCCGGAAGGTGCCGAGCTGGAAGGCCTGGACGGCGGCACGCGCCGCGGTCCCGACGCGGAATCACTCATGGCCAGCGCCGTCGGCTGGCAAATTCCGATGACCGAACTCAGGCGCTGGGTGCTGGGCCTGCGCGCCGACACGGGCCCCGCGGACATCGTCTTCGGCGCGGACCGCCTGCCGTCGCGCCTGGTGCAGGATGGCTGGACGGTCGATTACCGGCAATGGGATGCCGCGAGGCAACCTCCGATGCCGGTGCGTGTGTTCGCGGAGAAAGCGCCGTACAAGGTGCGCCTGTCGATCGAGGACTGGTCCTTCGGCAGGTAGCCGCGAACGGCTCATGGAATGCGCACGGGTATACTCCGCGCCTTCCGATCCGGCTCTTCCCCTCCATGCATTTCACCATCACCCGCGCCCGCGACGACGATGCCGAGCACCTGTGCGCGATCGAGCGCGCGGCAGTGGAGTTGTTCCGTGGGCACGAGGCGTGGCCGTCGTATTCGCAGATGGCCTTGCCGCCGGACATCGTCCGCCAGTTGATCGCGCGGGGCCTGGTCTGGGTCGCTTCGGTGAACGACGAAGTCGTGGGTTTCGTCTGCCTGGATTCCGATGGCGCGCCCGATGCCATCGGCATCGCCGAGATCGACGTGATGCCCGCCTTCGGTGGCAAGGGCATCGGTGCCGCGCTGCTTGAGCACGCCTGCGCCTGGGCGCGCGAAGCGGGCTACTCGCGCGTGGATCTCGGTACGCTCGTCGATGTGCCCTGGAACGCGCCGTTTTATGCGAAGCATGGGTTCCGGATCGTCGATAAACATGCCCCGGCGTTCGCGCTGGCGCTGGCGCGCGACCGTGAGAATGGCTTTCCCGATCACCTGCGCGTCTTCATGAGCCGCGATCTTGAGCCATTGGCCGAGGGCGACTGGACCGTCTGGCCGGCGCCCGCGAAGCTCAACCTGTTCCTGCGTATCGTGGGCCGCCGCGAGGATGGCTACCACGAATTGCAGACGGTGTTCCGCCTGCTGGACTGGGGCGACGAGGTACGCCTGCGCGTCCGCGCCGACGGGGCGATCACCCGCCCCACGCCCGTGGCGGGCGTCCCCGAGGACGTCGACCTCACGATTCGCGCGGCCCGCCTTCTGGCGGTGGAGACGAGCACGGCACTGGGCGCCGAGATAGCCGTGTCCAAGCGCATCCCGATGGGCGGCGGCCTCGGCGGCGGAAGCTCGGATGCGGCGGCCGTCCTGGTCGGGCTGAACACGCTCTGGGGTACCGGCCTGGACGAGGACGCCCTGGCGGCGCTGGGGCTGAAACTGGGCGCCGACGTGCCGGTCTTCATCCGCGGCCGCTCGGCCTGGGCCGAGGGCGTGGGTGAACGGCTCACCCGCACGCCGCTGCCCCGGCGCTGGTACGTGGTGGTCGACCCGCATGAACACGTGCCCACGGCGGCCCTGTTCGCCGCTCCCGAATTGACACGTAACGCCCCGCGGGCGACAATTTCATCCTTTGTTTCCGGGGATTCGACGGAAAACGCCTTCGAACCGGTGGTCCGCGCGCGCCATCCGCGGGTGGCCGCGGCGCTCGACTGGCTGGCAGGCTTCGGCCATGCACGCCTGTCCGGCAGCGGCGGCTGCGTCTTCCTGGAAACGAGAACCCACGAGGCGGCGCTTGGCGTCGCCTCGCGCTGTCCCGGGGGCTTCACCGCCCATGTGGCGGCGGGCGTCGATCCTTCACCGCTGCTCGTGACGCGGGGCCGGATCGAGGCGAGGGGAATCGTGTCGTAAGGACGGGTAGGGCCGCGGGCTGCGGCAAAACCATGGCGAGCGGATCGGCTCGCTGGAACGAATTGTTGGGGCGTCGCCAAGCTGGTTAAGGCACGGGATTTTGATTCCCGCATGCGCAGGTTCGAATCCTGCCGCCCCAGCCACCGTTCGCGGTGGCAAAGACGAACCAACCCACTCTCACGCCAGGAGTTCCTCCGTGGATACGTCCACCCCGATGCTGTTCAGCGGCAATGCGCACCGCGCGCTTGCCGACGATGTCGCCGCCCGTCTCGGCATTCCGCTGGGCAAGGCCCTCGTCGGCCGGTTCAGCGATGGCGAGGCGCAGGTCGAGATCGAAGAGAACGTGCGCAAGCAGGAAGTCTTCGTCATCCAGCCGACGGGCGCGCCCAGCGCGGAGAACCTGTTCGACCTGCTGGTCCTGGTGGACGCGCTCAAGCGCGCCTCGGCCGGCAGCGTCACCGCGGTGATGCCGTATTTCGGCTACGCCCGGCAGGACCGCCGCCCGCGTTCGGCGCGCGTGCCGATCACGGCGAAGCTGGCCGCGAAGATGATCGCCACGGCCGGCGCGGACCGCGTGCTCACGATCGACCTGCACGCGGACCAGATCCAGGGATTCTTCGATATCCCGGTCGACAACGTGTACGCCTCGCCGGTGCTCCTGGCCGACATCTGGCGTCACCACAGCATGGACGACCTGATCGTGGTCAGCCCCGACGTCGGTGGCGTGGTGCGTGCGCGTGCGCTCGCCAAGCGCCTCGACGACGCCGACCTCGCGATCATCGACAAGCGCCGCCCGAAGGCGAACGTGGCCACGGTCATGAACATCATCGGCGACGTGGAAGGCAAGACCTGCGTGCTGGTGGACGACATCGTCGACACCGCCGGCACGCTTTGCGCCGCCGCGGCGGCGTTGAAGGAAAAGGGCGCCCGCAAGGTCGTCGCCTACTGCGTGCATCCGGTCCTTTCGGGGGCCGCGATCGACAACCTGGAACACTCCCAGCTCGACCAGCTGGTGGTGACCAATACGCTGCCGTTGCGCGATAACGCCCGTAACTGTGCGAAAATCCGCCAGTTGTCGGTCGCGGAACTGCTCGCGGAGACGATCCGCCGCATCGCCTTCGGCGAATCGGTGAGCTCGCTCTACATCGACTGATCCACCGTTTTTCGGGCTCCCCTGGTCGCGGGGGAGCCCTTTACCCACCGCCGCGAGGCGGTTTACTTGAGGCAACACCATGGCTACCAATCATCAGCTCACGGCCACGAGCCGCAGTGTGGAAGGGAAGGGTGCGAGCCGCCGCCTTCGCATCGCGGGCTACGTGCCGGCGATCGTGTACGGCGCGGGCGAAGCCCCGCAGGCGATCCAGGTCCTTCACAACGACGTGCTGCTCGGCTCGCGTTTCGAGTCGTTCTACTCGTCGGTGATCGAACTGACCGTCGACGGCAAGAAGCAGAAGGTCCTGATCAAGGACTGGCAGAAGCATCCGTTCAAGCAGCTCATGCTGCACATGGACTTCCAGCGCGTGAACGAGAACGAGGCCGTCAAGGTCGCCGTTCCGGTGCACTTCCTGAACCAGGAGAAGTCCCCGGCCGGCAAGACCGCCGGTCTGGTGATCTCGCACAACCTGACGGAAGTGACCGTCTCGTGCCTGCCGAAGGATCTGCCTGAGTTCATCGAACTCGACCTGGGCAACCTGAAGGCCGGTGACATCGTCCACCTGTCCGATCTCAAGCTGCCGGCTGGCGTGGAAATCCCGGAACTGGGCCTCGGCAAGGAGCACGACGTCGCCGTCGTCACCGTGGCCTCGATCCAGGAAGAAGTCGATCCGGCTGCCGCCGAGGGTGGCGAGACCCCGCCGGCCGACGAGAAGAAGTAATCGGCACCCTGTGGGAGCCGCTTCAGCGGCGATGGGCGCCACGGCGTCACCGCTCCGTTGGCTTTTCGCCGATGAATCGGCTCCCACATGTTCCCGATGAAAGCAATGGCGACACTTCGTCTTATTGTCGGCCTCGGTAACCCCGGGGCCGAGTACGTCAGGACCCGGCATAACGCCGGGTTCTGGTGTGTCGACGCCCTGGCGATGGACCAGGGGGAGCGTTGGGCGTTCGATGGCAAGCTGCATGGCGAGACCTGCAAGCTGCGCATCGGCGGCGACACCGTCTGGCTGCTCAAGCCCGCGACGTTCATGAACAAGAGTGGCATCGCCGTCGCCTCGGCGCTGCGCTACTACAAGATCGCGCCGGAGGAGTGCCTCGTCGCCCACGACGAACTGGACCTCCCGCCCGGTACCGTCCGCATGAAATTCGATGGTGGCCACGGTGGCCAGAACGGATTGCGCGACATCGTGGCCCACCTGGGTCACGGCAAGTTCCATCGCTTGCGGATCGGCATCGGCCATCCGGGGCACAAGGACAAGGTCACCCCGTGGGTGCTCGGCCGCCCCAGCGCGGCCGACGAGGACGCCATCATGCACGGCATCGGGCGCGCGTTCGACGTGCTGCCGCTGGCGCTCGATGGCAAGTTCGACGAGGCGATGAAACGCCTGCACACGGTCGCCTGACCGCCCTCAACTCCAACCGGACACCAGATTCGCCATGGGCATCAAATGCGGCATCGTCGGCCTTCCCAACGTCGGCAAGTCCACCCTGTTCAACGCGCTGACCAAGGCCGGCATCGCCGCTGCCAACTTCCCGTTCTGCACGATCGAGCCGAACACCGGCATCGTCCCGGTGCCCGACCCGCGCCTGGACGAACTGGCCGCGATCGTGAAGCCGCAGCGCGTGATTCCCACCACGATGGAGTTCGTCGACATCGCGGGCCTGGTCGCCGGCGCGTCGAAGGGTGAAGGCCTGGGCAACAAGTTCCTGGCCCACATCCGCGAGACCGACGCGATCGCCCACGTCGTGCGCTGCTTCGAAGACGGCAACGTGATCCACGTCGCGAACAAGGTCGATCCCATCGCCGACATCGAGACCATCGACACGGAGCTGGCGCTGGCCGATCTGGAAGCCGTGCTGAAGGCGCTCGACCGCGCCACCCGCTCGGCCAAGGCCAACGACAAGGACGCCCTGGCGAGGAAGCCGGTGCTCGAGAAGCTCGCCAAGGTGCTCGATCAGGGCAAGTCGGCGCGTACGGCGGGCCTCGATGCCGAAGAGAAGGCCCTCGTCCGCGACATGTTCCTGATCACGATGAAGCCGCTGATGTACATCGCGAACGTGGCTGAGGACGGTTTCGAGAACAATCCGCATCTCGACGCCGTGCGCGCCCACGCCGTGGCGGAGGGCGCCGAAGTGGTGCCCGTCTGCGCCGCCATCGAAGAAGAGCTGGCGCAACTTGAGGATGCCGACCGAGACGAGTTCCTCAAGGATCTCGGCCTCGACGAGCCGGGCCTCAACCGCGTGATCCGCGCAGGCTACAAGCTGCTCGGCTTGCAGACCTACTTCACCGCCGGCGAGAAGGAAGTCCGCGCCTGGCAGGTCCGCGCCGGTTCCACCGCCCCGCAGGCCGCCGCCGTCATTCACACCGATTTCGAGCGCGGCTTCATCCGTGCCGAAACGGTCGCCTACGACGACTTCATCAAGTTCAAGGGCGAGCAGGGCGCGAAGGAAGCCGGCCGCCTGCGCCTGGAAGGCAAGGAATACCTCGTCAAGGAAGGCGACATCCTGCACTTCCGCTTCAACGTCTGACGAGCGTTCCCGCTAGAGGGCTGGGGCCCCGTGGCAGCCCTGTGGGAGCCGCTTCAGCGGCGATCCCGCGGCAGCGGGCCATGGTGCGACCGGCGACGGGACTGGCCCTCCGAGCGAGCATCGAGTGCCTTGCTAGCGGCCGCCCAGGCGACGAGGCCGCTAGCGATGCCCATGGTCCACAGAATGCCGTGAAGGTCGAGAAAGGCGCCGTGGAGCAACTGGCGAGTGGCATGCGCGACATCGATCGCGAAGCAAGCCTGCACCGAGAGGACGCCGATCAGGAACAGCAAGGGATAGGGAATGAGCTTGATGATGTCGTCGATGATGAAGATGACATCCAGCACGGGGTTCCAGAGAGCACTCCAGACATCCTGAATCATCGCGGCTCGCCTCCCCAGGGATGGACGGATCATATCCGCCCCGTGATCCTTGCTTAGCAAACGCAATTCAATCGCTTGCAATCTAATATCGGCGCCCCTATTTTCCCACCATGAGCAAGAATTCCCTGCCAGAAGGCCTCGAACCCCCGCGCACCCTCGACGGGCAGCTCTGCTTCGCGCTGTATTCGGCGAACCTGGCCATGGGCAAGCTCTACCGGCAGTTGCTGGCTAAGCTCGACCTCACCTACCCGCAGTACCTGGTCATGCTGGTGTTATGGGAGCGCGACGGGATCACCGTCTCGGAACTGGGCGGGCACCTGTACCTCGACTCCGCCACGCTCACTCCGTTGCTGAAACGGCTGCAGTCGGCGGGGTTGGTGCAGCGTACGCGCGGCACACAGGACGAGCGGCAGGTCATCGTCACCCTGACGGACGAAGGCAGGGCGCTGCGCGCGAAGGCCGGCCACGTGCCGGAAGAGGTGTTCTGCGCGACCGGCTGCGAGGTCGACGAATTGATCGGACTCAAGCATCAGCTGGAGACGTTGCGGGCGAGCCTGATCGATGGCAGCAGGGGCTGAGGCGGCGCCTTCAGCCTCCCGGCGCGGTCATCTGCCGCTGCATGTGGTCCAGGTACTGGTCGAGTTCCGCCACGTTGGCGAAGACCTCGGCGACAGGTACCGCTTTCACGATCTCGAAGACCTTCTTGACCTGCGGCTGCGGGTTGAGCAGAAGCGTGCGGCCATCGCGGTCGTGCATCTGCTTGCGCAGTTGCGCAAGGCTGCGTAGCCCTGCGCTGCTGATGTATTCCAGCGCGGAGAGGTCGACCACGAGCGTTCCGCCGTTGTCGACCAGTGGCGTGATGTCACGCATCGCCTCGTCGAAGGCGGCGAACGTCGCGGCGTCGAGGCGGCCTTCCAGCCACACCGTGCTGCGGTCGGTGGTCGGGCTTTCGCTGCGGACGATGAGGGTCATGTGGCGGGCTCGTCGAAGGGGTCGAAGCGGATGACGACACGGTTTCCGTGTGCGTCGCGTGCATAGTGGAAGTCGCTGGCGATGCTGCGCGCGAGGTGCAGCCCGAGACCGCCGATTTCGCGACGCGCGATGTCGCCGGGAAGATGCGGGGGCTCGTGCTGCAGCGGGTCGAACGCCATGGCATCGTCGCGCAATTCGAGGTGGACCGCATCGGCCTCGATCCGGAGCGTGATCTCGATGCTGCCGTCCCGGCCATCGGGGTAGCCGTGGCGAACGGTGTTCACCAGCAGTTCCTCGAGCACCAGCCGTACGTCGGCACGACAGGCCGGATCCACCTCGGCGCGGTCCAGCGTGCCTTCGGCCCGGTCCAGGGCGTGGAAAACGTCCTCGAGCCGGTTAGGAATGCGCAACCGCATCGAGGCGGACTCCCTCGGCGCCGCTGTCGTGCCAGGTGAGCGCGAGCAGCGCGATGTCGTCGTAGGCTGGTGCGCCGTCGACATAGGCGTCGACATCGCCAAGGACGCGCTCGATGTAGGCTTCCGGCGCCGCGCCTTCCTCGATGCGCGCGACGCTGTCGAGAATGGCATGCGTCCCGTAAAGGCGCTGGTTGCCTGCGTGCGCCTCGCTGACGCCATCGGTGTACATGAGCAAGGTATCGCCCCCAAGCAGCGTTAGTACCCTTACAGGGTAGCGCGCTTCGCGGTCCAGGCCGAGCGCCGGCCCGGTTTCGACGTCCACCAGGATGGCGCTGCCCCCGGCATGCAGTACCGGCTGTTCATGTCCGGCGCTGGCCAGGCTGAGCAAGCCGGTTTCGGTCTCGACGACCCCGCAGAGGAGGGTGACGAACATGCAGGTATCGTTGCCCTTGCATAATTCGCGGTTCAACGCGCCCAGGATGTCGCTGGGCGAGCGGGCGTGGGTGGCGAGGGTGCGCGCCAGGGTGATCGTGCGCGCCATGAACAGCGCGGCTGGGATGCCCTTGTCCGAGACATCGCCCACCATCACGCAGACATGCCGCGCCCCGAGGGTGAAATAGGTATACAGGTCGCCGCCCACCGCGCTCGCCGGGCGCAGCGCGGCATGCAGCTCGATCCGGCCGTCGGCCGCCAGCCAGTGGGGTTCGGGGATCAGGGCCAGCTGGATCTGCCGGGCGATCTCCAGTTCGCTGGTCATGCGCTCCTGTTCGCGGGCGATGCGCTTGGCGGAGTCGATATGGCCGGCCAGCTGGTGGCGCATCTGGTCGAAGGCCCGCGTGAGCCGGCCCACCTCGTCGTTGCGCCGCACGTGGGGCAGGGCGAAGTCGAGTTCGCCGCGCGCGACGTCCTCGACGCGATCGGAGAGCACCACGAGCGGGGCCATGAGCCGCCGCGTGATGATCAGCGCGATGAGGGACACGCCGGCCAGCGCGAGCACGCCCAGGAGGATATCGACCGAATAGGTCTGCCGGAGGTCTGCCAGGACCTGCCGCTCTGGCATGGTCAGCCCGAAGGTCCAGCTCGTGCCGGGTATCGGCACGAAATAGACCCACACCGGTTCGCTCACGCGGCCACCCATTTCAGGCGTGATCCGGGCGGGATTGCGCCGCTCGGCGATGGCCGCGAGCAGTGGCTTGCTGCCGCGCGTGCCAATGTAGGAGGTCCAGTCATGGGCGAGGAATTCGCCGCTGGCATCGATGACGAAGGCTGAAGCGTGCTCCGGCTTGTTCAGCTCCCCCAGCAGTTGCTGAAGCCAGCCGAGGCTGATGGTGGCGTCCGCCACGCCGATCACGGACCGGGTCTTGCCGGGGATGGCGACGGAATAGCCTACCAGCGGGTCGCTTCGGTCGACCGAATGGAACGGCGCCTGCCAGCAGCCGCGTTCGCAATTGAGGCCGCGGACGAACCAGGGCGCCCGCCAGTACAACTCGGGATCGCCGAGGCGGCTGCCCATGCTCAGCTTGCCGTCCGCCGCGCGGCGGGCCACGGGCGCGTCCTCGTCGCGTGGGGCGTCGGCGTTGTGCGGGATGAAGGCGGCAGTGATATCGACCAGTTCCGGATTGACCGCGAGGGTGTCCCGGATCAGCGCCGGTGCCTCGTCGCGGCGCGTCCCGAGGATGCCGGCGAGCACCTGGGAGACCTTTGCCACGCCATCGATGCGGCCTTTTATCCGCGTCGCAGCCCAGCCTGAGACGGCAGCGGCTTCGCGTTCCGTCTGCTTGAGGATCTGCTCCCGGGTATGCGACAGCATCAGCCCGCCCGTGACGATCAGGACGATCGCCGAGCCCAGGAGAACGCCCAGGGCGAGCCGCGAGGCGACGCTGCGAAGGACCATAGAGCGCTCCAGTGGGCTATGCCACGGAATCTATGCTGCCCCGGGCAGGCCTACAAGCCGCGCGAACGTCATAATGTGATCTTTTCCCAGATAGGTAAGGGCATGTCCGGCACCCAGCGCGAAGTCGAGTTCCGTTTCCTGGCCCAACCCACCGATGTGAATTTCGGCGGAAAGGTGCATGGCGGCATGGCGATGAAGTGGCTCGATCAGGCGGGCTACGCCTGCGCCGTCGGCTGGAGTGGCGCCTACTGCGTCACCGCGTCGGTCAGTGGCATCCAGTTCCTCGCGCCCATCCTGATCGGTGATCTGGTCACGGTACGGGCTCGGCTGATCCACACCGGCACTTCGAGCATGCATCTCTCGGTGGATGTGCTCGCGCGCGACCTCCGCAGCGGGGAAGAGCGCCTCGCCACCAGTTGCGTGATGGTTTTCGTGGCCCTGGACAAGCCTGACGGCGGCAGGCCCACGCCGGTACCGCCGTGGACGCCGGTCGAGGAGAAGGACCGGCGCCTGCAGGAGTACGCGCTGAAACTGATGGAGATGTCGCGCGCGATGGAGCCGCTGGTCCGCGCGACCCGCGAGGCTTGAATCGCCGATAGGATCGGCTCCCACCACAGCAGTCCGAGCGGCCCACCAGATGGCGCCAACCTGGTGGGAGCCGACCCTGTCGGCGATTCATTCCGCACAAACGCTTCACTTCCCCCGAACCCACCGCTACACTGCGCGGCCCCCTCGCCAGGCACCCGTCCAGCGGGGTGTCGCGGCGTTCGGAAGCCGCTGCCGCATGTGATTTCAGCGTGCGGAAGTTGTTGACAGTTTCCGGGACGCTCGCGACAATAGGCGTTCTTTGTTGGAGGAATACCCAAGCGGCCAACGGGGGCAGACTGTAAATCTGCTGGCTTACGCCTTCGGTGGTTCGAATCCACCTTCCTCCACCAGACGAGTTCCGCGTAGTGCGGGAGTAGTTCAATGGTAGAACTTCAGCCTTCCAAGCTGATTGTGCGGGTTCGATTCCCGTCTCCCGCTCCATTGTTCTCACGCGCGCTGCGTCACGTGCTCATGTAGCTCAGTCGGTAGAGCACTTCCTTGGTAAGGAAGAGGTCGCTGGTTCGATTCCAGTCATGAGCACCATCTTCGTCGTCCGCGGCGGTTCCTTTTTTACTATCTCATTGGCTCCAGCGGAGTTTAGCGCTCATGGCAAAGGGTAAGTTCGAACGTAAGAAGCCGCACGTCAACGTCGGCACCATCGGTCACGTCGATCACGGCAAGACCACGCTGACGGCCGCGCTGACGAAGATCGGTGCCGAGCGCTTCGGCGGCGAGTTCAAGGACTACGGTTCGATCGACGCGGCGCCGGAAGAGAAGGCGCGCGGTATCACGATCTCGACCGCGCACGTGGAATACGAATCGCCGAAGCGCCACTACGGCCACGTCGATTGCCCGGGCCACGCCGACTACGTGAAGAACATGATCACGGGTGCGGCGCAGATGGACGGCGCGATCCTGGTGTGCTCGGCCGCTGACGGCCCGATGCCGCAGACGCGCGAGCACATTCTGCTGTCGCGCCAGGTGGGCGTGCCGTACATCGTCGTGTTCCTGAACAAGGCCGACATGGTGGACGACGCCGAACTGCTCGAGCTGGTCGAGATGGAAGTGCGCGAGCTGCTGTCGAAGTACGAGTTCCCGGGCGACGATACGCCGATCGTCCACGGTTCGGCGCGTCTGGCGCTGGACGGCGACCAGTCGGAGATCGGCGTGCCGTCGATCATCAAGCTGGTCGATGCGCTGGACAGCTGGATTCCGGAGCCGGAGCGCGACATCGACAAGCCGTTCCTGCTGCCGGTGGAAGACGTGTTCTCGATCTCGGGCCGCGGCACGGTGCTGACCGGTCGCGTCGAGCGCGGCATCGTGAAGGTGGGTGACGAGGCCGAAGTGGTTGGCCTGAAGGACACCCTGAAGACGGTGGTGACGGGCGTGGAGATGTTCCGTAAGCTGCTGGACCAGGGTCAGGCCGGTGACAACGTCGGCGTGCTGGTTCGCGGTCTGAAGCGTGAAGACGTCCAGCGTGGCCAGGTGCTGGCCAAGCCGGGTTCGGTGAAGCCGCACACGGACTTCGAGGGTGAGGTGTACATCCTGTCGAAGGACGAGGGTGGCCGTCACACGCCGTTCTTCAGCAACTATCGCCCGCAGTTTTACTTCCGCACGACGGACGTGACCGGTTCGATCACGCTGCCGGAAGGCGTGGAGATGGTGATGCCGGGTGACAACGTGAAGATCACCGTGGCGCTGCAGGCTCCGATCGCGATGGACGAAGGCCTGCGCTTCGCGATCCGCGAAGGCGGCCGCACCGTCGGCGCTGGCGTCGTCTCGAAGATCAACAAGTAAGAAGACAAGCGATGCCGGTCCTTCGGGGCCGGCACCCGGTCGCGGGGCGGGTGGGTCGTAGACCGCCCGCTTTCGCGGTTCCACTGTTTTATTTGTACGCCAGTAGCTCAATTGGCAGAGCAGCGGTCTCCAAAACCGCAGGTTGGGGGTTCGAGTCCCTCCTGGCGTGCCACTCTTGAGTGCGCATGAATACGAAGGCACAAGAAGCCAAGGGTTTGAGCCCGGCCGATATCGGCAAGCTGGCGCTTGCGCTGGTCGTGCTCGCCGCCGGCATCGTCGGTTTCTACTATTTCAGCGATAACCCGAATGTGCCGTCGATCGCGCGCGTCGCCGGTGTGCTCGTCGCTGTCGCGGCCGCCCTGGCGATCGGTGCCTTCACGGTGCCGGGTCGTAAGCTGCGCGGCTTTATCGCCGAATCGCAGTTCGAGTTGCGCAAGGTCGTCTGGCCGTCGCGCGACGAAACGCTGAAGACCACCGGTATCATCATGGTGGTCGTCGTCATTCTTTCGCTGTTGATGGGGCTGATCGACTGGTTGTTGAAGTCGCTCGTGCTCGATTGGCTGTTGAAACTCGGACATTGAGGTAAGGCATGAGCAAGCGCTGGTACGTGGTTCACGCCTATTCGGGATTCGAGCAGCAGGTTCGCAAGGCCCTCGATGAGCGCGTCAAGCGCGAGGGCATGGAAGAAAAATTCGGTGAGATCCTGGTTCCGACCGAGGAAGTCATCGAGATGCGCGGCGGCCAGAAGCGTCGCAGTGAGCGCAAGTTCTTCCCCGGTTATGTCCTGGTCCAGATCGAGACCGATACCAGCGGCAAGACGCCGCGTATCGATGACGAGTGCTGGCACCTGGTCAAGGAAACCCCGAAGGTCATGGGTTTCATTGGCGGTACCGCCGACCGTCCCCACCCGATCCGCGACAGCGAGGCCGAGGCCATCCTGAGTCGCGTTCGCGAGGGTGTCGAGAAGCCGCGTCCGAAGGTCCTCTTCGAGCCGGGCGAGATGGTCCGCGTCACCGACGGTCCGTTCAACGACTTCAACGGCGTGGTCGAGGAAGTCAATTACGAGAAGAGCCGCCTGCGCGTCGCGGTGCTCATTTTCGGTCGTTCTACCCCGGTCGAACTCGAGTTCGGCCAGGTGGAGAAGGCCTGACGGTCTTCTGACTGGTCGAGGCCAGTCCATTCGGCATGGGGTTTGCTTAACCCGCGCCGGACGCCTATAATGCCCGGTTCACGCTGGAGCCTTGCGCTCCGGCGTGTCCGTGTTTCAGGGGTTCGCAGGTGCGGCCCTACCACTTCCACGGATGGTCTACAGCGAGGAGCCGCAAGGCGCCAGCACTCGCGAGGAAAGTTAAATGGCAAAGAAAGTCATTGGTTACATCAAGTTGCAGGTGAAGGCAGGTCAGGCGAATCCCTCGCCGCCGGTGGGTCCTGCGCTCGGTCAGCGCGGCCTGAACATCATGGAGTTCTGCAAGGCGTTCAATGCCGCCACGCAGAAGCTCGAGCCGGGTCTCCCGATCCCGGTCGTGATCACGGCCTACTCGGACCGTACCTTCACCTTCATCACGAAGACTCCGCCGGCCTCGATCCTCCTCAAGAAGATCACGGGCGTCGCGAAGGGTTCGCCGAAGCCGAACACCGACAAGGTGGGCAAGGTCACCCGCGCCCAGCTCGAAGAGATCGCGAAGCAGAAGGAGCCGGATCTCACGGCTGCCGATCTGGATGCCGCCGTGCGTACGATCGCCGGTAGCGCGCGTTCCATGGGTCTGGTAGTGGAGGGTTAAGACATGGCAAAGCTCACGAAGCGTATGAAGGCCGCCACGGCCGCCGTTCAGCCCGGCAAGACCTACGGTCTCGACGAGGCGCTGAAGATCGTCAAGGACAACGCCAAGGCGAAGTTCGCCGAGTCGGTCGATGTGTCGGTCCGTCTGGGCATCGACGCGAAGAAGTCGGACCAGGGTGTGCGCGGCTCGTCGCTGCTGCCGCATGGCACCGGCAAGACCGTTCGCGTCGCCGTGTTCGTTCCGGCCGGTGAAAAGGCCGACGCCGCCCTCGCGGCCGGCGCCGACGCCGTCGGTATGGACGACCTCGCCGAGAAGATGCAGGCGGGCGACCTCAACTATGGCCGCGTCATCGCGACGCCGGACGCCATGCGCGTCGTCGGTAAGCTGGGCCAGGTGCTTGGTCCGCGTGGCCTGATGCCGAACCCGAAGGACGGCTCGGTCACCGCCGACGTCGCCACGGCCGTCAAGAACGCCAAGGCCGGCCAGGTCAAGTTCCGCAACGACAAGGGCGGCATCATCCACGCCACCATCGGCAAGGCGAGCTTCGAAGCCGCCCAGCTGGCGGACAACCTGAATGCGCTGATCGCCGATCTGCTGAAGGCCAAGCCGGCCGCGGCGAAGGGTCAGTACATCCAGAAGGTGTCGCTGTCGAGCACCATGGGCGTGGGCGTGCCGGTCGATACCTCGACCGTGAACACCTCGACCAAGTAAGTGTTACGACCCTCGCCGGCAGGCCGGCGGGGGCACGTTTTTGAGGGCGGCCCCGGTTGTGATACCGGGGCAGCCGTCAAAGACCGTAGGCGCGAACAGCGCGCGACGGCGACGAGCAGGGAGCTCGTGTTGGCAAGGAAACGCCGTCGTCGGTAGCGGGTTCGCTTAATCGGATGCCTCTCCGGATCCAGCCTGCGTAGATGGTGTAGCCCCTTCTGGCATTCGTTTCGAATCTGGAAAGGCCACCACCCGGGACGTTCCCGTCCCCGACGTCAGGATGATGTCGCCCAGGACCGCAAGCGGCAGGAGTCGTGAGCGGAGTTCACAAGAGGAGCGCAATGTGGCCCTTAACCTGTCCCAGAAGCAAGAAGTAGTCGCCGAGCTGGCAGAAGTCGCCGCGAAGGCTCACTCCTTGGTCGCCGCCGAGTACGCAGGCACCACGGTCTCTCA
This sequence comes from Luteibacter sp. W1I16, assembly GCF_050434905.1. Classification (NCBI taxonomy): domain Bacteria; kingdom Pseudomonadati; phylum Pseudomonadota; class Gammaproteobacteria; order Lysobacterales; family Rhodanobacteraceae; genus Luteibacter; species Luteibacter sp. W1I16. The sequence continues at coordinate 3,242,875 of NZ_JBNDJJ010000001.1, forward strand.
GATGACCGCGATGCGTAAGAAGGCTCGCGAGTCGGGCGTTTTCTTGAAAGTTGTCAAGAACACGCTCGCCGCGCGCGCCGTGGCCGGTACCGAATTCGAGGTCGTCAAGGACGCCCTGGTCGGTCCGCTGCTGTATGCGTTCTCGCTCGAAGAGCCCGGTGCTGCCGGGCGCGTGATCAAGGAATTCGCGAAGACCAACGACAAGCTGATCGCGAAGGTCGTGTCGGTGGAAGGCAAGCTCCTTCCGGCCGCCCACGTCGACGTGCTCGCGTCGTTGCCGACCCGCGAAGAAGCTCTGTCGATGCTGGCTCGCGTCCTGTCCGAACCGGCTGCGATGTTCGCACGCGCCGTCAAGGCGGTGGCCGACAAGCAGGGTGGTGGCGATGTCGCCGCAGAAGCCCCGGCCGAAGCCGAGCCCGCCTAAGTTCGCCGACTTTTCTCATCGAAACCATTTAAAAGGTACGAAACAATGTCCACCCTGACCACCGAACAGATCGTCGAAGCCATCAAGGCCAAGTCCCTGATGGAAATCATGGAACTGGTGAAGTCGATCGAAGACACCTTCGGCGTCTCGGCTGCCGCCCCGGTTGCCGTTGCCGGCCCGGCCGCTGCCGGCCCGGCTGCTGAAGAGCAGACCGAGTTCGACGTGATCCTGAAGTCCGCCGGCGACAAGAAGGTCGACGTCATCAAGGCTGTCCGCGCCATCACCGGCCTGGGCCTGAAGGAAGCCAAGGACCTCACCGAGGCCGGTGGCGTCGTGAAGGAAGCCGCCTCGAAGGAAGACGCCGCGAAGTTCAAGAAGGATCTCGAAGCTGCTGGCGCCACGGTCGAACTCAAGTAATCGGCGCCTTGCGCGCCAGTAGTTCGATATGCGTCAAGTGAGCCTGGGGGCGTAAGCCCCCGGGCTTTGGCCGTTACTCAGGCCGGGTTACACGTTCCATGCTCCATGTCCGACCCGTCGGAAATGGGACATCGGGAGTCGAGGGCAGCGATGCCCTGCGGTACGAGTCTCGATCTCCGATTTTCGATTCATCCGATTTTGATCGACCCATTACTGAACCGAGGCGGTACCCACCATGACCTACTCGTTTACCGAGAAGAAGCGCATCCGTAAGGATTTCGGCAAGCGTCCGCCCGTGCTGGGCGTGCCTAACCTGCTGACGATCCAGACCGACTCGTACAAGGAATTCCTGCAGGAGCAGGTCAACCCCAAGCAGCGTGAAGACAAGGGCCTGCACGCCGCGCTGAAGTCGGTGTTCCCGATTTCCAGCTATTCCGGCAACGCCGCCCTCGAATACGTGGATTACCGGCTCGGCGAGCCGGCGTTCGACGAGCGCGAGTGCCGCAACCGCGGCATGACGTTCGGCGCGCCGCTGCGCACGACCGTTCGCCTGGTCATCTACGACAAGGACAGCCCGGCGTCCAAGAAGGCCGTGAAGTACGTGAAGGAGCAGGAGGTCTACATGGGCGAGATTCCGCTCATGACCGAGACCGGCACCTTCATCATCAACGGCACCGAGCGCGTCATCGTCTCGCAGCTGCACCGTTCGCCGGGCGTGTTCTTCGACCACGATCGCGGCAAGACGCACAGCTCGGGCAAGTTGCTGTTCTCCGCCCGCGTGATCCCCTACCGTGGCTCGTGGCTCGACTTCGAGTTCGACCCGAAGGACGCGCTGTTCACCCGTATCGACCGTCGCCGCAAGCTGCCGGTGACCGTGCTGCTGCGCGCGCTCGGCTACACGAACGAAGAGATGCTGCAGATCTTCTTCGAGCACAACGTGTTCCACCTGGGCAAGAAGGGCGGTGTCACCCTCGACCTCGTCGCCGAGCGCCTGCGCGGTGAAACGCTCTCGTTCGATCTCGTGATCGATGGCAAGGTGCTGGTCGAAGCCGGCAAGCGCATCACTGCGCGCCACGTTCGCCAGCTCGCCAACGAAAAGATCACCACGCTCGAAGTGCCGGACGACTACCCGGTCGGCCGCATCGTCGCGATCGACATGGTCGACAAGGACACCGGCGAGATCATCGCCGCGGCCAACGACGAACTGACCGCCGAACACCTCGAGCGCTTCCGCAAGGCTGGCATCGAGACGGTGCCGACGCTGTACGTGAACGATCTCGATCGGGGCGCGTACATCTCGAACACGCTGCGCATCGACAACACGCGCACGCAACTCGAGGCCCTGGTCGAAATCTACCGGATGATGCGTCCGGGCGAGCCGCCGACCAAGGACGCCGCGCAGAACCTGTTCTTCAACCTGTTCTTCACCTTCGACCGCTACGACCTCTCGGCCGTCGGCCGCATGAAGTTCAACCGTCGCGTCGGCCGCAAGGACGTCGTCGGCCCGGGCGTGCTTTACGACCACAAGTACTTTGCCGAGCGCAAGGAAGACGAGTGCCAGCGCCTGGTCGCGGAGCAGGGTGAAACCTCCGACGTCCTCGACGTGCTGCGCGTGCTGATCGACATCCGCAACGGTACCGGCACGGTCGACGATATCGACCACCTGGGTAACCGTCGCGTGCGTTCGGTCGGTGAAATGGCGGAGAACACTTTCCGCATCGGTCTCGTCCGCGTCGAGCGCGCGGTTCGCGAGCGCCTGTCGCTGGCCGAATCCGAGGGCCTGACGCCGCAGGAACTGATCAACGCCAAGCCGGTCGCGGCGGCGGTGAAGGAGTTCTTCGGCTCGTCGCAGCTCTCGCAGTTCATGGACCAGAACAACCCGCTGTCCGAAGTGACCCACAAGCGCCGCGTGTCGGCGCTCGGACCGGGCGGCCTGACCCGTGAGCGCGCCGGCTTCGAAGTGCGCGACGTGCACCCGACCCATTACGGCCGCGTCTGCACCATCGAAACGCCGGAAGGCCCGAACATCGGCCTGATCAACTCGCTGGCCGTGTACGCCCGCACCAACGCCTATGGCTTCCTCGAGACGCCGTACCGCAAGGTCGAGAACGGCAAGGTCACCGACAAGGTCGATTACCTTTCCGCGATCGAGGAAGGCGATCACGTCATCGCGCAGGCGAACTCGCCGCTGACGAAGGAAGGCAAGTTCATCGAGGACTTCGTCTCCTGCCGTTTCCGTGGTGAATCCGAGCTGCGTCCGTCGGCCGAGATCAACTACATGGACGTCTCGCCGATGCAGACCGTGTCGGTCGCCGCGGCGCTCGTTCCGTTCCTCGAGCACGACGACGCCAACCGCGCGCTCATGGGCGCGAACATGCAGCGCCAGGCCGTTCCGACCCTGCGCAGCCAGAAGCCGCTCGTCGGCACGGGCATCGAGCGCGCCGTGGCGCGTGACTCGGGCGTGACCGTGTCGGCCCGTCGTGGTGGCGTGATCGACCAGGTCGACGCGGCCCGTATCGTCGTGCGCGTCAACGAAGCCGAAGTCGGCGACGACGATGCCGGTGTCGATATCTACACGCTGACCAAGTACACCCGTTCCAACCAGAACACCAACCTCAACCAGCGTCCGCTGGTGAACGTCGGTGACGTGGTGGCGGTGGGCGACACGCTGGCGGACGGTTCCTCGACCGACCTCGGCGAACTCGCGCTCGGCCAGAACATGCTCGTCGCGTTCATGCCGTGGAACGGCTACAACTTCGAAGACTCGATCCTGATCTCCGAGCGCGTGGTGCAGGAAGACCGTTACACCTCGATCCACATCGAGGAACTGACGTGCATCGCCCGCGACACCAAGCTCGGCGCCGAGGAAATCACCGCGGACATCCCGAACGTCGGTGAGCAGGCGCTCGCGCGTCTCGACGAATCCGGCATCGTGTACATCGGTGCGGAGGTGAAGGCGGGCGACATCCTCGTCGGCAAGGTCACGCCGAAGGGCGAGAGCCAGCTCACGCCGGAAGAGAAGCTGCTTCGCGCGATCTTCGGCGAGAAGGCCTCGGACGTGAAGGACAGCTCGCTGCGCGTGCCCCCCGGCATGGACGGCAATGTCATCGACGTGCAGGTCTTCACCCGCGACGGTATCGAGAAGGACAAGCGCGCCAAGCAGATCGAAGAGACCGAACTGAAGCGGATCCGCAAGGATCTCGACGACCAGTTCCGCATCCTCGAGGGCGCGATCTACGCCCGCATGCGCTCGCAGCTGGTCGGCAAGACCGCGATGAGCGGCCCGGGTGGCCTCAAGCGCGGTACCACGATCGACGACGCCTACCTGGACGGCCTGAAGAAGGACGACTGGTTCAAGATCAACGTCAAGGAAGAGGAAGTGTCCGAGTTCCTCGAGCGTGCGGCCGAACAGGTCAAGCGCCACAAGGAGAACTTCGACAAGCGCTTCAAGGAGAAGCAGGGCAAGATCACCCAGGGCGACGACCTCGCGCCGGGCGTGCTCAAGATGGTCAAGGTCTACCTGGCCGTCAAGCGCCGCATCCAGCCGGGCGACAAGATGGCCGGCCGCCACGGTAACAAGGGTGTCGTGTCGATGATCGTTCCGGTCGAGGACATGCCGTTCTCCGCCGACGGCCGTCCGGTCGACATCGTGCTGAACCCGCTGGGCGTGCCTTCGCGTATGAACATCGGCCAGATCCTCGAGGTTCACCTCGGCTGGGCGGCGAAGGGTCTCGGCCACAAGATCGAGGCGATGATCCAGGCCAACGAGAAGCCCGCCAAGCTGCGCGAGTTCCTCGACGAGGTCTACAACCACGGCAACGCGGGTGCGGAAGGCGCGGTGCGTCACGTCGACCTCAAGTCGATGTCCGACCACGAGATCGTCTCCCTGGCGAACAACCTCTGCGACGGCGTGCCGATGGCGACGCCGGTGTTCGACGGTGCCGAGGAGTCCGAGATCAAGCACATGCTCAAGCTCGCCGACCTGCCGGAATCCGGACAGACGGTGCTCTTCGACGGCCGTACCGGCGAGGCGTTCGATCGCCCGGTCACCGTCGGCTACATGCACATGCTGAAGCTGAACCACCTCGTCGACGACAAGATGCACGCGCGTTCGACGGGACCGTACTCGCTCGTTACTCAGCAACCGCTGGGCGGCAAGGCGCAGTTCGGTGGCCAGCGCTTCGGCGAAATGGAAGTCTGGGCGCTGGAAGCGTATGGCGCCGCGTACACCCTGCAGGAAATGCTGACCGTCAAGTCGGACGACGTCCAGGGCCGCAACCAGATGTACAAGAACATTGTGGACGGCAACCACGAAATGGCCGCGGGCATGCCGGAATCCTTCAACGTACTCGTGAAGGAAATCCGCTCGCTCGGCATCGACATCGAACTCGAAGAGATCAAGTGATCGTCGCGGCTACCGGAGATTACGCATGAAAGACCTGCTCAATCTGTTCAACCAGCAGCGACAGACGCTGGATTTCGACGCGATCAAGATCGCTCTGGCTTCGCCGGAGTTGATCCGCTCGTGGTCGTACGGCGAAGTGAAGAAGCCGGAAACCATCAACTACCGCACGTTCAAGCCTGAGCGTGACGGTCTGTTCTGCGCGGCCATTTTCGGTCCCATCAAGGACTACGAATGCCTGTGCGGCAAGTACAAGCGCATGAAGCATCGCGGCGTGGTCTGCGAGAAGTGCGGCACCGAGGTCACCCTGGCCAAGGTCCGTCGCGAGCGCATGGGCCACATCGAGCTGGCCAGCCCGACCGCGCACATCTGGTTCCTGAAGTCGCTGCCTTCGCGCATCGGCCTCATGCTGGACATGACCCTGCGTGACATCGAGCGCATCCTGTACTTCGAGGCCTTCGTGGTGATCGATCCGGGCTTGACCGCGCTCGAGCGCGGCCAGCTGCTCAGCGAAGACCAGTACCTGGAAGCCACCGAGGAGCACGGTGACGAATTCGACGCCCGCATGGGTGCCGAGGCCGTCTACGAGCTGCTGAAGAGCCTCGACCTGCCGGGCGAAGTCATCCGCCTCAAGGAAGAGATCTCGTCGACGAATTCCGAGACCAAGCTGAAGCGCCTCACCAAGCGCGTGAAGCTGATCGAGGCGTTCCTCGAGTCGGGCAACAAGCCGGAATGGATGGTCATGACCGTTCTGCCGGTGCTGCCGCCCGACCTGCGTCCGCTCGTTCCGCTGGACGGCGGCCGCTTCGCGACCTCCGACCTCAACGACCTGTACCGCCGCGTCATCAACCGCAACAACCGCCTGAAGCGTCTGCTCGAACTCGCCGCGCCCGACATCATCGTGCGCAACGAGAAGCGCATGCTGCAGGAATCGGTCGATGCGCTGCTCGACAACGGCCGCCGTGGCCGTGCCATCACCGGCACGAACAAGCGCGCGCTGAAGTCGCTCGCGGACATGATCAAGGGCAAGCAGGGCCGCTTCCGCCAGAACCTGCTCGGCAAGCGCGTCGACTACTCGGGCCGTTCGGTCATCGTGGTCGGCCCGACGCTGCGCCTGCACCAGTGCGGCCTGCCGAAGAAGATGGCGCTCGAGCTGTTCAAGCCCTTCATCTTCGCCAAGCTTCAGGCCCGTGGCGAAGCCACCACGATCAAGGCCGCGAAGAAGCTCGTCGAGCGCGAGGAAGCGCAGGTCTGGGACATCCTCGAGGACGTGATCCGCGAGCACCCGGTCATGCTCAACCGCGCGCCGACCCTGCATCGCCTGGGTATCCAGGCGTTCGAGCCGGTCCTCATCGAAGGCAAGGCGATCCAGCTGCATCCGCTCGTGTGTACGGCGTTCAACGCCGACTTCGACGGTGACCAGATGGCCGTGCACGTGCCGCTGTCGATCGAGGCGCAGCTCGAAGCCCGCGCCCTGATGATGTCCTCGAACAACATCCTGTCGCCGGCGAACGGCGAGCCGATCATCGTGCCGTCGCAGGATGTCGTGCTCGGCCTGTACTACATGACCCGCGAGCTGATCAACGCGAAGGGCACCGGCATGGTGTTCGCGAACGTCGGCGAAGTGCGTCGTGCGTACGACAACCGTGCGGTCGAGTTGCACGCGAAGGTGAAGGTGCGCGTGCGCAGCGTGGAAACCGTCGATGGCGAGCGCGTCGAGCGCCTCGTCCTGGTCGACACCACGGTGGGTCGCGCCCTGCTCGCCGAGATCATCCCGGAGGGCTTGCCCTTCGCGCTGGTCAACACCGAGCTGACCAAGAAGAACATCTCGCGCCTGATCAACCAGAGCTACCGTCTGCTCGGCCTGAAGGAATCTGTCGTGTTCGCCGACAAGCTGATGTACACCGGCTTCCGTTTCGCGACGCGCGCCGGTATCTCCATCGGTATCGACGACATGAAGATCCCGGCCGAGAAGAAGGGCATCCTCGAGGAAGCCGAGAAGGAAGTCGTCGAGATCCAGGAGCAGTACCAGTCGGGCCTGGTGACCGCCGGCGAGCGCTACAACAAGGTGGTCGACATCTGGTCGCGTACCAACGAACTCGTCGCCAAGGCGATGATCGACGGTATCGGCACCGAGAAGGTGCAGGACGCCGACGGCAACACGGTCAACCAGAAGTCGATGAACTCGCTGTACATCATGGCGGACTCCGGCGCGCGTGGTAGCGCGGCGCAGATTCGTCAGCTGGCAGGCATGCGCGGCCTGATGGCCCGCCCGGACGGCTCGATCATCGAGACGCCCATCAAGGCGAACTTCCGCGAAGGCCTGAACGTCCTGCAGTACTTCAACTCGACCCACGGTGCCCGTAAGGGCCTCGCGGATACCGCGCTGAAGACCGCGAACTCCGGTTACCTGACCCGTCGCCTCGTCGACGTGGCCCAGGACGTCGTCATCACCGAGCACGATTGCGGCACGGAAGATGGCGTGCTGATGTCGCCGATCGTCGAAGGCGGTGACGTGGTCGAGCCGTTGCGCGAGCGCGTGCTCGGTCGCGTCGTGGTCGAGGACGTCTACGCCCCTGGCGATGACGACCAGCCGATCGTGACCCGCGACACGCTGCTGGACGAGTACCTGGTCGACCAGCTCGACAAGGCCGGCGTGCAGCTGATCAAGGTCCGTTCGCCGATCACCTGCCGTGCCAGCCACGGCGTGTGCGCCCTGTGCTACGGCCGCGACCTCGCTCGCGGTCACCTGGTCAACATGGGCGAGGCCGTGGGTGTGGTCGCCGCTCAGTCGATCGGCGAGCCGGGTACCCAGCTGACGATGCGTACGTTCCACATCGGTGGTGCGGCGTCCCGTGCGGCCGCGGTGGACAACGTGACGGTCCGCACGACTGGCGCGCTGAAGTTCAACAACCTGAAGTCGGTCGAGCACTCGCAGGGTCACCTGGTCGCTGTCTCGCGTTCGGGCGAAGTGAGCGTCATCGACGCCAACGGTCGCGAGCGCGAGCGTTACAAGGTGCCTTACGGCGCGACCATCGCGGTGAAGGACGGCGACCCGGTCAAGGCCGGCCAGACGGTGGCGAACTGGGATCCGCATACCCACCCGATCGTCACGGAAGTGGCCGGCGTGGTCCGTTTCATCGACTTCATCGATGGCGTGACCGTGCAGTCGCAGACCGACGAACTGACCGGCCTCGAGTCGGCGGTGGTCACGGATCCGAAGCGTCGCGGCACGCAGGCGAAGGACCTGCGCCCGATCGTCCGCCTGGAAGACAGCAAGGGCCGCGAGCTCAAGCTGCCGGGTACGGACATCGCGGCCCAGTACTTCCTGCCGGCCGGCGCGATCGTCTCGATCCAGAACGGTGCCGAAGTGGGCGTGGGTGACGTCGTCGCCCGTATCCCGCAGGAAACCTCGAAGACCCGCGATATCACGGGTGGTCTGCCGCGCGTCGCCGACCTGTTCGAAGCCCGCAAGCCGAAGGAGCCGGCGATCCTCGCGGAGCGCTCGGGTATCGTCAGCTTCGGCAAGGACACCAAGGGCAAGCAGCGCCTGATCATCAAGGACGTGGACGGCAACGAGCACGAGGAGCTGATTCCCAAGTGGCGCCAGGTCATCGTGTTCGAGGGCGAGCACGTGGAGAAGGGCGAAACCGTCGTCGACGGCGAGCCGAATCCGCATGACATCCTGCGCCTGCTGGGTGTCGAGCCGCTGGCCTCGTACCTGGTCAAGGAGATTCAGGACGTCTACCGCCTGCAGGGCGTGAAGATCAACGACAAGCACATCGAAGCGATCATTCGCCAGATGCTGCGCAAGGTCGAGATCACCGAGCCGGGTGACAGCACCTATCTGCGCGGTGAGCAGGTCGAGCGTGTCCGCATCAACGAGGAGAACGAGCGCGCCGAGAAGCGGGGTGAGCGTCCGTCCGAGTTCGAATCGGTCCTGCTCGGCATCACCAAGGCTTCGCTGGCCACCGAGTCGTTCATCTCGGCGGCTTCGTTCCAGGAAACCACCCGCGTCCTCACCGAGGCGGCGGTCCGTGGCACCCGGGATACGTTGCGTGGCCTGAAGGAAAATGTTATTGTTGGGCGGCTAATCCCTGCGGGTACGGGTCTGGCATACCACGCTTCGCGTCGTAGCCAGGGCGGACTGACGGCCTCGGAGCTGGAAACCCTCTCGGGTTCTTCGGCACCGGCTGTCACGTTCGAAGAGGCTCCCGCCGGGTCCAACGATAGCGCCGAGTAAGGCCCGTAACCGGGTTTTGCTCGTACATACGAAATGAGGCGCAAGGATGCGCCTCGTGTTCGGAATCAGGGACGATGGGCGCTGACCCGCTTCGCGGGCGGCGCACGTCAACAACGCTTCTCTGGCGGGCCGATCTATCGGTCTGCCTTTATGTTTCTCAGGAATAGCTTCGCATGACGACAGTCAACCAGTTGGTGCGCAAATCCCGCAGCCCGAAGGCGTACAAGAGCGCCTCGCCGGCCCTGCAGAGCAGCCCGCAGCGCCGCGGGGTGTGCACGCGCGTTTATACGACCACTCCGAAGAAGCCGAACTCGGCGCTGCGTAAGGTTGCCAAGGTGCGCCTGACCAACGGTTTCGAAGTCATCAGCTACATCGGTGGCGAAGGTCACAATCTGCAGGAGCACTCGGTGGTCCTGATCCGCGGCGGTCGCGTCAAGGATCTCCCCGGTGTGCGTTACCACACGGTTCGCGGCAGTCTCGACTGCGCCGGCGTGACCAAGCGTCGCAAGTCGCGCTCGAAGTACGGCGCCAAGCGCCCGAAGAGCTGAGTAGAGGACAAGAATTATGTCGCGTAAAGGTTCCCATCCCGCCCGTGTGGTCCTCCCGGACCCGAAGCACGGAAGCCAGCTGATTGCCCGTTTCATCAATATGGTGATGAAGTCCGGCAAGAAGTCCGTCGCTGAATCCATCGTCTACGGCGCCCTGCAGCACATCGGCGAGAAGAACGCCGAGCCGGTGCAGCTCGTCGAGAAGGCCCTGGGCAATATCGCCCCGGCCGTCGAGGTGAAGTCCCGCCGAGTCGGCGGTGCCACGTACCAGGTGCCGGTCGAAGTCCGTCCGGGTCGTCGTATGGCCCTCGCCATGCGTTGGGTGATCGACGCGGCGCGCAAGCGCGGCGAAACGTCCATGCCGCGCAAGCTGGCCGCCGAACTGCTCGAAGCCTCGGAATCCCGTGGCGGCGCTGTCAAGAAGCGCGAAGAAACGCACCGCATGGCGGAGGCCAACAAGGCCTTCTCGCATTACCGCTGGTAATTACAGCTTTAGATTGAGGAAAGACCGTGGCACGCACTACGCCCATCGAGCGCTACCGCAATTTCGGCATCATGGCTCACATCGATGCCGGCAAGACCACGACCACGGAGCGCATCCTGTTCTACACCGGTGTCAGTCATAAGATTGGCGAGGTGCATGACGGTGCCGCTACGATGGACTGGATGGAGCAGGAGCAGGAGCGCGGCATCACCATCACTTCCGCCGCCACCACGGCGTTCTGGAAGGGCATGGACCGTTCGCTGCCCGAGCATCGCTTCAACATCATCGACACCCCGGGACACGTCGACTTCACCATCGAAGTGGAGCGTTCGCTCCGCGTTCTCGACGGTGCGGTGTTCGTGCTCTGCGCCGTGGGTGGCGTGCAGCCGCAGTCGGAAACCGTGTGGCGTCAGGCCAACCGGTACAAGGTGCCGCGTCTGGCGTTCGTCAACAAGATGGACCGCACGGGTGCGAACTTCGACAAGGTCGTTGGCCAGTTGAAGGCTCGTCTCGGTGCCAATCCCGTGCCGATGCAGGTGCCGATCGGCGCCGAAGACAATTTCGAAGGCGTGGTCGATCTCCTCAAGATGAAGGCGATCAAGTGGGACATGGAATCCCAGGGGATGAAGTTCGAATACGTCGAGATTCCGGCGGAACTGCAGAAGAAGGCTGAGGATGCTCGCGCCTTCATGCTTGAGGCCGCTGCTGAGTCGAACGAAGAGATGATGAATAAGTACCTCGAGGACGGTGTCCTTACCGAGGAAGAGATCATCGATTGCCTTCGTGCTCGTACGCTTCGCAGTGAAATCATCCCGGTGTACTGCGGTACCGCCTTCAAGAACAAGGGCGTCCAGGCGATGCTCGATGCCGTCGTCAACCTGCTTCCGTCGCCCCTGGACCGTCCGGCGGTCGAAGGCATCGACGAAAACGAGAAGTCGGCCACCCGGCCGGCCAAGGACGACGCGCCGTTCTCCGCGCTCGCGTTCAAGATCATGACCGACCCCTTCGTCGGCTCGCTGACGTTCTTCCGTGTCTATTCGGGCACGCTGAACGCCGGTGACCAGGTGTACAACCCGGTCAAGTCGAAGAAAGAGCGCATCGGCCGCATCCTGCAGATGCACGCCAACGAGCGTCACGAACTCAAGGAAGTCCGCGCCGGCGATATCGCCGCGGCGGTCGGCCTGAAGGACGTCACGACGGGTGACACGCTGTGCGCGCAGGATCACATCATCACGCTCGAGCGCATGTCGTTCCCCGAGCCGGTGATCTCGATGGCGGTCGAACCGAAGACCAAGTCGGATCAGGAAAAGATGGGTATCGCCCTCGGCCGTCTGGCTGCGGAAGATCCGTCCTTCCGTGTCCGTACGGACGAAGAGTCGGGTCAGACGATCATCTCGGGCATGGGCGAGCTTCACCTGGACATCCTGGTGGACCGCATGCGTCGCGAGTTCAACGTCGAAGCCAACGTCGGCAAGCCCCAGGTGGCTTACCGCGAAACGATCCAGGCGTCGGACGTCAAGTCGGACTACAAGCACGCCAAGCAGTCGGGTGGTAAGGGTCAGTACGGTCACGTCGTGATCGAACTGTCTCCGATCAAGCCGGAGGATCGCGCGGATGAGAAGCTGGCCGCCCAGATCAAGGACGACTTCCTCTTCATCAACGACATCACGGGTGGCGTGATTCCGAAGGAATTCATCCCGTCGGTCGAGAAGGGCCTGCGCGAGACGATCACCTCGGGTCCGTTGGCTGGCTTCCCGGTCGTGAATACGAAGGTCAAGCTCGTCTTCGGTTCCTACCACGACGTCGACTCGTCCGAAATGGCGTTCAAGCTCGCCGCATCGATGGCGTTCAAGCAGGGCTTCGCCAAGGCGCAGCCGGTTCTGCTCGAGCCGATCATGAAGGTCGAGGTCGTGACGCCGGAAGATTACGTCGGTGACATCATGGGCGACCTGAGCCGCCGTCGCGGCGTCCTGAGAGGCCAGGACGACACACCGTCGGGCAAGACCATCGACGCGATGGTTCCGCTCGGCGAGATGTTCGGCTACGCCACCACGATCCGCTCGCTGAGCCAGGGCCGTGCGATGTTCACGATGGAATTCGACCATTACGAGCCGGCACCGAAGAATATCGCAGACGAGGTCATGAAGAAGTCCTGATAAGGACTTCTTCTTTAAACATACAACGTTCTTTTAGAGGTTTAGAGTCATGGCAAAGGGTAAGTTCGAGCGCAAGAAGCCGCACGTCAACGTCGGCACCATCGGTCACGTCGATCACGGCAAGACCACGCTGACGGCCGCGCTGACGAAGATCGGTGCCGAGCGTTTCGGTGGCGAGTTCAAGGACTACGGTTCGATCGACGCGGCGCCGGAAGAGAAGGCGCGCGGCATCACGATCTCGACCGCGCACGTGGAATACGAATCGCCGAAGCGCCACTACGGCCACGTCGATTGCCCGGGCCACGCCGACTACGTGAAGAACATGATCACGGGTGCGGCGCAGATGGATGGCGCGATCCTGGTGTGCTCGGCCGCTGACGGCCCGATGCCGCAGACGCGCGAGCACATCCTGCTGTCGCGCCAGGTGGGCGTGCCGTACATCGTCGTGTTCCTGAACAAGGCCGACATGGTGGACGACGCCGAACTGCTCGAGCTGGTCGAGATGGAAGTGCGCGAGCTGCTGTCGAAGTACGAGTTCCCGGGCGACGATACGCCGATCGTCCACGGTTCGGCGCGTCTGGCGCTGGACGGCGACCAGTCGGAGATCGGCGTGCCGTCGATCATCAAGCTGGTCGATGCGCTGGACAGCTGGATTCCGGAGCCGGAGCGCGACATCGACAAGCCGTTCCTGCTGCCGGTGGAAGACGTGTTCTCGATCTCGGGCCGCGGCACGGTGCTGACCGGTCGCGTCGAGCGCGGCATCGTGAAGGTGGGTGACGAGGCCGAAGTGGTTGGCCTGAAGGACACCCTGAAGACGGTGGTGACGGGCGTGGAGATGTTCCGTAAGCTGCTGGACCAGGGTCAGGCCGGTGACAACGTCGGCGTGCTGGTTCGCGGTCTGAAGCGTGAAGACGTCCAGCGTGGCCAGGTGCTGGCCAAGCCGGGTTCGGTGAAGCCGCACACGGACTTCGAGGGTGAGGTGTACATCCTGTCGAAGGACGAGGGTGGCCGTCACACGCCGTTCTTCAGCAACTATCGCCCGCAGTTTTACTTCCGCACGACGGACGTGACCGGTTCGATCACGCTGCCGGAAGGCGTGGAGATGGTGATGCCGGGTGACAACGTGAAGATCACCGTGGCGCTGCAGGCTCCGATCGCGATGGACGAAGGCCTGCGCTTCGCGATCCGCGAAGGCGGCCGCACCGTCGGCGCTGGCGTCGTCTCGAAGATCAACAAGTAAGAAGGATCACCGGGGCGGGGTGACCCGTCCGGTTATCGAAAAGCGGAGGCGAAAGCCTCCGCTTTTTTTTGTTCTTGTGAATGGTGGGTCGGGCTGCCTTCGGCATCGCGGGGTGCGTGGTCGCGGCAAGAGCCGGCGAGTGCCGCCCTCGGGGCCACGCCTCCGGCGACCCCTCAAGGAAGGGCCGCTGGCGCGGCCGTATTTCAATGGCCTGCGGCCGGGTCGTGAACCAGTCGGGGCTCTTCGACTCGACATCCTGTCTCGCGAAGAAGGCCAACCATCCATGGTTGGCCCCTGCGGGCCTGATCCGCCTGGATCACTCGCCTGCACTAACGGCCCCGAGGGCGACACTCGCCGCTCTTTCGTGCGTTGACGAGAGTTGGTTCGAGCGCTGTGTCATCACGTTGAAGGCCACTGTTCGTTTGCCCTATTTCGATTGGCGCGCATGACAAAAGCACAGGATTTTGAGGATTCTTCTAAAGATGTCCTCATGCGGTATCGCTAAGCTGTCCTCATGAACCTACGCGCATGGACACTGCTTCCGCTGCTGTTGTTTCCCGCCTTGGCCGCGCGTGCCGAGAAAAAAGATCTCAGCCCGCCGCCTCTGAATCCGCATCCGAAGGAGGCGCTGCACGTCACGGTGACGTTCGATCATCCTGATGATGCCAAGCGCTACATCGTCATCATGAAGGCGCTCTATCAGAACCAACAGCGCGGATGTGGTTACTTCGATCCGCTTCGGGGTGGCGGCAGCTTTGTCTATCCCCATGGAACGTTCGACGTTCCGAATGAAAGTCGGGACCCGAAGCAGGCCCGTTTCAACGTCTACCTGGACAGGTACAACGAAGTCGCCTGCAATTGGGAGCTTGCTGCCCCTTACTTCCTGGTTCGTGACACCTTTACGGGGAGGGACGCGCTAGGGCACTGGGGTCTTCGCGAGGACTTGGCTCCCGGCACCGAATACAAAGCCATTTGCCCGTTCCAGGCTGATGATGATCCGCAGAGTTGCTACGGCAGATGGCCGATGCCGAACGTGTCCCATTACAGTCGAGTCCCCATCACTGTTCATGTGTCCGAGGACTCGGCGTTGCTGCGTCCGCGCGTGCGGGGCGTCTTCAGCCAGAGCAATTTCGTCAAGTCCGTGACGACAGACGCCGCACCAAACCCGCCTACTGCTTCTAGCGGCGACTAGCAGTAACTTCTATCCAAGGAAATGGATATGTCTCTTCCTTCCGAACAATATGCATTTCTCTCTCATGCGGTTTATGCGCCGCTGACGGCAAAGACCGATATCGAGAGCGATAGCCGTCTCTACACTGTGCTCTACGTTTCCCCGCCATCTCCGACCAACTACCGCGGCGCCGTGTTGCAAGACGAGACGACCGGCCAGCTTATCATCGCGAACAAAGGCACCGATCCTTCCAGCATTCATGACATAACCGCCGACCTGGGCATGGGGATGATGGGTGCGCCCACTCAATGGCCTGAAGCGGCTCAAACGATGCGCTGGGCTTTGCATCACGCCGAGAAGAGTCATATCCCCGTAAGTGACATCAGCATCACCGGCCACTCCCTCGGCGGTGCCCTCGCGCAACTGCAAGCGGCCATGCCCGAATCGGCGGGCATACACGCGGAAACCTTCAACACCTATGGCGCCCGGTCCATGGCCGAGGGGTTGGGCCTGGATGTCCGGGCCGCGGAGGATCGCGTCGTCAACCACCGCATGTACCACGATCCGGTATCGACGCTCGCCGACTCGATCGGTCGCAGCCTGGACTACATGGATCATGCCGATTACCAGCGCCACAAGCAGGGAGGCCTGTCGCCGGTCGGCGAGGTCGGTGCCGTGGGCCGCGCACACGGCATCGGCAACTTCTGGGACAAGGAGGGCAACCAGCCGGCGGCGGTGTTCGCTCATAACTACATGCGCGACCTGCATCATCGTCCGTTGGACGATTTGCCCCGCGGTGTGCCGCTGGATCTGTCGGCGCCCTGGCACATGCTGGGTGAGCAGCAGGAGTGCGCCGCCATGCCGCCACTGGCGGCGACCGCCGATACGGACGAAATGTTCGACTATCTATGCAAAGCCCTGGAGCAGGACGATCAGGGGTTCATGGAAGCGCTTCGACAGATCGGCCAGACCGATGCCGCACGGGAATTCCACATGGAGGCGGCGCGGCAGGTGGACATGGAGGACCGCATCGCGGCCCTGGAAGCGCAGGTGCAGCAGGCGCAGGAGCAGCAGGTTTCGCAGGTCCGGGAGATCAGCGGTCCGGTGATGCGACTGTAAGGAATGGCGATGCGCGAAGAAGGCACAAGGAGCGCCGCCATGCAGATGGCGATGATGGTGGAGCGGCTGTCGCGCATGAGCGAGTCGATGGATACGCGCCATCGGCATGCCACCGAGCAACAAGAACGGACCGTGCAGGCGTTGCCCGGTATCATGCGCCAAGCCGCGGATGTGACCCTGGGCGCGATCTCGGCGGATGCCGCGCGGACCATGCGAACGGGCTTGAACGAACCGCTCGCGGAAGTGGCCCGGGACGCGGCCGAGCATCAGCGCGGCATGCAGGCGAGCACGGATGCGATGGTTCGGATACAGCGTAAGCTGGCGGGCTTCGTGAACAAGGCGACCTGGCTGGTGGCGGGGGTGCTGGCGATTCTTCTATCGGTGCTCTCGGTGGGCGGTTACCTCGGATGGCACTACAAGCAGGTCATCGCGCAGCAGCAGATGGAGGCCGGGCTGCTCCAGGCTTACAACCAGGCCGATGTTCGCCTGTGCGGTAAACAGTTGTGCGCCCGGGTGGACCGCACGGAAAAACGCTACGGAGACTATGTGCCGCTCAAGCAACGGTAGGGCGGGGCGGCCCTGCATGATCCCGCCCGGGTAAGGAGCGGCCCATCCCATGTCGGTCCTTCCTTGGGGGCTTCCCATCGGTCGGACGATAGGTTATAGTCGCTGGGCTATACCTCCCGGTCACCATCAGTGGATGACCGGACACCGCGAAATGAGGCGCACGGAATGTGCTTCGAGTTCGCAGGCAGGGATGCCGAGTAGGGTGCCAACGGGCCACGGGGCGTAAGCTCTGTTGACCTATCTCGTTGCGTATTCTATACTTTTCTGTCTAGGCAGGCCGATAACTCGGCCTGCCTGACTTTTTCGGGTCGTTCCGGGCGGTTCTGAACCGTTCCAGGGCGGCCCGTTGCGGTACCCGTAAGTAGCACCAGGGTTGTGCGGGGTGGCGAGAAGCCCCTCCGAATCACAAGAACGTTCTTTCGATAACAGGACACGGTTTTATGGCGAACCAAAAGATTCGCATCCGGCTCAAGGCGTTCGATCATCGTCTGATCGACCGTTCGGCCAGCGAAATCGTCGAGACGGCCAAGCGCACTGGCGCTACGGTCCTCGGCCCGATCCCGCTGCCGACCAAGATTGAGCGCTACACCATTCTGGTGTCGCCGCACGTCGACAAAGATGCCCGCGACCAGTACGAGACCCGTACTCACAAGCGCGTTCTGGACATCGTCGACCCCAACGACAAGACCGTGGACGCGCTCATGAAGCTCGATCTCGCGGCTGGCGTTGACGTGCAGATCAAGCTCGGCTGAGCGGATAAAAGGATACGAAGATGAGTATCGGACTGGTTGGCCGCAAGTGCGGCATGAGCCGGCTCTTCACCGAAGACGGCCGCTCGATTCCGGTGACGCTGATTGAAGCGACCCCGAATCGCGTGACGCAGGTGAAGACCGAAGAAAATGACGGCTACAGCGCCGTGCAGGTCACGACGGGTGCCAAGCGCGCCTCGTTGCTGACGGCTCCGCTGAAGGGCCATTACGCCAACGCCAAGGTCGAGCCGGGCCGCGGTCTGTGGGAGTTCCGCGTCAGCGCGGAAGACGCAGGCAAGTACGTGATCGGCACCGAGATCTCGGCGGGTGACGTCTTCACCGTCGGTCAGACGGTCGACGTCTCCGGCGTGTCGAAGGGTAAGGGTTTCCAGGGCACCATCAAGCGTCACCACTTCAAGATGGGCGACGCCACGCACGGTAACTCGCTGTCGCATCGCGCCCCGGGCTCGATCGGCCAGCGCCAGACGCCGGGCCGCGTGTTTCCTGGTAAGAAGATGTCGGGCCACATGGGCGCGGTCAATCGCACCCAGCAGGGTCTCGAAGTTGTCACGGTCGATGCCGAGCGCCACCTGATCGCTGTCAAGGGCGCGGTCCCCGGCGCGCCGGGCGGTGACGTCGTGATTCGTCCGACGACCAAGGGCTGAGGAGAGACGCCATGGAACTCAACGTTATTGGCGCCAAGGCGCTCACCGTGTCGGACGATGTGTTCGGCGGCGAGTACAAGAAGGCCCTCGTCCACCAGGTCGTCACCGCCTATCAGGCGGCTGGCCGTGCCGGTACGAAGGCCCAGCTGTCTCGCGGCCAGATGTCCGGTACGACCAAGAAGTTCAAGAAGCAGAAGGGTGGCGGTGCTCGCCACGGCGACTACCGCGCTCCGATCTTCGTCGGTGGTGGTGTGACGTTCGCGGCCAAGCCGCGCAGCTTCGAGCAGAAGGTCAACCGCAAGGCTTACCGCGTCGCGATTCGTTCGATCGTCGCCGAGCTGAACCGCCAGGGTCGCCTGAAGGTCGTCTCCGAGCTGTCGATGGAAGCCCCGAGCACCAAGGGCATGATCGCCAAGCTCGCCGAGCTCGAAGTCAAGGGTCGCGTGCTGCTGGTGTCGGAAGACGCCACCGAGGCGCTGTACCTGTCCGCCCGCAACATTCCGTACATCCACGTCGTCGACGTGTTGGCCCTTAATCCGGTCAGCATGGTCGGCAGCGACTTCGTCGTCATGACGGTGGACGCGGTCAAGAAGGTCGAGGAGTGGCTCGCATGAGCACCGAACGCACGCTCAACACGCTTCGCGCGCCGCACATCTCCGAGAAGTCGGCTCGCCTTGCTGAGAACAACCAGTACGTTTTCGTCGTGGCGCCCGAGGCGACCAAGGCCGATGTCCGTGCAGCCGTGGAACACCTCTTCGACGTCAAGGTCGTGGACGTGAACCTCGTGAACACCAAGGGCAAGGTCAAGTCGTTCCGCTTTCGCACTGGCAACCGCCAGGGCAAGCGTAAGGCCTACGTGCGCCTCGCCGACGGTCACACGATCGACGTGTCGGCCAAGGCCTGAGCCAGGAGTTGAATTGAGATGGCACTGATCACTCACAAGCCGACCTCCCCGGGCCGCCGCGACGCAGTCAGCGTGCGGACCGAAGGTCTGCACAAGGGCGCACCTTACGCGCCCCTGACCGAATCGCAGTCGAAGACGGGTGGACGCAACCACTACGGTCGCATCACCACGCGTCATCGCGGCGGCGGTCACAAGCAGGCTTACCGCATCATCGATTTCAAGCGTGACAAGGAAGGCATCGCCGCCGTCGTCGAGCGTCTGGAATACGATCCGAACCGCACCGCGCACATCGCGCTGCTGTGCTACGCCGACGGCGAGCGCCGCTACATCATCGCGCCGAAGGGCGTGGCGGTGGGCGACCGTCTCGTGTCGGGTTCCGACTCGCCGATCAAGCCGGGCAACTGCCTGCCGCTTCGTTCGATTCCGGTCGGTTCCACGGTCCACTGCATCGAGATGAAGCCAGGCAAGGGTGCGCAGATCGCGCGTTCCGCCGGCGCCTCGGTCCAGCTGGTCGCCCGCGAGCAGGGTTACGCCACGCTGCGCCTTCGTTCCGGCGAAATGCGCCGTGTGCCGGTCGAATGCCGCGCCACCATCGGTGAAGTCGGCAACTCCGAGCACAGCCTGCGCAAGCTTGGCAAGGCCGGTAAGAAGCGCTGGGCGGGTATCCGTCCGACCGTTCGCGGTGTCGTGATGAACCCGGTCGACCATCCGCATGGCGGTGGTGAAGGCAAGACCTCCGGCGGCCGTCATCCGGTCAGCCCGTGGGGTACGCCGACCAAGGGTTACAAGACGCGCAACAACAAGCGCACCCAGCAGTTCATCGTGCGTCGTCGCAAGTAATAGGAAACGATCATGCCGCGCTCTCTAAAGAAAGGTCCGTTCGTTGACCTGCACCTCGTAAAGAAGGTGGAAGCCGCCGTTTCCGCCAACAACAAGCGTCCGATCAAGACCTGGTCGCGTCGTTCGATGATTCTGCCGGAGATGGTCGGTCTGACCATCGCCATCCACAACGGCCGCCAGCACGTGCCCGTCCTGATCAACGAGAACATGGTCGGGCACAAGCTCGGCGAGTTCGCGGTGACCCGTACGTACAAGGGCCACGCAGGCGATAAGAAGGGCAAGTGATGAGCACCGAAGCCAAAGCGATCCTGCGCAGCGCCCGCATCTCGGCGCAGAAGGCACGCCTGGTGGCTGACCTGGTCCGCGGTATGCCCGTGGGCCGAGCCAGCGACGTGCTCGCCTTCACCAACAAGAAAGCCGCACACCTTGTTCGCAAGGTGCTGCTCTCCGCCGTCGCCAACGCCGAGAACAATCTCGGTGCCGACGTGGACGAGCTGAAGGTGGCCCGCATCTTCGTCGACGAAGGTCCGGCGATGAAGCGTATGTACGCCCGCGCCAAAGGTCGCGGTTCGCGCATCCTGAAGCGCACCAGCCACATCACTGTGGTTGTCGGCAACTGACTGGGGTAAGACACGATGGGTCATAAAGTTCATCCCACCGGTATCCGCCTCGGCATTGCCAAGGACTGGAACTCGAAGTGGTACGCAAACAAGGGTGAGTACGCCCAGTATCTCGCGGCCGATCTCAAGGTCCGCGAAATGCTGCGCAAGAAGCTCGCCGCCGCCGGCATCTCGAAGATCCAGATCGAGCGCCCGGCCAAGACCGCCCGCGTGACGATCTACACCGCCCGCCCGGGCGTGGTGATCGGCAAGAAGGGCGAGGACATCGAGAAGCTGCGCAAGGAAGTCACGGACATGATGGGCGTTCCGACGCACATCAACGTCAGTGAAGTCCGTAAGCCGGAACTCGACGCCCAGCTTGTCGCCGAGTCGATCGCCCAGCAGCTCGAGCGTCGCATCATGTTCCGCCGCGCGATGAAGCGCTCGGTCGGCAACGCGATGCGCCTCGGTGCCCTCGGCATCAAGATCAACGTCTCCGGCCGTTTGAACGGTGCCGAGATCGCGCGCTCCGAGTGGGCTCGCGAAGGTCGCGTTCCGCTGCATACCCTGCGCGCGGACATCGACTACGGCACCGCCGAGGCCAAGACCCAGTACGGCATCATCGGTGTCAAGGTTTGGGTCTACAAGGGCGAGATCTTCGATCTGGCGGCCGCTACGGCCGAGTCGAAGGAAGAACAGCAGCCTCAGCAGTCGTCGCGCCGCGAGGGTGGTGAAAACCGCCGCGAGCGTGAGCGCGCTGCCAAGTAAGGAGCGTTGCCATGTTGCAACCGAAGCGTACCAAGTACCGCAAGATGCATAAGGGTCGTAATGACGGCCTGGCATTCAATTCCAACCTCGTGAGCTTTGGCGAGTACGGCCTCAAGGCGACGACGCATGGTCAGTTGACCGCGCGTCAGATCGAAGCGGCCCGTCGTTGCATCACGCGCTACGTAAAGCGTGGCGGCAAGCTCTGGATCCGCGTGTTCCCGGACAAGCCGATCACCCGCAAGCCCATCGAAGTTCGAATGGGTGCCGGTAAGGGTGGCGTCGAGTTCTGGGTCGCTCTGATCCAGCCGGGCCGCATGCTTTATGAAATCGAAGGTGTCGACGAGACGACGGCACGCGAAGCGTTCCGTCTGGCGGCAGCCAAGCTCTCCGTCCAGACCCAGTTCGTCTCCAGGGCGGTGATGTAATGGCCAGCAAAGAAATCAAAGAGAAGTCGGCGGAAGAGCTGAAGCAGCACCTGCTGGACCTTCGCAAGGAGCAGTTCAACCTGCGCATGCAGAAGGGCTCCGGACAGCTCACCCAGCCGCACCAGCTGCGCCGCGTTCGGCGTGACATCGCCCGCACGAAGTTCGTGCTCGGCGTGAAGAAGTAAGGACGGCGGACATGAGCGATAACACGAAGACGGCGCGCACCCTCACGGGTCGTGTCATCAGCAACAAGATGGCTAACACGGTAACGGTGTTGATCGAGCGCCAGGT
This sequence comes from Luteibacter sp. W1I16, assembly GCF_050434905.1. Lineage (NCBI taxonomy): Bacteria > Pseudomonadati > Pseudomonadota > Gammaproteobacteria > Lysobacterales > Rhodanobacteraceae > Luteibacter > Luteibacter sp. W1I16. The sequence goes on from NZ_JBNDJJ010000001.1 coordinate 3,264,887, forward strand.
GCAGCACCCGCTGCTCGGCAAGATCATCCGCCGTTCCACGAAGCTCCATGCGCACGACGAAACGGGCGCGAACGAGGGTGACCTCGTCCGCATCGCGGAATGCCGTCCGCTGTCGAAGACCAAACATCACCGCGTGGTCGAAATCGTCACGCGCGCTGAAGTCTAAGGAGAGCTGCGATGATTCAGGTACAGAGCATGCTTTCCGCGGCCGATAACAGCGGCGCGAAGGAACTGATGTGCATCAAGGTGCTGGGCGGCTCGAAGCGCCGTTATGCCAGCGTCGGTGATGTCATCAAGGTGACCGTCAAGGACGCCATTCCCCGCGGCAAGGTCAAGAAGGGTGAGGTGTACAACGCCGTGGTGGTTCGTACCGCCAAGGGTGTGCGCCGCGCCGATGGTTCCGTTATCCGTTTCGACGGTAACGCGGCCGTCATCCTCAACAACAAGCTCGAGCCGATCGGAACCCGTATCTTCGGGCCGGTTACCCGCGAGCTGCGCAGCGAGAAGTTCATGAAGATCGTCTCGCTCGCGCCCGAAGTGCTCTGAGCGGAGGCCAGACCATGAACCGTATCCGCAAGGGTGATAACGTCGTCGTCATCACCGGCAAGAACAAGGGACAGCGCGGCGACGTGCTGCGCGTCGACGGCGACCGCGTGGTCGTCTCGAACGTGAACCTGGTCAAGCGCCACACCAAGCCGAATCCGCAGGCCAACCAGCCCGGCGGTATCGTCGAACGTGAGGCCTCGATCCATATCTCTAACGTCCAGCTCTTCAACTCCGCCACGAACAAGGGCGAGCGCGTGGGCACCAAGACGCTCGAGGACGGGCGCAAGGTGCGCGTGTTCCGTTCGGGCGAAGTGGTCGACGCGTAAGGAATCGAAGTCATGACCCGCCTTGAATCGTTTTACAAAGAGTCGGTAATGCAGAAGCTCACTGAGCGCTTCGGTTACCAGAACGTCATGGAAGTGCCCCGCATCACGAAGATCACGCTCAACATGGGCGTCGGCGAAGCCGCCGGTAACAAGAAGATCCTCGAGAACGCCGTGGCCGATATGACCAAGATCGCCGGCCAGAAGCCGATCACGACGAAGGCCCGCGTGTCGGTCGCTTCGTTCAAGATCCGCGATGGTTGGCCGATCGGTTGCAAGGTCACGCTTCGTCGTGCCCAGATGTGGGAATTCCTGGACCGCCTGATCAACATCTCGCTGCCGCGTACGCGCGACTTCCGTGGTGTCTCGGGCCGTGCCTTCGATGGCCGTGGTAACTACAACTTCGGCATCAAGGAACAGATCATTTTCCCGGAAATCGACTTCGATCAGGTCGACGCGCTGCGTGGCATGGATATCTCCATCACCACCACCGCCAAGACCGACGAAGAAGCCAAGGCGCTGCTGGAAGCCTTCAGCTTCCCGTTCCGCAACTGATCACAGGTAGAACATGGCCAAGACCTCGATGGTCGAGCGCGACCTCAAGCGCACCAAGATCGTGAAGAAGTTCGCCGCCAAGCGCGCCGAACTGAAGGCGATCGTCCTGAGCGCCACTGCGTCGTACGACGAAAAGATGGAAGCCCAGACCAAGCTGCAGAAGCTTCCGCGCGATGCCAGCCCGGTGCGCCAGCGTAACCGCTGCGCCCTGACCGGCCGCCCGCGTGGCGTCTACAGCAAGTTCGGCCTGGGCCGCAACAAGCTCCGCGAAGCCACCATGCGTGGCGACGTGCCGGGCTTGCGCAAGGCTAGCTGGTAAAAAACTCGCCATTGGCGGGACAAGCTGTTATAGTCGTCGGTCTGCGCAACGCAGACCGACCTCTGTCGGCTTTACAATTTAAAGATTTCCGGTAATTCGGATATCGGTGCACTCTCAAGGGTTTTCTTATGAGCATGACTGATCCCATCGCCGATCTGTTTACGCGCATCCGTAATGGCCAGGCCTCTGGCAAGTCGGTTGTCCGTATGCCGTCGTCGAAGATGAAGCTGGCCCTGGCCAAGCTTCTGCAGAACGAAGGCTACATCCTCGACGCCCGTGCCGCTGACGAAGCTGGCAAGCCGGTCCTCGAGATCAAGCTGAAGTACTTTGAAGGCCGTCCGGCCATCGAAACCATCTCCCGTGTCAGCCGTTCCGGTCTCCGCGTCTACCGCGGCAAGGACGAGCTGCCGAAGGTCCTCGGTGGCCTGGGTATCTCGATCATCTCGACTTCCGCCGGTCTCCTGACCGACGCGCAGGCCCGTGCCAAGGGTCTGGGCGGCGAAGTCATCGGCCAGGTGGCGTAAGGAGTCCCGACATGTCACGTGTAGCCAAGCAGCCCATCACCCTGCCGAAGGGCGTCGAACTCTCGATCGCCAACGGCACCGTCACCGTCAAGGGCCCGAAGGGCACCCTGACCACCCACGAACTGCCGGGCGTTTCGTTCCAGCAGGAGAATGGCGTCGCGAACGTCGTTCTCGCCGAGGGTGCCGACGACAAGTTCGGCGGTACCGCCCGCGCGATCGTCGCCAACATGATCCACGGCGTGGCCAACGGCTTCGAGAAGAAGCTCGAGCTGGTCGGCGTGGGTTACCGTGCCCAGCTCACCGGCAAGTCGATCAACCTTTCGCTGGGTTACTCGCACCCGGTGGTCTTCGAGGCGCCGGAAGGCATCACCATCGAAGTCCCGTCGCAGACGGAAGTCCTGATCAAGGGCGCCGACAAGCAGCTCGTCGGCCAGGTGGCCGCGAAGATCCGCGCATTCCGTTCGCCGGAACCCTACAAGGGCAAGGGCGTCCGTTACGCGGGCGAAACGATCATCCTGAAGGAAGCCAAGAAGGCCTAATCGGCCTATCCGCTTTCTGGAGTCAAGACGATGAACAAGAACGTATCCCGCCTGCGCCGCGCCAAGTCGACCCGCGCTCACATCCGTGAGCTCGCCGTCGCCCGCCTGAGCGTGCACCGCACTGGTCAGCACATCTATGCCCAGGTCTTCGCGCCGAACGGCACCGTCGTGGCAGCCGCCTCGACCGTGCAGAAGTCGGTCGCCGAAGGTCTCAAGAGCAAGAAGAACATCGAGGCCGCCGTCACGGTGGGCCGCGTCGTTGCCGAGCGCGCCAAGGCCGCCGGTATCGAAGCCGTTGCCTTCGATCGCTCGGGTTTTCGTTATCACGGTCGCATCAAGGCTCTCGCCGACGCGGCGCGTGAGGCCGGCCTCAAGTTCTAAGAGGCGTCAGGCCACGGCATCGGCTCCCCGGGGCCGGTGTCGCCCGCTGTAACTACAACTCCAAGCGGCGACCAAGCCGTAAACAGAAGTCCCGGTGCGTCCGGGCAGACAGGAAAGAGAGATGTCCTCGACAGATCGCGAAAATTCGGACGGCATGCTTGAAAAGCTTATCGCCGTCAACCGCGTGGCCAAGACCGTCAAGGGTGGCCGCCAGATGAGCTTCACCGCGCTGACCGTGGTCGGCGATGGCGAAGGTCGCGTCGGCTTTGGTTATGGCAAGGCGCGCGAAGTGCCGGTCGCCATTTCCAAGGCGATGGAGCGCGCTCGCCGCAACATGGTGTCGATCGAACTGAACAATGGCACGCTCTGGTACGCCATCAAGGCGAACCACGGTGCGGCCCGCGTCTACATGCAGCCCGCCTCGCAGGGTACCGGCGTCATCGCCGGCGGTGCCATGCGCGCCGTCCTCGAAGTGGTCGGTGTGAAGGACGTGCTTGCGAAGGCCGTCGGCTCGCGCAATCCGATCAACCTCGTCCGCGCCACGATCAAGGGCCTCCAGGCCGTTGCATCGCCGAAGCGCATTGCCGCCAAGCGTGGCAAGACGATCGAAGAGGTCCTCGGCAATGGCTAAGAACATCGAAAACACCGGCACCGTCCGCGTCCGCCTCGTCAAGGGTCTTCGCGGTGTACAGGGTCGTCATCGTCTGAGCGTGAAGGCCCTTGGCCTGAGCAAGCTCAACGATGTGCGCGAACTGAAGGATAGCCCCCAGGTCCGTGGCCTTATCAACACGGTCTACTACCTGGTCCGGGTCGAGGAGTAAACGTCATGCGTCTTAATGAACTCAGGCCCGGCAAGGGCGCCCGCAAGACCCGTACCCGCGTAGCGCGTGGTATCGGCTCCGGCCTCGGCAAGACCGCCGGCCGTGGTCACAAGGGTCAGCACGCCCGTGCCGGCAATACGCACCGCGTCGGTTTCGAAGGCGGCCAGATGCCGCTGCAGCGTCGTTTGCCGAAGGTCGGCTTCCGTTCGCTGAAGAAGGCCGATACGGAACAGGTCATGCTGTACCAGCTGGCGTCGATCAAGTCCGACACCATCGATCTGATCGCCCTGCACGCCGCCGGTCTCGTGACCAGCCGCGCGAAGAAGGTCAAGATCGTCCTGAAGGGCGAAATCACCCGCGCGGTGAAGCTCTCCGGTGTGCTTGCGACGGCCGGCGCCAAGGCGGCCATCGAAGCCGCCGGCGGCAGCGTGGAGTAATCAGGTGGCTGCAGCGCAGGGCACAACGCTCGGCTCGCTGGGCAAACTGACGGAACTGCGTCAGCGCATCTTTTTCCTGATCGGTGCGCTGATCGTCTTCCGCCTCGGCTCGTTCATTCCCGTTCCGGGCGTGAACCCCGAGGCGATGACGAGCCTGGTCGAGGGTGGTGGTGGCCTGTTGAACATGGTCAACATGTTCTCGGGTGGCTCGCTGTCCCGCTTCTCGGTATTCGCGCTCGGTGTGGTGCCGTATATCTCGGCGTCGATCGTGGTGCAGATGATGGGCTCGGTCGTTCCGTCGCTCATGGCACTGCGCAAGGAAGGCGAGGCGGGTCGTCGCAAGATGACCACCTATACGCGCTTTGGCACGGTGGGTCTCGCGGCCTTCCAGGCGTTCGGCATCGCGGTGGCCCTGCAGAAGCAGGTCGCCACGGGCGGCGCACCGGTGGTCTACATGCCGGGTGCCGGCTTCGTCATGGCTTCGGTCGTCGGCCTCACCGCCGGCACGATGTTCCTGATGTGGCTGGGTGAGCAGATCACGGAGCGCGGTATCGGTAACGGTATCTCGATGCTGATCTTCGCGGGTATCGTCGCAGGCCTGCCGGGTGCCATCGTGCACACGCTGTCCATGGCGAACAACGGCGAGCTGTCGGTCCTGAAGCTGCTGATGGTCACCGTGGTGATCCTGGCGGTCACGGCGTTCGTGGTGTTCATGGAGCGCGCCCAGCGGCGTATCACCGTGAATTACGCGAAGCAGGGCAGTCAGCGTCAGTTCCAGCGCCAGACCTCGCACCTGCCGCTGAAGATCAACATGGCGGGCGTCATTCCGCCGATCTTCGCGACCAGTCTGCTGCTCTTCCCCGCGACCGCGGCGACCTGGTTCGGCTCTGCCCACCAGTCCCGTTGGCTGCAATGGCTGACCACGGCGCTGAGCCCGGGTGAGCCGGTCCACGACATCGTGTTCGCGGTGCTGGTGATCGGTTTCGCCTTCTTCTATACGGCGATCGTGTTCAATTCGCAGGAAACGGCCGATAACCTCAAGCGTTCGGGCGCGTTGATTCCGGGCATCCGCCCGGGTCGTGCCACGGCGGACTATATCGATGGCGTCATGACCCGGCTTACCGGTGTTGGCGCGCTCTACATCGTGCTGGTCTGCCTGGTGCCCACGTTCATGCAGAACGCCTGGCACGTCCCGTTCTATTTCGGCGGCACTTCGCTGCTGATCGTGGTGGTGGTGGTGATGGACTTTACGGCTCAGGTCCAGGCCCATCTCGTCAGTCACCAGTACGAGAGTCTGCTTAAGAAGTCCAATCTCCGTCGCAGCTGAGACGCGACGGAGGCCCCAAGTAGGGGAGGCCTTGGCGCCCAGCGCCGCAGGACTTCCCGTTTAGGTTAATTACGGTTAGAATTGCGCGTTTACCGCGCACGAAACGCATCGGAGACAGTACATCATGGCGCGCATCGCGGGTGTCAATTTGCCGGTCCAGAAGCATGTCTGGGTTGGTTTGCAGAGCATTTACGGAATCGGCCGTTCGCGGGCGAAGCAGGTTTGCGTCGACGCGGGCGTGGTTGCGACCACTCCCATCAAGTCGCTCAGCGAAGGCGAGGTCGAGAAGATCCGCGCCGAGATCGCCAAGTACACGGTCGAGGGCGACCTTCGTCGCGAAATCGGCATGGCGGTCAAGCGCCTCATGGATCTTGGTTGCTACCGTGGCCTGCGCCACCGTCGTGGCCTGCCGGTGCGCGGCCAGCGCACGCGTACCAACGCCCGTACCCGTAAGGGTCCGCGTCGTCCGATCAAGAAGTAACGGATACCGATCATGGCTAAGCCGGTTAAAACCAAGAAGAAGATCAAGCGCGTCGTCACGGATGCCGTGGCCCACGTGCAGGCTTCTTTCAACAACACCATCGTCACGATCACCGATCGCCAGGGCAATGCCCTGTCGTGGGCGACGGCGGGCGGCGCGGGTTTCCGCGGTTCCCGTAAGTCGACCCCGTTCGCAGCGCAGGTCGCCGCCGAAAAGGCTGGCCGCGCCGCTGGCGACTACGGTGTGAAGACCGTGGAAGTGCGCATCAAGGGCCCCGGCCCGGGCCGCGAGTCGGCTGTGCGCTCTCTGAACGCGTTGGGCTACAAGGTGCTCAACATTATCGACGTCACGCCGATTCCGCATAACGGCTGCCGTCCCCCCAAGAAGCGTCGCGTCTAAGGAGCATACCCATGGCCCGTTATCGTGGAGCTACCTGCAAACTTGCGCGTCGTGAGGGTGCCGACCTCGGTCTGAAGAGCCCCGCCCGCGCGCTCGATTCCAAGTGCAAGCTCGAAAACAAGCCCGGCCAGCACGGCGCAAACAAGCGCGCCCGCCTGTCCGACTACGCTGTTCAGTTGCGTGAGAAGCAGAAGGTCAAGCGCATCTACGGTGTGCTTGAGCGTCAGTTCAGCAACTACTACACCAAGGCTTCGACCCAGAAGGGCAATACGGGTGAAAACCTGCTTCGCCTCCTGGAAAGCCGTCTCGACAATGTCGTCTACCGCATGGGTTTCGCGGTCACCCGCGCCCAGGCTCGCCAGCTCGTGGCCCACAAGTCCGTCACGGTCAACGGTAAGAAGGTCAATGTGCCTTCGTACCACGTCCGTCCGGGCGATGAGGTCTCGCTGACGGAGAAGGCCCGCACGCAGTTGCGCGTGCAGGAAGCGGCGACGATCTACGACACGATGGATCTTCGTCCGTCGTGGGTCGAGGTCGACAGCAAGAAGTTCGCAGGCACGTTCAAGGCCGTTCCGGATCGTGGTGATCTGCCGGCCGATATCAACGAAGCCCTGATCGTCGAGCTTTACTCGAAGTAATCCACCGGAGCCTTGCATGGCAGTTTCGTCAACTAGTGTGCTGCGGCCTCGTGGCCTCAGCGTCGAGCAGCTTGGAGCGAACCGCGCGAAGGTAGTGGTCGAGCCGCTCGAGCGTGGCTTCGGTCACACCCTGGGCAACGCGCTGCGTCGCGTGCTGCTCTCTTCGATTCCGGGCAGCGCGATCGTCGAGGTCGAAATCGACGGCGTGCTGCACGAGTACACCACCTTGGAAGGCCTGCAGGAGGACGTGATCGAAGTCCTGCTGAACCTCAAGGATGTCGCCATCCGTCAGCACAGCGGTGATGAAGTCACCCTGACGCTGTCGAAGAAGGGCAAGGGCGTGGTCACCGCAGGCGATATCGCGGTCGATCATTCCGTTGAAATCGTCAACCCGGAGCACGTGATCTGCCACCTCACCAAGGACGTGGCACTGAACATGCGCCTGAAGGTGCGTCGTGGCGTCGGCTACCAGCCGGCCAGCTCGCGCCAGCATCCGGATGACGAGACGCGGCCGATCGGCCGTCTGCAGCTGGACGCGTCGTTCGCGCCGGTCCTGCGCGTGGCTTACGAAGTGGACGCGGCTCGTGTCGAGCAGCGCACCAACCTCGACAAGCTCGTGCTCGATATCGAGACGAACGGCACGATCGGTGCTGAAGACGCGGTCCGCAAGGCTGCTGAAATCATCAACGATCAGCTGTCGGTTTTCGGCGATTTCTCGCGCCGCGAGAGCGATTCGACCAAGGCGGAGAAGGGCGGGTTCGATCCGCTCCTCCTGCGTCCGATCGACGATCTCGAACTGACGGTCCGCTCCGCGAACTGCCTCAAGGCCGAAAGCATCTACTACATCGGCGACCTGGTCCAGAAGACCGAGGTCGAGCTGCTGAAGACGCCGAACCTGGGCAAGAAGTCGCTGACGGAAATCAAGGACGTGCTGGGCGGGCGTGGTCTCGCTCTCGGCATGAAGCTCGAAAACTGGCCGCCGCCGGGTCTTTCCCACGGTATGCAGTTGGGCTGATGTTTCACGGGGCGATCGGTTTTCGGTCGCCCCGATCCTTTGCACCACCCGGCGGATGCCTCGCGCACTTCCACCGGGATTCCAAAGCGGTCCAAAGAGGCCGTGCTCTTATAGCGAGGCGTTCCTATTGCCTTGCATCAGCGGGTAACCGCGGAAAGTCGGCTCATCCTGACCGGCTTTTCATAACAATAGACTCAGAGAGTAAACGCCATGCGCCACCAGAAATCCGGTCGCAAGCTCAACCGCACGAGCAGCCACCGCGAAGCGATGTTCAAGAACATGGCTTCGTCGCTGATCAAGCACGAGCTTATTCGCACCACCCTTCCCAAGGCGAAGGAACTCCGTCGCGTCGCCGAGCCGCTCATCACGCTCGCCAAGACCGATGGTGTCGCCAACCGCCGTCTCGCTTTCTCGCGCCTGCGCGACAAGCAGGCCGTCGGTAAGCTTTTCGTCGAGCTGGGTCCTCGTTACCGCGAGCGTCCCGGCGGCTACCTGCGCATCCTCAAGTGCGGCTTCCGCCCGGGCGACAACGCCCCGATGGCGTATGTCGAGCTGGTGGACCGCCCGACCGCGGGCGAAGCAGTCGACGCCGACTAAGCCCTTCCAGGCTTGATCGAAAGAAACCCCGGCCGGGAAACCTGCCGGGGTTTTTTTTGCTTTGTGCCGTGGGATGGTGGGAGCTTTCGGCTCGGCTTCGCCCTCGCATTCGTTGTGCGCTGGCGGGGGAGCTGCCGGGCGCCACCCTCGGCGCGACAGGCGGTGCCGTCCCTTGGGAAAGGATGCCGCTGCGCGGCCGTGTTTGATGGCTGACGCCCCTTCGGGCTCGCACGGTCGGGCGGGGGTTTCCGATTCGCCCTCCGGCGATCTCAACCGGTCGATGCAACGGTTTGATTGAGTACCTCGGCAGGGGTCTGGAAGTCCAGCGTCTGCCGCGGTCGCTGGTTAAGTTCCTTGGCCACGGCGTTGAGCTGGGCCTGGGTGTAATGGCTTAGATCCTGGCCCTTGGGGAAGTACTGGCGAAGCAAGCCGTTGGTGTTTTCGTTGGATCCGCGTTGCCAGGGACTATGCGGGTCGCAGAAATAGATCTGCAGGTCGGTGGCCAGTTTGAAACGCTGGTGCTGGTACATCTCCGGACCGCGATCCCAGGTCAGCGAGCGCTTCAGCTCGGCCGGCAGCCGGCGGATGTGTTTAGCCACGGCATCCACGACGGTCGCACTGTCGCGAGCGGGAATTTTGATCAGCATCACGAAGCGTGATCGCCGCTCCACGAGCGTGACGATATGCGAGTGGATCGTGCCGGCTAGCAGGTCGCCTTCCCAGTGACCGGGTACCGCCCGGTCATTCGCTTCGGCGGGGCGCTGGCTGATCGTCAGGGCCTGGGCAATCAGGTTAGGGCCGCCCTTGCGGCCCTTGCCGTGACGCCCCTGCGCCTGCGGGTAACGGACCGATCGCTGGGTGCGCAGATGCGCCAGGAGCTGCTTTTTAAGCACGCCGCGGGCCTGGATGAACAGGCTTCGATAAATGGTTTCGTGGGACACCCGCATACTGTCGTTGTCTGGATAGCGTCGGGCAAGCCATCCGCTGATCTGCTGGGGTGCCCAGCGATGGGCCAGCTTGTGGGCGACCACGCGACGAAGGGCGCCGTGGCGGGCCAGCAGGCACGCCTTGGGTCGTTTGGCCTGCGCCCAGGCTCGCTGGTCGGCATTCGCCGCGCGATAGGCCTCACGGCCTCCGTTACGTCTCACCTCACGGCTGATGCTGGAGGGGGCTCGCCCCAGGCTCTGGGCGATCCGGCGCAGGGAATGGCCCTGACACAAGCCGCGGGAAATCTCTTCGCGATCCGCCAACTGAAGCGCCTGGGCCGCCCGCTTCCGAGGCGGTGGGGCGAATCCGCCGTGCTTCTTCAACACGTAGTGAATCGTCTCAGGGTGCCGATCCAGCGACCGGCCGATGGCCGCGGGCGACACGCCGGCCCGCCAGTCCGCCCAGATCCGTTCACGGTCCGCCGTCGACAAATGACGCCAAAGCCTGACTGCTCTGCTCATGATGCCCACCTCCGTCTTGATCAGACTACGGTGTTGCATCGATCGGTTGAGATCACCCCCTGGCTCAGCGGAAACGATCGGCCATCCCTGGCCGATCCCCTACGGGCCTTTTCCGCCCGCCCCTCCTCGGTTCCACAAGTCGCGTCGAGGGTGGTGCCCGGCAGCTCTCTCGACACTGCGGTGGGTTGGTGGGAAAGAGCAACGCTCGCCGCGTGCGATGTGCCGCGTGCCGCTCGCCGTGTCGCTCGCCACTTGCCGCACCCGGGTGGGAAGCGGGCTGGCCCGCGATCCGTCACCCTGTTTCGAGCGAACGAGGCCATGCATTGCATTTGGGCGGGTGGTGGAAAGCCTCGCCCGATCACCGCAAAGCCTCCTTCGCCAGCGGAAAGTTCGAGGACTCGCGGACCAGTCCGCTTCCCACCCGGGTGAGGGCGGCTCACACGGAGCGACGGTGTAACCGGAGCGACGAGGGTGGCGGCCGACGGTTCTGCCGTGTACCTCACACAAGTGATTGACATGGTTACCAATGAAACTGCGCGCGCCTACTGACAAGTACCTACACAAAGGGTTAACGTGGGTGTCCCGCATCGCACCATCCCCACATGAACCCTCGTAATTGGTCGTTCCGCATACGTTATCTCGCTGCGTTCGTCGTCTGCGCGGGCCTCATGGGCTTCGCGTTGTACTCGCAGTACGTGATGCACCTGGATCCATGTCCGCTGTGCATCTTCCAGCGTATCGCCGTGTGCTTCATGGGCCTGTTCTTCCTCATCGGCGGATTGCATGCGCCGGTGAAGCGCGGCGGTCGCGCCACCTACGCGGTCCTCGTCACGCTCGGTGGACTGTGGGGCATCGCCACGGCGGGGCGCCACCTGTGGCTGCAGTCCCTTCCTGCCAGCGAGGTTCCCGCTTGCGGCCCTGGACTGGGCTATCTGTTCGACGCGTTCCCGTTCATGAAGATGCTGAAGCTGGCATTCACTGGCTCGGGCGAGTGCGCGAAGATCGAGCCGATCCTCGGCCTGCCGATGCCGGGATGGACCCTGTTCTGGTTCGTCGTTCTCGTCGTCTGGGCTCTCCTGTCCCTGCGCCGCGGCGTTCGTTGACTTTCCGCGCCTCCCGGGGCGCTTCCACGTAGGCATTACCCATGCAGCACTCCCTCAAAGCCGTAGTTCCCCCGTCCATCGACTGGACGCCGGGCTCGTGGCGGTCGAGGACCGCCCTTCAGCAGCCGACGTACGAAGACCTCGACGAGCTCAACCGCGCACTGGCCCAGCTCGGCGAATTGCCGCCGCTGGTCACCTCGTGGGAGATCCTGGCGCTGAAGGAACGTATCGCCGAAGCGCAGGACGGTGAGCGCTTCCTGCTCCAGGGCGGCGATTGCGCGGAGAGCTTCGCGGACTGCAACAGCCCGATCATTTCCAATCGGCTCAAGGTGCTGCTGCAGATGAGCCTCGTGCTCGTGCACGGTTTGAAGAAGCCCGTGCTGCGTGTCGGTCGTTTCGCCGGCCAGTACGCCAAACCGCGTTCGGCCGATACCGAGACCCGTGACGGTGTGACGCTGCCGGCTTTCCGTGGCGATCTGGTCAACAGCCCGGAATTCACGCCCGAGGCGCGCCGCGCCGATCCGCAGCGTTTCATCAAGGCGCATGCGCGTTCCGCGATGACGATGAACTTCGTTCGCGCGTTGATCGATGGTGGCTTCGCCGACCTGCACCATCCCGAATACTGGGATCTGGCCTGGGTGGAGCATTCGCCGCTCGCGGCGGAATACAAGCGGATGGTCGCCAGCATCGGCGATTCGCTGCGTTTCATGGAGACTCTCGCGGGGCAGTCGATCTCCAGCTACTCGCGCGTGGACTTCTACACGTCGCACGAAGCGCTCCTGCTGCATTACGAGGAAGCGCTCACTCGCCGGGTGCCGCGTCAGGATGGCTGGTTCAACCTGTCCACGCATTTCCCCTGGATAGGCATGCGCACCGCCGCGCTCGATGGCGCACATACGGAATACTTCCGTGGCATCCGCAATCCCATCGCGGTGAAGGTCGGCCCGACGGTCCAGGCGGACGATCTGCTGCGCCTGATCGATGTCCTCAACCCGAACGAGGAGCCGGGTCGCCTGACCCTCATCCATCGCATGGGCAACGACAAGATCGGCACGCACCTGCAGCCGCTGCTCGAGGCGGTCAAGCGCGAGGGGCGTCGCGTGCTGTGGGTAGCCGACCCAATGCATGGCAACACGGAAAGCACCAGCAACGGTTACAAGACCCGGCGCTTCGCCAACATCGCCGGCGAGCTCGATCAGGCGTTCGACATCCACGCCGCGGCCGGCACGCGTCTCGGCGGCGTGCATCTCGAGCTCACGGGTGAAGATGTCACGGAGTGCCTTGGCGGTGCCCGCGACCTCGTCGAAGGCGACCTCGATCGCGCCTACCGTTCCATGGTCGATCCGCGGCTCAACTACGAGCAGTCGCTCGAAATGGCGATGTTGATCGTACGGAAGTCCGGCGGGATGGTCTGATCGAACGGACCCGGCTACCGGTCGGGGCAATGGGTCCGTCCGGTCCCGGGCTATGAGGCCAGTGAAATGACTCAGGAAGCGGGTTCATTCATCCGCGTCAGCCACCATGCCGCTCCCGCGCCCAGGCCACATGCTCGCGCACGACCGGTGACGGATCGCCGGCGCGCGCCTCGAGCGCGGCGATGACCTCGTCGCTCGTGGGCGAATTGCCAAGCCCCACGGCGATATTGCGCAACCAGCCTTCGTAACCCGTGCGGCGGATGGCCATGCCTTCGGTGCGCGAGAGGAATTCCTGCTCGCTCCATGCGAACAGATCGACCAGCCGGGGCCCGTCGAGGCTATGGCGTGGCGCGAAATCAGGCTCGGTCGCTTCCTGGGCGAACTTGTTCCATGGGCAGACCAACTGGCAGTCGTCGCAACCGAAAACACGGTTGCCCATGGGCTCGCGCAACTCGACGGGAATGCTGCCCTTGAGTTCGATGGTGAGGTAGGAAATGCATCTGCGCGCGTCCAGGCGATACGGACCGACGATAGCCTGCGTCGGACAGACGTCGATGCAGCGTCGGCAACTGCCGCAATGGGCGCTGGCCGGCTCGTCCACCGGTAGCGGCAGGTCGGTATAGAGTTCGCCGAGGAAGAAGTAGGAGCCCGCGCGCTTGTTGATCAGTACCGTGTGCTTGCCGATCCAGCCAAGCCCGGCGTTGCGCGCGATCGCTTTTTCCAGCACCGGTGCGGAATCGACGTACGCGCGATAGCGAAAATCGCCGACACACTCTTCGATCTTCGCGGCGAGCTTCTGCAGGCGGTTGCGCATCACCTTGTGATAGTCGCGGCCGAGGGCGTAACGCGCGACATAGGCCTGCTCGCGGTCGTGGATGACGTCCCAGGCATTCGGCGTGCCTGGCGGCACATAGTCCATGCGCACGGAGATCACGCGAAGCGTGCCCGGCTCCAGTTCGGCAGGACGGCTGCGCCGCGTGCCGTGGCGTGCCATGTAATCCATCTCCCCATGGTGTCCCTCGGCCAGCCAGCGTTCCAGATAGGCCTCGTCGTCGCCCAGGTCGATACCCGCGACGCCCACGTCCGCGAAGCCAAGCTCGCGCGCCCATCGCTTGATCTGGGCGGCGAGGCTTGCATAGTCGATGGATGGGGAGTTGGACATGCCTCCATTCTACCGGGGGCTCCTATAATCGGCCGATGACCGCACCTCATCCCGGTATCGCCCTCTTCACATCCGTGCAGTCCCGCACGATCGACCGACGCGCGATCGACGAGCTGGGCATCCCGGGCTTTGAACTGATGACGCGCGCGGCGGCTGCCGCCTTCGCCATGCTGCGGCGGCGCTGGCCTGCCGCGCGGCGCCTGCGCGTGGTGTGTGGCGCCGGAAACAATGGTGGCGACGGCTATCTGGTCGCCAGGGACGCGCTGGCTTCCGGCCTGTCCGTGGATCTCGTGGCGCTCGATCCGCCGAGGGCAGGGGACGCCTCCCACGCCCGCGAGGCCTTTGAAGCGCTGGGTGGCGCCGTCCATGCGCTCACCGGGTGGAGCGCGCTTCCGCCCGCCGACGTGATCGTGGATGCCATCTACGGCACGGGCCTGAATCGAGCTCCCGCTGGCGACGCGGCCGGCGCTATCGAAGCGATCAATGCGTCGGGCCTGCCGGTGCTCGCACTGGACGTGCCCTCCGGTCTCTCGGCGGATACCGGCGCATGCCCGGGCGTCGCCGTACATGCCACCGCGACGGCGAGTTTCATCGTGCACAAGCGCGGGCTGCATACCTATCGCGCGGAAGTGGCCGGTGAACTGGAGTTGTTCGACCTCGACCTGCCCCCGAGTGTCCTCGAGACGCCGGATGCGCATCTGCTCGAGCCCGGTGCCTTGCCTCGCCGGCCGCGCGATTCGCACAAGGGCGCCAACGGCCACGTCCTCGCCATCGGCGGCGACCACGGCACGGGCGGTGCCGTGCGCATGGCGGCCGAGGCGGCGCTGCGCACCGGTGCGGGCCTGGTCAGCGTGGCCACCCGCGAAGAGAATGTGCTGGCGATGAATGCCGCGCGCCCGGAACTGATGGCGCACGGTGTCGACGGACCGCAGGCCTTGCAGCCGATGCTGGACAAGGCGTCCGTGCTCGCGCTCGGCCCTGGGCTGGGGCAGGCCGCGTGGGGGCACGCGCTGTGGACGACCGCGCTCGATGCCGGCCTGCCCACGGTGCTCGATGCCGACGGCCTCAACCTGCTACACGCAGAGCCGCGCCGGCTGCCTGAGCGCATCGTGCTGACGCCGCATCCGGGAGAAGCCGGTCGCCTGCTCGGGATTTCGACCGCGGACGTGCAGGCGGACCGCTTCGCCGCCGCGCGCGACATCGCGAGGCGCTACGGCGCGGTCGTCGTCCTGAAGGGCAACGGCAGCCTGGTCGTCTCGCCCGACGGCGAAGTGGCGGTCTGTCCCTGGGGCAACCCCGGCATGGCCAGCGGCGGCATGGGCGATACGCTGACCGGCATCATCGCCGGACTCATAGGGCAGGGCTGCGATACCTACGAGGCGGCCTGCCTTGGCGTCGGCCTGCATGCGCGCGCGGCGGACGTGGCGGCGAGGGCGGGTGAGCGTGGACTTCTCGCCGGCGACCTGCTCGACCCGCTCCGCCGCCTCGTCAACGGACTCGACGCATGAGCGCCCTCGAATGGAACCTCGCCGACGAGGAGGCAACGATGGCGTTGGGGCGTCGCCTCGCCCAGGTTGTACCGGATGGTCTGGTCGCCTATCTCCATGGTGACCTCGGTGCCGGCAAAACCACCTTCGCGCGCGCCTTCCTCCGCGCCATGGGGGTCGGCGAGCGGGTGAAGAGCCCGACCTACAGCCTGGTGGAGGGTTACGACATCGGCGAACGCCGCGCTTTCCACCTGGACCTCTATCGCATCGCCGATCCAGGCGAACTGGAATGGCTGGGCCTGGACAGCCTGGCCGAGCCGGGAGCCATCGTGCTCGTGGAATGGCCTGAGCGCGGGGCGGGTGCCTTGCCTCCCGTGGACCTGGAGATGAGCTTCCGCCATGAAGGGCGGGGGCGAGCCGTCCTTGTCGTGGCGCGATCCTCCGCAGGACAGCGAATCCTGCGCGCCCTCCGCGCCTGACGGGCACGCAACACCTTGTGTTTCAACAGCTTCTGCATCGGCACACAAGGCGGATCCCACCTGCATCTCCGGTCGTCGGTTGCACCGCATTCCTGTACGCCCGTTGACGAAGGTTTCGCAGGTTATGGATTAACAAGGGAAAACGTCTTGCATTCGGCGGGCGCTTGCAGTTCAATCCGGCCGTATGAGGGGAATCACTATCAAACTTGGCCTCCTTGCGTGCGTGATCGCTGTCGCGACGCTGGCCCCTGCCGCCTCGATCGCGGCGGATATCAAGGCCGCGCGCGTCTGGGCCGGTCCGGAATACACGCGCGTGGTCTTCGACCTGTCTGGTCCCGCCACCTACAAGATGTCCCAGGGCGATACCCCCGGAAGTGTCGTCCTCGACGTCTCCGGGAGCAGCGTGGCGGGTGACTTCACCGCGCCTGGTGGGCAAGGCCTCTTCAAGTCGATGACCGCCGGCAAACAAGGCGGCAGTGCGCGCATGGTCGCCACGGTCGATCCGAAGGCCAAGCCGAAGAGCTTCCTGCTCAAGCCGGCGGGTGATTACGGGTACCGCCTCGTGCTCGACCTCTACCCTGGCGGGCAGAGCGATCCCGGCGACAACCCGGTGACCGACGACGCGCCTTCCGTGGCGGATGCGCCGGCGGAAGCGGCCGTCGCGACGTCGCCGCGCGCTTCGCGCGGCAAGACGGTTCCCGCCGGCAAGCCGCCGATGCTGGCCAGCGAGCGCAAGGTGGTGGTCGCCATCGATGCCGGGCACGGTGGTGAGGACCCCGGCGCGCGCGGCGCGACCGGCCTGCGCGAGAAGGATGTCACCTTGCAGGTGGCGCGCGAACTCGCCGACCAGATCAATCGCCAACCGGGGATGCAGGCTGTCCTCACGCGTAACGGCGACTACTTCATTCCGTTGAAGCGGCGCTACCAGATCGCGCGCGAGCATAACGCGGACATGTTCGTCTCGATCCACGCGGACGCATTCAAGAACAGCGACGCCAAGGGTTCGTCGGTCTGGGTGCTTTCCCCGCGAGGCAAGACCTCCGAAGCGGCGCGCTGGCTGGCCGATCGCGAAAACCGGGCCGACCTGGTCGGCGGCGTGTCGCTCGACGACAAGGACGATACCCTTGCCGCCGTGCTGCTCGACCTGCAGCAGGGCTACGCCATGCAGGCCAGCGAATCGATCGCCGGCAACGTCCTCAAGGCGCTGGGCCGCCTCGGTCCCACCCACCGCGGCTACGTGGAGCGGGCCAACTTCGTGGTGTTGAGATCGCCGGACGTGCCTTCGATCCTGGTCGAGACCGCCTTCATCACCAATCCTTCCGAGGAGCGGCGCCTGCGCGACGATGGGCATCGCCGGGAACTCGCCACCGCCGTCTTGGGCGGCGTACGCAACTATTTCGAGTCGATGCCCCCGCCGGGTACGTGGTTCGCCGCTCAGGCGGCCCGCCGCAACGGCACGTCGGTCGCCTCGGCGGCGGCTTCGGCTCCGGCCGCGCCCGCGGTCGGCTCCGACGCCGATGCCATCGCCTCCAGCGCGGTGAAGTCGGCGACGCGTGCGCCGGCGCCGAAGAAGGCGGCCGCGAAGGCGGACGACAGGCAGCTCGCGGCCGCCGATACGACCCCGCCGGCGAAGAAAGTCACCGCCCGCGCGGATGAAAACGTCCGCGACGTGCACCGCGTCAACCGTGGCGAGACGCTGACCGGCATCGCCCAGCAGTACGGGGTCTCGGTGGGCGCGTTGAAGCTTGCCAACAAGATGACGGACAACAACGTGCGCATCGGCACCGTGATGGTGATTCCTTCGGGCTGAAGCGGCCGTGCACCCGCTTGGGCTATCCTTTCGGCCTGAAAGTCCGTCAGGTCGTGTCCCATGCCTATCCGTCCCCTTCCGCCCGAACTGATCAACCAGATCGCGGCGGGTGAAGTCATCGAGCGGCCCGCTTCGGTGGTGAAGGAACTCGTCGAGAACAGCATCGACGCCGGTGCGCGCCGCATCGAGGTCGACATCGAGCAGGGCGGGGTCCGGCTGATTCGCGTGCGCGATGATGGTGGCGGCATTCCACGCGACGAACTGGCGTTGGCGGTGGCATCGCACGCCACCAGCAAGATCGGCAGCTTTGACGACCTGGAGCGGGTGGCCAGCATGGGCTTCCGTGGTGAAGCATTGGCGTCGGTGTCCTCGGTGGCGCGTTTCTCCCTGACCTCCCGCCTGCATGGCGAAGACGCCGCCTGGCGCATCGACGTCGACGGTGGGCGCCTGCAGGACGCTCGCCCCGCGCAGCACCCACCTGGCACGACCATCGAGGTGCGCGACCTCTTCTACAACGTGCCCGCTCGGCGCAAGTTCCTCCGCGCCGAGCGCACGGAGTTCGCGCATATCGACGATCTGTTGAAGTCGTTGGCGCTGGCGCGCGAGGGCGTGGATATCCGCCTGAGCCACAACGGCAAGACCGTGCGCCTGCTCAAGCCCGCGCGCGACGAGAACGCCGCGCTGGCACGCGTGGCCGAAGTGCTCGGCCCGGAATTCCCGGGACAGGCGCTGCGTGTGGAACACGAAGCCGCCGGCATGCGCCTGTCCGGGTGGGTCGGCTTGCCCACCGCCTCGCGCTCGCAGGCCGACCAGCAATACTTCTACGTGAACGGCCGCCTCGTGCGCGATCGCGTGGTCGCGCACGCGGTGCGCCAGGCTTATGCCGACGTGCTGTTCCATGGGCGCCATCCCGTGTTCGTGCTGTTTCTGGAACTCGATCCCGCGGGCGTCGACGTCAACGTGCATCCCGCCAAGAACGAGGTTCGTTTCCGCGAGCAGCGCCTGATCCACGATTTCCTCTTCCGTACGCTGCACGAAGCCCTTGCGCAGACCCGCGCCGGCGTGTCCGCGCCGGTTGCCGAGTCGTCCGTCCCGCTCATGGCGGCGGCCGGCGGCGCGCTCTACGAAAACCGGTTGCCGCCGTCGCCATCGATGCCGGCATGGCCGCAGGCATCGAGCCAATCGCGGTTGAGCCTCGGCGTGCGCGATGAGCCGTTGGCCGACTACGCCACGCTGTTCGGATCGATCGCGCCGCCACGTCCCTCGACCACATGGACGCCGCCGTCCGGCAACGAGGCCGAGCAGGGTGGGGACGTCCCGCCGCTGGGCTACGCCATCGCGCAATTGAAGAACATCTACGTCTTGGCCGAGAACGAGCACGGCCTCGTGCTGGTCGACATGCACGCCGCGCACGAGCGCATCACTTACGAAAAGCTCAAGAACGGGCGTGTCACCGCGAACCTGCGTTCGCAGATGCTGCTCGTGCCGCTGTCGATCGCGGTCAGCGCGAAGGAGGCGGCGGCAGCGGAGGAACACGCCGATGCACTCGGTGAGTGGGGTCTGGAGTTGTCGCGCAGCGGCCCGGCCGGCGTCGTGGTGCGTCGCATTCCTTCCCTGCTGGAAGGGGCCGACGTGAGCCAGCTCACCCGCGACGTACTGGCCGAGCTGGCCCAGCACGGCAGTTCACGGCGCCTTGAAGAGTTGGAGAACGAACTGCTTTCCACCATGGCTTGCCACGGTTCCGTTCGCGCCGGACGCCGTCTCGGCATACCCGAAATGAACGCGCTGCTGCGCGAGATGGAAGCCACCGAGCGCTCCGGCCAGTGCAACCACGGTCGTCCGACCTGGGTGCAGTTGTCGCTGGGCGAGTTGGATCGTCTCTTCCTGCGCGGCCGGTAGTTTCCAACGATCGGACGGCTAGCCGTCCATACGCCGAGGTTCTTGCATGCTTTCTCCTTCCGAAACCGCATCCGTCGAACGAGCGCGCACCGAACGCCTGGCCCTGCTCACGGCGCCAGGCGGATGGCTCAGCCTTGTCGGGCTCGAATGGCTGCAACCCGGGCCGAACCGCATCGGCAGCGGGCCGGATAACGATATCGTGCTGAACGTCGGCCCGGAACGGCTGGGTGTAGTCACGCTCGACGGGCAGGGCGCCGCCGTGTTCGAACCGGCCGAGGGCAGTGGCGTCCTTGTCGACGGCAGGGACGTGGAGCGCGCTGTTCTGGTGGACGACGCGTCGCCGGGCCAGGCCGCCACCGAAGTACGCTTTGGTTCCGCGCATTTCTTCGTGATCGCGCGTGACGGCCGGAAAGCCTTGCGCGTCAAGGACGAGAACGCGGAAACGCGCACGCGCTTCCAGGGGCTGGACTATTTCCCGATCGATCCGACCTGGCGGGTCGTCGCCGACTGGGTGCCGTTCGATCCGCCGATGGAACTGGAGATGGGCACGGTACTGGGCACGATCGAGAAGGAGAAGGTGCCGGGCAAGGCCGTGTTCGTGCGCGAAGGCAAGACGTTCGAGTTGTATCCGGTCCAGGAAACGCCGGACGCGTTGTTCTTCGTCTTCGCCGATCTCACCAGCGGTAAGGAGACATACGGCGCGGCACGCTTCCTCGACACCCCGCTGGCACGAGACGGCAAGCTGGTGATCGATTTCAACGAGGCGCGCAATCCGCCTTGCGTGTTCACGCCGTATGCCACGTGTCAGCTGGCTCCGCCGGAGAATCGTCTGGACGTGCGGGTGACGGCCGGGGAACTGAACTACCGCGGCGCATCGCACTGAGGTCGACGGTTACACGCCCTTGAACGAAGCCTTGCGCCGCTCGAGGAAGGCCGACGTGCCCTCGCGCATGTCCTCGGTGGAAAAGGCGATGGCGAAGCCTTGCGTCTCAAACGCCAGGCCCTGGTCGATGGCGCATTCCCCACCTTCGATCACGGCATCGAGGATGCCCTTGAGCGCCAGCGGCGCCGCGATCGCCAATTGATCGGCCATCGCGTCCACCGTCGCGTCCAGTTCCTCGGCGGCGACGACACGAGTGACGATGCCCAGCCGTTCGGCGCGCGCGGCATCCACCTGCTGGCCCAGCAGGCACAGTTCCAGTGCCGCGCCGCGTCCCGCCAGGCGAGTCAGTCGCTGCGTGCCGCCGAAACCGGGAATCAGGCCGAGCCCGATCTCGGGCTGGCCGAACCGCGCCTTGTCGCTGGCGACGCGCAGGTGGCATGCCATCGCGAGTTCCATGCCACCGCCCAGCGCGTACCCCTGGATGCGGGCGATCACGGGCTTGCCGAGGCGCTCGATCGTCAGCATGAGTTCCTGCCCGGCGCGGGAAGCGGCCTGCGCCTTCACCGGCGACCAGGAGGTCATCTCGGAAATATCCGCGCCGGCCACGAAGGCCTTCTCGCCGGCGCCCGCCAGCACCACCACGCGCACCGCGTCGTCCTGCGCCGCCTGGCGGAAGGCCAGGGTCAGCTCGCCGATGGTCTCGCGGTTCAACGCGTTGAGCTTGTCCGGTCGATCGACGGTGATGGTGCGGACGGCGCCGCGGTCGGCGGTGGTGAGGGTGCGGAAGGCCATGTCGGTTCCTGGCGGCGGGACGAGGAGGCGGATGGTAGCAGGCAGGGGAACCTTTGCCCCCGGATTGGCGTCTCATGGACTATCCTCCACGCACGCCCACGGTTCCGGGTTCACGGAGAACGGGATGTCACCTTTGCGTTTCCTGGTCATGTTCGTCGCACTGTCATTACCCGCCGGGGCGGCGTGGGCGCAGTCGGCGCCCACGGCACCGGCATCGGGTGCCCCGGCGATCGACAAGACCAAGTTGTCGTATGCCATCGGTTACCAGATCGGCACGCAGTTCGCGAACAGCGCGCAGCCCGACGTCGACATCGCCGTGCTGGTGAAGGCCTTGCAGGATGGTTACGCCAAGCGTCCGCCAGGCGTGTCCATCGATGTGATGCAGCAACAACTGGTGAATTTCGATGCCAAGGTGCAACGTGACTCGGCGGTGGAATTCCGCCGCGTGGCCCTGGCCAATGCAAAACGCAGCGCCGATTTCCTGGCCCGCAACCGCACGCGCCCGGGCGTGGTCACCTTACCCTCAGGCATCCAGTACGCCGTGCTCGCCAAGGGGCGCGGTCCGCAGGCCCAGGTCACCAGCACCGTGGTGGTCAACTACCGCGGCGCCTTGATCGATGGCACGGAGTTCGACAGTTCCTACGCGCACGGCAAGCCCGTCACCTTCACCGTGAACCGGGTGATTCCCGGCTGGCAGGACGTGATCCCGCGCATGCGCGTGGGCGATCGCTGGAAGGTCGTGATCCCGCCCGCGCTGGCTTACGGTGAACGTGGCGAGCTGCCGCGCATCGGACCGAACGAAGCCCTGGTCTTCGAGATCGAACTGGTCGATATCCGCCAGTAAGCCCTGGCAGCGGCGCCACGCCGCTCGCGCTAGAATGGCCGACGGTATGGCCATCGCTCCGACGTCTCCCAATCTCCCCTTGACGCCCTGCACGGGCGTCTGCCGGCTCGACGCCCGCGGCCTCTGCATGGGCTGCCTGCGCACGGGCGACGAGATCGCGCGTTGGTCGAGCCTGAACGACGCGCAGAAGCTCTGGATCATGGACGAGGTCCTGCCTCGCCGGCAGGGCGGATGATGGACGACATGCTGGCGAGGCTTCGTGGCGCGCTGCTTCCCCTGGAAGCACCTCCGGGACCCCGCGGCTGGAACCACGACGACATGGCCGAGTTGATCGGCCATGCGCCAAGGCGGCCGGCGGCGGTGTTGATCGGCATCCGCGACGACCGCGAGCAGAACGTCCTGCTCACCGTGCGTACCGATACCCTGCAGCAGCATGCGGGGCAGGTGGCTTTTCCCGGCGGCCGTGTCGAACCGGACGATGCCGACGTGGTGGCCGCCGCGCTGCGCGAGAGCCGCGAGGAAATCGGCCTGGACGCCGCGATGGTCACGCCGCTGGGTTTCCTCGAATCGTTCGAGACGATCAGTGGCTACTCGGTCACGCCCGTGGTCGCGCGTGTCGCCGCCAACGCGGAACTCAAGCCGGATCCGGGCGAGGTCGCCGAAGTGTTCGAAGTGCCGTTCGCCTTCTTTCTCGAGCCTGCGAACCTGCGCCGCTACACGATGGAATTCCGCGGCCATCGCCGCGACATGGTCGAGTTCCTCCATGCGGGGTACCGCATATGGGGCGTCACGGCGGCCATCCTGCTCAACCTCCTGAAACGGATGGGTCATCCATGCTGATCTCGCGCACGCTGATCGACGCGGCCACGGCCGCCCACCTGCCGGCGCACGACGTGCTCTTCGTCGACGCGCGCTTCGACCTCAATCAGCCCGGCGGCCGTGATCCCGGCAAGGGCGACCAGGACTATGCGCTGTCGCATGTGCCGGATGCGGTGCGTGCCGACCTCGACCGCGACCTCGCCGACATGGCGACCCCGTCCAACGGCCGCGGACGGCATCCCTTGCCGTCGGCCGCGTCCTTCTCCGCATGGCTTTCGCGTGCCGGATGGCGGCCCGACCTGCAGGTGGTCGTGTACGACGCCGCGGGCGGATCCCTCGCGGCGGCGCGCTTCTGGTGGCTGGCGCGTCTGGCCGGCATCGACAACGTGGCGGTGCTCGACGGCGGCTGGCCCGCCTGGTTGGCGGCGGGGTTGCCCACTGACAACGTGGTGCCGCTGCGCGAGCCGACGGCGGTGCATGCGGTGTTCGACGAATCCGGCACGGTGAACGCGGAAGCGTTGGCCGAGGGCATCGCCAGTGGCCGCCTGCTGTTGCTCGATGCGCGCGCCGCCCCGCGCTACCGGGGGGAAGTAGAGCCGCTGGACCCGGTGGCCGGCCACGTGCCCGGCGCCCGCAACCGGCCGTTCTCAGAGAACCTCGACGGCGACGGCCGCTTCCGTTCGCCGGAAGATCTTGCGCGGGCTTTCAGGGCGGCCATCGCACCTCATCCCGCGGAAGACGTCGTGCATATGTGCGGCTCCGGCGTCACCGCGTGCCATAACCTGCTGGCGATGGAGTACGCGGGCCTGTGCGGCTCACGCTTGTACGCGCCGTCGTGGAGCGGGTGGGTGAGCGATCCTTCGCGCGCGGTGGCGACGGGCGAGGGATAGCCACCTCATAGCGGCACCGTGCGCCGCTCCCGCGCGCTCACTTGCGCCGCCTCGATCACACGGATCACATCGCGAGCCTCACGCGCTTCCACCGGCAATGACGAGCCATCGCGGATTGCCGCCGCCACGCCGTCGTAGAACGCCGTATAGCGTCCGGGCAATGTTTCTATGGTGATGACGGTGCCGTCGGCATCGGTGAATCGACCGAACGACGCCGCGTCGTCCTCGCCCCAGCCTTCGCCGCCCGGCCGCCGGCCCGCGCGTAGCGCCGCCTCCTGGCCGTCGATGCCGTACTTGACGAAGCTGCCGCCGTCGCCGTGCACGAGATAACGTGGACCGGGATCGCGCACGAGCACGGACGCGTGCAGTACAGCCCGGCGGCGGCCGTAATCGAGCACGACGTGGAAGTAGTCGTCGGCTCGCGCGGCCGCACGTTGCCGCGTGACGTCGGCGGTGACCGCAAGTGGGTATCCGAACAGCACCAGGGCCTGGTCGATGAGGTGGGCGCCGAGGTCGTAGAGGAGCCCTGAACCCGGCACCTCCGTCTCGCGCCAGCCCTGCTTGATCTCCGGCCGGAACCGGTCGAAGTGCGCTTCGTAATAAGCGACCTCGCCCAGCCGGCCGTCCTCGACGAGGCGGCGCACGGTGAGGAAGTCGTTGTCCCAGCGCCGGTTCTGGAACACGGAAAGTTTGCGGCCACGCTCCGAGGCGAGGGCGATCAGCGCCTCCGCCTCGGCGGCGTTCAGGGTGAACGGCTTATCGACGACCACATGCTTGCCTGCTTCCAGCGCGGCGCGGGCTAGCGAGGCATGGCTTTCATTCGGTGTGGCGATCACCACCAGTTCGATCGCCGGATCGGCGATCAGGTCTTGAGGATTTTCGTACGCCTTCGCCTCCGGAAAGTCGCGCAGGATGTCGTCGGAACGGCGGCTGCCGATGGCCGCCAGGCGGAGGCCTTCGGCCGCCGCGATCAAGGGGGCGTGGAAGTAGGCGCCCGCCGTGCCATAGCCGATAAGGCCGGTGGGGATCGGTCGAGTGGGGTCTGGGGTCGGGTTCATGGGGCAAGGTTAGCGCGGTTGTCCTGATCGTTTCGTTTAGGATTCCACCGTTTCAGACCGCTCCGGGGCCACGCCATGACCACTCTCGACATCGACGCCGCTCCCCGCGCGCGCCTGCCCCGGCAGATCCCGTACATCGTCGGCAACGAAGGCTGCGAGCGCTTCAGCTTCTACGGGATGCGCAACATCCTCACGCCCTTCCTCGTCACCTCGCTGCTCATGTACCTGCCCGAGGCGGATCGGCCGGGTGCGGCGAAGGATGTGTTCCATACCTTCGTGATCGGCGTGTACTTCTTTCCGCTGCTCGGTGGCTGGCTGGCCGACCGCTGGCTCGGCAAGTACCACACCGTGTTATGGCTCAGCCTGGTGTACTGCGTCGGCCACCTGTGCCTTGCGCTGTTCGAGCACAGCGTGGCCGGTTTCTATACCGGGCTGGCCCTGATCGCCCTGGGCGCCGGCGGTATCAAGCCGTGCGTGGCCGCCTTCGTCGGCGACCAGTTCGACGAAAGCAACCGGCATCTGGCCAAGGTGGTGTTCGACGCCTTCTACTGGATGATCAACGTGGGGTCGTTCCTGGCCTCGCTGCTGATGCCTTTCTTTCTGCACCGGTACGGCGCCGCGGTGGCCTTCGGCATTCCCGGCGCCTTGATGTTCGTCGCCACGCTGGTTTTCTGGCGTGGCCGCCGTCATTACGTGATGTTGCCGCCGACGGGCAACGATCCGCACGGATTCACCAAGGTCGTTCGCACCGCCTTGCTGGCGCGTGCGCCAGGGCAGGGAAGGCCGGGATTGGCGATGGCGGTGGTTGCCGCCTGCCTCGCGCTCGTATCGCTGGCGCTCGCGCCCGCGATGGGCATCGTCGCCGCCCTGTGCCTCGCCTTTGTCTGCCTGCTCGGCGGCATCGGCATCGGCACGCGCATGCAACTGGAGCGCGCGCGGGGTGCCCATCCCGATGAAGCGATCGACGGTGTCGGGGCGGTGCTGCGCGTACTCCTGGTGTTCGCGCTCGTAACGCCGTTCTGGTCCTTGTTCGACCAGAAGGCGTCCACGTGGGTACTCCAGGCGGACGCGATGACCATGCCGGATTGGCTCCATCCCGCGCAGATGCAGGCGATCAATCCCGCCCTGGTGCTGCTGCTGATCCCGTTCAACAACCTCGTCCTGTTTCCCTTCCTGAGGCGCGCGGGTATCGAACCGACCGCCTTGCGCCGCATGACGACAGGCATCGCGCTCTCGGCCGTCGCGTGGGTGATCGTCGGTGCCATCCAGCTCGCGATCGACGGTGGCGATCCGGTCTTCGTCGCCTGGCAGATCCTCCCCTACGTGTTCCTCACGATGGGCGAAGTGCTTGTGTCCGCGACAGGACTGGAATTCGCCTATAGCCAGGCGCCGCCATCGATGAAGGGCACGTTGATGAGCTTCTGGACGCTCAGCGTCACGGTGGGCAACCTGTGGGTGCTGCTGGCCAACGCGGGTGTGCGCAACGAGGCGGTGCTCGCCGGCATCGCAGGCACCGGCATCGGCACCACCGCGTTCCAGATGTTCTTCTTCGCCGCGTTCGCCGCCGTGGCCGCGTTGGCGTTCGGCTTGTATGCGCGGCGCTACCGTGAGATGGATTACTACCGCTCCGCATGACGCCACCTGCACGGGGAAGCGCGGACGATCAGCGCCTACCGTGAAGGAGAAACGCGATGCCCGCTCCCAGACCGTCCTCTCCGTTCCCCGCGTCCGCGGCCGTCGAGTGGCCGGGTAGAGTGGTCCTCGTCACCGGTGGTGCGCAAGGCATCGGCAAGGGCATCGCCGAGGCGGTGCTGGATGCCGGAGGCAGCGTCGTCATCGGCGATCTCGACGCGGAAGCGGGCAAGGCCTGCCTCGAGGAGTGGAACGCGGGCGACCGTGCCGCCTTCGTCGTCCTGGATGTGTCGAAGGAGGCCAGCGTGAAGCGCTTCGTCGGCGGCGCGCTGCGACGTTTCGGCCGCATCGACGGGCTCGTGAACAATGCCGGTATCGCCGAGGCGCATACGGGACCCGTCGAAGACCTCGCATGGAACGAGTGGAAACGCCGTATCGACACCAATCTCGGCGGCGTCTTCCTGTGCTGCAAGCATGCGCTGCCCGCATTGAAGAAGAGCAACGGCGCGATCGTCAACATCGCCTCTTCGCGAGCGCATCAATCCGAACCGGACACCGAAGCCTATGCCGCGAGCAAGGGTGGCATCGTGGCCTTCACCCATGCGCTGGCGATCAGCGCGGGACCGGTACGCGTGAACGCGATCAATCCGGGATGGATCGTCGTGGACGACTGGAAGAAGCCGTCGCAGCGGCGTAAACCGAAATTGTCCGCCGCGGACCATGCGCAGCACCCGGTGGGCCGGGCGGGCGTGCCACCCGATGTCGCGGCGCTCGCGGTGTTTCTGCTGTCGTCGCAGGCGGGGTTCATCACGGGGGAGAACTTCACTGTCGACGGGGGCATGTCGCGGAAGATGCAGTATGTGTAAGAGCATCGCCGACAGGTCGGCTCCCACCGGATAGAGGGAACCGGGTGGGTCGAAGGTCAGGTGGGAGCCGACCCCGTCGGCGATGGGTGCTGGCCAAATCGCCCCAGCCGGATCGGCGTCGTCACCCCAGCGGTGAAGCGTCGTTCCCCCTCGTCATAATCCCACTGCTCCACCACGCAGGCACCGCGATCCCGCGACGCCTCGTGGCGTATCACATGGAACGAATTGCTGATCCCTTCACGGATGCGCCGTGACACCGCCGTGCCCGCCTGCACCGACCACAATTCGCTGGCGAGGCGACGTGTCTCCGTACCAAGCGGACGCACGTAGGGCAGGTGGATATGGCCGCCGAGGATGAGATCGGCGCCCGCGGCGGCCCAGGCGGCGATTGCCCGTTCGTGGTTGATGAGCAGGTTGGCGATGTCCTTCTCGCGGATCACGTGCACGGGCTGGTGCGTGACCACGATCCGCAGTTGTTCCTCGCGCGCCTGCGCCAGCCGTCGGCACACGCGCTCGATCTGCTCGTCGGACACCACGCCATTCTTGTGCCGTGACGGACGAACGGTGTTCACGCCGACAACCAGCACATCGCCGTTCTCGAACTCCGGTTCCAGGTTGTCGCCGAAGGCACGGCGAAACGCTCCGAACGGGTCGATGATGCGCGCGAAGAGATTGAACAAGGGCACGTCGTGGTTGCCGGGAATCGTCAGCGTGGGGCGGTCGTAGCCGTCTACGAAACGTCGTGCCGCCGCGAACTGCGCGCGGCGCGCGCGTTGGGTCACGTCACCCGAGAGGATAACCAGGTCCGGCCGCAACGCGACGATGGCTTCGTGGAGCGCCGCTACCGCCCCGGGCCGTTCCGTGCCGAAGTGCGGATCGGATATCTGCGCGATCAGGCTCATCCCGGATCCTCGCCCGGCTTGCGCGTGCGGTCGGTGAGCAGGGACAGCGGTCGTGGCGCGGCGCGGAAGACCAGTGGTGGCATGAGCCTGACGATCTCCCCGTCGATGGCCACCTTGATCGCATGGCGATGGTGTTTCGGCGTCACGGTGATTTCCCGGAAGCCGAAACTCACGGCGTTTTCCGCCTCACCGAGTTTGCCGAGCGCGCCATGCAGGATCAGGC
The DNA here is from genome assembly GCF_050434905.1 of Luteibacter sp. W1I16. Taxonomy (NCBI): domain Bacteria; kingdom Pseudomonadati; phylum Pseudomonadota; class Gammaproteobacteria; order Lysobacterales; family Rhodanobacteraceae; genus Luteibacter; species Luteibacter sp. W1I16. The sequence goes on from NZ_JBNDJJ010000001.1 coordinate 3,293,501, forward strand.
CGAGCATGGTGAGCCTGCCGATCGGTTTCAATACGAGGCCGGCAAGCGTGCCATCGTTGCGCATCACAGCGGCCGCTTCAGGCAGGCCGATCTTTTCGAGTTGCAGCGCGTTATTGCCCACGAACAGCGTGGGCGTGCGCAACTGACGCGTGCGTTCGCCGTCGCTGACCTCGATGCGCAGGGGACGGTAGCCGCGCATCATCGTCGCCAGTCCCGACCACAACGCCACGATGCGATGCCTGCCGAAACGCTGTTTCCACGTTTCCCGGTCTTCCAGCACCTGAGGGTAGAGACCGAGGCTGGCGTTCACCAGGAACACATGATCGTTGACCATGCCGATCTGGGTATCGGCGGGCGTCGCCCTGAGCAGTGCTTCCGCGGCGCCGCGGGTGTCCGTGGGAATGCCGTGCGTACGGCCGACGAAGTTGAACGTGCCCTGCGGCAGGACACCCATGGGCAGCGACTCGGCCCAGGCCGTTCCCGCCACGCAATTGATCGTCCCATCGCCGCCGGCGGCCACGATGGCTCCGCGTTCCCGCTTCGCATGCGCGGCGGCATCACGGACGAGGTCCTTGATGTCGCGGGTTCCATCGATGAGGAAGAAGCGATGCGGGCGGCCCGCCGCGTCGAGGATCGAGGCGATCTCGGCGCGCGCGGCCCCGGCGTCCTGCTTGCCCGATCCGGCGTTCATGACGATGGCGAAGTAAGGGCAGGGGTTCATGCTCCAAAACAACCATTCGCGCCGTCACGACCGCATGAAATCACGCCAGGCTCTTGCGCCCCTCGCGGAGCCGGAAATATTCCGCGCTGCCGGCGCACAACGTCACCCACGCCAGCCCGGTCGCGTACCCCGCCATCACGTCGCTGAAATAATGCACCTGCAGGAGGATGCGGCTGATCCCGACGATGGTGATCATGCTCACCGCGGCCACCACGATGGTCCGGTGCCAGCGGGGCGGGCAAAGCACGAGCGCCACGTAGGCGAGCATGCCGTAGAACACCATCGACCCCGACGCATGTCCGCTGGGGAAGCTATAGCTGTGTTCGACGATGAAGCCATGATCGTGCAGCGGCCGTTCGCGCTGGAACCAGGCCTTCAGCGCGCTGTTGATCACGGCGGTGCCCACCAGCGTCGTGATCCAGCTTGCCGCGAGGCGGAAATGACGGCGCCACAGCAGCGCGAGGAAGATGACGAAAGTCGCGATGCCGACCACGAGGGGGTCGCCGGCGTGAGTGACCAGGGCCACCGCACGCAGCACGGCCGCAGGCATGTTATCGCGCAGGGCCGCCGCGAGTTCGGCATCGAACACGGTCAGGCCCGCCGCCTCACGCACCTCGACCGCGATCGCGGTGGCGATCACCAGCATCGCCACCACCACGGCCACGGCGGTGGCGGGCCGCAGCAACGCACGGGCGGCCGCATCGTGGCCTTCGCGACGGCGCATGGCGCGACGCCACACCACGTCCGCACCGCCCAGGGCAAGAACGAGCAGGGCCGCCCAAAGCGACAGGGCATGTCGGCTGATCCACTCGGTATCCATTCCGTTTGCTCCTCGTCTCGTGTCAGGATCGGCGATGTTGCCACGCCGCGCGCCCGCGGCTCGAGAAGGGGTCGTTCGATGAAAGCTCTATCCGCCCGCGCCATCCTTGCCCTGGCGTTCGCCACGGCGGGCTTTGCCGCCGATGCCGACGACGCGCCATTGGCGCACCGCATCGTCCGCGTCACGCTCGACGGTGCCAGCGACAAAGGCACCTCGGGACGCCTGATCCTGTTTGCCGCGCCCGCCTCGGCGGCGAAGGACGGCAAGCTCGAGGCTGTCGATACCAATCCGTTCGAACCCAAGGCCGTGTCCGTGGCCGCGCGTGAGGTGACGTGGATCGCGCCAGGCCAGTCGGTCGACCTGGACACCGACGGCGAGGCGTTCCCCGCCGGGTTCTCGACGTTGCCGCCGGGGGATTACCTCTTCCAGGCCGTGCTCGACGTGGATAACGACTACAACTACGGCGGCCGCCATGCCGGCGACCTCATCAGCGACGTGACGCCGGTGAAGCTCACGCCGGGTGGCAGCCTGCCGGCCCTGAAACTGAGCAAGGCCGTGCCGCCGCGGGATCCCTGGGTCCTGCCGCCGATGGCGCCGCAGGTGGTTCGCGACGCCCTGCCGGAGGCACGCAAGCATGCCCATGCGGATGTCTTGCAGAGCCCCCTGCTGACAGCCTTCGCGGGCCGTCCCTTGTCGGTCCGCGCCTGGGTGGTCACGCCGCCGGGCTACGATCCCAAAGGTACGACGCGCTATCCGACCGTCTTCCTCACCCACGGCTTCACGGGAGGCTTCGACCGTTACGCGGGGACGATCGCCTACCTTTGGCTGGCGATGTCCAAAAAAGAGATGCCGCCGATGATCTGGGTGCTGCTCGACGAATCGGGCCCCACCGGCACGCATGAGTTCGCCGACTCGGTGAACAACGGGCCGTGGGGCCAGGCACTCACCACCGAATACATCCCGTGGCTCGAAGGACGCTACCGCATGGATGGCAAGCCCAGCGGGCGTTTCCTCACCGGACACTCGTCTGGTGGCTGGGCGACGCTGTGGTTGCAGACGCGTTACCCCAAGGAATTCGGCGGCACCTGGTCGACCTCGCCCGATGCCAGTGACTTCCGCGATTTCACCGGCGTCGACATCTATGCGGTGAATGGCAACGCCTACAAGAAGCCGGACGGCACGCCCATTCCGCTGGTGCGCGACAAGGGGAAGGTCATCGCTTCCCTCGAAACCTTCGTCAAGCTGGAAGAGGTACTGGGCGCCTACGGCGGCCAGTTCGCGTCGTTCGAATGGGTGTTCTCGCCACGTGGCAAGGACGGCCGGCCCCAGCAGCTGTTCAACCGCGTCACCGGTACGGTGGACCCCGCCGTCGCCGCGTACTGGCGCGACCATTACGACATCGCCCAGCGCCTGCGCACGCAGTGGCCGGCGTTGAAGCCGGACCTCGACGGCAAGATCCACGTCATCGTCGGCACGGCCGATACCTTCTACCTCGATGGCGCTGCGAAATTGCTCAAGGAAACCCTCGATGGGCTGCACGCGAAGAGCGATATCCGCTTCCTTCCCGGCAAGACGCATTTCGACCTCTACACCGAGGGCGACGACCGTCAGGCGCTGTTGAAGAAGATCGCGTGGGAGATGTACGGCGTGGCGCGGCCGGGGCAGGGCAAGTAGGCGACGCCTCGCGGGATTGAATCGCCGACAGGGTCGGCTCCCACCAGAGCATGCACGGCTTCCAGCCCTGGTGGGAAAGCATGCACGGCTGCCGGCTTTGGTGGGAAAGCATGCACGGCTTCCAGCTTTGGTGGGAGCCGACCCTGTCGGCGATGCTCTTCGACCAAGGTCCAGAGGCGCCACCCCGACCGCTGTCCTACCCTCAAGGACGAACCACTTCCCGGAGGCGCATCCATGGGCTACGAGGCATCCTGGCGACGCTCGGTCGACGAACCGGAGGCGTTCTGGGGCGAGCAGGCGCGGTTGATCGATTGGCAAACACCGCCGCAATGCATCCTCGACCAGTCCAACCCGCCGTTCCGCCACTGGTTCGTCGGTGGAACCACCAACCTCTGCCATAACGCGGTCGATCGACATCTCGATGCACGCGGCGACCAGCTAGCCATCGTCGCGGTGTCCACCGAAACAGGCGTCACCCGGGAAATCAGTTATCGGGAACTGCATCGCGAGGTGAATGCCTTCGCGGCCATCCTCGTCGAACTGGGCGTGGGCAAGGGCGACCGCGTCGTCATTTACATGCCCAACATCGCCGAGGCGGTGTTCGCGATGCTCGCCTGCGCGCGCATCGGCGCGATCCATTCCGTCGTCTTCGGCGGCTTCGCCGCACACAACCTCGCCCTGCGCATCGACGATGCGGAACCGAAACTTCTGGTCTGCGCCGACGCGGGCATGCGTGGCGGCAAGATCATTCCGTACAAACCCCTGGTGGACGCGGCGCTGCGCGAGGCGAAGGCGCCTCCGGCGCATGTGCTCGTCGTCCGGCGTGGGCTCGATCCCGGCATGGCATGGGTGACGGAACGCGACGTCGACCATGCGCCGCTGCGTGAGAAGCACCTCCATGCGCAGGTTCCCGTCGAGTGGCTGGAATCGAACGAGCCCAGCTACCTGCTCTACACCTCGGGCACCACGGGCCGGCCGAAAGGCGTACAGCGAGATGTGGGGGGCTATGCGGTGGCGCTCGCCGTCTCGATGACGGCGATCTTCGACCTGCAGCCGGGACAGACCATCCTGTGCACCTCGGACGTAGGCTGGGCCGTGGGGCACTCGTACAACGTGTACGGTCCTCTCATCGGTGGATGCACCGCCATCCTGTACGAAGGACTTCCCACCGGCCCCGATCCCGGCATCTGGTGGCGTCTTTGCGAGAAGTACAAGGCACGCACCATGTTTTCCTCGCCCACCGGCATCCGCGTGCTGAAGAAGCAGGATGCGGCATGGTTGGGGAAATACGACCTCTCGTCGTTGAAATGGATCTTCCTCGCGGGCGAGCCGCTCGACCAGCCCACCTACGACTGGCTCACCACCGGCACCGGCAAGACCGTGGTGGACAATTACTGGCAGACCGAAACGGGCTGGCCGGCCTTGTCCCTGATGCCGGGACTGGACCTCAAGCCGGTGAAGCCCGGTTCGCCCGGCTTTCCGACGTTCGGATATCGCATGCGCGTGATCGACGAGGCCACCGGCGAAGAAAAGCCGGCAGGCGAAAAAGGCGTGCTGGTGATCGAACCGCCTTTGCCACCGGGCTGCCTCACGACGATATGGCGAGACGACGAGCGCTACCGGCGCAGCTACTTCGGCCATTTCAAGGAGCTGCTGTATAGCTCGCTGGATTGGGCGGTGCGTGACGCCGATGGCTATTTCTTCATCCTCGGCCGAACGGACGACGTGATCAACGTCGCAGGGCATCGCCTGGGCACGCGCGAGATCGAGGAATCGGTGGCGACCCTCGGTGCGGTTGCCGAAGTGGCGGTGGTTGGGATCGCCGACGAACTGAAAGGGCAGGTACCCGCTGTCTTCGCCACGCTGAAGCAAGGCGTCACGGACGATCCGCGCGACGTGGCGCAGGCGATGGAGCGGCGCGTGGTGGAATTGCTGGGTGGCGTGGCGCGGCCCGCCTGCGTCTACGTGGTCGGCGCGCTGCCAAAGACCCGCTCGGGCAAGCTCCTGCGCCGTGCGCTGCAGGCGCTGATGCAGGACACCGACCCCGGCGACCTGTCCACCCTGGATGACCCGGGCGCCCTGGAGGAAATTCGCCAGGCCATCGCCCGCGGCCCGCACTGCGGGCAGAAGCGGACTTGAGGAATGGAGCCACGTCCAGCAGGAATGGTCCATGGCAGGAATGGCCATAGTTAGGAATAAACCATAGGGTGGGAGCCGACCCTGTAGGCGATGGTGCTTGCCTTGACCTTGCCCGCTGCCGCGGGATCGCCGACAAGGTCGGCTCCCACCAGCTTGGCTCCCACCGTGTGAGCAGCCGCGCCGCTTCTCCCGCGACGCAGCAAGGCCTCGTCGCGGCGGTGCGCTAAAATGACTCTCTTTGCTTCGGAGAGTTCCATGGCACAGCAACCCTCGGCCGGCGCCCGTTTCCGCGCCGCGCTCGCGGCCGAACAGCCGCTGCAGGTGATCGGTGCGATCAACGCCAATCATGCGCTGCTGGCCAAGCGTGCCGGGTTCCGTGCCATCTACCTCTCCGGTGGGGGTGTCGCCGCGGGCTCGCTGGGCCTGCCGGACCTGGGCATCAACACGCTCGACGACGTGCTCACCGATGTCCGCCGCATCACCGATGTCTGCGACCTGCCGTTGATGGTCGACATCGACACCGGCTTCGGTCCCAGCGCGTTCAACATCGCCCGCACGGTGAAAAGCCTGGTCAAGTTCGGCGCCGCCGCTTGCCATATCGAGGACCAGGTCGGCGCCAAGCGCTGCGGTCACCGGCCGGGCAAGGAAATCGTCACCACCGAGGAAATGGCCGATCGCGTCAAGGCCGCCGCCGACGCCAGGACGGATCCCGACTTCTTCCTGATCGCCCGCACCGATGCCATCGCCGTGCTCGGCGTGGATGCCGCGATCGAGCGTGCCATTGCCTGCGTCGAGGCCGGTGCCGATGCGATTTTCGCCGAGGCAGCCTACGATCTGCCGACGTACAAGCGTTTCGTCGACGCGGTGAAGGTGCCCATCCTCGCCAACATCACCGAGTTCGGCCAGACTCCGCTGTTCAGCACGCAGGAGCTGGGCAGCGTCGGCGTGGGCATCGTGCTCTATCCGCTATCCGCGTTCCGCGCCATGAACAAGGCCGCCGAGAACGTCTACAACGCCATCCGCCGCGACGGTCACCAGCGCAATGTCATCGACACGATGCAGACGCGCGAAGAACTCTACGACCGCATCGGTTACCACGCTTACGAACGTCACCTCGACGAACTGTTCTCCAAGAAGGGTTAAGGAGTTACGCAATGAGCGACACCACCACCCAGCCCAAGGCGAAGAAATCGGTCGCCCTCTCCGGCGTGCCGGCCGGCAACACCGCGCTGTGCACGGTCGGCCGCAGCGGCAACGACTTGCATTACCGCGGCTACGACATCCACGATCTCGCGGCGAAGGGCTCGTTCGAGGAAGTGGCTTACCTGCTGGTGCACGGCGTGCTGCCGAACTGGATGGAGTTGAATGCCTACCGCGCCAAGCTCAAGCGGCTGCGTGGCCTGCCGGCGCCGGTCAAGAGCGCCCTCGAACTCCTGCCCGCGGCGACGCACCCGATGGATGTGATGCGTACCGGCGCCTCGGTGCTCGGCACGGTGTTGCCGGAGAAGGACGACCATAACCTCACCGGTGCGCGCGACATCGCCGATCGCCTGATGGCCAGCTTCGGCTCGATGCTGCTGTACTGGTACCACTTCAGCCATAACGGCAAGCGGATCGAGACCGAGACCGAGGACGAATCGATCGCGGCGCACTTCCTGCACCTGCTGCACGGACGCAAGCCGAGCGACCTGCATTCGCATGCACTGGACCGCTCGCTGGTGCTTTACGCCGAGCACGAGTTCAACGCCAGCACCTTCGCGGCGCGCGTCATCGCCGGTACCGGCTCGGACATCTATTCGGCGATCACCGGCGCGATCGGTGCGCTGCGCGGTCCGAAGCATGGCGGCGCCAACGAGGTGGCGATGGAGATCATCGCGCGCTATCGCGACTCGGCCGAGGCGGAAGCGGATATTCGCGCACGCGTCGAGCGCAAGGAGATCATCATCGGTTTCGGTCATCCGGTGTATACCGTCTCCGACCCGCGCAACGAGATCATCAAGGAAGTGGCGCGAAAGCTCTGCACCGACGGTGGCAACCCGCGCCTGTTCGAAGTGTCGGAGAAGATCGAGAAGCTGATGTGGGAGCTGAAGAAGATGTTCCCGAACCTCGATTGGTACTCGGCATCGGCGTATCACATGATGGGCGTGCCGACGGCGATGTTCACGCCGCTGTTCGTGATCGCGCGCACCTCCGGCTGGAGCGCCCACGTGATCGAGCAGCGCCAGGACGGCAAGATCATCCGTCCGAGCGCGAACTACACGGGTCCGGAAGACCTGGCGTATACGCCGATCGAGAAGCGGTAATCCCGAGAGCCCTGGGGTCCGAGAGTCCGAGAGCCCTAGGGTCCTCAGGAGTCCTTAGGGTCCTTAGGGTGTATCGCGGTCTAGCGGTCTAGAGACCTGGTGGGAGCCGACTTTGTCGGCGATCCCGCGGCAGCGGGCCAGGTCGACGCAAGCACCCATCGCCGACAGGGTCGGCTCCCACCAAAGCCGGCTCTCACCAAAGCCGGCTCTCACCAAAGCCGGGCTCTCACCAGAGCCGGCTTCCACAAGGGTTACAACGCCGCGGCCAAGCGCGTGGCCTTGTCGATGGCCCGCTTCGCGTCCAGTTCGGCGGCGACGTCCGCGCCGCCGACCAGGTGCACGTCGACGCCGCGCGCGAGCAGGGCTTCATGCAACGCGCGGTTCGGCTCCTGCCCCGCGCAGACGATCACATGATCGACGTCCAGCACCTGTGGCTGTCCGTCGATCAAGACATGCAGCCCTTCGTCGTCGATGCGCTCGTATACCACCCCGCCGAGCATCTGCACGCGCTTGTTCTTCAGTGTCGCGCGATGCACCCAGCCCGAGGTCTTGTTGAGCCGGCCCCCGGGCCGACCGGCGGTCCGTTGTAGCAGCCAGATCTGCCGCTCCGGTTTTTCCGGCCGCGCGGGCATCAGGCCGCCCGGTGTCGCCATGCTCATGTCCACGCCCCACTCCTTCGTCCACCGGCCGATATCGGTAGTGGGGGAGGGCGCGGCTTCACTGAGGAACTCGGCCACGTCGAAGCCGATGCCCCCGGCGCCGATGATCGCGACCTTTTTGCCGACGGCCGCGTTGCCTTGCAGCACGTCGAGGTAGCTCAGCACCTTCGGATGATCGGCTCCGGGAATCGTCAGTGCACGTGGCAGCACGCCCGTCGCGAGGATCACGGCATCGAAGGTGCCATCGGCGAGGCCATCCGCGGTCGCCGCCGCGCCGAGCCGACGCTGCACGCCGGTGGCATCGAGCCGGTAGTCGAAATAGCGCAACGTCTCGCTGAATTCCTCCTTGCCGGGGATGCGTCGTGCCATGTTGAACTGCCCGCCGATCTCACTCGCCCGGTCGAAGAGCGTCACCGCGTGGCCGCGCTCGGCGAGCGTGGTCGCGGCGGCGAGGCCCGCCGGGCCGGCACCCACCACCGCCACGCGCTTCTTCGCCGCGGCGGGCACGATCTTCAGCTCGGTCTCGTGACACGCGCGGGGATTCACCAGGCACGATGCATGGCGGTTCTCGAACACGTGGTCGAGGCACGCCTGGTTGCAGGCGATGCAGGTGTTGATGGCTTCGGGCCGCGCCGCGCGCGCCTTGTTCACCCATTCCGGATCGGCTAGCAGCGGACGCGCCATGGAGACCATGTCGGCGTCGCCATTGGCCAGGATCCGTTCGGCGACGTCCGGCATGTTGATCCGGTTGGTGGTTACCAGGGGAATACCGACTTCGCCCTTCATGCGTCGCGTCACCCAGGTGAAGGCGCCGCGCGGCACGCTGGTGACGATGGTGGGGACGCGCGCCTCGTGCCAGCCGATGCCTGTGTTGATGATGGTGGCACCCGCCGCCTCGATCGCCTTGCCCAGGGCGACGATGTCGGTCCACGACTGCGATTCGTCGACCAGGTCGAGCATGGACAGCCGGTAGACGATGATGAAATCCCTGCCTACCGCCTCACGCATGCGGCGCACGATCTCGATCGGGAAACGCATGCGGTTTTCGGCCGAGCCACCCCACTGGTCGGTGCGCTTGTTGGTGCGCGGCGCGAGGAACTGGTTGATCAGGTAACCCTCCGAACCCATCACCTCGACGCCATCGTAGCCGGCGTCGCGCGCCAGTTTCGCGCTCCGTACGAAGGCGTCGATGCTGCGTTCCACGCCCCGGGAGGAGAGCGCGCGAGGGGTGAACGGGGTGATCGGCGACTTGATCCGCGACGGCGCCACCGAGAGGGGGTGGTAGGCGTAGCGTCCCGCATGCAGGATCTGCATGCAGATCTTGCCGCCCTCCGCGTGCACCGCGCGCGTGACCTTGCGATGCCGTCCGACATGCCAGGGCATCGACATCGTTCCCGACATCGGCTTCACCCAGCCCGCGATGTTCGGCGCGATGCCTCCCGTGACGATAAGGCCCACGCCGCCACGCGCACGCTCGGCGAAGAACGCGGCGAGCTTCTCGTAATCCGCGGCCTTGTCCTCCAACCCCGTATGCATCGAGCCCATGAGGACACGGTTGCGCAAGGTGGTGAAACCCAGGTTCAGCGGGGCGAGCAGATGCGGGTAGGCCACGGGAGGCTCCGGTTCAAACGATCGTTCGAATGATCGTCGTAACCGGCGCCCACGGCAAGGGCGGGCGCAGCAGCGCCCCGGGCCGCCGCAATGGCGTTACGGCATGTATCGCCGCCTTTACACGCCTGGCCGTCCGTTCAGCGTCTGGATGACGCTAAATCCGCATGGGAGCAGGTTCTTGCGACCGCACCCGCCGAAGGCACGCAACTTGCTCCTTTCTTTCACCCGGTGCGTTGGCAGGACGTCCGGTCATCCCGAAAAAACAGGGGTTCCGCGTCGCTCACAGGAGACTCTCCCATGCGTAAGACTCTTATTGCCACGGCGATCTGCCTCGCCATCGGATTTGCCTTGCCGGCCATGGCCGACGACACCCAGACCGGATCCTCGGGTGCCAGCGCGCAGCGCAGATCGATTGCCGTGCAGTATTCCGATAGCTCCACTTATACGGACAGCTCGACCCACAGCCGGACCGACACCACGTCCGGATCGTTCAACACCACCAACGCCGTGTCTTACACAGCGCTCAATGGAAGCGTCAGCAACGTCGGCGTGAGCGGCATCGGCAACGTCGCCCGCAACCTGGGCAACGCCAACGGCGGACGCGGCGGAAGCGGTGGCGACGGCTACGGCGCGGTCGGCTACGGCGGCACGGGTGGATCCGGTGGTGACGGCGGCAATGCGCGTGCGCGCGGCGCGGTCGGCGGCGACGGTTCCGCTTCCAGTGGCGACGCGGGCGCGTTGACCGCCTCCGCCGGCGGCGACGGCTCCGGCGATGGCGGCAACGCCAACGGCGACGGCGGCCGGGCAAACGCGCGCGGCGCGGGTGCCGACACGGCGACGGGTGGATCCACGGCCAGCACGGGTGGCGCGAGCGCCAGCACGGGCGGCGCGGGAACCTCCGGCGACGCGACCGGAACGGCCACGGGCGGAACCGGCACCGGCGGCGCCGGCGGCACGGCGATGGCGGCCGGTGGCGAAGGCGGTGCGGGCGGCGCGGGCGCGTCGGGCACGGGTGGCGCGGGCACGGGTGCCGACGGTGGCGCCGGTGGCGCGGGCGGCACGGCCTATGCCGATGCGGGTGCGTTCGACATGTCCAACAACATGGGAAGCGCGGGCGCGGCGGCGGCTGGCATCTCCAACTTCGCGCAGAACAGCGGTGCGGCGTCGTTGATCCAGCAGGGCGTGAATGTCCAGGCCAACCTCAGCGTGGGTTCGGCTCCGTAACGGTTGGACCGGTAGCAAAGGGAACCACGGGGCGCTCCGGCGCTCCGTGGTCATCCGAAGGGAAGCCCCCGCACCTTCAGGAGAACACCCATGCGGCAGCAACACGAACATCGGGCGCGCCGTGCGCTCGCTTGCGTGGCCCTGGCCTGTACCGTCGGGGCGGCATGCGCGACGCCACCCGCGAATCAGCCACCGCCTGCAACGTTCGGCCAGGCCACGTCGATCGATCGGCTGCAGGCCATGACCGGCGGCAGCGAAACCACGAACAACATCAACCAGCAGACGCTCAACGGCACGATGAGCGAGACCGAGGCCAAGAACACGGTCAGCGGCGGCAACATCATTTCGGGCAGCGCGTTCGACAACGCCGCGGGATTGCCGACGGTCATCCAGAACTCCGGCAACAACGTGCTGATCCAGAATTCCACCATCGTCAACGTGCGGATGAATCCATGAAGTCCGCCTGCGCCCTCGCATTCTTGCTCGTCCTCGCGGCACCCGCCGCGCCGGCGATGAAGGCGGAGGTGCAGACAAGCCCCGGCACGTCGTATCCCGTGCGCATGACGAGTCTGAAGGAAGCCCGCTTCCGCAACACGATCCGGCAGAAATACGACTTCAGTTGCGGCTCCGCCGCCGTCGCCACCTTGCTGACCTACCAGTACGGTTACCCCGTCGACGAGCAGTCCGCGTTCGACATGATGTTCACCCATGGCGACCGGACGAAGATCGGCAGGGAAGGATTTTCGCTGCTGGACATCAAGCGGTTCCTCGCTTCGCGCGGCTTCGAGGCGGATGGCTTCGAGCTGCCACTGGAGAAGCTCGATAACGAAGGGGTTCCGGCGATCGTGCTCATCAACGAGCGCGGCTATCACCACTTCGTCGTGGTGAAGGGTTACAAGAACGGCCGCGTGCTGGTGGGCGATCCGGCCCGAGGTACACGCGCCATGTCCAAGCGGCGATTCGACGCCATGTGGAACAACGGTGTCGTCTTCGTCATCCATAACCAGCGCGACCGCGCCATCTTCAACAGTCCACGCGACTGGGCGGTCGCTCCCGCGGCACCCATCGGAGACGGCATACAGCGCAACGGGCTGGAGCCACTGGTGATGCCAAAGCGCGGACCGGGGGACATATGAAAACCCGAACACTGATCGCCGCCGCCATCCTTGGCGGTGCCTGCTCCACCGTCTGCGCGGCCGAGTTTCCCGCGGACCGCAGTGTTTCCGACGTGCGGCTGGACCGTATCCGCGGTGGTTTCGACTTCGGCGACAACCTTCGCGCTTCCTTCGCGCTGCAGCGCACCGTGCTGATCAACGGCATGGAGGCGATGCGCACGACCATCACCGTTCCGGACATCGCGAACATCACCCGGGACCAGGCGGCGGCCTTGCAGGACGCCTTGCGCACCACGGTCGTCACCAACGGCGCCGGAGGCGTGGCGGACGCCGTGCCCACGACGGCGGCGCAGAACGCGGCGGCCGCCGCGCCCACGGCCGCCGCGACGCCGGCTACGACACCGGCGACCTCGAACGCAGCGGCGACAACGCTGGCGACCGTCTCGGCCGCATTGCCGAACTCGGCGCTGCCGGGGCTCGTCGTGCAGAACTCGCTCGATAACCAGGCCATCACGGCCACCACCACCATCGACGCGTCGGTCAACAGTGCGCGGATGCTCGAAAGCATCCGCATGGCGGAGTCGGTCAATGACGCGGTGATCAAATTCCGGGGGAACTGACGCATGTATCGCAATGGCAGGGTGATGCAGGCAAAAACGTGCGCGGGTGCCCTGGCATTCGCGGTACTTCCGATGTGGATCGGCGCATGCCTGGCGCAAGAAGCCACCGTCGATCCGGCCTTGCGGGAGAAGATCGACGCGCAGGGCAGGCGCATCGACGCCATGCGTACCCGCATGGCGGAGCAGCTCGCCGAGCTCGAGCAGATGAAGCGCGAGTTGGCCGTCCAGGAAACGAATTACAACGACCTGCGCAAGGCGGTCGGCCTCAACGCGCTGGACGCGGCGCGCGGCGGTTCGGCCGCGCTCGCCGATCCTCGCGCACAGGCCGCGCCGGGGCAGGAAACCCCGGGCGCACCGCCGCCCGGCGCGCCTCCGGCCGCGGGTTCCGGACAGGTGGTCGCCACGCAACCGGTGGGGCGTCGGCCGGAAACGGACGAGCGCCCGCCCGAGGTCGCGCCCATTTTCGACCAGCCCGGCGTGCTCACGCCCAAGGGCAAGCTGATCGTCGAGCCTTCTTATCAGTACGGTTACTCGTCGAGCGATCGCGTGGCGCTGGTGGGCTATACCGTGATTCCCGCGATCCTGATCGGGCTGGTCGACGTGCGTCAGGTGAAGACCACGACACAGACGGGCGCCGTGGCATTCCGCTACGGCCTCACCAACCGCATGGAACTGGAAGTGCGCATTCCGTACGTCGATACGCATACGGATACCATCAGTCGCGAGATCTTCACCGGCACCGCGCAGGATCGCCTCTTCACCACCAGCGGTAAGGGCCTGGGCGATATCGAGGCCACATTGCGTTACCAGATCAACGACGGCGGCGCGGACAAGCCGTATTACGTCGGCTGGTTCCGCGCCAAGTCGCGAACGGGCCGCGATCCCTTCGAGGTCACCAGCGACTGCGTGACGCGCTGCGTGGAGAACTTCACCGGGACGGGACTTCCCCTGCGCAATCCGACAGGCTCCGGTTTCTATTCGGCGCAGCTGGGCGTCACGTGGTTATATCCATCCGACCCCGTGGTGTTCTTCGGTAACCTGAGTTACCTGCACAACTTCGAGCGGAAGAACGTCAGCCGTAACGTACTTCTCGCGGGCAAGCAGTTCCTCGGTGACGTAAAAGCGGGCGACATCGCCGATATCAGCATCGGCATGGGCCTGTCGCTGAACGAGAAGGCGTCCATCAGCATCGGTTACGACCAGGCTTTCGTGGCTCGGACCACGCAGAACGATCATCCGTTGCCGGGTTCCGCCCGGGTGACGCTCGGTTCCCTCCTGGTCGGTGGCTCTTACCGCTTCAACGACAGGGAAACGTTGAACGTGACCCTGGGCGTTGGCGTGACGGGCGACACGCCTGACACGACGATCACGGTGCGCGTCCCGATCACGTTATAGGTTCACACCGGTTTCACTCCGACCTGAACGCGTTTCGAACACGCGCAGGTTCCCGTGCACGCGACGCACACATCATGAATCGTTAAGATTTCACGGGGGTTAGAACACACAAACTTTGCAGGGAGTTTTTTTACATGCGCACACGTCCACATCGTTACGCCAAGGCTGCCGCGGGCCTGGCCATCGCTTCGTTCGCCGTCCTCGGTGCCGCTGCGCATGCGCAGGACAGCAGCAAGAAATCGCAGTCGCCGGCGCTGGACAACATCAGCGTCTGGGTGGGCGGCTACTACACCAACAACGACACGACGATCGGCGCGAATACCGGCATCTTCAACACCAGCGGCGACGTGAACCTCGAAGACGATCTCGATTTCAAGAAGCACAAGACCGTGCCTCGTGTCCGCCTGGACTTCCTGATCGGCGAGCACCAGGGCTTCGCCTTCGACTACTACGAGGTCGACCGCTCGCATTCGAAGACGCTTTCCGAGCAGATCAACTTCCTCGGCAACCCCATCTCCGCGAGCGCCCGCGTGAAGGGCGACCTGAAGTTCACCTTCGGCAGCGCCGCCTATAAGTGGTGGTTCGGTACGGGCGACGACGTCTTTGGCGTGGGCGTCGGTGCCGCGTACTACAAGGTGCGCGCGAGCATCTACGGCAGCGCCACGGTGGCCGGCCAGACCTTCCAGGACGGTTCCGCGAGCGACACCAACGCCTGGGCACCGAACCTCCAGCTCGGCTGGCGGCACGCGTTCAACGACCAGTGGCGCATGTACTTCAACGCGTCCGGCGTGAAGAAGAACGGCGGATCGCTCAACGGCCACATCTGGGACGCCGCGCTGGGCGTGGAGTGGTTCCCGTGGCAGAACGTCGGCTTCGGCGCGGAGTACGCGTACACGAAGATCAAGTTGCACCAGGACAAGCGCAACTACGACCTCGATCTCGACATGAAGCTCAACGGACCGGCCGCCTACGTCCGTTTCCGCTTCTGACCATCCGGATGGCGAGCCGGCGTGATGCCGGCCGCCTTGCCGGGGGGAATCCTGAGGCCGCCGCAAGGCGGCCTGTTTTCTTGGTGATCGAGCGGAGCGCCACTTGCCGCGTCAGGGTGGGAAGGGCCATCCATCCGCTCAGGCGAGCGCCTTTCGTTGGGCGCGGCGTGCCCACAGCCAACCGCCACCGCAGATGCCCGCGACCAGGATCACGTCGAGCAGCCACGGCGCCCAGGGGCGGGCATCGAACCACGGGGCGACCAGGTGGTCGTGGGCGATCATGCGTGCGGCGGTCCAGGCGATGGCGCCGGCGCCGATGTAGACGACGACCGGGAAGCGCTCGATCAGCTTCAGGATGAGCGTCGAGCCCCAGACCACCAGCGGCACGCTGATGGCCAGGCCCAGCACCACCAGGCCCATGTGGCCCTTGGCCGCGCCGGCGATCGCCAGCACGTTGTCGAGGCCCATCAGGGCGTCGGCGATGACGATGGTGCGTATCGCGGCCCAGAAATTGGAGGCCGGGGTGATGTTCGGATCGTGCTCTTCGTGCTTGAGCAGCTTCCAGGCGATGGGCAAAAGCAGGACGCCGCCCGCCAGCATCAGGCCCGGGAGCTTCAGCAGCCAGATCACGGCGAAGGTAAGGGCGATGCGCAAGGCGATGGCGCCGAACGTGCCCCAGAACACGGCCTTCTTCTGGAGGTGGCGGGGCAGGTTGCGCGCCGCCAGTGCGATCACGATGGCGTTGTCGCCCGCCAGCACCAGGTCGAGCAAGATGATGGCGGCGAGGCCGGAAAAGAATTCGGGAGTGAGGAAATCCATGCGGTGAGACCCTTCGCGCGCTGAGTGGACCAATGCGGCAGCGACGGGTACGCGCGCCCGTCGTCACCGCAAAAGTCTCGTTCCCGGCGCGAAGCCGCCGCGAAGACCGGGGCGCGTGGGGCGCCCGTATTGACGATCGTCGCGCACCGGAGCCATGTCGCCCCCGTGGAACTACTCCCCTTTGGGTTGTAGTGGGCCGCATTGTGGCGGTTGGGATGCAGCGCGGCAAGACATGCATGGGGGCTCACCGGTTAAAATCGCCGGCTTTCCCAACCCCTCGCGAGTGAAGTCCATGAGCGCACACGACATCCGTTCCGCCACGCGTCCCGATCCGGACCAGCCGCTGGTGGACATCGCCAACTACGTGGCCGACTACACGGTCGACTCGCAGGAGGCCTACGACACCGCGCGCTACATGCTCCTGGACTCTCTGGCGTGCTCGGCTCTCGCGATGAAGTTCCCCGATTGCGTCAAGCACCTGGGCCCGGTCGTCCCGGGCGCCGAGTTGCCGGGTGGCACGCGCGTTCCGTTCACCTCGCACGAACTGGACCCGGTCCAGGCGGCTTTCGCCATCGGCACCCAGATCCGCTACCTCGACTTCAACGACACGTGGCTGGCCGCCGAATGGGGTCACCCCTCGGACAATCTGGGCGCCATCCTGTCAGTGGCCGACTACCTGTCCCGCAAGGCGATGAAGGAGGGCGGCAAGCCCCTCACCGTGCGCGACGTGCTCGGCTATGCCATCAAGGCGCACGAGATCCAGGGCTGCTACGCGCTCAAGAACAGCTTCAACCGCGTGGGCCAGGACCACGTGATCCTGGTTCGCCTCGCTTCCACGGCGGTCGCCACGGCCATGCTCGGCGGCGACAAGGAGCGGATCACCACGGCGGTCTCCCACAGCTGGATCGACAACGGCGCGCTGCGCACCTACCGCCACGCCCCGAACACGGGCCCGCGCAAGAGCTGGGCCGCCGGTGACGCCTGCCGTCGCGCGGTCACCCACGCGATCAACGCCGTCTACCGCGACGTGGTGGGTTACCCCTCCGCGCTGACGGCGAAGACCTGGGGCTTCTACGACGTGGCCTTCAAAGGCAACGCGTTCGAGTTCGAGCGGCCCTTCGGCAGCTACGTGATGGAGAACGTGCTGTTCAAGATCAGCTTCCCTGCCGAGTTCCACGCGCAGACCGCCGTCGAGTGCGCCATGGCGCTGCACGCCCAGGTGGCCGGCCGCCTGGACGAGGTGGAAAAGGTGGTGATCGAGACCCAGGAGGCAGGTTGTCGGATTATCGACAAGACCGGGCCCCTGGCGAACTACGCCGACCGCGACCATTGCATCCAGTACATGGTGGCCGTGCCCCTCATCTTTGGCCGTCTCACGGCGGATGATTACAACGATGCCGTCGCCGCGGACCCCCGTATCGACGCACTGCGCGACAAAATGACCGTGGTGGAGAATCCGCAATTCACCAAGGATTACTTCGATCCGGAAAAGCGCTATATCGGCAATTCGGTCCAGGTGTTCTTCAAGGACGGCTCGTATACCGAAAAAGTCTCGATCGATTTCCCGATCGGCCACCGCAAGCGCCGCGCCGAGGGCATTCCCGTGCTGCTGAAGAAGTTCGAGGCCGCCCTGCGTGCGGAGCTACCGGCGGAACGGGTCGGGCGCATCCTCGCGGTCACTTCCTCGGCCGAAAAACTCGACGCCATGCCCATTCACGAGTTCATGACACTCTTCACGGCTTGATAATGGCTGTGACTCAAGTATGAACGGCGGTTTTTAGCAGGTGCTCAATTGTTTGATTTTTGCTAAACTGCCGCCGCCCGTTGAAGGGGTATGAAAGCGAGGGACGGCCGAAGTCCCCGGATTCGACAGAGTTCTACGCGCGATTTCCGTCTGGGGTGGAGCGCGGACGCGAATACCAATAATGAGGAGACACCGATGAAACGTAAGGGCTTGTTTTTGCTGATCGGCTTGGCCCTGGGCGGCGTGGGTGCCGTTCACGCGCAGGAATCCGCCGACACGGCGGGTAACGGCTATGACGGCCGCTGGTACATCGCCCCGACGGTAGGCGGTTACTACAACGACACCGATCGCAACACGAACAGCCGCCAGGTTTACTACGGCCTGGGCTTCGGCAAGTTCATCTCGAACAACGCGTCGATCGACATCTTCGCTGATCGCACCAAGCGCGATAACGATGGCGTTGGTCATTGGTCGAACAACAGCTACGGCGTTGCCGCCCGCTTCTACGCTGGTGCGTGGGACAGCTGGCGTCCGTACCTGCTGGCCGGCGTGATGGGTTCGTACCACCACAACCCGTCGGACAATGGCTGGTCCCCGGCTGCCGAGCTCGGCGTCGGCGTGTCCAAGACCATCACCGACAGCTCCGACTTCCGCGTGGAAGCCGGCTATCGCTACGACTGGGACGACAAGACCACCGACAGCGAGAACGGCTACGGTGACTGGTTCCTCGGCTTCTCGATCGTCTCGCGCTTTGGCGAGCCGCCGGCAGCTCCGGCTCCGGCCGCCGCTCCGGCTCCCGCCGCTCCGGATTGCTCGACCCTCGACAGCGATGGCGATGGCGTGAACGATTGCGACGACAAGTGCCCGGCCACCCCGGCAGGCACGATCGTCGGTCCGGATGGTTGCCCGCAGAAGGTCGTCATCGACCTGCGCGGCGTCAACTTCAAGTTCGACCGTCCGAAGAAGGGCGAGACGAACATCGGTCCGACCCTGCAGGAGCCGACCACGGAGTCGCTGGGCGTGCTCGACCAGGCTGTCGATACCCTGCAGCGTTACCCGCAGGTCAAGGTCACGGTTGCCGGTTACACCGATAACGTCGGTAAGGACGCTTACAACCAGGGCCTGTCCGAGCGTCGCGCGAAGATCGTGTTCGACTACCTGACCTCGCACGGCATCGGTGCGGATCGTCTGGAAGGCCCGATCGGCCACGGCGAGAACAACCCGATCGACACGAACGACACGGCCGAAGGCCGCGCTCGCAACCGTCGCACGGAACTGCAGGTTCAGCAGTAATCCTTGCAAGATCGGTAGTAGCTGTAAAAAAAGGAGCCCGGCGAAAGCCGGGCTCTTTTTTTGTCCTCCCGGTAACAGCCGACCGTGCCCGCCTGGTGGGAGCCGACCCTGTCGGCGATCCCGCGGCAGCGGGCCAGTTTCACGCACGGCTCGGCTTCGCCCTCGCATTCGTTGTGCGCGTGGCGGGGGAGCTACCGGGCGCCCCCCTCGGCGCGACAGGCGGTGCCGTCCCTTGGGAAAGGAAAGCCGCTGCGCGGCCATGTTCTATGGCTGGCGCCCCGTCGCGCCCATCGCGCCGTGATGGAATGCCATTTCGTGTGAAACCCTCATCCGGGTGGGAAGCGGGCTGGCCCGCGATTCGCCACCCTGTTTCAAGCGAATGAGGCCGTGCATCGCAACCGAGCGAGCGGTGACAAGCCTCGCCCGGCCATCGCAAAGCTTCCTTCGCCAGCGGAAAGATGGCGGCATCGCGGGCCAGCCCGCTTCCCACCCGGGTGCGGCAAGGGACCAGCGGCACGGCGAGCGGCATGCGGCACATCGCCCGTGGCGAGCGTTGCTCTTCCTCTCCAACCCACCCCAGCTCTATTGCGACGCACAAGCCCAACGCAAGGACGAAGCCGAGCCAGCCTGGTGTACGCTGTGCCGATAGCCGGACGCCTGGCCGTATGGACGTCCGTTCGATGTCATTCCTGGGGATTCGCATGAAGTTGTTCGCAGGGTTGTTCCTGGCCACCTCGTTGCTCGCATCGGCGGGTTGCTCCATGCCGGCGCATCGAAGCGCGGCCAGCGCCACGCTCAGTGGCGATGCGGCGCACCCCGGAAGCGCGCAGGGATGGGTGCGCACCGAGCTCTACTTCGGCCTCGGGCCGGCCGGCGGCCAGGAAGGCGTGGACGAAGCTGCGTGGCGAGCGTTCCTCGACAAGGAAGTGACGCCGCGTTTCCCGAGTGGCCTGACCGTCATCGATGCCTACGGGCAATGGCAGGGTGTGAACCAATCGCGTACGGAGCGCCTGCGCTCGAAGATCGTCGTCCTTCTCCACGCCGACACCCCCGCGCAACGCGCGGCCGTGGATGCGATCCGCGCCGCGTGGAAGGCGAAGACCGGCGATCAGTCGGTCCTGCGTGTGACCCAGCCTGCGGACGTGTCGTTCTGATGGCCGCGCCCACGGCTTCCCGGCGCCGTTTCGGCGGCGGCGACCTCAACGGTGTCCTGGGGCTGGTCGTCGACAATCTCTCGCTGCTGGCTTTCATGGCCACGGCGCTGATCGGCATCTTCGGCATGCCGGCTGACCTGGTCTTCCGCCGCATGTTTCCCGGCACGGCGCTGGGCGTACTGCTCGGCAACCTCGCCTACACATGGATGGCGCACCGCCTGGCCGCGCGCACGGGGCGGCAGGATGTCACCGCGATGCCACTGGGCATCGACGCACCGACCAGCATAGGCATGGCCTTGCTGGTGCTTGGCCCCGCTTTCGCTGGCTACCGGCAGGCGGGCATGGACGCGATGGCCGCGGGGGAGGCTACGTGGCGGCTAGGCATGGCGTCGCTGGTGGTCATGGGCCTGCTCAAGTTCGTCCTCTCCTTCTTCGGCGCCTGGGTACAGCGCACGGTGCCGCGGGCGGGATTGCTCGGATCGATCGCGGGTATCGCCCTTGTGCTCATGGGCTTCCTGCCGCTGGTGGAGATCATGCGCGTGCCGGTGGTGGGTTTCGCCGGGCTGGGCATCGTGTTGTACGGCCTGATCGCGAAGCGGCGACTGCCCTTCGGCATTCCCGGCGTGCTGGCGGCGTTCCTGATCGGCGTGCTCCTTTACTACGGCTTCGGCCCGGTGGGCCTGCTCGGGACGGGCTACCACGCGCCGGCGGCGTGGCAATGGCGCCTTGGTTTCCCATGGCCGAGCCTGGGCTTCGTCGAGGGTCTTCCAGCGACGCTGCCATACCTGCCGTTGATCCTGCCGTTCGGCCTGTTGATGGTGGTCGGTGGCATCAACGTCACCGAGAGCGCCCGCGCGGCGGGTGACGATTACCCGACGCGCGACATCCTGCTGGTCGAAGCGCTCGCCACGCTGGTCGCGGGCATCTGCGGCGGTGTGGCGCAAACCACCCCATACATCGGACAGCCCGCATACAAGGCGATGGGCGCGCGCACGGGATACACGCTGGTCACGGGCCTGGTCATCGGTCTGGGCGGTGTGTTCGGTTATCTCTCCAATCTCGTCGAATTGCTGCCCGTGGCGGTGCTGGCGCCGATCCTCGTCTTCGTCTCGATCGGCATCACCACGCAAGCCTTCGAAGCGACGCCGTTGCGCTATGCCGGCGCCGTGGTCTTCAGCTTCTTCCCCGCGATCGCGCGCATGGTCGCGATCAAGCTGGGCGATCCCTCGATCGTGGATCCGGCGCATTTCGCTGCGTTGTACGCCGATGCTACGCAGGGCGTCTCGGCCATGGCCGTGATCGTCATCCTCGGCAATGGCTTCATCATCACCTCGATGATCTGGGCCAGTTTCGTCGTGGCGATGATCGACGGGCACGTACGCAAGGCGTCAGGCATCGTGGCCCTGGGCGGCGTGTTGACGGCGTGCGGCCTGATCCACTCGGTGCAGCCGATCGGTTCGGTCTACCTGCCGTGGTCGCTGGATGCGGCGTCGCAGTCACTCGTGGGGCAGTTCGTCGCGGCCTATGCCGCCCTCGCGGCGGTGTTGTTCCTGCTGTCGTTCGACCGCCAGGCCAAGCGGAACGCCTGACACCGCGGCCTCCACGCTTGAATTGCGGGGCCGGCGCAGCCACCCTTGGGACCTGTCCCAAGGAATCGCCCCATGCCGCTCTCCGACCTCACGTCGCTCCCCGGCGTCACCGCCACGCCCGATGCGGCGACCCATGGCTATGTCTTCAACCATACGATGATCCGCGTGCGCGACCTCGACGTGTCGCTGGACTTCTACACGCGCGTGCTGGGATTCACTCCCGTGTACAAGAGCGTGTTCGCGGAGGCGGCGTTCACCATCGTCTACCTCGTCCTGGTCGCCGACCAGGGCACGATCCCCGATGACGACGAAGCCCGCAAGGAATGGGTGCTTCGACAGCCGGGCGTGCTCGAATTGACGCACAACCATGGCACCGAGAACGATCCCGGCTTCGCGTACCACAACGGCAACAGCGAGCCGCGTGGGTTCGGCCATTTGTGCGTCAGCGTCCCGGATGTCGAAGCGGCATGCGCACGCTTCGAGGCGCTCGGCGTCACCTTCCAGAAACGCCTGAGCGATGGAAGGATGCGCCATATCGCCTTCATCCGCGATCCCGACCAGTACTGGATCGAGATCCTCCAGCCCACGCCGTTCGCCGCCTGACGCCGCGCCGATGCCGACCAACCTGCCGCCGGTGACCCGGAACCTGCTGATCGCGAACGTGCTCGTGTTCGCCCTGCAATATCTGTTGAAGGACCAGGACACCCTGGCACTGACGCGCTGGTTCGCGTTGTGGCCGTTCGGACACGACATCGCCGTGGACCTCGGCGGGGGCGACATCGCCGGCATCGGTTTTCGCCCGTGGCAGCTGGTCACCTACGGCTTCATGCACGGCAATGTGATGCACATCGTGTTGAACATGTACGCCCTGTACATGTTCGGCGGCCTGATCGAACGGGTGATGGGCGCGCGCCGCTTCACGATCTACTACTTCGTGTGCCTGGTCGCCGCCGCGGTGGCGCAACTGGCGGTGGTGTACCTGTTCGAGCCGGACCGCATGTACCCGACCGTGGGAGCATCCGGTGCCGTGTTCGGCTTGCTCGGCGCGTTCGCGATGTTGTTTCCGCGCGAGAAGCTGATGCTGATCCCGATTCCGATCGGAATTCCCGCCTGGCTTTTCGTCACCCTTTACGGCGTCGCCGAACTGGTGTTCGGCGTGACCGGCACGTTGTCCGGGGTGGCTCATTTCGCCCATCTGGGCGGCCTCGCGGCGGGTCTCGTACTGCTCTGGGCGTGGGGCGTCAGGCCGCCGCCACGCCCCCGGTTCTAGGTGTCAGCGTAGCGCCAGGAAATCAGGGCTGACCACGAAGCGGACGGCGTCCAGGCGCAGTCTCGCCTCGGGGATGGCGGCGAGCAGCGCGTCGCGTTCGGCGGCGATGGCATCCACTTCCTCGTCCTTGATCGACGGGTTCACGGCATGCAGCGCGACGAGACGGGCATGTTCCGCATCGAGCTCGTGCCGTGCCGCCCCGAGCGCCTCGGCCTTGAGCACTTCGGCGCGCGCTTCCGCGAGGTCCTGCGCGCGTTCGAGCATCGGCGGAACGAGCTTGGACAGGAACTTTCGGTAGCGCGGCACCTCGATGTTGCGGTCCGACGCGCGGCGAAGGGCGACATCGCTGGGGCGGAACTGCGCGCGTTCGCTGAGCTTCGTGTCCACGGTCAGCATGAGAGGTGTCGCCGGCAGGAAACGGCCGGCGTCGAGCGTGCGTTCGGCCACGATTTCCAGCACGAACACCGTTTGCAGCAACGCGGTTCGCACGGGCAGGGCATCGTCGACGAGGAAGGCGGCGTTGCCATCCTCGCCGGAGACGAGCAGGTCCACCGCAGCCAACACCATCGGGTGGTCCAGGCGCAGCAGGGGAAGTTCTTCGCGCGCGAGCGCGAGGTCGCGGGAGAAGGTCACCGAAACCGGGCCGTCGGCGAAGCCCGGGAGACCGTCGGTGGAGAGGTATTGCGGATCGAGCAACACGATGTCCGGTGCCAGTTCCTCGGTATGGACGCCGTAGGTTTCGAACAGGCGCTGGATGAAGGTATCGCGCGTGGGATCGCTGTCGTCGGCGGCGAAACTGCCGGCGAGGTCGTCGGCATGCGGATCGCGGCTGGCGGCGAGTTCGAGCAGATGGTCGCGGCCGGCGTGGATCAGGGCCGACAGTTCTTCGTGGGCACCGCGGGTCTCGGCGATAAGCGCATCCAGTTCCTGGTCGCGGTCGTCATCCTCGCGCGCGTGCTCGTCGGCAAGGGTGGCGAGCAGTGTGCCGAAGCGGCGGAGCAGTTCACGGCCGTCGGCAGGGCTGCTGCGGAACGCGTCCAGGCCTTCGTCATACCAGCGGGCCAGCACGTGCTGCGCGCTCTGCTCCACGACGGGAACGTGGATGACGATGTCGTGTTTCTGGCCGATACGGTCGAGGCGGCCGATGCGCTGTTCGAGGAGGTCCGGGTCCAGAGGCAGGTCCCACATGACGAGCCGGTGCGCGAACTGGAAATTGCGGCCTTCCGAACCGATTTCCGAGCAGAGCAGCAGGCGCGCGCCGTCGGGTTGAGCGAAGAAGGCCGCGTTGCGATCCCGCTGGACGATGCCCAGGCCTTCATGGAAACGGGCCACGCCGACGCCGCTCTTCGTGCGCAACGCATCCTCGATCGCCATCACCTTGGCCTGGCTTCGGCAGATCAGCAGGAACTTGTCGGCCGGATGGGCTTCGAGCAGGCCGATCAGCGCGGCGAGGCGCGGGTCGTCGGCGTAATCGAATTCCAGGGCCGCGGGCGGTTGCTGGATATCGGAGCGGAACTCCGCGAGCAGGGCGTCGCGGCGGCCCGGGTCGAGCGTGCCCGGATCGATGGCGAGCAACTCGGGGGTGCGCCGGGGAAAGCCACCGATGCCGGCGCGACGGTTGCGGAACATCGCGCGGCCCGTGCCATGGCGATCGATCAGGGCGGCGAGAAGCTCGTCCGTCGCATCCGCGCGGTCGAGCAGGCCAAGCAGTTCGCGGTCGCCCTTGAAGCGGGTGGCAAGCAGCGCCCGCTGTTCGCCGTTCAACGCCTGGCCTTCCGCCAGCGCGCTGGCGGCGTCGGACAACGGGCCGTAGCCCGCCGATTCGGCCAGGTAGGCGTCGAGGTTCGCGTAGCGTTGCGGATCGAGCAGGCGCAGGCGGGCGAAATGACCGGCGCGGCCCAGCTGCTCCGGCGTGGCGGTGAGCAGGATCACGCCGGGAGTGGCCGAAGCCAGCTCTTCGACGAGGCGATAACGCGGGCTGGCGCCTTCCGGCGTCCATTCCAGGTGATGCGCCTCGTCGACCACGATCAGGTCCCAACCCGCCTCCACGAGCTGCGCGGCACGGCGCGGCGACGATTCGAGGAAGGCGAAGTCGGAAATGACCAGCTGTTCGTCTTCAAAGGGATTGCGCCCGTCGCTGGCCGTTTCGATGGCTTCGCAGCGCTCTTCGTCGAAGATGGAGAACGAAAGGTTGAAACGGCGCAGCAGTTCCACGAACCACTGGTAGACCAGGGTCTCGGGCAGCAGTACGAGCACGCGGCCGGCGCGGCCGGCGGCGAGCTGCCTGGCCAGGATCATGCCGGCCTCGATCGTTTTGCCCAGACCCACCTCGTCGGCGAGCAGCACACGGGGAGGACGGCGCGCGGAAGCGATGCCGGCCACCCGCAACTGGTGCGGAACCAGGCCGATACGGGCCGACTCCAGGCCCCATGCCGCGGAACGGCGGGCATCGGCGCGCCGTCGCAGGGCCTCCAGGCGCAGGTCGAAGCGGTCGTTGGGATCGGTGCGGCCGCCGATCAGGCGGTCGTCGGCTTGCGACAAGGCCTGTTCATCGTCGAGCTGTCCTTCCTCGAGTTCCCGGCCTTCGCCGCGGTAGACGAGCAGGCCTTCGCGTTCCTCGATGCGTTCCACCAGGAAGGCGATGCCCTTGCCGGAAACGCGTTGGCCGGCCCGGAACTCCGCGCGGATGAGGGGAGCGCTGTCCGCCGCGTAAGGGCGCAGGACGCCCGACTTGGCGAAAAGCACCTGCACGCTGCGTCCTTCGACGCGGAGAATGGTGCCGAGGCCGAGCTCAGGCTCGGCGGTGGAGATCCAGCGTTGACCGGGTTGGAACATGCGTTTGGGAGGCCGAGACATCGAGGGGGCGCCAATTATCCGCCCGCGAGGCTCTCGTGCCTACCTTGTCGTGAAACGGAGGCTCAGGTCTCGGCCCAGCGCCGCAACAAGTTGTGGTAAACGCCTGTCAATTGCAGGATAGACGCCTGATCGGCGCCGCTGGCGGAGAGCGTGCGGATGGCCGTGTCCATCTCCAGCAGCAGACGCCGGGCACCATCGTCGCGCACCATGCTCTGCACCCAGAAAAACGACGCGATACGTGCGCCACGCGTGACCGCGGCGACCCGGTGCAGGCTGGACGACGGATAGACGATCGCATCGCCCGCGGGCAACTTCACCTCGTGCTCGCCATAGGTGTCGCTGACGATCAGTTCGCCGCCCTCGTATTCCTCCGGCTCGCTGAGGAACAGCGTGCAGGAGATGTCGCTCCGCGTGTGTGTTTCGCCGGTGCCGGTCGACATGACGGCACCATCGATGTGGAAGCCGTATTCGCCGCCTCCTTCGTAGCGGTTGAAGCGCGGCGACAGGGTACGCAACGGCAGCGTGGCGGCGTGATAAAGCGGGTGGCGGTTCAAAGCCGCCACCACCACCTCGCCCAGTTCGCGGCGCAGTGGCGACGCGTCGGGCAGTTGCAGGTTGCGTTTTACCTTCGCGCCTTGCGGACCAACGGTCTGCCGTCCGTCGGTCCACTCGGCGGCATCCAGTGCCGCGCGCATCCCGGCGACCTGATCCTTGCCCAGGACTTCGGGGATGTGCATCAGCATGGCGGCCTTCCTCCGGTCGATCAGAATCGCACGTTGGCGGTCAACATGGCCGAACGCGGTGTCCCCGGAGTGTAACGGTAGCCGCTCTTGTTGATTGCCGCGACGTATTCCTTGTCGAAGAGGTTGTAGACGTTGAGCTGGATATCGAGATGGCGGTTCACCGGGTAGCTCGCCATCGCGTCGAATACCCAGTAAGCGCGGGTGTAGGCCGGCGTGCCGATCGCGCCATCGGTACCGCGCTGCAATTCGCCGGAGTAACGCGCTCCTCCGCCGATAGTGAGGTTGAAGGGCAGGTGATAGGTGGTCCAGGCGGTGAACGCCCTCTTCGGCGTGTAGGCGAGGTCGTCGGAACCGTTGGCCGTGACACCCATGCCCTTCTCGACGGTGGCATCCATCGTGGTGAAGCCGGCGCTGACCGCCCAATCCTCCGTGAGCTTGCCGAGCGCGGAGATTTCGATGCCCTGCACGCGCTTCTTGCCGATCTGGTAGTACAGGAGGTCGGTCGGGTCCTGGGTCAGTTCGTTGGTGACCGTGGTGCGATACAGGGCGGCGGTGAGGAGCAGTTTCTCCCCGAGCAGGTCCCACTTCGTGCCGATTTCCGCGGTGCGGGCTTTCTGCGGATCGAAGTTGGGGTTGTCGGCGCTGTTCGCGGAGGAAGACAGCGTGAGCGTGTTGCCGCCCGGCGGCTCCTGCGACTGCGCGAAGTTCACGTAGATGCTGCCGTTCGCCGCCGGCTTGTACAGCACGCCGATCTTGTAGTTGACCAGGTTGTCGCTGGTGCTCGCGTTGACGCCGGGAACGATGCTTCCGGCAGGGCGCGGTCCGCACACAGGGCCACCGCGGGCACCGCAGACCACGAGGCTGTCGAAGTCGGTCTTGTAGTGATCGAGGCGCACGCCGGCATTCACCTGCCAGTGCTCGCCGAACTTCAGCGTATCGAAGAAGTACGCCGCGGCGGTGTTGGTCTTGCCTTCGCTGTGGGCTCCGGTCTCACCGTAATTCAGGCCGCCGACGTCGGAGAACGGACGGTAGAGATTGGCGGCCGGCCAGGTGCTGCCACCGAGGGCGCCCAGGCCGATCGTGCGCGCCTGCTCCTGCGTCAGTTCGATGCCGGTGCTGATGTTCTGCGTCACAGCGCCCGATTCGATCGTGGCCGTGAGATTGGTCTGGTTGGTGACGATGCGATTGGACTGGTGCTTGAACGTCGGCGTGCTGCGCGCGATGGTCCACGTGGACGGGTCGGTCGGATCGGGCGTGCGCAGGTTGGCCGCGGAGCCCATGAACGAGGTGAGCAGGTAATCCTGCGTGGTGCGCCCCCAACGCGCGGTGTTGTGCAGCGCAAGGTTCTCGTTGAAGTCGTGCTCGACGATGACCGTGAACATGTCCTGCGTGACATGGTCGTGGTCCTGGCCAGTGCCGTAGAAGTTGTCGGGATCGACCTTGCCCGCGTCGTTGAGGAAGGCGCGGCCGTCGGGACTGCTGTAGCCGGGAAGGCCGATGGTCGGCACACCGCCATCCGGCACGTTGTTCTGCTTGATGTGCAGGTAGTCGAGGTAGACGCGGGTCGGCGTGCCCAGGCCAAAGGCCAGCGACGGCGCCACGCCCCAGCGATTGGTTTCCACCTGGTCGCGGCCGTAGACACCGCTGTCCTGGCCCATCACGTTGAGGCGGAATGCGGCATCGTTACCCATCGACTGGTTCCAGTCCGCGGTGGCGCGGCGGCGCTGGCCGCTGCCGGCCTGTACCGAGCCGGAAATGCCGTTCCCGAGCAGCGGTTGCTTGGTCACCAGGTTCACGGCGCCGGTGGGCGCGGTGCGGCCGTATTCGGTACCGTCCGGGCCCTTGGTCACTTCCACCTGTTCGATGTTGAACACGTCGCGCGAGACGGTGCCGATGTCGCGCACGCCGTCGACGAAGATACTGCCGGAGGTATCGAAGCCGCGCATGTAGATCGAATCGCCGGTGTTGGTCGCGCCGTTCTCGCCGACGAAGAACGTGCCCACGCCCGGGCTGTTGCGCAGCGCCTCGGTCAGCGTGGTGGCGCCTTGCTGCTGGATGAGCGCCTTGCCGATCACCTGGATGGTCTGCGTGGTATCGAGCAGGGACTGGGTGAATTTCGGCGAGGAGACCTTGTCGACGCGGTAGTCGCTTCCGCGGTCGGCATCCACCTGCATGCCGGGCAGGGCCTGCGCATCGTTGACCTTGGCCTGCTGTGGCGGTGCCGCGATGTCGGCGGGTACGTCGCTGGCGGCGGCGCCCTGGGCGAGGCTGATCAGTACGGCGGCACCGACGGTACGCACCGCGGGGGCGGCGTGCTTGCGGCTCTTGATGAAGGCCATGAGATTCCCTTGCGTGTCTGAAGACGAATGTGGAACGGCCTTCGTTCGCGCACGCGCCAACTTCGCGCGGCCTTACAGGCGCGCTGTGTCGGGTTCTGGTCGTTCCCTGGAACGAGACGCACGCGGGTACGGGACCCGTCTGGATGCATATCGTAAGTTTAATGAGAACGATTTGCAATTAGATTAGGGCAAACCCGACAGGCTCTGGTGGGAAGGACCTTTGGTGGTGGGAGCCGACCCTGTCGGCGATGGGTGCTTGCCTCGACCCGGCCCGCTGCCGCGGGATCGCCGACAGGGTCGGCTCCCACCAGAGCGATTCGGCTCCAAAGAAAAAGGCGCCGCACTTTCGTGCGGCGCCTTGGGCACCATCAGCGACGGTGTGTCGCCGTTACCAGATCTTCACTTGCTTGTCGGCGGCACGGATCATCTTCGCGTCCGGCTTGCACTGGAAAGCCGAGGCGAAGGCTTCCATGTTCGACGGTGCGCCGATGGCGCGCAGCGACGCGGGAGCGTGCGGGTCGACGTTGAGGTAGAGCATCGCCTGCTTCTCGCGGACGTTGCTGCGCCACACGCGTGCCCAGTTCAGGAAGAAACGCTGGTCCTGCGTGTAGCCGTCGATCTTTTCCTGGGCTTCCTGCGGGTTCTTCTTCAGGGCTTCCTGGAGCGCGTCGTACGCCACGTTCAGGCCGCCCAGGTCGGCGATGTTCTCGCCCAGCGTGAGCTTGCCGTTGACGTGCAGGTCCGGGTGGTCCTTGATCGGCGCGTACTCGTTGAACTGGGCCACGAGCTTGCCGGCGCGCTCGTCGAACTTCGCGCGGTCTTCCTTGGTCCACCAGTTCTTGTTGTTGCCGTCACCGTCGAACTGGCTGCCTTCGTCGTCGAAGCCGTGGCTGGCCTCGTGGCCGATCACCGCGCCGATGCCGCCGTAGTTGATCGCGTCGTCGCCGTGGGCGTCGAAGAACGGCGGCTGCAGGATGGCGGCCGGGAAGTTGATCGTGTTGTCGGTCGGGTTGTAGTAGGCGTTGACCGTCTGCGGGGTCATGCCCCATTCCAGGCGGTCGGTCGGCTGGCCGATCTTGGCGATGTCGTAGTGGTAGTTGAACTTGCTCGCGGCTTCCACGTTGCCGTAGTAGTTCTCACCGTTCACGTCCAGGCCCGACCAGTCGCGCCACTTGTCCGGATAGCCGATCTTGGGCAGGAAGGTGTTCCACTTCTGGATCGCCTTCTGCTTGGTCTCGTCGCTCATCCAGTCGAGCTTCTCGATGCGTGCCTTGAGCGCGTTGCGCACGTTGTCGACCAGCTCGTTCGCACGCTGCTTGGCTTCCGGCTGGAACACCTTGGCCACGTAGAGCTGGCCAAGCGCCTCGCCCATCGACGAGTTGACCGAGCCCAGCACGCGCTTCCAGCGAGGCTTCTGCTGAGGCTGGCCGGAGAGGGTCTTGCCGTAGAAGTCGAACTTGTTGTCCTGGAACGTCTTGGACAGGTACGGGGACGCGCTGTCGATGGCGTGGAAGCGCAGGTAGGCCTGCCAGGTCGATACCGGCGTGCTGGCCAGCATCTTGTCGAACTCCTTGAAGAACTTCGGCTGCGACAGCGAGAAGCCCTTGTCGACGGTCACGCCCTGGGCGGCGAAGAACTTCTGCCAGTCGAAATGCGGCGTCACCTTGTTGGCTTCGGCGACGGAAACGAAGTGGTACTGGTTTTCCGGCGCGCGCAGTTCCACCGGCGCGAGCGACGCGGCGGCGAGCTGGGTCTCGAACTTCATCACGTCGTCGGCTTGTTTCTTCGCCTGGTCTTCCGGCACGCCGGCGAGGGTCAGGGTCTTGGCGATATAGGCGAGGTAAGCCTTGCGGTTCTCGGCTTGCTTCGGATCGGTGTAGTAATCCTTCGTGGGAAGGCCGAGGCCGTCCTGCTGGGCGTAGCCGATCTGCATCTTCGCGTTCTGGAAGTCGGCGCCCGCGCCGAAGCCGAACACGTAGCCATTGCCGTCGTTGAAGCTGGTATCCAGGAAGTCGACGATGTCCTGCGACGTCTTCAGGGCGTCGATCCTGGCCAGTTCCGGCTTCAGCGGCTCGACGCCGGCCTTCTCGATGGCGTCTTCGTTCATGCCCGAGCGGTAGAGCAGGCCGATCTTCTGTTCGATCGAGCCGGCCTTGGCATTGGCCGCGCCCTTGTCCATGGCATCGACGATATCGTGCTGCGTGTTGAGGCTGTTCTCGGCGAGCTGGTCGAAGGCGCCCCAGCGGGTGCGGTCCTCGGGAATCGGATTGGCCGCGACCCACTTGGCGTTGACGAAGCCGTTGAAGTCGTTGCAGGCGTCGATCCCGGTGTCCAGGTCGGCGATGTTGAAGGTGGGACCGGCAGGCTTGGCCGCCGCGGTGGTGCTGGAGGCGGCAGGGGCGGCGCTGCTGGGCGACGCGGGCTGGTTGCCACCGGGCACCGCCGTGTCGGCATCGTTGTGCTTGCTGCACGCCGTGCCGGCGAGCGCGACGGCCAGGGCCAGCGCGAGCGGCTTCAGATACTGCTTGGTCATGGATTTCCCTCTTTCATGGTGTCGATGACGGTGCCCCCGGCACCGTTGCTCCCCAGCATATCCGCTGCGGCCCCGGTGCAGGGCCGACTGTGACGAAAGTCATGGTTCCCCATATTTCGCAATAACTCGCGGCGAATGTCCCCGGACTGTCACACGGGCTTCCTACGCTGCGGCGACCGCATGACAGGGGATGCGGATCAGCAATCGGTCGATCCATCCGAGGAGCATCTGTCATGCGCAAGTCACTGGCCGCGGGCATCGCCTGCGTGCTCACCCTTTCCGCCGCGTCGATCGTCGCGGCGCAGCAGGCCGTCAACGTGCCCGCCGAGGCCGCGTCGAGCGCTCTTGGCTTCGGCCATGGCGGTCACGGCGGTCACGGCGGTCACGGCGACAAGGATCCGCGTACCGCGACGCCGATCAAGCACCTGGTGGTGATCTTCCAGGAGAACGTTTCTTTCGATCACTACTTCGGTACCTACCCCTTCGCCGCCAACCCGGCCGGCGAGCCGGCCTTTTACGCGCGGCCGTTCACACCGCCGGTGAACGGCCTCAGCCACGCCTTGCTCACCGCCAATCCGACGGCCGCCAACGCCGGCAACGGCGACGCCGCCATCAACCCCTTCCGCCTCGCCCGCGCCCAGGCCGCCACGGCCGACCAGGACCACGGCTATACCTCCGAGCAACGCGCCTTCGACGGCGGCAAGATGGATCTCTTCCCGCTGTACACCGGTCGCGGCGAAGCCCTGCCGGGCGGTGACGCCACGCAGGAAGGCAAGGGCCAGGTGATGGGCTACTACGACGGCAACACCGTGACCGCGTTGTGGAACTACGCGCAGAACTTCGCCATGAGCGACAACAGCTATGGCACCGGTTTCGGCCCGTCCTCGCCGGGCGCGATCAACCTGATCGCGGGCCAGACCAACGGCGTCGTCGCCACGCTCAACGGAACCGGTGCCGAGACCGACGACGGCAACGGCGGGCTGACGATGATCGGCGACCCCGATCCGCTCGGCGACGTCTGCTCCTCGCCCACGGCCAACCAGGCGACCATGGGCGGCCGCAACATCGGCGACCTGCTCAACGAGCGCGACATCACCTGGGGCTGGTTCCAGGGCGGCTTCGACCTGACTCGCAGCAATCCCGACGGCAGCACCGGCTGCACGCGCCGCACCTTGTCGACCGTGACCCATGCCAGCTCCAACGATTACAGCCCGCACCATGCGCCGTTCCAGTATTACCCCTCGACGGCCAACCTGACGCATGAACGTCCTTCCTCCATCGCGGCCATCGGCAAGACCGACCAGGCAAACCACCAGTACGACATCGAGGATTTCTACGACGCGCTCGACACGGGCAACCTGCCGGCGGTGAGCTTCCTCAAGGCGCCCGCCTACCAGGACGGTCACGCCGGTTACTCCGATCCCATCGACGAGCAAGCCTTCGTCGTCCACGTGATGAACGCCCTCCAGCAAAGCGGCGAGTGGCGCGACACGGCGGTCGTCATCGCGTACGACGATTCCGATGGCTGGTACGACCACCAGCAGCCACCGCGCATGAACGGCTCGAAGGGAAGCACCGACGCGCTCGACGGCGCGGGCGTGTGCAACGGCCGCGGCACCTTGCCCGGTCTCGACGGTAAAACGCCGGCGCAGGGCCGTTGCGGCTTCGGGCCGCGTCTGCCGCTGCTCGTGATCTCGCCGTGGGCTCGCGAGAACATGGTCGACCATTCGGTGACCGACCAGAGCTCGATCACGCGTTTCATCGAGGACAACTGGCTCGACAGCCGGCGCATCGGCGGCGGATCGACCGACGCGCAGGCCGGCCGTCTCGATGGCATGTTCGATTTCTTCCTGCCGCGCCTGTTCGAACGCAAGCTGATTCTCGACGAGTCGACGGGCCAGCCGAAGCATCCGGGTGGCTGGCCATACTGGCCTTTCGGGAACGGTGGGCATGGTTGATCGCCGTCGATTCCTGACGACGGCGGGATGGATGGCCGCGGCGGGTTGGATCCCGTCGCGGCTGTTCGCGCACGACATGCGCGCGATGCAGGCGACGGCGGGGCAGGTGGGCAACAGCCTTTGCATGCACGCCATGGGCGATGCCACGCGTATGCCGGGGCTCGTCGATCCAGCCCGGCTCGCGCCTTTCGTCGACGTGTTGCCCATGCCGCCGGTGTTGCGCGCGGATGCCACCAGGCCGTTGCGGGTGCGCATGGCCGAGACGGCGCAGGTACTGCATCGCGACTTGCCGCCGACCACGCTGTGGACCTATGGAGGTCATTATCCGGGACCCACCATCGAGGCTCGCAAGGGACAGCCTTTCGACGTGGTGTGGGAAAACGCGCTGCCGGCGCGTCACTTCCTGCCGGTGGACCACGCCATCTGTGGCGCGGAGGCCGACAAACCCGAAGTACGCGCCATCGTGCATCTCCACGGTGCGAAGGTTCCACGCAAGGACGATGGTTATCCGGAGGACTGGTATGTGCCCGGGAAGTCGCGCCGGCACCATTACCCCAACACGCAGGACGCCGCCACGCTCTGGTATCACGACCATGCGATGGGTATCAACCGGCTCAACATGTACGCCGGGTTGATGGGTCTGTACCTGCTGCGCGACGAGCACGAGCTTTCGCTGGGATTGCCATCCGGCGAACAGGAGTTGCCGCTGGTGCTGGCCGACCGGCTGCTGCGTACCGACGGCAGTCTCTACTATCCCGATTCGGGGGACGCCAACGCGCCCTGGGTGCCGGAAGTATTCGGCAACCTGACGCTGGTCAATGGCGCCATCCTTCCTCGCGCGGACGTCCAGCCGCGCCGTTATCGGTTGCGCGTGCTGAACGCGGCGAACGGGCGCTTCTATCACCTGCGCTTCCGCGATGGACGTCCGTTCCAGGTCATCGGTTCCGACCAGGGTTTGCTCGCCGCGCCGGCCACCATGACGTCGGTCTTCATGGCGCCCGGTGAACGGCTGGATGTCGTCGTGGATTTCTCGGCGCTGCGCGGCGGCGCGGTGGAACTGATGAACGATGCCTTGCCACTGATGCGTTTCGCCGTGGGACAAGGGCAGGTACGCGACGACAGCCGCGTTCCCGATGTGCTCCGCGACCTGCCACGCGTGACCGAGGCATCGGCATCGAAGTCGCGCGAGCTCACGCTCGACGAATACAGTGACTGCGTGGCCACGCCGATGTTGATGTTGCTCAACGGCAAGCGCTGGCACGATCCGGTGACGGAATCGGTGAAGCTGGGCGCGACGGAGTCGTGGAACCTGGTGAACCTCACCGAGGACACGCATCCGGTCCACCTGCACCTGGTGCGCTTCCAGATCCTCGACCGCCGGCCCTTCGACGTGGACGAGTACGTGGCGAAGAAGACCATCCGCTACGTGGGGCCGGCACAGGAGCCGCCCGTGCACGAGCGCGGATGGAAGGACGTGGTGCAGGTCTACCCGGGCATGATCACGCGCATTGTCGCCACCTTCGATGGATACGCCGGGCGCTACGCCTGGCACTGCCATCTCGCCGAGCACGAGGCCAACGAGATGATGCGTCCTTTCGAGGTGGTGGCTTGATGCGCGCGACCGGCGCCAGATCCTAGCTTCCTGTGTGTGCCGACGTGGCGGTGGGCAAGGTCTTCACCGCCGCGTCGTCCAGGCGCAGCACCGGATACGCGCCGACCTTCTGCACGGTGTACCACGGGCTGCGCTCGAAGAAGAACGATAGTCGTGCACGCGGACTCGCCGCGAAAGCGGGATCGTTCTTGAGCCTTGCTTCGAAGTCCGTCTTCAGCGCCGGATCCTCCGCGATCATCTTGCGCGCCAGGGCTTCCACGACACGCGGTTCGCCGTATTCCTTGGGTTCGAAGATCGCGTTGAGGTAGCCCCAGCGCAACATGGAATCCGGCGCACGGGCGTCGAGCAGGTTGAGCGCGAGGATGGCGTCGGCGTTGTCGGAGCGGACGATGACGGTGCCGGCGGGAAGTTCGACGTTTTCCTTCATGGTCGCGATGGCGGCATCGCGGAGCATGTGATGGCCTTCGAAGGGTTTGTCCGCCCACTTCGGCTGCGAGAGCTGGTCGGCGTCGGCGTCCACGCGGACGGCGGTCGCGGTGCGCGTGTAAGGAATGCCATGGATGTCCAGCCGCTCGATCAGGGCGGTCCACTGCGCGGGAATCGCCCACGCGGCGGGCAGCGGCGCCGCCACGTCCGGCAGGAGACCGTTCCAGCTCTGGATGTCGTAGTTCTTTTTCGTAGCCGGGTCGTAGCGTACCCAGAGATCGCCGGAGATATCGCTCCTGGTCTGCGTGAAGGCATAACCCTTGAGGGTGAACGGTTTGGGGGCCGGATCTTCCTTGAAGGTCACCGGCAAGGTCGCGCCGGGTTTCGCCGAGAGCGAGGCCGCCCACGCGTCGGCATCCCTCGATGCCTTCAACAGGGCGGCGGGGTCCTTGTTCACGTGATCGAGCACGCTGCGCACGACGTCGTAAGTCGCGCGGACACGCACTTCGTACGACTTCAGCATGTGCGTCTCGATCAGCAGCCCTGCACGATTGCGGATCGCGGCGTAGCCCGTGGAAAAACGCGGTCCGGAGCCGAAATTCTCGATCCCCTTGGTGATGTCGCGGCCGTCGCGGAACTCGAGGTAGGGCGCCGCGAGGTGGCCGAGCCGTTCGTAGGCCGGGATCGCGCTCTCTTCGTACGCGGTCTTCTGCCACGCGGCGATCGACGGCGGGAGCTTATGCGGGTCCTCCGCGTACCAGGTGAGGTCGTACTGGTAGTCGGCGCCGTCGGTGGTGTGGATATCGATGAGAAGGTCGGGCCGCCAGGTGTTCCAGAGGCCGAGCCAGGCACGCGTTTCCGGCGCGTCGGCCTTGACGTAGTCGCGGTTGAGATTGAGGTACTGCGACTGGCCGCGAAAGCCCATCTCGGCGGGCCCGTTCTGATTGATGCGGAAGTACGGTCCGGAATTCTCGTGGCCGTCGACGCTGTAGACGGGAATGTAGACGAGTACCGCGTGGTCGAGCAGGTGGGGCAGGCGGTTCATGGTGGCGAAGTCGCGCAGCAGCATCAGGCCGGCGTCCTTGCCCTCGATCTCGCCGGGATGGATGCCCGCCTGGAGCAGCACGATGGGCTTGCCCGCCGCGCGTGCCCGCTCCGGGGTGAGGTCGCCATCCTTCGCCGCGATCACCACCGTCATCGGCCGGCCTTCCGGCGTCGTGCCGAAGGTCTCCAGCCGGATCGTGTCCGGGGCGGCCCGGGCGAGCCGGCGCAGGAAGGCCTGGGTCTCCGCGTAGGACGGCGTGGTGCGGAACGCGGACGCTTCGGCGGGTGTGGTCCAGGTGTCTTTCGCATGGATCGTCATCGGGGTCACCGCGATCAGGGCGAGGAGGAGGCGTGCGGGCATCGCGAGCATGGAACCGTCCGGCGGGGGAGTTCCCCATTGTGTGATTTTTTCACTTCATCGCGGAAGGTCTGCCCTGGTGGGAGCCGCCCCCGGTGGGAGCCGACCCTGTCGGCGATGGGTGCTTGCCATAATCTGGCCCACTATCGCGGGATCGCCGACAGGGTCGGCTCCCACCAGGGCCGGCTCCCACCGGTGATGTCTAAGGACGCGCTAAGCTCGCCGCAAGGATAATCGGCACCTATCGGACACCGGGGCTTCGCCTTGCACATCATCCTTGTCGAAGACGACGTCCAACTCGGCGAGGCGATCCGCCGGGCTTTGGAGCGGCTGGCTTACTCTGTCAGCTGGTTCCGGGACGGCAACGAGGCGTTGCGCGCCTTGCGCGACCACGATGCCGACCTGGTCCTGCTGGACCTGGGGTTGCCCGGCAAGGACGGCATGGACGTGCTGACCGAGGCGCGGCGCCTCCGGGTGAAGACGCCGGTCATCGTGATGTCCGCCCGCGACGCGCTGGATTCGCGCATCCGCGTGCTCGACGCCGGGGCCGACGATTACCTGATCAAGCCCTTCCACCTGGACGAACTGGCCGCGCGTATCCGATCGTTGGCGCGGCGAGCGCGTGGCGAGGCGGTGAATCGCCTCGAAGCAGGCGAGTTGAGCCTCGACCTGGGAACCTTCGACGTGACCTGGCACGGGGAGCGTGTGGACCTCACCCGGCGCGAATTCGCCCTGCTGCAAGCCCTGATGGAGCGGGCGGGGCGGATCGTCCGTCGCGAGTCGCTGGAGAATTCCCTCTACGGCCCCGACAACGTGATGAGTTCGAGCGCGCTGGAGGTGCTGGTGCACTCGCTGCGCCGCAAACTGAGCCACAGCGCGATCCAGACCGTGCGCGGATTCGGCTACATGGTGCCGCGGGAACCGCAGTGAGCGCGCCGAGCCTCCGTACGCGCCTGCTGATGTTGATCGTCCTGGTGCTGGCGGCGGTCCTGTTGCCGCTGGGCATTCTCAGCGCGAAGCACACGCTCGAAGAAGTGGACGAGCTTTCCGATGGCAGGCTTGCCCAGGCCGCGCGCACGCTGGAAGTCCTGGTCGGCCGTATCGGCGTGGATCAGCTGCGCGAACAACGCTCGGCTCGCCTGCTCGTGCCGAGCGTGTCCAACCATCCGCAGGAGCTGACGGTACAGGGCCGCACCTTCGAGTCGGAAGTGGGGTTCCAGGTGTTCGACCGGGACGGCACGTTGCTGCTCGCCACGGAAAACCTGGCGGCCGTGCCCGAGACCTCGTCGCCGGACGGCGCGTTCGAGGATATCCACAAGGGCAAGTACAAATGGCGCATGTTCACCCTGATCATGGAAGGGGAGGGCGTGACCATCCGTGCCGGTGAGCGCTACGACAGCCGGCATGAGATCACGCGCGCGCTATGGCTCGAACACGGCCTGCCGACCTTCCTCGGCCTGCCATTGCTGGCGCTGCTGGTCGGCTGGGCGATCCGCAGGGGACTGGGGCCACTCGAGGCGCTGGCGGGCGCACTGGCCCGTCGCGAACCAGGCAGTCGCGAGCCGATCCACCTGCCGGATGCGCCCCTCGAACTGAGGCCCGTGCTGGCGGCGCTCAACGAGCAGATCGAGCGGCTGGAAGGAGCGCTGGAACGCGAACGGCAATTCAGTGCCGATGTCGCCCATGAACTGCGCACGCCACTGGCCTCGACCATGATCAACCTGGAGGACGCGATGGCCTCGGCGCAGCCGGACGAGGCCCAGGCCGCGCTGGAAGCCGCGCGCGAGTGCCTGGTCTCGCTGGCGCGGCGCACCGAGCAGCTGCTTGCCCTGGCCCGGCTCGAGGCCGGTGCCGCCTCGGGGCCGCGCAGCCGCGTGGACCTGAAGGACATCGCGCTGGACGTGGTCGAGGAGATGTCGGCCGTGATCGGTGCCGGCGGCGTGGAACTGAGCATCGGGTTGCCCGACCATCTCTTCGTCGACGGCTACGGCGTCGCCCTCGGGGCGTTGATCCGTAACCTGCTGGAGAACGCTTTCCGCCACGTACCACACGGGGGGCATGTCGAATTGTCGATTCGGCACGTGCAAGGGCAGGCGGTCATCGAGGTGGTCGACGACGGCCCGGGTATCCCCGTGGAGCGCAGGACCGCCATGTTCACGCGTTTCCAGCGCGGCGTGGATACGCAAGGTGAGGGTTACGGGCTGGGATTGTCCATCGTGAAGCGGGCGGTCGAGTTGCACGGAGCCACGATCGAATTGCTGGACCGTGAAGGCGGCCCCGGATTGCGCGTCGTCGTGGCCCTTCCGGTGGCCTGAATCGCGAGCGCGTTTCATTCAAGCGCGACGAAGCCGATCGGCGCATCCTTGAAGGGTCCAATCACGCGGAGTCAGCCACGATGAAAAACCCCGAAGCGACCAAGAAGCTGCGCAAGGCCGCCTTGAACACGCGTACCGGCCTCGGCGCCGACGCGACGCGCGATATCACGGGCGCGCTGAACGCGTTGCTCGCCGACACCTTCGCCCTGTACCTGAAGACGAAGAATTTCCACTGGCATATGTCCGGCCCGCGCTTCCGCGACCTGCACCTGCTGCTCGACGAGCAGGCCTCGCAGATCTTCGCCACCACCGACGATATCGCCGAGCGTGTGCGCAAGATCGGCGGCACCACGATCCGCTCGATCGGGCACATCGCGCGCCTGCAGCGCCTTTCCGACAACGATGCCGATTTCGTCACGCCGCAGGACATGCTTGCGGAACTGCGTGAGGACAACCTCGCCCTGGCCGCCTCGCTGCGCGAGACTCACGGCGTGTGCGACGAGTATTCCGACGTCGCCACGGCGAGCCTCATCGAGAACTGGATCGACGAGACCGAGCGTCGCGTGTGGTTCCTGTTCGAGACGGCACGCGAAGCAGACTGAGGAAGCAGGGGCCGTGGTGGGAGCTCACTTCGTGGGAGCCGACCTTGTCGGCGATCCCGCGGCAGCGGGCCAGGTTACGACAAGCACCCATCGCCGCTGAAGCGGCTTCCCACCACAGCATCGGGTAGACAAGTCAGGAATACACCTGTGGGACTTGGAACACACCCGTCGGATTAGGAACAGACCTGTGGGAGCCGACTTTGTCGGCGATGGGTGCTTGTCGTAACCTGGCCCGCTGCCGCGGGATCGCCGACAAGGTCGGCTCCCACAAAATCGGCCCCGCAAGGCCCTGACATATCAGGAAGGCCCTTACTTCTTCGGCGTGGCGATCGCCCCGATGAGGTCCTTGCCTTCGCCGCGCACCAGGTGCGGATATTTCAAGCCGCCGTGGTAATCGACGCCGACAGTGCGGTAGTCGTCGATATCCTTGATCAGGAACTGGATGGGCGCGGTGCCGGACTTGGCCGCGGTCACGGCGTCCTTCAATACCTGGGCCGAATAATCCTTGCCGTTCACGGCGACCAGGGTGACACCGGGAACGAGACCCGCCTTCGCGGCGACGCCGTCCCACTGCGAATCCGTCACCACGCCCTTGTCCGACACCTGGATGCCGAGTGAGTAGGCGAGGTTGACGGTCTTGCGGAGTTTCTCCGCCGTCTTGGCGAACGCCGTGGGCTTCTCGTCGTACACCAGTTTCCAGCCGCCACCTTCGATGCCGTGTTCGGGCAGGGTGTCGCCCGTGTAGTCGAGGCGCTGGCGCAGGAAGCTCGCCCAGTCGTAGGGCTGGATACCGTTGAGGGTGGCGATCACGTCGTCGAAGGTATACGTCTTGGGAACGTAGCTTCCGTTGTCCATGCCATAGAACGCGCGGGCGAATTCATCCAGGCTGTGCTTGCCACCGGAGAGGTCGCGGATCTTCGTGTCGACGTCGAGCCACAGCATCTGGCCTTCCGGATAATAGTCGGAGCCGCGGCGCAGGTTTCCCCAACCCGGGCTTCCGCCGCGCGACGACAGCGGAATACCGTCCGCGGTGTCCTGCAACGAGCGCCACGAACGGCCGGTGCGCGCCGACATGTCGGCGGCGATCGCGGCGAGCGAATCGCGCCATTGGTCGGTGGTCCAGATGCCCGAGCGCGCGGTGAGCACGCCCGCCCAGTAATCGGTGAGGCCTTCGTAAACCCAGAGCAGGTCGTCCTGCATCGGTTCGGTGAAGGTGGGCGTCCAGAGGTCGGCGGGGCGGCGGAACTTGCCGTTCCACGAATGGATGTATTCGTGCGGCAACAAGGTACCCGCCGCGACGTTCACGTCGGGATCGGTGAGGAAGTTCGCGAAGAGGCGGTCGTCGCTGGACTGGTGGTGCTCCAGCCCGAAATGGTTCGTGTGATCCGAAGTCACCAACAGGAAATCGTAATGCGCGTAATGGTGCGCGCCAAAGAGCTTGTTCGCCTGCACCACGAGCGCCCGCTGTTTGGCGATCTGCTCTTCGGTCGCCTTGACGCCGGCGGCCGTATCGCCGGTGATGTTGAGGTGCACCTTCGTGTCCTGCCCTGGCGCGAGGTCGATGCGGGTGAAGTACTTGCCCGTCATCAGCGGCGAATCCACCAGGTTCTCGAAACTCACCGGCTTGAACGTCACCTCGTCGCCCGATTGCGACGCCGTTTCGAGGGCCGAGGCGAACTTCCACCCGGCGGGCAGCTTCACGCTCGGCTCGACCGTGATACGGCTGGTGTAGTGGCCTGCCGGATAGAAGGCCACTTCGTTGAACGACAGCGGTATGTAGTTCGGTGTGGCCGGCGCCAGGTACTCGAAGGAAAGCTCGAGCTTATCCACGCCGGCGGGCACGTCCACATGGAACGCGTACATCTCCTTCAGGTCGCGGCGCCACGGAAGGCGCTTGCCGTTCGCGGTGATGATGAAGCCGGCCACGTTGGTGAGCGGCCCGGAGGGCCCATGCACGCCGGGAATCCACTTCGGGTAGTAGAGGATGGCGTGGCCCGCGTTGACCGGGATCGTCTCGCGCACGTGATAGAGATGGCGCGAGGCGTCGGAGAGATCGACGTGCAGCGTCAGGTTGCCGGGGTAGGGCTGGTCGGCGGCCACGGGAAGGTCGGCGGCGACAGCCTGGGATGCGGAAAAGGCCATCGCCGAAGCGACGGCGGCGGCGAGGGTGGCGCGGCGGAGCGATTGGCGCATGGCTCGGATCCCCTGGCGAGTGTCAGCCTTCGATGGTCGGCGGCGAGCCGGTGGGTGACCTGTGCCATAGGTCATGCATCGGGCGCGGCGTTTGAAACGGGGGACTTCGCGCGCCGGAGGCGCGCCAGTAGCATGGATTCGCCCGACATTCCTGCGAATCCCATGAAAGCATCCACCCTGCGGCGCATCCTCAACGCCTGGCCACCCTTCCTGTTCACGGGAATCCGCGTGGTGCGGATGGACGATTACCGCTATGCGAAAGTGCGCCTGAAACTCGCCTGGTACAACCGCAACTACGTGCGCACGCAATTCGGTGGCAACCTGTTTTCCATGACCGATCCGTTCTGGATGATCATGGTGCTCAAGAGCCTCGGCAACGAATACATCGTATGGGACCAGGCGGGCGAGATCCGCTTCGTCGCGCCCGGCAGGGAAGATGTCTACGCGGAATTCCGCGTCGAGGAATCGTTGCTCGACGAGCT
Organism: Luteibacter sp. W1I16; assembly: GCF_050434905.1. Taxonomy (NCBI): domain Bacteria; kingdom Pseudomonadati; phylum Pseudomonadota; class Gammaproteobacteria; order Lysobacterales; family Rhodanobacteraceae; genus Luteibacter; species Luteibacter sp. W1I16. The sequence continues at coordinate 3,336,101 of NZ_JBNDJJ010000001.1, forward strand.
CCGCGCCGCTACCGCGAGCGGCGAAAAGTGCCTGCGCTGGTTCGACACCGATATCCGCACGGCATCCGGCGAGCTCGTCGCCACGGTACGCAAGCAACTCTACGTGCGGCGCAAGCGCCGCTGATCAGAACAGCAGCGACGCCATCTTGCGCCGGTAGGCGCTCACCAGCGCCGCGTCGTCGATCGTCGCGAAGGCCGCGAGCAGGCGCTTCTTCGCCTGCCCGTCGTTCCAGTCGCGCTGGCGCTTGAGGACGTCGAGGAACTGGTCGAGCCCGCCCGGCACATCGCCTTCGATCAACAGGCGCACGCCGAGCAGGTCGCGCGCTTCCCAGTCCGTATCGTTCGCCTGCACGCGCGCCTGCAGCTCCGCGAGCGACGGCGCGCCGGCCAGCGCGCGGGCCAGCTCGAGCTGGCTGCGCAGGCGTACCGCGCGTGCGTCGGTCGCCAGATTGGCGGGCAGGGCGTCGAGTTCCGCCTGGGCGGGTTCCACGCGGCCCGCGCGCATCAGCGCCAGCGCGAGGTCCAGCTTCAGTTCGGCACGGTCGGGCTCGGCTGCGATGGCCTGTTGCAGGCGGTTGATCGCCTCTTCAGCGGTTTCGGCCGGTGCCGCGGGGGCGTCTTCCTCGCCCGCCTCGGCAGGTTGCACGCCGTGACGGCTGAGGAATTCGCGGATCTGGCCTTCCGGCAGCGCACCCGCGAAGCCGTCGACCACCTGGCCGCCGCTGATGAGGACGACCGTGGGGATGCTGCGGACGCCGAACATGGCCGCCAGCTGCTGCTCGGCGTCCACGTCGATCTTGGCCAGTCGGAAGGCGCCGTTGTAGTCGGCGGCCAGCTTTTCCAGGATCGGGCCGAGCGATTTGCAGGGGCCGCACCATTCAGCCCACAGGTCGACCAGGACCGGGGTTTCGAGCGACGCCTTGATGACGTCGTTCTCGAAACCGGCCGTGGTCGCGTCGAAGACATGTTCACTGCGGGTCTGGGCGCTGCTCACGGAAGGCTCCTGGAACGAGATGTCGATGCCCCGTAAGTCGGGGAAGGACGGGAGCATATCAAGCCCTCTGGCGGTTTTAGGAGTAGTCCTACGCACCCCGTCATGCGCCGTTTACGCGGATTTGCGATCATATGGCGCGGGCCGGTGCGGCCTCGAACCGCCGGGAAGGCATGCATAACGCCCACGACCTGATCGTCTGCGAACACTGCGACTCCGTCTACCGGAGGCGCTCGCTCGCGCGTGGCGAGGTGGCCGACTGCTCCGTTTGCGGCGCCGTGCTGGAACGGCACCAGTGGATCGGCGTCGAGGCGCAGTTCGCCCTCATCGTCGCCGCCTTCATCGTCTTCGTCATCGCCAACGTCTCGCCTATCGTGACCCTCGGCCTGTCCGGGATGACCGCGGCCACGACGTTATGGGGCGCGGTGATCGCCATGTGGAACGACGGCGCGCAAGTGGTCGCCTTCCTCAGCGCCATGACCCTGTTCTTCTTTCCGCTCAGCCAGATCCTGATCTTCGGCTGGGTACTGTGGTTCGCCCGCGACGGGCGCCGTGCGCCGGGATTCGCGCAGGCCATGTCCGCGCTCGTGAGGGTCAAGCCCTGGAGCATGATCGAGGTGTTCATGCTCGGTACCCTCGTCGCGGTGGTCAAGGCGCATACCTATTTCGACGTGGTGCCGGGGCCGGGCATCTGGGCGTTCGGTTTCCTCACCTTGCTGGTCACGTTGTTCTCCAGTCACGACCCGCGCCAGCTCTGGGACATCACGCGGGAGGCGAAGGCATGAATGCGCCACCGCGTGCCGCCGACCTGGGCATGATGTCCTGCCACGTGTGCCGGCTGGTCACGGCGTACACGGACGATCCCCACGCGCACTGCCCGCGCTGCGGTAACTCCCTGCATGTGCGCAAGCGCGGCAGCATCGGTCGTGCCTGGGCCCTGCTGGTCGCCGCGGCGATCTTCTACATCCCCGCGAACGTGTTCCCGATCATGCGCACGCAGAGCCTTTCATCCAGGGATGACAACACGATCCTCAGTGGCATCGTGGAGCTGTGGCGCGCGGGTTCGCCCGGGCTTGCGGTCATCGTCTTCACGGCGAGCATCGTCGTGCCCATGCTGAAGTTCATCATCATGGGTTACCTGCTGGTCTCCGTGCAGCGCTCCAGCGGGTTCGTGGCGAAGCAGCGGGCGCGGTTGTACCGCTTCGTGGAGCTGGTCGGATACTGGTCGATGCTCGACGTGTTCGTCGTCGCGATCCTGTCAGCCCTGGTCCACTTCAAGATCCTCAGCCGCGTCGAGCCCTTGCCCGGCGTGGTCTATTTCGGCGTGGTCGTCGTACTGACGATGCTATCGGCCATGAGCTTCGATCCCCGCCTGATCTGGGACAACAGGAAATCGCAATGAGCGACACCAACGTAGGAAACACGCCTCCCCCGGAAGACCTGCCGCAGCCGGTGGTGCGCCGGTCGAAGCTGGGCTTCTCGCTGATCTGGCTGGTGCCCATCGTGGCCGCGCTGGTGGGCATCTCGCTGCTGGTCAACCACTACACGTCGGCCGGCCCGCGGATCACCGTGACCTTCCTCACCGCCGAGGGCATCGAGGCGGGCAAGACCCAGGTCAAGTACAAGAACGTCGTGATCGGCAAGGTCACGACGATGCGCCTGTCGCGTGACCGCACGCACATCACGGTCATGATCGACCTGGAGAAGGACGCCAGCGCCTTCGCCACCAAGGGCACCCGTTACTGGGTGGTGCGCCCGCGCATCGGCGCCAGCGGCGTATCCGGCATCGATACCTTGCTCTCGGGCGCTTTCATCGGTGCGGACGCCGGCGACTCCGACGAGGAGCAGAGCGACTTCACCGGCCTGGAAACGCCGCCGGCGGTGACCCACGGGGCGCCCGGGCGGCGTTTCGTCCTGCATTCCTCCGACCTCGGCTCGCTGGATATCGGCTCGCCCGTGTACTACCGGCGCATCCAGGTCGGCCGGATCGTGTCGTACGAACTGGACAAGGATGGCAAGGGCGTGTCGTTGCAACTCTTCATCGACGGGCCCAACGACCGCTTCGTGGGCAAGGACACGCGCTTCTGGAACGCCAGCGGCGTCGACGTCTCGCTGGGCGCCGATGGTCTCAAGATGAACACGCAATCGCTGGCCACGGTGATCGCCGGCGGCGTCGCGTTCCAGGATCCTCCGGGACCGCACGACGAGGCGCCCGCCCCGGAAATGGCGGAGTACACCCTGTTCAACGACCAGGCCACGGCGCTGGCGCCGCCGGACGGCAAGCCGCGTTACATCCGCATGCATTTCGAGCACTCGCTGCGCGGCCTCACGGTCGACGCGCCGGTCGAACTGCTGGGCGTGAAGGTCGGCCGCGTGGTCTCCGTGAACCTCGACTACGACCCGAAGACGAAGACCTTCCCGGTCATCGTGGGCGCGCTGGTCTATCCGCAGCGCCTGGGCCAGGCCAACGAGAAGCTGGCCAAGGCGGTCGGTGGCGATGAGGACAGCCTGTTCCCGCGGATCATGGGCGGCCTGGTCGCGCACGGACTGCGTGCGCAGGCGCGCACCGGCAACCTGCTCACCGGCCAGCTCTACATCGCGCTCGACTTCGATCCGAAGGCGCCGAAGGTCGCGTTCGACGAGAAGGCCAAACCGGTGGAGGTGCCGACGACGCCGGGCGATTTCGACCACCTGCAAGAACAGCTTTCCAGCATCGTCGACAAGGTCGAGAAGATCCCGTTCGACTCGATCGGCAAGAACCTCGACGGTAGCCTGAAGGAGCTTCACGGCACCCTGAAGCAGGTCAACGGCGATCTCCTGCCCGAAGCGAAGAAGACCTTGCAGGGCGTGAACCGGACCGTCGGTACGGCCAACGACGCCCTGTCCGAGAATTCGCCCTTGCAGCAGAACATCGCCAACACGCTCGAGGAATTGCAACGCACCGTGCGTTCGGTCCGCGCCTTCACCGATTACCTGGGACGGCATCCGGAAGCGCTGTTGCGCGGCCGTGGCGCCGACGCGCCGCCGAAGATCAGCACCCCGCCGTCCACGAAGCAGGGCAAGGAAGAACAGCCATGACGCATACCCTCCGTCTCGCCGGTGCCGCCATATTTGTCGGCTCGCTGGCCGCCTGCGCCTCCGCGCCGACCCATTTCCACACGCTGGTTCCACCGTCGGCGCCCATGCCGGCCGCGTCCGCCGCCTTCGTCATCGACGTGCAGCCGGTGGCCGTGCCGCCGCAGGTCGACCAGCCGGCGCTGGTGCTGCGCCAGGGCGCCAGTGGCATCGCCGTACTCGATGGCGAACGTTGGGCTTCGCCGCTGGGCGACGAGATCCGCGGCGCATTGTCTGCCGACCTGGCGGCGCGGCTGGGGACGCACGACGTGCATGGGTTGCCTCGGGCGAAGGACGCCCGGGTCGTCGGCGTGCGGCTCGACGTTCGCCGGTTCGATTCGGAAGTGGGCGGCTACGCCACGCTGGAAGCCTCCTGGTCCGTGCGTGGCGCCGATCGCGCCGGGGCGAACTGCGCGTCGCGTGTCGCCGAGCCGGCCGGCTCGACGTACGACAGCCTCGTGGAAGCCCACCAGCGCGCCCTGGGCAAGGTGGCCGACCAGGTCGCCGCGGCCGTGCGCGCCGTGGCCGCCGGGCAAACCCCTCCCTGCCAATAAGCCGATCAAGGTGGGAGCCGCCCCGGTGGGAGCCGACCCTGTCGGCGATGGGTGCTTGCGATGACCTGGCCCGCTGCCGCTGGATCGCCGACAGGGTCGGCTCCCACCAGGCTTCCATCTGTGGGGTGGCCTCAACACTTGGCCCGAAGGGCCCCGTGGGATAGTCTCCCGCGATTGACCGCCGCGCTTTCCCCTGCGGCCAACCGAGCATTCCATTGGTACCGAACACCATGCAGGACACCCACGATCAGGGCACGCGCGAGCAGGGCGGTTACGCCCCGGACGTCATCGAGACGGCCGCCCAGCGCTTCTGGAACGAAACCCGCGCCTTCGAGGTCACGGAAGACACGTCCAGGCCGAAGTACTACTGCCTTTCGATGCTGCCGTACCCTTCCGGTGCCCTGCACATGGGCCACGTGCGCAACTACACCATCGGCGACGTGATCAGCCGCTTCCAGCGCCAGCAGGGCAAGAACGTGCTCCAGCCGATGGGCTGGGATGCTTTCGGCCTCCCGGCCGAGAACGCCGCGATCAAGAACAACACGGCGCCGGCGAAGTGGACCTACAAGAACATCGAGCACATGCGCGAGCAGTTGAAGCGCATGGGTTTCGCGTACGACTGGACCCGAGAGGTCACCACCTGCAAGCCCGAGTACTACCGCTGGGAGCAGCAGATGTTCACCCGGCTGATGAAGAAAGGCCTGGTGTACCGCAAGAACAGCGTCGTGAATTGGGATCCGGTCGACCAGACCGTGCTGGCGAACGAGCAGGTCATCGACGGCCGGGGCTGGCGCTCCGGCGCGGTGGTCGAGAAGCGCGAGATCCCGCAGTGGTTCCTGAAGATCACCGCCTATGCGCAGGAGTTGCTCGACGGCCTCGACGCGTTGCCGGGCTGGCCCGATGCGGTCAAGACCATGCAGCGCAACTGGCTGGGCCGTTCAGAAGGCCTCGAGATCACCTTCGACGTGGACGGCCAGGACGAACCGCTCACGGTGTTCACCACGCGTCCGGACACCTTGATGGGAGTGTCCTACGTGGCGGTGGCGGCCGAGCATCCGATCGCGACGCGCGCGGCCGAGGGTAACTCCGGCCTGTCCGCCTTCATCGAAAGCTGCAAGGCCGGCGGCGTGTCCGAGGCCGAACTGGAAACACTGGAGAAGCGCGGTTACTACACCGGCATCGACGCCACGCATCCGCTCACCGGTGAAAAGGTGCCCGTATGGGTCGCCAACTTCGTGCTGATGGGCTACGGCACCGGCGCCGTGATGGCCGTGCCCGGACATGACCAGCGCGACTGGGAGTTCGCCCAGAAATATTCCCTGCCGATCAAGATGGTGGTGGTCGACCGTGGCGTCGTCGACGCGGTGGCGGAACTGAAGCGCGATCTCGCCGCCGAAGGCACCGACACAGTGCAGAACGCGCTGGATGGTGGTTCCTCGGATGCCTACCAGTCGTCGGCCGCGGTCGAGACGATCAAGACCTTCGAGAACGACATCCAGACCGCCGGCGCGTATACCGACTACGGCACCCTGATCAACTCGGGCGAATTCGACGGACTGGAATTCAAGGCGGCGTTCGATGCCATCGCCGCGAAACTCGAGGCCGCCGGGCGCGGCGAGCGCCGGGTCAACTGGCGTATCCGCGACTGGGGCGTCAGCCGCCAGCGTTACTGGGGCTGCCCGATCCCGGTGATCCATTGCCCGTCGTGTGGCGCCGTGCCGGTGCCCGAAGACCAGCTGCCGGTGGTGCTGCCGGAAGATGTGGCCTTCTCCGGCGTGCAGTCGCCGATCAAGGCCGATCCGGCATGGCGCAAGACCACCTGCCCGACGTGCGGTGGCGACGCCGAGCGTGAGACCGACACCTTCGATACCTTCATGGAATCGAGCTGGTACTACGCGCGCTACACGAGTCCCGGTGCGAACGGTCAGGTAGACGAACGCGCCAAGTACTGGACGCCCGTCGACCAGTACATCGGCGGCATCGAGCACGCGATCCTGCACCTGCTGTATTTCCGCTTCTATCACAAGCTCATGCGCGACGAAGGGCTGGTGGACAGCGACGAGCCCGCGACGAACCTGCTCTGCCAGGGCATGGTGATCGCCGAGACGTACTTCCGTAAGGAAACCGACGGGTCCAGCACCTGGTTCAATCCGGCCGATGTCGACGTGCAGCGCGACGATCGCGCACGCATCGTCGGCGCGGTGCTGCGCGCGGACGGCAAGCCGGTGGAGATCGGCGGCGTGGAGAAGATGTCCAAGTCGAAGAACAACGGCGTGGACCCGCAGTCGATGGTGGAGAAGTACGGCGCGGACACCGTGCGCCTGTTCTCGATGTTCGCCGCGCCGCCGGACCAGTCGCTGGAGTGGAACGAAGCGGGCGTCGAAGGCATGGCGCGGTTCCTGCGCCGCCTCTGGCGCGATGTCAGCACGCATGCCGTGTCCGTCGCATCGGGCGATGACGCATCGGGCGACGCCGCGCGCAAGACGTTGCGCCGCCAGCTGCACGAGACGATCCAGAAGGTTAGCGACGACATCGGCCGCCGCCAGTCCTTCAATACGGCGATCGCCGCCCTGATGGAACTGCTGAACGCACTGGGCAAGTTCGACGACGCCAGCATCCAGGGCAAGGCCTTGCGCCAGGAAGCCTTCACGGCCATCGTCCAGCTGATCAACCCGTTCACCCCACACATCGCCCATGCGCTGTGGCAGCTGCTCGGCCACGGCGAGTCCCTGGTCGAGGATGCCGGCTGGCCGCAAGTGGACCCGGCCGCGCTGGTCCGTGACTCGCTGACCTACGCGGTGCAGGTGAACGGCAAACTTCGCGCTACCATCGAGGTGCCGGCATCGGCCTCGAAGGACGAGGCGGAAGCCATGGCGCGGGCCGAACCCAACGTGGCCCGCATGCTCGAAGGCCAGACCGTGCGCAAGGTGATCGTCGTGCCCGGCAAGATCGTCAACATCGTCGCAGGATAACCATGAGCCCGAACCTCCTTCGTTCGCTTCGCATCGCCGCGCTGGTCTCCATCGCGGTCCTGGTCAGTGCCTGCGGCTTCCATCTGCGCCAGAGCGCGGCGTTGCCCCCGGGGATGAAGAAGATCCACCTCACGGTGTCCGGTGGCGGCAAGCTGGAACGCGAGCTCACCCGGGCGCTGGAAAATTCCGACGTGACCATCGTGGACAAGCCCTCGATCGATGCGGCGGAGCTGGCCGTCACCTCGAACACCTTCCGCACCGATTCGCTGACCGTGAGCGGCACCGCGCGCGTCACCGAGTACGCCGTGCGCTACCACGTGGATTTCAACGCGAAAGCTGGCGACGGCACGGTGATCATCCCCTCGCAGGCGGTCGATATGTCGCGAGAATTCAGCTACGACGCGACCAACACCATCGGCACCGCGAGCCAGACCGAAGAGCTGCAGCGCAGCCTCATCGGCGACATGGTCCAGGCGATCCTGTTCCGCTTGCAGGCGGCTGGCGCGCATCCGGCCATGGCGGCGCCCGCGCAGGCGCCCGCCACCTCGAACTGAGCCCGCGGCGTGCCCTTCAATCCCGGTCAGTGGCAGAAGCACCTCGCGGGCGACCGCATGGCGCCGGTCTATCTGCTGGCCGGCGAGGAACTGCTCGTGCTGGAAGCGGCCGATGCCGTGCGCGCCATGGCGCGCCGGCTCGGCTACGCCGAGCGCGAGGTGCTGGAGGCGGATAGCCGCTTCGACTGGGACGACCTGGCCCGCGCTTCGGCGGGGCTGTCGCTGTTCGCGACCCAGCGCCTGCTCGACCTGCGCCTCGCTGGCGGCCGCGCGGGCAAGGACGGTGGCGCGGCGATCTCGGAATTCGTGGCCAATCCGCCGCCGGACACGACCTTGCTGATCACCGCCACCGAGTGGAGCAGCAAGCACGAGGCGGTATGGACCAGGACGGTCGACCAGGGCGGCATCCAGGTCGTGTTCAATGCTCCGCGACCGAACGAATGGACACAGTGGATCGGTGCGCGGCTCGCTTCGCGCGGCGTGAAGGCCACTCCCGACGCCGTGGCGATGCTGGCCGAACGCGTCGAGGGCAACTTGCTTGCCGCCGCGCAGGAGGTCGACAAGCTCGTCGTCCTGGCGGGTGACCAGCGGCTCGACGCCGCGACACTGGAAAGCCTGGTCGCGGACAGCGCCCGCTACGACGCGTTCAAGCTCACTGATGCGGCTTTCGCGGGTGACGGCGGACGGGCCTTGCGCATCCTTGCCGGATTGCGTGCGGAAGGCGACGAACTCATCGCGCTCATGGGCTGGCTGGTCAACCAGTTGCAGCTTGCCATGCGCCTGGCCAATGCCCGTGACTTCGGCGCGCAGGCCAAGGCAGAGCGTCTCTGGCCCGCGCGTGAGCAGTTGTTCCGCAAGGCGCTGCGCCGCGCGCCGCGCGAGCATTGGATGGCCTGCCTCGCCCGGGCCGCGCGTATCGATCGCATGGCCAAGGGGCGCGAACTAGGCGATCCCTGGCTGGAAGCCGAGCGGCTCATCGCCGCCATCGCCGAGCCCCGCGCGGCCACCGTGTTCGCATGAGCGCGCCACGCCCGCTCGCCGTCCTCGGAGGCACCTTCGACCCGGTTCATCACGGCCATTTGCGGGCCGCGTGGGAGGCCGCCGAAGCGCTCGATGCCGAAGTGCGTCTGGTGCCCGCGCGTACGCCGCCTCACCGGCCACCTCCGGTCGCCGACGCCAGCGGCCGTGTCGCCTTGCTGCGCGCGGCGCTGGATGGGCAGGACCGGCTCACGCTCGACACACGCGAACTGGATCGCGACGGACCCTCCTACACGGTCGACACGCTGGCTTCCCTGCGTGCCGATATCGGCGCGGAGCGGCCATTGGTGCTACTGGTGGGGGCCGACGCGTTTGCCGGCCTGGCTTCCTGGCATCTCTGGCGGGACCTGTTCGCGTTCGCCCACGTGGGCGTGCTGACGCGACCCGGAACCCTTCATCAGCCATCGGGCGAACTGGCGGCTTTCATTGCCGGGCGCCGGGTGGAGCGTTTGCAGGGGCCAGCCGGGCAGGTGGTCGATATCGCGATCACGCCGCTGGACATCGCGGCGACGGCGATCCGCGAGTCGTTCGCGGCGGGTGGCGAACCGCGTTTCCTGATGCCTTCGGCGTGCTTCGATGATGAGGCCTTGCTGGCGCCGTACCGCTCTCTCGGGCGCTGATCGCCGACAAGTCGGCTTCCCACAAGAGCATCGCCGATAGGATCGGCTCCCACCGGGGCACCGCTGCCTGCTCTGGTGGGAGCCGACCCTGTCGGCGATGCTTTTTACCTGCCCAGGCATTTGACGCAGCCCGTACCCCCGGGGGTTATACTCGCCACAAACCCGGCATTCCGCCGTACGAGGTTCCCGCATCTTGAGTTCGACCGCATCCCGCAAGGCCAAGTCCGCCGTCAGCAACGAACACCTGCGCCAGCGTGTGGTTGCCGCCCTCGAAGACCTCAAGGCCAAGGACGTCCGTGAAATCGATGTCCGTGGCAAGACCTCCATCGCAGACATCCTGTTCATCGCGTCGGGCACCTCGGCCCGCCACGTCAAGTCGATCGCCGACGAAGTCATCAAATTCGCCAAGGAAGCAGGCGTGATGCCACTGGGCGTCGAAGGCCAGACCGAAGCCGAATGGGTCCTGGTCGACCTCGGCGACATCATCGTCCACGTGATGATGCCGCGCATCCGCGAATTCTACGGCCTGGAGCGCCTCTGGACCGTCGGCGACGACGGCGCCGAAGCCGCGAACGCCTGAGCCCGCCGTGCGGGCTCGCCTCATCGCCGTCGGCGAGCGCATGCCGGCCTGGGTGGCCGAAGGCTTCGCCGAATACCGGAAGCGGCTGTCCCACGACTTTCCCCTCGAACTGGTCGAAATCAAGCCCGGTGCGCGCGGCAAGGGCCGCGACGACGCGCGGGCGACGCTCGAGGAAGGCGCGGCCATCCTCGCGACCTTGCCCCGTGACATCCACGTCGTCGCACTCGACGGACGCGGCAAGGCATGGACCAGTGAAGATCTCGGACGCCAACTCGAACAATGGCGCATGGGCGGGCGCGATGTCGCCTTCCTCATCGGCGGCCCTGACGGCCACGCCCCCGAGGTACTGGCGCGTGCGGACCAGACCTGGTCGCTCGGGCCGCTGACATTGCCACACATGCTCGTTCGCCTCGTGCTGGCCGAGCAGCTCTACCGCGCCATGACACTCGTGGCCGGCCATCCCTATCACCGCGCCTGAAGGAATCGCCGTGCTGTACCTGGCCTCGCAATCGCCCCGCCGCCGCGAACTCCTGGCCCAGATCGGCGAAGACCACCGGATCCTCGAGGTGGACGTGGAGGAGATCCGCGAACCTGGCGAGCCGGCGGATGCCTATGTGTCACGCGTGGCGCGGGACAAGGCGCGGACGGGATTCGCGCGCGTGAGGGACGAACCGGGCGCACGGGTGCTGGGCGCCGACACCGAGGTGGTACTCGGCGACGAAGTCTTCGGCAAGCCGCGTGACGCCGCGGACGCCGTGGCCATGCTCGGCCGCCTAGCCGGACGCGAGCATCGGGTGCTCTCGACCGTATGGCTGGTGGCGGCCGGCGGGGAACGGCAGGCGGTGTCGGTATCGACGGTACGCTTCGCGCCCCTCTCCGGGCGTGCCATCGCGGCCTACGTGGCCACCGGCGAGTGTTTCGGCAAGGCCGGCGCCTATGCGATTCAAGGCGCCGCGGCGGCTTTCGTGGAACATCTTTCGGGCAGTTACTCCGGTGTCATGGGGTTGCCCTTGTTCGAAACCTTCCAGCTCCTCCACGGTCAGTGACAGGCTGTCGACGCGCGGGCTATAAAGCACGATGACTCAAGGAAAAGGGGCGCCGGTGAGCGAGGAAATACTGATCAATGTCACGCCGCGTGAGACGCGGGTGGCTATCGTCGAGAACGGCATGCTCCAGGAAGTCCACGTGGAGCGTGCGCAGAAGCGCGGCTACGTGGGCAATGTTTACAAAGGCCGCGTCCAGCGCGTGATGCCGGGCATGCAGGCCGTGTTCGTTGAGATCGGACTGGAGCGCGCGGCGTTCCTGCACGCCTCCGATATCGTGCGGGCGCCTCTTCCGCCGACCGACGCGCCCGTCGAGGGCAAGGGTAACGGCCATGGCCCAGTACCGTCGATTTCCGAGCTGGTCCACGAAGGCCAGGAAATCGTCGTGCAGGTGGTCAAGGATCCGATCGGCAGCAAGGGCGCCCGGCTTTCCACGCACCTGTCGATTCCGTCGCGCTACCTGGTCCTGTTGCCGCATTCGCGCACGCTGGGCGTGTCCGTGCGCATCGAGGAGGAAACCGAGCGCCAGCGCCTTAAGGACATCCTCAATCCGCTGATCGGCGAAAACCACCTGGGCTACATCGTGCGCACCAACGCGGAAGGCCAGTCGGAGGAATCGCTCGCGTTCGACGTGACTTACCTCGGCAAGGTCTGGCGAGTCGTTCAGGAAAACATCCAGAAGGCCAAGGTCGGCGAACGCGTCTACGAGGAACTCTCGCTGCCGCTTCGCTCACTGCGCGATTCGCTCAACGACGGCATCGAGAAGGTGCGCGTGGATTCACGCGAAACCTACGAGAAGACGGTCAAGTTCGTGCATAAGTTCATGCCGGTGCTGTCGGACCGCATCGAGCATTACGCGGGCGAGCGTCCGATCTTCGATCTCTACGGCGTGGAGGACGAGATCCAGCGCGCACTGCGCAAGGAAGTACCGCTGAAATCCGGCGGCTACCTGATCGTCGACCAGACCGAAGCGATGACCACCATCGATGTCAACACGGGCGGTTACCTCGGTAGCCGCAACCTCGAGGAAACCGTGTACCGCACGAACCTCGAGGCGGCGCAGGCGGCGGCGCGCCAGCTGCGGCTGCGCAACCTCGGCGGCATCATCATCATCGACTTCATCGACATGATCGACGACGAGCACAAGCGGCAGGTGTTGCGCATGCTCGAGAAGGGCCTGGCGAAGGACCATGCGAAGACCACGGTCTATCCGATGTCAGCCCTGGGCCTGGTCGAGATGACCCGCAAGCGCACCACCGAAAGCCTGGAGCGGCAGTTGTGCGAGCCGTGCCCGGCGTGCAGCGGGCGGGGCACGCTGAAAACCGCCGAGACGGTGATCTACGAGATATTCCGCGAGATCACCCGCGCGGTGCGCCAGTTCAACGCACAGAAACTCCTCGTGATGGCCAGCCCCAAAGTGGTGGGCCGCATCCTGGAAGAAGAATCCGCGGCGGTCGCGGAACTGGAAGAATTCATCGCCAAGAGCATCCGCTTTCAGGCGGAAGAGCATTATTCGCAGGAACAGTTCGATGTCGTCCTCCTCTGAACCCGGCGCGCACCGCCGGACCCCGGGCCGGTGAACCCACACTGGCGCCATCGCGCACGACGCCTGCGGTTCTTCATCCTGGGTCTGGTCGCGAGCCTGCTGGTCGCCCTCGCGATCGTGATGGCGCTTGGCCAGCTGTTGCTGCCGCTGGCGGCGCGTTATCCGGAGCGGGTGGCGACGCTACTTAGCGACCGCCTGCACCGTCCGGTGCGGTTCGCGTCGCTGGAAGGTTTCTGGCGACCTTCCGGCCCGTTGTTCGTGATGCGCGACGTCACCATCGCGCCCACGGAAGGCGGTGAGCCCCTGCACCTTCCGCAGGCGGCGGTGAAGCTCGACTTCGGCGCATTCGTGCTGCCGTCGCGGCACCTCATCAACCTGCGCCTGAGCGACCTGCGCCTCGGTTTGCGCCGCGCGGTCGACGGACGCTGGAGCATCGACGGTTTCGGCGCCGGCGGTGGCACCCAGAAGGTGTCGCTGGGGAACCTTTCGGCCGACCTCTGGCTGGGCAACCTGCACCTGGACATCGCCGACGACACGTCGCAGCGGCACTACGGCCTGGTGGCCGACCAGCTGCGGATCAGCCTGCAAGGCCGGACGATACGTTTCGGCGGGACCTTGCGTCGCGAGCGTGTCAGTGGACTGTTGAGCGCCGCCGGCCGCTTCGCCGACGACGGGTCGAGCGGACGCATTTACGTCAAGGGCGCCGATGTCGACTTCGCGGCGCTCACCGGCGATTTCGACGCCAACGGCTACGCCCTGGCTGGCGGCAAGGGACGTTTCGAAACCTGGCTCGACTGGCGGGATGCGCACGTGGTGCGCGCGACGTCCCGGCTAGACCTCGACAACCTCGCCATCCGCGGCCCCGCACGCACGGTGCGCACCGCGGGCCTGCATGGCATCGTCGATTTGCACCGCACCGCTGGCGGACAGCGCATCGATTGGGCGGGGAACGACGGCAGCGACGTCGCCCTCGTGCTGCGCACATCCGGCGAACGCAGCGACGGTACCCTGGTGGGACGCACGCTCGACTTGGCACCCCTGCTTCCGTGGGCGGGTGTCTTGCCCCAGGTGTCGCCGTCGCTCGCGCGATGGTTGGGCGAAGGGCATCCGCGTGGACGCTTCGACCAGCTCCGTGCCGACTGGAACTCCGTCGATGGCATGAGCTTCGCGCATGCCACCTTCTCCGGCCTGGGCATCGACGCCAGTGGCGGCCTGCCTGGCGTGTCTTCCTTGAAGGGCGAGGTGTTCGGCGATGGCGAGGCGCTGGCCCTCAGCCTGCCGAAGCAGGCCACCACGATCGACGCCACGGGGGTGTTCCGCAAACCGTTCGTCATGGCCTCCCTCGGCGGCGATATCGCGGTGTACAAGGACGACGTCGATTGGCACGTGGGCGTCGATCCGCTGGATTTCCGCGGCGAGGGGTACGGTGGGCAGGTGCGCGGCGAGTTGGTTCTGCCTGCCGCCGATACGGGGCCCTTCGTGGACATGTACGTCGCGCTCGGGGAAGGCGAGGTGCCTGCCGCCAAGCTGTTCTGGCCGATCCATTCGATGTCCGAAGGTGCACAGAACTGGCTCAACCGCGGCCTCGTGTCCGGCCGCATCGAGGGCGGCTCGGCGCTGCTTCGCGGCAACCTGCGCGAGTTCCCATTCAAGAACCAGGAAGGGCGCTTCGAGGCACGTGCCGCGATCGCCGATCTCGTGCTCGACTACGGCACGGGCTGGCCACGCGCCGAGGGCGTCGCCGCCGTCGCCAATTTCATCGGCAATGGCATGTACGTCGAAGCGACCGAAGGGCATTCGCTCGGCAACGCGGTGAGTTCCGCGTCGGCGGCCATTCCCGATTTCGCCGACGGCATCCTCGACCTGAAGGTGAGTGGCGCGGGCACCGGCGGCAGCTATCTCGACTTCATCAAGAACAGCCCGGTAGCCAGCCGCAGTCGCGAGGCGCTCGACGCGATGAAGCTTGGTGGCACCGGCGAGTTCGGCTTCAACCTGCTGATGCCCTTGAAGAGCGCGAAGGACTTCACGCTGGAAGGCAAGGCCACCATCAAGGACGCGGATCTCGTCGCCGACGCATGGAAGTTGCGCCTCGACAAGATCACCGGCCCGATGACGTTCGATGGCACGGGCTTCTCGGCGAAAGGCCTGAAGACCGCGTATCGCGGACAACCCGCCGACCTCGACGTCGCTATCGCGGGTGCCACCGGCGATCCGGCGAAGATCGTCGATGCATCACTCACGGGCGCCTTCACGGTCGGTGAAATGGTCGGTGATTTCGAGAACCTGAAATGGCTGGGCGACGTCGCGAAGGGACGCGGCACGTTCCGCATCGGCTTCGACCTGAGCAAGACGGGGCAGGGCGACGCCACCGCGCAGACGCTGCGCGTCGATTCCGACCTGCGAGGCGTGGAACTGACGATGCCCGTCCCAGTGAAGAAACCGGCGAACACCGCCACGCCGCTCTCGGTACGCGTCGGACTTCCCGTGGACGGTGCGCGTCTGGATGTCGCGTTGGGTGACGTGGTACGCGGGCGGCTGCGGCTGCCGACGGACACGGTGCCCATCGCCGCGGCATTCAATCTCGGCACCACGGCGCCGGCGGCGATGCCCGCGCAGGGTTATCTTATCGGCGGTCACGCTCCGAAGCTCGACGTATCCGGCTGGGTCCAGTACGTGGTCGGTCTTTCCACGGGCGGCAGCGGGCCTGGCTTGTCGGCGCTGGACGTGAGCGCGGACGACGGCGAGGTCTTCGGTCAGCATTTCGCCAACATGCATCTCGTTGCCCGTCCCGGTCCGCAGGCATTGTCATTGCGCGTGGAGAGCGACGCCATGGTCGGCCAGATGACCGTGCCGAACGATGAACTGCGCCGCCGGGGCATCACCGCGCGGATGGATCGCCTCTGGTGGCCCGCCGCCGACGACGCGGCCGACGCGGCGAAGAAAGGCAAGGCCGCCGCGGGTGCCGCCACGGCCACGGCCGCCACCGTGACGAAGGCGGAAGAGGCGAAAGGCAATCCGGCGCAGGCGCAGAAACCGCCCGACGCGAACGAAGCCGGCGTCGCTCCTTCGAGCCTGCCGCCGTTGCACCTGCAAGTGACCGACATGCGCCTGGGCAAGGCGCGCCTCGGCGAGGCACGGCTGGAAACCTGGCCGACCGACGAAGGCATGCACATCGACCAGTTGAGGGCGCAGTCGAAGAACATTCAGATCACCGCCACCGGTGACTGGAACGGCGACGAGAAGCGCAGCCGTACCCACCTGTCGATGGACTTCGCTTCCGAAGACGTCGCACGCATGTTCGATGCGCTCGGCTTCGCCGGCATCTTGCAGGGTGGCCGCGCCGAGGCACGGCTGGACGCGGCGTGGCCCGGTGGTCCTTCGGCACTGGCGCTGGCGAACATGGACGGCACCCTCAGGGTCGATGTCGCCAATGGACGCATCCTCGAAGTGCAGCCCGGCGTGGGCCGGCTGTTCGGCCTCGTCTCGGTGACCGAACTTCCGCGGCGCCTGTCGCTGGATTTCGGAGACGTCCTGGGCAAGGGCTTCGCCTTCGATTCGATCGCGGGCGATTTCCGTTTCGCCGATGGCAACGCCACCACGCAGAACCTGAAGATCCGCGCACCCGCCGCGGAGATCACGATCACTGGCCGCGCGGGACTCAAGGCGCGCGACTACGACCAGGAGGTGCTGGTCGTTCCGCACCTCGGTAGCAGCCTTCCGGTCGTGGGCGCCCTCGCGGGCGGTCCGGTGGGTGCGGCGGCGGGCCTCGCCGTGCAGGGCATCCTCGGCAGGGGACTCAACCAGGCGGCGCGCAAGCGTTACCACGTCACCGGCAGCTGGGATAAGCCTGTCTTCACGCCGATCGACAAGGGCGACCCGTCGACTTCGCCCGAAGCGCGCTGACCCCTGCCAGCGCCGCGCGCTGGCAGACCGGTAAAATCATTGCGAATAGTATCGTAGCTCGTTGAGGATCGGTGAAATCATCGCGGGCAAACGTGCCGTCACCGCGGACACGGGACTTCGCCTTTCGCGCTTCTTCGGCATGTCCGACGAATTCTGGACAGGACTGCAGGCTGACTACGATCGTGAGATGACCAGGCCACGAATGGCGGAAGCACTCGCGGCGATCGTGCCGTGGGCGGAGCTTTCCGTGGAGGCCCCTTCATCGAAACGTCGTCCTTCTTCCGAAAGGACCTGATCGTCCTCAGCGCTTCTGCCGCCGGAACGGAAATAACTGTTGGGAAACGAAGCCGTCGGGCATGTAATCGCCGACGACGCCATATTTCTCCGGAAACCGCTTCGTCGATCTCACAGCGGTGCCGAAGATGTGATCGAGGAAGGCATAGTGCGCCGCGTAGTTCTTGTCGATCGCCTCGTCATCCGACGCGTGATGCCAATGGTGGAAGTCCGGGGTGACGAGGACGAATTTCAAAGGTCCCCATGGCAGGTGAACGTTGGCATGATTGAACACGGCCTGGAAGCCTACGACGATGATGTATGCATTCATCACCGCCTCGCTGAAGCCGAGAACATAGAGGGGCGCAAGAACTAGCACGCGCGTGACGATCAATTCCAGCATGTGTTGGCGCGACCCCGCCAGCCAGTCCATCGTCTTCACGCTGTGGTGCACGGCATGAAACCGCCAGAGGAAAGGGACTTCGTGATAAGCGCGGTGTGTCCAGTACTGGGCCAGGTCCGCCACCAATACGCATAGCAGCAGCTGTGGCACGAACCAGATGCTCGCGATCATGCGTTGGAACTCGCTGTTCACCAGCCAGCCGAAGGCGTGGTGAATAAGGAAGTTCACGATCAGCAGCGCGAGGCCGACGATGAAATGGTTCACGGCGAAGTGCTTCATGTCGGTTTGCCATTCGAATCGGAACAGCGTCTGCCCGCGATACAACGGGAACAGTTTCTCGATGATCACGAACAATACCGTCGACCCGAGCAGGTCGAGGATGAACCAGTCGAGCCCGATGTAAGGTGTGTGCGCAGGGAAATTGCCCACGGGCACGCGGGACCCACCCAGCACGACGGCGACGAGCACCAGCAGGAACGCGGCGATGTTCAGATTGCGTTTGCGTCCCAGCACGACGTTGGCCAGCGACAGGCCTCCCGCCACCAGGAGGCCACCCAGAAGTATCTGGCGCAGCACGTCCACGGAGTACTTGTGCCTGAGGTCCGGTGTCGTGAGGTACTGCGGAAAGTGAAAGGCCAGGACGGCCAGCAGGGACAGCACGCCGAGTGAGAGCGCGATAGCCGTACTGACCATCGCCTTGCGAGGATCTAGTTCGCCGCTCCGCTTCAGCAAGTCGCGCGTCTCGTCGACCACGGACTCGGCGCGGTCTATCGGCGCCTTGGCCAACCGCCGGGCGAATGCCCGCTTTCTTCCCTCGCTCATGGAGCATCCTTATCCGTCAAGCCCGCCACATCCTACCATTCACGACAAAGGCGGCGGGGTTTAAGCTGGGCACCCTCGGCCCCAGATAAAGGGCCTCCCGCTTTCCCTACCGGCTGCCCAGATGGATTCCCTGATTTCCCTCGCCGAACGTCGCCTGCTCACGCCGGGCGGCCTTGCCTCCAACGACCTGGACCGGGTGTTTTCCCAGCTCATGGGCCCCTCGATCGATGCCGCGGACCTGTATTTCCAGCACTCGCGCAGCGAGTCCTGGGTGCTGGAGGAAGGCATCGTGAAGGACGGTAGCCATTCGATCGAGCAAGGCGTCGGTGTACGGGCCATCTCCGGCGAGAAGACCGGCTTCTCGTATTCGGATGAAATCGTCCTGCCGCAGCTGCTGGAGGCTTCGCGCGCCGCGCGTGCCATCGCCCAGGGCGGCGCAGGCGCTGGCAAGCCGCTGGCGATCGCCACCGGCCGTGGGTTGTACCCGGCGATCGATCCGGTGGAGAGCCTGCCCAACGAAGAGAAAATCGCGCTCCTGCGCGAGGTGGATGCGTACGCGCGGTCGCGCGATCCGCGGGTGAAGCAGGTGGTGGTAAGCCTGGCGGCGACGATGGACACGATCCTTGTCGCCGGTTCCGACGGCACGCTGGCCGCCGACGTGCGCCCCCTCGTACGCCTGAACGTGCAGGTGATCGCCGAGCAGAGCGGCCGTCGCGAGCAGGGACACGCCGGTGGCGGTGGCCGCTACGGTTATCGGGAACTGATCGAGAACGGCCGCGCCCATGCGTTCGCCGCCGAAGCCGTGCGCCAGGCGCTGGTCAACCTGGAAGCCGTGGACGCCCCGGCGGGCAGCATGACGGTCGTGCTCGGCCCGGGCTGGCCGGGCATCCTGCTGCACGAGGCCATCGGTCATGGACTCGAAGGCGACTTCAACCGCAAGGGCAGCTCCGCGTTCGCAGGGCGCATCGGCCAGCGCGTGGCGGCCGAGGGCGTCACCGTGGTTGACGACGGCACGTTGCCGGGCCGGCGCGGCTCGTTGAGCATCGACGACGAAGGCACGCCCACCGAGTGCACCACGCTGATCGAGAACGGCATCCTCAAGGGCTACATGCAGGACAAGCTCAATGCGCGCCTCATGGGCGTGAAGTCCACGGGTAACGGCCGCCGCGAATCGTTCGCGCAATTGCCGATGCCGCGCATGACGAACACGTACATGCTCGCAGGCAACCATGAGCCAGAAGAGATCATCCGCTCGGTGAAGCGCGGCATCTACGCGGTGAACTTCGGTGGCGGGCAGGTGGACATCACCAACGGCAAGTTCGTCTTCTCCGCGAGCGAGGCGTACCTCATCGAAGACGGCAAGGTCACGCGTCCGGTGAAGGGCGCCACGCTGGTCGGCTCGGGCCCCGACGTGCTCACGCGCGTGTCGATGATCGGCAACGACCTCGCGCTCGACGAAGGCGTGGGCGTGTGCGGCAAGGACGGCCAGAGCGTGCCGGTCGGCGTGGGTCAGCCGACCCTGCGGGTCGACGGCATGACGGTCGGAGGCACCGCGGCCTGATCTTGCCTCGGCTCGGCTCGGCTTCGCCATCGCGTTTTTTTGCGTGTCGAGGCAGGGGAGCCGCCGGGTGCCGTTCTCGTTCGCTAAGTCCTCGTCCGGCCTTCGCCTCCCTGCGGAATCGCTCAGAGAGCGGCACCCGACGACTCCCCTCCGGACGGCGCGGTGGATCGCAAGGCGAGCGGCGTGACGTTGCTAGTGATTTCCACCATTGCTTAGGTCGGCTGGCTTTCGTTCATCGACTCGCATCTGATGAAGTCATGGCGCGCTTGCGTTGCTCCTTCCACGCATCTTGAAAAGCCGTTGTCTTTTTTCTCGAGAATGCGCCGGCGAAACCAGATAGTACGTTCGTATGCGCTTACCCCGTCATCCACATCCGCTCCGCTTTCCACTGAGCTACCTCACGCTTCGGAGGGGAGTCGTCGGGCGTCGCCCTGGGAGCGATTCCGCAGGGAGGCGTAGGCCGGACGAGGACTTAGCGACCAGGGTGACGCCCGGCGGCTCCCCTGCCTCGACGCTGAAAAGCCGTCTTGTCCAAACCTATCCACTTTCGTTAAATCGGACGCATGTCACGGAACGCGAGCGTATGGTCGATGTTTAGGGATAGGTAACCCTATTTGGTATTGTGACTGTCATTACGCAGGCGGATGATCCGCGCAGACAGCGTATGGATGGCTAAACCCGGTAGAGCAGCAGGGGCTCGCACAGACCGGCATCAGGGTTGACAGTCCACTCACCGCAGAACGACCAGGCAGCCGGCGGCATGTTCGCCGGCTCATGGCGTCGTGCGCGTCGAGCATCGCGCTGTTCCCACGCGGCACAAACAGGGGACCCCGCTTCAATGACACGACAACCCACATCACCCGGCAGTACGCAAAGGCGGGCGAGGCTCCGTGCCTTGCTCGCCCTGGCGTTCGTCGGCGTAACCGCGACGGCACAAGCCGTCACGCTCGCGCCGTCGGACCGGCAGGACATCAACCTCGGCGCACGGCCCTGGAAGTACACCAAACAGGCCATCGTCAATCCAAACGACCCGGTGGTGTACGCGCCGGTGCCCAATGGCGACGACGGGGCCAACCCGACATTCAACGACAGTAGCTGGCTGACCGTCGGCATCCCGCACGCGGCCAACGACTTCACCACCTTCATCAACCAGGAGTCCGGCGGCGGACAGGGCAGCCTGGACGGCGAGACCAGCTGGTATCGCGTCAAGCTGACCGACTCGGCGAAGTTCGCTGGCAAGAAGGTGATGGTCGAGTTCGAGGGTGCGCACACGGGTGACCGTGTGTACCTCAACGGCCAGTTCATCCACGGCACGGGCGTGCTCAACCAGGCGGGCCAGCCGGACGAGAACGCCACCCACGTCATCGGCTTCCTGCCACATATCGTCGACCTGACGCCGCTCATGAAGTTCGATGGCACCGACGTGCTGGCGGTCAAGGTCAGCCGCAGCGGCGGCGGCTTCTTCGAGGATCCCGGATTCTCCGGCTCGTTCCGTTTCGGCCAGGCGGAAGCCGGCCTGTTCCGCCCGGTAAAACTGCACGTGACGAACTTCGTGCATATTCCGGAGAACGTCTACGCCGGCCAGAACACATGGGGCACGTACGTCGGCACCCAGAGCATCGCCGCCGACCACAGCACCGCCACCGTTCGCGTACAGACCAATGTCGTGAACGAGACGAAAGATCCGAAGTCGGTCATCCTGACCACTCAGATCGTCGACGCGCAGGGTAACGTCGTCGCGTCGGACCAGCAGCAGAAGACGCTCGCGCCGAACTTCGTTCCCGGCGACCAGACGCCGGTTTTCGACGAAACGCTGACGGTCCCGCATCCCACGCTCTGGTACCCGAACAACAGCCTGGACGGCAAGCCGTATCTCTACAAGGTGCTGCATACGGTCAGCATCGACGGCGTCGTGGTGGATGCGAAGCAGAGCACGCTCGGTATCCGCACCATCACGTGGGACAAGGACTTCCCGTACGTCAACGGGAAGAAACAGTACATGTGGGGCGGTTCCGGCCGTTACGATTATCCGGCGCTGGGTTCCTCGGTGCCCGAGGAACAGCAGTGGCGCGACCTGCAGCAGCTTGCCGCCGGTGGTGGCAATCTCTGGCGTCCGGGTCACTCCCCGTCGAGTCCCGAGTTCGTCGAGGCGGCCGATGCGTTGGGCGTGTTCATCGTGCAGCCCAGCGGCGATGGCGAGAACGGCTTCGCCAATCCCTGCGCCGCGGGTGACAAGGCCTGCAACGACATGTGGACGATCAAGCGCGAGGTCCACCGCGACATCGTGATCCGCGACCGCAGCCATCCGTCGATCCTGGCCTGGGAACACGATAACGGTGCGATGTTCACGCCCTTCGCGGTGGAACTTCGTGCGCTGGCGCGTTCGTGGGACAACATCGCCCCTCGCGCCGCGGCCGACCGCACACCCGATGCCGCCAACGGCGACATTCTCAGCTGCTCGAAGGCGGGTTGCGAGACCTACCTGCATTCCACGGAATTCCCGAACAAGCCCGCATGGGGCGCGGAATACTGGGGGCCGGGCACGCTACGCCATTCGTACGACCATGAGCTGGCTTTCGCCCTGAACTACCTCGTGCCGTATTCGCAGGCGCGCAAGGTGGGCACGTTCGGCATGGCGCAGTGGTACATGTCCGATACCCCGGGCGAAGTCATCGAGATGGTCGAAGGCCTCGAAGACGGTACCCATTGGGTCTACCAGCGCGACGCGAACGGCAACATCGCGAACCACCCCGACGGAAATCCGATCAAGGCGTTCCGTCACAACGTGCGTGGCAACAACGCGTCGATGACCGACGCGAACCGTTTCCCACGCATGCTGTACTACATCTACGAATCGGTGTGGGTGCCTTACGAACTCCGTCCGGTCGTCAAGCTGGCGCATCACTGGAATCGCGCTGGCGACATCCAGGTCAACGCGTTCAGCAATTGCCCGAAGGTTCGCTTGCTGATCAACGGGGTGCCGCAGGGACTCGACCAGACGCCCAACACCTGGGACACGATCGACGAGGCGTCCTATAACGCCGAGAACGGCGCGACGGACGAATCGACCGGCAAGATCGTCGGCTCCGACAAGGCGCAGATGACGACGAAGCTGCCGGGCCAGGTCCACTGGAACGTAACGTGGCAGAAGGGCAGCGCGACGGCCCAGTGCCTGGACGCGGTGGGCAACGTGCGTACCGACGACAGCGGCAACGCCGTGGCCGATACGGTGACGACCGCGGGCGCGGCCGACCATATCGAACTGGACGTGGTGCCGGCGGTGGTGAAGCCGGATGGCACGCGCTTCCAGGTGACCGCGAACGGCTCGGATGCCGCCTTCATCGTCGCCAAGGTGGTCGATGCCGACGGCGTCGTCGTGCCGGACGCGTCGCAGAAGGTGACGTTCGACGTGGTGTCCGGTGCGGACATCGTCACCTACCAGGGTGGCACCCAGCAGTATGTCGACTACAGCGCCGGCCTCCAGCCGGGCGAGCAGCCGGCCAACCCGGGCGTCTACATTCCGGAGCCGCTGCACAGCTACCACTCGCCGGGTTCGCATGAACTGCAGTTCGAAGGCGGCTTGCAGAAGATCGCGTTGCGCTCGAAGTTCGCGGCCGGCAAGGTCACGATCACGGCTTCGGCACCGGGTCTCCTGGCGGGGTCCGCCACGTTCGACATCGTCGACGTGCCGGCCGCGCCGACCGTCTCCGGCCCGCCGGCCATCATCGCGCAACCGATCGGCCAACAGATCACCGCCGGCGACTCCGGACGGTTCTCGGTGACGGCCTCCGGCGCTCCGCCGCTGACCTTTACGTGGAAGAAGAACGGCGTTGAGATCCCGGGTGCGACGGGTGCGAGCTACACCACCCCGGCGACGACGCTGGCGGATGACGGTTCCACGTACTCCGTCGTCGTTCATGGCCAGGGACCGGACCAGGCATCGGCGCCGGCCACGCTCAAGGTATTCCCCTTCAGCCAGGTCGTGATCTCGGCCCAGCCGCTGCCGCAAAATGTGGACGAGGGCCAGAGCGCCCACTTCCAGGTCGCGGCATCGGGATCGCCGACGCTGGCCTATCAGTGGATGAAGAACAACGCACCTATTCCGGGTGCGACGAACCCGACCTATGACACGCCGACGCTGAGCGTGGCCGATAACAACGTCGGTTACTCCGTGGTCGTCAGCAATTTCGGCAGTTCCGTGCCGTCGATCACCGCTCCGCTCACCGTGAACGCGGCGCGTCCGCCGGTGATCACCGGAACGATGGCCGACGTTCGCGCCAACCCCGGCCAGCCGGCCATCTTCGATGCATCCACGCTGGTGGCCGGTACCTCGCCGTTCCACTACAAGTGGTCGCACGACGGTACGCCGGTCGGCGACGACCTGCCGACGCTGACGATCCCGTCGGTGCAGCCAGGCGACGTCGGCACGTACACCGTATCGGTGAGCAACATCACCGGCACGGCGGCGACTACCTCCGCCAAGCTCACCCTGGCCCCGCCGGGCGCGAACCTGGCGCGTGAAAAGGCGACGCTCGCCTCCGAAGTCGAAAATCCGCAGGGCACGGCGGCGTGGCAAGCCGTCGACGGTGACGAGACCACGCGCTGGGGTTCGAAGATCGGCGACGACAAAGCGTTCATCACGGTGGATCTCGGTGCCTCGCGCACCTTCAACCGCGTCGTGCTGAAGTGGGAGAACGCGCATGCCAGTTCGTACGAGATCCAATATTCGGATGATCCGAACACCGGTTTCGATACGCACGTCGCCTATCACACCGATACGAGCATCGGCGGTACCGAGGACGTCACCTTCGACAAGGCCGTCACGGGACGCTATGTCCGCATGCAGGGCCTCGCCCGTGCGACGGACTACGGCTACTCGCTGTACGAATTCGAGGTGTACAACTCGCCGACCTGCTGCAACCTGACCGACCGTTACACGACGACGACGGGTTCCAATCTCGTGACGGACACCCTGAGTGGCTTGCAGTGGGACCGCATCCAGCGCGGCTTCTCCGACCAGGGCGCGCAGTTCACGCAATCCGTGGCGATCTCGACATGTGCCACGGCGAGCATGCGCTTGCCGACCGTCGCCGAGGCGCTGGCCATCGCCGGCCAGAACTATTCCACGGCGGCGTTCCCGGGAGCCTGGACCACCTGGACCGAAGGCAAGGATCCGAACGATTCCACGTTCGCCTTCCAGGTGAACTCGACCGGTGACGTGCATCGCGAAGTGGCGGAGAACAACCCCGGTCATGTGCTGTGCGTGAAGGGCACCAAGGCGGTGGCTCCGGTGATCACCGGCCAGCCCGCCCCCCAGAAGGCGGGCGTCGGCCGTTCGGCGCACTTCGCGGTGACCGCGACGGGCGTGGGTCCGTTGACGTACGACTGGTACACCGTGACCAAGGACGCCAACGACCAGGACGTCCTGTCCCTGCTGTCGAGCACAGCCGACGGCACGTATGCGACGCGGGGCCTCACGGCGGCGCAGAACGGCAGCGTCGTGCGTGTGAACGTGGTCAGCGCCCAGGGAATCACGACGGCGAGTGACGATGTGACCCTGACCGTCGACAATTCCACCGACGGCTTCGATCCGCCCACATGGGCTGGCCCGGCGCCGCAACAACCGCAGCCGCCGCAACAGCCGGGTGACGGTGGCGGCAGCAATCCGCCCAGCCCGGGCACGCCGGGTGACGGCAAGGGTGGCGTGAACATCGCGCTCGGTGCCATCGCGTCGTCGCACGTCGATCCTGAGCGCGGCGACCTGGATGCATCCAAGGCGGTCGATGGCGACTTCACGACCCGCTGGAGCTCCGCGCCGGGTATCGACCCGACCGACCTGGTGCTGAACTTCGGCACTCCGAAAACCTTCGACCACGTGATCCTGCGCTGGGAGAATGCGTATTCGAGTTCGTACACGCTCGACACGTCCAACGATGGCACCACCTGGACTCCGGTGTTCAAGGATCCGATCGTCGGCAAGGGTGGCGTGGACACGCAGACGTTCACGGCGGTGACCGCCCAGTACGTGCGCATCAACAGCAAGGCGCGCGCCACCGGTTACGGCAACTCGCTGTTCGAGTTCGAGGTCTACCAGGCCGCCACTGCGTCGCAGCCGCAACAACCGGTCAACGACCAGCCGCAGCAGACCCAGCCGCAGCAGCCCGAGGTGGGTGTTCCTGCCACGGGCAATCTCGCCCTGAAGAAAACGGTACTCGCGTCCGACAGCGAGAACCCGGTCGCCTTCAAGCCCGAGAACGTCAATGACGGCGACACTGGCACGCGTTGGTCTTCGGGCTTCACCGACAACCAATGGATCCAGGTCGACCTCGGTTCGGTGCAGGTGATCGGCAAGGTGGTGTTGTCGTGGGAGAATGCGCATGCGCTCGCCTACCGCATCGATACCTCGATCGACGGCAAGACCTGGACGCCGGCCTACGACAATGAGAGCAGCCAGGGTGGCGTGGAAACCGTCACTTTCCCGGCCCGATCGGCACAGTACGTGCGCATGACGGGCCTCAAGCGTTCGAGTCCCTATGGATACTCGCTGTGGGAAATGGGCGTCTATGCCGCCGATGGCAGCGGCGACACCGGCACGCCGCCGGAGAACCCGCAGGCTAACGATCCGTCGCAGGGCTTCAACTACGAAACGTACCCGGGCTTCATCGGTACGCAGCTGCGCAACACGACCAATGGCAAGTATCGCGACGACCAGATCTACGTCGCCGTGATCGGCCGTGATCCGGCCTCGCAGGTGTTCTCGTGGGTCAAGCCGGACGGCACGCTGACCGCCGCCGCGGTGGAAGACAACGATGGTCCGGGACATCTGACCAAGAACGGCCAGAATTACCCGAACTATTTCTTCACCCTGGCGCAGGCCAAGTTGCTCAAGCTGCCGAAGATGGACTCGGGACGGATCTTCGTGTCGATCGGCGAGCCGATGTACATCAAGATCCTGAAGGCGGCCGACGGTTCGATCGGCTTCGCGGGTCCGAACCCGCTCAACGGTACCGACCCGAACATCGGCGTGTACTACGACTGGTATGAGTTCACCTGGAACGACAACGCCATCTTCATCAATACGACGCAGGTCGACCAGTTCTCGATCCCGTTGTCGCTCGATGTGTATGGCGGGGACAAGACGAGGCACGAGTCGTCGGGCATCACGCAGACGCGCGCGCAGATCTTCGCCCAGTACAACCAGGAGGTGCCGGCCGAGTTCCAGTTGGCGGAAGCGGACCCGATCCGCATCCTCGCACCGGGCAAGGCGGCGTTCGACGCCGGGCAGCCGCAGGGTCATTACTTCGACGACTACATCGACCGGTCGTGGACGTATTACCAGGACCACGTGCTGCAGATGACGATCGGCAACAAGCAGTTCGAAGGCACGGTGATCGATGGCGTGCTGACCTTCACCCACACCAACTGGGCCGACACGCACGAGCAGGACGAGCCGGAAGGCATGCTGTTCAAGGTGGCCAGGCCCAACACGCAGGACGTACTCGAAGGCAAGGGCGCGCTGGCCCGGTCGAGCGACCCGTGGGGTGTTGAAGGCCAGCTCGAAGCGCAGATCTGCGCCGCGTTCAACCGTCACGTGATGGAAGACACGACGCTGTGGAAGGATGCCGGTTCGTTCTACCAGCAGTCGCCGGCCAACTACTATTCACGCTTCTGGCACCTGCACGGCGTGAATGGCAAGGCTTACGGTTTCGCGTACGACGACGTTTCCGACCAGAGCTCGACGCTGATCGAGACCCAGCCGGAGCATCTCGAACTCGGGATCGGCTTCTAGGCGATAAGCGGTAAAAACCTGAGAAAAAGAAAGGGCGGTGGAGAAATCCACCGCCCTTTTTCATGACCCGGCGAGAGCCAATAACCCGGTGGGAGCCGGTAGAGACCTGGTGGGAGCCGACTTGTCGGCGATCCCGCGGCAGCGGGCCGGGTTAAGGCAAGCACCCATCGCCGCTGAAGCGGCTTCCCACCACAGCACCGAATAGACCAGCTTAGGAAGAGACCTGGTGGGAGCCGACCTTGTCGGCGATCCCGCGGCAGCGGGCCAGGTTACGGCAAGCACCCATCGCCGACAGGGTCGGCTCCCACCGAACCCTTCCACCAAATCCTTCCACCGGTTCCTTCCACCGGACCTATCGCGGCCTTATTCCCCGGGCGAAGCGGCTTCCAGCTCTTTCAATATCCGGTACAACTCGCGAAACGCGTGCAGCGGCTTGTTCGCCTCACGCTCCGCCTTGGCCTGGCGAACCAGCGAGCGCAGGTGCTGGCGGTCGAGGTCAGGGTACTGGTCGAACAATTCGCCGAGGGCGACATCGCCACCTTCCATCAGTCGTTCGCGCCGTGCTTCCAGGCGATGCATGTGCGCGGCTTCTTGCCGCTGGCGATCGCGATCCTCGCCCAACGCGGCGCGTGCATCGGTGAACGCCTCGTCGCCGTGCCGGCGCATCTGCTTGGCGAGGAAGGCCAGTTGGCGCTTGCGCGCGATATGCGCGGTGATTTTCCGCGTGCGCCCGATTTCCTCGACGATGTCGTCGGGCAGGTTCAGCTTGGGAATCCGGCTCGGCGGCAATTCCATGAGCTGGCCGGCCAGCTTCAGGATATCGAGCGCGTTGCGGCGCTTTTCGCTACGGCTCGGGCCGAAGTCTTCTTCGTCCCCGTCTTGCGGGCGGTCGTCGACAGGCTTCATGGCTGGGCATCCGTCAGGGGCTGGAAATCCGCCTCGCGCTCGAACGTGAAGCGGGGGAAGGTCTTGCCGTCGCGCTCGACCGTCTCGGCGAACATCGCGGCGGGGCGTACCCACAGCCGGTGCTGGTCGTAGAGATCCTGGTAGACGACCATTTCCTCCATCGACTCACTGTGCAGGGCGGTACCCAGCACCCGGTAGGGCATGCCCTTGAAGTGGCGGTAGTAGCCGACACGGACGCTCATACGGTATTTCCATGGCACCATGCGCGGTGCGTTGCTTTTGATCGGGTGACGCGACCCCATCTGTATCGGGTCGGCCGCGTGCGGCCTGCCATTCTAACCGCCAGCCCCCGGGATGCCCACGTGAGCCAAGTTGCGACCCTCGACACCAGCCAACAGGACCTCGACCGCCTCGCCAGCCTGGCCGAGGACGTGATCCGCCGTGCCCGCGCCGCCGGCGCGAGCCAGGCCGAGGTCTCCGCCAGTGTCGACGTGGGCCTGAACGTGAACGTGCGCCTTGGCGAGGTCGAGACGGTGGAGCATACCCGTGACCGCGGTTTCGCCCTTACCGTGTATTTCGGCCAGCGCAAGGGCTCCGCGAGCACCGCCGACCTCAACCCGGACTCGATCCAGGCGACCATCGACCAGGCCTGCGCCATCGCGCGGTTCACTGAAGAAGACCCTGCGTCGGGCCTCGCGGACGCCGATCGCATGGCCACGTCGTTCCCCGACCTCGACCTCTGGCACCCGTGGGACATCGACGTGGACGGGGCCATCGCCCTGGGCCAGGAGATCGAAGACGCCGGCCGCGCCGTCGCCGGCATCACGAATTCCGACGGTTCCAGCGTTAACGCGGGACAAAGCCTTTCGGTGTATGCCAATTCCCACGGCTTCCTCGGTCGCGAGCGCGGCACGCGGCATTCGCTCTCCGTGGCGCTGATCGCGGGCGACGACGATGGCATGCAGCGCGATTACTGGTACGACAGCGTGCGCCATGCGGGCGATTTCATGGACGCGGGCACGATCGGCCGCAAGGCTGCCGAGCGCACGCTGTCGCGTCTCGGCTCGCGGCGCATCGGTACGCGGCAGGCGCCGGTGCTATTCGCGCCGGAGGTGGCGCGCTCGCTGCTCGGCCATCTGCTGGGCGCCGTGAGCGGTGGTTCGCTGTACCGCCGTTCGAGTTTCCTGGTGGATCACGCGGGCAAGCAGATCCTGCCGTCGTGGTTCCGCATCGATGAAAAGCCCCTGATTCCCCGGGGGCTGGGCTCGTCGGTGTTCGACGCCGAAGGCGTCGCGACGCGCGATGCGCCGCTCGTGGTCGACGGCGTGCTGCAACGTTACATCCTCGGTAGCTACTCGGCGCGCAAGCTGGGCCTGACGTCCACCGGCAATGCGGGCGGGGTGCACAACCTCTTCGTGCAAACAGGCGCCGACGACTTCGCGGGCATGCTGCGCAAACTGGGCACCGGCCTGCTGGTGACCGAAGTGATGGGGCAGGGCGTGTCCATCGTCACCGGCGACTATTCGCGCGGCGCCTCGGGCTTCTGGGTCGAGAACGGCCAGATCGCGTACCCGGTGGAAGAGATCACCATCGCCGCCAACCTGCGCGACATGTACGCGAACCTCGTGGCGGTGGGTACGGACGTCGACCGCCGGTCGCATATCCTCACCGGCTCCTGGCTGGTCGAGAAGATGACCATCGCCGGCGAGTGATCAGGCGGTGGGGGCCGACCATGTGCCGCAAGTCGGCTTGACAGGTGGCCGGGCGAATCGGACAGTGGGCGCGACATCGCCCACGGAGTTCCGCCATGAGTACGCCGTCCGATCAGGTTCCGCCGTCGCCTCCGCCGTCTCCGCCCCCGTATGCGTCCACCGATCCGGTGGCACCAAGCACCGACGACAAGAACATCGCGATGCTGACCCACCTCTCGGGGATCATCTTCAGCATCATCGTGCCGCTCATCGTCTGGCTGGTCCATAAGGACCGCGTCGAAAAGACCTACCTCGTGACCGAGGCCAAGGAAGCGCTGAACTTCCAGATCACCGTGCTGATCGGTTACGTGATCTGCTGGGTGCTCGCCTTCGTCGTCATCGGTGCGTTCCTGACGCCGCTGCTGTGGTTGTTCAACCTGGTCTTCTGCATCATCGCGGCGATCCGGGTGAGCCAGACCGGCACCTACCGGTATCCCTTCGCGTTGCGCTTGATCGCCTGAGCGCCGTGCCTCGAGGCTTTTGTGGGAGGTTTTTGTGGGAGCCGACCTTGTCGGCGATGGGTGCTTGCCTCAATCTGGCCCGCTGCCGCGGGATCGCCGACAGGGTCGGCTCCCACCAAGGGTCGGCTCCCACCACGGGTCGGTTTTCCATCTTGAGCGGCTGCCACAGGAGAAACGGGGATCAGTGGCCGCGGTGTGCGGAATAGCGTGCCAGTTCGGCCAGATATTCGCCACGTTCGCCCAGCGGCTCGATGGCTTCGAGTGCCTCGTCGACAAGACCGGCGAGGCGCACGCGTGAGGCGTCGAGGCCGATGATCGATGGGAAGGTGGGCTTGTCGGCGGCCGCGTCCTTGCCGGCGGTCTTGCCGATCACGGCCGATTCGCCTTCGATGTCCAGGATGTCGTCGCGGACCTGGAAAGCCAACCCGACGGCGTGACCGTAGCGGTCGAGCCGTTCCAGGGTCGTCTCGTCATCGCAGCCCGCGGCGAGCGCGCCCAGGCGGATCGACGCCCGGATCAACGCACCCGTCTTGTAGGCGTGCATGCGCTCGAGTTCTTCGAGTGATAGCCGGTGTCCCACGCCAGAAAGGTCGAACGCCTGGCCGCCCGCCATGCCTTCCGCGCCACAGGCCGCGCCGAGTGCCCGCAGCATCGCGATGCGACGCGGCGCATCGTCGTCGTCACCGGACGAGGCGGCGAGGATCTCGAAGGCGAGGGCTTGCAGGGCGTCGCCGGCGAGTATCGCCATGGCCTCGCCGAACACGATATGGCACGTGGGCCGGCCACGGCGAAGATCGTCGTCGTCCATCGCGGGCAGGTCGTCGTGCACCAACGAATAGGCGTGGATGATTTCCACCGCGCAAGCCGGCGCATCCAGGATCGGGCCGTCGCAGCCGAGCGCGTGTCCGGTGGCGTAGACGAACAGGGGGCGCAGGCGCTTGCCGCCGCCGAGCACGGCGTAGCGCATGGCCTTGTGCAGGTCGACGGGCGGGAGGTCTTCGCCGGGAAGGACGCGCGCGAGCGCTTCGTCCGCCCGGACGACCAGCGCCTTCAGCGGCGCCGGCAGGTCAGTCGATGCGGGAGTCAAAGGGTTCGGCGGTATCGGGAGCTTCGGGGTCGAGCAACAGGCGCACGCGCAATTCCGCCTGCTCCAGTGCCGTCTGGCAGTGCCGGTAGAGTCCGATACCGCGCTCGAACGACTTCAGGGATTCGTCCAGGCTGAGTTCGCCGCCTTCCATGCGGGTGACCAGCTGTTCGAGCTCGTCCAGCGAGTGCTCGAATTCGGCAATCGAGGAGGCGGGAACGGGGATGGCGGGGGACTTCGGCATGGCCGCAAAACTAGCTCACATGGCCGTTTCGATCAATCGCCGCGGTGCCACACCGGCCGTCCACCGGCGGTGTCGAACACGCTTTTTCCTTCGTCGCTTAACCACTTGTCGGCGACGGCGACGAGGTGGCCATCGAACTCGATCAGCGGCATGCGGGGGCGTTCCCAGGGGGGCACGGCCGCCTGCTGGAACAGGTCACGCAGTTCGCGGGTGTGCTTGTCGCCGTGGGGGCGCAGGGCCTCGCCTCCGTGCCGGTAACGCACTGTCATCGCCACCGAAAGCCTGCCGTGCGACAGGGACAGGATGCCGCCGCCGGGAAGCGCGAGCGGCTCGCCGTGCCACGGTGCCGACCACGCGGCGTCGAAGGCGCCACGGCGGGGCATGGCCCAGAGGCGTCCCTTCCATACGCGCACTTCGGTTTCGCCCCAGGCGACCAGCGGCAGGCGTTCGGCGGCGGCCTCGCGGACCTGCCGTTCGAGTGCCTCGCGTTGCGCGGTGGTCGGTGCGGAAAGACCCGCCGCGTGGAGCCAGTGTTCCAGCAGGGGCGCGCGCCAGGCCGGCGGCAGGTCGAGCCATCCGCGGGCGTCCAGCGTGCCGTGCTCGTCGCCCAGGCGGAGCAGCGCGTCCATCCAGGCCTCGCGGAGGTTGTCCGAGGCCTCCCGGCACAGGCGGGCGCCGTGCGCGATGCTGGTCGCCGCCTGAGGCCACCGGGCGGTCAAGGCGGGAAGGATCGTGGCGCGCAGATAGGCGCGCGCGATACGCGGATCGTCATTGGACGGATCGTGGATGACGTCGAGCCGGTATTCCGCGATATGGTCGAGCAGGGCCGTACGTGGAAGGTCGAGCAAGGGGCGCCACAACAGGCCCGCGCCGAGCGGGCGTCGTTCGCGCATGCCGGCGAGGCCTTCCGGACCGGCGCCGCGCAGCAGCTTCAGCAGGACCGTTTCCACCTGGTCGTCGCGATGATGGGCCAGGACCAACCGCTCGCCCTGGCGGAGCGATGCAGCGAACGCGGCGTAACGTGCGCGCCGGGCGGCCGCTTCGATACCTTCGCCTCGCGTCAGGTCGACCGCCACGCGAACCACGTCGCAGGGCACTTCCAGCGATTCGCAGAACCGCCGGCAATGCAGCGCCCACGCACCGCTTTCCGCGTGCAGCCCATGATCGATGTGGAGGACGCGCAGCACCGGGCGGGGCATCCGGCCGGCGAGCGCATGCAGCAGTGCCGTGGAATCGGGGCCGCCGCTGTAGGCGACGACGAGTGGTTCATTTCCCGCGTCGTGCAGCGAGCGATCGAGATGATCGGCCAGCGATGGGCTCATTTCGCCTTGCCGCGCATGCGCACGTAGAGGTGCTTCGCGTTGCCGAACTGGCGTTCCTCGACGTCGAACAGGCCGATGCCGTTGATGAGCCCGCTCAGTTTCGAATAGCCGTAGTTGCGTGAATCGAAATCGGGCGAGCGCTTGCTGAGGATGCTGCCGATGCCACCGAGCGCGGCCCAGCCGTTTTCGTCCGAGGCGGCTTCCACGGCGTTGCGCAGCAGGTTCATCAACTTGGAATCGCCGCGTAGCTCGTGCGCGCTCCTCGGCGCGGACACGACTTCGTTCTCGTTCTGCTCGGTGCCCACCAGCACTTCGGTGTAGATGAACTTGTCGCAAGCGGAAACGAAGGCCTTCGGCGTCTTCTGTTCGCCGAAGCCATAGACGATGAGGCCTGCCTCGCGGATGCGCGACGCGAGACGCGTGAAATCGCTGTCGCTGGACACGATGCAGAAGCCGTCGAAGCGTTCCGCGTAAAGCAGGTCCATCGCGTCGATGATCATCGCCGAATCGGTGGCGTTCTTGCCCGAGGTATACGCGAACTGCTGGATCGGCTGGATGGAATGGTCGAGCAGGGCGGTTTTCCAGCCGTTGAGATTGGGGCCGGTCCAATCGCCGTAGATGCGCTTGACGTGCGCCGTGCCGTACTTCGCGACCTCGGCAAGCAGCCCATCGACGATGGCCGGCCTCGCGTTGTCGGCATCGATCAACACGGCGAGCTTCTGGGTGACGTCATTGGCCATGGCGGGCTCCGGTGTCGGCGGTCAGCCGATGGTACGCGCTAGCCGTGTCGTCCGTCCTCGCTTCAGCCCTCGCTGAAAGCCCCGTAGGCACGCAGGCGCTTGTAGCGCCTTTCCAGCAGTTCGTCGGTGGACAGGGTTTCCAGCGCATCGAGTTCGTTGAGCAGGACGGCCTTC
Source organism: Luteibacter sp. W1I16 (assembly GCF_050434905.1). Lineage (NCBI taxonomy): Bacteria > Pseudomonadati > Pseudomonadota > Gammaproteobacteria > Lysobacterales > Rhodanobacteraceae > Luteibacter > Luteibacter sp. W1I16. The sequence continues at coordinate 3,370,546 of NZ_JBNDJJ010000001.1, forward strand.
AGGCGGATCGCCATCGACTGGGGATTGCGGTGCGCGCCACCGAGCGGCTCACGGACGATCTTGTCGATGAGGCCATTCTCGAGCAGGCGCGGCGCCGTGAGGCCCATGACCTCGGCGGCGTCCTTGGCCTTGTCGGCGCTTTTCCACAAGATGGAAGCGCAGCCTTCCGGCGTGATGACGGAGTAGGTGGAGTACTGCAGCATCAGCGTGCGATCGCCCACGCCGATGGCCAGCGCGCCGCCGGAACCGCCTTCACCCGTGACCGTGCAGATGACCGGCACGCGGAGGTCGGCCATTTCGAGCAGGTTGCGCGCGATGGCTTCCGACTGGCCGCGTTCCTCGGCGTTGATGCCCGGCCAGGCGCCGGCGGTGTCGATGAAGGTGAACACGGGGATGTGGAAACGCTCGGCGAGCTTGAACAGGCGCAGGGCCTTGCGGTAACCCTCGGGGCGCGGCATGCCGAAGTTGCGCTTGACCTTCGACTTGGTGTCACGGCCCTTCTGGTGACCGACGATCATGATCGAGCGGCCGTTGATCCGCGCCAGGCCGCCGACGATGGCCTGGTCGTCGGCGAACATGCGGTCGCCCTTGAGTTCGTGGAATTCCTCGCACATCGCCTGGATGTAATCCAGCGTGTACGGCCGCGCGGGGTGACGCGACACCTGGCTGACCTGCCAGGGCGTCAGGTTGCGGAAGATCTCGGCCGTCTTGACCTTGAGCTTCTCACGCAGCCGGCCGACTTCCTCATCGATGTTGAACGCCTGCCCGCTACTGGCGTGGCGAAGTTCTTCGATCTTCGCCTCCAATTCGGCGATGGGTTGTTCGAAATCGAGGAAATTGGGGTTCATGGGCAACGGTGGTTCGGAAAGACCCGACAGTATACCGGGTGCCGCAAGGCACCGCTGTGCGCGGGGGTACGGTCCTGGGGCTGCCATCTAAGTGATTGAACGGGAAAGTCTCCGAGGCGCTGGAGAGCCTGCCGAAGGGCCGGTGCTATGAGAGATGCCGGGCCCTGCCCCGTCATCCGTTTCGGATATCAGTCCGCCGGGCGTACCAGGCGCAGTTCCGTGCCGAGTACGCCCGGCAACGTGCGCAGGGTGCGCATGAGGTCGGGCAGGGCGCGCACGCGCCACGCGTCGCCCAGTTCGAAGCTGGCCTGGCCGACATGGTTGCGATAACCGGCAAGGAGCAAAGGGGTGCGTCCGCCGCGATAGCCCATGAGCGCCTGGCGCAGGTGCTGGGGGAAGTCCGGACCGACGCCGTTGAGTTTCAGCGTGAGCAAGCGGCCGAAGTGCTCCATCGCATCGGCGAGCGAATAGGCCTTGCGGGCGCGTAACTGGTAACCGCCGGCGAAATCGTCGATGCGCAGACCGCCTTCCACCACGATGAGGTTGCCTCGCGTGAGCAGGGGCGCCGCCTCGGTGAACACTTCACGGAAGAAGCTGGTTTCGAGCATGCCGGTCGCGTCTTCGATCTGCACGAAGGCGTCGCTGTCGCCGCGCTTGCGCATGCCCACGACCATGCCGGCGACCGTCCAGGGCGTTTCCGGCCCGCGACGGAAACGGCTGGCGTTGTCGTCATCGTCGTTGCGTCGTGGCTTGGGAGGCTGGTAACGCTGCGGAATCTCGCCGATCGGGCAACTGGAAAGCTGAGCCAGTTCCGCCTTCCAGGGATCGGTGGGGTGGCCGGAGAGGTAATGGCCGAGCGTGTCGTGCTCGCCTTGCAGCAATTGCTCCAGCGGCCATTCGGGCACCGCGCCCGACAGTTCGATGAGGCTGGGCGCCTCGGCGGCGCCGAACGCGTTGCCGAAGATGTCGACCTGTCCGGAGGCACGGTTTTTCGCCTCCTGGTCGGCGGCGCGCATCGCTTCGGGAATGTGCATCAGCAGCGTGGCGCGGTTTTCGCCAAGGGCGTCGAGCGCGCCGGACTGCACGAGCGCTTCCATGGTGCGCTTGTTGAGCTTGTTCGAACCGACGCGCTGGCAGAAATCGACCAGCCCGCGGAACGGGCCCTTCGACTTGCGCTCGGCGACGATCTCCTCGCAGATGCCCTGGCCGACGCCCTTGATCGCACCGAGCCCGTAACGGACCACGCGCGGCTCGACCGCCTCGAACATCCAGTCGGATGCATTCACGTCGGGCGGCAGTACGGTGATGCCGATCGCGCGGGTTTCGTCGAGGAAGGTGACGACCTTTTCGGTGTTGTCCATGTCCGACGAGATCGTCGCGGCCATGAACTCGGCGGGGTAGTGCGCCTTCAGCCAGGCGGTCTGGTAGGAGACCAGCGCATACGCGGCCGCGTGCGATTTGTTGAAGCCGTAGCCCGCGAACTTCTCCATGAGGTCGAAGATCGCGTCGGCCTTCTCGCCGTCGATCCCGTCCTTGGCGGCACCTTCGCGGAAGGTCGCGCGGTGCTTGACCATTTCCTCGGGCTTCTTCTTGCCCATCGCGCGGCGCAGCAGGTCGGCGCCGCCGAGCGTGTAACCGCCGACGATCTGCGCCATCTGCATCACCTGCTCCTGATAGACCATGATGCCGTAGGTCTCTTTCAGGATGGGCTCGACGCGCGGATCCGGGTATTCCACCGGTTCGCGTCCGTGCTTACGGGCGCAGAAGCTGGGGATGAGGTCCATCGGGCCGGGACGATACAGCGCCACCAGCGCGATGATGTCTTCGAAGCGGTCGGCTTGCGCGTCCTTGAGCATGCCTTGCATGCCGCGCGATTCGAGTTGGAAGACGGCGACGGTCTGCGCCTTCTTCAGCAGGTCGTAGACCTTCGGATCGTCCAGCGGGAGCGCTTCGATCACCAGCGGCTCGACGCCTTCACGTTCCCGACGCTTGTTGATCGCCTTCACCGCCCAGTCGATGATCGTGAGCGTGCGCAGTCCGAGGAAGTCGAACTTGACCAGGCCGACCGCTTCGACGTCGTCCTTGTCGTATTGCGTGACGACGCCTTCGCCACCCGGTTCGCAGTACAGCGGGGCGAAGTCGGTCAGCGGGGTCGGTGCGATGACCACTCCGCCCGCATGCTTGCCGGCGTTGCGGGTGAGGCCTTCGAGACTCAGCGCGAGGTCGATGAGCTGGCGCGGTTCCTCTTCCTGCTCGTAGACGTCGCAGAATTCCTTGACGATGCGGTCGGGTTCTTTCTTCGATTTTTCCGTGCGGCCGAGCGCATCGCCCAGGGTGAGGTCGAGCGGACGGTTGGGGATCAGCTTGGCGAGCCTGTCGACCTGGCCATAGCCCATGCCGAGCACGCGGCCGGAGTCGCGCAGCACCGCCTTCGCGGCCATCGAGCCGTAAGTGATGATCTGGCTGACGTGGTCGCGCCCGTACTTGCGCGACACGTAGTCGATCACCTCGTCGCGGCGATCCATGCAGAAGTCGATGTCGAAGTCGGGCATCGACACGCGTTCGGGGTTGAGGAAGCGCTCGAAGAGCAACTCGAACTGGAGCGGATCCAGGTCGGTGATCTTCAGCACCCAGGCGACCAGCGAGCCGGCGCCGGAACCGCGGCCGGGGCCCACCGGGATACCGTTCTGTTTACCCCAGTTGATGAAGTCCGCCACGATCAGGAAGTAGCCGGGAAAGCCCATCCGGATGATGACGTCGACCTCGCGGTCCAGGCGTGCCTGGTAGTCCTCCAGGGTCTTGCCGGGCGCCAACGGGTGGTGGCGCAGGCGCTCCTCGAGGCCGAGCTGGGCCTGCTCGCGGATGTACGTGTCGAGCGTATGGCCGTCGGGCACCGGGAAGTTCGGCAGGTAGTACGTGCCGAAGCTCAGTTCCAGGTTGCAGCGCTTCACCAGCTCGATGGTGTTTTCGAGCGCTTCGGGAATGTCGGCGAAAAGCGCCTCCATGTCCTCGGACGACTTGAAGTACTGCTCTTCGCTGTAATCGCGCGGACGCTTTGGGTCGGCGAGGACGCGCCCCTGGTTGATGCAGGTTCGCGCTTCGTGCGCCTCGAAGCCTTCGCGCTCGAGGAAGCGCACGTCGTTGCTGGCGATGACCGGCAGTTCGTACTCACCGGCGAGCGCCATGGCCGCGCGCACCCAGTGTTCCTCGTTCTCGCGGCCGGTACGGGTGAGTTCCAGGTAGAGGCGGTCGGGGAAGAGCCGGCGCAGCGATTCCAGCCGCGGCCCGGCAGTGGTCAGGCCCGCGCCGAGCGCGACGCGGGCCACTTCGCTTTCGCGCCCCGCGATGGCGATCAGGCCGCGCACGCTCTCCGGGTGCATCCAGGCAGCCTCGACCAGCGCGCGGCCGGAACCCTGGCCTTCGCGCCAGGCGCGGGAAACCAGCCGGGACAGGTTGAGGTAACCGTCGCGGTCCTGGCAGAGCAGGGTGAGGCGCCAGGGACGCGGGTCGTCGGGGCTGGACACCCAGATGTCGCAGCCCGCGACCGGCTTGATGCCGGCCGCGGTGCACTGCTTGTAGAACTTCACCAGGCCGAACAGGTTGTTCTCGTCGGTCAGTGCGACCGCCGGCATCCCCGCACGCACGCAGGCCGCGACCAACTGCTTGATGCGGATGGTCGAATCGACCAGCGAATACTCGCTGTGCAGGTGGAGATGGGCGAAACGGACAGACATGGGCGACGCCGGACAAGGCAGAGGGAAGGCTACCCGTGGGAGCCCGGCAGGACAAGAATTGACATCAACGCATGTGGGCCTCTGGATGTTCGATGAACCAGAGTCCCGCGAACAGCTTGGCATCGATGGAGAAACCCTCCTTGGCCCTGTCGAACAGCCATTTGCCGGCCTCGGCGCGCGGAACCTCATGGACGATGATGTTTTCGGTCTCGTCGCCGCCGCCCGGGCCCACGCGCTCCAGGTCCCACGCGCGCGCGAAGGCGATCATCTCGGTGCTCATGCCGGCCGAGGACGGACCTTCATGCACGAACTCGAGGCGGCCGCAGCGGTAGCCGGTCTCTTCCTCCAGCTCACGCCGCGCCGCGATCAGGACGTCCTCGTCTTCCGCGCCCGCGATGTCGCCCACCAGTCCGGCGGGCATCTCGATGGTGTTGGCGAGAATGGAGACGCGGTATTGCTCGACGAAGACGACCTTGTCGTCGGGCGTCACGGCGAGAATGATCACGGCGCCGCCGGCGTTGTTGCGTACCGCGTATTCCCAGCGCCCGCGCTTCTTCATGGTCAGCCACTTGCCCTGGTACAGCGTTTCCTCGGGCGCGGAGGCGTCTTCGGGCACGGGCGAGGCGTGAGGCAGGGGACCGGTCGGCATGGGTGGGCTCCTTGGAGGGGACGGCGAAGTATCCGCACAAGAGTATCGTGCCCTCGTGACGCCGGGTGATCAGATCAGTGCCCGTAGCCTCGTGCGCGTCAGTGGCCCGAAGCGGATGCGTTCGCACAGTTCGTCGATGGCTGAAGCGTCGCCCGAGCGGCGGCTGAGCGCATCGGCCGTCTCGGCCACGGCGATATCCAGCGCGATGCGCGTCAGCCGGCGGCATAGCAGTGCCTGGTCGGCGTGTTCGCGGAGACGGACGGCGCAGGACGCCGCCCCACGGATGCGCAGGTACGGCACTTCGTCGATACGTTCGAGAATGGCATCCAGGCTGCCGAAATGGCCGAGCAGGGCGGCGGCGGTCTTGGCGCCGATCCCCGGGACGCCGGGAATGTTGTCCACGGCGTCGCCGCACAGGGCGAGGTAGTCGGCGACCTGGTGCGGATGCACGCCCATGCGTTCGAAGACACCGGCGGCGCCCCAGCGGACGTTCTTCGCGAAATCCCATTGCTCGTCGAATTCTCCGAGCAACTGGCCGAAATCCTTGTCCGCCGAGACGATCACGCCGCGGAAGCCGTGCGAACGCAACCCCCATAGCGCGCTGCCGATGAGGTCGTCGGCTTCGTACTGGTGGTCGTTGAGCACCGTGAGCCCGAGCGCCGCGGCGATCTCGCGGCACAACGCGAACTGGCGCACGAGCTGGGGCGGTGGCAGGTCGCGGTTCGCCTTGTAGGCGGGATAGATCGCGTTGCGGAAGGAGGTGGTGAGCGACGCGTCGAAGGCCACGGCGATGTGTTCGGCGCGGCTGCGCTCGAGCAGTTCGCAAAGGAACCGCGTGAAGCCATGCACCGCGTTGACCGGCTCGCCGTCCTGATCATGAAATTCGTCCGGCATCGAGTGCCAGGCGCGGAAGACGTAGAGGCTGCCGTCGACCAGGTGGACGAGTGAATCGCCGCTCACGGTTCCCACGTGCTCACGATGTCGTCGAAGGCGGGCCGATCGCGCTCCGGCGCTTCCATGGCGGGCGTGCCGACGTGGATGAAGCCGATGACGTGTTCGTTCTTCTTCATGCCGAGCAGCTTCGCGACATCGCGGTCGTAAGCGGCCCAGCCGGTGAGCCACTGCGCGCCGTAGCCCAGCGACTGCGCGCCGAGGAGGATGTTGTAGGCGACGCAGCCGGCGGCGAGGTTCTGTTCGAGCTCGGGAACCTTGCTGTCTTCATCGATACGCGCCGAGACCACGAGGACCAGCGGCGCGTGTTCGTAGCGGCGTTGTTCCTTCTCGCGCTTCGCCTCGGACATGTCCGGATTCGCCTCGACGGCCCGCTTCGCCAGCTTGCGCCCGAAGGCCAGTTTCGCCTCGCCACGCAGGACGCGGATCCGGAAGGGCTCGAGCTTGCCGTGGTCGGGCACGCGGATCGAGGCCTCGAGCAGGCGGCGCAGGGTGGTGTCATCGGGGGCGGGTTCGCCGAGCTGGCGCGAGGGCACCGAGCGGCGGGCGTCGAGAAAAGCCAGGGCGGTCAGGGTCATCCCCCTAGTTTACCCGCCAGCCGCCCCGCTGGGAGCCGGTATTTCAGTCGCCCGGAGGCGGCCTGCGCCCATCGGGCGGCGGCGGGGGTGGCGGCAACGCATCGTTCGGGCCCAGGTGATCGATCGCTTCGCGTTGCTGTTCGGGCGACTGTTGCCGCCATTTGTCCATCAGCTGGCGTCGTTGTTCCGGCGGAAGGTTGCGGAATCGCTCGAAGGCATCGTGCAGCTTCGCGCGCTGCTCCGGCGTGAGGTCCTGGAATTTCTGCCGGTTCCTGCGCGCTTCCTCGCGCTCGGCGGGTGTCATGTGCTGCCAGCGTTCGATGCGCTCGCGGATTTCCGCGCGGCGCTCCGGTGGCAGGCCGCGCCAGCGCTGTGCCTTGTCGAGCATTTTCGACTGGCGCTGGGGTGGGAAGCTGTCCCAATCGTTGGCAAGCGGCGCGAGAACGTCTTTCTCGTCGGCGGACAGCGCGCTCCACGGCCGTGGTGGCGGCAGCGACGCCTCGTCCCGCGTTGGCGGGGGCGGAGGACGATCCTGGGCCGAAGCGGCCAGGGGTGCCGTCAGTGCGAGAAGCAGGGCGAAGACGAGCGGAGCGCGGCGCATGGGGATCACTTGCGGGACGAGGACGGGGTGTCGTTGTAGGCCAGCCAGCTATAGAACTGGAGGTCCTTGTACAGGGCCGGATCGGCGACATCGGCATCCGGCGGCAGGTCGCTCGGGTCGGCATCGGCCGCCTGCCGGGCGGCGGGCGGCGCCGAGGGCGTCACGCCGGGCTGCCAGACCATCAGCGTGGCCAGCGCGAGCACCGCGAACGCACCCGCCGGCAACATCAGGCGCCGCACCGGCGATTCGGTGGGCTGGGCCAGCGCGGTGCGGCGCGCGGCGCGCAGGCGGCCGGCCACCGCCGGATCCACGTCACGGCTGGCGCGCAGGTACAGATCCCTGGCGCGGCGTTCGAGTTCGTGATCATGCTGGCTCATCGCCATGCCTCCAGTTGATCGCGCAGCGCATGCATCGCGCGCGAAAGGTGAGTCTTCACACTGCCGTCGGAGCAGCCCATGGCTGCCGCCGTTTCGGCCACGTCCAGGCCTTCCAGGATGCGAAGCGTGAAGGCTTCGCGCTGGCGCCGGGGCAGGTTGCGCACGGCCGCCACGATATCGGCATAGGCCTGCGAGTCCTGCAGCCGGGCCGAGGGGTCCGGACTGTCGTCGGCCGGTTCCCAACTCGGCAGGTCGTCGCCGTCGTCGTCCTTGCCGCCACCGAGCCAGCCCACCACGATCGAGCGCACCTTGCGCCGCCGTTGCAGGTCGACGATGCGCCTGCGCAGGATGCCCCAGAACAATGGGGTCCATTCCCCGGCCGGTTTCGCGCCGTAATGGCGGACCAGCCGCAACATGGCATCCTGCACCGCGTCCAGCGCGTCCTCGCGGTTGCCCAGGTGGATCTCCGCCATGCGCCAGGCGCGGCGCTCGATGGACGCGAGGAAGGCGTCCATGCTGGCGGGCGCTTCCCGCAGGTCGTCGAGCGATGCGCTGTCGATCGCGATCGAGGCGTTCACGGCCTTCTCCGCGTCGTCGTTCTTCGCATCCTCATGCTCCATACGGCCTGATCCACTCCGGTTAACGCGGTCGGCGACCGCCGGTTGACTGCCCGTTTCGCGCAATATCTTCCGGGGCAAGGGATTTACGGCTTATGAAGTCAATGGGCATGACGGCCGCGAGCACGCAGGGGCCAGGCGACCAGAGCCGCCAGCGCCGCGCCCGCCAGCGCCAGCACGATGTCCCCGGGGCCCTGGGCCAGGCCGGCGAGATCGATCAACATGGCCGGGCCCGCATCGGCCATCGCCTGGGCAAGGCCCACGCCCATCATTCCCGAGATGTTCGCGGCGGCGACCAGGCAAGCGGTGTAGGCGGCGGCGATCAGGGTGGCCGAAGCGGCCAGCAGCGCGCCCGCGGCACCGCGGAAGCGCAACCAGCGGCGCACCACCACGCCCAGGATCCAGCCGGCGGGCAGCACCAGCGCGGGCAGGGCGCGACCGAACATCATCGACGGCACCATCCAGACGGCGCCGACGGCGAAGCCGAACATCACGGCGCAGAAGGCGCCGAAGACGAAGCCGGGAAGGCGGGTACGCTCAGCCGGCATGGGTATCGGTCAGGTCGCGCATGGGATCCTGGATCGGGGCAAAGCCGCCATGATAGCGGGCGGGGAGGCGGCGCGCTCTTGAGGGTGCCGGCCACAGCCCCGACTTAGAGCCGGTGGATGCTTACCGCCGGCGCGCGGCGGGCGCATAATCGACGACTTTGCGGCCGCGGCGCGGCCTTTACAGGACAGCAATGAGCGGTTTCAGTCTCAGCAGCGAGCCTTTCACCCTCGAACGTGACTGCCAGGCGGTCATGGTGCCGCAGGGCGAGACGGTGACGCTTCCCGCCGGGCAGATCGGCTACATCACCCAGGCACTGGGTGGCAGTTTCACCGTGTACGTGGAAGGCAACCTGTTCCGCATCGCGGGAAACGACGCCGATGCGCTGGGCAAGGAACCGCCGAAGGCGATCGAGCTGGACGACGACGCCTCCGACGAGGACGTCGAGAAACTGGTCTGGCAACAACTCCGCACCTGCTTCGATCCCGAGATTCCCATCAACGTGGTCGAACTCGGGCTCGTGTACGACGTGACCCTCGAAACCACGGACGAGGGCGCACGCCGTGCCTACGTGAAGATGACCCTGACCGCGCCGGGTTGCGGCATGGGCGACATCCTCGTGGACGACGTGCGCACCAAGCTCGAACTCATCCCGACCGTCGTCGAGGCGGACGTCGACCTCGTGTTCGATCCGCCCTGGAACCACTCGATGATGTCGGACGCGGCGAAGCTCGAAACCGGCATGCTCTGACGCCGCCTGGTTCGCATTTTCCTCCGGCCTAGGGAAATCCCTAGGTAGTCGACCGCGAGTTCTTGCGATAGGTTGACCGTGACTTGCGGCGGGGAGGCCGTCAAGTCGGAACAAAACGGGCATCGCGCTGCGGCGCGAATTCATATCGTTCGGAATGTGGTCCCCACGGCCGCAATGGCTTCGTGTGGCCCGTTCCCGGAGGAGGAACGTAATGGCAAGTCATTTTCGCTTGAAACTCCTAGTCGCTTCGCTGGCTATCGCGGCTACGTCGGTCGCCACGGCTGGCACCGAGCAGGCGCTCCGTGCGCAGAACCTCGGGGCCGTTCCCGCCAATCAGCTGGCGGCGAAGCTCGGTCTTTCCGCGGACAACGCGTTCGTGGCCAGGACGGCGCTGCCGACCGTGAAGGGCACGCAGACCGTACGCATGCAACAGACGTTCAAGGGCGTGCCGGTCTACGGCCGCAGCATCGCGGTGGAACAGGACGCCCAGGGCAACGCACTGGTCGCCAACGGTATCGTCACCTCGGACCTTCAGGTCGACCTCAGTTCCGTGACGCCGAAGATCGACCAGGCCAGCGCGATCGCCTCGCTGATGAAGCAGGCGCGCACGCTGACCGCGGCGACGGTCAAGCCTGAGAATGCGAAAGCCGACCTTTACGTGTATCCGGTGGACGGCGCGCCCGCGCGCCTCGTGTACCTGACCTCGTTCTTCTCCGGCGGCGATCGTCCCACCCGTCCGACCGCGATCATCGATGCCAACACCGGGCAGGTGATCGAGCAGTGGGAAGGCCTCACCAATGCCGAGGTGGACGCGACCGGCCCGGGCGGCAACCAGAAGGTCGGCCAGTACACATGGGGAGCGAACGGCCTGCCCGCGCTGCGCGTGACGCAATCCGGAACCACCTGTACGGCGCAGAACGCGTACGTGAAGTCGTACAACATGAAGAAGGCCACCTCCGGCAGCGGCACGTTGTGGAGCTTCACCTGCTTCAACTCCAGTGGGGATGCGGTGAATGGCGCCTATGGCCCAATCAACGACGCCCATCACTTCGGCGGCGTGGTTCATGACATGTATACCGCCTATACCGGCGCGGCGCCATTGAACCAGGTGCTCATCATGAAGGTGCACTACGGCAGCAACTACGAGAACGCGTTCTGGGACGGCAGCTCGATGACGTTCGGCGATGGCGCCAGCACGTTCTATCCGCTGGTCGCGCTCGACGTCACCTCGCACGAGATCAGCCACGGCTACACGGAACAGCACTCGAACCTCGCCTACAGCGGCCAGTCCGGCGGCATGAACGAGGCCTATTCGGACATCGCGGGTGAAGCGGCCGAGTACTACGACCGCGGCAGCAACGACTTCCTGGTCGGCTCGGACATCGTCAAGACCAGCGCCGGCATCGGCGACGCGTTGCGCTACATGTGCAACCCGACCCAGGACGGCGGCTCGATCGACAACGCGGCCGACTACTACAACGGCCTCGACGTGCATTACTCCTCGGGTGTGTACAACAAGGCCTTCTGCGTACTGGCCAAGAAAACCGGCTGGGATACCGTCAAGGCGTTCAAGGCCTTCGCCCGTGCCAACGCCCTTTACTGGACGGCGAGCTCCAACTTCAACACCGGCGCATGTGGCGTGGCCAGCGCGGCGACCGACCTGGGCTACTCGGCGACCGATGTCGCCGCGGCGTTCACGGCGGTGGGCGTGACCTGCTCCACCGGCGGCGGTGGCGGCACGCAGTTGCAGAACGGGGTGGCCAAGACCGGCCTGGCTGGAAGCTCGGGTACCGAACTCAGCTACACGGTGGTCGTCGCGGCCGGTGCGTCGAACCTCAGCATCGTCACCAGCGGTGGCACGGGCGACGCGGATCTCTACGTGAAGTTCGGTTCCGCGCCCACGACCTCCAGCTACAACTGCCGCCCGTACCTCAACGGCAACAACGAGACCTGCACCTTCGCGGCACCGCAGGCCGGCACCTACTACGTCAAGGTTCGTGGCTACAGCACGTTCTCCGGCGTCTCCCTAAAGGCGACCTGGACGCCATAAGCCACGGCGACGGCGTGTGTTCGACGAGGTCCGGGCGCTAGCGTCCGGACCTCTTTTTTTGTCGGGCGCTTTTTCCTACGTCCTCCGGTGGGCGGTATCGGGTATGCGCCGCATCGACGGAGTCCTACGTTCGTTCGACCCCCGCGGCCGCGCCGCGTCATCGAAGGAACGTCCCCGTGCGATTGGCTCCCCTCATCGCTTTCATCCCGCTCGTCTTCTCTCCCTGTGCGAGTGCCGAGGACGCGGTGCGCTACATCGTCCATTTCGTTGATACGGATGCCGCGCGCGCCGCGCGCATGATGCCCGCGGCGAACGACGCGCGGGCCGACACACCACGGCATCTGCGCTCCCTGGCGGCAGGCGGCGAGTTGTTCCACGTGCCCGGCGGTGATCCCTCCCGCCTCGCTGGCTTGCCCGGTGTCGCCGCCGTCGAAGAAGACCTGCTGCTCACCGCCACCGCCGTCGTGGATCCCTTGTGGAAGCGCCAGTGGTACATGCACGATCCCAAGGTGGGCGTGGACGCGGAAGTGGCCTGGCGCCATACCCGTGGCGCGGGAGCCGTGGTGGCGGTGCTCGACACCGGTATCACGGCACATCCCGAGTTCGATGGACAGTTGCTGCCCGGCTACGACTTCGTCAGCGATGCCGCCGCCGCGCGCGACGGCGACGGTCGCGATGCCGATCCCACCGACGAAGGCGACTGGAGGGACGCCGGCGACTGCCGTTCCACGCGCGTCGCGACTTCGTCGTGGCACGGCTCGCACGTGGCCGGCATCGTCGCGGCCCGTTCCGGCAACCGGCCGGGCATCGTGGGCCTCGCGCCCGAGGCGAAGCTGTTGCCCGTACGCGTTCTCGGTCATTGCGGAGGGAGGCTGTCCGACGTGGCCGACGCCATCGTCTGGGCCAGTGGTGGCACCGTACGCGGCGTTCCCCGGCTGGAGCGGCGTGCCGACGTGATCAACCTCAGCCTCGGTGGTCCCGGTGCCTGCGGCATCACCTTCACCCGCGCCATCGAGCAGGCGCGTGGACGCGGCACGGTGGTGGTCGCCGCCGCCGGTAACGACGGGGCGAAGGCTTCGACCAACGTGCCGGCGAATTGCCCCGGCGTGGTCACGGTCGCGGGGCTCGCGCGCGACGGCTCGATGGCGTGGTATTCCAACCACGGGGAGCGCGTCACCTTGTCCGCTCTTGGCGGCACGTTGCGCGAGCGCGGCGCGGACGACATCGTTTCCACGGTCGACGCGGGCAAGCGTGGACGCGAGCGCCCCATCTTCGCGTATTACGCCGGTACCTCGATGGCGGCACCACAGGTGGCGGCGCTCGTCGCGCTCATGCGTTCGGCCGATCCCGCCATCGGCGTCGACGACGTGACACGGCAGCTGATCGACAACGCGCGGCCGTTGCCAGGGGCTTGTCCGAAGGGCTGCGGCGCGGGCCTCATGGATGCCGGCGCGACGGTCGACGCGGTGGTCGAGGATCGCGCGCGCCGCTAAGCGCGCCTTCGCCGGTCAGACGGCTTCGAAACGATTCGCGTCGCGGTTCTTGCGAACCGTGGCCGGATCCCACACGCGGCCGTTCATGGCGATATAGACGCCATCGGCCAGCGTCTGCACGGCGCCCACGGCGCAACCGATGTTGAACACGGCATCCGAGCCCTGGAAGCGCGCCGGGTTGAGCGCGCCGGTGAGCACGATCACCTTGCCGGGAATTCCGGCGAGCACGCGGGCCGTCTCGACCATGGTGTCGGTGCCATGCGTCACCAGCACATGGCGATGCGGCTGGGCCTCGATCGTGCTACGGATCAACGTGCGGTCTTCCTCGGTCACGTGCAGGCTGTCCTTGCGCAGGATGGGGATCACGTCGAAGCGAAACGCGACGCCCAGCTGGTGGAGGATCTCGCCGATCTGCGGTGAACCGATCTGGTAATCCGACTTGTCGTCGAAATACACCTTGTCGATGGTGCCGCCGGTGGTGACGATGGTGAGCTGCTGCATGATTGACCTGGAAGCCGGGTGGGGCGGGGCGATCATTCTACATCGCATGTCCCGGATGAGCCGTGTCAGCGGGGAAAACCCGACGCCGGCGAATCCGAGGCGAGCACGATGTCCTCGTCGTTCTCCGGCAGCGCCAGGCGGTCGAGGCCGCGCGCGATGAAACGCCGGGCCGCGGCAGCCGGCCGGGAATCGCCCGAGCCGGCCGCCCAGGACGCCGACCGGACGAGGAGCGCCGCGGCCATCGTCCGGGCCAGGGTGAAGGCGATGCCACGCGCCGAGGCTTCCAGCGAGGCGCGGTCCGCCGCGATTTCGCCCAGCAGCGCTTCGGTGGCGTCGAGCGCGGCCACCAGGGCGGGGCGGTCCGGCGTGCCGTCGGGCACCAGGCCGTCGATCGCTTGCCGGAACGGGCCGATGCCGTTCGCCAGCGTGCGCAGCATGTCCAGCGAGAGCACATTGGTGGTGCCTTCCCAGATCGCGTACACCTGGGCATCCCGAAGCAGCTGGGGAAGCCCGGTGTCCTCGATGTAGCCCGCCCCACCGAAGCACTCCAGCGCCTCGGACACCACGCGGATCGACACCTTCGCCGTCCACAGTTTCGCCAGCGGCGTCAGCAGGCGCAGCAGGGCGGCATCCTGCGCATCGCCTTCGCCCTGTTCCGTGCGGCCCAGCAATTCCGCCACGTGGAAGGTGAGCGAGAAGGCGCCTTCGTATTCCGCCTGCATGTCCGCCAGCGTGCGTGCATGCAGGGGATGGTCGATGAGGCGGTGGCCGAAGGCGATGCGTCGCGTGGCGTAGTCGCGCGCAAGGGCGATCGCGCGCGCCATGCTCGCCACGGCGCACACCGCGTTCCACGTGCGCGTGACGTTGAGCATTGGCGCGATCTGGCGAACGCCGTGGTCCAGCGGTCCGACCGGCGTCGCGGGCAGGCCATCGAGGTGGATCTCGGCGGTGGGCAATTCGTGCGTACCCAGCTTCTTCTTGAGCCGGTCGATGGTGATGCCACGCCACGCGCCCTGTTCGTCCTTCGTCTCGACGTAAAAGAGCGCGAGGGCGGCGGTGCCCGTGCCCGCGCCTTCCGGGCGCGCCAGCGCGAGCGCCGCTTCGCCCACCACGGCCGAACTGAACCACTTGCGCCCATAAAGCCGCCACTGGCCGTCCGCATCCTGACGGGCCGTGGTTTCGGTCCGGCCGACATCGGAACCGCCGGGCGTTTCGGTCATCCACTGGCCCGACAGCCAGAACGAGGACGGATCGCGGCTCAGGAAATGGGGCAGCGCACGTTCGATCAGGCGGGTGTTGCCCGAGGCGCGCAATGCCGTCGCCGCGCCGTCCGTCATCGCCAATGGGCAGCAATAGAACTCGCTGGCCACGTGGTAGAGATAGACGCGTGCGAACTCCTCCACGCGCGCCCAGCGCGAAGGCTCATGCCCCGCCGCCAGCACCGCATGCTTCGTCGTCAGCGTGGGGCCTTCTTCCCAGGCGGTGGTCAGGGCGATGCGGTCGACACGCGAGCCCCAGGCATCCCACTGGGTGAGGATGGGTTCGCTGCGCGGCGTGCGGCCGCGGCGATCCCAGGCCATCACGGCGTAGTCGGCCAACGCGTCCAGGTCGGCGCTCGCCGCCGCCAGCCGGTCGGCGGGCAAGGTGCGACGCAGCCATGCATCGAGCACGCGGTCTTCCCGGAAGGGATGCGCCAGTCGCGGCGCGTCCTGCACAAAGCCCATCGCGGCGCCCTCGTCGTCGGAATCGATGCCCTAGCCTGCACCGGCGCCGGCCGGTCGTCGATACGCTGCGCAACATGCGCGCCGGGCGACGCCGCGCGGAAATAGCGAGATCAGGCGCGCCGTCGCACGCCCACCCCCAGCGTGCCGATAAGGAGCAGCGTCAGGACGATCTCGACGAAGGCCAGCCAGCGGTCCGCCGTCGAACTCCATGCCTCCGACACGCCGTGGCAGAAATAGAACAGGGCGAGGATGCCGACCCAGAGCAGCGCGCGCGTCACGTTCGGCAGCGAGAGCAGGGGCAGCAGCAAGGGCGGCACGGTGAGCGCGAATGCCACCCATGTGGGGATCGATACCGGCGGATACAGGCTGTACCAGAGCACCTGCAAGCCCACCAGCGCGGCCCATGCCGCCAGTCCTGTCTTCTGTGTGGTGGTCAACGCCCCGCTCACGCGGGCGTGCCCAGACGCCGCGCGACATCGGCCAGCCGCTTGCCCAGGGCGCGCGCCAGTTCCCGTTCGTGCTCGCTGATGCCGTTGTCGCCGCGGCTGCCGGCAAGGTGGCTGGCGCCATAGGGCGTGCCGCCGGTGGTGGTGCTGCTCAGCGCCGGCTCTGTATAGGGAATGCCCACGATCAGCATGCCGTGATGGAGCAGGGGCAGGGCCATCGACAGCAGCGTGGCTTCCTGCCCGCCGTGCATCGAACTGGTGGACGTGAACAACGCCGCCGGCTTGCCGGAGAGGGCCCCCGAGGCCCATTCGGCGCCCGTGGTATCGATGAAGTACTTCAGCGGGGCGGCCATGTTGCCGAAGCGCGTGGGGCTGCCCATGGCCAGGCCGACGCATTCGACCAGGTCAGCGCGTGACACATAGGGCGCACCTTCCTCCGGTTCCGGCGGCATCGCCGTCTCGGTGACCGGCGCCACGGGCGGTACCTGGCGAAGGCGCGCCCGCATGCCCGGCACTTCCTCGACGCCACGGGCGACGAAACGGGCGAGTTGGGCCGTGTGGCCGCTACGGCTGTAGTAGAGTACGAGGACGTCGTGGGACATGGATGGCCGCCTTTGCGAAGGCGCTAGTCTCGCAGAACTGCCACGCGTTCCCAATCGTTCGGGACTGGATGAGGATGGACATGCCGCTGCGCATCGATCGCGACCGCGCCTTGAGTTTCTCGCGCTTCACCTGGCTGCGCTTCGTCGACGACAAGTGCTTCGAGACGGCCGGTGCGCTCTCCTACACCACTTTGGTGTCGCTCGTGCCACTCACGGTGGCAATCTTCGCGATCCTCTCCGCGTTCCCCGTTTTCGCGGAATGGCGCGGGTCGCTGGCGAATTACGCCTTCCAGAACTTCGTCCCCGCCACTGGAATGAAGGTCCAGGAGTACATGCTGGCCTTCGCCGACAAGGCGAGCCAGCTCACCGGCATCTCGATCCTGGTGATGCTGTTCAGCGCCGTCTCGATGATGATCAGCATCGAAGACCGGCTGAACCGGATATGGCGCGTCCGCAAGCCGCGCGGATGGGCGTCGCGCCTGCTGCTGTACTGGGCGGCACTCACGCTCGGGCCGATCCTGGTCGTGGGCGGCCTGGCGTTGTCCTCGTACATCACCGCGCTTCCGTTGCTGCATGCGGCGGCCGACCAGATCGCCACGCAGAGCCGTCTGCTCAACCTGCTTCCCTTCCTGATCACCTTCGTGACGCTGGTGCTCATGTACACGATGGTGCCGAACCGCCGTGTCTCGTGGCGGCATGCGGCCATCGGCGCGCTGTTGGGCGCGATCCTGTTCGAGTTCGCGCGTTGGGGCTTCACCGAGTTCATCCGCAATTCGCCCAACTACGAGGAAATCTACGGTGCATTGGCGGCGATCCCGATCTTCCTCCTGTGGATCTACCTGTCGTGGATCATCGTGATCCTCGGCGCATCCATCGCGGCGTCCATTTCCGCTTTCGAATACACCGTGCCGCACGAGGCCTTGCCGGAGGGGGCGGAATTCATCGGACTGCTCGTCGTGCTGCAGCATTTTGTCGATGCGCAACGATCGGGCGAGAGCGTGGATCCCGCCACGATCCGCCTGCGCGAGCCGTATCTTCCGACGAGCGCGATCGCATGTTATTTCGACGACCTGCAACGGGCCGACATGATCCAGCGAGGGGAAGCCGGCGGCTGGTTGCTCAGCCGCAGCCTCGACGCCACCGAATTGCTGCGTGTGTACCGTTGCACGCAGTACCGCCTTCCCTTGCGCCCGCGTGAACAGGTGGAACGCCTGGGCATCCAGTTGCCGCCGGAGCTGCTCGGCCTGTTGGATAATCTGGCACAGGCACTCGACGCCACCCTCGGCGCGCGCCTCGACCAGTTGTTCCCGCCCACGCCCATCCCCGCCCCCACCGAGGACACCCCCGCATGATCCCCCGCCTGCTCGCCATCGCGGCCCTCGCCTTCGTCACGCCGGCGATCGCCGCCACGGCAGCCAAACCCGAACTCAAGGTCACCACGCTCGACGGCAAGCCGTTCGATCTCGCCGCGCAGCGCGGAAAGTGGGTGGTGGTTAATTACTGGGCCACCTGGTGCGTGCCATGCATCAAGGAAATGCCGGACATTTCCAACTTCGTGAAGAGCCGCAAGGATGTCGCCGCGATCGGTCTCGCGTTCGAGGACACCCAGGCCAGCGACATCGTCGCCTTCCTGCACAAGCATCCCGTCGTGTATCCCATCGCGCAGGTCGACGTCACCGCGCCACCGAAGGATTTCGACTCGCCCAAGGGCCTTCCCACCACCTACCTGATCGCGCCGGACGGCCACGTCGCGCAGCGTTTCGTGGGGCCGGTCACGGCGGAAAAACTCAACGAGGCCATCGCCAAGGGGTCGTGACATGAAAGCCGCGCGATTCGTCGTCGGAGGAAAGGTGCAGGGCGTGTTCTTTCGCGCATCGACGCGCGAACAGGCGATGGCGCTGAAGCTCACCGGCCACGCGCGCAATCTGGTCGACGGCAGCGTCGAAGTCGTCGTGTACGGCGACGAGGCGGCGATCGATCGTCTCGAAACCTGGCTGCGCGATGGACCCGACGCCGCCGAGGTCGACCAGCTCTATCGCGAGGAGATCGGCGCGCATGATGCGCCGTCGGAATTCCTGGTCAGGTAGTGACGTTGAGGCGAGCACCCATCGCCGACAGGGTCGGCTCCCACCAAAAAGCAGGGGCCACCGAAGCTGGGCCGCAAGAAGGTCAGTTCCTGTGAGAGTTACGCAAGCCCAGTGGGAGCCGACCCTGTCGGCGATGGGTGCTCGCCTCAGTCCGTTGGGCCGCTGGCGTTCGCCGGTCGCGCGACCAAGGTCGCGGGAATCGTTCCGCCGTCCGACAGCTTGAAGGTCACCGTCACCTTCTCGCCGGGCTGCACCGGGTGTTTCGCCCGCATCAGCATCACGTGGTAGCCGCCGGGGGCGAAGGTCAGCTTGCCGGCCGGAGGTAGCGCGACGCTGTCCATCATCTCCATCCGTCCCATGCCGCCTTCGGTACTGCTGCGATGGATCATCGCCTCGGCGTAGTCGGGGCTTTCCGCGCCGACGATCGTCAGCGCGCGGTCCGTGGTGTTCTCGAAAGTGACATAGCCGCCGGCGGGCAGGCTGCCCGGCAGGACGCGCAACCAACCACCGCTCACCCGGACGCCGGCGGTATCCGCGGCGAACGACGTGCCGGCGCTACCGGCAAGCAGGAACAGGACGGCCGCGAGCGAGCGGTACTTCATGGACGGGTCTCCAGCGACGTGAGCAGGTGCAGATCGTGGACGATGTCGTCCTGCGAGGCGGACGGCGTGGCAAGCAGCCGCGCCTTGCCTTCGGCGTCGAACAGGTAGATGGCGGAGCTGTGGCTGACCTCGTAGTTTCCGTCGGCGCGATCGGGTTCCCGCGTAAACGCGGAGCGGTAGCGCTTCGCCAGGGCTTCCACGTCCCGATCGGAACCGACCAGGCCCACGGCGCGTTTGTCGAAGGCGTTCACGTAGTCGTGCATGACCGCCGGCGTGTCGCGCCTGGGATCGACGCTCACGAAAAGTATGCGGACCTTGTCCGCCGGCGCGCCCAGACGGTCGAGTACCACGTGCAACTGCGTGAGGGTGAGCGGACAGACGTCGGGGCAGTGCGTGTAGCCGAAGTACATGAGCACGACCTTGCCCTTGTAGTCGGCGCCGGTGACGCTCTTGCCGTTGTCGTCGGTCAGCTTGAAGTCGAGGTCCGGCAGATGGCCCGACACGTCGGTGAGCCGCCATTCGGGTTGAGGCTCCCGCTGGCATGCGCTCAGCGCCACCATGGAGAGCAGGGCGATCAGGGCCAGTACGAACCGGCGGCAGCTGGACGGCTTCATGCGACACTCCGCGAGATATCCCGCGCAGGATACGCCACCCGTGCCGGCGAACAGGCATGTCCACCGAGGAATTCCCCGCTCATGCGACAACCTGTCAATACCGCCGCCGCACTGCTCGCCGGCCTCGCCGGCGCGTCCGCCGTGGCTCTGGGCGCGTTCGGTGCGCATGCGCTGCGCGGAGTCATCGACGCGTCGGCACTCGCCACCTGGCACACCGGTGTCGAATATCATTTCTGGCATGCGCTGGCCTTGCTCGTGGCGGCGGCGTGCCTGCCGGAAGGACGGGCGCGTGCCGCCGCGGTGGCCTTGTTCGCCATCGGCATCGTGCTGTTCTCCGGAAGCCTTTACGCCCTGGCGCTCGGCGCGCCGCGCGTGATCGGCGCGATCACGCCCGCGGGTGGCGTCGCCTTCATCGCCGGCTGGGTCGCCATGAGCGTTTCACTTCGCCAACGCGGCCGCGTCAATCCTCGGGATCGTCCACCGGCTGGACCTTCGTCGGTTTGAGGCGTCCCGCGCGCCGCAACGCATCGCGCAGCACGTACTCGATCTGCGCATTGAGCGAACGCAACTCGTCCTCGGACCACGCCTGCATGGCCTCGAGGACAGGTGCGCTCACACGCAACGGGTAGGCCTTCTTCTCACTCATCGTACGTTTCCGGGGCGGGGCCGATACCAGACTCGGCTTCGCCATCGTGGGGCTCTTTGCGTCGAGGCAGGGGGAGCCGTCGGGTGCCGTTCTCGTTCGCTAAGTCCTCGTCCGGCCTTCGCCTCCCTGCGGAATCGCTCAGAGAACGGCACCCGACGGCTCCCCTCCAGACGGCGCAGTAGGCTGGGGGGCGAGCGGAACGAGGTCGCAGACGCTCTCCGTTCAATCGATGCCACGAAACGCCTGGTGCTCGCCTGCATGAAGTCGTAGCTCCCTGCGAGGTGTTGCATTCAACCGGTTGCCGTGGAAGACGTGCGCAAGCAACACACTGCTTTTGCTCTTCCGCCAAGCCATCGTCGCAGGTCGGAGGGAGTCGTCGGGTGTCGCCCTGGGAGCGATTCCGCAGGGAGGCGAAGGCCGAACGAGGACTTAGCGACCAGGGTGGCACCCGGCGGCTCCCCTTCCTCGACGCCAATCGCTTTTTTACGGCAGTCACCATGCGCTCAGTTGTACAGCGAGCCGGCGTTGACCACCGGCTGCGTCGAGCGGTCGCCGCAGAGGACGACGAGCAGGTTGGAGACCATCGCCGCCTTGCGCTCCTCGTCCAGTTCCACGACGCCCTGCGCCCGAAGCTGATCGAGTGCCATGGCCACCATGCCGACGGCGCCTTCCACGATGCGTTCGCGCGCGGCGACGATGGCGCTGGCCTGCTGGCGCTGGAGCATCGCCTGGGCGATTTCCTGCGCGTAGGCGAGGTGGCTGATGCGGGATTCGATCACCTGCACGCCCGCCTTCGTGAGACGCGCCTCCACTTCCTGGCGCAGGTGGTTGTTGATCTCCTCGCCATGGCTGCGCAAGGAAGGCTTCGAATCGTCGTGGGCATCGTAGGCGTAGCTCTGCGCCATCTGCCGCAGCGCGGATTCGCTCTGGATCTGCACGAAGTTCTCGTAGTCGTCGACGCAGAACACCGCTTCCGCCGTGTCCACCACTTGCCAGACGACGATGGCGGCGATCTCGATCGGATTGCCGTCGTTGTCATTGACCTTCAGCCGGCTGCTTTCGAAGTTGCGCACGCGAAGGCTCACGGGGCGGCGTGAATAGAAGGGGTTGGTCCAGCGCAAGCCCTCGCGCCGTTCGGTGCCGGAGTACTTGCCGAAGAGTTGCATCACCTGGCCCTGGTTCGGCTGGACCTGGAAAAATCCCTTGGCGAGGAAGGCGAAGATCGGAATCAGGGCGACGGCGCCGGCGGCGGCCGGGTTGCCCCCGTGTGTCGTCTGGGATAACACGCCCGCGCCTGTCAGCAGGACGATGAGGATCAGTACGAGGGCGGCCGGGATTCCGGGCAGGGAAGGAGCGGGACGTTCGTTCATGACGGAATGACCCCTGGAATGGTGGGATCATATGATATCAATGTGATATCAAAGTCAAGATGAGCTATGTTATGGCGCGCCCCGGGCTCCGCCGGCCGCGCCACCCGCGTTGCTCGGTGCGGGCATGTCGATGAGGGTGGCGCCGGGCACGGCGCGATCGATCCTGATCTTGCCCAGCGCGTTCATCGCCGCGAAGAAACGCCAGGGTTCGCCATTGCCGGTTCCCAGGGCGATGTGGCTCGAATCGAAGCGCCGCTGCGCCGAATCGAAACTGATCCAGCGGTTGTCGATCCATGCCTGCGTCCACGCGTGGGGCACGAAGACGCGATTGGCACCGCCCATGCGATCGGCGTAGACGACGCCGGTCACCACGCGCGCGGGGATACCCAGGGAGCGCGCCATGGCGGTGAGGAGGACGGCGTGCTCGGTGCAATCGCCGCGCCGCGTCGAGATCGTCTCGAGCGCCGATGCATAACCCACGTCCAGTCCCTTGACGTTGATGTAATCGGAAAGGAATGAGCGCAACCGGCGCATGCGTTGAAGATCGGTGGACGCGTCGCCCACCGCGTTGCGGGCCAGGGCCCGTACTTCGTCCGAGTCGGATTGCACCCAGGCGTTGGCGGCCGTGTCTTCGGCCAGCGGACCGGGTTCGTCGCCATGCCGGGAACCGAAGCCGACATCGACGATATACACGCCGTCGCCGAGCGCGTTCACCCGTTGCTCGTCGGTGTTGATGAAAGGATTCGGAATCGAACCGCGCACGCTGATCGTGTACCGGATGGGCGCCACGCGCAGCGCCGCGACGATCGGGCGGGGTGCCGTGATCATTGCCGCGCGCAAGAGATCGATGTCCTGGTCGGGGGCCTGCGCGCAGGCCATGTCGCAGGCCGCCATTTCCAGGCGGAATCCCAGGAGCGGCGCGAGGCTGCGGCGGATGAACCCATCGTCGTCGACCCAGATGTCGACACTGTGGTCGCTCGCGCCACCCGCGATCGACTGTCGCAGGTGGTGGAGGGTCTGCCTGGATTCGTCCGGCATGATCACCACCTCGTCGCCGATCACTTCCACGTCCACGTTCGCGACCTGCTGCCTGATCGAATCGAAGTTGCGCAGGCGATAGGACGTTCCCGGCTTGAAGCCATGGGCCGCCATGGTGAGGCGCTGGCCTTCGGCGAGCGTCGCCCCGGTGGGCCAGATGAGCAGGTTCACCTTCGACTGGCCGCCCACGGTGTTCGCCACCTGGAAGGTGCCGTCGTCACGCGCCTCCCCGGTCGCCAGGTTCTCCTGGGTGGACATCCGGGTGCTCGCATAGAAGGCGAGGGGGGAACCGCTCGCCGACTCCGTCGAGCGCAGTTCGGTGCGCAAGGCCAGCGGCGTGCGCGCCCGGGTCAGCCGGAATTCCAGCACCTGCGAGGTGACCACGCGATCGGCCTGTATCTGGCGGTCGATACGCAGGCTCCCCACTTTCCGGCCGTCGAGCAGGACGGTCATCCAGCGCTCCTCCGCCAGGAGGGGCGAAGGGGCCAGGCACAGTACGGCGAGGACGGCAAGATAGCGTCTCATGAGCGTACTTCCGGATTGTTGGGGACGCCTCCATCACATCACGTTCGCGGCGCGAGTCAATCCCCCCTTTGGCCGGTGGCCCGGGCGGCTAGAATGGCGGTTTCGTTTCCCTGGATCCCCTGCATGAAGACCTTCGGCACCCCGCACTCCCACACCGCGCTCAAGGTGCTTCTGCTGGGATCGGGCGAACTGGGCAAGGAAGTGGCTATCGAACTGCAGCGTTTCGCCGTCGAGGTGGTGGCCGTGGACCGGTATCCGAACGCGCCGGCGATGCAGGTTGCGCACCGCAGCCATGTGATCGACATGCTCGACGGCGCGGCGTTGCGCGCGGTCATCGAGCAGGAAAAGCCGGACCTGGTCGTACCCGAGATAGAGGCCATCCATACGCCCACCCTGGTCGAGATGGAGAAGGAAGGCCTCACGGTGGTGCCGACGGCGAAGGCGGCATGGCTCACCATGGACCGGGAAGGTATCCGCCGCCTGGCCGCGGAAGAACTCGGCCTGCCCACGTCTCCTTACCGCTTCTGCGATACGCGCGAAGCGTTCCTTGCCGCTATCTCGGCACTGGGTACGCCGTGCGTGGTGAAGCCGGTGATGAGTTCATCCGGAAAGGGGCAGAGCGTCGTGCGTTCGCCGGGCGATGCGGATGCGGCGTGGGAGTACGCGCAGTCGGGGGGACGCGCCGGGCGTGGTCGCGTGATTGTCGAAGGCTTCGTGGATTTCGATTACGAGATCACGCTGTTGACGGTGCGTCATCGCGACGGCGTGTCGTTCTGCGCACCCATCGGCCATCGTCAGGAAGACGGTGACTATCGCGAATCATGGCAGCCCCAGCCGATGAGCGATGCCGCACGTGCCGACGCCGAACGCCAGGCCGACGCGGTCACGGCGGCCCTTGGCGGCTGGGGCGTCTTCGGCGTGGAATTCTTCGTGCGCGGTGACGAGGTGATCTTCTCCGAGGTGAGCCCGCGTCCGCACGATACGGGGCTGGTCACGCTGATTTCGCAGGATCTCTCGGAATTCGCGCTGCACGCGCGCGCCATTCTCGGCCTGCCGGTGCCCGAGATCCACGCCTTCGCTCCGGCGGCATCGTGCGCGGTGCTGGTCGAGGGAGAGGGCGGTGCGCCGAGATACCACGGCGTCGGCGACGCGCTGGCCGAGACGGGCACGATGCTTCGCATCTTCGGCAAGCCGGAAGTCCATGGCCGCCGGCGCATGGCGGTGACGCTGGCACGCGCGGCCACCGTGGAAGAGGCCCTGGAGAAAGCCAAGCGGGCGGCCAGCCGCCTCCGCGTGGAACTCTGACCATTCCGCCTACAACGGCCGTTCACGCCTGAATGTTAAGCTGCGACGCTCCTATGGAAGATGCCTTGCCATGAGCGGACGCAGAGACAATAACGACCGCGAATCGCGCGGTCGCACCGAACCCACGCTGGGCCGGCTGGACGACCTCGACGCACCGGCGCCGCCGGTCGACGATGGCCTGCCGCATATCGTCGTCGACGCACCACGCCGGCGCGGCGGCACGCCGCCGCCATCCAGCCAGCGCCGCCCGCCGCGCAAGCGCGGCTGGCTGATTCCGGTCCTCGTGCTCGTCCTTATCGGTGCCGCCACCGCGTTGTGGCTGCAACAGGACAGGCTGCGCGACATGGTGCCGGCCACCGAACTCAACGACACGCTCGCCCAGGCCAACCATGCGCTGGACGAAGGGCACCTCGACGGAACCAACGGCGACAGCGCGCGCGAACTCTTCGAGAAGGCACGTGACCAGCAACCCGACAGCGACGCCGCCCGCGATGGCCTGCGCCGCGTGGGGCAGGCGGAAGTCGCACGCGCGGACGCCGCGCTGAACGCGGGCAAGCTCGACGAAGCCGAAGCCGCTCTCAATGTGGCCCGCGAGTTGCTCGGCGGTGGCAACGACGTGGAACGCATCGCACAGCGGCTGTCCGAGGCACGCAATCCCCAGGGGCGTACCGAATCGCTGGTCGACCAGGCGCAGCAGTCGTTCGCCGCGGGCAAGCTCGACGGCGACGACGGCGCGGGAGCGCTGTACCGGCGCGTGCTCGACACGGACAAGACCAACGCGGTCGCGGCACGCGGACTCGACAAGGTGGGCGATGCCCTCGCCGCGCAGGCGCGTCAGGCCATCGCGGCGGGCGACAAGGCGAAGGCCAATACGCTGGTCGATCGCATCGCCTTGCTCGTGCCGGGTTACGGTGACCTGCCGTCGTTGCGCGCGGCGCTCGCGGAAACGAAGAAGCAAGACGATCAGGCGGTCAACGCGCTCATCCAGCAGGGCAACGATGCGATGCGCGCTGGCCGCTTCATCGGCGACGGCGACGACAACGCCCTGGCGAGATTCCGCGCCGCGCTCGCCGCCGATCCGGATAACGCCGACGCGAAGGCGGGGATGGGCAGGGTGGCGCAAGCGCTGATCGTGCAAGCCAACGCCGCGCTCGACAGCGAGGACGACGTCCAGGCGACGCGCCTGCTCGACCAGGCGGCGAAGCTCGCGCCCAAGTCGGCGGAACTGGCCGCCGCGCGAGCCCGGATCGGTGGCGGCGAGGCCAGGGCGGCGACGCCGGCGATCGCCGGACAGCCCGCGGGTGACGACGCCATGGCGGAAGCCTCGATGGAGGTCACGCCGGAGCAGAAGGCCAAAGTGGCCGATCTCGTTCGCCGTGCCCAGGCCGCCGCCTCGCGCGGCGACATCATGGACCCGCCAGGCGACAGCGCTTACGACCTCTACCGCAACGCGCTGGCGATCGACGGCAATGACGCCTCCGCGCGCGCGGGCCTGCAGGGCCTGCCCACCCAGGTGGAAAAGCAGATGCAGCAGGCCGTGGCCAGCGGCAATGTCCAGCGTGCCGAGAACCTGTACGCCACCTTGTCCGATCTCGCGCCCGGCGGTACCTCGCAAGCCGACCTGCGCCACCGGCTCGGCAGCGCGTGGATCGACAACGCGCTGCAACGGGCAAGCCAGGGCGATCGCCAGGGCGCGTTCCAGGCACTGGATCACGCGCGCCGCTATGCGCCGGACGACCCCCGCCTGCAGAGCGCATACGAGCGCATCGCGACGGGCCGTTGAGCGGCGGCATGACGGTTCTCGTCATCGGCGGTTCGGGTCAGATCGGCCAGTTCCTGCTTCCCCGCCTCGCCGACGCGAGCGCGGACATCCTCGCGGTCAGCCGCAGACCGCCGCCGGCCGACCCGCGATGGCTCGCGGGAGCGCTGCCCGATGCGATGCCCGAGCTGCCCGCGGTCGATGCCGTGATCAGTCTGGGGCCGCTCGACCACCTGGCGCCGTGGCTCTCGGCCACCCGATTGGCGGGCACGCCGCACGTCATCGCCACCTCGTCGATGAGCGCCGAGACCAAGCGCGATTCCGACGTGCCGGAAGAGAGGGAACTGTCCCGCCGCCTGCGCGATGCCGAGACCACCCTCATCGCCACCTGCGCGTCCCGCGGCATGCCCTGGACGCTGTTCCGTCCCACGCTGATCTACGGTGCCGGCGTCGACAAGAGCCTGACGCCCATCGTGCAGGCGGCGTTGCGGCGCCGGGTGTTTCCGATTCCCGCCGGCCGTGGCCAGCGGCAACCGGTGCATGCCGAGGACATCGCGGCAGCGATCATGGCGGCTCTCGGCTCGCCCTTCGCCCGCGGGCACACCTTTCCCATCGGTGGCGGCGAGCGCATGAGCGCCGCCGAGATGTTCCGCCGCGTCCGCCGGAGTGCGGGCGGCCCGACGCTTCCGGCCCCCATTCCACGCCTCGCCCTGGATCTGGCGGCGCTGGTGTCGCCGGCCATGCGAGGCCCGATCCGCCGGCTGGATAGCGACCTGATCGCCGACAATCGGGAGCTGGAACGGGTGCTGGGCGTCCATCCGCGCCCGTTCCAGCCCGGTCCGGAGACCTGGCGGCCGACGCGCTGAGGCGTCCCGCCACGGTTCCGCCAGCGTTCGTTCAGATGAGCGCCGGGGGAGTGCCCCTATCATCCGGGTACGTCTTCTTCCCCAGGATTTCCCCGCGTTGGCTTTCTTGACCCGTCTCGGCTCCCTCCTGCGCACCGCCTGGCCATGGTTGCGCATTCCCTTCTGGCTGGTGATGGGCCTGGTGTTCGGCTTCCTCCTGCCCTACACGCTGATCCTCAACGCGCGCCTGCAGGAGCGGTTCAACGACCTCGTGTTCGCGGTGCCCACGCGCGTCTACGCGCGTCCGCTGCCGCTGGCGCAGGGCCTGCCGATGACGCCCGCCGCGCTCGAACTGGAACTCACGTTCGCCGGCTACACCACCGAGGGTGGCGGCAAGGTGCAGGGCAGCTATTCGAAGAACGGTTCGCGCTTCGTGATCGCGTCGCACGGGTATGCCGGGCCCGATGGCGGGGAGTTGCCCCATCGCATCCGCGTGGCGCTGTCCGACGGACAAGTGGCCTCGGTGGTCGACGACACCAACAACAAGCCGGTCAAGTCGATCCACCTGGATCCCGCGCGCATCGCCACCTTGTACGGCGCGCAACAGGAAGAGCGCCGCATCGTCCGGCTCGAGAACGTGCCGCCGTTGCTGGTGCAGGGCTTGCAGGCGGTGGAAGACCGCGACTTCAAGAGCCACATCGGCCTCGACTTCTCGGCGATCGCGCGCGCGTCGTTCGCCAACCTCCGTGCCGGACACACCGTGCAGGGTGGCTCCACGCTCACGCAGCAGCTCGTGCGCAACCTGTTCCTCGACCGCAGCCAGAACATGCTGCGCAAGGTGAACGAGGCGATCCTCTCGTTGCTGATGGAAGCGCACTACTCGAAGGGCCGCATCCTGGAGGCTTACGTCAACGAAGTCTTCCTCGGCCAGCAGGGCAACCAGGCCGTGCACGGTTTCGCCGCCGGCGGCGAGTTCTTCTTCGGCCGCCGGCTGGAAGACCTGCGGCCGCAGGAGATCGCGCTGCTCATCGGCCTGGTGAAAGGCCCGAGCTATTACGATCCGCGCCGTTATCCGGACCGCGCGCTGGCGCGTCGCAACCTCGTGCTCCAGCAGTTCCACGACACCGGGCTGCTGGACGATGCGCAGACCAAGGCCGCGCAGGCGACGCCGCTGGGCATCGCGGCGAACGCGCAGCTGCCGCATAACCGGTTTCCCGCATTCATGCAGCTGGTCCGCTCGCAGATCACGGCCGACTTCGACGAAGCCGCGTTGCGCGACGGCAGTCTCTCGATCTTCACCACGCTCGATCCGTCCGCGCAGCTGTACACCGAGCAGGCGATCCTCGGCACGATGAAGGCGCTGGGCAAGCGTGGTGCCGCCGCGCAGGCCGCGGCGGTCGTCACCGACACCACCAACGGCAGCGTGCTCGCCGTCGTCGGCTCGCGCGATCCCGGCGACCAGGGATTCAACCGCGCGCTCGACGCACGCCGTCCCATCGGTTCGCTGGTGAAACCGCTGGTCTACCTCGTCGCGCTCGCGCAGCCATCGAAGTGGTCGCTGGCCTCGATCGTCGACGACTCGCCGATCAATCTTCGCCAGCCCGACGGCAAGCCGTGGACGCCGCAGAACGATGACCGCGAAATCCATGGCCAGGTGCCCATGCTGGACGCGCTGGTCCATTCGTGGAACCTGGCGACGGTGAACCTGGGCATGCGGGTGGGCGTGCCGCGCATCAAAGGCTTCCTGGAGTCGTTCGGACTGGAGGATGTGAATCCGAGTCCTTCCTTGCTGCTGGGTGCGGTGGACCTCTCCCCGTTGCAGGTGGCCCAGTTGTACGAATACATCGCGGCGGATGGCCACGCCCTGCCGCTGGTGGCGGTGCGCGGCGTCATGGACAACAAGGGCCGGGCGATCAAGCGTTACGAGGTGAAGGGTGGCGACGGCGAATACCAGACCGCCGCGCGTCTCACCACCTGGGCGATGCAGCAGGTGGTGAACGGCGGCACCGCCGCGGCCATCGGCAATTCGGGTTTGTCGTGGCTGCATGCGGCCGGCAAGACCGGTACCAGCGACAGCCAGCGTGACAGCTGGTTCGCGGGCTTCACCGGGGACCGTCTCGCCATCGTCTGGATGGGCCGCGACGATAACAAGCCCACCGGCCTGTACGGTGCCACGGGCAGCATGCGGGTATGGCAGGAGCTCTTCCGTAAGTTGCCAACCCGCCCGTTGTCGGCCGCGCCCGGCGAAGGCCTGGAGATGGCCTACGTGAACACGCAGACGGGCAAGCGCACCGACCCCTCGTGCGAAGGCGCCCGCCAGTTCCCCTTCGTGGCCGGTTACGTGCCCGAAGCGGAGGAGGGCTGTTTCTGGCAGCGATTCAAGGGTATGTTCGGCGGCGGCGATGAGCAGCAGCCCACGCCGGCCGTTCCCAGTAATCCTACGGATTGACCCATGTATCGCCTTCGTTTCTGTGCCATCGCCACCGTCGCCCTCGTTGCCGCCTGCAGCCAGCCCGCCCCGCCGCAGGCCACCCGTCCCAGCAAACCCACCTACGACATCGTCGCCCAGGTCCGCGCGGCGGGTGAGCGCGAGAAGTCGGCGATCGAGGTCGCGCCGCTGCGCGATCCGGGCGTGCAGGGCCTGGAGCAGGCCGCCCAGGCCGACGAGCGCGCGGGCAAGTACGCCGACGCCGACGCCAAGCTGGTGCAGGCGCTGAAGATGGCGCCGGAAGCGCCTGAGCTGATCCAGGACCGCGCCGAGATCGCGATTCGCCTGCAGGACTATCCGCTGGCGGAGAAGCTGGCGAAGCAGTCGTTCGAGATGGGTCCGAAGTCGGGCAGCCTGTGCGCCCGCAATTGGCAGACGGTGGTGGAGATGCGCTTGCAGGCGGGCGATCAGAACGGTGCGAACGTGGCGCGCGGCGAACTGGCGAAGTGCCATATCGCGGGGCCGAACCGGTTCTAGTACGCGAATCGCCGACAGGGTCGGCTCCCACCAGGCTGGCGAGTGGCCGATGACCCGGTGGGAGCCGACCTTGTCGGCGATGGCTCCGCTCCGGTCCGCCTGAACTCGCCTCGGTCGGCCTGAACTCGCCTCAACCCGCCCGGATCACGCGCCCGTGCTCGTGCACCGTATCCACGAGCACCTTCACGTTCTCCGGGTCCACTTCCGGCGTGATGCCATGGCCGAGGTTGAACACATGGCCCGGGTGGTTTCCGAACGCGTCGAGCACCGCGCGCGCCTCACGCCCGACCACCTCGGGCGAAGCGCGAAGCACCGCCGGATCGAGGTTGCCCTGTAGCGCCACGCGGCCGCCGACGCGCCGGCGGGCCTCGCCGATGTCAAGGGTCCAGTCGACGCCGAGCCCGGTGCATCCCGTATCCGCGAGCGCCTCGAGTTGCCCGCCCGCGCCCTTGGAAAACAGGATCACCGGCAGGTCGCGGCTGGCCGGGTCGGCCTTCAATGCGTCCACCACCTGCGCCATGTAGCGCAGCGAGAACTCGCGGAACGGCGCCGGACCGAGCAGCCCGCCCCAGGTGTCGAAAATCATCAGTGCCTGCGCCCCGGCATGCGCCTGCGCGATGAGATAGGCGGCCACCGAACGCGCCACCGTGTCGAGCAGGCGGTGGGCGAGAGCGGGATCGTTCCACGCCAGTGCCTTCACCCGAGCGAAATCGCGCGAGCCCTCGCCTTCCACCATGTAGCAGGCGAGTGTCCACGGGCTGCCGGAGAAGCCGATCAGGGGCACGCGCCCGGCGAGTTCCTCGCGGATCAGGCGCACCGCGTCCATCACGTAACGCAGCTCGCCGTCCATGTCGGGCACGGCGAGCTTGTCGATCGCCGCGGCGTCGCGCACCGGATGGGCGAAGCGCGGGCCTTCCCCTTGCTCGAACGAGAGGCCCAGGCCCATCGCGTCGGGGATGGTGAGAATGTCCGAGAACAGGATCGCGGCGTCCAGCTCGAACCGGTCGAGCGGTTGCAGCGTGACTTCGCAGGCGTATTCCGGATTCGTCGCCAGGCCCATGAAGCTGCCGGCGCGGGCGCGCGTCGCGCGGTATTCCGGAAGGTAGCGGCCGGCCTGTCGCATCACCCAGATGGGCGTGGTGTCGGTGGGCTCGCGGCGCAGCGCGCGGAGGAAGCGGTCGTTGCGGAGAACGTCAGCGGCCATGCGCCGACTCCTGCCCTTGACTGAACATCAACTTGAAGCCTTTCTTGATCTGGGCGTCGCGGGCCTTGGTGAACGCCGCCAACGCGGCATCGCGGTCGACGTAGACCTCGCGCTTGAGCATCGCCTTGCCACCTTGCACGCCGGTTTCGCGGTACAGGGTCCAGCCGCCGAGCAGGTCCTGTTCGAGCGTTATCTGGACGTAGCGAGGGGCTTCCGTCCCCGCTTCGGGCATGGTTTGCAGGTAGATCCGCATCGAGCGATCCGGGCTGGCGCAGGGCCGGTCATTGTAGGCGGTTTGCCTGCGCGCTGCTTCAGGGGAGTACGGCGAGCACGTCGGCGTCGGGGACACCGGAGACGATCTCGGCCTTGCCGATGCCGCGCCAGAGGATCAGACGCAGCGTGCCGGCGGTGTTCTTCTTGTCCAGGCGCATGAGGTCGAGCAGGCGGCTGGCGGCGTGGGCCCGCGACGGCTCGGTCGGCAGGCCGAGCCGCTGGAGCAGCGCCACGAGGCGCCGCGTGTCGCCCTCGCTGGACATGCCCAGGCGCTCCGACAAACGAGCGGCCAGCACCATGCCGATGGCCACGCCTTCGCCGTGCAGGATCTCACTGTAATTGCCGGCGGTTTCGAGCGCGTGCCCGAAGGTGTGACCCAGGTTCAACAAGGCGCGTTCACCCTGTTCGGTTTCGTCGCGCGCCACGACACCCGCCTTGTAGCGGCACTTGCGCGCGATGGCCTCGATCAGTGGCGCGGTGTCGCGCGCGGCGAGTTCGTCCGCATGGGCTTCCAGCCAGGCGAAGAACGCGGGATCGCCGATGGCCGCGCCCTTGACGATCTCGGCCAGCCCGGCGCGGTATTCCCGCTGCGGCAGCGTGCGCAACACGTCGACGTCGGCGACCACGGCGCGCGGCTGGTGGAAGGCACCGGCCAGGTTTTTCCCCGCCGGCAGGTTCACGCCCGTCTTGCCGCCGACGGACGAGTCGACCATCGACAGCAAGGTGGTCGGCATCTGGATGAAATCGATGCCGCGCATCCAGCACGAGGCCGCGAAGCCGGCGAGATCGCCGACCACGCCACCGCCCAGCGCGATCACGCAGGCGTCGCGCGTGGCGCCGAGTTCGCCCAGCGCCTCCAGCACGCGGCCCACGTTCGCGAAGGTCTTGTGGGTTTCGCCATCGTCGAGCAGGTAAGACGACCAGCGCAGTCCGTCGAGACCTTTCGCCAGGGTGTCCAGATACAGCGGCGCCACGGTGGTGTTGCTCACCACCAGCACGTGCCTGCCACGAATCGCCGCGCGCCAGCGGGCGCTATCGGCGATCAGGCCAGGACCGATCCAGACGTGGTAGCTGCGTCCGGCGAGGTCGACGTCGACGGTTTCCATCAGGTGCGTTTCCAGTGGCGTTCGAGGAGGGCTATCACGCGCGGCACCGCATCGTCCACGCTTTCGTGGCGGCCGTGGAAGATCAGGTCGGCGGTCTCTTCGTAGAGGCCATTGCGGTGTTCAGCGAGGGCCTGCAGGCGGCCGAGGCGGTCGGGGCCGGCGATCATCGGCCGGGCGGTGTCGTGTTCGAGGCGGGCGAGCTGTTCCTCCACGCCCACCCCGAGCATGAGTACCGTGCCACGCGACATCAGCGCCTGCCGGTTCGTGGGGTCGAGGATGGCGCCGGCCCCGGTGGCGAGCACGACGCCCTCACGCAGACTAAACTCGTCCAGGTGCGCACATTCGCGCGCACGGAACCCCGCCTCGCCTTCGCGTTCGAAGATGCCGGCGATCGTCGTGCCACAGCGCGATTCGATCTCCACGTCCAGGTCGACGAAGGGCAGGCCGTAGTGCGCCGCGAGGCGCTGTCCGATCGATGTCTTGCCGGCGCCCGTGGGGCCGACCAGGAACAGGTTGGGCGAAGGATTCATCACGCTCATGCTAGCAACAAGCCCCGCACAGAGATACGAAACCGTCCTGGTGGCCGGTGCCGGCGATGTCGGCACGCGCCTCGCGCGGCGGCTTGCGACGGAAGGACGCCGCGTCTTCGCCCTTCGTCGCGGCGAGGCCGCCGGCGGTGACGGCATCGCGTGGTTGCGCGGCGACCTCACTCGTCCGGAGACGCTCTCGGGTTTGCCGGGCGTGGATGCCCTCGTCTTTGCGCCGACACCGGATGCCCGCGAGGAAGCCGCCTATCGCGCGGTGTTCCTGGACGGGCTGCGGCACGTGATCGAGGCTTTGCCAGACGCGCCGCGCCGGACGGTGTTCGTCTCCTCGTCGGCGGTGTACGGCGACCATGGCGGCGGCTGGATCGACGAGGACACGCCACCGTCGCCGCCGGGTTTCAATGGCCGTGTATTGCTCGAGGCCGAGGCCTGGCTGGCGGCCCAAGCGGTGGGCGGGGTGTCGCTGCGGTTGGCCGGGTTGTATGGGCCTGGCCGTACACAACTGTTCGACCGGCTCCGCGACGGAAAGGCGGCCGTCCCGCGGGGGAGGCATGTCTATGCCAACCGCATCCACGTCGACGATGCCGCCGCGGCGATCGCGTGCCTGCTCGATGCCGCCGCGCCCGAGCCGGTGTACATCGGCGTGGACGATACGCCGTTGCCGATCGACGAGCTTTACGACCATCTTGCGCGCCTGATCGGTGCACCGATGCCGCCAGACGGTCCGGCGCCGGCAGGGGTGGGTAACAAGCGGCTGTCGAACGCGCGTCTTCGCGCGACGGGTTTCCGCTGCGCGTGGCCGGATGCGCGGGACGGCTACGCCGCGCTGATTTGAATCGCCGACAGGGTCGGCTCCCACCAGAGCATCGCCGCTTCAGCGGCGATGGACGCGCCGGCGCTCATCGAGCGGCAACACCATATCGGCCTTCCCCGGCAGCGACAGCAACGCCCATCGGCTGATCCGTTCGTAGTGCTGCAGGAATCGCGACAGCTCCGCCTCATCCATCGCCCGCGGCTCACCACGTTCCCGCAAGGGCCGCTCGGCCTCGTCACGCCATGTCGCCACCACCTCCCACGCCGGCGCCTGCAACACAACCAGCGCGTCAATGCGTTCCCACAACGTGAGGTAGCCCGACAGCCGCGCGTTCACCCAGCGGCGCCACCGGCCGTCGGCATCCTCTTCGCGCTCCAGCGTGTTCACCGGCTCGGCAAGCTCATCCGCGCCGACGGGTTCCACGCCGAGGCACCAGCCTTCCAGGACGACCAGCCTCGGCGGCTCGCCGATCGCGGGCCACAGGGACTGCTCGTAACGGTCGTCGTGGCCCTTGTCGAACCGCGGTATCGGTACGGGCCGCTCCGGCGAAGCCTTTTCCAGCGCGCTGAGCGTGGAGCCGAGCAGGGCGAGATCGTGCGTACCCGGCACGCCGCGGGTGCGCAGCAAGGGATGGACCTCGCCGGCCAGCTTTTCGCGTTCGGCGCGGGTCAGGTAGGCATCGTCGAGCGACATGGCCACCGCCCCCCAGCCGCGCCCGCGCGCCGCGTCGATCAGCGCCGCGGCGAGGGTGCTTTTCCCGCTGCCTTGCAAGCCGGAAACGCCCAGCACGAAGGGCCGGGGCGCATGCTCGATCGCCGCGGCGAAACGTCCGAGGACGGTGGCGGCCAGCGTGCTAGCATCGGTGGATTCCATGGCCGACAGCATAGTCCATCGTCATGCTCACCCCAGAGATACTCGACACCTTTCGCGGCCTGCTCGACGAGGCCAAAACCAGCGGCGACCGTGAACCCACGGCGATGAACCTCGCCACGGCGGGTCGCAGCGGCCGTGTGCATTCGCGCATCGTCCTGCTCAAGGCGATCGACGAAAAAGGCCTGCGTTTCTTCACCAACTACGAAAGCGCGAAGGCCGGCGAGATCGCCGAGAACGCGCAGGTGGCCTTGTGCTTCCACTGGAAGCAGATTCGCGAAGGTATCCAGGTCCGTTTCGAAGGGCGCGCCAGCAAGGTCGGCGAGGCGGAGTCGGACGCCTATTTCGCCAGCCGCCCGCGAGGTAGCCAGATCGGCGCCTGGGCGTCGAAGCAGAGCCAGGAACTGCCGGACCGCCAGACCTTCGAAGATCGCGTGGCGCATTACGAAAAAGAGTTCGCCGGCCGCGAAGTGACCCGCCCCCCGCATTGGGGCGGCTATCTCGTGGAACCCGACCGCATCGAGTTCTGGTACGGCGCCACATTCCGGCTTCACGAACGGATCGTGCACGCGGCCGGCGGTACAAGCTGGTCCAGCCATCTGCTTTATCCGTGACCGGAGCCTTCCCATGAGCCGTGCCCAACCTGTCCAGCACGTCGCGCAGACCACGTTCACCGTGCATACGCGTGGGCGCTCGGTGAGTGAGGTGACAGGCCGCATCGCGGAGATCGTTTCAGCGAGTGGCGTGGCGACGGGCATCGCGCACGTGTTCGTGCAGCACACGAGTGCCTCCCTGCTGATCGGCGAGAACGCCGATCCCACCGTCGTCGCCGACCTCGAACGTTTCTTCGCGAGGCTCGTCCCGGATGGCGACCCGCTGTTCCGCCATCGCGATGAAGGCCCGGACGACATGCCGGCGCACGTGCGCTCGGTGCTCACCGGCGTGTCGCTGTCGGTCCCGGTGCACAACGGCAAGCCGCTGTTGGGAACGTGGCAGGGCGTGTTCCTCTACGAACACCGCCACGAAGCGCACCAGCGCAAGATCACCGTCACCGTGTCGGGCCATTGATGTCGGACGCCTATCCGCAGCGCATCGTCTGCCTGACCGAAGAACCGACCGAAGTCCTTTACGCCATCGGCGAGGATCACCGCATCGTCGGCATTTCCGGGTTCACCGTGCGGCCGCCGCGTGCGCGCAAGGAGAAGCCGAAGGTCTCCGCGTTCACCAGTGCGAAGATTGGCCAGATCCTCGACCTGAAACCCGACCTCGCCATCGGTTTTTCCGACCTCCAGGCCGACATCGCGCAAGAACTCATCCGCGCGGGCGTGGAAGTGTGGATCAGCAACCATCGCAGCGTGGATGGCATCGTTGCCTATATCCGCCGTCTCGGCGCCATGGTTGGCGCGACCGCGAAAGCCGAGGCCCTGGCGGTTCGCGCCGAGGAAAACCTCGCGCGAATCGCCGCGTTGGCCGCCGCGTTGCCGCGACGGCCGAAGGTGTACTTCGAGGAATGGGACGATCCCCTTATCACGGGCATTCGTTGGGTGGGCGAGCTCGTGCGTATCGCGGGTGGCGACGATGTCTTTCCCGAATTGCTCGAAGAGCCGCTGGCGAAGCAACGCATCCTGGCCGATCCGCTCGAGGTGGTGCGGCGTGAGCCGGATATCGTTTTCGGTTCGTGGTGTGGCAAGCGCTTCCGGCCGGAGCATGTCGCGTCGCGGCCGGGTTGGAGCGATGTGCCAGCCGTACGAGACGGCGAGCTCCACGAGATCAAGTCGCCGATCATCCTGCAGCCGGGGCCGGCGGCCCTGTTCGACGGCATCGAGGCCTTGCATGCCGTGATCGCCCGCTGGGCTATGGGCCAGGCTGCCGCAAGCACCCATCGCCGACAGGGTCGGCTCCCACCTTAGGGTCGGGTTTCACCTTAGGGTCGGGTTCCACTTTAAGGCTGTGGGACTAAGGCATGGCGATCCAGCGGCCGTGCTTGCGGATTTCCAGCGGACGGAAGCGGCGTTTGTAATCCATCTTGGGATGGCCGGCGATCCAGAAACCCAGGTACACGTACGGGATACCGCGGCGCTTCGCCAGTTCCACCTGTTGCAGGATGCCGAAGGTACCCAGGCTGCGGGCGTCCTCGTCGGGATCGAAAAACGTATAGACGGCCGAGACGCCGGCCAGCGCCACATCGGTGACCGCGACGCCGAGCAGGCGTGCGCCGAGGCGGAATTCGAGGAATAGCGTGGGGCTCCAGGGCGCGGCGAGGAAGCGCTGGAAATCTTCCGCATCCGCCGCGTCCATGCCGCCGCCACTGTGCCGCGCCTGCAGGTAGCGTTGGTAGAGATCGTGCCGCTCATGGGTGAAGCCGGGCATCTGCTCGGTCACCGTGATATCCGCATTGCGTTTCAGGCAGCGCCGCTGTCCGCGGTCCGCCATGAACCCTTCGACATCGATACGGCACGGCACGCAGGCCTGGCAGGCGGCGCATTGCGGCAGGTAGAGGTGTCCGCCTGCCCGGCGGAAGCCCTTCGCCAGCGCCGGGCCGTACAACCGGTCGAGGTGCGGCGCGCCGGGATCGACCACGAGGTTCTGCGCCGTCCGCTCGGCGAAATAGCCACACGTGTGCGGCAGGGTCTGGAACAGGCGGACACGGTCGGTCATGGTTCGATGTTATAGCGCCACGGCGCGCGGCGCGTCACCGCGATGTGTCGACGGTGGTCACTCCACCGGCTGGTGCCGCTCGATCAACGCGCGCAGGCTCGCCGCGGATTCCAGGTGCTGGCGCGACCACGGCCGCGATCGGCCACGCACGGTCTCTTGCCACGCATCGAAACTCTGTCGCGGCGAGAGGCGCGCGCCGGGAATGTTCTGCAGTTTGGACAGGTTCGGATTGCCGCCCCAGCGCACCTGCCGCACCTGTTCGGTTCGCGTCCATATCACCGCGTGCTGCGCATCCGCCTGCAGGGGCATGAAGATGATGCCGGCAGCCAGTCCGGTCACGGCGGGGTCCGCCAACGCGGGATGGCTTACACCAAGCCCGTCGGTGTGCAGCACGCCGTGGAGGCCGTCGTCATCCGTCGCATCCTGCGTACCGAGGAAATCGCGGATGCGCAGCAGCCGTTCTTCGTCGGGCAACTGGCCGTGGCGTATCACCTGGTTCCCGGCGAGGATCGCCACGCCATCGGCGTCCACCACCTCGAGCAGTTCGGGCGCGAGGGTGGCCAGCAATCCCGTGTCGATCCGGTCGCTCTCGTTGAAGGCGGTGATGAGCTTCTCGCGCACCGTGAGCAGGGCGCTCTCGACCTCGATCTTCGCCAGTTCCTCGATGGCCGCGACCCGTGCCGCGAATACGCGCGCCACCGTGTCGGCCACCTCGCGCATGCGGTGATCGGCGAAGAAGGGGCTGTAGTGGTGGCAGGAGACCAGGCCCCAGAGCTTGCCGCCGATGATGATCGAGGCGACCAGCGTGGCCGTCACGCCCATGTTGCCCAGGTATTCCAGGTGCACCGGCGAGACACTGCGCAACGACACGTCGCTGAGGTCGGTGGCGATCGCGGTCTCGGGATCGTAGGCCGGAAGAATGCGCGCCGGCACATACCTGCAGTCGCTGATCTGGCGCACGCGGTTTCGCAGGTAGAGCGCCCGTGCCTGGGCGGGAATGTCGGTGGCCGGATAATGCATGCCGAGGTAGGCCTCGAGATCGTCACGCCGGGCCTCCGCGATGATCTCGCCGTGCCAGTCGCGATCGAACCGGTACACCATCACGCGGTCGTAGCCGAGCAGGCTGCGGATCGTCTGCGCCGCGCGTGAGGCGGCGCGTTCGACGCCAATATCCTGTTCCAGGCGCCGTGCCAGTTCGTAGGCGACGCGAGCGGGATCTTCGTCGAAGTAGGCCTCGCGTGGCTCGACTTCGATGAGCCAGCGCGTCTCGTACGCATGCACGGCGCCGCGCCAGGGACCCGGCTTGCGCGAATGGGGAAAGTCGACAGGAACCCATCCGCTATGCGCCGGTCGCGCCGCATCGGGAAAGAGGTGGCCGGGCAGCGTAAGCACCTCGTGCAACGGCGCATCGAGCACGATGCCGGCATCGACGCCGAGGATGTCCCCGGCGTTCTCGCTGACCTGAAGGATCGTCTGCGTGGACGCGTCGACCACGAGCAAGGCCCCGTGTGGCTGGACCGAGCCGGGAATGTGGATGGGCTCGCGGTCGCAGACGGTGAGGTCGGGAAGTTCAGCCATGCGTGGCATCGTCCTGTAGTACGTGTTGAAAGCGCGCGAACATCCTTCGCGCGCCGTCCACGGCATCCCGCCGCGCTGCTTCCCCGGTCAATGCCTCGTCGAGAATGGCCTGGAAGGACCGCCAGGGGGCCGTGAGCTGTTCGCCGACCGTGTAGAAGCGATGGGGAAGGTGCGGAAACCGTTCGCGCAGGTGACGGGCGATGAGGCGGCCGCCCAGCGCGGACCCTTCGATCACATAGAGTTCACCCCAGGCTGTGGCGTTTGGCTTGCCTGGAGGGGCTATCGCCGCTGAAGCGGCGATAGCGGCACCGGCATCGAAAAGATCCTCGGCCAGGCGCTCCGCTCGCGACACATAGACCCATCCTGAGGCGGCGGCTGTCTCCGCGAGCCACTGGCGGCGCTCCGCCTCCCATTCGCTGAACAGCGGCCACTGCGCCAGGAGCAGGCGCCGGTAATCCGCTTCGTCCATGTCGCCCGCCAACAAGCGGCGCATGCGCGGCGATGCCTCGGCGGCATCGTGGGCGGCGCGCGTGGCTTCGCGGAGGAGGAGATGGGCGGGACGGGCGACTGCGCAGGCGCCGTCCATTCAGAGCACCTGGGTAGCCTTGAGCACGACGACGAGCATCACCCCCGCGACGATCGCCAGCACCATGAGGCGAACACGCGAGGCCGTGCGCTGGGCGGCGGGACGGCGGTCCGGCTGGCGGTGCAGCTGGAGCTCTTCCTGGAAACGCACCACCGGCTCGATGCCGATCTCCTTGAGCAGGGCGCGCGCCTTCGGGAAATCGTCGGCACTCTGCACCCAGACCTTAGGCCAGGAGTCGCGGTCGTCTTGGCGCTGCGAGTAGCTGAAGCGCTGGTAGGTGGGCCGGTTCCAGCTCGAGCGGTTGGTCACCGAGGTGTCGATGCCGTTCTCGGTGAGCAGGGCGACGATCCGGTCGATGTTGTCCTGGCGGGGTGACGTATAGATTTCGCGCATGGCCGGATTCTACGGGATTTGCCCGTCCGGCGACGCTCAGCGCCCTCCCTCGGCCAACGCGCCCTTCACACGTTCCAGCTTGCCGTCGTTGGGCAGCGGCGCGATCCCGAGCAGGCGGGTCAGCAAGGGGTAGATGTCCACGTTAGGGAAGGGCGCGATGGTCACGCCGTGCCCGAAGGCCGGGCCGTGGGCGATGAACAGCGCGCGCATGCTGGGGTCGAGGTTGTCGTAGCCGTGCTCGCCGCGCGACATGGGCATCGTCCGCCTGGCCAGCACGTCGTGACTGATGATCGCCCAGCCGGTATCGGCGAGGCAGATATACGCGGGTACGCGTGGATTCCTGCCGTAATCCAGGCGAGCGGGCAGGTCTTCCTTGCGATAGCAACGCATGTGCTCGTGCGGGCCGAGGAGACGCGCCACCGCCCTGGAGCCATCGACGCCGGGCTTCGGATTGAAGGTGGACACCACGCCGTAGGACACCGCGTCAAGCGCGGTCAGGTCGGTTTCCTCGTCCGCGAACACGATGTTGCCGCGCGGGACGTCGGCCATCCCGTGATCGGACACCACGACGATGTTCATCGCATCGTAGAGCCCGCGCTGGCGCAGTTGCGCCACCAGATAGCCGATGGCGTCGTCGACCTCGCGCAGCGCCGCGTCGAGGGGTTCGGAATTCGGCCCGTATTCGTGGCCCGCGTGGTCCACGGCATCGAAGTACAAGGTATCGAACGCCGGCTTCGGGCCTGGCTCGTCGATCCACGACATCAGCTTGTCCACGCGCTGGCGCGAGGTGAGCGAATCGTCGAACGGAATCCAGTGGTCCGGACGCACGCCGTGGATGGCGGCCTCCGTGCCGGGCCAGAACATCGTCGCCGTGTGCAGGCCGTGTTTCTGTGCCGTCACCCAGATCGGCTCGGCCTGGTCCCACCAGCGCCCGTCGCTGGTGGCGGCGTGGTTGGAGAGGCTGAAATTGCCGAGCGTCGGATCCCGCATCGTGTTGTTCACGATGCCGTTGCGGTCGGGCACGCGGCCGGTCACCAGCGTGTAGTGGTTCGGGAAAGTGAGCGATGGAAACGACGGCAGCATGTATGGCGCGGTCACGCCTTCACGCGCCATCGCGGCGAGGTTCGGGGTCAGCCCGCGATCGATGTAATCGGCACGGAAAGCGTCGATGGACACCAGCAGGACGGTCTGCGCGTGCGGCGGCGGGAGAGCGGGCTTGGCGGGACGCGTGGCGCATCCGGACAGGGCCACCAGGAGCAGCGCGAGGAAAGCGCCACAGCGGGGCAACGTGACGTTCATGGGCGGGGACTTACGCTCTATGACAGAACAATCCTCCTATGATGGACGAGTCCCATGACCAATTCATCACGCAAGATCCTGCTGGCATGGCTGGTCGCCATGCTGCCCGCGCTCGCGATGGCGCAGACCCAACCGGCCAAGCCCGCCGCGCCGCCACCGCGTCCGAAACCGGTCGTGATCAGCACGCCCACGCCGAACCAGCAATGGCAGCGGCAGGTGGACCGGCAGCAGGTACAGAACCGCCTGAACCAGAACGCGCTGCGTGAACAGCTTCGCCAGGACAACCTCGACCGGCAGCGCACCAACGCCACCGATCCGGCCCTGCGTAACCAGCTGGATAACGCCGACCGCAGCCAGCAACAGCTGTACCGGGCACGACAGGACGCCGCCGCGCAGCGGTACCAGACGTTGCAGCGGCCGGACGCGACGCGGGCCGTGCCGGCGCGGAGCGGTTCGGCCGGCCATTAGCGGCATTGCTGCGACGCGTATGGCGAGGTGTCGCGGCGCGGGACCATAATCGGCGATTCCCTGGATCGACGGAGTCTCCCCGATGACCGCAGTCACGCGCATCGACACCACCCGCACCGTCCGTGCCCCGCGCGGCAGCGAACTGACCTGCCGCAGCTGGCTGACGGAGGCGCCGTTCCGCATGCTGCAGAACAACCTCGACCCGGAGGTCGCGGAGAACCCGGCGGAGCTGGTGGTGTATGGCGGCATCGGCCGCGCCGCGCGGAACTGGGAGTGCTTCGACGCCATCCTGCGCAGCCTGCGCGAGCTGCGCGACGACGAAACGCTGCTGGTGCAGTCGGGCAAGCCCGTGGGCGTGTTTCCCTCGCACCCGGACGCGCCGCGCGTACTCATCGCCAACTCCAACCTCGTGCCGGCCTGGGCGAACTGGGAGCACTTCAACGAGCTCGATCGCAAGGGCCTGATGATGTACGGCCAGATGACCGCGGGCTCGTGGATCTACATCGGTTCGCAGGGCATCGTGCAAGGCACCTACGAGACCTTCGTGGAGATGGGCCGCCAGCATTACGGCGGCAGCCTCGCCGGCCGTTGGATCCTCACCGCCGGTCTGGGTGGCATGGGGGGTGCGCAGCCACTGGCCGCCAGCCTCGCGGGCGCGTCGTCGCTCACGATCGAGTGCCAGCAGAGCCGCATCGATTTCCGCCTGAAGACGCGCTACGTCGACGAGCAGGCCAGTGACCTCGACGACGCACTGGCGCGCCTCGACCGTTACGCGAGGGAAGGGCGTGCCGTTTCCGTCGCGCTGCTGGGCAACGCGGCCGACGTGCTACCGGAACTGGTCCGCCGTGGCGTGCGTCCCGATGCCGTTACCGACCAGACCAGCGCGCACGATCCGGTGAACGGCTACCTGCCGTCCGGCTGGACGGTGGAGGAGTGGTTCGAGCGGCGGAAGTCCGATCCTGCCGGTACGTCGCGCGCGGCCAAGGCGTCCATGCGCACGCATGTGGAAGCGATGCTGGCCTTCCATGCCATGGGCGTGCCGACGTTCGACTACGGCAACAATATCCGCCAGATGGCGAAGGATGAAGGCCTGGGCGAGGCGTTCGCGTTCCCCGGCTTCGTGCCCGCCTTCGTCCGTCCGTTGTTCTGCCGCGGCGTGGGTCCCTTCCGCTGGGTGGCGCTCTCGGGCGATCCGGAAGACATCTACAAGACCGACGCCAAGGTGAAGGAGCTGATCCCGGACGATCCGCACCTGCACCGCTGGCTGGACATGGCGCGCGCGCGGATCAGCTTCCAGGGGTTGCCGGCGCGGATCTGCTGGGTGGGGCTGGGGCAGCGCCATCGGCTCGGGCTGGCTTTCAACGAGATGGTCCGCAACGGCGAATTGAAGGCGCCGGTGGTGATCGGCCGCGACCACCTGGATTCGGGGTCGGTGGCCAGCCCGAATCGCGAGACCGAGGCGATGCGCGACGGCAGCGACGCCGTCAGCGACTGGCCGTTGCTCAACGCCATGCTCAACGTGGCTGGCGGCGCGACCTGGGTGAGCCTGCACCATGGCGGCGGCGTGGGCATGGGTTACAGCCAGCACAGCGGCGTGGTGATCGTCTGCGACGGCAGCGAAGCGGCGGATAAGCGGCTTGCGCGGGTTCTGTGGAACGATCCCGGCACCGGCG
The DNA here is from genome assembly GCF_050434905.1 of Luteibacter sp. W1I16. Lineage (NCBI taxonomy): Bacteria > Pseudomonadati > Pseudomonadota > Gammaproteobacteria > Lysobacterales > Rhodanobacteraceae > Luteibacter > Luteibacter sp. W1I16. Next base: position 3,414,237 of record NZ_JBNDJJ010000001.1, read on the forward strand.
TGATGCGGCATGCCGATGCGGGGTATGACGAGGCCATCGCGTGTGCGCGGGAGCAGGGGTTGAATCTGCCGATGGTGGGGTGAGGGCATCGCCGCTGAAGCGGCTCCCACAAGAGCATCGCCGACAGGGTCGGCTCCCACCCGGCTGAATCGCCGACAGGGTCGGCTCCCACCAGGGCTGAATCGCCGACAGGGTCGGTCCTACCGGGGCATACATGCCCTTGGGCTTTGGTGGGAGCCGACCCTGTCGGCGATTCGGGTCCGCCTCAGTGCCTGCCAGGCCAGCCTCAGCGCCCGTTGGCCCAGCCAGCCACATACCGCTGCGGGTACAGCCGCTGCAGCGCCAGCACCTTCGGCCGGTCGTTCACCGCGATGTACATCGCGTCCGGATTCAGCCGCATGTAGTCCTGGTGGTAGTCCTCGGCCAGGTAGAAGGCTTTCAGAGGCGTCACCTCGGTCACGATCGGCGCCGAAAACGCGTGCGCCGCCGTGAGCTGGGCCACGTACGCCTCGGCCACCTTCTTCTGTTCCGGCGTGGCGTAGAAAACCGCCGAACGGTACTGCGTGCCCACATCCGGCCCCTGGCGGTTCACCAGGGTCGGGTCCTGGGCCACGGAGAAGAACACCTGTAGCAGCTGGCCATAGGTGACCTGCGCGGGGTCGTACACCACCCGCACGGACTCCGCGTGGCCGGTGTCGCCGTCGCTGACGTCGTCGTAATTGGCGTGGGCGGCGTCACCACCGGCATAGCCGGCGCGCACGCTCTTCACGCCGCGCACGTGTTGGAACACGCCTTCGACACCCCAGAAACAGCCGCCGGCGAACACGGCGGTGGCCTCGCCAGAGGCCGGTGCGGCGTCGACGGTGGGAGCGGGCAGGGCGATGCCTTCGTCCCGGGCCGAGGCGGCCGTGCAGGCGGTGAGGGCGAGGAACAGGACAGGAAGCAGGGAGCGGCGCATGGCGATCTCCAGGGGAGGTGTGGGCCTGCCTATGAGACCGGGGATACCCCCTTTACCTCACAGCCGGCTACAGGATCGCGTGAAGCTGCCGCTAACCTTGGGATCACCGTGGGTGGGCGGCCGCCGCATGGGAACGCAGTGGTATGGAAGGGGGATCGGAGAGTGGCGTACGACCTGGTGGAGAGACGCGTGTTCGTGACCGACCTGGAAGTCGGCATGTACGTGAGCCGTCTCGATTGCGAGTGGTCCGATACGCCGTTCCCGCTGCAGGGGTTGCCGATCGCCTCGCAGGCCGACATCGACCGCTTGAGCCGCTTCTGCAAGTACGTGTTCGTGGACATGCACCGCAAGGTCGTGCCCGCCCGCGTGGTACCCGCGGCACCGGCGGCAAGGCCGGCGCCGAACCCGCGCCTGGTCGCCCGGCACACCTATGCGGACACCGTGTCGTTCGAGGAGGAGCTGCCGCGGGCCCGCGAGGCCTTCGACGGCATGTCGCGCTTCGCCGAACGCCTGGTCGACGACATCCAAAGCGGCCGCGCCATCGAACCCGGCGCGGTGGAAGAAGCCGTGCGGCCGATGGTCGCCAGCGTGCTGCGCAGTGGCGACGCCTTCTTCTGGATCGAGAGCCTGCGCCGGCGCGACAGCTATACCTATCAGCATGCGGTGGCCTGCAGCACCCTGGCCGCAGCGTTCGGCAGGCACATGGGATTCGCCAGCGAAGCCATCGTGAGCCTCGCTACCGGCGGCTTGCTGATGGACGTCGGCAAGGCCCAATTGCCCGATGAACTGCTCGGGCGCAGTGGTCCGTTGAGTGACGAGGAGTGGGAGCTGGCGCGCCAGCACGTGAGCGAAGGCATGGCCATCCTCGACCATGCCGGCGTCAGCGATCCGGAGGTGCGCGACATGGTGCTGACCCACCACGAACGCTTCGACGGCACCGGCTACCCGGCGGGCCTTGCCGGCACCGCCATACCGCTGTCCGGCCGGATGGCCGCGATCATCGATACCTACCATGCGATGTCCACGCCGCGCCCGTATCGCCCGGCCGTGTCGCAGCACCTGGCTCTCCGCCAGCTCTACGCCGGGCGCGACCGCGAGTTCCAGGGCGAACTGGTGGAACAGTTCCAGGCCTGCCTGGGCGTGTACCCGACCGGCTCGCTGGTGGAGTTGAATACGGGCGAGGTCGCGATCGTCATGATGCAGAACCAGGCGCGCCGCCTGCAGCCCCGTGTGGCCATCCTTACGCGAAAGGACAAGTCAGCGCTCGAGGAATTCCTTATCATCGATCTCATGAACCAGCCGGACAGCCTTCGCCGCGAAATCCTGCGCACCTTGCCCGTGGGCAGCCATGGCATCGATCCCCGGGAGTACTTCCTCCCATGAGCGAGCGCGCCGACATCCTGCCAGCGGTGCAGGTCATCCTCGACCGGGTGGTGCCGGACTCGGGGTGGCGCGCCGTGCTCGTCGTGCGCCTGCAGGGCATGCGCGAGGCGCAGCTCCGCTTCGGCTACGACTTCGGCAACGCGATCATGCTGGCCGCGCGCGGGCGCCTCGTCGAGGCGGTTCGCCACGTGGACACGGTGTTCGTCGCCGGTGACGACAGCTTCGTGGTGGTGCTGCCTTCGGTGCGCAACCGCACCCATGCGCTGCTGGCGGCCACGCGTATCGTGGGCGCCTTCGAATCACCGCTGTTGCGTGGCGAGCGGCCATGGCACGGCCGGCCCGTCGTCGGCGTGGCCGTGCATCCGGAGCACGGCACTTCGGCGGAACTGCTCTATCGCCGCGCCGAACTGGCCCATGACGAAGCCCAGCGCGTGGGCGAGCCGTTCGCGCTCTACCAGCCCGACGCCACGCCCGTGGAGATCCTCTACGGCGAACTCCGCGAAGACATCGAGGCCAACCGCCTGCACGTGGCCTTTCAGCCATTGCGCGACCTCCGTTCCGGTGAAGTGGTGCGCGTGGAATCGCTGTCCCGCTGGACGACGACCGCCCAGATCGATGTGGCGCCCGCCGATTTCGTGCAGTTCGCCGAGCGCAGCGACCTGATCGTGCCCCTGACCCGCTGGAGCCTCAACGCGTCGCTGCGCCATGCCGCGACGCTGCATCGGGGCGGTTGCCCGCTGGACGTGGCGATCAACCTGTCGCCGCGCGTGTTCGCCGAGCAAGGCTTCGCGGAACAGATGATCGGCGCCATGGACATCTGGGGCGTGCCGCCGGAAGCGGTGATCGTCGAGATCACCGAGACGGCCCTGCTCACCGACCTGGACATGAGCGTGCGCGTGTTGCGCTCCCTGCGCGACCGTGGCGTCCGCGTGGCCATCGACGATTTCGGTACCGGCTACGCCTCGTTCGCCTACCTGCGCCATTTCCCGGCCACCGAACTGAAGATCGACCGCACCTTCGTCGACGCCATGAACACCGACCGCCGTACCGAGCTGCTCGTGCAGGCGATGGTCGACGTGGCCCACCGGCTCGGCATGGAAGCGGTGGCCGAAGGCGTGGAAAACGAAGAGACCCTGCTGCGCCTGGTCGAGATGGACTGCGATCTCGTGCAGGGCTACCACATCGGCATGCCGTTGCGGGCGGAGGATTTCGTGACGGAGCGGCTCGCCGCCGCGTCGCTGGTGTAGCGGACCGGCCGTCTCGTCAGGCGGCCAGTTCGCGGTAACGCCGGTCCAGCGCCGCCACCTTCGCATCCAGTGCGGCTTCGTCGCCGTCGTTGACGATCACGTCGTCGGCGATGGCCAGCCGCCGTTCGCGGGACGCCTGCGCCTGGATCATCTTCGTGGCAAGGCCGGCGTCGATGCCGTCGCGGCGGGTGAGCCGCTCGATCCGCACCGCTTCCGGCGCATCCACCACCAGCACGCGATCCACCCAGGCGTAGTGCTCGCGGTTCTCCACGAGCAGGGGGATCGAGAGGATGCAGTACGGGCCGCGGTCGGCCGCCGCGGCGTCGCGCAGCCAGGTGCGGATACGCGGGTGCAGGATGCTTTCCAGGGTCGCGCGTGCGGAAGGATCGTCGAAGACGCGCTGGCGCATCGCTGCGCGGTCGAGCCTTCCTTCGGCGTCCAGCGCCCCAGGGCCGAACGTCCGCGCTACTTCGGCCAAGACCTCGGAACCGGGCTCGACCACCGCCCGCGCCGCCACGTCGGCGTCGTAGGCGTGGATACCGAGCGCCTCGAAGCGTCGCTCCACGGCGCTCTTGCCCGAGGCGATGCCGCCGGTCAGCGCGACGACGAAGCCGCTCATTGGAGGCCGGTGAAGCGCGCGTAGGCGGCGAACAATCGATCGCCCGCCAGGAACCAGACCCAGCCCGCAGCGGCGATGTAAGGGCCGAAGGGGATCGGCACGTCGCGCTGATGGTTGCGGAACAGCATGAGCCCGCCGCCGACCAGGGCGCCGATCAGCGAGGACAACATGATGACCGGCAACAGCGACACCGGGCCCATCCACGCGCCCAGCGCGGCGAGCAGCTTGAAGTCGCCGTGGCCCATGCCTTCCTTGCTGGTGAGCAGCTTGAACAGCCAGTACACGCTCCACAGGCTGAGGTATCCGATCAACGCGCCGAGGATGGCCGACGATGGTTCCACGGGCAGCGGCTGCCACGCTGGGATCAGGGTGAGCCCTAGGCCGATCCAGAGCAGGGGATAGGTCAGTTCGTCCGGCAGCAGCTGGGTACAGACGTCGATGCCGGACAGAGCGATCAGGAAAAAGGTGAACAGCAGGCCGGTGAGAGCGGCCGGTGTCGGGCCGAAGTGCCAGACCACCAGGGCGCTGGCGAGGCCCGTGAAAAGTTCCACCAGCGGGTACTGCGCCGAGATCTTCGTGCCGCAGTAACGGCAGCGCCCGCGCAGGAACAGCCAGCCGAACAGGGGGATGTTGTCGTGCGCGGCGAGGCGATGCTTGCACTGCGGGCAGTGCGAGGCCTCGAGCGCGATGCCCGGTGGCTTGGGTTCGTCGACCGGTTCGAGCGCCAGGACGTCCCGCGCCTGCTTGCGCCATTCCCATTCCATGCGCGGCGGCGTGCGCAGGATGACCACGTTGAGGAAACTGCCCACGAGCAGGCCGAAGACGGCGGCGAAGGTGATCCAGAGGGCGATGGGTAAGTCGGGCATGGGCTCGGCCGTGGGTTAAGAAAAACCCCTCGCCCGCGAGGACGAAGGGTTCGTATTGTGCCTTGCCTGAACGATCGGGGTCAGACGGTGCCGGCGAGCTTGAAGATGGGGAGGTAGAGGGAGATGACCATGCCGCCGACGATCGCGCCGAGGATGACCATGATCAACGGCTCGAGCAGGGTCGCCAGGTTATCTACCGCGTTGCTCACTTCTTCCTCGTAGAACTCCGCGACCTTGAACAGCATGTGGTCGAGCGCCCCCGATTCCTCGCCGATGGCCGTCATCTGCACGACCATGTTCGGGAATAGGCCGGTTTGTCGCATGGACAACTGCAACTGGTGGCCCACGGCGATGTCGTCACGCATCTGTAGCACCGCCTGACCATAGATGATGCTGCCAGTCGCGCCCGACACGGCTTCGAGCGCCTCGACCAGCGGCACACCGGCGTGGAAGGTAACGCCGAGGGTGCGGGCGAAACGGGCAATGGCGGACAGACGGAGGACATTGCCGATCACCGGGAGCTTCAACGACATCCGCTCCAGGAAATGCGCGAACTTCAACGAGCGCTTCTTGGCGAAGATGATGGCGGCGATGCCACCGACGATGCTGCCGATGACCACCCACCAATAGGACTGCATGAAGCGCGAGGCCGAGACGACGATCTGCGTCGGCATGGGCAGTTCGGCACCGGCGTCCTTGAAGGTCTGCTCGAACACCGGGACCACGAAGAGCAGCAGGATCATGGTGACCAGCGCCGCCACGACCAGCACCATGATGGGGTAGAGCAGGGCCTTCTTGATCTTGGCCTTGATGCCCTCCATGCGCTCCTTGTACGTGGCGACGGTGTCCAGCACCGTGTCCAGGACACCCGCCGACTCGCCCGCATGGACGAGATTCCGATAGAGCTCGTCGAACTGCACGGGGTAGAGCGCCAGGGCCTCATGCAGGGACGCGCCGCCTTCGATAGCGTTCTTGACGTCCGTAAGGATGTTCTTCAGTCGAATGTTTTTCTGGCCACTCGCGATGATGTCGAAGGCCTGCACCATCGGTACGCCAGCCGCCATCATGGTGGCGATCTGGCGGCTGAAGATCGCGACGTCACGGGGTTTTACCGCGCTCCCGGTGCCACCGAAAAGCGGCTTGGCCCTCTCCCGGACGGTCTGTGGGTTCATGCCCTGGCGGCGCAATTCCGCCTTGACCAGGGCCGCATTCTTGGCCTGCATATCCCCTTTCATGCGCTTGCCGCGCTTGTCGAGGGCCGTCCAATCGTACGTAACCAGCTTATTGACTTCGGCACGCGCGGCGCCAACGGCGCGTACGTTCTTTGTGGCGGTGGCGGTAGCCATGACGCGGTATTCCCCCCGGAGTGATGCTTCAGTGGGCCGCTCCATCCGGACCGGCCCCTGTTCTTATTCTAGTGTGACCGCTCGGCCGCGTCCCTTTCTGCCGCCTGGCGCACATCTTCACGTGTCGCAGGCAGCGTAGAGACCGGATCAGTCCTTGGTGACGCGGTTGATCTCGGCCAGGCTTGTGACGCCGTTCCTGACCTTGAGCAGGGCGGAGGCGCGCAGGTCGTTGATGCCTGCCTTTCGGGCTACCTCGGCGATCTGCATGGCGTTGCCGCCTTCGAGGACGATCTTCTGGATGTCCTCCACCATGGGCATGACCTGGTAAATGCCCACGCGGCCCTTATAGCCCTCGTTGCAGCTGTCGCAGCCCACCGCCTCGTAGATCGTGATGCCGGCGTCCACCTCTTCCTGGGTGAATCCCTCGGCCAGCAAGGCAGCCGGCGGCAACTGGATGGGCCGCTTGCAGTCGTGAAGGCGCCGGGCCAGGCGCTGAGCGATGATCAGCGTCACCGACGAGGTGATGTTGTAGGGCGCGATGCCCATGTTCATCAGGCGGGCGATCGTCTGCGGAGCATCGTTGGTGTGCAGGGTGGAGAGCACCATGTGGCCGGTCTGGGCCGCCTTGATCGCGATCTCGGCGGTCTCCAGGTCGCGGATTTCGCCGACCATGATCACGTCCGGATCCTGGCGCAGGAACGAGCGCAGCGCCGCGGCGAAGGTCATGCCGCGCTTGGTGTTCTGCTGGACCTGGTTGATGCCCTCGACGCGGATTTCGACGGGGTCTTCCACCGTGGATATGTTGCGGCCCTCGGTGTTGAGGATGTTCAGGGCGGTGTACAGCGACACGGTCTTACCGGAGCCGGTCGGGCCGGTGACCAGGACCATGCCGTAAGGTTTCTCGATCGCGTCCAGGTACAGCTTTTTCTGGAAGTCCTCGTAGCCGAGCTTGTCGATGCCCAGCTTGGCCGAGGAACCGTCCAGGATACGCAGCACGATCTTTTCGCCGAACAGGGTCGGCAGGGTGCTGACGCGGAAGTCGATCGCACGGGTCTTGGTCAGGTTGAGCTTGATACGGCCGTCCTGCGGAACGCGCCGCTCGGCGATATCCAGGCCGCTCATGACCTTCAGGCGCGAGGCGATGCGGTTGCCCAGCTTGATAGGGGCCGTGGCAACGACACGCAGGATGCCGTCCATGCGCAGGCGGACGCGGTAGACCGCCTCGAAGGGCTCGAAGTGGATGTCGGAGGCCCCGCGCTTGATGGCGTCGACCAGGATCTTGTTGACGAACTTGACGACGGGGGCATCGTCGTTGGCGTTGGCATCGATGCCCGTGGTGCCCTCGCCCTCGTCTTCGCCGGATTCGAGCATCAGCTCGTCCAGTCCGCCGTCCGAGAAACCCGGGACATTGGCACTCATGGCCGAAAGGGCGGTATCGATGATCCGGCGTAACTGGCCGCGCTCGACCAGTACCGGCTCAACCATGTGGTTCGAGTGGAACTTGATCTCGTCCAGCGCGTGAGACTGCATCGGATCAGCGATGCCCACGAACAAGCGCTTGCCGCGCTTGAACAGGGGCAGGGCCTGGTGCTTGGTGATCAGGGCCTCGGTGACGAGGTCCAGGGGCATGTTGGCGGGGACCATGCCACCGATGTCCATCAGGGGCATGCCGAATTCGGCTGAGGCGACTTGGGACAGCTTCGGGCTATCGACCAGGTTGTGGTCGACCAGCCAGGCGGAGAGAGAGACACGCTTGTCCGCGGCGTCCTGCACGGCCTTGCGCACGTCGGCTTCGGGCAGCACGTTCTCGGTGACGAGGCGGCGCGCCATGCCGGTGAGGCCCGCCAGGATCGGCGTATGCATTTGTGAAGCCATGAAGAACCTGTTTCCCCGAGATACGCGGCTGAATCTACTCCACATTTTGGGATTGGTCACGCCTGACCGGCACGGTACGGCATTGTCCTGTGACGGGTAACCGGATCGCGCCGCCCTTCTCGTTTCCACAGGGCGATATCCCTTATGATTCAACGACCATGGGGGAGATATCTTGAGTCGTATAAGCATTATCCTGCCCGCCAAGAATGAGGCGGCTGCACTGAAAGACCTGTTGCCCCGCCTGACAGCTGCCCAGCCGGGCGCCGAGATCATCGTGGTGGACGATGGCTCCACCGACGACACCCGTGCTGTTTGTGCGCAGGCGGGGGTGACCTGCCTCTCGTCTCCGTATTCCATGGGCAACGGTGCGGCTATCAAGCGCGGTGCACGCGCCGCCACGGGTGAGGTCCTCGTCTTCATGGATGGGGATGGGCAGCACGATCCCGCCGACATCGCCCGTCTCCTTGTACGACTGGAGCAGGGTTACGACATGGTCGTAGGTGCGCGGGACTGGGAGAGCCAGGCTGGTGTGGGTCGAGGTGTGGCCAATACCGTCTATAACTGGTTGGCCAGCAAGATGACTGGACAGACTGTGGCTGATCTCACCTCAGGGTTTCGCGTGGTCAGGGCTAATCGGTTCAGGGAATTCATTCACCTGCTGCCCAATGGGTTCTCCTACCCGACGACCAGCACCATGGCGTTCTTCCGCAGTGCCTACGGCGTGGCCTATGAACCGATCAAGGCTGCCCAGCGGGTGGGAAAGAGTCACATCAAGCCGTTGAAGGATGGTGTGCGCTTCCTGTTGATCATTTTCAAGATAGCTACGTTGTACTCTCCGTTGAAGTTATTTTTCCCCGTCAGCGCTGTTTTCTTCCTGCTCGGTTGCGCCAACTATGCCTGGACCTTCGTTCATGAGGGTCGACTGACCAACGGCAGTACGCTGATGTGGAGCGCTGCTGTCATTGTGTTTCTTATCGGCCTGGTGTCCGAGCAAATTACTTCGCTGACTTATCGTCCTGGCGAACATGGAAGCGCGTCGCGATGAGCTTGCAATCGAATGATAAGCAGCGTGAGCTCGACGGGATCCGAGCCTTTTATGACGATGAATACTACGCCAGCAACGTTGACAAACAGCATAAGCTGCCTTGGCATTGTCGTATGGCGGCGCGTGGGCTGACCTTGGTCCGTGGTGGAGATGTCTTGGACGTAGCCTGCGGAACCGGGGCCTGGCTAGGCCAGTTCTCATCCATGGGTGCTCGCACTATTAGTGGAATCGATTTGTCGATCAAGGCCATTGAAGCTGCTCGGGTTGCATATCCAGATGGTGATTTTCGAGCCGGACCGGCCGAGGTTCTTCCATTTCCTAATGCCAGCTTTGATGTCGTCACGTGCATGGGGTCGCTTGAACACTTTGTAGACAAACTTGGTGCCTTGCGTGAAATGCTGAGGGTGGCACGGCCAAACGCAGAGTTCTTGCTGCTCGTGCCGAATGCAGGCTTCCTCAGTCGCAGGCTTGGTCTCTATGGCGGCACTCATCAGATAAAGGTTAAGGAAGACGTCATGTCGCTCGACGAATGGGCGGCACTGTTCCGATCCGCGGGTTTGACGGTTCGGCAACGTCGACGTGACCTACACCCACTTAGTTGGCGGTGGATCGTTCATGGCAAATGGCCAACATGGCCTTTTCGTGCAATCCAGGCAATCCTGCTAGGGCTCTGGCCTGTTGCATGGCAATACCAGGTGTATCACTACGCACAGCGGAATAAGGGGTGATCTCGCGTGCGACATGTTCTGCTGATCACGCGGAATTTACCGCCATTGCGCGGCGGAATGGAACGCCTGAACCTTCAATTGGCACGCGAACTGAACCAAGGCGGTAGCCTGGATGTAGTTGGCCCGGAAGGATGTCGCGGTGAACTGCCTGATGGTGTTACAGCCATTGAATGCAGGTTGAAGCCATTGCCGATTTTTCTTTTTAGCGCGCTATTCGGAGCGATGCGGGCAGTTCTAAGACGTCGTCCGTCGTTTGTCATGGCTGGAAGCGGGCTTTGTGCTCCGTTCGCATGGATAGCCGCACGTCTCTCTGGGGCTCGTGCCGCAGTCTATCTTCATGGTCTCGATATAGTTGTAGATAGCGCCGTATATCGGAATCTTTGGCTACCTTTCATTCGTCATTGCGACGTATGTGTGGTTAACAGCAAAAATACTGCTGAGTTGGCGGTGGCGGCCGGAATATCATCAGAACGCATTCGGATTGTGCATCCTGGCGTCGATTTACCTCAAGAATTTCCGCATGGTTCAACGATTGACTCGTTTCGCCGAGATAAGGGATGGGGTGGGCGGCGCGTTCTGCTATCTGTGGGCCGCTTGACCGAACGCAAAGGCCTCGTCGAATTCATTGAGTACGTGCTTCCGCTCATTGTCGAGCGGTATCCAGACATTCTCTTAGCTGTCGTCGGAAACGATGCCCCGGATGCACTGCGCCGCGTCGCACGCAGTGTTAGAACCTCCGTGGAAGTAGCGGTGTCTGCCTTGGGGCTCGAAAGGCACGTTGTTATGCATGGCGAGTTGAATGACGAGGATCTTAAGCGCGCTTATGCCGCAGCGGATGTAGCCATATTTCCGGTGCGGGATATTCCTGGCGATGTCGAAGGCTTCGGCATGGTCGCCATCGAAGCGGCAGCCCATGGATTGCCAACAGTCGCGTTCGCTGTCGGCGGTGTTCCTGATGCGGTGTCGAATGGTATTTCTGGGTTCCTGGTGAAGCCTGGCGATTATCCAGGCTTCGTCGACGCGATCGGCCGAGTGTTGGATGCAGCTAGTGGCGAGTTCAAATCCGGCAGTCGAGAGTTTGCGAAAGGGTTCGCGTGGGCTTCGTTCGGCGAGAAAATCCGCCCGCTCACGGAAGCTAAGCATGGAACATAAGCCGCGCTTCCTAACTATTGACGAACTGGCATCCGTAACGGTTACGTTCAATCCCGATCTTGTTTTGCTTAAGAAACAACTTCAGGCACTGGTCGACGTCGGTTTACGCGTCATTGTCGATAACGCGTCCTCCGCTGAAATTCGAGAACAGTTGCGCATTTTGGCGACAAATTCTCGGTCGTTGCTATTGGTTGAGAAGGATGTGAACGCAGGCCTCGGTGCTGCACTGAATGAAGGGATGGTATCTGCTCGTATCCATGCTCCCGGTAGCCGCGCGGTTCTTCTGCTGGATCAAGATTCGACCTTTGCACCGAATGTCCCAAGGGGTTTGCTCGATGCATTGAACCGCGTGCAGTCCGAAACCGGCACCCTCTGTTGCGTTGGGCCTGCGTTAGTCGATCCCTCTGCGGGCATGCAACACGGATTCCATTATGTTGCTCATGGTTGGTTATGGGCGCGAGCATTTCCCTCAGCCGATGCCGGCCCTTTCCCGGTGGCTAACCTCAACGGTAGCGGTACCACTATGTCGCTCGACATGGTGGATCGAATCGGCGAGCTGGATTCGAAATTGTTCATCGACCACGTCGACACCGAGTGGTCGTTTCGCGTGACCTCCCATGGGTTTCATCTTTTTGGTATCCCTTGGCTGTCTTTCGAACACCGCATGGGAAATCGCGGACGCCGGCTTTGGCTGCTGGGATGGCGCGTATGGCCCGAACGTAGCCCGATTCGCCACTACTACCTTTACAGGAACACCATAAAGTTGTTGCGTCGCCGGTATGTGCCTGTCGTGTGGAAAACATGGGCCGTAGCAAAGGCCGTGCTGACATTGTGTGTGGTGACTCTCTACGGCCCAGGCCGGACTGAACAGTGGCGAAAGATTTGCAGGGGTATGGTTGACGGTGTTCGAGACGAAGAGCGTGGGTGAAGTGATAAAGAACGGGCATTGGTCACGTGGCGATCTCGTTGCCGTTCCTTTCTGTCCCATGTGCAAAGGAAAGGAACGTGCTTCCCTAGGATCGATGCATGACACTATGAGGCCAACAGACGACGAATGGCAGTTATGGTCATGCTGTCAGTGTAAGAGCGTCTGGCTTGATCCCAGGCCAGACGATGTATCGATTCCTGCCGCGTATGATTTTGATTACGTAACGCATCGATCGCCACAGGTGGTGCAGCACGCGAACTGGATGACCTCGTTGATCGACGGCTACCTAAATTATCGCTTCGGTATGCGTCGTGCTTCGGCGTCACGATGGGGGCGCCTAGTGTTCTCGATGATCCCACCGCTGCGGCTCAAGCTTGACTATTTTGGCCGTCATCTTGTGCGTTCATCTGGGGGGCGATTGCTCGATGTGGGCTGTGGCAACGGCGATTTCGTCGCGCTGGCACATACTATGGGTTGGGAAGCGGAGGGTGTCGATCCGGATCATGCTGCGATCGATGCCTGCCGTGAGCGTGGGATCGCCGTTACCCACGGTTTCATTGACGACCTTGCTATCGAGAAGCGGTTTTCGTACTGGAACGCGATCACCATGAGTCATTCTCTTGAGCACGTTCCAGACCCCAGGGGCATGTTGTGTCGAATGTTCGATATGCTGACCCCGGGAGGGACCCTTTGGATCGCGTTACCGAATCCTGCAGCGATTGGAGCTCGATTCTATGGTTTGAACTGGGAGAGCTATGACGTGCCCCGCCACCTATGCTTGCCATCTATCGATGTTCTCAAGAGCGCCTGTCGCGAAGCGGGATTCGACATTGTCGAGGTTCGCCGTCGGGGGGCGCATACAGGCAGGCTTTACAGGCGTAGTGCCGAGATTGCCCGGACGCGTGGTGGCCGTTGGTTAAGTGCTAGTTCGTCCATCGCCGGATTGCTTTCGTTGCTCACAGATACGCTTGCTACACTCAGCGTGCGTTATGCCGAAGAAAATGTAGTTGTCGCTCGAAAGAGTAATAATGCGATTACTCGGAACTCAGCGTGACCAAAGTAGTATCAACGACATGGAGCGGCGGGGCTGCGGTGCGTGTACCCGTTTGTCCTGCCTGTGGTGATTTAAGGCGTCGACTCCATGCCTCACACGTGTTCGACCATTTGCGCGGCCTGGATGCCGAAGACCTGTGGACGATCTGGCGATGCTCCCACTGTCATAGTCTCTACCCGGATCCGAGGCCTTCCGACGATTCAATAGGTGAAGCCTATGAAAATTACTATACCCACGACATTGAACACCTCTCGGGTGCTCAATCGGGCCTAAAGCGCTGCGCCGTATCATCTGTTAATAGCTACATGAATCGTCGCTTCGGGGCGTGTGTGCGGCCAGCCTCAAAATTTGGATTCATTCTCTTCAGCATTGTCGAGCCGCTACGGCTTAAACTCGACTATCACGGCCGACACCTTTATCGAGTCCGGGAGGGCGAGCGCCGCGTACTCGATATAGGTTCGGGTAACGGGGAGTTTCTGAAGCGTGCCATAAGTCTCGGCTGGCATGCCGTTGGCCTGGATCCTGATCCGAAAGCGGTCCATGCTTGTAGGGCGCAAGGGCTTCAGTCGTGGGTGGGTTTTGCCGACAGTGAAGAGCCGAACGTCGCAGGCCCCTTCGACGCGGTGACTTTGCGCCACAGCATCGAGCACGTTCCAGATCCTAGGGCCGATCTGCGTCACTGCCTTCGACGGCTTCGTCCGGGAGGCATGATCTGGCTCGCATGGCCCAATCCCAACGGCACCGGTGCGCGTATCTTCCGTTCTTCCTGGCGTGGGCTTGAAGCACCTCGGCACCTGTGCATTCCGAGTGCGAGTGCAATGGAGGATATGTTGCGGCAAGCTGGCTTTGTTGCACCACGAGTTCTCCGTCGTGGGCATCACGCACGTAGCATCGCTCGCGAAAGCGGACGCATTGCCGGTTATCGGCCGGGGTGGGGCAATCAGCTTCGGAAGCTTTTGGGACGTCTTGAGGGTTGGTGGGCCGATCTTATGGCCACCTTTTTACCGGCTGGTGGTGACGAACTGGTCGTAATAGCCTTTGCTCCAGAGCGTGGCGCCGATCATGCGTGATTGCATCGCTATTTTGCTTCACTTTCGTTCCGCGGCGATGACGCGTAGTTGCATAGAGTCGCTAGCGAGTGAAGGCGTGTCCACCGTGGTGCTCGTTGATAATTCCGAGGATTGCGGAGCATCTCTGCACGCGTTAAAGGAATCGTTAGGCGAAGCGTCGGTAAGATTGCATGTCATTGAACCCGGGCGCAATCTGGGCTTCGCTGCTGGTGTTAATCGTGCCATCGAACTGATCGAGAGAACAATGTCCAATGTTGATGTATTGCTGATCAACAGCGATGCCACATTGGCTCAGGGCACGGTCGATGTTTTGCGTCGCGCCGTAGCAGGCGATCTCCCGTCGATTGCGGCACCGTCGATCGACGGGCCTACAGGGCTTGTGCCCGCGCGTACGTACTATAGGCACTTTTCCGCAACGGTTTCTCCCGCAGGCCCGGGCTGGCGTGGACATGCGTTGCTCGGTGGTGCATGCCTCATGCTCCATCATTCGCTCGTGCGTGCGCCGTTGTTTGACGAGTCCTTCTTCTTCTATGGGGACGATATTGAGCTCAGCTTTCGCCTTGCCAAGGGTGGTATCGAGTTGCTGGATGTGCCCGAAGGGGTAGTGATTCACCAGGGGTCCGGCAGCAGCGGGAATGGCTCGCTCTTTTACGAATACCATATGGCACGTGCGCACTTGCTCATGGTTTCTCGGTTGGGCTACGGCTTGGGCGGAAGAATTTGTCTCGTCGCAGGTCGTGTCGTATTTCTTGGGCTGCGCGCATCGATTCGCAGTATTCGCTTCCGCGCCATACGCCCGTGGCGAGGCCTGTGCGTGGCTGCACTGGATGTGTGTTTAGGGCGTTGCCGCAGCCTGACGCCGCCAGCATCCTCAAGTCCGGGCAGCACGCACTAGAATATAACCATATGTGGCCATGCAGGCTTCGGAGCAGGCCAGCCCTAATGCCATCCCGCGCAAGCCGAGTACATGGGCTCCTATAGTGAGGAGACATCCAAGGACGACGATACCGGTGAGTTCAAAGCGAAGTCGCTGTAGCGGCTTGCCCAGCGCTACAAGAATTGTTCCGGCGGCCATTCGCAGGGACACAAATGGAGCGGCAAGCGCCATCCAGGGAAGCGTAAGAGCTGTATCCGAGAACGCCTGACCTAGAATAAACGGGAGCGCTGGGGCTATCACTGCCATTCCGAGAGCGCTAATGACCCCCCAAGCAAATGCGAGATAGCCAAGGGTACGTATCAGCCGCTGTCCATCTGACGTGGGCGCGGAGCCATGGCGAAATAGACGGGGCTGCGATGCGAGCAGGATGCCGAGCACTGGTGTGACAACCGCGTTCATCACGCGTGAGGAGGCACTATAGATGCCAGCTGCGTGATCTCCTAGCAATAAAGGAGAGGTCATTTTGTCCAGTTCGCCAGGGTTGGCTGCAACGACATGCATTGCCGCATAAGCGGCACCGGATCGCCATTCCTGGCGCGTAGGGCGCCTGGGTGCCCATGGAAGCCGAACTACGCGAAGAGTCATGATTAGCGCTGTAGCCAGGCCTGCCGTGGCACCTGCAGCTTGCAGCGCAACAAAGAGATGTAATGAGCCGTCCTCAACAAGTATCAAGCATGTTGCTGCTGCGATGGCGCGAAAGCAAAGGGGAAGCCAAAGTAGGAATTGGCCCTGGGGTACACGATCACGTGCCTGAAGGACAAACCCCAGCAACTGCGTTATCGGCGTCACGAGCAGTTCTGCGAAGCCGATGAGCAGCAGGTCGCCGAACGACAGTGTTCCACGGGTAAGGAGTTGCGCCACGAATGGGAAGCCCAGGCACAGGAATGCACCGATAGAGATACTCAGTGGCCATCCATATCTCCATGTCTCTACCGCTGAATGGCCTTCGCTCGCCGTGCGCGCCATGAGTACATAGCCTGAGCCTAGGTTCGGAATGAGGCCCGCGACTACTGCGAGCGATGCCGCTGCCATGTAGTCGCCGTAAAGAGATGGTCCAAGGAGCCGGGTGATGAGAACTAGAGTTGCCGCCTGGGTCAACATACGTAATCCCAGGACGCCTATGGTCACGAGGCTGCTGCGCGCAAGCTTACCGATCATTGGGCGCAGGACTTTTCGGTACGGGCGCAATTGGGGGGCAAGGCACGGTCACGAGCAGCCCGGAGCGGTGTTAGGTCGGCCTCCAGTCGGTCACCGACGTTCATGGCTTCCAGGCTGTCGATTTGCCGCACGAGCTCGGCATGATCGTTAAGCTTGATCGCGTATCGAGCCAATCCGACGCGATAGGCAGCTTCCCTGGGCGCGGCGGCCACTGCCTCGCGTTGCACGCGAATGGCTAGATCGCCATCGTGCAAGGTAGACCAGGCGAAGTTGGCATACATGGCTAGAAGTCGAGGGCTGCGCCTGTCGTGCGACAGGGCCGCTGAGAACGCGTTATAAAGAGGATCCGCTGGAAAATCACACGACGTATCGCGTAAGCATGCCGCCAGAGCGTCGAGCGCGCTCTCATCCTGAATGGTGGCTGGTCGCATCTTGAGTTTGTCTATCATGCTCGTCCACCAAGCGTCCTTGATCGCGAGATGCATCTTCGAGTTCATGAAGATTAGCGCCTGCTCCGGTAGGATCGCTGACCCAGGCAAGCGTGCAGCGCGCTCGAGTGGTTCGTAGGCCAGGCGGGTAAATGGCGATGCAGGATCGTAATGCGAGGCGATGATGTACATTCGGCCCAGCTCATACTGAGCACGTGGTGATTCTGGTCCTCTCCATGCAAGCTCACGGGCGAGAGCGATCGGGTCGCCCCATGCCCTCGCTGTCACGAAGGTCTGTACAGTCCAGAGTCCAGCGAGTAGGACGACGGCGAAGTAAGCCAGTCGACGAGCAACGGAAAATGCATATGGAACAGATTCAACGGCAACCAAGACGGCTAGGATAAGGCCGAGGCTGGAAAAGTAATTGCGATGCTCGTACACGAGTTCCAGCGGCAGCGCCGTTCCTGTCAAGAGGTGGCAGCCGAGGTACAAGGCGATACCTAGCCCGGCAGCAGGCAAACTATGCCGGAGCAAACCACTAAGCAAAGTGAGTCCTGCAAGTGCTGCGACGCTTAGCGCTGTGGTCGGCGGATCAAGAAGGCCTTGTGATATGACAAAGTCGTCGTGGTAGAAGGAAAGAGCATGGGGGGAAGGAAAGATGGTCCATATAACGTAATCGACGATGATACGAGCCTCGCTTAGGAGGCGGGTCTTTAGGGTGAAATCACGGGTAATCCAAGTTGCGGGGTCAATTAGACCGGGTAAGAGCCACAGGCCACCAGCGATCATCGGCACGAGCAATATCGCGGTAAAGAAGGCGAAAATACGCCAATCACGCGCCGCGCCTTCCTGCCGCTTTCCGCGAAAAATGAAGAATTCAGTCAACGCCGCATACAGAGGAAGCATAACGGCTGTTTCTTTAGCCAGTACTCCAATTGCTGTTGCGGCGACGACACTACCGGTCGCTACAAGCAAACCGTGTCCTCTCCGAACCATTTGCCGTCTACCGGCAACATAGCCCCATAGTCCGAGAAGAACGGATAAATTCGCCAAACTTTCCATGCGTTGCACGACGTACAGGACGGCCGTGAGGTTGATGGGCAGTAGAAGCCATCCCATGGCCACTAGCGAAGCTATGCACGCTGCTCGGGTACGAGCTTCCGGACGAATCGCCCAGAGAAGCTCTCTGACAAAGAGGAACGCAGCCAGCCCATTGAGTAAGTGAATTATGAGGTTGGTCAGCTTCATTGCCGACGGGTCGTTTCCGCTAAACAAGTAGTTAATCGCAAAGCTCAAGGATGCGAGCGGACGCTTAAAGTCGCTGGATGGTGACGAAAGCGCAGCATTCACTAGATTGGGAACGCTCCACCGTTCCAGGTGCACCCCGGGGTTATCGACGATGTTGGGGAAGTCGTCGAAAAGCCAGCCACCAGATAACCCCGGAACATAAACGGCTATCGTCAGAACAACGCCTAGGAAGAAAATAATCCATGGATGCTTGATGATCCGGCTATAGATACCTGTGCTCACAAGTTTGACGCCGCATCAGCGCGGAGCGTAGCCTCGAGGCGTTGCCTCTCCCGTAGCCAGTATTGTTGTTTTTTTAGTATCCACGCGTGTATCACGGGCATTCCAGGTGACGCCTTGATCGCTGCGGCGGGGAGTGAATCAAAGGCTTCTAGGTGGCTTAGTCCATAGCTTGGGTAACCTGCCGATCCCAGCTCGGCTGCCTGACGTAGGGCGGCTGGCTCACGCGGATCGTATGCGAGTGCGCGATTGAAATATAGTAAAGCGCTGTCGGGTTGGTTCATGCTCAACGCGATAGCTCCTAGAACATGCTCTATATCTTGACGGCGCCCTGCCGGAAGTCGAGCATTGCCAAGGCCGGACTTCGCGAGCGTGGTCAAATCGTCTAGATCGAGTCCTTGGCAAGAACCTTTTTTTGCAGCCTCGATCGTTCTATCGAACCAACTTACGAGGAGGGTGCCGGGGTCAGCGGTGGTCGATATGGCGTGTTGCGCGGCGGCTAGGTGTTCTGGACGGAGATCGCCAAGAGCGCAATGCGCTGCAATGAGATTGAAAGCGACCTGTACTTCGGATGGGTGCTGGACCAGCATTAGCCCGAGGCGCGCAACGGCTTTGTCGGCTGCACCACTTTGTAGTTCTTCCTGTGCCGCAATGACTTGCGCACGCGGCGACTCGGGATTCAGCGCTGCCCAGAGTGATGCCTGGTGAGCCGTATCGCCCCAAATTGCCGCGTTGGCGTAAGTCATGAGGCCAAGCGATAGGATCACGATAGTAGCGATGACATATCGAACGGAAAGAGAGGGATAGGATCTTGTTTCACCTTCTTTCTGAGTAGCACCAACAAACCATAATCCGAGAGGCCAAAACAATAGCATTGCTGGTAAGTAGTTACGGTGTTCGAAGTAGAGTTCTAAAGGTATGCTAGTCGACTCAAGCAGGTGCCCCGAAAAGAAAAAAAGAAAAGCGCAGGCGAAGAAAGGCCATCGATGCCGATACAGAATCGCTCCGACTAGCGCAGCGGAAAGGGCGGCTATCGCAAGTAAGGTGGTCCACGGGTGCACGATATCGGTCGATACGATCACGGCGTCATTGAATACACCGGCCGTGTACGGGTGGGGCATCCACAATTGGCCAAGGTACTGCCAGAGAATCCTTGGCTCGGTAAGGAGACGCTGTTGTTCCGTCCAGGAACGATGAGCAAGGCCGTTGTTGATGCTCGATATAGCAACATAAAGCAGTGCCGTTCCAACGGCGATCGCGACCATCCAACAGGCGACCAACAGGATATGGTGTAGTCGTTGTGCCCTAGGGGATACCTTCATTGGGGCGCGTGAAAACACGGTATATTCGATGCTGAGAATTAGTATTGGCAGCAAGATGCCGTTGGCTTTCGACAGCGCTGCTAGTGTTGTACAAAACACTAGACTGATTACCGCATATGCCGTCGCTGCTTTGATCGCGCCATTCTCCAACGCCTGCCTGACTTTCACCCAAACAAGCATGCCAGCTAAAGTGAACGTGGCCGGCAGCATCGCTTCTCTCTGCACTATATAGAGAGTGGTCGAAACAAATAGTGGGTGAAGTGTCCACAGTGCTGCGCCTATCCAAGCCGAGGCCCTTAACCGCGATATTGATGCGAGAGGTAAGCTCTGGCGACCAAGGGCGCTCAGCACAAGATAAAGAAGGAAGCCGTTCACCAAGTGAAGGAGGACGTTTGTTCGCTTGAATGGCGCTGGGTCGGCCGGCCAATCGCGAGCATCGATCAGGAAGCTTGCCATGGCAACGGGTCGGCCTAAAGGGTCGGCGGTACCTGATGTTATATATCGTGCGAATGTCGCTCCGTTGTCGACACGTCCTGTCTCACCTAATGAAGGAAGATTGGCATAGTCGTCGAAAAGGTAGCCACCCCTAAGTCCAGGGTGATAGGCCAGCCAAGCGCTAATCAAAAGCGTAGCGATGGCTAGGAGGCTTGTGAGACGACTGACGACCATGGATCCATTGGATGTGTGGACTAAGTGCTGGGTGAGGCGTATTGGGCGCGGAGCGATCTTGCACAGTTCCTATGGTCCCGATACGAGCTTATTGTGCCAGTTCCGGTGCCTACACTCGACGTCAGATCTGCCTGAACGGCTAGGCTGCGGCGTCACATTGCAAAAAAAGGGGCCGCTTACGCGGCCCCTTTTTCGAATGCCGCTCCTGCTATTAGCGGCAGTTCGACGGCAGGTAGTTCGGCTTGATGTTCTGGCCAGCCTTGCAGGTCCAGGCGATGCTTCCGGCGTTGGTGATGGGCGAGAGGACGAGTGTCGCGTTGCTACCAATCTTGGTGCTGGCTTTCTTGCCACCATACGTCGCAGTGATAAGGCCCGTTCCGCTGGTGTCAACTCCAACCTTGGTTACGTACTGGCCACTGATGGAACCGTCCGTAGCCAGGCCCGCAGAAGCGTTGCTCTTCGGGAAACGTCCCGTATTCTGGAAGAACTCAGCCACAGCCGTCTTGGCGCCGTCTGCGAGGACCGGACCTTCCGAGACCTGCGAGCGGATGGTGTAGTCCTGGTAGGCCGGGATAGCGATGGCCGCGAGGATGGCGATGATCGCGACGACGATCATCAGTTCGATCAGGGTAAAACCTTTCTGCACGTTCTTCATGGCGTGTCCTATCTCTTGGTGGTTAGCTAACCAGATTGTGATGCCCCCTGAGCCCCGGTACCGGCTCCCCCTAGGAAGGGCCCGATCCCCTTTCACACTCACGTGGTCAGGAACGACCAGGAAGCTCGCTTGTCGGCTGCATGTTACGTGCCACACCCGACGGCGCGTATTCCCGCATATTACGGGTGCCGGAATTGTGCCGAGTGTCACGTCTGTTGAGCAACAAGAAAATTTCTTGGGATTCAATGCGATGCATCATGACGTGGAATGTCATAAGGTGACGTTTTGCGTCACCTTAAATGCGACAGCTGGTCGGGAGATAGCGGTTTTCCATGGACGATCCCTTGCAGACCCATGCGATGCTACCTGCACTGGTAATGGGCGAAAGTGTGAGATTGCTATCCCTGACATGGCTATTGGCGGCAGCCGTGGCGAATGACACCCGTATTGCTCCGTCCGTGATCGTAACTCCAGAAACGTACTTCCCTGCGATTGATACCGCCGAAGCTAGGCCGGCAGACTCGTTACTCGGCGGGAGCCGTCCCTTGTCGGCAAAGAAATCCCAGACTGCACTTTTGGCTCCGGTAGAGACCGTTATGCCCTCTGAGACCTGCGCTCGGACTGCATAGTCCTGATAAGCAGGTATCGCAATGGCAGCCAAGATGGCGATGATCGCCACGACGATCATCAATTCTATGAGGGTGAAACCAGCAAGTCGATTCTTCGAGTGCATGGGTGGAGATTCTTGGCAGGGTGTTCCCAGTGCTGAGCACGATTCGTACCACGGTGCGACGGCAACGCGACGGTGGATGTCCAAACGTGATCTCAATCACCTATTCGTGGCTCGCCATCGCGGGCTCGCCAGCCTTCTTTCGAATGCGTAGGACCCAACTGGTAAACCTGTGGATGGTCGCATACGCGAGGAGCCATTCAATGCCTCGGTAGGGTACCGAATAGCGTACGTCCGCTTGGAGTACGGTAAACACAAACGTTACATACGCCGCAAGAAGCGCGGCGACAATCAGCCCCGCAGGAGTCTCACTCGAATGAAGGAATATAAGTACGATTCCGACTACTGCCAGGAGCATGATTATCCGGTTGAGCAGGAACGCAATATCTGTGGTTACCTTGAGCGGCCCATTCGTGGAAAGCGGCGAGTTGTAAGTAGGGAACACGTATATGTCTCCAGAGCCGATGCCGATACTCCAGCCCCACAATTCGATGGGTTTCGACGCATACCACTGTAGGTACCGAAGAGGTTGCTCCGAAAACCTGGAAGCAATCATTCTGAGTCCTGCCAGGATGCTGTTCTGCATCAGCCGTTGCTCCTCCTCCATGGCTCTCATTGTGGCGATGGATTGATCATCAGCGGCGAGTGTTGCGGACGTCCATGCATCGTGATAGCGGGGCCAGGAGCCTTGGACGAAGTTCACTGTGGCGCGGTCGCTCGATCCGAACTCAGATGGAATTGACACATTGCGGCCGGCCCAGATAAGGGGCGGCAGCAATGCCGTCAGTAGCACGACGATCCATAGGTATCGTCGCGGTGCATCGCGCCACGCTGCCACGGCGGCCAGTAACGGAATGAGGGGGACAAGAACGGCATTGGTAAGTGCGGCTGCGGCGAATGTCATGCCCGCCCAACCTCCCCAGTTCGCTGATTTGCGATCGAGCGCCACGCTTAAGAGCAGAATTGCGACTGCAACGAGAAAGCCAAGTAAGGTCTCGCTGAGGACATTGCCTGAGAGCACAATTAAATGAGGCCAAAGCGCCAGAGCGACGCCTACAGCGATAGCCGCCGCAAGGCCAAAGAACCTTCTGGCCAGAAGCGAATAAGCGCCCACCGTTAGTGCGGCCAAGATGCTTTGCGTAATGACTACAGCCGCATAAAAACTTTCATCGCTTCTAAATATTGAGAGGATGGGGGCCAGGAAAACGGGAAAGCCAGGATCTCGAAAGCTGTCGGGTAACGGGTTCGCCGTGTGCGCCTGCATAGAAAAGACATGGTGCGCAACCAGATTGCGGGCATAAGCGACGTACTGAAGTGCGTCCCCACGAATTGGCCGATCGACGATTGCCGTGCACACGTAGTAGAAGCGCACCAGGAATGCGAATAGCGTGACCGCGGCAATCGCCGCCGAACTCCATCGATTCGTTTGGGCTTGATCTGTGAGTCGCATCATCATATCCCCAAGCCGGCCGCGCCTTGTCGGCGACGTCTAGGCGCCGGGCACGTGAGCATGCGCGACATGGGTATCGTCGGCCCCCAAGTCCGCCTAGTCGGATGCATGTTTGGTCGGTGGGACGGAGCCTTCGCGTGTTGTTGCACGCGCGCGTAGTGCCGCGGCGACAGACACAGCGCCCCAAGTCGCGAGGAGTATCTCCACCCCCCGAAGTGGGATCGAATAACGTGGCTCAGATTGAAGCAAACCATAGACGAGCGTGATAAAGAGGGCGAGCGACGAGCAGGCGAGGGCTATCGCATCGCGTCGCCTCAGGAATAGGGCTGCCAGGGCGCCGATGAATCCTAAGGCCATCAATACAGGATTGAGCACGAAACACGCGCTTTCTATCGGAGCCCACGGCCTGCCTTTTTCAAACGGAGAGAAGCGAGTGGCGTAGACATAGATATCCCCCCAGCCGACCCGGATATCCCAACCCCATAGCAGTGCCGGCTTGCCGATGTACCAACGTAAATACGGAACGGCTAACTCACCCATGCGATGCCGCATAAGGGCTAAGCCCGCAAGAGGGTCGTTCTGCAGAAGGTCAATTTCGTACTGAATGCCACGAAGTTGGTCGATGCTTTCGGCTTCTCCCCGCGCCGCCAAATGGTAAGCGACGTGATACGTTGGCCAGGATCCCTGCACGAAGTTCGTTACTGCACGGCTCGTCGCGCTAGCCGAAGGTGGTAGCATCGTTGATCGGACGCCCCATAGGCATGGCAGCGCCAGGGATGCTAGGGCCAATGCAAGGACAAGTCGCCCATTGGCGAGCTTTCGCCGCCACAGAACGGCTGCTAGCACGACTCCGAAGGGGATGAATACGGCGTTGGTTATCGCAGTGAGTCCAAATGCTAGGCCTGTAACTACGTAGCGATGCTGTGCCTGGCTGCTGATGGCCCATCTCAGCGCCAGCAGCGCACTTGCGCATAGCAGTGCCACTAGCGTTTCCGACACGAGATAGGCTGTGATAGCGATGCTATGTGGCCAGATGGCCATCAGTAGTGCGGACACGGCCAGTCCAGCACTCGGTAGCCAATCGCGTGCAGCTAACACCAAAAGCGAAACGGTGATGGCTCCGAGCAATGCCTGTAACAGCAGCATCTTTGCGTAGAAAGCTGGGAAGCTAACCGTCAATACCATGATTGCCGCCATCAGGAGGGGGTAGCCAGGGTCCCGAAAACTGTCCGGCACCACGATGGCGGTCGTGGGTGATGCGCTCGAGAAAACATCGCGATGAGCGATGTTCCACGCATAACGGTAGTACTGCACGGCATCGCCACGCAGTTGGCCCGCGTCGATCGTTTCCAGGACCTGGGCATGGGTGACGAAGTACCACCGAAGCAGAAAGGCTAGCAGCCCTGCCAGAATGGCAATGACGAGCGCCGTGCGGTGACGCCTTGGTTCCCCATCCACATATTTGCCGTACATATTGCCCCTGGAGTATTCGTGCGATGTCGCCGAACGGGGAAAGAATACGCGAAACGCAGCCGTCTTCCCTAACCTCGTTCCTACGGTGCGATGAGGCGACGCTTGCGCCCGCCGCTACGCCCCCGTACCGTCCCACCCAAGCACAACCCAAGGGAGCCCCCACCATGAAACCCCTCCTAGCCGCGCTAGCCCTGGCCCTAGCGTCCGGCCCCGTCCTGTCCGCAGACGCCGACAGCACCACCCCCCATCCATTCTCCATCCGCGACCTAGTCATGATGGACCGCGTCGGCGACCCCCAGCTGTCCCCGGACGGCCGCTACGCACTGTTCTCCGTCCGCGCCACGGACTACGCGGCCAACAAGGGAGTCACCTCCCTCTATGTCGTCGATCTCAACAAGCCACCGCAACCGGTCATGGTCGTGGAGAAGGGCTCATCCCCCCGCTGGGCGCCGGACGGCAAGTCGATTTATTACACGGCCCCGAAGGAAGGCACGGCGCAGGTCTGGCGCCGCTCGTTCTATGCCGACAATTCCGGCAAAGGCCTGGCGTTGACGGTTCGTACCGGTGACGTAGTCACAGATGCCCCTCTGGACGTCAATGCCTTTAAGCTGTCGCCGGATGGTTCCAGACTGCTCCTAAGCTACGACGTATTCACCGACTGCCCCGACCTCGCCTGCACCAAGGAGCGCCTGGACGGCCGCGAGAAGGACAAGTCCACCGGCACGGTCTACAACAAGCTCTTCGTCCGTCATTGGGACACCTGGACGGACGGCCGCCGCTCGCAGCTGTACATCGCCGATGCCAATGCTCCTTCGCAGCCAGTACTGCTGAGCCGCGACATCGACGGCGACGTGCCGAGCAAGCCTTTCGGTGGGGACGACGAGTTCTCTTTCTCGCCGGACGGCAAGACCGTCTACTTCGATGCCCGCATCGCCGGCACGACCGAGCCGTGGTCGACCAACTTCGACATCTACAGCGTCCCGGCCGACGGCTCGGCCGCTCCGGTGAACCTCACCGCGGAGAACCTGGCGTGGGACGCCAACCCGCTGGTATCGCCCGATGGCAAGACCTTGTTCTACACGGCGATGAAGGAGCCGGGCTCCGAGGCAGACCGCTTCGGCATCATGGCCCTGGACCTCGCCTCCGGCAGCAAGCGGGAAGTGGCGCCTTCGTGGGATAGCTCCGCCGGAGCCCTCCAGGTCTCGGCCGATGGCAAGACCCTCTACACCACCACCGACGACAAGGGCCAACATCCGCTGTTCGCCATCGACGTGGCGACGGGTAAGGCCAGCGTCCTCGTCACCGACGGCTCGGTGGGTGCGTTCTCGGCAGGCAGTTCAAAGGTCCTGCTGTCCCGCGACGACCTCAAGCGCCCGGCAGACCTCTACACCGCCGACCTGAAGGGCAAGGGCCTCAAGCAGGTCACCCACTTCAACGCCAAGCGCATCAAGGGCGCACAGACCGGCGATTTCGAGTTCTTCACCTTCAAGGGCTGGAACAACGAAACCGTGCAGGGCTACGTGGTGAAGCCGGTCGGCTACAAGCGCGGGAAGACCTACCCGGTCGCCTTCATCATCCACGGCGGTCCGCAAGGCGCGATGACCAACAGCTGGAGCTACCGCTGGAACGCCCAGACCTACGCTGGCCAGGGCTTCGCCGTGGTGACCGTCAACTTCCACGGTTCGACGGGTTACGGCCAGGCCTTCACCGAATCCATCTCGGGCGATTGGGGTGGCAAGCCGCTCGAGGATCTGAAGGCCGGCTGGAGCGCGGCGCTGTCAAAGTACAACTTCCTCGATGGCAACCGTGCCTGCGCCCTTGGCGCCAGCTACGGTGGCTACATGGTCTATTGGATGGCGGGCAACTGGAACCAGCCGTGGAAGTGCTTCGTCGACCACGATGGTGTCTTCGACGCGCGCGCCATGTACTACGAAACCGAAGAACTCTGGTTCGAGGAAAAGGAAAATGGCGGCACGCAGTTCGACCATCCGGAGAATTACGAGCGCTTTAACCCGGTCAATCACGTAAAGGACTGGCGCGTGCCGATGCTCGTCATCCACAGCGGCAAGGACTTCCGCATTCCCGATACCCAGGGTCTGGGCGCGTTCACGGCGCTGCAGCGTCGCCGTATTCCCAGTCAGCTATTGCACTTCCCCGATGAGAATCATTGGGTACTCAAGCCGCAGAACAGCGTGCAGTGGCATGAGACGGTGAATGCTTGGTTGAAGGAGTGGACGGCTCCGGGGGCGAAGTAACAACATGGGGGTGGTCGCCGGTGGCGGCCATCCCTCATAGTCTGTCACCTACCTCGCGCTCGGCAGCCTCCGCCCATCGATATGCCACCGCAGCGCCACTGAAATAAACGACCTCGGCAGTGCTTGCCGCGATAGCCCGTTCGAGAAGCAACATGTCGGCCTCATGCGGATGATTCACGCGCACATCATGGAAGAAGATCACCTGTTGGCATTGCCCCGAAAGCACGAGATCGGCAATCTGCACATCGCCGCCCATTGGGCCGCTTTCGTAGCAGGTGGCCCACGCTTCATCCCGCGACCAGCCCTGTTGTCGAGCGAGATCGTTCAATCGACAACCCGTGGTCCCCGTGCAAATTCGGCGAGAAAAGCTTGATAGCAGCGCAAAGTGCCTCACGACGAATTCCACCATGCAAGGCTTCCATGCGTCGTGCGCAATAAGTGCGATGGCTTGGTGTGCGAATCGGTGACGCGAGCCGGTCAGGGGCCTTGGTGGCAATCCGCAAATAATCCGTTCTGCTTCTATCCACTCCACGGCGGAAGCCGCGGTGATGAGATAGGGCTTTGCATGGATGAGACATAAACGCCTCAGCGCCCGTACCTCGGGGGTCAGGGTCGATTCGTCGCCGGGTGCAGCCAGATGGACGACTCCATCCAAGACGCCACTCCTACCGGTATCGACGATGGCTGTGGCCATTCGTATGACATCGTAAAAATGATTGCCAGGGTAGGACGTCAATGCAGAACGGTCGGAGGGACCACGGATGCGTCGGACGGCGTCGTACGAATCTGCGGGAACACACAAGGTGAGACCCATCTCGCAAATGCCGGCTGCCCATCGATGTAGCAGCCGGTGGAGCGGGGAGTCCTCGCCATCCAGATATTCGCGACTTACGAGAAGCCCTAGTTGCATAGCTCGTCATCCCATCCTTGGGTGAAAGCATGCTAGTGGGAAGATGCTTCCTCGGGAATATCCATTACGTCGTAGGTGCCTCTCAAGTATTTCTACCTTGCCCCTGGTATTGCCGCCCTGCGAACCAACAGAAGGTCATGCTCGGACTCCACAAAGTGAATAAGTCCAAAGGCCGGAAACTCGGCCATGATCCCTCTTTGAAGATACCCCCACTGAGCTTCGGAGTAATCCGGGTCCTCGCCGTATTCTTTCGTGTCGAGAGAGCAGACGACCCGCCCTTCGCTCCCGCCGAGCGTCACTACGTCTCCAAGATGTGCAACTTGTCCATCTGGATACTTCATATCTGCTTGGAGCCAAGTTTGATCAGTACTGTTCGGTAGGAAAGATACCGGGTAAGGTGCAACGGGATCACAAAACTCCTTGATGGAAGCCATGTTTTGCCTGCCCTTAGGTACGATCTGAAGTGCAAGAAAGAAGTTCTGGATCCATGTACTACCGTCTTTGGCAGGGGACTCGGTTGTACGAATGAGGAAGAACCTGCCAAAGTTTTCCATGGTGTAAAGCTCATCTATCCAATAAACGGAAGGTACAGGGGGCTGAGCATTCTGCGGGAACGGCTCCCATTTGCTGATTGCCGATTTGCTGCATAATCTGTACCCCGACGCGCGCAGCTTTGTTCGTACTGCATCGATGTCCTGATATGAATCGCGCTGCGATCTTACGTGAAAAGTTACACCCATGCTCTTGTCGGACTGACGGAGATACGAAACATTTGTCGCGTCCGACGGTATCATCCCATCAAACTGTGTCACACGATCAGAGCACGAGATCGAGGAGATGGCCAGCGCCAGGATCAATACGTCCTGTATCGCACTTTTCATCACCAATGCCGCCCCGTGTCTGAAATGTTGATGTGGTAACTTAACAACGGCATTGGTGTGTTAACCCAATACATGTCGATTACGAAAGGACGTTCGGCGCGCAAGTGTGTTGCTTTGCTACGGAGTGCGCTTAAGCTCGCGACACCAGCGCTAAGTCCTCGTCGGCCTCTTTGTACCACTGGACATCCGCAGTTGATGATTCGACGAGGAACCCGAACTTGAGGTAGGACCATTCTTCCGCCGGGAAGCTTGGCGAATATATATCCTCTGACCGTCCACATAGAAGCCGTGATAGGGAGGGAGCGCCGCGGCGGGAAGTGGAGCATGCATATTTACTTCAACGATGTTCCGCAGTGCTCCTTGCGGTCGTTCGCAGAGCAAGAGCGGCATCCGAGGTAGTGGGCGCCACTTAAGCGATCCGTCCTCGGCCACCACAAGGATGCCGGCGTCGCGACGTGGCGCCATCTCGAACTGATAGCCGGGTGCAAATTCGGCCGATTCAGCGATTCCGACGACCATCATGGCGCCATCGCCGCCATCTACGAAGTCGAAGAGCTTCACGGCGTCTCGCTGTGGATTATTCGTCCTATTACCCACGGTACCTCGGTTTCCTGCTTGAAGACAACAACTATGGCGCCTTAGAACACGCCGATGAGGCGTCCTTCCCCATATGATTGGAAGAGGCGGTATCGTCGGGGTAATTTACAACGCCAGAAAGCTGGCTGCCGCCATTCTTTACAAGAAGCGTCGTATTGTATGTCCAGAAAAGCACAAACCTCTTGTTCTTATTCGCTTTGGTCAGATCAGGAAACCGCTCCGTAAGGTCTATCGAGCCTTTAGCTCGGCCCCAGGGAGGAATGACCATTGCATAAGGGGCCGAGTGTCGGATAGGGATGAGTTGCCGGAACTCACCTCCTGGCATCTCGGACGCCTGCCTCAACGTAAGTCCTGTTGTGTTCTCGCCCCAAGGCATATTGGCAGCATCCGCGTGCAAGGTTGTCGGGCTGCAGTTGATAACGGACATGACCAGCATGACTCTGTCAGAGTCATGCTGGATGTCTATAGCATCAACGACTATGCGTGGCGCATGACTAGCGACTGCATATGGTGCGCCGAGGAACAAAGCAATCAACGTAGTCGATCTGCGACTTTTCCTCAGTGCGTATGTCATTTAGGCCCCCCAGAATTGGACAGATGCATCGCCATCAAATCAGTTATTGCGGTCTGATTTGATGCGACCACGGGAACACGGCTCCACATAGATTGCAGTACTTCTAACGACTGCGTTGAATGTTCGGCGTCTTGGCTCGACGCGCTTCGTAATCACGAACAAGCGATAGGCCGCTCGTCGGAACAAGCAGATCCGAAATGGAATTGGTTTCACTGCCTTGTAACTTTGATTGCTCCTTCAAAATGCTGCTTAACACTTTGAGGTGAGATCGGACCTCTTCAATTTTTCCTGACTCAAGCTGCGCAACGATCATGTCATTCTCGGTTGCCTGCGACAGATCGTGGAGTTGGTTAATGTATAGCCCAATCTCTAAAGCTTTGCTAAATCCGGCCCAATATGAAATCCATCCAGTTAGGAGACTCCCGATGAGAAGAAGAGAACTCCGGATCAATAACTTGGACTTAACTCGCATCTCGATCCTTTGGGTGGTCGACGTCACAAGCAAGCAAGAATTGGCTTCTTCGGAGACGAGAACCGACCTGATTTTTGACGACAGGGAGATCGAATCCATCCTGAAGTAAGGTAGTCATTTTATTTCTTTTCGCGATCATTCGAATTAGAAACTTTGATCAGTGTTAACGCTTCTCGCGGATAGATCGCATAGAGTAGGGCGTCAAAAAAACTGTAATTCGGACTGACTTGTATCTGAACCATTGATTCACCAAGAGAGATGCGTTCCTTAAGTTCATCTTGTGCCTTAGAAATCTTACCTGCAGTGATATTCTCTAAAAGTGCCTTCTGGTCGGATAAGGAACGCAAATTGTCCAGATGATGGGTTTGACTGGCAATCGTCTGACTTTTGAGAAACCCGAGCCAGAAGCAAATCCAGAGTGAGCTTGCCCACAGGACGGTAATTAGAGCAGTCTGAACCGGCCGTTTCACAATCAACCTCCATTGGCCTCAATTGCGCAGTTATCCAACTTAATTCGCCATGCTTCTTCGCACATCGCTACGGTGGGTCCTGGGCACTTCTGGACGCAAGCCTTCATCTTTTCCATAAACGCCGCTTGGCATCCTACGCTGGGATTGCTAGCACCAGGAAGAGGCTCAAGTGGCTTATTAGGTGGGAAAGGCATCGGACACCACTTCGGGCCAGAAATCTTTTTCTCGCCAGTAGGTTCGTTATCGATAGGGCAGAGCCCTGTCGGGTCAATATAGCGTAATGGGTTACCACCTACGTACGCGTAAGTACTTACATCGCCGTCGAGTCCGATGGGGTCGCTCTGAATGTAACGCCCCGATACTGCTTCGTAGTTACGATGGATGTTGTAGTTCAGTCCAGACTCCGCATCAAAGTACTGGCCTGGAAACCGCAAATTTAGTATGTATCCCGGGGTCGATGCTGGCGCTCTTTCGCCGAAGGGATTGTTAGCATAGGCCCACTTCCATTGCACTGCACCGATGTTGTCGGTCACGACACGCGGCGAGCCTAAGTCGTCTGCGTGAATGAACCTGATAGCCAAGGTAGACCCACTGCGATCAATGATCCCGATAGGAAGGTCGTCCAGCCATACATAGTCTCGCGCAGTTCCATCGACGACTTCTGACAGCAGCTGACTCGCTTCATCGTAATCGAACCGAGTAGACGTGCTCCCGACTGTCTTCTGTACACGTTGTCCCAGCGCATTGAGCACATAGCTTCCGACGGTAACCCCGTCTTTCTGGACGACCGCGAGTCGATTGCGCTGGTTGTAGCCATACCCAAACGTCCCACTTGGCAGAACATTCGCGGTCGTATTGCCTCGTGCATCAACCTGCCGCGTCGTGGTGCCTACGGCTACCAGTCGATGCGTGCCCGGCTGGTAGCTATAGGCCCCTGTCAGCAGACCTGGCGCGGCCTTGGACAGGCGATCCCCCGTCTTGTTGTACGTATAAGCTTCGATCGAGCTCCCGCTTGAGCCGTTTACTCCAGTCAGGCGGTACAGCGAGTCGTACCTATAGGTTTCCGATGCTGGTGACGCACCCACTGAATCGCCCAGGGCGGCCACGTTGCCCATGGCATCGCGACCCAGATGCAGCGAGAACGCCGCGCTGGCAATGTCCGTGAGTTGACCATTGGCGTCATAGGTGCGGGTTACAGTCTGACCGTTACCTAGCGTGTACGACGCGATGGGCCCAAAGGGCTGATAAGCGACGTTCGACGCAATGGTCGTCGTCGCACCGCCGAGCGGCGTGGCGGTCACTGTGATGATGCGTCCATTGGCATCACGCGAGTAAGCGACAACGGTGCCATTGGCTGTCGTGATGGACTTAAGCCGATCACCGAGGGTCCACGCGTAGCTGGTCGTCGTAGTCACCGATCCTACGGTCTGCTGCTTCTTGATCACGTTGCCGTGGCCGTCGTAGCAGTACACGATTCCGCCATTGCTTTCGACCACGCGGGTCAGATGGCCTTTACTGAAGCCTCCTGTGCACCCTGTGACGGAATCCGATTCGTCGTAGTGATAGGCGACGTTGAGGGTCGTATCTGGATAGGTCGTTCCTGTGGGGCGCCCTAAAGCGTCATAGGTGAAGGCAGTCGTTACTTGGTTGGCATCCACAGTGCTTATCAGGTTGCCGGCCACATCATACGTTTTCGTGGTCGTCCCGGTATCCGGGCTGTGCAGGCCCGTAATGTTGCCAAAGACATCGATATCGTAGGTGGTGTTAAGACCGTCGGGGTCGCTGAATCCGGTAACCCGATCCAGGGCATCGAAGCTGGTCACTGACTGCGTGTTAGCGGTGGCGCTGTTGGTGCTCTGATAGTCGCGGATGGTGCTCACGAGGCGGTTGAGGCCGTCGTAGGACTGCTTCTGCTGGACAGACAGACCATCCTGACTGTGCACCAGATTGCCGTTGCCGTCGTAGCTGTCGGCGAAGCCCGCGGCAAATACCGTTCGATTCAGGCCGTCCGCCAGGGCGGTGAGTTGTCCCAGGGGATTGAAGGTTCGACCGAGGGAGCGCGTGACCGTTCCAGTCGATGTCAATACTTGCTCGTTGGTGCGATTGCCGGCGGCGTCGAGGGTGTAGTGGATCCGCGCTCCGTTAGCGTCGGTGATATCGGTGAGGCGGTGAGCGGCATCGTAGGTGTAGGTCGTGGTGACACCATCAGGGTCCCGGACCGAATGCACGGTGCCGGTCGGGTCGTAAACGATGGTCGTGACGGCATCGGCTGACGAAGGAATTCCGGATGTATCGGCGCGAACGATCTTCGTTGCAAGCCAGCCGCGCGGTGTGTAGGTGTAGTCGGTCAGGGTCCCGTTCGGATTCCGAACGCGGGTGGGGCGCCCAGCCTTGTCGTACGAGATATAGGTTGTGACCAACCCAGCACTGTCCGTCGTGGACTTGAGGTCACCTAAGCGATGGCAGACTCCCCCTACGGACGTACAGTTGCTTTCATCATTATCTATGTAATAGTTGTAAGAGGTGACGTCTTGGACGTCCGTTCGGGGACCATCGGTAGTTAGCACAAGCCCAACAATGGGGCAGATTACGGTGTCGACTACCTCACAGTATGTATTGAGGCGTTTACGAACACCCGCATGTGCGTCGGTGCTGCTCGTGCATACGTATCCTGGTGCTTTGCGCCAATCGACGTCACACTGTGCAGTGGGTTGCCCCCTACTGTTGTATAACCACAGCGTTCGCGTGAACAAGACATATGAGGCGCCGCTATAGACGCGTCTTTCAACAGGCTGATAGAAATCATTCCAGGTGGTCTGGGTATCCCTTTGGTCACTTGTTCCCGACGCCTCGATCATCTGAGTGGGGAGATGATTGATGTCGTAGGTATATGTCGTTACAACGCCATTGAAGTCCGTCGTTTGCACGAGGTCACCAAGGAGATCGTAAGTTCGGCTTCTGATCGGACCACAGTCTTCGCATGGAGCGCTCAGAGTATTGGCGTAGACACTGCCGCTGACATGCCAGAAGGAGCGGTTTGAAACTCCTCCGAGTGGATCGATGACGGTGGTTGTTCCATCATCATTAAAAGTTAAGTCGTGACGGTTCGCACCATCACCGAGACGTGTGGATATGCCCCGACCAGCCGCGTCGTAGTCGTATGTGGCGTATCGCTGTGATAGTTCGTCCAGAATGCCGGTCAGTAGCGGGTAATTCTGTGGCGCAGCAAGGTGTGCGGCTTCGTTATAAAGAAAGGCACGTGTCGAACCGTCTGGGGTAGACATGGATGCCAGGTAACCGGTTGCGCCGTATCTGTACTGATAGCCTAACCCGTCTGCGGTCGTCACGGACGAGATGCGATTCAAATTGTCATACTGGAATCGAATGGTACGTCCCTGCTGATCTGTGACGATCGAAAGTCTCCGGCCGGTGTTCGGGTCCGTCGGTAATACCTCGTAACTGAGGATCGTACTCGATCCGCTGAAATCATCGACACGAATGAGTGCACCGTCGGCACCATACACTTCTGTCGCGTGGTCGGGGACCCTGCGTAACGTCCATCCGGTGATGGCGCCGTTGTCGTCGTGGATAGAGTTCAGTTGGTCCGAGACGTCTGCCTCGCCGCCCCAAATCCCACCGTTGTATTGGTACGTCCATTCCTGTCCTTCATCGCGTACCGCCACGGCTAAAGGCGCGGTCGCTCCAGATGCAGGTGTGTAACGTATTCGCCGCGCATATGTATAAGTCCAGCGCGGGCCCATCCGAAGGCCTGCGGTTGCGGTATTGCTGTTATAAAAGCGCTGAAAATGGAGCGCTTTGCTCAAGTGAAAATCTTCCTCTCTAACAAATACGTTGCCGGTGCCCGCGTGAATGGGGTCGCCCACGCAGGTTCCGCAGGGCGGCGGGCCTGACGGCTTGGCCGGTGAGGGTGCAGGAGTACCCTCACATTGCCAATCCTTGACCATGCTGTGAAGGCCGCCCCATTGAGCCCACGTAAAAGAGAAGGTGCCGTTTGAACCTACTTGGGCATACGGGTTTACGGTGGCATGACAAGCCTTTACCAGATATTCGGGGTTAGGCTCGCTCATCGTTTTGGCTTGTTCCTGGGTACACCAAGCCGCCACGCTCTGGTAGTCATTTGGCGGCGGTGATGAGCACCATTGGCTGCTTGCCACTGCCTCATGTCCCCAGAGGAGCATCCATGCAGCAATCAGAATTAACACTGACCTTCGTGCCATGAAAATCGAACGGCGTGTCGACTCGCCGTTGAAAAATGCGGATGTCATGACTTTCCCCTGATTCGCCATCGACAAAGCGACGGTCATTGATTATGCGGAGCATAATCTCCCTCGTTGGAGAATGTCTGTAAGGGAAATCTGACAAGGGGCCATTAGCTTTCGGCATCCGTTTGTTCCGGACATCTGACTATACGTACTGTCGCTTACGACGCAGTTTTTGCAGGAGCTGGCTTTGACCATATGACAAGTTTCGAGTCAGAAGTATCTAGTACCCTCTTTGACTCGGGGCGACCATGGGATGGCCGCTGTCCGCGGTAGCTACGCCGATGCGATAGACCAGCCAAGCCAGGACAGCATTCCTAAATGTTCAAGCATTTGTAGTCCTAGTCGATGCTTAGGCTGTTAGGGTCGCTAGTGGCTAAACCGGTCAAAACCAACGATTCCGCTTCAAAGCAATAAATATCCCACCCACAATACAAGCCACCAAACACGTGATCGCCGGATAAGCCCAAGGCTTATCCAACTCCGGCATGTGTGCGAAATTCATCCCATACCAGCTCGTAATCAACGTAGGCGCAGCCAACATCGCCGCCCACCCGGCCAGCTTCTTCATCACCTCATTCTGCCCGAAGGTGACAAGCGCCAGGTTCACGCTGATCGCCGCCCCAAGCATCTCGCGCATCGCCGAAATCGATTCGTTGACGCGAAACACATGGTCGTAGATATCGCGGAAATAAGCCCGCAACTCGTCATGGATCAAATGCGGATGCAAACGAACCAGCTGCGCCACGAGGTCCTGCAGCGGCACGACCGCCAGGCGCAGGGTCATCAGTTCACGCTGCATGTCGTAGAGGCGCTTGATGGTCTGGCGGTTCAGCGTTTCGGCGAAAATATCGTTTTCGAGCTCGTGCAGTTCTTCCCGGAAATCCCGGACGATGGGCAAGAAGTTATCGACGATGAAGTCGAGCACGGCGTACAGCGCATAGCTCGGACCCATGGCCAGCAGTTCCGGCGATTGCTCGCAACTACGCCGAGCCGGCGCATACGACAACGACGCGCCATGGCGCACCGTCACGAAATAACGCTGCCCGACGAAGATCTGCGTTTCACCGAAGGCGATGTTGCCGCCGACCAGCTGCGCCGTTTGCGCCACGATGAATAGCGAGTCGCCATAAGCCTCGATCTTGGTGCGCTGGTGCGCGTGCTGGGCATCTTCGATGGCCAGGTCGTGCAGGTCGAATTCCTCCTGCAGTTTCAGCAGCAATGCTTCGTCGGGCTCGTGCAGGCCGACCCACACGAAGGTGTCCGGCTCCTTCAGCACGTCGCTGATGGCTTCGATGGTGATGTCGCCAATGCGCTGCCCGTTGTTCCGGTAGGCCACGCAGTTGACGACCATGCCGCCCGAGACGGGGGCGGGTGCGACTTCAGGGAGGATCGAGACAGATGCCATGGCGGGCATGATGCCGGTCGGCATGTGACGCGGCAATGCGTTGCTGCGTGGTGCCGTGGCGATCCGGCGCCGGAAAGTTGCGTCGTGAGGCATCACATCTCCTTATGCCTCATATACCCACGAACGATTTCAGCTCCCTGCGGCACTGGCCGACAATGGCCGCTCGATTGACAGTGTGAAATAAAACTGTCAGGCCGATTCATTGCATCTATTGCAGCCGTAGGAAAAAACGATGGCCAAGCAGAGCAGCCAGAAGTTCATCGCCCGTAATCGCGCGCCACGGGTCCAGATCGAGTACGACGTCGAGCTCTACGGGGCGCAGAAGAAAGTCAGCATCCCCTTCGTGATGGGCGTGATGGCCGACCTCTCCGGGGCGAGCGCCGGCGACCTGCCTCCGGTGGAAGAGCGCAAGGCGCTGGAGATCGACGCGGACAACTTCAACGAGCGCCTGGAATCGGCCCGGCCGTCGCTCGCCATCGGCGTGCCCAACACGCTGACGGGCGAGAACAGCCTGAATGTCGAGTTGACCTTCGCCCACCTCGACGATTTTTCGCCTGCGGCGATCGCGCGAAACGTGGAGCCCCTGGCTAAGCTGCTCGAGGCTCGCACCCAGTTGGCCAACCTCGGCACCTACCTGGACGGCAAGGCCGGGGCGGAAAAGCTGATCGCCCAGGCCATACAAGACCCCGCCTTGCTGGCGGCCCTGGCGGCTGCGCGCCACCCCACCGATTCGCAGGAGGGCTGAGCCATGGCCACGCAACAGACCCAGGCAGCCGAGGTGCTCGCCGACACCGTCGAAGGCAACGACTTCGCGGCCCTGCTCAACAAGGAGTTCCGTCCGAAGAGCGAGCGCGCCCGGGCCGAGGTGGAATCCGCCGTGCGTACGCTGGCCGAGCAGGTGCTCGACCACGCCGACATGGTCTCCGACGACGTTACCCAGACGATCAACGCCTATATCGCCGAGATCGACCGCAAGCTCAGTGAGCAGATCAACCTGATCCTGCACCACCCGGAATTCCAGAAACTGGAAGGCACCTGGCGTGGCCTGCATCACCTCGTGACGAACACCGAGTCCGATACGCAGCTGAAGATCCGCGTGATCAACCTGTCGAAGAACGAGCTGGGCCGCACGCTGAAGCGGTACAAGGGCACGGCGTGGGACCAGAGCCCCGTCTTCAAGAAGATCTATGAAGAGGAATACGGCCAACTGGGTGGTGAACCCTATGGCTGTCTCATCGGCGATTACTACTTCGACCACAGTCCGCAGGACGTCGAACTGCTTCGCGGCATGTCACAGGTCGCCGCCGCTTCGCATGCGCCGTTCATCGCCGCCGCCGCCCCGGGCCTTCTCGGCATGGACGGCTGGAACGAACTCGCCAACCCGCGTGACCTCGCGAAGATCTACACCACGCCCGATTACGCCGCATGGCGCTCGCTGCGTGACAGCGAGGACGCGAAATACGTGGCCCTCACCATGCCGCGCACGCTCGCCCGCCTGCCTTACGGCGCGAAGACCGATCCGGTGGAGGACTTCGACTTCGAGGAAGATACCGGCGGCGCCGATTCCTCGAAGTACACCTGGCAGAACGCCGCCTATGCGATGGGCGTGAACATCAACCGTTCGTTCAAGCAGTACGGCTGGTGCACGCGCATCCGCGGCGTCGAGTCGGGCGGCATCATCGACAACCTGCCGGCGCATGTCTTCCCGACCGACGACGGTGGCGTGGACATGAAGTGCCCGACCGAAATCGCCATCACCGACCGCCGTTCGGCCGAACTCGACAAGATGGGCCTGATGCCGGTGGTGCACCGGAAGAACTCCGACATGGCCGCCTTCATCGGTGCGCAGTCGCTCGCCCGGCCCGAGGAATACGACGATCCGGACGCCACGGCCAACGCCGCGCTCAGTGCGCGTCTTCCCTACATGTTCGCCTGCTCGCGCTTCGCCCATTACCTGAAGTGCATCGTGCGGGACAAGATCGGATCGTTCAGCACGCGCGAGCAGATGGAGAACTGGCTCACCAGCTGGATCCTCAACTACGTCGACGGCGACCCCGTGAACTCCAGCGAGGAAACCAAGGCGCGCAAGCCGCTCGCCGCGGCCCAGGTGGTCGTGGAGGAGGTGGAGGGCAACCCGGGTTACTACACCTCGAAGTTCTACCTCAAGCCGCATTACCAGCTGGAAGGCCTGACCGTCTCGCTGCGTCTGGTCGCCCGCCTGCCTTCCGGCAAGGCCGCCTGATTCCACACTCCTTTGAGGAAAGCGTTCCATGGCATACGACATGCACATCAAGTTCGGCCCCGGTCAGGTCTCGATCGAGGGCGCGTCCAACCACGCCAAGCACAAGGGCCAGGTCCCGATCATCGCCTGGGCGTGGGGTGCGAGCAATTCCGGAAACCTGCACACCGGCGCCGGCTACGCCTCGGGCGGCAAGGCCAACGTGCAGGACATCACGATCACGAAATTCGTCGACTCCTGTTCCAATGCGTTGCTCAACGCCTGCTGCACGGGTGCGCGCGTGGACAGCGCCACACTGTATGTCACCAACGCCACGGGTGAGCAGACCGACTTCCTCACCATCGAGTTGAGCGAAGGCGTGATGGTCACCTCCGTGTCGACGGGTGGCAGCGGCGGCGACGAGCGCCTCACCGAGAACATCACCCTGCATTTCGGCAAGTTCAAGTACTCGTTCCAGCCGCAGAACGACAAGGGCAAAGCGGAAGGCGGCACCAAGGACTTCACCTATGACATGCAGCAGGTGAAGGGCCAGGCCTGATCCACCCATGGCCGAGCTGACCACCCAGGAGCGGCTCCAGCCTTCGTTGCTGGACCGCCTTCGCGATGACGAACCGCACGTGACGGAGGAAAGCCGCGAAAAGCGCGTCATGACCGCGGCGCGCCTGCGCGAGTACGTCGTGCGCGACCTCGGCTGGTTGTTCAACTGCACGCGGCACTGGTCGCAAGAAGACCTGGCGGGGCTGCCGTACGTGGAGGACTCCGTCCTCGACTACGGCGTCCCCGATCTCACTGGTGCGGCCATCGCGGGCATGGACATCGAATCGCTGGGCCAGCGCCTGCGCGCGGCGATCGTCGCCTTCGAACCACGGCTCGACCCGGCCACGCTGCATGTCGACGTGCAGGCGGACACGACGCGGATGGACCGCCTGACGCTGTCCTTCCGGATCGAATCGACGATGTGGGCGCAACCGTTGCCCCTGAATCTCTACCTGAAGACCGAGGTCGACCTGGAAACCGCACGCTTCAGCGTTTTCGACGGTCTCGGCTGAGCATCATGGATCCCAGACTGCTTCGCTACTACAGCCAGGAACTCCAGCACGTCCGCGAGACGGGCGCGGAGTTCGCGAGCGCCTATCCGAAGATCGCCGGCCGCCTTGGCATGGAGGGCATGGAGTGCGCGGACCCCTATGTCGAGCGCCTGCTGGAGGGGTTCGCGTTCATGGCCGCGCGCGTGCAGATGAAGCTGGATGCGCAACATCCCGCGTTCACCCAGCACCTGCTGCGCATGCTTTACCCGCACTATCTCGCACCTGTCCCCTCCATGACCGTGGTGGAGATGACGCCCGACGGTGCGGAGAGCCTGCCGGTGGATGGACACCTCGTGCCGCGTGGCAGCGCGTTGCGCAGCCAGATCGGTTTCGGCGAACGGACCGCCTGCGAATACCGCACCGCCCATGCCGTCACCTTGCTGCCGCTGGAGCTTCGCGAAGCGCGTTACCTGGCGAGCCCCGCCGCGATCGCGGCCGCGGGGTTGTCACCGTCCGCGGGCACGTCGCCCCGCGCGGCCTTGCGCCTGCGCTTCCAGCTCGGTGCGGGCGCGCGGCTCGACGCGCTGTCGTTCGACGAACTGCCCCTGTTCTTCGCTGGTGGCGGGGACTTGCCCGGGCTTCTCTATGAGCAGGTCCTGGGCAATGGCCTGGGCTTCTCGGTCATCGCCGCCGATACGAACCGCTTCGTCGAGCAGGCACGCATCGAGGCGCGCGGCTTCGCGGAAGACGAAGCCTTGCTGCCGGTCTCCGATCGCTCGTTCAGCGGCTACCGCTTGCTGCAGGAATACTTCGCCTGCCCGCAACGCTTCCAGTTCGCGGCGTTCACCGGCCTGCGCCGTGTGTTGCAACAGTCGTCGGCGGGGGAGTTCGATATCGTGGTCTGGCTGGACCGCTCGGTGCCGCGCCTGGACAACGCCGTCGACGCCTCTTACCTGCGCCTGTTCTGCACACCGGCGATCAACCTGTTCCCACGCCGCGCCGATCGCATCCATCTTCGCGATGGCGCGGCCGAATACCACGTGCTGGCCGACCGGGCCCGTCCCATGGATTTCGAGGTCGTCGAGGTCGACGACGTCCAGGGTTTCGGCGACAGCCAGGAGCCGGAGCAGAACTTCCATCCCTTCTATGGCGGGCAGGAACGAACGTGGCACGATCCCGCGGCCGCGTTCTACACGTTGCGCCGCGAGCCGCGTCTCGCCTCCACGCGGCAACGGCGCGACGGCCCGAGGTCGAGCTACACGGGCGGCGAAGTGTTCTTGTCCCTGGTCGACGGGCGCGAGGCACCGTATGCCAGCAGCCTGCGCCAGGTCGGCATGCGGCTGCTTTGCAGCAACCGTGATCTGCCGCTGCACATGCCGGTGGGGAAGGGACGTACGGATTTCCTGCTCGACACCGACGCCCCCGTGCGCAGCGTGCGCTGCCTTGCGGGGCCCACGCGTCCAAGGCCCGCGATCGCCGAAGGGCAGGCGGCGTGGAAGCTCATCAGCCACCTGCAGCTCAACTACCTCTCCCTGCTGGAGCACGAGCAGGGGGCGGTGGCGCTGCGTGAAATGCTTTCGCTCTACAGCGACGAGAACGATGCGGCCTCGCGCCGCCTCGTCGAGGGCGTGCGTGACGTGCGCTCCGCGCCGATCGTCCGCCGCCTGCCGATCGCCGGTCCGGTCACGTACGGACGTGGCCTGGAGATCCGGCTCACCTGTGAGGAACGCGCCTTCGAAGGCACCGGCACCTTCCTGTTCGGCTCCGTCATGCAGCACTTCTTCTCGCGGTACGTCTCGCTGAACTCGTTCACCGAAACCGTACTGCATACCCTGGAACGCAACGAGGTGGCCCGGTGGACGGCTCGATCCGGCACGCGCCCGATCCTGTGACGCTGCTCGAAGCGATACGCGCCGAACCGGGTTCCTTCGACTGGTTCGACGCGTTGCGCCGTATCGAGTGCGTGTATGACGATCGCCCCAGGCTTGGCCGTTCGGTCCGGCCGGCGGACGATCCCGTGCGTCTGGCGCACGCGCCCTCGCTCGCCTTTCCCCCGCACAGCATCGATAGCGTGGACACGGAAGGCGAGACGCCGCGAGTTCATAGCCTGATGCTCGGGTTATGGGGGCCGAATGGCGGTTTGCCGTTGCACCTCACCGAATACGTGCTCGAACGCGAGCGCACGGCGCGGGACCGCACGTTCACGGCATTCGCGGACGTGTTCCACCACCGAATGCTGAGTCTTTTCTACCGCGCCTGGGCCGACGCACAACCCACCGTGCAGATGGACCGCCCCGCTGAGGACGCCTTCGCGCACTTCCTCGGTGCATTGGCCGGCATCGACAGTCCCGCACTGGCTAACCGCGATGCGCTACCCGACCGCTTCCGCCGGTACATGGCGGGACGCGTCCTGTCCCAGGCGAGGAATGCCGAAGGCCTCGTCGCCTTCCTCGCCGCGTTCTTCGCCGTGCCCGTGCGGATCGAGGAATTCGCGGTGGCATGGCTCGTCCTCCCGGAGGACGGGCGTCTGCGCATGGGCGGCGGCATGGCGACGCTGGGCACCGCGACGGTGCTGGGTACGGCCGTGCGCGATGCGCAACACCGGTTCCGTCTTCGCATCGGCCCGGTAAGCCTGTCCGACTACCGCCGCTTCCAGCCGGGCGGCGAGGCGCTGCGTGAACTCGTCGCCGCGGTCCGCTTCTACGCGGGCGACGAGAAGGACTGGGACCTCCAGGTGATCCTACGCCGCGACGAGGTGCCGCTCACGCACATGGGCCGCTCGGGACGGCTCGGCCTGTCGTCCTGGATGGGCCGCTTCCCCGGCCCCGGCGACGCCGACGACCTCGTGCTGCAACCCCTCTCCCTATCGAATCGCCTAAGGATGCCGTCGTGACCGACATCAGCCGTGCCGCCCTGTTCGGCAAGCTCAACGCCATCGCCTACAAGGCGATCGAAGGCGCCACCGTGGCGTGCCGTCTGCGTGGCCACCGTGAGGTGGAACTCGTGCACTGGTTGCAGCAGATTCTCGGTCTGGCGGACTCGGATCTGCACCGCATCGTCCGCCATGCGGGCATCGACCCGTCGCGTCTCGCCCGCGACATCACCGATACGCTCGAGCGCCTGCCCGGCGGCGCCTCGTCGGTGAGCGACCTGTCGGCGGATATCGAGGAAGCCGTCGAGCGCGCCTGGGTCTATGCGACCTTGCGCTTCGGCGAAGCGCAGGTGCGCACGGGATACCTGATCGCCGCCATCGCGAGAACGCGCCGCCTGAGGCATGTGTTGACCGGGATCTCACCCGAGTTCGACAAGCTACGCGCCGAGGCCCTTCTCGACGACCTGCCGCGCATCGTCGCCGGCTCGCCGGAGGACCGCCTCGGTGCCAACGATGGTTTCCGCATCGATGGGCGGCCACGCGGCGACACCAGCGAACCCGCCCCGGCCGCGCTCGGCAAACGGGAAGGCTTGCAGCGGTACACGGTCGATCTCACCGATCAGGCGCGTGCCGGCAAGATCGATCCCGTGGTCGGTCGCGACGAGGAGATCCGCCAGGTCGTCGACATCCTCATGCGCCGGCGGCAGAACAATCCCATGCTGGTCGGTGAAGCCGGCGTCGGCAAGACGGCCGTCGTCGAAGGTTTCGCCCGACGCATCGCCGAAGGCGACGTGCCACCCGCGCTTCGCGAGGTGGAATTGCGCGTGCTCGATGTCGGCCTCCTGCAAGCCGGCGCGAGCATGAAGGGTGAATTCGAAAGCCGGCTGCGCCAGGTGATCGACGAGGTGAACGCCTCCGAACGACCCGTCATCCTGTTCATCGATGAAGCACACACCCTGGTCGGCGCGGGTGGTGCGGCGGGCACCGGCGACGCCGCCAACCTGTTGAAGCCCGCGCTCGCCCGCGGCAACTTGCGCACGATCGGCGCCACCACCTGGGTCGAATACAAGAAGCACATCGAAAAGGACCCCGCGCTGACCCGCCGCTTCCAGACGGTGCACGTCGGTGAGCCGGACGAAGCGCGCGGCGTACTCATGTTGCGCACGGTGGCGGGCGTGATGGAGGCGCACCACGGCGTGCAGGTGCTCGACGAGGCGATCGAGGCGGCCGTGAAGCTTTCGCACCGCTACATCCCAGCACGACAATTACCCGATAAGGCCGTAAGCCTTCTGGATACGGCGTGCGCCCGGGTGGCCGTGAGCCAGCACGCCATTCCCGCGGCGGTGGACGACAGCCGCAAGCGCATCCATGCGCTCGAGACTGAGTTGGCGATCATCGCGCGCGAAAAGACCGTGGGCATCGACGTGGCCGAACGCGAGGCCGCCGTCACCGCGAAGCTGTCCGACGAGCGCGTGCGCCTGGATGCGCTCGAAGCGGGTTGGGCGGAGGAGAAGCAACTCGTCGGTCAGGTGCTCGCCTTGCGTGCCCGGCTGGGTGAGGAAGGCGCACTCGACGAAGCCGGCCGGGCGGCCGCGCTGGACGAACTTCGTCTCCTGCAAGCGAGCCTGGCCGAACGGCAAGGCGAGACGCCGTTGATCCTGCCCAGCGTGGATCAGCAGGCCGTGGCCACGGTGATCGCCGACTGGACCGGCATTCCGGTAGGCCGCATGTTGCGCAGCGAACTCGAAACGGTGATGAACCTGGGCAGCCTCATGGCACGCAGAGTCATCGGCCAGGACCATGCGATGGAAGCGATCGCCCGGCGCATCCAGACGTCCCGCGCCGGCCTCGACAATCCCGACAAACCCATCGGCGTCTTCCTGCTCGCAGGCACCTCGGGCGTAGGCAAGACGGAGACGGCCCTGGCACTGGCCGAGACCCTGTACGGCGGCGAGCACAACCTCATCACCATCAACATGAGCGAGTTCCAGGAAGCCCACACGGTCTCCACGCTGAAGGGCGCGCCTCCGGGTTACGTGGGCTATGGCGAGGGCGGCGTGCTCACCGAAGCCGTGCGCCGCAAGCCGTACTCGGTCGTGTTGCTCGACGAGGTGGAGAAGGCCCACCCCGACGTGCACGAGATCTTCTTCCAGGTCTTCGACAAG
The DNA here is from genome assembly GCF_050434905.1 of Luteibacter sp. W1I16. Classification (NCBI taxonomy): domain Bacteria; kingdom Pseudomonadati; phylum Pseudomonadota; class Gammaproteobacteria; order Lysobacterales; family Rhodanobacteraceae; genus Luteibacter; species Luteibacter sp. W1I16. The sequence goes on from NZ_JBNDJJ010000001.1 coordinate 3,459,008, forward strand.
GGCGTGATGGAAGACGGGGAAGGGCGGACCATCGACTTCCGCAACACCCTGATCATCCTGACCAGCAACGTCGGTACCGAAACGATCGCCCGCCTGTGCGGGCGCGACGGCGGCGTGCCGGACCCGGACGACATGGCGAGCGCGCTGCGGGCGCCACTGCTCGATGTCTTCCCGCCGGCCCTGCTCGGGCGCCTCGTCGCCATTCCCTATTACCCATTGAGCGAGTCCATGCTGGAACGCATCGTCCGCCTGCAACTGGACCGCATCAAGCACCGCGTCCAGTCGCGTTACCGCGTTCCCTTCGCATATGACGACGAGGTGGTCGGCAGGGTGGTCTCGCGCTGCACCGAAGGCGAATCCGGTGGCCGCATGATCGACGCGATCCTGACCAACACGATGCTTCCCGACATCAGCCGTGCCTTCCTCGAACGAACGATACGGGGTGAAGCCGTGCAGCGCGTGGAGATAGGCGTCGCGGACGGCGGCTTCACTTACCGCTTCGAAGACGGGGCGCACTGATATGACGATATCGCTGACATTGACGCCCGAGGCCTACTCGCGCTTCCTCGTCGCATTCCGGCAGGCCAATTTCGCGAACGTTCCGCTCCGGTCGGAGATCGACGTTTCGTATGTCGACGACGATGGATTGGGCCACTCGTACTTCTATCGCACGCCGAATTTCGAGTTGTTCGCGTACAGCCACGGAAATGGCCCGCGCATCGTGCTCACCGACTACAACTACAAGGAAAAAGACCTGGCCGGAAAGGCCGGGCGCGATGATTTCAAGCACGCGCTGGCACGGGGCGCCAGCGGCGGAACACAGATGAATCCGGACCTGGCAAAGGTGGTGGCGCTGACGTCCGAGGCCGCCCGGTCGCGCCTGGTCGAGAAGATCATGCGCGGCGTGGTCGGCGACCGCCAGATGGCTGATCTTCCTGCCCTCAAGAAGGTGTTCAACGACTACAGCAAGGTCGCGACGTTCTGCCGGTATCGGTTGGGGACGAACAGCTACTCACCGACCTGGCGCCCCGTCGATGCCAGCGATTACTTGCGCTACTACACGCACAAGGATTTCAGCGGTGATCGCCAGAAAATGTTGAACAACATCTACACGCTTTAGTTCGGGACGTACTCATGGCCAACGGAAATCACGTCTTCAACGACTTCGAGAGCTGCATCGTCTCGTGCTTCGTCCTGCTTCTCGAGCAGTACAGGCTCGAGTGCCACTTCAATGCGTTGAATGGAAGCGGCGGTGACGTGGCGGAAGGGCGCCGTGTCATGAACTCGAAGTTCGCCACCTCGTATCCCTTGCTGCTGGAGATAAGGGCACATCCGCGCATGAGGGAACGAAGCTGGATCCAGGACGACGAGCGCGTGGAAGCGAATGATCACAACTCGATCGAGTTCGGCAAGAAAGCGAAGGACTTCAAGGATGTTTTCTATAAGTGGGTGTGCGGCTTGCCTGCCGACCCCATGATGGCCTGGCGCGACATGGTGAACGCGGGCCAGGATCCGGCCGCGCGCAAGGGATTCATCGAGGGAAGTTCGCTGGCGCAGGCGCCGAAGAGCAGCGATGCGCGAAAGGAACTGTGCAGGCAGGTGGAGCTGTTCATCCGTGGCGATCTCACGCGGCTGGTCGCGAAGTGGCTCATCGCGATCAGGCAGGATCTGTCGACCGCGGGGACGGTGGAGTACGCCGGTGACGAGACCGCGTGGCGAAACGTCCTGAGGCGCGGGCTCGCCGGCTGGTCCGCCGAACCGTCGGCTCGTTGATCCGGCCATGGCGCACGCCATCACACTTTCATCCCGTCTGGGCGATGCCCTTTTGTTCGCCAACATGACGGCGAAGGAAGAACTCGGCCGGTTGTTCGACCTGCGCATCGAGGCGATCAGCAAGAACGCGCAGGCCGACCTGCGTGCGCTCCTGGGTACGCCGATGACCGTGAAGATGGTCACGCCGCAAGGCGTCGTTCGCTACTTCAACGGCATCGTCGCCGAGGCGGAGCAGGGCGCCTTCATCAGCATCCAGAACGTTCGCTACGCGGTCTACGCGTTCCGCGTCGTCCCGACGCCCTGGCTTCTCAGGCAGACGTCCGACTGCCGCATCTACAAGGGCAAGACGGTGCCGCAGATCGTGCGCGAGGTGCTCGCGGAATTCGGTTACGGAGATGTGCGGCTCGCCCTGAGCGCGAGCTATACGGCCCGCGACTACTGCGTGCAGTACCGCGAGAGCTACTTCGATTTCATCAGCCGGTTGATGGAACAGGAAGGCATCTATTATTTCTTCGCCCACGCATCGTCCAGCCACACGATGGTGCTCGCCGACGCGCTGGGCGCTCATGCGCCTCGCCCGGGTTTCGAGACGCTTCCTTATGCGCCTCCCACCGAGCGTGGCCACCGGATGAAGGCGTCGGTCAGCGACTGGCACGTCGCGCGCAGCGTGAATCCCACGCGTGTGCGCATGGACGACTATGACTACCAGCGGCCCAGGGCCTCGCTGCTCGCGAACGAGCCGGTGACGGGCGGGCCCGACGTCCATGCCGTGCCGGGGCTGGATATCTACGACTACCCGTACGGGTCGGTGGGTTATGCCCAGAAGGTGGCGGATGGCCAGCGTTTCGCAAGGGTCCGCGTCGATGCGCTCAACGTGGCCGATGCGATCAGCGAAGGATCCACGGACGCCGTCGGCCTGGCGACCGGCGATCTATTCACCCTGAAGGATTTCCCGTTGGCGGACGCGAACCAGGAATACCTGGTGATCGGTTCGACGACGCGCATGGTCGAAGTGGATTACCAGGCGGGCGGCGTGGAGCCCGATGCCGACGAGGCGCCTTTCGCCTGTCGTTTCCGCGCCATTCGCAGCCGGCAGCCTTTCCGCTCGGCGCAGGTCACCCCGCGTCCTTCCATCGCGGGCGTGCAGACGGCCGTCGTTTACGGCCAGGCCGACGAGGACATCCAGGTGGACTCTCTCGGACGCGTGCAGGTGACCTTCTTCTGGAATGCGCCGGGCAAGCCGAAGGCCGACCAGTCCTGCCCCGTGCGTGTCGGTTCGTCTTGGGCCGGCAAGCGCTGGGGCGCGCAGTTCGTGCCCCGCGTGGGGCAAGAGGTGGTGGTGGCCTTCCTCGACGGCGATCCGGACCGGCCTTTGATCATCGGCAGCGTCTACAACCAGGACCACCTGCCGCCGTATCCGTTGCCGGAGCAGAAAACCCGCAGTGGTGTCGTCAGCCGCAGCCTGATGGGTTCGGCGGGCGACGCGAACGAGATCCGCTTCGAAGACCGCAAGGGGGCGGAGGAACTGTTGTTGCACGCCCAGCGCGACCTTCGCCACGAAGCGGAGAACGATCACATCAGCACGGTCGACCGCGACGAAACGACCGCGATCAAGCGCGATCGCAGCCACGACATCGGTCGCGACGACAGCCTGCGCGTGGGCCGCCGCTTACGTATCGAAGCCGGGGAGGAGATCGAACTCGTCACCGGGCTCGCCCGGATCGTGCTGAAGCGGACCGGCGAAATCGAGATCGCCGGCACGACGTTGCGCCTGACCGGCACCGGCGCGGTGAACCTCACGGCCGGAGGCGCGGTGTCGATCACCTCGGGGGCGGCGGTATCGCTGACCGCGGGTGCCACGGTGACGGTGAACGCCACCGCCGCCATCGCCGTCACCGCGGGCGCGGCGTTGATGCTTTCCTCCACCGCCGGACCGGCCGTGCTCAAGGGCACGCCGCCATTGCTGCTATGACCACGACAACAACGACCAGTATCACCAGGGCCGCCATGGACATGGGCCTGGAAGCGGCCGCCATGGAGCGGCTGCGCAACGGGATGACCCCTCGGGCCGCGGTGCAGGCCCTGCTCGACGGTGGTCATGCGGGCGCGGCATTGCGCTTGCAGATGCGCTTGTTGCCGCGTGGCTACGTGGTGCCCTGGTTGTGCCAATGCGCCGCCGACGCGGCGATCGCCGAGGAAGATCGCCCCGGGCTGCACCTCGCCGAGGCGTGGTTGCGCGATCGTGACGAGGCGAACCGGCGCAAGGCGCTCGCCTATGCGGCCAGCCGCCACTACGTCGGCGCGGGCGCGTTGATCGCCGCCAGCGCGGGGTGGTCCGAGGGTTTCCTGCTCGATGCGTCGGGCAAGGAAGTCGCCCCCGTCGCCGCACACCTGATGGCGGTCGTCGCCGCGGGTGCCTTGTTGACCCTGGCCGCGGCCGGCGACGACTTCGATGCGCGTTGCCGCGCCTTCGTCACATCGGCCCTTGGCCTACTCCGATCGGAGGATTCCGTATGAACCGTTATGCCGGACCCAGCCTGGTCCTCTCCGTGCTCGGCGCACGCACCGAGGAAATCGCCGACCGGGCATCGGTGCGCGTGGAAGGGAGCGACCTCACCATCGGCCGCGCCGAGCAATGCGACTGGGTGCTCCATGCCCACGGCGTCTCGCGACAGCATGCGGTGGTACGCCACATCAATGGCCTGTACTTCCTCGAAGACCGCAGCACCAACGGGATGTTGCTCAATGGCACGCCCCTGCGCGGCGGTGAACCGGCGCTGCTCGGCGACGGCGACCTCGTGCAGATCGATACGTTCGAAGTCCTCGTTGCCATCGAGCCGCCTGTCGAGCAGGTGGCGCGAACCACGGCACGGCGGGAAACGCGCGACATCGCGGATACCGCGCCCGCCATTCGGCCGCCGGCGCCTTTGATCGATGTCGCGCAGGCACCGTCACGGGCGGCATCGCTGGTGCCGGGCGAAGGAGGTGCGACAGCGTCGCTCGACCCGCTCGCATGGTTCCAGACGGCGTTGCCCACGGGTCTGGGTGAAGCACGGTCCACCGCCGCATCCCAGACGCCCTGGAGCCATGTATCGCCACTGGACGAACATCTCGTCGTGCCGCGCGTGGACCACGACGCAGTACCGCGTCACGCGGCCGTGCTGCCGGAAAACTGGGACAGGACACGGAGCCTGTTCCGTGAACCGGTGCCGGCTCCCGTGGCGACGGCCGCCGAGGCGCTCGTCGCCGAGGTGCCGGTTGCCGAAGTGCCCGTTTCCGTGGACGCGAAGGTCGAGGCCGCGCCATCGCCCGCTCCTTCACCATCACCATCCGGCATCGCGCATGCCGCTGTCGAACCGCTGTTCCTGCTCGTCCTTGAAGGCGTGATGGATGTCCTTCGTGCACGCGCGGAACTGAAGAACGGTTTTCGCATGCCCGCGACGCTGATTCGCCGGAGCGAGAACAACCCGCTGAAGTTCGCTCCCACGGCGGGGGAAGCCATGGCTCGCCTGCTCGCCGCACCCAACGAAGCTTTCCTCTCGGGAGAAGCGGCCATCGTCGACGCGATGGACGATATCCGCCTCCACCAGGTGGCCTTGCTTTCCGGGGTACGCGCCGCCTTCGACGACCTCATCGCCCAATTCGACCCCGCGCGTTTCGAAGACGAGGGAGGTCCGCGCCGGCCGCGTTTCCTGCCCGGTGCGGGGAAGGGCGCGTGGGATCGCTACCGCGCGCATTACCAGGGCCTGGCGGCCGATCCCGATGAACGGTTTCGCCGCCTGTTCGGCGACGAGTTCGCCCGGGCCTACGAAGACCAGCTGGCACGCTTCAAGAGCGACGGAGCCGCACGATGACCTCGTTCAACAAGGTGGTCTGGAGCGAAGGACTGTTCCTTCGCCCGCAGCACATGCAACAGCAGGACCGTTACACGGAACGCTACATCGAACTGCGGGCGGCCACGCTGCGCCCGCATCCGTGGGGTTTCGACGAACTGGAACTGGAACGGGACCTGCTGGCCATCGGCAAGCTCGGCATTCGCCGGGCGCGTGGCGTCTTCCCGGACGGCACGCCGTTTTCCATGCCCGATCGCGATCCCTTGCCGGCGCCCCTCGACATCGATCCGAACTGGCGCGACCAGATCATCCACCTCACCTTGCCCTTGCGTTCGGCGACGCAGGCGGAAAGCGTATGGCCCGACACGGCGCCGCCAGGGCAATTGGCGCGCTTCCGCGTGCGCGAGGCCGAAGTGGCCGATGCGTCGGGCAGCACGACCGGAACGGTGATGCTCGAGGTCGGCGGGCTCAGCGCGCGGCTCCTCGCGGCCAGCCAACCGCGCGAGGGCCTGGTGGACCTGCCGCTGGCGCATCTCGTGGAATGCCGCGCCGACCGCCGCGTGGTGCTCGACGATGGCTTCATTCCCAGTGCCCTGACCTGTCGGGCGTCGGCAAGCCTGAGCCTGTTCCTCACCGAGTTGCTGGGTCTGCTGCATCAACGCGGCGAGGCGTTGGCCGCACGTGTGGGGGGTAGCGACCGCACCAGTACCGCCGAGCTGTCGGATTTCCTCATGCTCCAGTTCGTCAACCGGTACCAGCCACAACTGGCTCACCTTTCCGAGGCCCCGCTCCTGCATCCGGAAGATCTCTACCGGATGTTGCTCGGCATGGCGGGGGAACTGGCGACGTTCACCACGCCGGGTAAGCGCAGCGACGCCTTTCCGCCCTATCGGCACGAACGCTTGCGTGAGAGCTTCGAGCCGGTCATCGCGGCGTTGCGTGCGAGCCTCAGCGCCGTGCTGGAGCAAACGGCCGTTCCGGTTCCGCTACAACAGCGCAAGTACGGCGTATGGGTGGGCACCGTCGCGGATACGACGTTGTTCGATGGAGCCGCCTTCGTGCTTGCCGCCAAGGCCGACATCGCCGCGGCGGACATGCGCCGCCGCTTGCCCACGCAATCGAAGATCGGTCCGGTCGAGAAGATCCGCGACCTCGTCAACCTGCAATTGCCCGGCATCGCCGTGGCGTCGATGCCAAGCGCACCGCGGCAGATCCCGTACCACGCGGGCTACCAGTATTTCGAACTCGACAAGGCCTCGCCGATGTGGAAGACCCTGCGCACGTCCGGCGGCGTGGCGCTGCACTTCGGTAACGGTTTCGACGGGCTCGAACTCGAACTGTGGGCGGTGAGGGCCTGATCCGATGACGACCGACGAGAGGCCGGGCCACGGCCCGGACGACGCCACCATCGTGCGCCCCAGCGCCGCGCGTGAACCGTCACCCGTCACGCCGCGGCGCGAACGTGGGCAAGCGCGAGACATCGCGACGCCGCAGGAGCTGCCCATGGCGGGCGGCAATCCACTGGTGCGGGCGGCCAACCCCTTGCTCCTGATGGCCGCGCAATTGAGCAACAGCGCCGAACCACCGGACGCCGTATTGCTGCGCGAGCGCGCCGTGACCTCGATTCGCCGCTTCGACGATCTGGCGGCGCGGGCGGGCGTGGACGCGCAGACAGGCATAGCCGCACGCTACGTCCTGTGCACGATGCTGGACGAGGCGGTGCTCGATTCGCCATGGGGTGACCAGACCGGATGGCAGCGTCAAACCCTGCTGGTGACTTTCCATGGCGAGACCTACGGCGGCGAGAAGTTCTTCGCGATCCTCGACCGGCTGGCGCAGGACATGGTCCGCCACATCGACCTCGTCGAGATGATGTACCTGTGCCTGGCGCTCGGCTTCGGCGGAAAGTACCTCGTGGAACCCGGCGGCATGTCGCGGCTCGCGGATCGCCGTGAGGATCTCTACCGGCGGATCATGGCGTATCGGTCCGCCGCGCCCGTTGAGCTGTCGCCACGATGGCGTGGCCTGGACCGGCCACTCGTGCCTCGCCGTGGTGTGCCGGTGTGGATGGCGGCGCTGGTGGCGCTGTGCATCGTCGCTGGCACGTGGGTCTATCTTCACGGCCGCCTCAACGGGATCACCGACCCGGTGAGCTCACGGCTAGCGGCCATCGGCCTGCGCGGCGTGCCGCTGCCGACGACCGGCGCACCGGCCAAACCCCCTGCCACGAGCCTGCGCCAGTTGCTCGCCAGCGACGAACGCAGCGGCGCGCTGGCCATCGACGAGAAGCCGGACGGCCAGGCGACGCTACGCCTCGCCGCCACGAACATGTTTCCCTCCGGCGGCGCGGAGGTGGCGCCGGAGCAGGCGGCCTTGCTGTCCCGCGTCGCCCGCGCGCTCGACCAACTGCGCGGCCGCATCGTCGTCGTGGGTCATACGGATGACCAGCCGATCCGGTCGCTTCGCTTCAAGGACAATTTCGAACTGTCGGCGGCGCGGGCGCGCAACGTCAGTGCGATCCTGAGCCGCGACCTGCGCGATCCGCGCCGCGTGGAGTCGAGCGGCGCCGGTGCCTCGCAACCGGTCGCGACGCCGCCCGACCTTCCCGCCAATCGCGCGCGCAACCGGCGCGTCGAGATCCTGTTCATGCCGGAGGCCGGATGAAGATCCTTGCCGACCTGTTTCATACGTCATGGGTACGAGCGCTGTTCGGCATCGCCCTGTGTGCCTTGCTGATCGGATTCGGCGGTCCGTACCTCGGGCTCGGCGATACGCAGCCGCTGGCAAGCGTCACCTCGAGGTTCGTGGCGATCGCCGTGGTGGCTGCGATATGGATCGGTGTCCTGATGGGGCGTCGCTGGCTCGCGCTCCGTCGCAGTGAACGCCTGGGCGCGGAACTCTCCTCGCAACCCGACGGTGAGCGTGCGGATTCCGAGGCGCGCGCGCGTGCCGAGCGTGACGCCTTGCGCCACCGCTTCGCCGAAGCCATGGCCGTGCTGCGTAAGCGTCGCGATGGCGGTGGCGACCTGCGGGAACTGCCCTGGTACCTGCTCATCGGTGCGCCGGGTTCAGGCAAGAGCACCTTGCTCGAGCACTCCGGTTTCGAGTTCCCCTTGCTCGGTGGCATGGGTCAGCGTTCGCTCGGAGGCGTCGGTGGCACGCGCGACTGCGATTGGTGGTTCACCGACCGCGCTGTATTCCTCGATACCGCGGGCCGTTATACGACGCAGGATTCCGATCCCCATGCGGATGCCTCGGCGTGGACGGGCTTCCTCGGGCTCTTGAGGCGCCACCGCCGACGTCGACCGGTGAATGGCATCCTGCTCACGATGAGCGTCGCCGACGCCCTGACCATGACGGACACCGAGCGGCAGCAGCACGCGCAAAGGCTGCGCGAACGTCTCGACGAGATCGGCACCCGCCTCGGCGTCGCGGTGCCGGTGTACATGGTGTTCACCAAGTGCGATCTCGTGGCGGGCTTCATGGAGTTCTTCGATGCGCTCGACCCGGCGGGGCGCGCCCAGGTATGGGGTACCACCTTCACTGCCGCGCAAAGCGTGCAGGGCGGCGCGCCGGGGCTGCTGGGTACGGAATTCGACGCCTTGCTGGAGCGGATCGACGAGCGCGTGATCGAGCGGATGCACGCCGAGCGCGACGTGCGCAGGCGGGCACGGATATTGTCCTTTCCGCAGCAGTTGCGGGCGTTCCGCGAGGCGGCCTTGCCGCTGGTCTCGTCGGTCTTCGGCAGCCATGCCTATGGACGGCCGCCGCTCCTGCGCGGTGTGTACCTCACGTCGGGCACGCAGGAAGGCACGCCGATCGACCGCGTGCTTTCGGTGGTCGGACGTTCCTTCGGCATGCACGCCACCGCGCCGGCATCCACGCGTGCGCAGAGACGCACCTACTTCACCGAACGGCTGTTGAAGGAAACGATCCTGCCCGAGGCGGGCTTCGTCGGTGCCGATCCGGTCGCATGGCGCCGGCGTCGTCTGGCCGAAGCGGCGGCGATCGGCGGTATCGGTGTGCTGGCCGTCGCGCTCGTGGTCGGCATGACGACGAGTTTCGGCCGCAACGCCGACTATGTCGCACGTGTCGACCAGGCCTTGCACGATTTCCCCATCGGCGACCCCGGCGCGAGACCGGACTCATTGCGCCAGTACTATGCGCAGGCATTGCAGCGCCTCGACGTGCTGGCCCGCGCTGAACGCATGGCGGGCCAGGTACGCGATCCCGTGCCATGGTCCATGCGCTTCGGGCTGTTCCAGGGGGATGCGGTTTTCGACGAAGTACGTGGAGCGCATGAGCGCGAGTTCCAGGCCAGCGTCGTTCCCGGGCTCGCGTTGCAGTTCCGCGATGATTTGCGCGGCCTTGCCGGAGACCCGCAACGGCTCTACTACGTGCTCAAGGGTTATCTCATGCTTGGCGATGCCGGTCATCGCGATCGCGACCAGCTCGTGCTGCTGGCTGGCGAGCGATGGCGCGAGGTGTTTCCCGATGAGGACAGCCTCGTGCAGGCCCTGGAAGGTCATTTCCGCATCCTCTTCGACGGAAGCGACAAGATGCGGGCCCTGCCGCTCGATAACTCCCTGGTCGAAGCGGCGCGCGCCACGTTGCGCGCGGCGGACCTGGCGACGCTGATCTACGGGGGCGTGAAAATCGACAGCGCGTCGCGTCGCGATGCGCCGGTGCGGCTGGATCGCGTCCTGGGACTGCGTGGCGATGTATTCCGCCGCCGCAGTGGCGCTCCGCTGTCCAGACCGTTACCGGCATTGTTCACGCGGCCGGTGTTCGCCGCGATGGTGCAGGGGACATCTGCATCGGCGGGCGGTGCGGGCGGCGGAATATCCAGCGCGGTGGATCGTTTCGTCGGCGATGGCTGGGTGTTCGGCGCCACGACGGCGGACCCGTTGCAACGCGTATCGCTCGCCGCCCAGGTGCGGGCGCTTTATGTAGCCGACTATATCCGCGCCTGGGACGGGCTGCTCGGCGATCTCGAACTGCAACCGGTGAGCAACGTGCAGGAAGCCAGTGGCGTGGCCGCGCGGCTCGCCGGACCGGGTTCGCCGTTGAAGGCGCTGCTGGCGCTCGTGCGCGATAACACGAGGCACCTCCTGGGTACCGCTTCCGCCGGTGGGACGGACGATGGCGCCGATGCGCCGATCACCGATCACTTCGCGACGCTCGACCAGCTGACGGACGGCGCGGCCGGCGCGACGCCACTGGACCACACTCTCGGCACGCTCGATCAGTTGAGCAAGGCCTTGCTGAGCCGCGACCCCGCGGCGGATGCGATCGGCCGGCCCGACCCCGCGCTCGCCGCCGCGCGGCTCGAAGCGGCGCAGTTGCCGCCGCCGTTGTCCGCATGGGTGGGCAGTCTCGTGGGCAGTAGCCAATCCCTGGTGAGCAAGGGTGCAAGCGGGCGCGCTGGCCGACGGCTTTCGTGAAGCCGCCGGCGCTGACTGCACACGCTTCGTGCAGGGGCGCTACCCCTTCGTCGCGACGCAAGGCAACGATATACCGCTGCAGGACTTCGCCGCGTTGTTCGGCAACGGCGGCCGCTTCGACACGTTCTTCCGGCAGACCTTGTCGCGCGTCGTCGACAGCGCGGGACCGACGTGGACTTTTCGTGATGCCGGCAGCGCGAGGGCGGGAGCAGGAGTGCTCGCCGGGGCGCAACTCGCCGACACGATCCGGCAGGTGTATTTCCGCGACGGGCCGCGACCGCAGGTCGGTTTCACCGTATCGGTCACGACACCGCCGGCCGGTATCGATCGGCTGACGATCGAAGTGGACGGCCAGACCTACGAGTACAAGACCGGCCAGGCACCCGTGTCCGTCGCCATGCAATGGCCTGGTCCGAAACCCGGCCTGACGCGCATCAGTGCCTGGGATACGTCGGGCAACCCGCTCCCTGTGCTCGAGTACCCGGGCGACTGGGGTTTTTTCCACGCACTCGACGCCGCCTCCCTGCAACGGCGCACCGAGACCCGCTTCGGCGCGACCTTCGGTTTCGGTTCAACGCACGCGAACGTGGACATCGAGGCGGCGAGTTTGCGCAATCCCTTCAGCGATAGCAGCGTGCGCCGTTTCCGGTGCCCCGCATGAGCGCGAGAACCGGAAACGTGGCCCCGGGGTTCCACGGCAAGCTTCCACTGCTCGGCGACTTCGTCCAGCGCCGGCTTCCGCCGGAGTTCGTCGAGCCCTGGGATCGCGCATGCCAAGAGGCGATGGCCGGCCTGGCGGCCCGCCTCGGCGACGATCACAAGGCACGCTGTCTGGCGGCGCCGGTATGGCGCTTCGCACTCGCGGCGCATGTATGCGGGCCGCGACCCTGGACAGGTGCCGTCACGCTCTCGTCGGACCGGGTCGGTCGCATCTTCCCCCTGGTGCTGGCGGTATCGGCCGCGCCAACGGCGAACGGATGGCCGCGGTGGCCGGAGGCTGCGTGGTTCGACGCGGCCGAAGCCATCGTGCACGAGGCCCGCGAACACGGTTCGCTGGCGGAGTTCGACCGTGCGGCCCACGCGCTCGCCGATCCGCGACTCATGGCGTCCCCGCCTTGGGTCCCGGCCGGCGGCGGCCTCATGCGCAGTCTCTGGTGGCGCGGAGGGGACCCGAGCTCCGGCGTGGCGTTGCGCGGGCTGCCCAACGCCGACGATTACCTGCGCTTCATCGATGGCCTCCGTGCCGAACGCAACGAGGAACCCGTGTGACCTTGCCTTATCGCTCCGCCGGCCGAACCGAGACAGGCCATGTACGGCGGCACAATGAAGACGCGATCCTGGTCGCCGACGATCTCGGGCTCTGGGTCGTCGCCGATGGACTCGGCGGCCACAGTGCCGGCGACGTCGCCAGCGGCATGATCGTCGACAGGCTGCGCGGGTTGCCGCGAAGCGACGACGTCACCGATTTCATCGATGCGATCGAGGACGAACTCCTGCGCGTGAACCGGATGCTGCGCTCGATCGCGCGCGAACGCCGTGTCGATGCGATCGCCTCGACGGTGGTGGTGCTCGTGCATACCCGCGACATGGTGTTGTGTGGCTGGGTCGGTGACAGCCGGGCGTACTGCTATGAAGAAGGGCGCCTGCGTCTCCTCACGCGCGATCACGTGCACGGCGATCGCGGCGACGAAACCCGCTTCGGCGCGGCGACACCGGTGGCGTCCGGGGTATTGACCCGCGCCGTCGGCGCGGAAGACCGCCTCTACGTCGACTGGACGCTGACCCCGCGGCGCAGCGGCATGCGCTTCGTGTTGTGTTCCGACGGCATCAACAAGGAACTCACCGACGAGGACATCGAGGCATGTTGCCGGCGCCACGCGGACCCCGCGGCGCTGCTCGCCAGCCTGGTCGACGGCGCGCTCGGGCGCGCCGGTCGCGACAACGTATCGGCCGTGGTCGTGCGGCTGGAAGAAACCGAGGAAACCTGTTGATGAGCCAGCATGACGACGATGAAACGCGGGTGGTTCCACTGCGTGCGGTGACACCATCGGCGGGGCAGGACGACGCGACGGTGGTCAAGCCGCTGCATGCGGCGGCGGGCGGCGAGGGAACAGCCACCGGCTCGTCCTCGCTGGGTACGGGCGACGGGGGCTGGCGACGTATCGCCGATCTCGCCCAGGGCGAGAAGATCGCCGTGGGCAGCTTGTTGAAGGGCCGCTTCCTCATGGAAAGGGAATTGGGGCGCGGCGGCATGGGCGTGGTCTATCTCGCCCGCGACGAGCGCAAGGTAGAGGCGCGAGACCGCGATCCCTACGTCGCGGTGAAAGTGCTCAACGACGAGTTCCGGAAGCATCCCGACGCGCTGGTCGCCCTGCAACGCGAGGCGCGCCGTGCCCAGCAGGTGGCCAACGACCATATCGTGCGGGTCTACGATTTCGACAAGGACGGCACCAACGTCTTCATGACGATGGAATATGTGGAAGGCAGCGACCTGCGCTCCCTCATTCGAGGCAAGGCGCGCGACGGCATGCGCTTCGACGAGGCGTGGCCGCTTATCGAAGGCATGGGCGAGGCGCTGCGGCGTGCGCACGCCGCCGGTATCGTCCATTCGGACTTCAAGCCGGGCAACGTCATGGTGACCGCCACCGGCGTGGCCAAAGTGTTCGACTTCGGCATCGCGCGCGCGGGCAAGCTGGGCGTCGATGCCGGTGATGACCGCACGGTCTTCGATGCCGGGTCGCTGGGCGCGATGACACCGGCATACGCGAGCCTGGAGATGATCCAGGGCAGGCCGCCGTCCGCCAGCGACGACATCTACGCGTTCGGCTGCGTGGTCTTCGAACTGCTCACCGGCCGGCATCCCTTTGGCAAGGACAACGCCGAGGAAGCGATGAAGGCGGGCAAGCGCCCACCACCGGTCGCCGGCCTCGACAAGCGCCAGTACAAGGCCTTGTGCGACAGCGTCGCGTTCACCGCGGACAAGCGAAGCGCGGATATCGCCGTGGTGCTGGCAGGCTTGCGCAAGCGGCGCTGGCGTGAGCGGGCAACGCCATGGTTGATTGTCGCGGGCTTCGTCCTGGCCTTGTCGGCTGCCGTGGCATGGGTGGCGGCGATGCAGGTGGAACGCCGCCACGTGGCCGAGACGTTGCGCCGGTTCGCCCCGGGGCAGGCGGACGGCTTCCGTGACGAAAACCAGGTTCGCGGCGCGCTCGCCGCGCTCGACGGCGACGAGCGCCGCCGTATCGTCGTGGACGGGGCGGAGGCGATCGACGGATTCCTCGTGCGCCTGCTCGCCACGCATTGGGATCCGCCGCATGGCCGTCTCGACTACGCGGGTGCCATGGCGACGTTTCGCCTCCGCGCGGACCTGAAGACGTTCGCGCCGAAGCTCGACCGCCGGCGCGAGGAGGTCGCACATGAGCGGGACGACGTGTTGAACCGCCTGGACACCTTGCTCAGCCAGGCGATCCTCGCGGGGCATCTGTTCGGCGATGGCCCCGACGACGTTCCGGCGATTCTCGGCCAGATCCGCACCATCGATCCGGAGAGCCGCCTCCTGGCGAATCCCGAACTCGAGCTCAAGCTCGACGCGGCGGTCGGCGATGCGATCGCGTCGGGCGACATGAAGGTCGCCGCCGACCGGTTGGCCGCCGCGCGCCGGCTGTACCCCTCGTCCACGCGGCTCGCCGCACGCAGCGTCGCACTGGCGCCCACCTCCGCGCAGGCCCCGGCGGCGGCATCCTCCGCCCCGGCGGCGCCTCCGGATTTGCCGCGCGCCGAGCACGAGGCGCGGCTGGAATCGTTGCGCCGCGCGACGGCGGCGAACGATCTCGGCAAGGCGATCGAGAGTTTCCAGCAGCTTCGCCAGATCGATGGTGGCAACGTCGACACCAACGACGAAGCGGCGAACCTGCTGACGCATGGATTCCTGGAAGCGGCACGCGAGGCGTGCCGTGCAGGCCGGTGGAAGGAAGCCGCGGGACGCATCGACAGCGCCCTCGCGATCATCGGCGAACGCGACGACCTGCGCAGGGCGCTGACGCGCTATGACCTGGCGACGGCCGTGATGACCGCGGCGAAGGCGCCGGTGGTATCCCCCGCCGATCAGGACGACCTGCGTCGCCGGCTGGCCGCGGTGAAGGAAGGCGATCCCGATGGATTGAAGGACCTCGAGGCAGCCATGGTGGCCTCGAAAGCGCTGCCGGAGGGTTCCCTGGAAGCGGTGGTGAAGAAGCTGCACTCGGCACCCGTGGTCGTCACGCCGCCCGACCCGTGCGCGCGGCGAGGTCTCGCCGGTACCGCGCGCGAGTGCTTCGACACGTTCGCCGTCGGTGCGTACGGGCCCGCCATGGTGGTCGTGCCGTTCGGCCGCAAGCCGTTCGCCATGACCCGCACCGAGATCACCGTGGGCAACCTCGACCAGTTCTGCCGCGCGACGCGTACTTGCGCGATCTCGCGTGGGATCGCCGCCGCCGAGCCCGCGCGCTCGATTCCCCTGGCTTTCGCGCAACGGTATGCGGCATGGCTCTCGCAGGTCAGTGGGCATACGTATCGGTTGCCCACCGACGAGGAGTGGTCCTTCGCGGCGCATGCCAACGCGGGGTGGGATAGCAAGGAAGGAAACTGCGGCGCGCCTTCCTCGGGTATCGGCCGTTTGCTCAAGGCGCCCGACTTCAGCACGAAGGGCATCGCGAACCCGTGGGGACTCGTCGACATGACCGGTGGTGTATGGGAGTGGGTGACGAAGGGCGGTTCGTTCGCCACGCGCGGTGGCAGCTACCGCAGCGGACCGGATGCCTGCTCGGTCGACACGGTGCGGCCGAGCGATGGAACGGCCGAGCGCGACGTCGGGTTTCGCCTGGTGAGGGAGATTCGCTGATGGAGTGGGATGTGATCGTGAACCGCGAGCTGGCGGCCCTGAACGACGCGTACAACGATGGGCGCATCGATACGCACGAATACCGCTTGCGCCGGCGCATGCTTCTGCGCTCGGCCATGCGCCGCCGAGGCGCATCGATCCACACCTTGCGCCGGCCTGCGGGCGCGCCGCCGGCAACGCCCGCGTTTTCGCAGGCGTTGCCGATGCGTCGCGCCGGTTCCTCACGCATGTCACGGCGGGCGGCCCTGTGGCCGTGGTGGGTCGCGGGTGCCGCGCTCGCTTGTGCCCTGGCGGTTATCGCGTACCGTTCGTCGTCGCTCTGACTGAGCACCGCGGCCGGTCAGCTGTCGTTGTCGCCGGCCAGGACCTGGAATTCGGAAAGGCCGCCGGGCGCGATGGCCTTGAGCAAGTCGGCGAAGCTCAGGCCGACCAGTTGGCTCGCCCGCCGCAACAGCGGCGGAACGGGGCTGGACGGCTCGTGGACGGCGTACCACGCGCAGATCTCGTCGAGCAGGCGAACCACGTCGCCCGTTCCACGGATGGGGCCGCGGTTCGCGCCGGTGGTGGCGGAACCCGCGTCCGGCGCGTCGTCTCCACGTGACGCTCCGTCGTTTTCCGTATCGACATTCGTCTGCGGCAGCCTCGACCCCACCAGCGCCCGCAGGAAGGCGTGCAGTTCACGAAGGTCGCGCAACAAGGCGTCCAGATCGGGACCCATGCCGGGGGTCCGTTGCTCGAACGTCTTGCCTATAGCCTGGGCGTGATCCAGTGCGGCCACGACGCTGTCGTGGACACGCCGCAGTTCCTCGACATCGGCTTGCTGCGCGACGAGATCCACATGTTCTTGCGACACCGCCGGATGGTCGCCGCCGTCGGGCTTCAGCGTGCCGTTGATCACGCGCAGATCGCGCAGCGAAAAGCTGCCGATGCGCTCGGCGTGGAGCAGGGGCGTGCGCCGAAGGTGGGACAGCATGCCATCGGTGGATGCCAAGGCGGCGAGCGCGTTGATCCGTTCGATCGGGTCGCCGTCGTCCAGGCGCGGGTGAACCTCGTCCCAGTAGCGCTCGAGCAGGCCGTGGATGAGGCCCACGGCATCGGACCATGCGGGAAAGCCGCCGATCTTCAGCCATGCATTGGCCAGGTGCACGGCGACACGCACGTCGCGCGTCCGTTGGGCCACCGTTTCCGCATGCTGTGCCACCTCGCGCCAGTCCGGTTCTTCGGCCTGGCGCACCGCAGTGCCCACCGCGCGTTCCGGCGTGACGGTGGCCACCGATTCCAGCGCGAGGAAAAGCGCGTCGTACTCGAGGTTGGGGCCGCAAGGCGCATCGGCGTCGAGCGGGGAAAGCAGTGCCTCAGTGGTATCCATCACGGACTCGCTCGATGATCGGGAACAAGGATTTGGGCGGCTCGACGTGACGCGTGGGGTGCAGGCGGTGGCTCACGCGAATGAGCTCGTCGCGTAGCCAGCGGTGCGCCGGCTGCTTGTCGAGGCGGCTATGCCACGCCATGGCCAGCGACATGTCCGGCATGTCGAAAGGGATGGCATACGCCTCCACGCCTGGCCCCACGGCGTCCACCATGCTTTGCGGCAGTGTGCAGACGAGGTCGGTGGCGCGCAGGATCGGGCCCACCGTATCGCCATGCGGCGCCGACACCAGGACATCGCGCTTGAGGCCCAGTTCTTTCAGGCGCGCATCCATCAGGCCATACATGCGGCCCGTCGTGGAGACGATCAGGTGCCCGAGCGAGCAGTAGTCCTCGATGGTCAGCGGATGCGTACCGCGAGGATGCCCTTCACGCTGAAGCATGACGAACTCGTCGGCCATCAGCGAGCGCATCTTCAACGAGGAAGGCAACTGTTCGTTGGGGGCGAGGAGGATGTCGATCTCCCCGCTCTCGAACTGGGCCAGCACGTCCATGTCTTCCCAGCCCGTACGGAATGCGAGCCGGAGTTCGCGGTTCCGCTTCTCCTGGAACGCCTGGATGAGCGGTTTGGCGAAGCTGCTCACCGCGCTGAACGATCCGCCGATGCGGAAGGTCGCCGCGTCGCGCGTGGGATCGAACGCGCCATGGGGATCGCCCAGCGTGCCCAGCTGGGACAAGGCGTCGCGCAGGGCCGCGGCCATCTCCTCCGCCTTGGGCGTGGGCACCATGCCGCGGCCCGTCTCGGAAGGGACAAGGAGAGGATCCTTGAACAGGCGGCGCAGCCGAGCCAGTTGAGCGGAAAGCGCGGGTTGGCTTACGTGCAACTTGGACGCGGCACGCGTGACGTTTCGTTCTTCCAACAGCATGTCGAGGGACACGAGGAGGGGGAGGTCACTCGGTTTCAGGTTCATCGATTGCGGTACACCGTTCACCTGTGGGGACAAGTGCAGATGTCTGGCGCGGGGTTTTATTCCCTGTGCCTCGCGCCGGAAGGTTTAGGCGGTCGTATTCCGTGACGTGGTCCGCAGTTCCACTCGCTTGGGCGCGTGCCGTTGGGCTGGTGTTTAGCCCACGTCTTCTTCGGAAGTTGGACGTCCATTTGCGCGCACGCGCGCGCACCCGTCAATCACCCGAAAGAAGGTGGCGGGGGATGTCCGTTTGTGTCGTGGGGAACGGGGCTTCAGTCGTGCCGGCGACAGAAGCTTGCGAAAAGCGCTGTCCAGCAAGGCAGGGCGAACAGTATCCAAGGGAGGTTTCGCTGCGGAAAATCCGGCCACAGGTGAAGCAACAGGCCGATGACGCAGGCTCCGAAGGAGAGCGTGGCGATGCGGGGCGCGAAGCGCCCCATGGGCCTGCCTGCGCGACGCAGGCGCCAGATCGCGGGCAGCAGCAGGAAGGCGAGGGGTTGGAACGCGAGCAGGTTGAAGTTGCCCCAGGCGGAGCGATGCAGGGTCAGGCCCCACAGGCCCAGCATGAACAGGCCGGCGACGCCCGCGAACACCGTGAACAGCGTGCCGGCGGCCACGAAGACGCCACGCGCCACGCGGTGCCTGGTGAAGAAGGGCAGGGAGAGCGGAATGGCCAGGAGCAGCCCCGCGCCGAACAAGGGCCAGCGCAGGTCGGGCGCCAGATCCGGCGGCGGGTCGAGGCGCGCGGGCGCGATGGTGGTCTCGTCCACCACCAGCAGCCGCGCCGCATCGCCCTCGCCGATGCGCACATGGCGAAGTTCCGCCTCGAGCGTCATGGGCAGGAAAGCTTCCTTCCACGCCGTCATGGACTGGTCGGCGTAAGGCCCCAGGCCCAGGTCCATGCCGAGCATCAACAAGGGCTGGTTGCTCATCAGCCTCGCGGTCTGCTCACGGAAGGTCATGCCACCGGGCTTGTCGCGCAATTGGTCGCTCAAGGCGCCGTCGAGGGCGTCATCGAGGGCGTCACGTACGCGGGTGGTGCAGTTGTCCACGTAGTAGTCGTAGTGGTAGCCGGCGTTCTCGGGGCGGATGTTCCAGAGCAGGAAACGGCGCAGCCGTTCCTTCTGCGCATCGTCCAGCGCCAGGCGCTGGCGGCGCACGTAGCGGCCCTCACCGGCATAGAAATCGATGTCCGACTGCGTGTTTTCCGCGTCCATGCGGTAGGCCATGATTCCCCGCGCGAAGTTGAGCAGGAATCCCTTCTGGTCGAAATCGAACACGCCGTAATTGAACGCGACCGACTCGCCGCTGACCGTGTCGCGCACTTCCAGCGCGTCGTGCCCGAAACGCTCCCAGTAGATATCGCCGGGCCCGTAGGTCATCAGCGATATCTCGAGGTTGGCCGCGGGCGCGTCGACGATGCCTGCGTGGGCCATCGGGACGAAGCACAGGGCGAGCAGCAGAATCAGTGCATGGCGCATCGAGAAAGGGCAGGTCCTGTCGACTTGGGTGAAAGTTTGGGTGGGAAGCGGCCTGAGCCGCGATCGGGGCTTGCGGCAAGCTCCCGATCGCGGCCCAGGCCGCTTCCCACCCGGAGGTTCCTCACCTGGAGGTTCCCCACCCCGGGAGACTTCCCACCGGGATGACGGAGTGATCGATCAGGCGGCGTCGGCGCGGGCGACGTGGAACTGCTGCACACGGCGATCGTCGGCTTCGGTCACGCGGAACCGGAACCCACCCACGGCGATCTCTTCCCCCGCGGCCGGAAGATGGCCGAACTCGGAGGTGATCATGCCGCCGATGGTGTCGAATTCCTCGTCGGAAAAATGCGCGCCGGCCACCTCGTTGAAGTCGGCGATAGGCGTGAGTGCGCTCACCGCGAAACCGCCTTCCTCCAGGGCCTGCACCAGCACGGGATCTTCCTCGTCGTCGTGCTCGTCGTCGATCTCGCCGACGATCTGCTCGAGGACGTCCTCGATGGTGATGAGGCCGGCGACGCCGCCGTACTCGTCGACCACCAGCGCCATGTGGTTACGCGTGAGGCGGAACTCCGCCAGCAGCACGTTCAGCCGCATCGATTCGGGAATCAGCACGGCGGGGCGGAGCAGGGCGCGCACGTCGCAGCCTTCGCTCTGGCCGAAATACTTCAAGAGATCCTTGGCCAGGAGGATGCCCAGCACTTCATCCTTGTCTTCGCCGTGCACGGGGAAGCGCGAATGGCCGGATTCGACCACGGAGGCGAGAATTTCAGGGAGAGGGGCGTCGACCGGCAGGCTGACGATCTGGGCGCGGGGCACCATCACGTCGTCGACACTGAGCTCGGTCACCTTGATCGCACCCTCGACCATGGTCAGGGTGTCGTTCGAGAGCAGGCCGTTGACCTGGGCGTTGCGCAGTTCCTCGATCAGTTCGTCGCGATTGCGCGGCTCGCCGGAAAACAGATGGCCCAGGCGGTCCCACCAGGATCGGTGAGCCGGGCCGTTGGTACTACCAGGGTCCTCGTTCATTACTCTTTGGAGTTCTGCCCTACGGGGCGGAAGGGTCAGTCTAACGGAATTCGTGTGACGGTTCAGGAAGACGGGGGCTCCCATCAGAGCGGAAGAGCATCGCCGGCTAGCCGGCTTCCCACCCGATGGCGGCGAACCCGTTGGGAGCCGACCCTGTCGGCGATGGCACTTGCCCAGCCCCACACGGTGACGGCTTTTCCGGTGGGAGCCGACCCTGTCGGCGATGGCTACGGAGCGAACCCGCCATCCTGGCACACACGCATCGCCGCTGAAGCGGCTCCCACAAAGGCCAGGCCGCCTTCAAGCCAGGTAAGGGTCCGCGATGCCCAATCCCGCCAGTACCCGCGTCTCCAATCCCTCCATCGCCTCGGCCTCGGCCTCGTCGATGTGGTCGTAACCCAGCAGGTGCAGCGTGCCGTGGACGGTGAGGTGGGCCCAATGATCGGCCGGCTTCTTGCCTTGCTCGGCGGCTTCGCGGACCACCACCGGCGCGCAGATCACCAGGTCGCCGATCAGCGGAAGGTTCAGCCCGGGCGGCAGGTCGGCGGGAAACGAAAGCACGTTCGTGGCGTAGTCGCGCCCGCGATATTGCAGGTTCAGCGCCCGGCCTTCATCGGCATCGACGATGCGAATGGCCACCTCGGTGGCCTTGCGCCGGCGTGCGCCCTTGAGCGCGGCCTCCACCCAGCGGCGGAAACTGGCCGGGGCGGGCACGCCCCGGCGCGACGTGGCATAGCCCACGGCCACATCCAGCGAACTCACCGCTCGTCGTCCTGCTTCTGCTCGAAGGCCTCGTAGGCGCGAACGATCTTCGCCACCAGCGGATGGCGCACCACGTCGCGCGAGGTGAAGAAGGTGAAGCTGATGCCTTCCACGCCACGCAGGACCTCGATGGCGTGGCGAAGCCCGGAGCGGACATGACGCGGCAGGTCCACCTGGGACACGTCGCCGGTGATGACCGCGACCGAGCCGAAGCCGATGCGGGTCAGGAACATCTTCATCTGCTCGACGGTGGTGTTCTGCGCTTCGTCGAGGATCACGTAGGCATCGTTGAGCGTGCGGCCGCGCATGTAGGCCAGCGGCGCGATCTCGATCACGTTGCGCTCGATCAGCTTGGACACCTTCTCGAAACCGACCATTTCGTAGAGCGCGTCGTAGAGCGGGCGCAGGTAAGGATCGATCTTCTGGCTGAGGTCGCCGGGCAGGAAGCCGAGCTTCTCTCCCGCTTCCACCGCCGGGCGCACCAGCAGCACGCGCTGCACGCGATTGGCTTCGAGTGCCTCGACGGCGCTGGCCACGGCGAGGTAGGTCTTGCCGGTACCGGCCGGACCGACCCCGAAATTGATGTCGTGCGTGGTGATCGCGTGCAGGTAACGGGCCTGGTTGGGGCCGCGCCCCTTGATCACGCCACGCTTGACCTTGATCACCACGTCTTGCGCGGACTCGGCGGCCTGCTCGTTCAGCGCGTCGATGCCCGATTCGGCCAGCCGCACGTTGATCGTCTGTCCGGTGAGGGTTTCGGTCTCCGTGGCGTCGTAAAGCACGCGCAGCACCTGTTCACCGGCCTTGGCCGAGGCCTCGTCGCCGATCACGCGGAACAGGCTGCCGCGGTGGTCGATCTCGATGCCGAGGCGCAGTTCGATCTGGCGGATGTGCTCGTCGAGCGGACCGCAGAGATTGGCGAGGCGGGCGTTGTCTTCGGGATCGAGGGCGAAATCGCGCTGGGAAAGGGTCATGGCGTTCACGAGGCGAGCGCCACCTCGTCGTCGAGGCGGACGCGGCCGCGCAGCGAGTTCGACATCGCCTCGGTGATCACCACGTCGACGAACTGGCCGATCATCCGCGCATGGCCGGGGAAGTTCACATAGCGCATGTTTTCGGTGCGTCCGGTCATTTCGTTCGGGTTCTTCCGGCTGGGCTTCTCGACGAGGACGCGCTGGACCGTGCCGACCATCGCCTCGTTGATCTTGCGCGCGTTCTCGTTGATCGCCGCCTGCAGGCGGGTCAGGCGCGCATGCTTGACCTCGGCCGGCGTGTCGTCGGCGAGGTTCGCCGCAGGCGTGCCCGGGCGCGACGAGAAGATGAAGGAGAAGCTCTGGTCGAAGCCGATATCGTCGATCAGCTTCATGGTCTTCTCGAAATCCTCGTCGGTTTCGCCGGGGAAGCCCACGATGAAATCGGACGACACACAGATGTCCGGACGCACCGCGCGCAGCTTGCGGATGCGCTGCTTGAACTCGAGTGACGTGTAGCCGCGCTTCATGGCCGCGAGGATGCGATCGGAACCGGCCTGCACGGGCAGGTGCAGGTAGTTGGCCAGTTGCGGCACGTTGGCATAGGCCTCGATCAGGGAGTCGGAGAACTCCAGCGGATGCGAAGTGGTGAAGCGGATGCGGCCGATACCCTCGATCTGCGCGATGGCATGGATCAGCACGGCCAGATCGGCGATATCGCCGTCGTGCATGGGCCCACGGTAGGCATTGACGTTCTGGCCGAGCAGGTTGACCTCGCGCACGCCCTGTTCGGCGAGCTGGGCCACTTCCACGATCACGTCGTCGAAGGGACGGCTGATCTCCTCCCCGCGGGTGTAGGGCACCACGCAATAGGAGCAGTACTTCGAGCAGCCTTCCATGATCGAGACGAAGGCGGTGGGGCCTTCGGCGCGCGGTTCCGGCAGACGGTCGAACTTCTCGATCTCCGGGAAGCTGATGTCCACCTGCGCCTTGCCGCTGGCGCGCTGCGCCTCGATCATCTCGGGCAGGCGGTGCAGGGTCTGCGGACCGAAGACGAGGTCGACGTAGGGCGCCCGCTTGATGATCGCTTCGCCCTCCTGCGAGGCCACGCAGCCACCGACGCCGATCAGCACGGGCTTGCCGCCCTGCTTGTGCGCCTTCCAGCGGCCCAGCTGGCTGAAGACCTTTTCCTGCGCCTTCTCCCGGATCGAGCAGGTGTTGACCAGGATGACGTCGGCCTCGGCTTCGTCCTGGGTCAGCTCCAGCCCATGCGACGCGCGCAGCACGTCGGCCATCTTCGCCGAGTCGTACTCGTTCATCTGGCAGCCGTGGGTCTTGATGAAAAGCTTGCCGCTCATGGGCCGGGGTACCGTGATTCGTGGGAGTTGACCGAACCGCGCAGTTTACGCCGCCCCCGCCCACCTTGCCAGATGCCCGCCGTGGATCAATGACTTGCGTGAACATCGTCACGCTCGCGGGCCTTGGCAGAGAAGGGGGCCTCGGGCACACTCGCGCCCATGGTCCACGACGCGACGCCAGGGGAAAGCGCCGGCCATGCCGCCCGCCGTTTCCTGAGATCCCGGCCCGCACTGCGCAGGGCCGCGGTCGCGTGCGTCCTGCTGTCGGGCCTGCTGGCCGGACCCGCCGTGGCAGGCTCCCTCTATAGATGTGTCGGCAGCACGGGCGAAACCGTCTTTTCCGGAAGCACGGCGGGCTACAAGGACTGCAAGCGGCTCGGCAGCACCGGCTCCGCGCGCCCGGCGAAACCGTCCGCGGTGGCCGCGCCCGTGAAAGCGCCTGTCTTCGAGCCGGTGGCCGGCGCGCCTTCGTTGAAAGGCGTTTCCGGCAGCGTGGTCTCCGCTCCCGCGGCGGCTTCCTCGCTGGCGGGGGTGACCGGGTCGGTGGTGGGCGCCGGGGGCGATGCCGTCGTCCTGCCACCCGTTACCGCCCCGAAGGGCAGTTGGGACTATCGCGAATCGGCCACCGGCGACCTGACGGCGGCCGCGGCACCCGAGTCACCGAAGGGTTCGCGCGTGCTGCGTGGCGCCGTCTACCGGATCACGCGGGCCGATGGCGGCGTCGAATACACCAACATCCCACCCGGCGGGGGCACGAAGGGGCAGAGCATCAAGATGCTCTTTACCTATATCGCCACCTGTGCCGCCTGCGATGTCCATTCGAAGATCGACTGGAACAGCGTGGCGCTCAACCTGACCTCGTATGGCGACGCGATCCATGCGGCCAGCAACGAGTTCGGCGTGGACGAAGCCTTGCTGCGTGCCGTGATCCATGCCGAGAGCGCGTTCAACCCAAGGGCGCTGTCGGTCGCGGGGGCGCAGGGGCTGATGCAGTTGATTCCGGGCACCGCACGCGACATGGGTGTGCTGGACGCCTTCGATGCCGACCAGAACATTCGCGGTGGCGCGCGATACCTCGCCTTGTTGTTGCGCAACTTCAACGGCAACGAGCGCCTTGCAGCGGCGGCGTACAACGCCGGACCCGGCGCGGTGCAGAAGTACAACGGCGTGCCGCCGTATGACGAGACACAGGTCTATGTCGAGCGCGTGGGCGTGCTGAGGAAACGGTACGGGGAGACGTTGCGGCATCGGGCGACTGCCGGGGTGCCGTTGGCTGAGCGGGGGGCTTGAGGCGAAGGCATCGCCGACAGGGTCGGCTCCCACAAGAGCTGAAGAGCATCGCCTGCCAGCCGGCTTCCCACCAGGGACCAGGGGCATCGCCGGCCAGCCGGCTTCCCACCAGAACGGTTCCCTACAAACAGAGCGGTTCCCATAAAGGCAAGAGCATCGCCGACAGGGTCGGCTCCCACCAGGTTGCGGCTGACTGCCCACCGGGTTACTGCTGGCTGGTGGGAAGCCGGCTGGCCGGCGATGCTCCTAAGCCTTGGTGGGAGCCGACCTTGTCGGCGATCCCGCGGCAGCGGGCAAGCTTGCCGCCAGCCTGCTATCGCCGCTGAAGCGGCTCCCACAGCCGGCGATCAGGCCACAGTCGGGCGACACAGCCGGCGATCAGGGCTGCCGCAACGCCTGCATCGGCGCGCTCGGCGGCCGCTGCGTGGGCGTGACCGTCGCGGTGAACGGTGCGCCGGAGCGCAACCCCGACACCTGCACCGGAACGCCCGGTTTCAGCGAAGCCTCGTGCCGCCGCAGGTCCGACGGATCGAGGATGTCCTCGTCGCCCAGGCGCAGCAGCACGTCGCGCTGCTGGATGCCGGCGAGCGCGGCCGGGCCGCCCGGCGATACCTCATTGACCACCACGCCACGCGCCGCCGAGGGCAGGCCGCTGTCGGCCGACACGGGCACGGCGCCATAATCCGCCCCGATCCAGCCGCGGACCACATGGCCGGTCTGCACGATCTGGTCCAGCACATCGCGCGCGCTCTGCACGGGAATGGCGAAGCCGATGCCCTCCGCGCCCACCGCCTGGCCGATCAGCGACGTATTGATGCCCACCAGTTCACCATGGGCGTTGACCAGCGCGCCGCCGGAATTGCCGAAGTTGATCGCCGCGTCGGTCTGGATGAAGTTCTCCAGGCTCGACAGGTTGAGCTGGCGGCCGATGGCGCTGACGATGCCCATCGTCACCGTTTGCCCGATACCGAAGGGATTGCCTATCGCCAGCACCACGTCGCCCACGCGCGGACGGCTGTCCGCATCGGTCATGCGGATGGCCGGCAGGTTGCCGGCGTCGACCTTGAGCACCGCCAGGTCGGTCTCGTCGTCGGAGCCCACCACGCGCGCCTTGGCCACGCGGCCATCGTAGAGCAGCAGCTGGATGTCGTCGGCGTTGGCGATGACATGGTTGTTGGTCAGGACGTAGCCATCCTCGCTGACGATCACGCCCGAACCGAGGTTCTGCTGCCGGCGCGTACGCGCCGGACCGGTCGGGACACTGAAGATGCGCTGGAGCACGGGGTCCGAATACAGCTCGCGCGGCTGCTCGGTGACCAGCTTGTTGGCGTAGATATTTACGACCGAAGGGGCGGCCTTGGCCACGGCGTCGGCATACGAAGCCGGCCCGCCGCTGGCGAGGGAGGTGGACACCGAGGCCTGTTCGCCGGCCGGGGCGGGGGAGAAACGCTGACGAAGAAAGGCGCCGCTGCCGGGCCAGAACAAGCCGATGACGAAGGCGACGGCGAGGCCGAGCACGACGAAGCGGGCGACGAAGGCGAGCGTGCGGGCGGCGTGTTTCATGAAAGAGCGAAGGGGTCCTGTCGTCGTCGCATCGCCTTGCCCACGAAGCGCAACCTTGTTTTCCGCGTCCAGGCGGTTCCGTGGCGGCCCCAGCCCCGAAAGGGACAGGGTAGCGTTCAGTTTATTGTACGTGGCTGGTGCTGACGTTACACTGACGCGATTTGCGGAAGCCGATTTCCGAAAAGAGCCGGCGTTGGGGTCCGCATTCTCAATGGCATAAGTTCCGGAGAGCCTGATGGCGAACGAAGTCGTCGATCACGGGCGCCGTCGCTTCCTAACCGTTACGACAGCAGTTGTCGGCGGGGCGGGAGTGGTCGCGGCGGTCGTGCCCTTCATCAAGTCGTGGGAACCGAGCGCAAGGGCAAAGGCAGCGGGGGCGCCTGTCACGGTCGATATCAGTGCCATCGAGGCCGGCCAGAAAGTCACCTTTTCATGGCGCAGCCTTCCGGTCTTCGTCGTCAATCGCACCAAGGACCAGCTGGCGCAGCTGAAGGGCCTCGAGCCCCGCTTGCTGGACCCGCAGTCGTCCGACGCCGCACAGCAGCCGAAGTACGCGACCAATGAAAACCGCTCCATCAAGCCCGAGTGGCTGGTGGTGATCGGCCTGTGCACCCACCTGGGTTGCGTGCCCGACTTCGTGCCGGACATCAAGCCGGAGCCGTTCGACGCGAACTGGAAGGGTGGCTTCTACTGCCCCTGCCACAAGTCGCGCTACGACTTGTCCGGTCGTGTCTTCAGCGGCGTGCCCGCGCCGAAGAACCTGCCTGTGCCGCCGTACCACTTCGTGGACGACACGCACATCCAGATCGGCGTCGATCCGCAGGAGGCAGGCTGATGGCTAACGTCCTTACCCGTATCGGCGACTGGGTCAACGAGCGCGCGCCCAACCTGGCGCCGACGTACCGGAAGCACATGACGGAGTACTTCGCGCCGAAGAACTTCAACCTCTGGTACTACTTCGGCTCGCTGGCGCTCCTGGTCCTGGTCAACCAGATCGTGACCGGCATCTTCCTCACCATGAACTACAAGACGAGTGCGCTGGAAGCGTTCAACTCGGTCGAGTACATCATGCGTGACGTGGAGTGGGGCTGGCTGATCCGCTACATGCACTCCACCGGGGCCTCGCTGTTCTTCGTGGTGGTGTTCCTGCACATGTTCCGCGGGATCATGTACGGCTCGTTCAAGCGTCCGCGCGAGCTGGTCTGGATCCTCGGCATGCTGATCTTCCTGGTGCTGATGGCCGAGGCCTTCATGGGCTACGTGCTGCCGTGGGGCAACATGTCGTTCTGGGGCGCCAAGGTGATCATCTCGCTGTTCGGCACCATTCCCTACATCGGCAATTCGCTGGTGGAGTGGATCATGGGCGACTTCCTGCCCGCCGACGCCACGCTCAACCGCTTCTTCGCGTTGCACGTGATCGCGCTGCCGCTGGTGCTGCTGCTCCTGGTGGTGTTGCACCTGGCCGCGCTGCACGAGGTGGGCTCGAACAACCCCGATGGCGTGGACGTGAAGCATGGTCCGAAGGGCAATCGCTGGAACCCGGAAAAGCCGGCCGACGCCATCCCGTTCCACCCGTACTACACGGTGAAGGATCTGGTCGGCGTGGGCTTCTTCCTCACCATCGCCGCGTTCATCATCTTCTTCGCCCCGACCTTCGGTGGCTGGTTCCTCGAGCACGACAACTTTACCCCGGCGAACAACCTCGTCACGCCGAGCCACATCAAGCCGTCGTGGTACTTCACGCCGTTCTACGCGATCCTGCGCATGATCCCGTCCTTCTTCGGTACGGCGATCTGGGGCGTGATCGGCATGTTCGGCGCGATCCTGCTGCTGGCCCTGCTGCCCTGGATCGACAAGGGCGAGGTCCGCTCGGTCCGCTATCGCGGCCTGGGCTTCCGCATCGCGCTCGGCGTGCTGGTGTTCTCCTTCCTGGCCCTGGGCCTGGTCGGCGCCGGCGTCACCGCCGAGGTCATACCCGAGTGGTTCCCGGGCGCGGACGTCACCACCTGGGAGAACGCCTTCGGCAGGCTCATGGTGCTGGGCTACTTCGGATTCTTCGTATTCGTATGGGTCTACACGCGCTTTGGGTTCGAGAAAACCAAGCCGGTTCCGGAACGGGTGACGCTGCATGATTAAGCGCTATATCTACTCCCTCGCCCTGGCGCTGGGCCTCGCGGCCGCCACGATTCCCGCCCTCGCCGCCGAAGGCGGAGAAGGCTTGGCGTCAGCCGGCACCAACGTGGGCGATCGTGCCTCGCTGCAGCGAGGCGCCAAGCTGTTCTTCAACTACTGCGTCGGCTGCCACTCGCTGAAGTACGTGCGTTATTCGCGCCTGGCGTCCGACCTGGGCCTGTCCGAGGAAGAGGTGATGTCCAACCTCAACTTCACGGGGGCGAAGTTCGGCGAGCCGGTGATCTCGCACATGCCGGCCGACAGCGCGAAGACCTGGTTCGGCAAGGATCCGCCGGATCTCTCGCTGGAAGCCCGCGCCAAGGGCGTCGATTTCATCTTCAACTACCTCAACTCGTTCTACCTCGACCCGAGCCGTCCGGTCGGCTGGAACAACACGGTGTTCCCCAACGCTTCCATGCCCAACCCCCTGTGGGAGCTGCAGGGCTTGCAGTCCGCCGTGCACGGCGAGGCCAAGCCGGGCGAGGAAGCGGTGGTGGAGAAGCTGGAAATCACCACGCCGGGCCGGATGACGCCGGAGCAGTTCCGTGGCGCCACCCGCGACCTGACCACCTTCCTGGAATACGCGGCCGAACCCGCCGCCCTGGAGCGTCAGTCGATCGGCGTGTGGGTGATCCTGTTTCTGGCCGGCCTGACGTTCCTCCTGTACCTTTTGAAGCATGAGTACTGGAAGGACGTCCACGAGAGTCACTGATTGATGTCCCGACGGGGCGGCTTCGCGGTCGCCCCGTTTTCGTTCAGGTAGCAGGGAGGGAGATCGAAAGCATGGTCCAGAACGCACGTTCGCGCTCGGCACTGACGCTCTATACCAGTGCCGACGACATCCATTGCCACCGTACGCGCCTCGTGTTGGCCGCCAAGGGCGTCGCCTACGACCGGATCATCCTGAAGCCCGACCAGCCCACGCCGGACCTGCTCGAACTCAATCCGTATGGCACGCTGCCGACCCTGGTCGACCGTGACCTCACCCTCTACGACCCCGCGGTCGTCGTCGAATACCTCGACGAGCGCTATCCGCACCCGCCGTTGATGCCAATCGATCCCTTGTCCCGCGCCCGGCTTCGCCTGGGCACGTGGCGGATCGAGAATGACTGGCTGCCCGAAATCGAGGCGATCGCGGAAGGCGGCAAGGTCGGCGATGGCGCGCGCAAGCGCCTGCGCGAACACCTGTTACTGTCCGTGCCGCTGTTCCGGGCGTCGCGCTTCTTCCTCAACCCGGAAATGAGCCTGATCGACTGCCTGGTCGCCCCCGTGGTCTGGCGCCTGCCCCACCTGGGCGTGGACCTGGGCAAGGAGGGCAAGCCGATCGTCGACTACGGCGAGCGTCTGTTCCACAGCCAGGGCTTCGCCCGCAGCCTCACGCCGGAGGAGCGTGACATGCGACCGGACTTCAACTTCAGCCCCGGTTAGCCCTCAGGCGCCCGTATCCCGTTAAACTCTCGTCTTGACCTTGCCCTGCCGGGCTGGTGGTTCCCGACCGACCGGCGGGTACGACGAGGATGCTTTCCATGGATACGAACGAAAACGCGGGCATGACTTCCAATCGGCCCTACCTGCTGCGCGCCATCTACGATTGGATCAGCGACAACGGCTTCACGCCCTATGTCCTGGTCGACGCCGGCCAGCCCGGCGTGCAGGTGCCGGCCCATGTCGTGAAGAACGGGCAGGTGGTGCTCAACCTCGCGATGCGCGCGGTGGCGAACCTCGACCTGGGTAACGAGCGCATCACCTTCCAGGCGCGGTTCTCCGGCGTGAGCCAGTCCATCGTGATTCCGATGCATGCCGTGCTGGCGCTTTACGCGCAGGAGAATGGCCAGGGCATGATGTTCCCTGCCGATGAGAACGAAGCGCTCCCGGCGAACGCCGCCGATGCGGCGGACGAGGTCAACGAAGCCCCGCCACAGGCCGGTGGCGACGACGACCGCCCGAAGCGCGGCGCACCGCACCTTCGCGTGGTCAAGTAACGCGGGTGGTCAGGTAAGGCGTTCGCGGTTCAGTGGAGCCGCCGGCGATCGGCCAGCGAGATGACGTTGCCGGTGTGCACCACCGAATCCGTCGCCACCACGGTCTCCAGCTCCGGCGATCCCGACTGCGGCAGCGAAAAGCTGGCCACTTCGTTGCCCGCCATCCACAGGCGAGCCGCTTGCCGCGACTGGCCATCCTCGCTCACTTCGAAGGCGTAGCAGCGTTCCAGCCGGCGCACCCCGTCGACCCCCTGCAGCCGGATCGAGCGCAGGCCCACGCTCTGGTCGAGCAATTGCAGGCCGTGACGCTTGCACAGCGCCGTCGCCGCCCGCACGGCGACCTCACGGGCGCGGGTCAACCGGTACCAGCTTGCGATGCCGGCGGCGAGGGCGAATAGCCAGAAGAGGTCGGTGAACGAAGACATGGGGTCAGTGTGTGGCCCGTTCGCACGGACCACAAGCCCCTCGCCGGGTCTCAGTGCTTCACGTCCAGCCGCAGGGAAAGGTCGATCGCGCGGACGTGTTTCGTGAGCGCGCCGCTCGAGATGAAATCCACGCCGGTTTCCGCTATCGCGCGAACCGTATCGAGTTCGACGTTGCCCGAAACCTCCAGCGGGATGCGCCCCGCCGTGTAGTCCACCGCTTCCTTGAGCATGTCCGGCGTGAAATTGTCCAGCATGGCGCGGTCGGCGCTTGCGTCGATCGCCTCGGCCAATTCGTCCATCGTTTCCACTTCCACGATCAGCGGAAGGGCCGGATGGATCATGCGCGCGGCACGCACGGCGGGCCGGATGCCCCCCGCGGCGATGATGTGGTTTTCCTTGAGCATCATCGCGTCGAACAGGCCGATACGGTGATTCGTGCCACCGCCGCAGCGCACGGCGTACTTCTGTGCGCGCCGCAGGCCGGGGATGGTCTTTCGCGTGTCGAGGATGCGCGTGCGGGTGCCCGCCAGCGCATCCACGTAGCGCGCGGTGACGGTGGCCGTCGAAGACAGCAGTTGCAGGAAGTTGAGCGCCGAGCGTTCGGCCGTGACCAGGGCCCGGGCATTGCCGGCCAACCGGCAGATCGCCGAGCCCGCCGCTACGCGGTCGCCATCGTGTGCCAGCCATTCCACCTTCACGTCCGGATCGAGCTTGCGGAAGCAGGCCTCGAACCAGGGTGCGCCGCAGAGGACGGCATCCTCGCGGCAGGTCAGCACGGCCGTGGCGGTCGCTTCCGCATCGAGCAGGTCGGCCGTGGCATCGCCCGGACCTACGTCCTCGGCGAAGGCGCGTTCGACATCGGCGAGGATCTCGCCCGGCGTTGGCAAGGCGTCGGCCAGGTGGCGCGGATCGGCAGGGCTCATCGGGTGGCGGCCTCCGTGGAAGAGGACGCTACCTTATTCGGGTTGACGCAGCTTTTCCACGATGGCGTCCATCGCGCGGTCGAACAACAGCGTGGAATCGAGCACGCGCGCCGTGCCACTGGCGAAGGCCTGCGCGAGCCCGGCGAGGCTGTGGTCGGCGACCTTGAGGCCACGGCGGTTGACGAACAGGTAGCGGCCACTGATGGGGCTGACCCACGACAGCTTGGCGCGGTCGGTGGTGCCGTCGGCCGCGGTGAACTCGAGCCACTGGCCCACCTTCAGCTCGCGTGCCTGGGCGAGGTTTCGCTCGTCGAAGGCCTCGTCCATCAGCGACTCGACCTCATCGTCCGGTTCCGGTTCGATCACCGGTTCCTCGATGGCCTGGATCGCCTCGGGCAGCGGCATCACGCTGGCGACGATGGTTCCCGACGCGGTGTCCGGCGCCGCTTCGCCGAGCTGCTGGCGATAGAAGGCGTGCAGCTGGCCGAGCAACTGTTCGGTGTCGTTTTCCTGGAAGGCCACAGCGGCCAGGCCACGGCGCAGCGAGCGCTCGATGCCCGGCAACATGACGCGCAGGTCGCGCCGGCCATGGATGTCGTGCACCGGACGCGCACTGGCGATGAAGTCGTCGATGAAGCGCAGTGAATCGCGGAACTCGTGGGATTCCTCGCCCTGGCGCAGCAGGGTGAGCACGATGTAGTTGGCCCATGCACGGGTCAGCACGCCATAGATGAGCGGCGGCAGCGACGCGCCGCCGATGCGTCCGACGATCTCCTGCGCGGCGCGCCGGCGGGCCTGCTCTAGTTTTTTCGCGGCCGCGTGTCGACTCGGCGACGCGTTGCTCGGCGAGTTCCGCGCGCTTGCGGCTGACGTCCAGGAAATCCTGCAGGTCGCTGGCGAGACGGGTGAAGATCGCGGTGTCGTCGTCGAAATCGTGCAGCAGGCGGTCGACGATCGACTTCATCTTGTCGAACAGGCGTCCATCGCGGTCCGCTTCGGCCGACCATCCCTTGGCCGCGTCGGCCAGCGCGTCGAGCAACTGGCGCGCCGGATGCGACTTGTGCGCGAACATGCGGCGGTCGAGCAGCGCCACCTTGAGGTAGGGAATCTGCAGGCGCGCGAGCAACACCTGCATCTCCGTCGGCAGGTTGTCGTCCTCGAGGATGAACTCGAACAACATGCCGACCAGGTCGATCGTGTCTTCGTCGATCCCCGACACATGCGCGGTTTGCTGGCCACGCAGTTGCCCGATCTGGGCGAGAAGCTGTTCCTTCAGCTGGGCCACATCGCGGCTGACGTCGGCCTGGGTGGCGAGCGGGGCGGCGGTGTTCGGCAGCGTGGCGATCTGGCTTTGCAGCAAGGTCAGCGCGCCGAGCAGTTCCGCCGGGCTCGGCAAGGGACCGGCCGGCATCGGCGCGCCGCCCATCGGCCCACCCGTTGCCGGAATGCTGTCGCGGCGCGCGGAGAACAGCGCGTGCAGCGACTGCATGAACTCCGCGGCGGCCGCGTCGGTCACCGGCGTGGTGGCGGCCGGCGGGGCGGCGGCCGCGGATACCGGGCCGATCGGCGCGGGGGCATCGCTGCGCCGGGTGGCGATCTCGTGGCGCAACTGCGGCAGCACGCCGGCATTGGCCAGCTCGTTGTTGATGTCGTCGTAGAGTTCGTCGATGCCGGCCAGCACGTAACGGTCGAACAGCTTGTAGATGATCAGCTTGACCCGGACCTCGACGATCAGCTCGCGCATCGCCTGGCGGAACGCGCCGGCCAGCGAGGCCGGGCCGACCGGGTTCGACGCGTCGTCCATCTTGTTGCCGCCGCAGATCACGGACAGCCGCTGGTTCACGGCGAACAGGGCGCGCGCCAGGCGCTGCTCGTTCTTGCCGATCATGCTGGTGATGGCGAGGGATTCTTCCAGTTCGTTCTCGCCGACGAGGCTGAGTTCGATGTTGGCGAGCGGACGGCCCGAGCCATCGGCGTCCGGAGCGCGCGTGCGGCCGGCGGAGAAATCGGCCAGGTCGCGCGCGACCTGGCCCAGGAAGGTACGCTCGACGATCGCGCGCTTCTTGCGAACCTCGCGCATGCCGTCGAAGAACTGGGTCTGGGCCGCGTTGTTCTCGGCCTTCTCGGCGAGGTCGAACAGGGCGTCGTCGATGTTCTCGAACATGTTCGACGCCAGCGCGTGCAGGCGCTTCGTGGCCAGCCCACGCACCGTCACCAGCAACGCGCCCACGCTCTCGCTGCGCGGATCCAGGCGCTGACTGAGATCGACGACGTTAGACGGCTCGCTCGCGTTGTTCATCGCGCATCCTGGAATGTTTCTGGCCCCCGCCCGAGGCGTCATTGTGCGGGAACCAATGCTTTATAGCGTGACTCGCGTCACGGATTTTATGCGCGGCCCGTTTCAGGCGCGAAGCCCGACAGCTGGAGCGTGCCGATGCCGGCCTCCGGCAACATGACGGGGATGCCGTCCTCCACCCGGTAGACCAGCTGACCGTCGGTGGTGATGAGGCCTTCCGTGATCGGCTCGGCGACTTTCTCGCCGGCGACGGTGTCGACCGCCCCGGCGCGGATCGCTCCGTTGAGCTGATCGCGCTCGGTCGCCGTGAGCGGGCGCAGCGGACGTTTGCTGACGGGGCAGCAGAGGATGTCGAGTAGACGCTTGTCCATGGGAAGTGGCCGCCGGGGGCCAACCTGATAAACGGGAATGCCTTTACAATAGCGACTTTTGGGTGCTCGGGCCATGACTTCCAACGAGGGTAACGAAGCGAACGCGCCGCGCGTGGGCGTGGTGATGGGTTCGCGTTCGGACTGGGAAACCATGGAGCATGCCTCCACCACGCTGACCCGCCTGGGCATCGTCCACGAGGTCCGCGTCGTCTCCGCGCACCGCACGCCCGACCTGCTGTTCGACTACGCCGAAACGGCTCGTGCCCGGGGCATTCAGGTCATCATCGCCGGTGCCGGCGGGGCGGCCCATCTGCCGGGCATGATCGCCGCCAAGACGGCCCTGCCGGTGTTCGGCGTGCCGGTGCAGTCCAAGGCGCTCAACGGCATGGATTCCCTCCTTTCGATCGCTCAGATGCCGGCTGGCATCCCGGTCGGCACCCTGGCCATCGGCCGCGCCGGCGCGACCAACGCCGCGTTGCTCGCCGCTTCGGTGCTGGCCCTGCACGATGCGGCGGTGGCCGAGGCGCTGGACGCCTTCCGCGCCGGGCAGACCCGTTCGGTGCTCGACCACCCGGACCCGCGCACATGAGTCGCACGCTCCCCACCGTCGGAATTCTCGGTGGCGGGCAGCTCGCCCGCATGCTGGCCCTGGCGGCCGCCCCCCTCGGCATTCGAACGCTCGCTGTCGACGGCGCGGCCGATGCCTGCGCCGGCCAGGTCTCCCGCCTGGTGGTCGCCGACTGGGACGACGAGGCCGCCCTGGCGGAATTCGCCAGGCAGGTCGACGTGGTCACCTTCGACTTCGAGAACGTGCCGGCGGCCACGGCCGAACGGCTCGCCGGCCAGGTCGACGTGTTCCCGAATCCGCGCGCGCTCGCCGTGGCCCAGGACAGGCTGTCCGAGAAAACCTTATTCCGCGAGTCCGGCCTGAATACGCCGGA
This sequence comes from Luteibacter sp. W1I16, assembly GCF_050434905.1. Classification (NCBI taxonomy): domain Bacteria; kingdom Pseudomonadati; phylum Pseudomonadota; class Gammaproteobacteria; order Lysobacterales; family Rhodanobacteraceae; genus Luteibacter; species Luteibacter sp. W1I16. The sequence continues at coordinate 3,494,834 of NZ_JBNDJJ010000001.1, forward strand.
ATTCGCCGTGGTCGACACCCATGACGACCTGGTCGCCGCGGTCGGGCGCATCGGCTTGCCGGCGATCCTCAAGACGCGCCGCCTCGGCTACGACGGCAAGGGCCAGTTCCGGCTGAAGACGCCGGCCGATGTGGACGCGGCCTGGGCCGCCCTCGGCGACGCCGCATCCAGGCATGGCCTGATCCTCGAGGCCTTCGTGCCGTTCGACCGCGAGTTGTCGGTCGTGGCCGTGCGCGGTCGCGACGGGGCCTTCCGCACCTGGCCGCTCACGCGCAACTGGCATGTCGACGGCGTGCTCTCGCTGAGCCTGGCGCCGGCGCCAGGCACCTCCGACATGCTCGAAAAGGAGGCCATCGCGCATGCGCGGGCCATCGCCGAGCGATTGGATTACGTCGGCGTGTTCGCGCTGGAGTTGTTCGTCCGCGGCAGTGAATTGCTCGGCAACGAGATGGCGCCGCGAGTGCACAACTCGGGGCACTGGACCATCGAGGGCGCGCACACCAGCCAGTTCGAGAACCACATCCGCGCGGTGCTCGGCCTGCCGCTCGGGGACACCGGCGTGCGCGGGGCGAGCGCGATGCTCAACTGGATCGGCGACATGCCCGATCCGGCACCCGTGCTGTCCGTGGCCGATGGCCACTGGCACGACTACGGCAAGGAGGCACGGCCCGGCCGCAAGGTGGGTCATGCCACGATCTGCGCCACCGACGCGGGCAGCCTGCGGGCGAAGCTGGTGGAGGTGGGCGCCGCGCTGGAGCGGGAAGGGCAGGTGGCGCCTGCGGTCGAGGCGCTGGGCTAGGCGGTCGAGGCACTGGGCTAAGAGCATCGCCGACAGGGTCGGCTCCCACCAGTCCATCGAGTCGCCCACAGCTACGGCGGGCCCGCTGCCCTGGTGGGAGCCGACCCTGTCGGCGATGGGTGCTTGCGTTAACCTGGCCCGCTGCCGCGGGATCGCCGCTGAAACGGGTCCCACAGACCTGGAGGCGCCCACAGAATTAGCGGCTCCCACAGAATTAAAGAAAAGGCCGGGTCTCGCGACCCGGCCTTTCTCATTTCATAGCCAGGGCTCTAAAACCGCCCTGAGGAAATCAGGCGAGATTCTTCGCCGCGAAATCCCAGTTGACGATGTTCCAGAACGCTTCCAGGTACTTCGGGCGCGCGTTGCGGTAGTCGATGTAATACGCGTGTTCCCACACGTCGGCCGTGAACAGCGGCTTGTCGCTGCCGGTGATGGGGGTGGCGGCGTTCGACGTGTTGACGATCGCCAGCGAGCCGTCCGGGCGCTGCACCAGCCAGGTCCAGCCCGAGCCGAAATTGGCGGCCGCCTGCTTGGCGAATTCTTCCTTGAACTTGTCGAGCGAGCCGAAAGCCTTGGTCAGCGCGTCGGCCAGCTTGGCCGGCGGTTCGGCACCGCCCGGGGCGCGCATCGAGTTCCAGTAGAAGGTGTGGTTCCAGGTCTGCGCCGCATTGTTGAAGATGCCGCCGGACGAGGTCTTGACGATGTCTTCCAGGCTCTTGCCCTCGAACTCCGTTCCCTTGATCAGGTTGTTGAGGTTCGTGACGTAGGTCTGGTGATGCTTGCCGTGGTGGTAATCGAGGGTCTCGGCGGAGATATGAGGCTGCAGGGCATCCCTCTCGTACGGGAGCGGGGGAAGTTCGAACGCCATTGCGGGACTCCTTAGCGGTGGCTGGGGGGAAGGGCGTAAGCAGGGGCCGCGAGGCCGGGCACTGCTACACTATGCAACTAGTCGCATTCTAATGATGAAAACCGAGCTATGGACGTCGTAGACGAGATCAAGGCCATCGTGGCGGCCCACCCGATCGTGCTTTTCATGAAAGGCACGCCGGAATATCCGACCTGTGGCTTCTCCGATCGCGCCGTGAAGGCCTTGCAGGCCGCCGGTGCGGCGTTCCATTCGGTGAACGTGCTGGCCGACCCGCGCATCCGCGCCGGCCTGCCGCATTACTCGAACTGGCCGACGTTCCCGCAGTTGTTCCTGCTCGGCGAATTCATTGGTGGCTGCGACATCGTCGAAGACCTGCACGCCGCGGGCGAATTGAAGCGCATGGCGGCCGACGTGGCCGGGGCCGCGACGTGAGCGCGTTGCCTTCCGTCCGGCTGCCCGAGGATTGGTCCGTGGCGCCGGGCGCGCTGGCGGGCCGCGTCGTGATCGTCACCGGCGCCACCGGTGGCCTGGGCGGAGAGACGGCGAAAGCCGTGGTCCGTGCGGGCGCCACGGTGGTGATCACGGGGCGCAAGGTGCGCGCGCTGGAGAAACGCTACGACGAACTCGTCGCGCTCGGCGGCAACGAGCCGGTCATTCATCCGCTCGACCTGGAAAGCGCCACGCCGGCGGATTACGCCGCGCTGGCCGAAGGCATCGAGCGCGAGTTCGGGCGCCTCGACGGTATCGTGCATGCCGCCGCGCATTTCAACGAACTCACGCCCATCGCCGTGCACAAGCCCGACGACTGGCTGCGCGCGATGCAGGTGAACGTGTCCGCGCCCTTCGCGCTGACCCAGGCGTGCATGCCCTTGCTCACGCGTTCCGACGACAGCGCCGTGGTCTTCGTGCTGGATGATCCGGACCTGCTCTCGCGCGCCCACTGGGGCGGCTACGGCGTGTCCAAGGCCGCCGTGGAACGCATGGCCGCGGTGCTGCACGCCGAGAACGGGCGCGGCCCCCTGCGCGTGCACACGCTGCTGCCGACGCCGATGCGCACGGCCCTGCGCCGCGCGGCCTATTACGGCGAGAACACCCTGGAGAAGCCGTTGCCGACGGCCGCGGCCGATGCCATCGTCTACCTGCTTTCCGGTGCCGGCGCGGATGCGCGCGGTGCCATCCTCGATCTACGCCCCACCCACTGACTTACCGCAGGAGTTCTACCCCATGGAAACGCAGATGACGACGTTGTCCGCGGGCATCCTGCTGTTCCTGATCATGGATCCGCTGGGCAATATCCCGTTGTTCCTCGCCCTGCTGAAGGACGTGCCGCCGCAGCGCCGGCGCAAGGTGATGGTGCGCGAACTGCTGATCGCGCTGGCCGTCCTGATCGCGTTCCTGCTCGGCGGGCAGTACATCCTCAAGGTGCTCCAGCTGCGCCAGGAATCGGTGAGCATCGCCGGCGGCATCGTGCTGTTCCTCATCGGCATCCGCATGGTTTTCCCGCCAGTGGAAGGCGGCGTGTTCGGCAAGACGGGGGAGGGCGAGCCCTTCATCGTGCCGATGGCCATTCCCGGCGTGGCAGGCCCCTCGGCCATGGCCGCCCTGCTGCTGCTGACCAACTCGCAGCCCGGCCGCACGGCGGAGTGGGGCATCGCCCTGTTCCTGGCCTGGCTGGCCACCGCGGTCATCCTGCTCAGCTCCACCTTCCTGTTCCGCTGGCTGGGCGAGAGCGTCCTCACCGCGCTGGAGCGCCTGATGGGCATGCTGCTGATCGCCTTGTCGGTTCAGATGTTCCTCGCCGGCATCTCGGCCTACCTGCACCTGGCGGTCTGACACGTAAGGGTGATTGCCGCAAGAACATACGTGGCGGTAGGGTTACTGTCATAATTGCCCGCGAGCATGGCCGGGGCCAGGAACGCTCCTGGCACCGGGCATGGGTCGAAAGCCCTCTCAGGGGCACAGAGGATGTTCGAAGGCACTATGAGAAATCACGACTCCGCACCGGCCCGGCAAGGTAGCCATCGTTCGACGTCAAGGGAGCCCAAGTCATGCTGAGCATCGATCAGACCCTGCTGGAACGCATGCCATGGCTGGCCCAGCACCCCCGTCTGCGCAAGCCGCTGGTCGGCATGCTGGAGACGCTGGCGCACGAGGACCGCTTCAATCGCACGCTGGCGTTTGCCGGCCCCGCGCAAGGCTTCGAATTCTGTGAGAAGACGCTGGATTACCTCGGCGTCAGCTGTCGTGTCACCGAACGCGAACGCGAGAACATCCCCGTCGAAGGCCCCTTGATCGTCGTGGCCAACCATCCGCTGGGCATGGTCGACGCGATCGCCCTCATCCAGCTGATCGGTTCGGTTCGCCGCGACGTTCGCATCCTCGGCAACGACGTGCTGTCGGCGGTGCCGCAGCTGGGTTCGTTGCTGCTGAAGGTGGACGTCTTCGGCAAGGGCGCCACCTCGAAGATGCGCAACGTCTTCCGCGCGATCGAGGCGGGCGAGGTACTCATCATGTTCCCGGCCGGCGAGGTCTCCCGCATGCGCCCCGGCGGCGTGCGTGATGGCAAGTGGTCGGATGGCTTCGCGCGCATCGCCATGCGCGCCGGCGTGCCGGTGCTTCCCGTGCATATCGCCGCGCGCAATTCCGTCGCGTTCTACGGACTGTCGATGCTGGCCAAGCCGCTCAGCACCGCCATGCTTCCGCGCGAGGCCACTTCGGGCAAGCAGCGGGTGGGTTTTCGCATCGGCAAACTCGTCGACCCCGAGGAATTAAAGCAGGCCAGTGGCGGTTCATCGGAGCGTGCAGCCAAGCTGATGCGCCGGCACGTGTATCGTGTCGCACGCCAGCGCGGCCTCGTCTTCGGCGGGCAAACCCCGCTGGCGCACCCCGAACCCGTCGAGCGCGTGGTCGCCGAACTGGAGAAGGCCGAGTTGCTCGCGGAACTGCCGGATGGCAAGCGCATCCTGCTGTTGCAGGGGAGCAGCGACAGCTACGCCATGCGCGAGATCGGACGCCTGCGTGAGTTGACCTTCCGCCGCGTGGGCGAGGGTACCGGCAAGCGCCGTGACCTCGACGCCTACGACCCGCTCTACGAGCACCTCGTATTGTGGGACGCCAAGGCCTTGCGCGTCGTGGGCGCGTACCGGTTCGGTCATGGTGGCCGTCTCATCGCCAAGCACGGCATGAGTGCGCTGTACACGTCCAGCCTGTTCGATTATTCGCCGGCACTGGAGTCGCGCCTCGCCCAGGGTCTGGAACTCGGGCGCAGTTTCATCGCCCCTGCCTACTGGCGCTCGCGTGCGCTCGACCAGCTCTGGCAGGGCATCGGTCTTTACCTGCAACGGCATCGCGAACTGCGTTACCTGTTCGGGCCCGTGAGCATGTCGGTCAGCATGCCGCGGGAAGCGCGCGAGTGGATCGCGGCCGCGCATCAGCATTTCTTCGGCGTGCAGGGCCTGGCCGCCGCGCGGCAGCCGTTCGTGATTCCGGAAGCCACCATCGAGTCGGTACGCCGTGAACTCGAGGGTCTCGATCCCGCCGAAGGCCTCGGCAAGTTGAAGCATCGCCTCGATGCCCTCGGCGTCACCCTGCCGGTGCTCTACCGCCAGTACGTCGACCTGGTCGACCCGCAGGGCGTTCAGTTCCTCGCCTTCGGCGAGGACCCGGATTTCGCCGGTTGCGTCGACGGCCTCGTGATGCTCGACCTCGCGTCGCTCAAGCCGGCGAAGCGCTCGCGCTACCTCGGAAAAGACTGACCCCAAGAGCCGGTAGGAGCCGACCCCGTCGGCGATGAGTGCTTGCCTCCGCTTGGGTGGGAGCCGACCGTGTCGGCGATCCCGCGGCAGCGGGCCGGATCAAGGCGAGCACCCATCGCCGACAGGGTCGGCTCCCACAACTTCCGCACCCACATGACACGCCCGGTGGCTTCTCTTCGTCCGCTACAAGCCCCGCTAGGCAAAGATAAATAATCATCAACAACAGTGAGTTGGAAGCAAAACCGCCCCGCGTAGGAAAAAGTGGTATTTATCAATCTGGCGTGAAAACGTTACAAATCTGTCATACAATGCCGTTAAAGTTGGCTTAACAACTGTCGCCACCGGGCTCATGGATGTGACCGGGATCACACGAGACGACACAGCCAAAGATTGGGGAAAGCTCAAACGAACGCAGCACCCGGCCCACCGCCAGGTAGCCATTCGTTTGGCCAAAACTTTTTTCGTTGCAAGCCACAGGGTCGACCATTAGATGAATAGCCGAATCCGCGCCAAACTCCTGCCGCTGGCGATCGCATCGCTCTTCGCGGTGCCTGCGTTCGCGCAGGAAACGTCCTCGACGATCAGCGGCCGCGTGCTGGACGCCGCCGGCCAGCCGGTGGCCAACGCCACCGTCGTGATCGTCCACGAGCCCTCGGGCACCACGAAGACCACCACCACTGACGCGAGCGGCCGTTACTCGGCGCAGGGCCTGCGCGTCGGCGGTCCGTTCGACGTGACCGCGACGAAGGAAGGCAGCCCGTCGGTTCGCCAGGACAACGTCTACCTGCAGCTGGGTAGCGACACCGCGGTGAACCTGACCGTGGGCGCAGCCAGCGCCGCCGATGCCACCGCGCTGGGCGCGGTCACCGTGTCGGCCGTGTCCGGCCAGTTCACCTCCGAGAACAAGGGCCTGGGCACCAACATCTCGCAGCGCGAGCTGAAGGCCGCTCCGTCGCCGAGCCGCAACATCGCCGACATCGCCCGCCGCGACCCGCGCGTCAACGTCGACCACGGCACCGGCGCCATCTCGGCCAACGGCCAGAACACCCGTCTCAACAACATCAAGGTCGACGGCCTTGGCGTGGGCGACCCGTTCGGCCTGAACTCCACCGGCATGCCGACCGTCGGCTCCCCGGTGTCGCTCGACACGATCGACTCGTTCAACATCTCGACCGCCAACTACGACGTCGCTTCCGATACCGTCGGTGCCGAAATCAACGCGGTGACGAAGTCGGGTACCAACGACTTCCACGGTTCGGTCTACTACGGCTTCAAGAACGCCAGCAGCATGGTCGGCAAGGCCGGCTGGCTCGACGACAACCGCGACTACACCGAGTTCGACCGTAACTGGACGGCCGGTGCCACCGTCGGCGGCCCGATCATCAAGGACAAGCTGTTCTTCTTCGCCGGCTATGAGAAGGAAGAAGTCACCGGGCTGAGCTCGGGCGCCGTCAACGGCCTCGATCCGACGCTGACCAACTCGACGATCAACAAGGTGTCGCCGGGCGACCTGCAGAGCATCATCAATGCCGCCAACGGCCTCGGTCTCGTTCCGGGTTCGACCGGTGCCAACGCCGGTACGCTGGAAGACAAGCGCTACATCGCGAAGATCGACTGGAACATCACCGACGGTCACCGCATGAACCTTGCGTACTCGCGTACCAAGGAAACCAAGCCTAACCCGCAGGGCAACGGCACCTCGTCGATCGGCCTGTCGAGCTACTGGTACACGGTCAACACCGATATCAAGAACTATACGTTGCAGTCGTTCGACGACTGGAACGACGTGTTCTCGTCGGAGACCAAGGTCGGCTACAGCGACTACCAGCTCAACCGTTCAGTGGATAACCAGCAGCCGCAGATCACCGTGCGCCTGAACAACACGGGTTTCACGACCAGCCCCACCGGTCCGACGATCAACCTCGGCGAAGACCAGTTCAGCCACTACAACTCCGCGTCGGTGAAGAGCCTCAACGCGATGTGGGCAGGTACGCTGTATCTCGGCGACCACACCATCAAGGGTGGCTTCGAGTGGGAGCGTAACCGCATCTACAACCTGTTCGGCCGTACCGAGTTCGGTGCGTACACGTTCGGCAACAACGGTGTCGCCAACTTCGGCAGCGGTCTGTACAGCAATTACTCGTTGTACCGGCCTGCGCAGGGCTACTCGCTCAACGATATCGCCGCCCAGTGGGAACTGCGCCGTCACACGTTCTTCCTGCAGGATACCTGGCAGGCAACGGACAACCTGTCCGTGCAATACGGCTTCCGCGTCAACAAGTACCTGACGGACGACAAGCCGCTTTACAACCCGACGTTCCAGTCGGCGTACGGCTTCAGTAACGCGAACACCATCAACGGTACGCAACTGGTTGAGCCACGCCTGTCGTTCAACTACACCTTCGACAGCGAATACAAGACCCAGCTGCGCGGCGGCGTTGGCCTGTTCCAGTCCGATCCGCCGACCGTTTGGATGACGAACCCGTACCAGAACAACGGCATCAACATCGCCACGTACTCGTACGATCGACAGGCCGACGGCGTCACGTGCCTCCTGGGTCGTCAGAGCGTGCCGTGCCCGCAGTTCAGCCCGAATCCGTTCAATCAGCCGACCACCGGCAACGGAACCATTCCGCAGCAGGCTGTCGATACCGTCGACAAGAACTTCAACCTGCCGAGTGTCTGGAAGTCGTCGCTGGCCTTCGATCGCGAGCTGCCGTGGCAGGGCATCATCGCCAGCATCGAATGGCAGCATCTCGATGTTCAGGACGGCATCCTCTACCAGAACCTCAACCTGGGCGCTCCGACGGGCGTGATGCCGGATGGTCGCTTCACCTATAACGGCTGTATCGGTGGGGCGACGCCTGTTGGCGGCCCGACTGGCGTCAACTGCGGCCAGAACCTCACCGGTTCCAACACGGGTGGTTCGTTCGCTCGCGCCCGCCGTGACAATCGCTTCGCCCAGGGTGTCACCTACCTGACCAACACGAAGAAGGGTGGCGCGGACACCGTCACGCTTTCGTTCTCGAAGCCGATGGCCGATGGCTGGTCCTGGAGCGTCGCGGCGACCGGCGGCCACTCGACCGAGGTCAACCCGGGCACGTCCAGCCAGGCCACGTCGAACTACTCGAACAGCGCCTGGTACAACCCGAACGAGGACGTTGCTTCCACGGCGAACACCAACATCTCGAAGCGCCTCAACGCGTCGATCACGTGGCAGCACAACTTCTTCGGCGACTACGCCACCACCGTCAGCATGTTCTACGACGGCCACACGGGCGTGCCGTATAGCTGGATCTTCGGCAACGATTCGAACGGCGACAGCTATTCGAAGGACCTGGCGTACATCCCGACCCGCGGCGACGGCACGATCTTCCGCAACTCCGGCGGCACGGCGGCGGCTTCGCAGCAGCTGGTCAACCAGTTCTACGACTTCATCCAGAACGATAACTACCTGCGCAAGGAGCAGGGCAAGGTTGCCAAGCGCAACGGTGCGACGTCGGCCTGGGTCAACCAGATCGATCTGAGCCTGAGCCAGGAAGTGCCCGGCATCTTCAAGGGCAACAAGGGCGAGATCCGTCTCGACATCTACAACTTCCTGAACCTGGTGAACAAGGATTGGGGCCAGCAGTCGTACATCGGCTTCCCGTACACCCGTAACCTCGCCAACTTCGGTGGCGTGGACCCGACCACGGGCAAGTACATCTACAACCTGCCGACCGACGCCAACGGTAATTACCAGCCGGGCCTGAAGGGCATCTACGACGCCCCGACCGACAACAGCGCGACCAAGGTCAACCCGGTCTCGCGTTGGTCCGCCATGCTGACCGTGCGCTACACGTTCTAAGCGAAGGATTCGCTGCGTGACCCGGAGGCCGGTACCCGCGAGGGTGCCGGCCTTCTTTTTGAGGCGGCGGGCGCCGGTCTTGACCCCTTGGCGCCGGACGCGTGATCCTAGGCGGTCCGCTCCCACCCCGGGGCGGGGTTCGCCGCTAATTCGCGGTCAGAAGGACAGTAACTCCATGAATGCCATCCAGTTCGGGGATCCGGTTTCCGGCAAGACCGTCAGTGCGCGTGTCTCGCCGGCCGGCGGTCTCGACATCCTCTCCCGTAACGAAGTCGCGCGCCTGCGCGACGCGAGCGGGTCCGGGCTGCATCAGCTGCTGCGCCGTTGCGCGCTGGCGGTGCTGACCTCGGGCAACCTTTCCGACGATCCGGGCTCGATGTTCGAGCAGTACCCGGACTTCGACGTGCAGGTGCTGCAAGAAGATCGCGGCATCAAGATCGAACTGAAGAACGCGCCGGAGCAGGCCTTCGTCGATGGCCGCATCATCCGCGGCATCAATGAACTGCTCGTGGCCGTGGTACGCGATATCGTCTACGTGTCGACGCAGCTGGAAACCGGCGCGTTCGACCTGGACGACACCGTCGGCATCACGCATGCCGTGTTCGAGATCCTGCGTAATTCGCGCATCCTGCGTCCGCAGGTGGACCCGAACCTCGTGGTCTGCTGGGGTGGCCATTCCATTTCGCGCGACGAATACGAGTACACCAAGCGCGTCGGTTACCAACTCGGCCTGCGCAGCCTGGACATCTGCACGGGCTGCGGTCCGGGTGCGATGAAGGGTCCGATGAAAGGCGCGACCATCGCCCACGCGAAGCAACGCCGCAAGGGCAATCGCTATATCGGCGTGACCGAGCCGGGCATCATCGCGGCCGAATCGCCGAACCCGATCGTCAACAACCTGGTGATCATGCCGGACATCGAGAAGCGCCTCGAGGCCTTCGTCCGTCTCGGCCACGGCATCATCGTGTTCCCCGGCGGCGTCGGCACGGCGGAAGAAATCCTCTACATGCTCGGCATTCTCCTGTTGCCGCAGAACAAGGGCATTCCGTTCCCGCTGATCTTCACCGGCCCGCAGAATTCGGCTGCCTACTTCGAGCAGATCGACCGCTTCCTGCGCCTCGCGCTCGGCGACGACGTGGCGAAGCACTACAAGATCATCATCGACGATCCCGCCGCGGTGGCGCATGCCATGGTCTCGGGCATCGACAAGGTGCGCAACCACCGGCTGGACAACAAGGACGCCTTCTTCTTCAACTGGGCGCTCGACATCCCGTTGTCCTTCCAGCAGCCGTTCCGTCCGACCCACGAAGCGATGGCCGGGCTCGCCCTGCATCGCGACCGTCCGCGGCACGAGCTGGCCGCTGATCTCCGCCGCGCGTTCTCAGGCATCGTCGCGGGCAACGTGAAGGAAGAAGGCGTCAAGGCCATCGAGGCACGCGGTCCCTTCGTGATCGACGGCGAGACCGACATCATGCGTGCGCTGGACGACCTGCTGAAGGCCTTCGTCGAACAGCACCGCATGAAGCTCCCCGGCGGCACGGCGTACGAGCCCTGCTACGTGGTTCGCACCTGATACACCGGCCGGTGGCTTGCGGGCGCCGGCCGTCCGTTCGCTGAACGTGACGCGGAACGAGGCGGCCCGCGTCACGCCTCCTAGACGGTGGCGCGCGCGACGATGCGCTCACAGTCCACTGCGGGGAGACGTCCATGCTGGTCACCATCCTTATCATCGTCCTCATCATCGCCCTCATCGGCGGCCTTCCGACCTGGGGTTACTCCAGTTCGTGGGGCTACGGTCCGAGCGGCGGTATCGGCGTCATCCTCGCCATCGTCCTGATCTGCTGGTTGCTTGGCGTATTCTGATCGGCGTACGCGCCACAGGAGAACGTCATGCCACGACCGCATCGTCCCGTGCCGGACAGCGAGAAGCCGCTGCCCGGCACCTCGCCGCCGCCTTACGATCACGAGCCGGTCGAGAGGCCGGGGCCCGATCCGGATACCGATGGCGAGACCCCGGAGACCTGATGGCACCCCGTCGACCTCGCTGGCCTGGCGACATCCTTCCGCGCTCTTTCTTCCATCGTGACCCACGTGTCGTGGGCCCGCAGTTGCTCAACAAGGTGCTGGCGTGCGCCGATGGCCGTGCGGGACGCATCGTGGAAGTGGAAGCGTACTGCGGCGCGATCGACCCGGCGGCGCACACGTATCGCGGAAAGACCAAACGCAACGCCGTCATGTTCGGGCCGCCCGGGCACATGTATGTGTACTTCACCTATGGGATGCATTGGTGCTGCAACACCGTCTGCGGCGACGACGGGGAGGGGGCGGGCGTGCTCATCCGCGCGCTAGAGCCGCTGGCCGGAATCGACCTCATGCGCCAGGCGCGGCCCAAGGCCCGCCGTGATCGAGAACTTTGCAGCGGGCCTGCGCGGCTCACCCAGGCCCTTGGAATCACCGGGGCGCAGAACGGCATCGACCTGGTGAGGGCGCGCGATGGGTACACCGTGGTGGACGATGGCATGCCACCGCCGGAATTCGTGCCGGGCTCGGCGCGTATCGGCATCCGTGAAGGCACGGACCTGCTCTGGCGCTGGTTCATCGCGGGCAATACCCACGTGTCGAAAGCCTGACCCCGGCAGGGGCGAGGGGGCCGCCATCTTGGCTGGGCGGCTACCGGGGTATACGCTCCGTGCCAACGCAGACAAGGAGCCCGCCATGAAGCGTGTCGCCGCTACGATCATCCTCGCCGTTTTTTCCATCGGTGCCGCCGCCGCGGACACCTACCGTTTCGGCTCGCAGGTCGTCTCCACCGGCGACAGCGAGGGCCGTCTCCGCCAGGTCGCTGGCAAACCGGATCGCGAGACACCGATCGAAACCCGCCACGGCGGGCTGGAAGGCTACCGGCTTGAATACTTCCAGCGCGGCAAGTCGATCCAGTTCGAGGTGGTCAAGGGCCGGGTGGCCTCCATCACCCAGATCGACAGCTGATGCCAAGCCGTCTGCCGACCGTGAAAGCGACTTCACATTTTTGTGAGCAGCACGTCGGTAGGTTGCCGCGCTGAGCCAGGGGCCACTGATGAAGCACGACGACCTAGAAGAACTCCGACGCAGCCACGAACAGTTCCGCCTCCTGGTCCAGGGGGTGGCGGACTATGCCATCTACATGCTCGATCCCGAGGGTAACGTCTCCAGCTGGAACTCCGGCGCCGAGCGGATCAAGGGCTACCTGCCCGAAGAGATCATCGGAAGGCATTATTCCGCCTTTTTCGCGCCGGACGATGTCGCCCGCCGTGAGCCATGGTCGAACCTGCAAGCGGCGAAAGAGGTGGGGCGCCTGGAAACCGAAGGCTGGCGCGTGCGCAAGGACGGCAGCCGTTTCTGGGCCCACGTGGTGCTCGATCGCATCGACGACGAGTCGGGCAAGTTCGTCGGCTTCGCGAAGGTCACGCGCGACGTCACGGAGCAGCGCAACGCCGCCCGCGCCCTCGAGCAGGCTCGGGAGGCCTTGTTCCAGTCGCAGAAGCTCGAGGCGGTCGGCCAGCTCACCGGCGGCGTGGCGCACGATTTCAACAACCTGCTCATGGCCATCCATGGCAACCTGGAACTGCTGACCCAGCGACAGGATCTTCCTGCAAAGGCTCGTACGCTCGTCACGAATGCCTTGAGCGGCGTTCGCCGGGGCGTGGCGCTCACGCAGCGCATGCTCGCCTTCGCCCGGCGCCAGCAATTGCACCTGGAGCCGGTGAACCTGGCGGACCTGGTCTACGGCATGTCCGATCTCATGCGCACGTCGCTCGGTCCCTCCGTCGTGGTCGAGGCGAGTTTTCCGTTGTCGTTGCCGGCCGTGCTGGTGGACCCGAACCAGTTCGAGCTCTGCCTGCTGAACCTGGGCGTCAATGCGCGCGACGCGATGCCTGATGGCGGAACGGTCACGATCTCGGGGCGCGCCGAAGTCGTCCGCGATCCCGATGCCCTGGGCCTTCCTCCCGGTGACTACGTTCGGCTTTCCATCACCGATACGGGCGAGGGCATGGATCCGGCGACATTGGCCCGGGCGACCGAACCCTTCTTCACCACCAAGGGCGTGGGCAAAGGCACGGGTCTGGGGCTGTCCATGGTGCATGGCATCGTCCAGCAGTGCGGAGGCGCCTTGCGCCTCAGCAGTTCACGGAACGAGGGCACCGTCGTCGACATGTGGCTTCCCGTGGCCAACCAGGTGGTGCGGCCGGGCGAACGCTCGGCGACTGACAAGACGGATGTGTCGGTGCAGGAACCGTCGTCGGCCGGTGCCATGCCCGTCGCCGCCAACGCGACGTCCGTCCTGGTGGTCGACGACGATCCACTCGTGTTGTCGACGACGGTCGAGATGCTCTCTTTCGAAGGCTACGACGCCGTGGGCGCGTCGTCCGCGTTGCAGGCTCTGAAGCTTATCGATGGAACGTCGCCGTTCTCCATCGTCGTCACCGACCACGCCATGCCGGGCATGACGGGCGCGGAACTGGCGTCGCACCTGGCGGATTCGCACCCGGACATCCACGTGATCCTGGCCAGTGGTTACGCCGAATTGCCTGGTGACACGCCTGGCGTTCGCGCGCGCTTGCAGAAGCCATACGGGCGGGCGGATTTACTCGCGGCGGTTCGGGCGGAATAGACGGGCAGCCAAAGAAAAGGTTCTTCGCTCCCGCTACCAAGAAAAAAGGGCCTGCATCGCTGCAGACCCTTTCAAAACCTGGCGCCCGAAGTTGGACTCGAACCAACGACCCCCTGATTAACAGTCAAGTGCTCTAACCGGCTGAGCTATTCGGGCGGGGAGCCACGTATTTTGTGGAAGTGGGGAGGGGCTGTCAAGCGCTCTTAACGTTTTCGTGACAGCGGGCGCGCACACGCGGCGGCGTCCTCGGGCGTGGCGGTTTTGCGCCGCGCGCGGCCTGAAAGCGCGACGACGATCGAGACGGCGGTGGCGGGGCGGCCGTGCACGCAGAGCGTGATGGTCTGGTTGCTGGCGGGGCAGGTGCCATCCGGGCCGAACGTGAAGGCTTGGCGGCCCGGACGGCGGGCGGCCGATAGCGCATCGTCGAGAGGCTCCATCGACTCGAACACCGTGCGCTGATCGTCGTCCCAGCCGATCCAGCCCCGGGTCCAGTCGGACGAAGGCGAGCACGCGCGACCGTCGCGACTCGCACAGAGGACGGTGGGGTGGTTCCTGCGGACGGCGGTGGCGCGCGTCCGGGCCAGGGCATCCATCAGGGCGTCGGCCGTCGCGCGGAGCCGGTGGCGGGCAAGGGCCTCGCCCAGGGCCGGCAGCGCGACACTAGCGAGCACGCCGGTCACGGCCATGACGGCCAGCAGTTCGGTCCAGGTGAAGCCGTGTGAACGGTGGCGGGGCATGGGAAGGGCACTGGGTGGCGCCCGAGCTTGCCCTCTGCCCGCGCGCCGACCCATCGGTGCGGCGCGTCACGGCGTGTAGGCGCTGGCGCTTTAAACTTGGCATCCAAACCTGCATATCGTCAGCCATGACCGATCGCTTCCAGCTCGTTTCCCCGTACAAGCCCGCCGGCGACCAGCCCGAGGCCATCCGCCGCCTCACCGAAGGCTTCGAATCCGGACTCGCCGCGCAGACCCTCCTGGGCGTCACCGGCTCGGGCAAGACCTTCACGATCGCCAACGTGGTCGAGAAGATCCAGAAACCGACCATTGTGCTGGCGCCCAACAAGACGCTTGCCGCGCAGCTGTACGGCGAGTTCAAGGAGTTCTTCCCGCACAACGCGGTGGAGTACTTCGTCAGCTACTACGACTACTACCAGCCGGAAGCCTACGTCGTGGCCTCGGACACCTTCATCGAGAAGGATTCGAGCATCAACGACCACATCGAGCAGATGCGCCTGGCCGCGACCAAGGCCCTGTTGTCGCGGCGGGATTCACTGATCGTCGCCACGGTGTCCGCGATCTACGGTCTCGGTGATCCCGAAGACTATATGAGCCTCCGCCTGATCCTGTCGCGCGGCGAGCACATCGAGCAGCGCGCGTTGATCCGCCAGCTCACCGAACTGCAATACGTGCGCAACGAAATGGAACTGCGCCGCGGTACGTACCGTGTGCGCGGCGAGGTCATCGATGTGTTCCCCGCGGAGTCGGAATCCGAGGCGTTGCGCATCGAGTTGTTCGACGGCGACGTGGAAAACCTCTCCCTGTTCGATCCGCTGACCGGCGAGGTGCTGCGCAAGGTGCCGCGCTACACCGTGTATCCGAAGACCCATTACGCGAGCACGCGGCAGAGCGTGCTGAACGCGATGGAGACGATCAAGGTCGAGCTTTCCGAGCGCCTGGAGCAGCTGTATCGCGACAATAAACTGGTCGAGGCCCAGCGCCTGGAGCAGCGCACGCGATTCGACCTGGAGATGATGGCCGAGGTGGGTTTCTGCCAGGGCATCGAGAACTACTCGCGCCACATGACCCGCCGCGGCCCGGGCGAGCCGCCGCCGACGCTGTTCGATTACCTGCCGCCGGACGCGTTGATGGTGGTGGACGAATCGCATGTGACCGTGCCGCAGTTGGGCGCGATGTACAAGGGCGACCGCTCGCGCAAGGAGACCCTGGTGGAGTTCGGTTTCCGCCTGCCTTCGGCGATGGACAACCGGCCGCTGCGCTTCGAGGAATGGGAGCGTCGTGCGCCCCGTGCGATCTACGTGTCGGCGACGCCTGCGAAGTACGAGCTGGAACGTTCCGACGACAACGTGGTGGAACTGGTGGTGCGCCCGACCGGCCTGATCGATCCCGAGGTGGAGGTGCGTCCGGTGCGTACCCAGGTGGACGACCTGCTGGGCGAGATCCACAAGCGGGTCGCGCTGGGCGACCGCGTGCTGGTGACCACGCTGACCAAGCGGATGGCCGAGAACCTCACGGACTACCTGTCCGAGCAGGACGTGAAGGTGCGTTACCTGCATGCCGACATCGACACCGTGGAGCGCACCGAGATCATTCGCGACCTGCGCCTGGGCGAATTCGACGTGCTGGTGGGCATCAACCTGCTGCGTGAAGGCCTCGACATGCCCGAGGTCTCACTGGTGGCGATCCTCGACGCGGACAAGGAAGGCTTCCTGCGCTCGACCCGCTCGCTCATCCAGACGATCGGCCGCGCGGCGCGCAACGTGCGTGGCAAGGCGATCCTCTACGGCGACGAGATCACCGGCTCGATGAGGGACGCGATCGACGAGACCGCCCGCCGCCGCGAGAAGCAGATCGAATACAACGCCGCCCACGGCATCACGCCGACCACGGTCGTGCGCCGCATCGCGGACATCATGGAAGGCGCCCGCGCCGACGTCGGTTCGCGCGGCGGCAAGGGCAGGAAGGCCCGCGAAGCGGCGAAGAAGGTGGCCGAGGAGGCCGCCGACTACGCGGCCCTTAGCCCGGAGCAGGCCGGCGCGGCCATCAAGAAGCTCGAGGCCCGCATGTACAAGCATGCCCAGAACCTGGAGTTCGAGGAGGCGGGCAAGATCCGCGACGAGATCCACCGCCTGCGCGAGCGGGCGCTGCGCTGACTCCCGCCATGAGTCCCGGGCCGGTAAAAAATCCGGGCCGGACCCTTGCGGAGCCGTGCGGCGGCCGGTAAACTGCGCAGCTCTTCGGGCGGTTAGCTCAGCGGTAGAGCACTACCTTGACATGGTAGGGGTCACAAGTTCGATCCTTGTACCGCCCACCACTTTCCCTCAGGCGAGTGGCACGAAGATCGCAAAAAGGAGCCCTCGGCTCCTTTTTTATTGCCTAAACTATGGCCTTTCCCGACGGAGCGCTGCCGGTGCTGGCCTACCCGCTGATCAAGTCCCTGCATATCGTCTTCGTGATCGCCTGGATGGCGACCGTGTTCTACCTGCCGCGCATCCTGGTCAACATCGCCGAGGCCGGCAGCGAGCCCGCGGTGAAGGCGCGGCTCGAACTCATGGGCCGCCGCCTGTACAAGTTCGGCCACAACATGTTCGGACTGGCCTTCCTGTTCGGGCTCGTCCTCTGGCTGTATTTCCACATCGAGGGCGGTTGGCTGCATGCGAAGCTGGCGCTCGTCGCCGTCATGCTCGGCTATTACATATGGTCGGGCCGCCTGCTCAAGCGCAGCATCGCCGGTGGCGTGCTGCCGCCGACGAAGACGCTGCGCATCTTCAACGAATTGCCGGTGCTGGTGCTGCTCGCGATCGTCTTCCTCGTCGTCGCCAAGCCGTTCTGAAGTCTCGCCCGGCGAGACGTGGATCGGCGATGATCCACGCTGACGTTTTTCGCCCTGGAGCCGCCCGTTGAACGACGTGGACGAGATCGCGCCGGGCCTGATGGTCCTGCACGGCAACCGCCTTGAGGAATTGCGCGACGTCCTGGTCGCGTGGCTTCGGCGCGCGCCGCTGGCGCCGCTCGAGGACGAGTGGGTGCTGGTCCAGTCGAACGGTATCGCGCAGTGGTTCCAGATGGCGTTGGCACGCGCGGTCGACGAGGGCGGCCTGGGCATCGCGGCGGCGGTGAACGTGCAGCTTCCCGGCCGCTTCCTCTGGAAGGCTTATCGCGCGGTGCTCGGGCGCGACGCGGTGCCGCAGGAATCTCCCTTCGACAAATCGCGACTGGTCTGGCGCCTCATGCGCCTGTTGCCATCGCTGGCGGAAGAGGCCGGGTTCGAGTCGCTCGCCGCTTACCTCGGGCGGGAGGACGATCCACGTAAATGCCACCAGCTCGCCGAGCGGCTCGCCGATCTTTACGACCAGTACCAGGTGTACCGGGCCGATTGGCTGGACGACTGGGCAGCCGGGCGCGATGTGATGCGCGATGCCCGTGGCGGGGCTCCCGTTCTCTCCGCTGGCGACCGCTGGCAGGCCGCGTTGTGGCGGCGCCTGCTGGACGACGTGGGGGCTGGCGAGGCCGATGGCCATCGCGCGGCCGTGCACGAACGGTTCCTGGCAACGATCGCATCGGCCACCTCGCGGCCGGCGGCGCTGCCGAGGCGGATCGTGGTGTTCGGCATGTCGTCGCTGCCCCGGCAGACACTGGAGGCGCTGTCCGCCATCTCACGCTGGTCGCAGGTGTTGCTGGTGGTGATGAATCCATGCCGCCACTACTGGGCCGACATCGTCGACGACCGTGAGTTGCTGCGTGCCGAACGGCGGCGTCAGGCACTGAAACCGGGCATGCCGGCCTTGCCCTCCGACGCGGACATGCATCTGCACGCGAATCCGTTGCTTGCGGCGTGGGGCAAGCAGGGCCGTGATTACATCCGCATGCTCGATGAGTTCGATCATCCGGAGAGTTACCGCGAACGCTTCACCGCATGGGACCAGCGCATCGACCTGTTCGCCGAGCCATCGTCACGGCGCTTGCTCGGCAAGGTACAGGCGGCGATCCTCGACCTGGATCCCGTGCCGGCGACGCCCGCGACGGTCGACCCGGGCGACACCAGCATCGCCTTCCATGTCGCTCACGGTCCGCAGCGTGAGGTGGAGATCCTCCACGATCAGTTGCTGGCGCGTTTCGAGGCCTCGGCGCGCGAGGGAGCCCCGATCCTGCCGCGCGACATGATCGTGATGGTGCCCGACATCGAAACCTACGGACCGCACATCGATGCGGTGTTCGGCCGCGTGCCACGCGACGACCCGCGTTACATTCCCTTCAGCGTGGCCGACCGCGCCTCGCGTGGGACCGTGCCGCTGGTGATGGCGCTCGACATGTTGCTGGGCATGACCGAGTCGCGCTTCGCCGCCGGCGACCTCGCCGACCTGCTCGACGTGCCGGCGATACGCAAACGCTTCGGACTCGGCGAGGACGACTTGCCGCTCGTGCATCGCTGGATCGAAGGCGCAGGCATCCGTTGGGGGCTCGACGCCGCGCAACGGGCGTCGTTGGGGCTTCCCGCCCTCGAACAGAACACGTGGCGCTTCGGCCTCAGGCGCATGTTGTTGGGGTACGCCGTCGGGCGTGGCGAGGCGTGGGGTGACATCGAACCGTATGACGAGGTCGGTGGGCTCGACGCGGGCCTGGTCGGGCCGCTGTCCGACTTGCTGGACAGCCTCGGTACGCACTGGCGATCGATGGCTGAGCCAGCGCCCCCCGCCACATGGGCCCTCCGGCTGCGCGCGCTGATGCGCGAGTTCTTCGAAGCGGCCGAGCCCGACGACAGCATGCGCATCCAGCGCCTGCACGAAGCCCTGGACGCCTGGGAGCGCGCCTGCGCGGAAGCCGCGTTCGATGAGGCGCTCCCCGTGGATGTCGTGCGCGAGGCCTGGCTGGGACAACTCGACGACGGTGGCCTGTCGAAGCGCTTCCTCGCCGGTGCCGTGAGTTTCGGCACCCTGATGCCGATGCGGGCGATTCCGTTCCGCCTCGTATGCCTGCTGGGCATGAACGACGGCGATTATCCGCGCGCACGTCCGCCGATGGATTTCGACCTGATGTCGCGGTCCGGGGCGTGGCGTCCTGGCGACCGCTCGCGGCGCGAGGACGACCGCTACCTGTTCCTCGAAGCTCTGCTTTCCGCACGGGATGCGTTGCACATCGGATGGGTCGGACGCAGCGCGCGGGACAACGCCGAACGCGCGCCTTCGGTGCTGGTGGGGCAGCTACGCGATTATCTCGCCGCGGGGTGGCAAGCGGGCGATGGTGGTCCCTTGCTGCCGCGCATCACGGTGGAGCATCCGCTACAACCATTCAGTCGCGCCTATTTCGGCACCGGAGACGAAAGGCTCTTCACCTATGCACGTGAGTGGCGGCAAGCCCATGACGGCGCCGAACGAGTGATGGACGACGCTTTGCCGCCCGTGTCCGTCGAGCGCCCGCTCGGTCTCGCCGTGCTGCGCCGTTTCCTGCGCCATCCCGTCCGCGAGTTCTTCCAGTCGCGCCTGGGCGTCCGCTTCGACGCGGTGGAGGCGGCGACGGATGAACTCGAGCCATTCGCCATCGATGGGTTAGACCGTTTCAGCATGACCGACGCGGTGTTGCGTGCCGCGATTCACACGGAGGGCGATGCCGGGTCGTCGATCGATGCCGCCACGGCCCGTCTGCAACGCAGCGGCCTGTTCCCGATGGGCGGCTTCGCCGGGCCGGTGCGCCGAGAGATCGAAGCAACCGCGACGACCGTGTTCGCGCGCTTCACCGCCGAACGGCGTGCGTGGCCGCTGGATGCAGGCAAGCGAGAGGTTCGCATCGAGGCCGCGGGTATCGTCATCGAGGACTGGCTGGCGGATCTTCGCGCCGACAGGGAGGGACGGCTCGCCGCCTTCCTGTTGTCTCCGTCCAACGTGCTGGACAACGAAGGTACCGTGCATGCGCACCGGCTGGTGATGCCGTGGGTCGATCACCTCGTCGCACAGGCCGCCGGCCTCGCGTTGGAAACACGTTACATCGGGCCGGACGCCACGGCGATCCTGGCGCCCATCGATGCCACCCATGCCATGGCCATGCTGGAGACACTGGTACGCGCGTGGCTCGAAGGCATGCGCGCGCCTCTGCCGGTCGCCGTGCGAACGGCGCTGGCGGCGCTCGCCACGGCCTCGCCTGACGAAGCCGCCGCGGCGGCGCGCCGGACATACGACGGCGTGCACGAGCGTTCGCGCGGCGAGGTGGACGGCGATCCCTACCTGCTTCGCGCGTATCCCGATTTTGTCACGCTGGAACAGGCGGGCTTCGAGCGCTGGCTGCAACCGTACCGTGATGTCGTCGGCTGCCTGCGCGTGGAGTCCGCATGAGCGCGAACGTGCAGCCGCTGCAACCCCTGTCGATGCCGCTCGATGGCGTGCGCCTGATCGAGGCGAGCGCGGGTACCGGCAAGACCTGGACCATCGCGGCGCTCTACGTGCGCGCCGTGCTCGGCCACGGCATCGCCGAACCACTGCTGCCCCCGCAGATCCTCGTCGTGACGTTCACCGAGGCGGCCACGCAGGAATTGCGCGAACGCATCCGCACGCGGCTCGTGGACGCGGCGCGCGCCTTCCGCGATGGCCATTCCGGCGAGCCGTTCCTCGCCGGCTTGCTGGATACCCAGCCGGCAGAGCGCCATGCGGCGTGCGCGCGCCGGTTGGAACTGGCCGCGCAATGGATGGACGAAGCGGCCATCTTCACCATCCATGGCTGGAGCCAGCGCATGCTGACCCAGCACGCGTTCGGCAGCGGCCATGCGTTCGCGCAGACGCTGGAGCCCGACGAGAGCGAGTTACTCGCCGAGTGCGTGCGCGACTACTGGCGCCAGGCCTTCTATCCGCTCGACGAGGCGCGGCTGGCGCCGGTCATCGAGGAGTGGACTTCCCCCGACGCCTTGTCGCGTTCGCTGCGGCCACTTCTCGCCGGCGGCGAAACCACCTTGCGGGTCAACGGGGAAGTGCTGCCCGAGGTGGTGGATATCGCCGCCATCCTTGCCGGGCGCGCGGCCTGGGATGAGGAAGCGGCGCGTCGGAACAGCGACGCCGCCTCGACGTGGGCGGCGGATGCGGATGCGATCGAGGCGATGATTTTCGCGGCCACGCGCGACAAGGTCCTGCACAACGGCTGGTACAAGCCCGAGCGCATGCCGGAGGATATGGCCGCGATGCGCCGCTGGACATCGAGCGGAGACGCGGCCGGTTTCGACATCGCGCGCTATGCCACGAGCCGCCTCGTCAAGGCCACCGCCAAGGGCAAGACCCCGCCGGCCCATCCCGCATTCGCGGCGCTCGAACGCTGGCAGGAATGGCAGGCGGGAAAGGTTCCGGTTCGCCATGCCGTGCTTGCCGATGCCTTGCAATGGGTGCGTGAGCGATTCGCCGCACAGAAGCGCCGCCGTGCGCAGATCGGTTTCGATGATCTTTTGCTGCGCCTCGACCTCGCGCTGGCGTCGCCATCCGGAGCTGGCCTGGCGGCGACGCTGCGCGAGCAGTTCCCACTGGCGCTGATCGATGAATTTCAGGATACCGACCCGCTCCAGTACCGGATCTTCCGGGCCGTGTATGCGGGCGTGCCGTCGGTGGGCCTGTTGCTGATCGGCGATCCGAAGCAGGCGATCTATGCCTTCCGCGGCGCGGACATCCATACCTACCTCACCGCGCGCGGCGAAGCGCAACCACCGCACTACAGCCTCGATACAAACCATCGATCCAGCGAAGGCATGGTGGCCGCGGTGAACGCGGTCTTCGGGTATGCGGAGCGGCATGCCACGGGCGCGTTCCACTTCGCCGATCGCGGTTTGCCCTTCGTCCCCGTGAGAGCGCGCGGGCGGCCGGAAACCTTCGTGGTCGAGGGACAGCCCCAACCCGCGTTGCGCCTCTGGTTGCTCGATGACGAGGCGCCGGTAGGCGTACGCGTGTATCGCGAGCAGATGGCCGGTGCGTGCGCGGCCGGCATCGTCGATCTGTTGCAGGCGGCGGAGCGTGGCCAGTGCGGCTTCCTGTCCGATGAAAGCACGTTCGCGCCGCTCAGGCCGGCGGATATCGCCGTCCTCGTGCGCAGTCACAACGAAGCAGCCGAGATGCGCACGGCGCTCGCGCGGCGCAACGTGCGCAGCGTCTTCCTGTCCGATCGCGATTCCGTGCTCGACAGCATCGAGGCGCACGACGTGCTGCTCTGGTTACGGGCGGTGGCGGAGCCCGCGTCGGACACGGCGATGCGCGCCGCGCTCGCGACGCGCAGCCTCGACCTCGGGTATGCCGAGCTCGAACGCCTCAACGTGGACGAACGACACTGGGAAAGGCGCGGCCAGCAGCTGTTCGAACTGCGCGAGACCTGGCGCAGGGGCGGGGTGCTCGCGATGCTGCATCGCTTCCTCCATGTCTTCGATTTGCCGGCTCGCTTGCTCGAGGCGCCGGGTGGCGAGCGTTCGCTGACCAACCTGCTGCACCTGGCGGAGTTGCTGCAGCAAGCCGCCGCCACCATCGAAGGTGAGCAGGCGCTGATCCGCCACCTGTCGGAGCGCATCGCCGACACATCCACCCACCATGGCGACGACCAGATCGTCCGCCTGGAAAGCGACGACGACCTGGTCAAGGTCGTCACGATCCACAAGTCGAAGGGCCTGGAATATCCGCTCGTGTTCCTGCCCTTCGCCTGCGCGTCGGGGAGTGCCCGTGCGGGCCAGGGCTATCGCTATCACGACGGCGCCGGCGCCCAACTGGAATTGTTGGCCGCCAGTCACGATGGCGCCGGCGAGCCCGTGCGCGAAGCCAAGGAAGCAGCCGAGCGTGCGGCGCTGCAGGAAGACCTGCGCCTGCTGTACGTCGCGATGACCCGTGCGCGCCATGCATGCTGGGTCGGCGTGGCGCCTGTCTGCCACAACCCTTCGAAGAAGCCACAACTGCATCGCGGCGCCTTCGGTCACGTGCTGGGTGGCGGCAACGAGATCGACAACGGTGCCATCGAGGGCATGTTGCGCGAACTGGCCGGGGGACATCCCTCCATCGCCGTCGAGTACATGCCCGCGCCACACGAGCATCCTTACCAGCCGGCCACGCGAGGCGAGCATCCGCAGCCGGCGCGAGAGCCCCACATTCCCCGCGCCGCGCCGTGGTGGATCGCCAGCTACAGCGCGTTGCGCTATGCCGACGATGCCGTGGCAGCGCCGGAAACCGCGGCGGACGACGTGATCGTCGAGTACGCGACGGAGCCGGCGGCGACACCGGCCGACATCGCCACCATCCATGGCTTCGAGCGGGGCGCCGAAGCGGGTACCTTCCTTCACGACCTGCTCGAATGGGCCGCCGAAGAAGGCTTCGCCGAGGTCGCCGCCGACCCGGCACGTGTTCGCGACACCGTCGCGCGGCGATGCGAACGCCGGGGCTGGGAGCGTGCGATCGATCCGCTCACCGACTGGCTGCTAGGCTTCCTGCGTACGCCGCTGACGTTGCCGGATGGGTGCCATCTCGTGTTGGCGGCCCTCGATGATCCACGGCGTTATCGCGCCGAACTCGAGTTCATGTTCGAGGCGCGTGGCGTGGATACCCTGGCGTTGGATCGCATCGTGCGCGAATTCACGCTCGATGGGGCGGCCCGGCCGTCGCTGGCCGCCGACCGTGTCAATGGCATGCTCAAGGGCTTCATCGACCTCATCGTCGAACACGAGGGGCGTTGGTACGTGGCCGATTACAAATCCAACTGGTTGGGGGGCGACGAGCAGGCGTATACGCCCGCCGCCATGCGACGGTCGATCCTCGACTCCCGTTATGAACTGCAATACGCGCTATACCTGCTCGCGCTGCACCGGCAACTGCGCGCGCGGCTCGGCGCGGCATATGACTACGACATCCACGTGGGCGGCGCGGTGTACCTCTACCTGCGCGGCATCGACGGCAAAGGTCACGGTGTCCACGTGGAGCGTCCGCCGAAGGCGATGATCGAGGCGCTCGACGCTTTGTTCGAAGGGGCGGACGCATGATCGCCGATATCTCGCACTGGCTCGACACGGCGGTGGCCGAAGGACGGCTGCGTTCCATCGACCGTGCGTTCGCGCGTTTCCTCGGCAGTCTCGAACCGGGCGTCGACGCGCGCGTCCTGGCCGCGTCGGCCCTGGTGAGCCGCGAACTGGGCGAGGGGCATATCTGCTTGGACGTGGCGCGCCTGGGCGAGATGGAAGGCGCGCTTATGGACGCGGAGGGATGGCTTGGCGCGTCAACGCTCGTGGCCGGTCCCGCCGGCGACCCGGCCGCTCCGCTGGTACTCGACGGCGGGTGGATCTACTTGCGGCGTTTCTGGCGGGACGAGGCTCGTGTCGCCGAAGCCATCGTGTCACGCTTCGGCCACATGCCCGTGCCAGCCGACCTCGATGTCGAACTCGATCGTCTCTTCCCTCGTGATGGCGATGGCCCGGACTGGCAGAAGATCGCCTGCGCCATCGCTATACGCGGCGCCTTCGCCGTGGTGACGGGCGGACCGGGCACGGGCAAGACCACCACGGTCGTGCGCGTGCTGGGGCTCTTGCAGGCCTTGGCACATCGCGAAGGCCTGCCGCGCCTGCGCATTCGCCTCGCCGCCCCCACCGGCAAGGCCGCCGCGCGATTGAATGCGTCCATCGCCGGGCAGATCGAGCGCCTCGATGTGGAGGCGGCGGTGAAGCAGGCGATCCCGGCCGAAGTGACGACCTTGCACCGGCTGCTGGGCAGCCGGCCGGACAGCCGTGCCTTCCGCCACGACCGCGACAATCCCCTGCACCTGGATGTCCTCGTCATCGACGAAGCCTCGATGATCGACCTGGAGATGATGGCCGCGACGCTGGACGCGCTGCCCGCCGGCGCACGCCTGATCCTGCTTGGCGACAAGGACCAGCTGTCGTCGGTGGAAGCGGGCGCCGTCCTCGGCGATCTCTGTGCGCGCGCGGACCGCGGTTATTACGACGCGGACACGCACGCGTGGTTGACCGAGGTATGCCACGTGGATGTCGGCGCGTGGACAGTGCCGGCCGAGGCGCGTGCCCTCGACCAGCACGTGGCGATGCTCCGCCGTAGCAGGCGATTCGGCGACGATAGTGGCATCGGGGCGCTGGCCGCCGCGATCAACGCCGGCGACCTGGCGGGCGTCCGCTCCGTGCTGGAGCGTGCGGACGGTGACATCGCCGCCTTGGCGCCATCGCCCGAATCGGTCGCCACGCTGGCCATCCAGGGACGGGGAGAGGCTCCCGGTTACACGCATTATTTCGAGCGCATTGAAACGCGACGTCCGGCGGCGGATGCGCCGTTGGCCGACTTCGAGGCATGGGGTGCGGATGCATTGCAGGCCTATGCGCGGTTTCAGTTGCTCTGCGCCACGCGGCATGGCGAGACCGGCGTGGTGCGGCAGAACGAGCGCATCGCACAGGGTCTGCTCGAACGAGGCCTCATCGATGCGGTGGACGGGTGGTACGAAGGCCGCCCGGTGATGGTCACGCGTAACGATTACGCGCTGGGCCTGATGAATGGCGACGTGGGCGTCACGCTGTGGGTGCCGGACGGGCAGGGTGGCATGGCCCTGCGCGTGGTGTTCGCCGTGATGGACGAGCGCGGCGGCGAACGCATCCGTTTCGTCGTGCCGAGCCGTCTGGCGGCGGTGGAAACGGTGTATGCGATGACCGTGCACAAATCGCAGGGCTCGGAGTTCGAGCATACGGCGCTCGCGCTGCCCGTCGAACCGTCTCCCGTGCTGACACGCGAACTGGTCTATACGGGCGTGACGCGTGCCAGGCGCTGGTTCACCTCACTGGCCGCGCCGGACATCCTCGGCTACGCGGTGCAGCGGAAGACACAGCGAGCCTCGGGCCTGTTGCGCCGCTTGCTCTGATCCGCACGTCAACCTGCTTCGGTGGGAGCCGACCTTGTGGGATCAGGATCAGACCTTGTGGAATCAGGATCAGACCTGGTGGGAGCCGACCTTGTCGGCGATCCCGCGGCAGCGGGCCGGGCCGAGGCAAGCACCCATCGCCGCTGAAGCGGCTTCCCACCAAAGCATCGAGCAGGCCACTCAGAAATACACCTGCGGAATCAGGACCAAAGCGGACTCTCTCAGGCCCTATGCAACCTCCTGTGGGAACCGCTTCAGCGGCGATAACGGTGCCGCGATCAACCCACCTTATAGAACGCCCTGTACCAGGCGGCGAACTTCGCCAGCCCCTCATCGACCGACGTCGCCGGCGCATAACCCACATCCCGCCTCAGCGCCGACACATCCGCCCACGTATCGGGCACATCACCTGGCTGCATCGGCAGCAGGCGTTTCTCGACCGTGCGCCCGAGGTGCTTCTCCAGCAGGCCGATGAAGTCCAGCAACTGCACCGGCTCGTCATTGCCGATGTTGTACACGCGGTAAGGCGCGGCCGAGCTACCCGCATTCGGCACCACCGGGTCGTACGCCGGGTCCGGCGCCGCAGGGTGGTCGAGCGTACGGATCACGCCTTCGACGATGTCGTCGATGAAGGTGAAGTCGCGGCTGTGCTGGCCGTGGTTGTACACGTCGATCGGTTCGCCGCGAACGATGCGGTTGGCGAACAGGATCGGCGACATGTCCGGCCGGCCCCACGGGCCATACACGGTGAAGAAGCGCAGGCCCGTCGTCGGCAGGCCGAACAGGTGGCTATACGTATGCGCCATCAGTTCGTTCGACTTCTTCGTGGCCGCGTAAAGGCTGACGGGATGGTCCACGGCATCTTCCACCGCGAAGGGCATCTTGCGGTTGGCGCCATACACGGAACTGGACGAGGCGTAGACCAGATGCCCCACCTGATGCCGCCGGCAGGCCTCGAGGATGTTCACGAAGCCGACAAGGTTGCTCTGCACATAGGCGTGCGGGTGGGTGAGCGAGTAACGCACGCCAGCCTGGGCGGCGAGGTTCACCACGCGCTCTGGCTGGAAATCCGCGAAGGCCTTGTCCACCGCCGCCTGCTCGGCCAGGTCGGCGCGGAGATGGGTGTATGCCGGGTGCGCGGCGAAGCGGGCGAGGCGCGCCTCTTTCAGCGCCGGATCGTAGTAATCGTTATGGTTGTCGAAGCCCAGCACGGTGTCGCCGCGCGCCAGGAGGCGCTCGGTGAGGGCCGAACCGACGAAACCGGCGCTGCCGGTGACCAGGATGCGCATGGTGGGGACCTGCGGTTTGGGCGGCCCCACAGTGTAACGGACGCCCGGATTGACACGGCAGCGGCCCTGATCTAGTTTTTGCGCGATATCCACGAGACGAAGGTGGCCCGCGGCAACGCCGGCCGAGTGTGCGACATGCGGACTACTCGCTTCCCAACCTGAGCCCCCGCCACGTCTTCGTCATCTTTCGAAGGGCGCCTGGCGCCCTTTTTGTTTGTCCGGAACACCATTCATGATCCAGATCACGCTACCCGACGGCAGCCAGCGCCCGTTCGACCATCCCGTCACCGTGCAGGACGTCGCCGCCTCGATCGGTGCCGGCCTGGCCAAGGCCACGCTCGCCGGAAAGGTCGACGGCAAGCTCGTCGATGCCAGCTTCACCATCGACCACGACGCGGCCCTGGAGATCGTCACCGAAAAGAGCCCGGAGGCGCTGGACATCCTGCGTCACTCCACCGCGCACCTGCTCGGTCAGGCCGTGCAGCGCCTGTTCCCCGGCGCGCAGGTCACCATCGGTCCCGTGGTCGAGAACGGCTTCTACTACGATTTCGCCTATGAGCGGCCGTTCACGCCGGACGACCTCGACGCGATCCAGGCGGAGATGGAGAAGATCGTCAAGGAGCAGATCCCCGTCACCCGTTCGGTGAAGAGCCGCGACGAGGCGATCCGCTTCTTCCGCGACATGGGCGAGGAATACAAGGCCCAGATCATCGAGAGCATCCCGGCCAACGAGGAGCTTTCGCTCTACACGCAGGGCGAGTTCACCGATCTGTGCCGCGGCCCCCACGTGTCCAATACGGGCAAGCTGCGCGCGTTCAAGCTGATGAAGGTGGCCGGCGCCTACTGGCGCGGCGATTCCAACAACGAGATGCTGACCCGCATCTACGGCACCGCGTGGCTGAACGACAAGGACCTCAAGGCCTACCTGCACCAGCTGGAGGAAGCCGAAAAGCGCGACCACCGCCGCATCGGTAAGCAACTCGACCTCTTCCACATGCAGGAAGAGGCCCCGGGCATGGTCTTCTGGCATCCGAAGGGCTGGGCCATCTGGCAGGCGGTGGAGCAGTACGTCCGCGGCGTCTACAAGAAGAGCGGCTACCGCGAGGTCCGCGGCCCGCAGATCATGGACGTGAGCCTGTGGAAGAAGTCCGGCCATTGGGACAACTACCAGGAAAACATGTTCTTCACCGAATCGGAGAAGCGCACGTACGCCCTGAAGCCGATGAATTGCCCGGGCCACGTGCAGATCTTCAACACCAACCTGCACAGCTACCGTGACCTGCCGGTGCGCTACGGCGAGTTCGGCGGCTGCCATCGCAACGAGCCCTCGGGCGCGCTGCACGGCATCATGCGCGTGCGCGCCTTCACCCAGGACGACGGCCACATCTTCTGCACCCCGGCCCAGATCGAGGACGAGGTCGCGGCCTTCCACGGCCAGGCCATGAAGGTCTACGAGGATTTCGGCTTCAATGACATCGCCATGAAGATCGCCCTCCGCCCCGACAAGCGGATCGGCTCGGACGAGGTCTGGGACAAGGCCGAGCACGCCCTGCGTGGCGCCCTTTCGGCGGCCGGGGTCGAATGGGAGGAGCTGCCGGGCGAGGGCGCCTTCTACGGTCCGAAGATCGAGTACCACATGAAGGATTCGATCGGCCGGGCCTGGCAGGTCGGCACCATGCAGGTCGATTTCATGATGCCCGAGCGCCTGGGCGCCGAGTACGTGGACGAGAACAGCCAGCGCCGGCACCCGGTCATGCTGCACCGGGCCATCGTGGGCTCCATGGAGCGCTTCATCGGCATCCTGATCGAGCACCACGCGGGCTTGCTTCCGACCTGGCTCGCCCCCATTCAGGCGGTTGCCTTCAGCATTACCGACGCGCAGGCCGATTATGTGCGTGAGGTGACGCAAACCCTTGTCGGACAAGGGTTCAGGGTGGAAGCCGATTTGCGCAACGAAAAAGTCGGATATAAAATCCGCGAGCATACGTTGCAGAAGGTGCCCTATCTCATCGTGATCGGCGATCGCGAGAAGGAAACGGGTACCATTTCCGTACGTACCCGCGGCGGCGAAGACCTCGGCAGCATGCCGGTGGCACAATTCGTCGAACGTTTGGAAGCCGAGACCCGCCGCTAGGCCGCGGGTCCGGTATTGGGATCATTCTTCTGGAGGATAGCGGTATCGCTACGACCGATAACAAGGGCAATCGCAAGAACAACGACATCCGCGTGCCGCGGGTGCGCGTGCTGGGCGCCGAGGGCGAGCAGTTGGGCATCATGGAGACCCGTGACGCCATTCGTGCCGCCGAGGAGCTGGGCATGGACCTCGTCGAGATCCAGCCGAACGGCGATCCGCCGGTCTGCAAGATCATGGATTACGGCAAGTTCAAGTTCGAAGCCCAGAAGAAGGCCTCCGCTGCCAAGAAGAAGCAGAAGCAGGTCGAGATCAAGGAAGTGAAGTTCCGCCCGGTCACCGACGAGGGCGACTACCAGATCAAGCTGCGCAAGATGCGCGAGTTCCTCGAAGAGGGCGACAAGGTCAAGGTCACGATCCGCTTCCGCGGTCGCGAGATGTCCCATCAGGACCTCGGCCAGAACCTGGCCCGCCGTGTCCAGGCGGACATCGGCGAAGACGGTGTGGTCGAGTCGTTCCCGCGCCTCGAAGGCCGGCAGATGGTCATGATGATCGGCCCGAAGAAGAAGGCCTGATCCAGAAAAGGCGCTCCGGCGCCTTTTTTGTGGCCGCCCGTCCAGGGTGGGAGCATGTCCGGGTGGGAAGCGGCCTGGGCTGCGATGGCTCTTGCCCCAAGCCCCATCGCGGCCGAGGCCGCTTCCCACCAGGATTCGGTTTACCGGGCAGGATTCGGTTTACCGGGCAGGGGCCCGATTCGGCTCTCCGGAAGGGTGGCCACCTCTGGCGGAAGCCTTCACGATTCGGTATCATCGCCGGCTCGGCCCGTATGGATGGGCCGAATCACCGTTCCCGGCAGGATGGAAAGCGCGTTGTCTCCCAAGGCTCGCCGCCGGATCAGTCAGTAACCGAATACGGAGCATTCCGATGCCCAAGATCAAGACCAACCGGGCGGCCGCGAAGCGTTTTCGCAAGACCGCATCCGGCAAGTTCAAGGCCGGTCACGCCTTCAAGTCGCATATCCTGACCAAGAAGTCGACCAAGCGTAAGCGCGGCCTGCGCGCTCCCAACCACGTCAAAGCTTGCGACACCAAGGGTGTGGCTCGCATGTTGCCGTATCTCTAAGGGAGGGTTGAACCATGGCTCGTGTTAAGCGTGGCGTTACCGCCCGTCGTCGTCACAAGAAGATCATCGGCCGTGCCAAGGGCTATTACAACGCCCGCCGCAAGGTATTCCGCGTAGCCAACCAGGCCGTCATCAAGGCTGGTCAGTACGCCTACATCGGCCGCAAGCAGCGCAAGCGTCAGTTCCGCGCCCTGTGGATCGTTCGTATCAATGCCGCCGCCCGTCAGTTCGGCCTGTCGTACAGCCGCCTGATCAATGGCCTGGCCAAGGCGCAGATCACGGTCGACCGCAAGGTCCTCGCCGACCTCGCCGTGCACGACATCAAGGCGTTTGGTGCGATCGCAGAGAAGGCCAAGGCCAGTCTGGCTGCGTAATCCGCTTTACCACGCGCGGTAGTCTTATCGCGCGATGATGGATGACGTGGGGAGAAGGCCTTGCCTTCTCCCCACACTTTTTTGCGTGCCCGGAAAAAGCAGGAAAACCGATGGAATCGATCGAGCCTATCGACGCGTCCCTACGGGACATCGAATCCGCCCCCTCGCTCGAGGCGCTGGACGCCGTGCGTGTGGCCTTGCTGGGCAAGAACGGGGCGGTCACCGCAGCCCTGAAGGCCCTGGGCCAGCTTTCCGGCGACGAGCGCAAGGCGCGTGGCGCCGAGGTCAATCGCGCCAAGGAACGCCTCACCGACGCCATCGCCGCGCGCAAGCAGGCGCTGGAGCAAGCCGAACTGGACCGCCGCCTCGCCTCCGAGCGCATCGACGTGACCTTGCCGGGACGCGACGGGGAATACGGTGGCATCCACCCGATCACCCGCGCGCTCGAGCGCATCGCCGATATCTTCGGCCGGCTCGGTTACCAGCGCGCCGACGGTCCCGAGATCGAGGACGACTGGTACAACTTCGAGGCGCTGAACTTCCCGCCGCACCATCCGGCGCGCGCCATGCACGACACCTTCTATTTCGGTGACGGACGCCTGCTGCGCACGCATACCTCGCCGGTGCAGATCCGTTCGATGCAGGGCCGCCAGCCGCCTATCCGCATCATCGCGCCGGGCAAGGTCTATCGCAGCGATTCGGACCAGACCCATTCGCCGATGTTCCACCAGATCGAAGGCCTCCTGGTCGACGAGACCTCCAGCTTCGCCGACCTGAAGGGCACGCTGGCCGAGTTCGTGCGCGCGTTCTTCGAGCGCGATTTCGAGATGCGGTTCCGGCCGAGCTATTTCCCCTTCACCGAGCCCTCGGCCGAAGTCGACATCCGCTGGGATGCCGAGGACGGCAGCACGCGCTGGCTTGAAGTGCTCGGCTGCGGCATGGTGCATCCCACGGTACTGAAGAACTGCGGCATCGATCCGGAGCGCTACACGGGCTTCGCCTTCGGCCTCGGCGTGGAACGCTTCGCCATGCTCCGCTACGGCGTCGGCGACCTGCGCGCGTTCTTCGAGAACGATCTGCGATTCCTGCGCCAGTTCGCCTGACCCGCATCGACGCGAGGCCGGCCTTCCGGCCGGCCACGACTCCACGTTCAACGAGCTCGCTCCCATGAAATTCTCTGAAAACTGGCTGCGCGAACTGGTCGCCATCGACGCGGATCGCGCGGCGCTGGTCCACGCGCTCACGATGTCCGGCCTCGAAGTGGAAGAGGTCACGCCGCTGGGCGAAGGCCTTGACGGCGTCGTCGTCGCCGAGATCGTCGAGGCGGTGAAGCACCCCGAGGCCGACCGCTTGCAGGTATGCAAGGTGGATGCGGGGCAGGGCGAACCGTTGCAGATCGTCTGCGGCGCGCCCAATGCCCGTGTCGGCATCCGCGTGCCACTGGCCACGGTGGGCGCGACGCTGCCGGGCGGTATCCAGATCAAGGCGGCGAAGCTGCGCGGCGTCGAGTCGTACGGCATGCTCTGCTCCGCGAAGGAACTCGGCATCGATGCTGACGCCTCGGGGCTGCTCGAACTCCCCTCCGACGCGCCTGTCGGCAAGCCGCTGGCCGAATACATGGGCCTGCCCGATGCCAGCATCGAACTGAAGGTCACCCCGAACCGTCCCGACGTGCTCGGCCTGCACGGCCTCGCCCACGACGTGGCGGCGCTCTTCGGCAGCCAGGTGAAGGCGATCGGGACGACGGACGCGCCGGTCACCGCCAGCGCCTCGCGGCCGGTCAGGCTGGAGGCCGGAGCCGATGCGCCCCGTTATCTCGGCCGCGTGATCGAGGGCGTGGACGCGACCGCGCGATCGCCGCTGTGGCTTGCCGAACGCCTGCGCCGCTCCGGCATCCGCCCGATCAGCGCCATCGTCGACATCACCCAATACGTGATGCTGGAACTCGGTCACCCGATGCATGCCTTCGACAACGACACCGTGTCGGGGTCCATCGTGGTCCGCCATGCCGACGTCGGCGAGACCCTTAAACTGCTCGACGGCAGCGAGGCGAGGCTCGACCCCTCCTTCGTCGTGATCGCGGATGAAACGCATGCGCTCGCCGTCGGAGGCGTGATGGGCGGCCTCGATTCGCGCGTGACCGACGCCACCCGGAACATCTTTCTGGAAGCCGCCCATTTCGCCCCCTCGGCGATCATGGGGCGTGCCCGCAAGCTTGGCCTGCACACGGACGCCTCGCACCGCTACGAGCGCGGCGTCGACCCGGCGCTGCCGAAGCGTGCGATGGAGCGGGCCACCGAATTGATCCTGGCCATCGCGGGTGGAAAGGCCGGTCCGGTGACGGTCGCCGAGCGTCTGGAAGACCTGCGCGAGCACGCGCCGGTCCTGCTCCGCCATGCGCGCCTGCGCCGGGTGCTGGGCATCGACGTCGCCGCCAGTGAGGTCGCCCGCATCTTCACCGCGCTCGGCATGGGCGTGGTCGAGGTCGCCGATGGCTGGCGCATCACTCCGCCGAGCAGCCGCTTCGACATCGAGCGCGAGGAGGACCTCATCGAGGAGATCGCCCGTATCCACGGCTACGAGCGCATTCCGACCCACATACCTGCCGGTGAGATCGCCCTGCGCGCCGAGCCGGAGGCCCGTCTCACCGAAATGGCCCTGCGCGACCAGCTGGCCGCCCGCGGCTATTTCGAGGCCGTGACGCTCTCCTTCGTGAGCGCCGACTTGCTGAAGACCTGGGGTGTGGACAAGGACCAGGTTCCCCTGGCCAACCCGCTATCGGCCGATCTCGCCGTCATGCGTACCTCGCTCCTGCCGGGCCTGGTCGAAGCGCTGCGGCACAACCGCGCGCGCCAGCAGGACCGCGTGCGCCTGTTCGAGGTCGCCCGCAGCTTCCACGCCACGGGCGGCGCACCCGATGAAATCGGCCGCGTCGCCGTCGTCGCCTCGGGTGGCGCCCGGGCGGAGCAGTGGGGCGAGGCCTCGCGTACCGTCGACTTCTTCGACCTGAAAGGCGATCTCGACGCGCTGGTCGCGCACACGGGTGAGCCGGCTCGCTGGTCGGTCGACACCACCGACTTGCCGTCGTGGCTACACCCTGGTCGTGGCGCCCGCATACTCCGCGATGGCCTCCAGGCCGGCTTCCTTGGGGCGCTGCACCCGGCGCTGGCCAAGGCGCTCGACCTCGGCCCGGACGTCCATGTAATGGAGCTGGCGTTGGAGCCGATCCTGGCCCGGCGCTTGCCCAGCGCCAGCCGCGTTGCCCGTTTCCCGGCGGTTCGCCGCGACATCGCCGTGGAATTACCGGAAGAAGTGTCCTGGGCATCGGTCGAGGCCGCCGTGCGCGGCGCACTGGGCGAGGTGCTCACGGAGATCCGCCTGTTCGACCGTTACGCGGGGAAGGGGATCGATGAAGGGCGAAAGAGTCTCGCTATGGG
Organism: Luteibacter sp. W1I16; assembly: GCF_050434905.1. Taxonomy (NCBI): domain Bacteria; kingdom Pseudomonadati; phylum Pseudomonadota; class Gammaproteobacteria; order Lysobacterales; family Rhodanobacteraceae; genus Luteibacter; species Luteibacter sp. W1I16. The sequence goes on from NZ_JBNDJJ010000001.1 coordinate 3,529,694, forward strand.
CTTGATTTTACAGGACGCTTCACGCACCCTTACCGACGACGATGCCGACGCTCGCGTGGCAGATGCGGTGGGGGCATTGGAGAAGACATGCAAGGCAAGACTGCGAGGATAAGATGGCGCTGACCAAGGCGGAAATGGCCGAGCGGCTTTTCCTCGACGTGGGCCTCAACAAGCGCGAGGCCAAGGAATTCGTGGATGCGTATTTCGAGGTCGTGCGCGAGGCGCTGGAGCGGGGCGAGCAAGTGAAATTGTCGGGCTTCGGCAATTTCGACCTTCGGCAGAAGAATCAGCGGCCCGGTCGGAATCCGAAGACCGGTGAGGAAATTCCCATCTCTGCCCGGCGGGTGGTCACCTTCCGTCCCGGCCAGAAACTCAAGGTAAGAGTCGAGGGCTATGCTGGATCCAGGGAATAACACCGAACTTCCGGCGATCCCGGCGAAGCGCTACTTCACCATCGGTGAGGTGAGCGAGCTTTGCGGCGTCAAGCCGCATGTCCTTCGCTACTGGGAGCAGGAGTTTCCGGCCCTCAAGCCCGTCAAGCGCCGCGGCAACCGCCGCTATTACCAGCGCCACGACGTGCTCATGATCCGCCAGATCCGTTCCTTGCTGTACGACGAGGGCTTCACCATCACCGGCGCCCGCGCCCGCCTGGAAGGCCCGCAGGCCCGCATGGAAGCCAGCATGTCGCACCAGATCGTCCGCCAGGTACGCCTGGAGCTCGAAGAAGTCCTGTCCCTGCTTCGTCGCTGATCCGCCTTCCGCAGATCGCGATGTTGCTGCTACAATCGTTCGCTCGTCGGGGTGTAGCGCAGCCTGGTAGCGCACTACGCTGGGGGTGTAGTGGTCGCGAGTTCGAATCTCGCCACCCCGACCATTATTCGAAAAGGCGTCCTTCGGGGCGCCTTTTTTCGTTGGCGCGGTGGAACATTGGTGCGAGGCGATCACCGTTGTAGTTCGTCTCAGGTGGCTACCCCGCCAAGGCGGCCCTGACTAGGCTGCGAGTCGTCGGCAATCCCTTCACGTTCGGGATCGCCCTGTCGATTCATAGCCGCCAAGGGGCACCCTCATGCGTTTTACAGCTATCGCCACGGCCTGCCTGCTCGGCCTGTCCGTCGACGCCTACGCGGCCGACGTCACTTCGATTTCCCGCCTCGCCGCCGGACCGGGCGACACCCTCTTCGTCGCGGACTGGAAGGCGGCGAAGGTTCACGCGCTCCAGCTGCCCCCCGCGCCACGGCAACCGGCGGGCACCACGTTCAACATCCTCGACCTGGAGGCGCTGCTCTCGTCGCAGCTCGGCAACGCGAAGGTCACCATCGAGGACATGGTCGTTCGCCCGGGGACGGCCCAGGTATACGTCGCCACCAGCTATGGCCCCGGCAAGGCGCCGGCGTTGTTCGTGGTGACCAGCGACAAGCGGGCGCGCCGTATCGACCTGAAGTCGGCGCCTTCGACGTCGGTCGCGCTGCGTGACGCGCCGACCTCGAACAGCCGGTTCTGGAAGCAGACACCCGAACGGAGCTTCACCGTCACCGACATGAAATGGCGTGACGGCGAACTGTTCGTCGCCGGTCTTTCGAACCAGGATTTCGCTTCGACGCTCCGTCGGGTGCGTTATCCCTTCGACGCGAAACAGTCGATCACATCCATCGAGATTTTCCATGGTGGTCACAACCTCATGGAGACGCGTGCACCCATCCGCGCGATGAGCTTCGCCAACCTCGGCGGCAAGCCATACCTGATCGCCGCCTATACCTGCACCCCTCTGGTGATCATCCCGCTCGACGACCTCAAGGACGGAGCGCACGTGCGTGGGAAGACCGTCGCCGAACTGGGCTACGGCAATACCCCGGCGGGCATGGTCTCGTTCACCAAGGTAGAGCAGGGCAAGGCGAGTGACTTCGTGATGCTGGTGAATTTCAACCGCGTGTCCGACGTGGTTTCCGTGGCGGAACTGGATGCGGCGCGCGCCCGGCCGGGTATCGAGAAACAGGTGCCGTTCGGCGAGATCACCGGCGTCAACGTGACCGAAGCACCGCTTGCCGGTGCGTTGCGCATCGATAACCTCGACGACAAGTCGTTCGCCGTCGTTCGCCGCGACCTCCAGCACGATGCGCTGCAGCTGGTGTCGATCGGGAAGGACCTGAGCTTCCGCATGTCCGACCACGTTTCGGAATACGCCTTCCCCGACTTCAGCTTCAAGGGTAACGAGTTCCAGCAGCGGAACATCAAGCCGAGGCAGGACATGCTGCTGAAGGATGAAGAACTGCCCGATCTCGTCAAGGCGCCGGAGTGATCGGTGCGCCTGTATCGACTCGTGCTGGGCGCGGCGTTCGCGCTGGCGCTTCCGCAGGCTGACGCACGACCGGTGGAGGTGCCGGTCGTGACGGTACGGCCATCCACCGCCGTGGTTCCCGCCAACATGCTGCGGCTATCACTCGAGTTCGCCACGGCGCCCGAGGGCCCCGTGCTTCCACGCGTCGCGCTGTCGCGTGCAGATGGAAGCGAACTGCGGGAACCCTTCCTGGCACAGGAACTGTGGTCACCCGATGGACGCATCCTGACGGTTCTCCTGCATCCCGGGCGCGTGAAGAGCGGCCTGGTTGCGCGGGAAGCGCTGGGACCGATCCTCGTGCCCGGGGACGATGTGGTGCTCACGCTCGACGGCCGTCCACTCAAGCGGTGGCACGTCGGGCCGACGGACCTGCATGGCCCCGTCGAGTCGGCATGGCATGTCTCTTCGGTCCGGCCCGCGACGCGGCAGCCTCTCGTGGTGCGGCTGGACGCTCCGGTCGATGGCAGGGATACGGGCTATATAGCCATTGCCGATGCCGACGATCGTCCGGTGGATGGCCATGCCGAACTGCGCGATGGCGAGTCCACCTGGACCTTCACGCCCGACGCGCCCTGGCGCGCGGGCAGATACAGGTTGATGGTTCGCGGCACCCTCGAAGATCCCGCAGGCAACCGCCTGAACGGCCATTTCGAAACGCCGCTCGATACACCCGATGCGCCGGCCATGGACGCCGCGGTCGCGTTCGACATCAACCCAATCCCCGCCGTTCTCCCTTCCCCAAGGACCTCCCGATGATTCGTTTCCCCCGTTTCGCACGCGCCTGCCTCGCCGGCGCACTGGCCTGTGGCATCGCCGCCTCCTTCGTCCCCGTCTCCGCCTTCGCCGCCGCGCCAATGGTCCACACGCAGGCACCGGGCTATTACCGCCTGATGGTCGGCGACATCGAGGTCACGGCCCTGAACGACGGCACGATCGACTTTCCGATGGAGCAACTGCTGATAGGCATTTCGTCCGAGCAGATCGCGTCGGCCTATCGCAAGGCGTTCCAGACGTTGCCCGCGGAGTCGTCGATGAACCAGTTTCTCGTCAACACCGGCAGCAAACTCGTGCTCGTCGATGCCGGCGCGGGATCGTTCTACGGGCCGACCCTCGGCAACACGGTCGATAATCTCAAGGCGGCAGGCTATTCACCCGATCAGGTCGACGAGGTCGTGATCACTCACATGCACGCCGACCATATCGGCGGCTTGCTGCGCAACGGCGAACGCGCGTTCCCGAACGCGACGATCCGTCTCGACAAGGCCGAATACGATTTCTGGATGAACCCGGCCAATCGTGCGAAGGCGCCCGAAGGCGTAAGAGTCAGCTTCGACGTCGCACAGAAAGTCTTTGCACCGTACATCGCCGCCGGCAAGGTGCAAGTCTTCAAGGGCGCCGCGGAGATCGTGCCGGGTATCCGCGCCATCGCCGCGCCGGGGCACACGCCGGGACACAGTTTCTATGTCGTCGAAAGCAAGGGCGCCACGCTGATGCTGTGGGGCGACGTGGTGCATTCCGCCGCCGTGCAGTTCCGAGATCCCTTCGTGCGGATCGCTTGGGACAGCGACAATCATGAAGCCGAGCGCGCACGCGAGGCGGCGTTCGCCGATGCGGCGAAGAACGGCTACATGATCGGCGCGGCGCATTTGCCATTCCCGTCGTTCGGGCACATCGCGAAAACGGAGGACGGCAAAGGCTATGTCTATGTCCCGCTGAACTACACGCAGAACCGCCCCGGCAAGTAACGCCGCTCAAGCTTCCAGCCCCCCGGCCGCTAAGCTTGCAAAGCCGCAAGGCGGGCACGGGGGGCGCCATGAGCATCGAAGACATCATCCGTGAGGAGGACATCGGGGTTTACAAGACCCTGCTGGAGTCCACGCGCGCCATCCCCTGGAAGATCGACTGGGAAACCCTGCGCTTCGCCTACATAGGTCCGCAGATCGAGGAATTGCTGGGTTGGGCGCCGCAGTCATGGGCCACGGTGCAGGACTGGGCCGACCGCATGCATCCTGAAGATCGCGCCTGGGTCTTCGACTTTTGCGTCGCGCAATCGCAGGCCGGCATCGACCACGAAGCGGATTACCGTGCCTTACGCAAGGATGGCGAATACGTCTGGATTCGCGATGTGGTGCACGTGGTGCGCAATCCGGATGGCAGTCCCAACGCGCTGGTCGGCTTCATGTTCGACATCAGTGAGCGCAAGCGCACCGAGGAGCGCCTGCTCGACATGCAGCGCGAGCTAGAGGAACTGTCCTTCAAGGACGGCCTTACCGGCGTCGCGAATCGACGCCGCTTCGACATGATCCTGGAGAACGAATGGCGGGATGCGATGGCCGGCAGGCAGGCCATCTCGGTCGTCGTGCTCGACATCGACTTCTTCAAGCAATACAACGACCACTACGGGCACCTGGAAGGCGACGAGTGCCTGAAACGCGTGGCGGCGGCACTCACCAGCATTGTACGAAGCCCGCGCGACCTGCTTTGCAGGTTCGGTGGCGAGGAATTCGTATTGTTGTTACCAGGCACCGACGAAGCCACCGCCATGGCGCTGGCCTGGCGCTGCCTCGATCTCGTCGACAAGGCATTGATTCCCCATGTGGGCGTGGGCGCCGGAAAGCGCCTCACACTGAGCGCAGGCGTGCATACCGCCGTTCCCATGGAAGGCAATGAAGTGCTGCCGTTCATCGCGGTAGCCGATCGTCGCTTGTACCTCGCCAAGGAACGTGGGCGTGCCCGCGTTGTCGCCGATGGCGGCCTTTAAAGGGCGGCGTCAGGCTCGGCTTCGCCATCGTGTTTTGCTTTGCGTCGAGGCAAGGGGGAGTCGCCGGGTGCCATTCTCTTCGCTAAGTCCTCGTCCGGCCTTCGCCTCCCTGCGGAATCGCTCTGAGAACGGCACCCGACGACTCCCCTCCGGACGGCGGGGTGGGTCGTTGGGCGAGCGGGGACGAGGAAGCCTGGCCGCACTGCGTTTCAGGTGGGAGCCGACCCTGTCGGCGATGGGTGCTGCCGAGGGCGTATCGCATATGCGACAAGCGTCAAGGCAACAGGCCCCACGCTTTTCACAACGCCCCTCCGTCACGAATCCGGAGGGGAGCCGTCGGGCGTCGCCCTGGGAGCGATTCCGCAGGGAGGCGTAGGCCGGACGAGGACTTAGCGACCAGGGTGACGCCCGGCGGCTCCCCTGCCTCGACGCAAAAGCGCAATACGATGGCGAAGCCGAGGCGCACCGCGCTCAGTAAAGCGCGCGAGCCCGCAGCGTGCCCTCGATCGCCGCCAGTTCGTTACGCAACGCGGCCGCGTGTTCCTCGGTGGTGGTGACGTCGATCACGACGTAGCCGACCTGCGACGAGGTTTGCAGGTACTGGCCATCGATGTTCACCGCGGCGCGCGAGAACACTTCGTTCACGCGTGACAGCACGCCGGGGATATTGCGGTGGATATGCAGCAGGCGGCGGCTTGTCGGGTGGCCCGGCAGCGACACCTCGGGGAAATTCACGGCCGATAGCGTGCTGCCGTTATCGCTGTAGCGAACCAGCTTGGACGCGACCTCGATGCCGATGTTCTCCTGCGCCTCGGCCGTGCTGCCGCCGACGTGCGGGGTGAGGATCACGTTGTCCATGCCGACCAGCGGCGAGACGAACGGGTCGCCGTTGCCCTTGGGTTCCACGGGGAAGACATCGATCGCCGCGCCCGCGAGGTGCTTCGAACGCAGCGCGGCGGCCAGCGCATCGATATCGACCACCGTTCCGCGCGAGGCGTTCACCAGCATGGAGCCGGGGCGCATGCGCGCAATTTCCGCCGCGCCGATGAGGTTTCGCGTCTGCGGCGTTTCCGGCACATGCAGCGTCACCACGTCGGCGCGTTCGAGAAGGTCGTCGAGGCTCGCCGCCGGACGGGCGTTGCCGAGCGAAAGCTTCGCTTCGACGTCGTGGAAGATCACGCGCATGCCAAGCGACTCGGCCAGCACGCCCACCTGGGTACCGATGTGGCCGTAGCCGACGATACCGAGCACCTTGTCACGCACCTCGAAGCTGCCCGCCGCCGACTTCGACCAGCCACCCCGGTGGCATTCGGCATTTTTCTCAGGGATGCGGCGGACCAGCATGATGGTCTCGGCGATGACCAGTTCGGCCACGCTGCGCGTGTTGGAATACGGTGCGTTGAACACCGGCACGCCCAGGCGCTCGGCCTCGGCCGTGTCGACCTGGTTGGTGCCGATGCAGAAGCAGCCCACCGCGATCAGGCGGCGGGCTTCCGCCAGCACGTCGGCGGTGAGGTGGGTGCGCGAGCGGATGCCCACGATATGCGCGTCGGCGATGCGCTCGCGAAGGTCGTCCTCGGGCAGTGATTTCTCGTGGAACTCGATCTGCGAATACCCGGCCTGTCGGAAGGTATCCAGGGCGCTCCGGCTGACGCCTTCGAGCAGCAAAACCTTGATGTCTTCTTTCGGGTACGACGTGCGCTTCATGATTCGGGGCGGTCCTTGGACGAAGGCTCCACTATGCCAGATACCCGCTGGGAGGCGGGCGATGGACGGTCGCCGCCTTGGCTGGCACGCTGGGGCCCCCGCCGAGCGAACCGTCCCATGACCGACCCGCGCCTTTCCGAGCTTGCCCGCCTCCTGCCCGAGCTGAAGATGTCGACCGATCCAGGTGACCTGGAGCACCACGGCCGCGACTGGACCCGGCGCTGGACGCCGGCGCCTCTCGCGATCGCATGGCCCTCGTCCATCGACGAGGTGCAAGGCATTGTGCACTGGGCGAACGGGCAGGGCGTCGCCATCGTGCCGTCGGGTGGCCGTACCGGCCTGTCGGGCGGTGCCGTGGCGGCGAAGGGGGAGCTGGTGCTCAGTCTCGACCGGATGAACCGCGTGCTCGGTTTCGATCCGATCGACCGCACGCTGACGGTGCAGCCGGGCATCGCACTGGAAGCGGTACACAACGCCGCTCGCGAACGGGGGTTGTTGTATCCGGTCGACTTCGCCGCCCGCGGGTCTTGCCAGATTGGCGGCAACATCGCCACCAATGCCGGCGGCATCCGCGTGATCCGTTATGGCAATACCCGCCAGTGGATCGCCGGGCTCAAGGTGGTGACGGGCACGGGCGAGGTGCTCGACCTCAATCGCGGCCTGATCAAGAACGCTTCCGGCTACGACCTTCGCCATCTCGTCATCGGTTCGGAAGGCACGCTCGGCATCGTGGTCGAGGCCACGCTATCGCTGACCTCGCCACCACCGCCTTCGCAGGTGATGCTGCTGGCGGTGCCCGCGATGGATGCGCTGATGAAGGTCTTCGCGGAAGCGCGGCACCGCCTTCGTCTGGAAGCCTTCGAGTTTTTCACAGACAGGGCGTTGCACCACGTGCTGGCGCACGGCGCGCAACGGCCGTTCGACGGGACGTACCCCTTCTACGTCGTCGCCGAATTCGACGCGGCCGACGAGCGTGCCGAAGCGGATGCGCTGGGGTTCTTCGAGTTCTGCCTGGGCGAGGGGTGGGTAGTCGATGGTGCGATCAGTTCGAGCGAAGGGCAGGCCGCCGCGTTGTGGCGCCTGCGCGAAGGCATCACGGAAAGCCTCGCGCCACACAAGCCGTACAAGAACGACGTGTCGGTGCGAATCTCCGCCGTGCCGGCGTTCATGGCGGAAATGCAGGACCTGCTATCTGCCGAGTACCCGCATTTCGACGTCGTCTGGTTCGGTCACATCGGTGACGGAAACCTGCATATCAACGTGCTGAAGCCGGCCGACCTCGATAACGCCGCGTTCGTCGGGCAGTGCGAGCACGTGACCTCGATGCTGGTGGACACGCTGGCGCGCCACGGCGGCTCGATCTCCGCCGAGCACGGCATCGGACTGGTGAAGAAGCCCTGGCTGGGCAGCGTCCGCAGCGAGGCCGAGATCGCCCTGATGCGCGGGATCAAGGCGGTATGGGACCCCAACGCCATCATGAACCCCGGAAAGCTCCTGTAGAGCCGCATCCTCCGCTCCGGCGAGAGTGCCTCGAAGCCGATGCCGATGCCGATGCGCTGCTGCGCCCCGACCCTGTCGGCGATTCCGCAGTGCTCGGGTGGGAAGCCGCTTCAGCGGCGATGGGTGCTTGCCTCGACCTGGCCCGCTGCCGCGGGATCGCCGACAAGGTCGGCTCCCACCAAGGCTGCCCACCACAGGTTCCGCCACGTGTGGCATCCCGCGCCCCGCCCGGTTAGCCTTTCCCTCTTCCCCAAACTCCGCAGGACCCCGCCCCATGGCCCAGGATTCCCCCGCCCTTTACCCGGCGATCGAGCCGTACAACAGCGGCATGCTCGAGGTGTCGCCGCTGCATACCCTCTACTACGAGGAAAGCGGCAACCCCAAGGGCAAGCCGGTGGTCTTCCTGCATGGCGGGCCGGGCGGTGGCACGAATCCGCGCTGCCGGCGCTTCTTCGATCCGGCGAAATACCGCATCGTGCTGTTCGACCAGCGCGGATGTGGCAAGTCCACGCCGCATGCCGAACTGACCGACAACACCACCTGGGACCTCGTCGCGGACATCGAACGCGTGCGGGAACACCTGGGCATCGATCGGTGGCAGGTGTTCGGCGGGTCGTGGGGCTCCACGCTTGCCCTGGCCTACGCCGAAACGCATCCCGACCGTGTGACCGAACTGGTGTTGCGCGGCATCTTCATGCTTCGCCGCTCGGAGCTGGAATGGTTCTACCAGGATGGTTGCAGCCAGCTCTATCCCGACGCCTGGGAGACCTACCTCGCCGCGATTCCGCAGGCGGAACATGGCGACCTCATCAGCGCCTATCACCGCCGCCTGACCAGTGCCGACCCGGCGGTGCGTGTCGCCGCGGCGCGCGCGTGGTCGGTGTGGGAAGGGGCTACGAGTTATCTCTACCAGGACCCGGGCCATATCGCGTCCAGTGGTGAGGACGAGTTCGCGCTCGCCTTCGCGCGCATCGAATGCCATTACTTCGTCAACGCCGGCTTCTTCGAGGTCGACGGGCAGTTGCTTCGCGACGTGCACAAGATCCGGCACATCCCGACGGTGATCGTGCAGGGGCGTTACGACGTGGTGTGTCCCGCACGCAGCGCGTGGGACTTGCATCGCGCCTTCCCGGAAGCGGACCTGCGGATCGTGCAGGACGCCGGGCACTCGGCGTTCGAGCCCGGCATCGCCCGGGAACTGGTCGCCGCGACCGATCGTTTCGCCGCCTGACGACGGTCTTATCGCGACGTTTCGCCGGGCATGTCCCGGCGAAACAGTCCCAGCAGGCGTCGGCCCATGCCGGAGGACCGCGACCGGGTTCCAGCATGGCCGCCTTCGGTTGGCAGGATTCCGAGGGCCTTGTAAGGCGAATGGTCGATGTGACCAAGACGAATCTTCGTCGCCCGGTATCGCAGGACATGTCCCGCGTTGCGCCGGATGAGGTCAGCCGGAATATCCACGAAGAACCACGTGTCCATCTCGTCGTCGACCGCGACCTCGATCGTGGCGGATGCCGCGGACGCGTTTCCGAGCAGCGTGACGATCAACAGGTCGCCCGGGGCGAATCGCAACACGGCATTCTGCACGCCGAGCCAGGGCGGCTGGTCGACGGGGCATTCGATCAGGTCGACGTTGTCTTCCCTGCGTTTCATCGAGCACGCATAGGGATAGAAATTGCGCGGGACATAGCCACCGATGGCGATCTCCCTCGACGGTGAATGGCGAGGCGCCTCGATGTTTCGCTCGATGGAATAGTAAAGCCAGCCACGCTTGTCCTGTGCGTAGTCCAGGAACCATGGCGGTATGCGGCGCACCAGGTCGAGCCCTTCGAGATTGGCGTCGATGAGGATGCTTTCTGTCCATTCGACCACGCCTTCCGGGATGCGAAGGGCGAAGGTGACGAGGTCGCCTTCCATGATATCGGCGCTGGCGGGAATGCGTGCGAACGGACCGCGGGGAAACCTTGCCGGATCGAGCTGCCCGGACGGCACGCCGTCGATCGTCGGCATGGCCAGCAGGGGATCAGGGCGAGGCAGTGGGTCGGTGACGGCCTTGCGTCGAATCGTGATCCGTCGCCTCGGCGAACTGCCGACAACGGTCTCGAAACCATCATCCCCCTCCTTTATCGCCTGGCAATAGAGATAGCAGTCGCTGTCGCCGTGGCGTTCCAGGATCTCGCGGGAAATCGTTCCATCGACAGCAGGGCCATCGCCCGCCGGATAGGCCTCCGTCCTGAAGTCGGCCAGATGGAACCTGATGACCGCTCCTTCGGTCTGTGCCTGGTTGATCACGGAGACGGCGAGACCTTGGCCGGGTTCGAGCTGATCGAGTATCACTTCGTCGCCGCTCAGCTCGTCGGTGCGTACCGGTGTCAGCAGTTCGGTATCCCGGGTGACCCTCACTTCGTAGTCGGCGAACGGATACTGGATATATCCGCTCGTGCGGACGATCGCGGCGCGGAGCAGCATGCCCTCGCCATAGTTGGCCGCGATCAGTTCATGGGTGAACCGGGCCCGCACGGGCAATCCCACATTGGCGGCCGTGACAGGAAGGCTCCAGAGAGTGGAAGCCGCCTCGATCATCGAGGAGCCGAGCTGGCTGACGACGCCCCTCACCGAAATGACGACCTCATCGCCCTCGACCAGCGACATGGCGATATCTTCCGGCAGGCGTGCCTCGAACCATGGAGCATGGTGGGCGACGACATCGGTCGGAATGCCGTCATGGTCGTAGACCTGCAAGAGCGAGAAGGCAGGATGGTCTTGCACCGTGAATGTGGCGGAGTACGACATCTCGTCGACATCGGAGCCGGCGCGGCGGAGGACGTAGTGTGCGGTGATGTCGTAGGCATTGGCCGCGACGAGCACGAGGAACGGAACGCGAAAGACGCAGGCTTCGCCAGCCGCCAACAGTGTTCGCCGGCTCGTCCAGTGGCTGTCGTTCGATGGGCCGCCCGTCCAGCTCAGCGTGAGTTCGTCGCCTGGCGCGCTGTCCGCGGGGAGAGGAATCCTCACCGTCGGGCCCAGCGGCATCATGTCCGGCCGCAGATAGCCGCCGTCCGCTTCATCCACCGTGGGTGCAGCCAGGGTTTCGTCCGTGTAGTTGACCATTGTCGCTTTCCATGCGTGGCGAGGCCCGTCTCCAGACGGGTGGGAGTGCTATCGTGCGCCCCCGCCATGACGGCTTCCATATGGCTTTCGCTGTAGGTGCGCGATGCGCGGCACCGGCAAACGGGACGCCCGGCGAACCGGGCGTCCCGCCGTGTCGTCAGAACAGGCTCAGCGGCAGTGCGATCAGGTCGACCACGAAACCGTCGTGGTCCGACGAACCGATGGCCTTGTGCACGTCGGTGGCCGACGCCGAATCGTCCAGCGTCTGGACCGGCGCATCGAGGTTGCCGCGGCCGTACTTCATCTGCAGGAACAGGCCCTGCGCGACCGTGTTGAGCAGCGCGTGGTCGAGCACCTGGTGGGTGGGTACCTGGCGCGGGCTCTGGCCCTGGATGTTGCCGAAGTTCTCGGTGAACAGGAACGAATAGCGGTCATCCGGCGGCACCGAGTTCACGGCGTTCCAGAGCGCGGGCTTCACCAGGTTCGTGCCGAGCTTAAGCAGGTTCTGGCTGTCGTCGTAACGGCCGGAGATCAGGCCGACCACGTCGGTGAAGCCATCGCTGAACTGATAGGCGTTGAAGTCGCCCACCACCAGCAGGGGAGCGAGACGGTTCTTGCGATCGGTCTGGATCGCCTGCACCTGGGTCGCCAGCGACTTCGCTTGCAGGAAGCGCTTCTGGCGGTCGCGATCGGCCGTGGTGCCGGTCTTGTCCACGTTCTGGCGTGCCTTCGGATGGACCGCGATCACGTTGATGCGCATCCGCCCGACGATCGAGGGCACTTCCGCGGTCAGCAACAGCGGCGGGTGGTCGTGGATGAAGGCCGTCTGGCCCTGGTCCTGCCAGGTCTCGTCGGCGCCGAGTTGGCGGACGTCGAGCACGCGCACGCGGTCCGTGCGGACGAGGAAGCCCACGTTGATGCCGCTGGGGTCGTGACCCGGCTGCAGGATCGCCTCGTACTGGGCCGGGTAATCGTCGCCCAGTTGTTTTGCGAGACCCTGCAACACCTGCAGGCTCTTCACTTCCTCCACCGAGAGGATGTCCGGCAGCTTCAGCACACCGCCGATATAGGCCGACAGGCGCTGGGTCTTCAGCTTCACCTCGTCCGCCGTCGGCTCGGTGTCGCCGCCGCTGCAGGTAAAGGTCGTGTTGAAGTTCGTATCGCAGAAGCGCTCGGTGTTCAGCCCGCCGACACGCACCGCGTAGAACGGACGCGAGTCGACCGCACGCGGCAAGGTTGCCGCCTTCTTGATGTCGACCTTCGTCGGGATGAAGGTGTACATGCCGAAGGCGTACGACATCACGCCTTCCGCGCGGAAAGTGGTACCCGCATTGAACGGCGTGTCGGGTGCGACGGCACCGAAGTCGGCCGTGTTCATCTTGAACACCTGCGGATTGCCCGACCAGTTCGGCAGGTTCACGCCGTCCGGCACGGGCACCGTGTAGCGCACGCCCGGCTCACGCAGGGAGCGTTTGCCATTGGCGGTCACGTACACCTCGGCGAACGGCTCATTGCTGAAACGCAGGTTGCCCGTGGTGATCATGCCGTTGTCGATCGTGACGCGCATGCCGACATAGCACTGGAAGTTCGTCTCGCCGCAGGACAGGGCATTCGGGTCCGACGAGGGCACGTTGTTGCCGAACGTCACGGCCTTCGGAAGGCGGGCGCCATGCATCGTGGTGGTGATGTCGGCGTTCTTCAGTTCGGGCAGGTTGAAGTAGTTGTCGACCGTCGCTTCGACGTCGACCACGTCGCCGGTCTTCACGCCAGGAGCTTTGCTGGTGAAGACGTAGATGCCGTTGGAGGTCAGGCGGTCGTCGTCGGCGCGGTTGTCCGGCGTCTGCATCGTGAAGCCGGCGGGGCCTACGGCGGTGACGATATTGCCGTGCGTCGCCACGCGCTTGCCGACCAGCGGCGACACCTGGCCGCGGCCGGTGACCTGCCAGATCTCGGCGGCGATGGGGATCTCGTTGAGGATGGCGCCGATGGCGGAGGCCTTGGCGATCGTCACGTCGCCGCCCGAGACATCGGACAGGTTCACGCGGAACGCCTTGTCCGGACCGGCGGCCTTGGCGCCGTGCACCGTGATCTCCACCGTGCCGCTGGTGGTGCCGGCCGGGATGGTCAGCGTGGTGTCGACGGCGTCGTAATCGCCCGCGGCGACGGTGGCGGTGTCGTCGGCGGTCGCGGCGTGGACGGTGACGTCGGTCGGAGCCGGCTCGCTCAGCGATACCGTGAACGGCATCCGCTGGTCGTCGCCATTGCGCACGCTGATCGTCGCATCGGCGATCGACAGGCTGCGGCCCAGCACCGCGCACGGCGACGTGCTGGCGCGGGGTGCGGTCGGGGCGACCTTCACCCAATCGGCCGAGTTGTCGCCGGTGGATTGCGGCAGGCCGTTGCCGGTGGTCTTGCGGCCGTAGCCCTGGTCGGTGTTCGAGCTGCCGAGGCTGGCCAGCGGTGTACCGAGCTTATAAGCCGAGCCGGCGCTGAGGCCGACCTGGTCGATCGTCGCACCCGATCCGTCGAGCAGGGCGATGCCGCCGTCGTCGGTGACGCCGGTCGAATACTTGATGTCGGGCACGACGCTGCCGGAATAGCCCGAACTGGCGCCATTGGCCAGCAGCAGGAAACAGCCTGGCGCCACGGTGGTGCCGGCCGGAAGGGTCAGGCGCGTGCCGGTGGTGCCGCTCGCGTTCGAGGCGTTGAGCTTGTAGCCCGAGACGTCCAGCGGCGCGGCGCCGGTGTTCTGCAGCTCCACGAATTCGTCGTTGCCGCCGGCTGGGCCGCGGACGCGGAACTGGGTGATGGATAGATCGGCCGCCTGCAACGGAAGTACGGCGGTGAGTCCTGCCAGCGCTGCCCAGATGGCGCGCCGTGACGTGGTCGAACGCATTCGATGTCCCCTCGAGTCGTTGATGATTGCGACCCGAAGCACCGCGCCATCCCCTGACGTGGCGTTCCCCTGCCGGCCCGCTCGCGGAGTGTGCCCCAGTTTTATGACAGCGGGATGTGACGAAAACGGCGACTCCGCGGGCTCAGGAGGGTTTTTGCTTGGTCCCGAAGATCTTGTCGCCGGCGTCGCCGAGACCGGGAAGGATGTAGCCCAGCTCGTTCAGGCGGTCGTCGATCGAGGCGACGTAGATCTCGATGTCGGGGTGGGCGGCCTCGATGCGTTTCAGCCCTTCCGGCGCGGCGACCAGGAACAGGCCCTTGATCTTCCGCGCGCCGGCGGCCTTGAGCATGTCGACGGTGGCGACCAGGGTGCCCGCGGTGGCCAGCATGGGATCGACGATGATGGCGGTGCGCTCGTCCATGCCGCCGCTCAGCTTCTCGTAGTAGGCGACGGGCTCTAGGGTCTCCTCGTCGCGCTGCAGGCCGACGACGCTGACCTTGGCGGCCGGGATCATTTCCAGGACGCCTGTGAGCATACCGAGGCCGGCACGCAGGATCGGCACGATGGTGACCTTCTTGCCCTTGATATGGGTGACCTCGACCGGACCCGCCCAGCCCTCGATGGTCTTGCACTCCGTTTCCATGTCCGCCGTTGCCTCGTAGGTCAGCAGGGCCGCGACCTCTGAAGCGAGCTCGCGGAACTCCTTCGTGCTGATGCCGGCGCGGCGCATGAGGCCGAGCTTGTGCTGGATGAGGGGATGGCGGACTTCGACGATTTTCATGAGGGTACGGATTCGGCGGCAGCGATGCTGGAATTGTCGCATGGCGAGCACCGGCCGCCCTCGAAGCATCGCCGACAGGGTCGGCTCCCACCAGGTCACCTCGTGCTCTGGTGGGAGCCGACCCTGTCGGCGATCCCGCGGCAGCGGGCCCGTCCCCCTCGACCTGCTCAGCCCTTGAGGCAGGTGCTCATGAACGCCTTGCGCTCATCGCCTTTCAGGCTCTTGGCGGAAGCATCCTTGTTACAGGACTTCATCTTGTCCTGCTGTGTGGCCTTCGCCGGAGCCTCGCCTTTCAGGCAGCTGCTCATGAACGTTTTCCGCTCGTCGCCCTTCTTGCCGGCGGCTTGCGAATTGCACGTACTCATGCGCTGCTGTTGCGGCGTGAGGTCTTTCTTGGCGGGTACTTGCTGCGGCGCGGCTAGCGCGCCGGCAGCGAAAGCGAGGAGGGAGGCAACGGCAACGACACGAAGCTGCGTACGCATGGCGAACCCCTACGTGACGCCGGCAATCCGGCCGGTGGAGCTTACGCCGGTCAGGCCGCCTTCGTCGACGACGCCGAACGGCGCGGGCCTTCCTTCAAGGCGTGGCGGATTTCCTCCACGATGAGGTCGACCTCGGCACTCGTCACGCGGAAGTGCGGGGTGAAGCGCAGCGAGTTCGCGCCGCCGTGGATCACGCCGATGCCACGCTCGCGCATGTATTCCTCGGTGGAACCCTCGCCATAGCACTTGAACTCCGACGCCAGTTCGCAGGAGAACAGAAGCCCCGTGCCTTGCACCTTGGTGATCAGGCCACCCAGTTCGCCCTTCAGCGCTTCGACCTTGCGGACGAATTCCTGGCCGCGTTCGCGGATATTGCGGCGCACTTCGTCGGTGAGTTCCTGCAAGGTGGCCACGGCGACGTCGAGGGCGCGCGGGTTCGCGGTCATCGTGTTGCCGTAGATGCCCTTGCGGTACAGGCCCGCCACGCGGTCGGTCACGGCAAGTACGGACAATGGATATTGACCGGCATTGAGTGCCTTGGAGAAGGTCTCCATGTCCGGCGCTTCCAGCGACTCGAAACCCGGGTAATCCACGATCGACAGGACACCGTGTGCACGCAAACCCGCCTGGATCGAGTCGACCAGCAGCAAGGTGCCGTGTTCGCGCGTGAGTTCACGCGCGGCGGCATAGAACTCCGGCGTGAGCGCGCGGCCTGGATCGCCTTCGCCCATCACGGGCTCGAGGAACATGGCCTCGATGAACCAGCCCTGGCGGTCCGCTTCGGCGAATGCCGCTTTCAGTTGAGCCACGTTGTAGGGCTCGACCGTGATCAGGCTGTCCTCGTTGCGGAAGCTCGCCAGGTGTTGCTGATAGTTGCGGCGCGAGGAATCCGAATAGAGCGCGGGGCGTTCGGTGCGGCCGTGGAAGGCGCCCTTCACGGCCAGCCGCTTGATCGTGCGGGACGCATGGCGCGCGCCCGGGTCCGTCATCATCCGCGCGTTGACGTCGGCGATGCGCGCCGCCAGCGTGACCGATTCCGATCCGGAGTTGAGATACAGGAAGTGGGAATAGGGACTGCCGCCGCGCGTGCGGCCCAGTTCCTTGAGCAAGGCGTTGGACAGGCGCAATTGCGACACGTTGGCCGTCATCACGTTGGCCATCACCTGCGGCCGCGACATCGCCTCGATGATGTGCTCCGGGTTATGGCCGAAGCCGAGCATGCCGTAGCCACCGTTGTCGTGCAGCACCGCACCCTTCAGCGTGACGATCCACGGTCCACGCGCGGCGGCGGGCACGTAGGGATTCACGCCGTCGTCGGGATAGAAGTTGACCAGGGACGACTGCACGCGCTGGATCTGCTCGGCCTCGTCGAGACGAAGCAGGTCGCTGAAGTCGGCACGCAACGCCTGGTGGTAGGCGGCGGCGTCTTCGATGGCGCGAACCAGGGAAGGATCGGTCGCGGCGAAACGCTCGATCGTTTCATCCGGCAAACCACGCGTGCGCGGCGTGCCGCCGAAGTCGCGCATCGCGCGCAGATGATCGATGACGCCCATAACCCACTCCTCGACTGGTGACGCGGCCCGCTTTCGATTCAATCCCTATGGGGTCGCTAAGTATCTATATGTAAAGGGATTATTCGTTCAGCATACCATGCGGGTTTTACCCGCGTAACCCCCGGGTGACGCTTGTCACATCCGCACAATGACGCAAGCGACTGCCGCCAAGGACTTGCGCTGGAATATGTTGCGACGCAAGGGAGGGCCCATGAACACTCGTATTGCACGCCTGGAACACGTCGGCAAGCGCTATGGCGCCGTCGTCGCGCTCGACGGCATCGACCTCGACGTCCATCGCGGTGAATTGCTGGCGCTGCTCGGCCCCAACGGGGCGGGAAAGAGCACGTGCATCGGCCTGTTGCTGGGCCTGCATCGCGCCGACAGCGGCAACGTGACGCTTTTCGGCGAGGATCCACAGGACATCGGGCCCCGCCGGCGCATCGGTGTAATGTTGCAGGCGGCGAACCTGCCGGCCACGTTGAAGGTGGGCGAACTGCTTCGCCTGACGGCGAGCTATTACCCGGACCCGCGTCCGCTGGCCGAATGCGCCGCCCTCGCCGGCGTTGCTGACCTGCTCGGCCGCCGCTACGGCGCGCTCTCGGGAGGGCAGCAGCGGCGCGTCCAGTTCGCCATGGCGATGGCCGGACGGCCGGAGATCCTCTTTCTCGACGAACCGACGGTCGGCATGGACATCGCGGCGCGGCAGTCGCTGTGGGCGGCTATCCGCCAACTCGTGGCCGGCGGTTGCGCGGTGGTGCTGACGACGCATTACCTGGAGGAAGCCGAGGCCCTCGCGGACCGCGTCTGCGTGATAGCGAAGGGAAAGGTCGTCTCCGAGGGCACCGTCGACGCGCTCCGCGCGCGCGTGGCCTCGCGGCGGATTCGCTGCCTGAGTTCGATCGACCCAGGCATCGTTGCCGGGTGGCCGGACGTCGACTCGGTGGAGGCACGGCAGGACCGGCTGGCGATCACGACCACGCAGGCCGAAGCGGTCGTACGGCGTCTGCTGCAAGCCGACCCCGCATTGTCCGAACTCGAAGTGCAGCGTGCCGGGCTCGCCGAGGCCTTCACCGAAATCGCCCGCGACGCGGATGCAGCACGGGAGGCCGCATGAATACCATCGACACAGCCATCGGTCACACCACCGTGGCCACCATGACGCCGCGGCGCCTCGCCGACGCATACGTGCAGGAGGCGAAAGCCGAGTGCCTGCGCTACCTGCGCAACCCGGGCTTCCTTCTGCCGACCTTGCTCTTCCCGTCGGTGTTCTACGTGATGTTCGGCATCTTCCTCAGCCACGCCAACAGCGCGGACGCATCGCGTTATCTTCTGGCGTCGTACGGCACCTTCGGCGTCATGGCACCGGGCCTGTTCGGCTTCGGCGTGTCGCTGGCGCTGGAACGCGACAGCGGCCTGCTGACGCTGAAGCGAGCCCTGCCGATGCCACCAGGCGCCTACCTGCTGGGCAAGATGTGCATGGCCTTGCTCGTGGCCGCGATCGTCGCGGCGCTCCTCTTGTGCCTGGCGATCTTCGTGGCAGGTGCCGCGTTGCCGCCTTCCCGCGCCGCGATGTTCTTCGGCGTGGAGGTGCTGGGTTCGTTGCCGTTCTCCGCGATGGGCCTCCTGCTGGGCACGCTGGTAAAAGGGCAGGGCGCGCCCGGCGTGGTCAACCTCGTCTACCTGCCGATGGCTTTCCTCTCGGGCCTGTGGTTTCCGTTGTCGGTGATGCCACCCTTCCTTCAATCGATCGCGCCGTTGTGGCCCGCCTACCACCTCGACCGGCTGGCGCTTTCGGCGGTGGGCCTGGGCGAGGGCGGAAACGCCGTGCATGTGGCCGTCCTGGCCGCCTTCACGATCGCCTTCGCGGGCATCGCGGCACGCCGTTTGCGCCGTCACGGTTGAAGTAGCATGAGCGCACGCCTTTCCCCGGACACTTCCATGGTCCCCTCGTGGTTCCAGTCAACGCCTGATTCGCTCTGGAACCGCTACCGCGACAAGCCGAGGTTGCGGATCGGTAGCCTGTTCCATCTCGTCTGGACCGTGTACGTCTTCGGCGACCTGGTCTTCGCTGACAAGCTCGGCCCGCACTGGGTCGCGGCGACCGCCATCACGTTTCCCCTGTTCCTGCTCCTTTACGGCCTGAGCTACGTGCGGCCCGTACGCGAGGCGAGGCTGTACGCGATCGCCGTCGCCCTGCTGGGCTATGCCACGCTGAAGTTCAACGCCAGCGGCGGTGCCTGCTATGTGATCTACGCCTGCGCGATGATGGGTTTCGACGGGGCGCCCAGGCGTTGTTTCATCGGCATCGCGGCCGTCATCGCCGGGTTCATGGCCACGGCGTGGTTCCTGCTGGCGTGGCCCGTCGCGGTCATGGCCACCTTGTCCTTCATCGCGTTGTCCGTCGGCTCGGTCAACGTCATCTACCGCTTCAACGCGCAACGCGACGCCGAGCTGAAACTGTCGCACGACGAGGTCCGTCGGCTGGCCGCGGCGGCGGAACGCGAACGCATCGGCCGCGACCTGCACGACCTGCTCGGCCACACGTTGTCGTTGATCACGCTGAAACTGGAACTGTCGCGCCGCCTGCTAGATCGCGACGTGGCCGCCGCGCGACGCGAGATGGAGGAAGCCGAGCAGGTGGCGCGCGATGCGCTGGCGGAAGTGCGTTCCGCCGTGACCGGCATTCGTGCCTCGGGCGTGGTCGCCGAGCTGGCGGCGGCGCGGCTGCTGCTCAACACCGCCATGATCGATTTCATCTACACCAGCGAGATGCCCGTGCTTCCCGCGCGTGTGGATGCTGAACTCGCCCTCGTCCTGCGCGAGGCCGTGACCAACATCCACCGCCATGCCGGTGCGTCGTGCGCGGAAGTGACGGTGGCCATGGACACGCGCGCCTGCATGATGACCGTCAAGGACAACGGGCGGGGCGTGGACGGTGGCGAAGGCAACGGCATCTGCGGCATGCGCGAGCGTGTGCGTGCGCTCGGCGGCACGCTCACCTTCGAATCGAGCCGGCAGAAAGGCACGCTCCTGCGCATCGAGGTGCCGTTGACGCCGACCGATCGCCTCTTGTCCCGGGCGGTAGCCGAGGCGGCGGCGTTGCCCCCGGCGGAGACGGGCAGGATGGCCTCGTGATGCGTATTCCGCCGCCGCGTCCGGATTCCCTGCTCGGCGGCCTGCGTTCGCCGGTGTACCTGCGTTGGCAGGCGGGCTTGCAGGTGTTCTGGCTCATCGCCCTGATCCAGGCGCCGCTCGCCGTGAAGGGGTTCGACTGGACCTGGTTTGGCCCGACCGTCGCCTCGATTCCCGTCTACCTCGTCTGCTACGTGGCGGTGTTCGTGGCGCCTTTGTCGCGCCTGGCGTTCCATGCGGGCATCATCGCCGTGCTCGGCTTCGTCTTGTGGGCGGTGAATCCGGTATCGCTGGGTTATGTGGTGATCGGAGTAACCCTGCTCGCTTATTCCGGACGGGCCAAGGTCTGGCTGCTTGGCGTGGCGGTGGCCACACTGCTCACGCTCGCATGGGTATACCTTTTCCATGTGCCGATGGTGCACGTGCTGGTCGTGTTCGCTGGCGGCCTCGCGGCAGGTTTCGGCAACTACCTTTACGTGCGCGGTGCGCGACGCGATGCCGAACTGCGGCTTTCGCAAGCGGAAGTTCGCCGGCTGGCGACACTGGCCGAGCGCGAGCGCATCGGTCGCGACCTGCACGACCTCCTCGGCCATACGCTGTCGCTCATCACGTTGAAGTCCGAGCTGGCGAAACGCCTGGCCCTGGCCGATCCCGCACGGGCGCAGCAGGAGATGGAGGAAGTGGAGCGGGTAGCCCGCCACACCCTCGCCGAGGTGCGAAGCGCGGTGACGGGCCTGCGCGCCGGCGACCTCGCCAGCGAACTCGTATCGGCGCGGCTCATGCTCGAAGCCTCCGGCATCGCCCTGAGTGTCGAGTTGCCGGATGGACTCGACTTGCCCGCGCCGACCGAAGCGTCGCTGGCGCTCGTGTTGCGCGAGGCCATCACCAATATCCATCGCCATTCGCGTGCCACCGAGGCACGCGTGATCATCACCCGGAACGGACAGGAATTTTCGATGCGCATCGTGGACAACGGCTGCGGCGGCCTCGCCGCGCATGGCAACGGCGTATCCGGCATGCGCGAGCGTGTGCGCCAGATAGGCGGGCGCCTCGCCATCGACTCGCCGGCGAAACAGGGCACGGCGCTGGAAATCGGCATCCCGGCGCATGCCCGGCAAGTGGGAGGTTTCGCATGATCCGCGTGCTGCTTGCCGAGGACCAGGCCATGGTTCGTGGCGCGTTGACCGCCCTGCTCAGCCTGGAGTCGGATATCGAGGTGCTCGGTTCCGCCGCCGATGGCGAATCCGCCTGGCGCGAACTCCAACGGCTCAAGCCCGACGTGCTGGTGACGGACATCGAGATGCCCGGCCTGACGGGACTGGAGATCGCCCAGCGCGTGCGCCGGCACGAACTGCCGGTGAAGGTCATCATCGTGACCACGTTCGCGCGGCCAGGCTTCCTGCGGCGTGCACTGGATGCGGGGGTGGGCGGTTACCTGCTGAAGGACGCGCCCGCCGAGAACCTGGCCGAGGCGCTGCGTGCCGTGCACCGCGGCGGCCGCGCGATCGACCCGCAGCTGGCGCTCGAGGCATGGTCGGACGCCGATCCGCTCAACGACCGCGAGAGGCAGGTGCTGCGTCTGGCCGGCGAGGGCCAATCCGCCAGCGAGATCGGCGTCCAGTTGAACCTCTCGCACGGCACGATCCGCAACTACCTGTCCGAGGCGATCGGCAAGCTCGGCGCGGCCAACCGGATAGAGGCGTATCGCCTGGCCCGGCAAAAAGGCTGGCTCTAGGGGCACGGGCGGCGGCGCGATGGGGGATAATCTCCCATCCATCGTTCCGCCCGGCTGTTCCCGTGAAAAAATCCGACTTCGACTTCGATCTTCCTCCCGAACTCATCGCGCAGGCCCCGTTGGTCCGGCGGTCCGGGAGCCGGTTGCTGGTGATCGACGTCGCGGCGCACAGCAAGAAAGACCGCAAGTTCGTCGACCTGCCGGAGATGCTCCAGCCGGGCGACCTGCTGGTGTTCAACGACACCCGCGTGCTCCCGGCGCGCCTCTACGGCCGGAAGGAATCCGGCGGCGCCGTCGAGATCCTCATCGAGCGGGTGACGGGGGCGCACGAGGCGAGGGCTCAGTTGGGTGTCAGCAAGAAGCCGAAGGAAGGCGGGCGCATCGAACTGGCCGACGGCAGCATGGTGACCGTGCTCGGCCGCGACGGTGAGTTCTTCCTCCTGCGCTTCGAGAGCCCGGAGCCGCTGGAGCGCCTGCTTTCGCGGCTGGGCGAGATGCCCCTGCCGCCGTACATCGAGCGAAGCGCCGACGAGGTGGACGCCGAGCGGTACCAGACGGTCTTCGCCCGCGAGCCTGGCGCCGTCGCCGCGCCAACCGCGGGCCTGCACTTCGACGAAGACCTGCTCGACAAGCTGCGGGCGCGTGGCGTGGAGACGGGCTACGTCACCCTGCACGTCGGCGCGGGCACCTTCCAGCCGATGCGCGCGGAAGACGTGCGCGACCACGTGATGCATCGCGAGTGGCTGAACGTGGGCGCGGAACTCGTCGAGAAGATTCGCGCCACGCGGGCCGCCGGTCATCGCGTCGTGGCCGTGGGCACCACCGTGGTGCGCGCCCTGGAGAGCGCCACCGTGGAGGGCGTGCTGCGCCCGTTCGCCGGCGAAACACAGATCTTCATCTTCCCCGGCTACAAGATCACCAGCGTCGATGCGTTGATCACCAACTTCCATCTGCCGCAATCGACGCTGTTGATGCTGGTGTCGGCGCTGGCGGGCAAGGAGGTGATCCTTGATGCGTACCGCTACGCGGTGCTGCAGCGCTACCGCTTCTTCTCCTACGGCGACGCCATGCTGATCATGCCACCCAGGCCCGCCCTGGCGGGCTAGGGCTGACCTGGTGCGCCGTGGGACAGCTCGACCGAGATGTCGGCCGCGGCGGCCACCAGCAAACGTGCCGTCGCTTTCATGTCGATCTTCGCGCCCCGGCGTTCGATGAAAGGGACGGTCAACGCGCAGACGGCGTGGTTGCCCTCGATGATCGGCGCGGAAAGATCGGTGACGCCGTCCACCACTTCGCTCGGGATGGTGGCGAGTCCGGCGCCACGGACTTCCTTGATGGTGTTCTCGATGCGCGTGCGCTTCAGGCCCGGCTCGTGCTGGAGCATGGTGCGGAACCAGCGTTCGCGCGTGTCGTCCGTCTGCCAGGCCAGCAGGACATAGCCGGACGCGGAATGCGATATCGGGCGGCGGTGTCCCACGCGCACGACGAGGCCGGTTTCGCCGGGCGGATCCACGCGCGCGATCACCACGATCTGTTCCTGCGAGGGCACCACGAGATGGCAGGACTGGTCGATCTCGTCGGCGAGGCGGTGCATGACCGGCATCGCCGTTTCCACCAGGTTCTTCACCGGCGGCTGTTCCATGCCGAGGCGGAACAGGCGGGGCGTGAGCGAGTACGAACCTTCGCCATCCGGGCGGGAGATATAGTCCCTCTCTTCGAGCACCTGGAGCATGCGGAAGATTTCGCCACGGGAACGGCCGACACCGTCGGAGATCTCGGCGATGGAAAGGGGCTGCGTCGCCTTGGCGAGCAGTTCCAGGATGTCGAGGCCCTTGTCGAGGGCAGGGGCGCGATACTTCGGCGAATCTGTAGGCATGGCATTCCGTGGCGGTGACGAAGATGGCTCGACGAGTCTAGCCTGCCCGGTGCGCACAGGTGCGCCCCGGGCCTGGCAGCAGCATGTTGCAGCGCAGCTTGTTATGCAGGTGAATTATAAGTTCATATTTGCACACTGGGGGCGGACACGGTAGAGGAGACACGCATGCAGTTGCACACGCCGTTGGAGGTCTCCGCTTCCCGCGCGCCCGCCCGGACCCCGTGGTTTCCCCTGGCGTTGATCGTCAGCCTGTTCTTCCTCTGGGGCGTGGCGAACAACCTCAACGACGTGCTCGTCGCCCAGTTCAAGAAAGCCTTCACCCTGTCGGACTTCCAGGCGGGGCTGGTCCAGAGCGCTTTCTACCTCGGATATTTCCTCGTGGCCATCCCCGCGGGCGTCTTCATGCGCCGCTATGGCTACAAGGCGGCGGTCGTATTCGGCCTGTTGCTCTATGGCGCCGGGGCCTTGCTGTTCTGGCCCGCCGCGGCGACGGCGACGTATGCCACCTTCCTTGTGGGTCTGTTCGTGATCGCGGCGGGCTTGGCCTTCCTCGAAACCTCGGCCAATCCCTACGTCACCCTGTTGGGGCCGCGCGAGTCGGCGGCGTCGCGCCTGAACCTGGCGCAGGCGTTCAATCCCCTGGGCTCGATCACCGGCGTGTTGATCGGCCAACATTTCATCTTCACCGGCGTGGAACGCTCGCCCGCGGAACTCGCGGCAATGGATGCGGTGGCGCATACGGCCTACGTGAAGAGCGAAGCCGCCGCGGTACAGATGCCGTACCTCGTCATCGGCCTGGGCGTGATCGCCTGGGCCGTGATCATCGCCGTGACCCGCTTCCCACGCACCACGTCGAGCGAGGATGAAGGCGCGGTGGTGGAGCGAGGCGTGCTCGGGCGTTTGCTGCGCGAAGGCCGGTTCATGTCCGCGGTGGCGGCCCAGTTCTTCTACGTGGGCGCCCAGGTCGCCGTCTTCAGCTACATGATCCGCTATGCGCAGGCGACGATGCCGGGGACCGCGGACAAGGCCGCGGCCAACTTCATCACCGCGGGGTTGCTGTGCTTCATGGCCGGGCGTTTCGCCGGCGCCGCCTTGATGAAGTACCTGCGACCGGCGCGCGTGCTCAGTACCTTCGCCCTGGTCAACGTCGCGCTGGCGACGATCGCCGCTTTCATTCCCGGCAGCATCGGCATCTACGCACTGGTCGCCTCGAGTTTCTTCATGTCGATCATGTATCCGACCATCTTCGCCCTCGGCGTCGAGGGGCGCGGCGACACCGAGCGCAAGTTCGGTGCCTCGTTGCTGGTGATGTCGATCGTCGGCGGCGCCGTGGTCACCGCCGCGATGGGCGCGACGTCCGACCGTTTCGGCATCGCCCACGCGATGCTCGTGCCGATGCTTTGCTTCGTCGCCATCTTCCTCTTCGCCTGGCGCCGCTCGCGCGCAACCACGGAGTCCATCGCATGAGCTGGCAGTGTCTCGCGCTCGACCTGCGTGACGATCCGGCGGCGATCGCCGAATACGAGCGCTGGCACCAGGCGGAATTCATCTGGCCGGAAGTGGTCCGGTCGATCCGCGACGCCGGGATCCGCGACATGCGCATATTCCGCACCGGCAACCGCTTGATGATGCTGATGCGCGTGGGACCGGAGTTCGATGCCGGGGCCAAGGCGGCCGCGGATGCGGCGAGTGAACGGGTGCAGGCGTGGGAGGCGTTGATGTCTACCTTTCAGCAACCGCTGCCCTGGGCAGAGGCGGGACAGAAGTGGGTGCCCATGCGGCAGATCTTCGACCTCGCCGACTGCGGCTGATCACCCGCGCCAGAGGATATCCGGCGAGACCTTCGCCGCGTCCAGCGTTCCCGTCAGTGCCATCGTGACGCTGAGCTCCCTGCGGATCAGTTCGATGGCCTGCGTGACGCCGGCTTCGCCGCCCGCGCCGAGGCCGTAGAGGAAAGCCTTGCCGATGAGCCCGGCGCGCGCGCCCAGTGCCAGCGCCTTCAGCAGGTCTTGCCCGCTGGTGATGCCGCTGTCGAGCCACACTTCCGTGGCGCCCGCGACGGCGTCGACGATGGAGGGCAGCACGTCGATGCTGGCGGGAGCACCGTCGAGCTGGCGTCCGCCATGGTTGGACACGACGATCGCGTCGACGCCGTGGGCGACGGCCTGGCGCGCGTCCTCGGCATCGAGGATGCCCTTGAGGATCAGCTTGCCGGGCCAGAGTTCGCGTATCCAGCCGAGGTCGTTCCAGTTCAAGGTGGGATCGAACTGGCTGGCGATCCATTGCGCGAGGGTGGTCAGGCTGTCCGCACCCTGGATGTGGCCGTCGAGGTTGCCGAACGACCGGCTGGGCGCACGCAGCACGTTCCACGCCCAGCGCGGCTTGCTGGCGACGTCGAGCAGGTTGCGCAGGGTGACTTTCGGCGGCACGGACAAGCCGTTCTTGATCTCGCGGTGGCGCTGGCCCTGCACGGTCAGGTCGACGGTCAGCATCAGCGCCGAACATTCCGCGGCGCGTGCGCGGCGGATGAGTTCGCGGGTGAAGCCGCGGTCGCGCATCACGTAGACCTGGAACCAGAAGGGCTCGTTCGTCGCGGCGCGCACCTGTTCGATCGAACAGATCGACATCGTGCTGAGACAGAACGGTATGCCCGCCTTCGCGGCGGCGCGTGCACCGTGGATCTCGCCGCTGCCGTGTTGCAGGCCGGTGAGGCCGGTCGGCGCGATGGCCAGTGGCATGCTCACCGCCTGGCCCAGCAAGGTGGTGGCGAGCGAGCGGTTATCCACGTCGCTCATCACGCGCTGGCGGAAGCGCAGCCGCTCGAACGCGGCCCGGTTTTCACGGAGCGTCGATTCGTCGTAGGCGCCGCGGTCGGCATATTCGAAGAACGCCCGGGGTACGCGGCGCCGCGCGAGGTCACGCAAATCGGCGATGTTGGTGACCGGTGTCCTCATGTGTTCAGCCGTCCACCGTCAACGACAGTTCGCGCCAGACCAGGCCATCGGGAAACAGGTGGTCGCTCACCGAATCCGGATGCATCTGGGCGGAGAAGCCCGGGGCGGACGGTGCCATGTAGCGGCCGCGCTCGATCCGCACGGGGTCGACGAAGTGCTCGTGCAGGTGGTCCACGTACTCGATGGCGCGGTCTTCCTTCTTGCCCGTGATCGCCACGAAGTCGGCCATGGCGAGGTGCTGCACGAGTTCGCACAGGCCCACGCCACCGGCGTGCGGAAACACGCGCACACCGAAATGCGCCGCCAACAGCAGGATGGCAAGGTTCTCGTTCACGCCGCCAACGCGCGCGGCGTCGATCTGGATGAGATCGACCGCGCCCGCCTGCAGGAACTGCTTGAACATCACGCGGTTCTGTCCGTGCTCACCGGTGGAGATGGGGGTGGGCGCGACGGCGCGGCGGATGGCGGCGTGGCCGAGCACGTCGTCCGGGCTGGTCGGTTCCTCCACCCATGCCAGGCCCACGCTCTCCAACGGCTTCAGCCATTCGATGGCGGTGCCCACGTCCCAGCGCTGGTTGGCGTCGACGGCGATGGCGATGTCCGGGCCCACCGTCGCGCGTGCCAGCCGGCAGCGGCGTATATCGTCCTCCACCCGAAGGCCCACCTTGAGCTTGATCGTGCGGAAACCGTCCCGCACGGCCTGCCGTGCGAGGCGCAGCATCTTTTCGTCGGAGTAGCCTAGCCAGCCGGGTGAGGTGGTATAGGCAGGATATCCCTCGGTTTCCAGTTGCGCGATGCGCGCCTGCTTGTGCGGCTCGGCCTCGCGCAGGATGGCCAGCGCCTGTTCGGGCGTCAACGCGTCGGTCAGGTAACGGAAGTCGATCTGCCCGACCAGTTGTTCGGGCGTCATGTCGGCGATGAAACGCCACAGTGGCTTTCCGGCGCGGCGCGAGGCGAGATCCCATGCGGCGTTGATCACCGCGCCGATCGCCATGTGCATCACGCCCTTCTCCGGACCGAGCCAGCGCAGCTGCGAGTCGCCGTTGAGTTCGCGGGCGAAGTCACCGAGGCGGTCGACGATGTCCTCGATCGGACGGTCGACCACCATGTGCTCCAGCGCCGCGAGGGCGGCGGTCTGCACGTCGTTGCCGCGTCCGATCGTGAATACGAGCCCGTAGCCGGAAAGACCGTCCGGGCTATCGGTGCGGATCACGACATAGGCCGCCGAATAATCCGGGTCGGGATTCATCGCGTCGGAGCCATCGTGGTCGAGCGAGGTCGGGAAGCGGACATCGAATGTGTCCAGCGCCGTAATTTTCACCATGCGATCCGGCCTCCTTAGCCGGCGACGTATCGATCCGTAACGATGGAATTCAGGACGGCCGGCCGGGATGCGCCACGACGTCCTGGCGCTGGCGGCCCAGCCCTTCGATGCCGAGTTCGATCACGTCGCCCGGCTTCAGGTAGGTGGGTGGTTTCAAGCCGAGACCTACGCCGGCCGGCGTGCCCGTGCTGATCACGTCACCGGGCATCAGCGTCATGTAGCGGCTGATGTAACTCACCAGGTGCGCGACGCCGAAGACCATCGTCCGCGTGTTGCCGTTCTGGTAGCGGTGGCCGTTGACCTCGAGCCAGAGCGACAGGTTCTGCGGATCCGCCACCTCATCGCGCGTGACCAGCCAGGGGCCGATGGGGCCGAAGGTGTCGCAGCTCTTGCCTTTCACCCACTGGCCACCGTGCTCGAGTTGGAATTCACGTTCCGACAGATCGTTGATGACGGCATAACCGGCGACATGCGCCATGGCTTCGTCGACTCCCACGTCGCGGGTCACTTCGCCGATGACGACGCCCAGTTCCACTTCCCAGTCGGTCTTCACCGAACCGCGGGGAATCACCACGGTGTCGTTGGGGCCGCCGATGGCGCTGGTCGCCTTCATGAAGAGCACGGGCTGCTCGGGCACCGGCGCGTTCGTTTCGGCGGCATGGTCGGCGTAGTTCATGCCCACGCAGATCATCTTGCCGATGCCACTGAACGGCGTGCCCAGCCGTGGTTCGCCTTGCACGGCGGGAAGCGTCGCGGGATCGATCGCGGCGAGCTTGCGCAGCCCCTCGTTGCCGAGCACGTCGCCGGCGATGTCGGCGACGACACCGGAGAGATCCCGCAATGTGCCGCTGTCGTCGACGAGGCCGGGAGTCTCCTTGCCGGGCGAGCCGAAACGGACGAGTTTCATCGGAATGTTTCCTTAATTCGACCAGCCGCCATCCACGACGTGGATGGTGCCGGTGGTGAATGACGATTCGTCGGAGGCGAGGTAAACCGCCAGCGCGGCGATTTCCCGCGGTTCGCCCAGGCGGCCCATCGGCTGGCGATCGGTGAAGCCGCGCCATGCGGCTTCTTCGTCACCGCCGAGCGCACGGACACGTGCCGCCAGGGAAGGCGTCTTCACCGTGCCGGGACAAATGGCGTTGCAGCGCACGCCACGCGCCACGTAGTCGGCGGCGATCGAGCGGGTGAGGCCGATGACGGCGGCCTTGGTGGTGCTATAAGCGAAGCGGTTCGGCACGCCCTTGATGCTCGAGGCGACCGACGACATGTTCACGATGCTGCCCGCACCGCGCTCGAGCATGCCGGGCAACACCGCGCGGCAGGTGTGGAACATGCTGTCGACATTGATGGCGAAGGAGCGGCGCCATGCATCGTCGTCGGTATCGAGCAAGGTGCCGGCGTGCACGTAGCCCGCGCAGTTGAAGAGGATGTCGATGGCCCCGGCCTCGGCGAAGACGCGGGCGATCGCCGCCGCGTCGGTCACGTCCAGTCGTTGTGTCGTCACGCCGGGATGTTCGGCGGCGAGGCTGGCCAGTTGCGCCTCGTCGATGTCGGTGGCGAGCACTGTCGCGCCTTCCTCTGCGAAGGCGAGGGCGGTGGCGCGGCCGATGCCCGCGCCGGCGGCGGTGACCAGCGCGCGTTTGCCCGCGAGGCGGCCGCTCGTGGATCGGGAGAGAATCGTCATGCGGATTTCCTCGAAGCGTCGTGGATCGAGTAGAGAGCTAACGCATTGCCGCCGAACACCGCGTCCGCCGCCGTTGGCGCGTGGCGATGAACGAGCTCGCTGGCGCAGGTCTTCCACGTGGCATAGGTCGCGTGCGTCGTGAGCACGGGCCAATCGCTGCCCCAGACGAGGCGTTCGGCACCGAACATCTCGAACAAATGGGCCACATAGGGTTCCAACACGAGCGGATCGGTGGACGGGCCGGTGAGCGTGAGCAGCCCGGAAAACTTGCAATGCACATCGGGCATCTGCGCGAGTCGCGCGATGGCTCCGGACCATTCGGCGAACGCGCCCGCGGCGATGTCCGGTTTCGCGGCGTGATCTATCACCGTGCTCAGGCCGGGATGTTTGCCTAGCCGCTCATAGAGCGCTCGCATGTGCCGGTTGTCGACGAGCGCGTCGAAAACGAGGCCGCGTTCGGCGATGAGGTCGAAGGCCCTGTCGAGCGATGGCGAGGCCAGCCACTGGGGATCGACGATGTCCTGCACCATGGGCCGCACGCCGCGGAGCAGTCCGCCGCCATCGGCGATCAGACGGTCGAGCCGGTCTTCGACATCGGGACTCTCCAGGTCGACCCACCCCACCACGCCGATGGCGCCGGGCATGTCGCGGGCGATCTCGAAGAGGAAGCGTGTTTCCGCTTCGTCGGGTGCCGCCTGCACGAGGATGCAGGCGTCCGTATCCCCCGGCAGGTCGTCCGGCAGGAAGGCACGACGCAGCGCCGCCGGCGCATGGGCAAGCCATCCGTAGTCCAGCCGCGAAGGATCCCAGTAATGACGGTGGGCATCGACGATCACGGCGTCGGCACTCCCGGTGCGAGCAGGCCTTCGTCGCGCAATGCCTTCCAGGTAGCCGGGGGAATCTCCGCGCGCTGACGGAGCAGGGCGGCATCGACTTCCGCGATGGAACGCAAGCCGCAAACGACACTGGCGACGGCCGGGTGGGCGAGCGGGAACTGGAGCGCGGCGGCACCGACCTCGGCACCGGTACGTGCGCAGACCTCGTAGAAGCGCCGTGCGCGAGCCAGGACATCGGGTGCGGCGGGCGCGTAGTCGTAGGTCGCGCCGGGACCGTCGGCAGCGCCGAGCAATCCGGAGTTATAGGGCCCGGCGATCAGCACGGTGACGCCATCGGCCTGCGCGCGCGCCATCACCGCTTCGCTCGCGGACTGTTCGAACAGCGTATAGCGCCCGGCGAGCATGATCGTGTCGAGTGGAAAGCGCGGCATCACGTCCAGGCACACCGCTTCCTCGTTCACGCCGAGGCCTATGGCGCCGACCAGCCCTTCGTCGCGCATGCGCGCCATCTCGGGCAGCGATTCGTCCAAGGCCTGAGCGAGTACCCGGGCGTGCCGTTCACCGTGGGTGAGTGCGCCGATGTCATGCAGGAAGAGGATATCGATGCGGTCGATGCGCAGGCGGCGCAGGCTTGCCTCGACGCTCCGGCGCACGCCATCGCGGCTGTAGTCGAAACGTGCGGCGCGACCGTTCACGGCGAACCCGTCGTCCTGCCCACGTCGTCCCGCGGCATCCTCGATCACGCGGCCTGCTTTCGTGGACAGCGTGAAGCTGTTGCGCGGCAACCCGGCAAGAGCGTCGCCGATGCGTGTCTCGCTCAGTCCGAAGCCGTAATAGGGCGCGGTGTCGAAATGGCGGATCCCACCGTTCCAGGCGTGGATGACCGTCTGCCGTGCCGTGGCCTCGTCCACCTCCGTATAGAGGTTGCCCACGGGCGCGCCGCCGAACGCAAGCCGGGATAACGGCGCTTGATTGCGTGGGGCGGGAGTCTGGCTCGCGTGCTGCGACGGCATGGTTGCTCCTTGGCGCGTACTGCGCAGGTATAAATACTACGTTTATATGTGAACTTGTCTAGAGGCCTGAACGATTCCTGTCGAATGCTGCGGTGCAACTTGAATCGGTTGAAACATATCTGAATACTCAGTTCGCCAGTGAACGGATCGCAAGAACGTCGCATCCGGAAAATGACAACGTTGTCGGCGCGG
Source organism: Luteibacter sp. W1I16 (assembly GCF_050434905.1). NCBI lineage: Bacteria > Pseudomonadati > Pseudomonadota > Gammaproteobacteria > Lysobacterales > Rhodanobacteraceae > Luteibacter > Luteibacter sp. W1I16. The sequence goes on from NZ_JBNDJJ010000001.1 coordinate 3,561,572, forward strand.
GGCCGGTTCGTTTCATCGCTGGATGAGAGGGGTAACGCCCCGCGCCGTCGCCAGCGGCGCGGTTCCATAAGACAAGCATGCGCTGCCCGGGCAGGGCGGAAGGCGTGTATCCGGAATACAGCGTTCGGGGAGATCATCCATGACCATCAGCAAGACCTTGCTGTGCGCGAGCATCCTTTGTGGACTCGCCACTGCCGCACACGCGCAGGACGCCACACCCGCCCCGGCGGACCCACCGAAGACGGCGCAGCAGAAGGCGGCCGACAAGCGCGTGGAGGAATTGCAGGCGGTGACCGTCACCGGTTATCGCGGCAGCCTGGAGAAGGCGATCGACGTCAAGCGCAACGCCAACGCGGTCGTGGATGCGATCAGCGCGACCGACATCGGCAAGTTCCCGGACACGAATGCCGCCGAATCTCTTTCGCACCTGCCCGGCATCACGGTGGACCGCCAGTTCGGTGAAGGCGAGAAGATCAGCGTCAACGGCACCGACGCGGCGCTGAACCGCGTGTTGTTGAATGGCCAGACCATCGCCTCGGGCGACTGGGGCGGCAACCCGACGGACACCAGCGGCCGCACGTTCAACTATTCGCTGCTCTCGCCGGAGATCATCGGCCTGATGGAGGTCTACAAGTCGCCCGAGGCCCGTATCGACGAGGGCAGCATCGGCGGAACGGTGATCATCCATACGCGCAAGCCCCTCGACCTGCCGGCGAACACGCTGCGCGGCTCGCTCGGCTACAACTACAACGACCGTTCGGCGGAGGGTAATCCGCGTGCATCGGCGCTGTGGAGCTGGAAGAATGCCGACAGCACGTTCGGCGTCCTCACCAGCGTGACCCACGACAAGGAAAACCTGTCCCGCGCGGGCATCGAGTTCTTCGGTTATACCACCGGCGCCAACATCACCGGCAATCCCAATGTCACGGGCGACCAGAACTACGCCAACGCGAAGATCCCCGTGGGCATCAACAGCGCGTATTTCCAGCAGACGCGCGAACGCAACGGCTTGCAGTCCACCTTGCAGTGGCGCCCGGACGAGCACAACGAGTTCAACCTGACCGGCCTGTACGTCAAGGGCAAGTACGACAACTTCAGCGAGTCGCGTTACGTCTGCCCTGGCTGCGGCGACCTCAACAAGCTGACCGACATCAACGTCGCCAACGGCTACATCACCTCCGGCACGGTGTCCTCCACCACCGGGAACGGGCAACCGTACGCCGAACTGGACGCGAACTACCGCAAGACCGAGGTCTCGACCAAGAGCATCAACCTGCGCCACGACTTCAACGGCGACGCCTGGGTGTTCACCAGCCAGGTCGGCTATACCAGCGCCAGCGGTGGCAAGGATCCCGAATACCTCATGAAGTACCTGCTGCAGAACGGCGGGTACAACTTCGGGTACGACGGGCGCAACACCAGCGTGGGTTACCAGAACGGTTCGGCGGCGAACTGGGGACTGGTCGGATCGCCAGCGGGATCGCCTCCGGGCGACACGTCGCTGCCGGGCCAGAACCAGGCGGGCGGCATCTACTACGAGACGACGACGGATCGCGAGCGCTATGCGCAGTTCGATGCCTCGCGTGACCTGGAATGGGGGCCGATCAACCAGATCCAGATGGGCTTGAAGTACACCAACCACTTCAACGGTACGCAATCGCGCGGTAACCGCATCAACACCACCGATCCCATCTCGCTGACGGATTTCGACCCGGGCTCGACTCCCAGCGGCCTGTTCGACGGCCTGCACGCCAGTGGCGACCTCACCGACTGGCCGACGGCTAGCCAGAGCAGCGTCGTCGATTACCTGAAATCGCAGCCGCAGGGGCCGTACACGCCGAACTACCCGGCGATGTTCGGGGTGTCCGAGGTGACCAAGGACGCGTACGTACAGATGAACTACCAGTCCGGCAGCTGGCGCGGCAACGTGGGCGTGCGCTACGTCGACACGAAGGACACGTCGAACTACTACGTCAACAGCGACGGCGGCACCTATAACCGCGTTTCCAACAGCACGCACTATTACAAGCCCCTGCCGTCGGTGAACGTGGCCTATGACCTCGACGAGGACAAGGTCCTGCGCCTGTCCGTCGCCAAGGTGATCGCGCGTCCGCGCTACGGCGACCTGGCGGGTGCCACCTCGCTCAATGGTGCGGCCACGGGCAACTTCACGGCCAGCGCGGGTAATCCGGACCTGAAGCCGTACCAGTCGACGAACTTCGACCTGTCGGCGGAGTGGTACTTCGCGCCGGCCAGCCTGTTGTCGGTCGAGGGCTTCGTGCGCAAGATCGACAGCTATATCGTCACCACGACGTCGGAACGCTCGATCACCGACCCTACCACCGGCCAGACCAACGTGTACTCGGTGACCTCGCCGATCAACGCGTCCAACGCGAAGGTGTCCGGCCTCTCCCTGATCTACCAGCAGGACCTCGGCCACGGCTTCGGCATCCAGACCAACTATACGTACAGCAAGGCCACCACGCAGACCCAGACCAACGGCGACAAGCTGAACCTGCCGTACCTGTCGAAGAACACGATCAACATCATCCCTTACTACGAGCACGGCCCGTGGTCGGCGCGCATCAATTACAGCCGCCGTTCGCCGTATTTCACGCAGGTGGGGCGGCTCAACTCCAACGTGTTCGCCGATGCGTACAAGGAGCTCGACCTGAGCGCGTCGTACCAGATCAACGAGTGGGCCGGCATCACGCTCAGCGCGACGAACCTGCTGGATTCGACGTACTACCAGTACGCCGACATCAAGTACGCTCCGATCGGCGAGTACAAGAGTGGACGTACCTACTCGATGACCCTGAACTTCAAGCTTTAGCGCGCACCGGCGGTGGCTGCCTCCCTGCGGCGCCGCCGGTTCTTTTTTGCCGGAAGGAGTCCCTGCATGCGACGACGATTGGTGTTCCTTGTGGCGGGCCTTCTGGCCAGCGCTGTCCACGCCGACGGGGCGACCGCGCCCACGGCAGCCAGCATGTCGCCGCAAGCCCAGGACCTGGCCTGGCAGAAGGCCTCGGCGAAGTTCGCCCCCGAGCGCCGGGCTATCCTGGATCGGGTCGCGAAGGGTTCCGGCCAGGGGCCGTTCCGTCCCGACTGGACGTCGTTGCAGGCTTATCGATCGCCCGCGTGGTACGACGACGCCAAGTTCGGCATCTTCATCCACTGGGGCGTCTATTCGGTGCCGGCGTTCGGCAGCGAATGGTATTCGCGCAACATGTACCAGCAGGGCACGAAGGAATTCGCCCATCACGTGGCCACGTATGGGCCACAGTCCCGCTTCGGCTACAAGGACTTCGTGCCGATGTTCAAGGCGGAACATTTCGACCCGGACGCATGGGCCGCGCTGTTTCGCGAGGCCGGTGCGCGCTACGTGGTGCCGGTGGCCGAGCACCATGACGGCTTCGCCATGTACGACTCGAAGCTGTCCGACTGGACGGCGGTGAAGAAGGGCCCGAAGCGCGATGTCATCGGCTTGCTGGCCAAGGCCGTGCGAGGACAGGGCATGCGTTTCGGCGTCTCGTCGCACCGCGCAGAGCACGATTGGTTCTTCGACGGCGGCCGCCACTTCGATTCGGACGTGAACGATCCGGCGAACGCGGAGTTGTACGGTCCGGCCGTGGATCATCTCAGCAAGAAAGATGAAAACCTCGGGGACGACTGGACCTATGTCTCGCAGGCCTGGCTCGACGACTGGCTTGCGCGCACCGCCGAACTGATCGACGACTACCACCCGGATCTCATCTATTTCGACTGGTGGATCGGACATCCGACGTTCCGCAATACGTTGCCGACGATGCTGTCGTACTACTACAACGACGGCGCGAAACGCGACGGCGTCGTGGTGAACTACAAGCTCGGCGACTTCCCCGAGGGCGCGGGCACGCTGGATATCGAACGCGGCCAGCTCACCGGCATCCACGCCACGCACTGGCAGACCGATACTTCGATAAGCAACGACTCCTGGGGCTATATCGAACACGATACCTACAAGTCGCCGGCCTTCATCATCCACCTGCTCGCCGACGTGGTCAGCAAGAACGGCAACCTGATGCTCAACATCGGCCCGCGCGCGGATGGAACCATTCCGCAGGGCGCGCAGGACACCTTGCGCAGCGTCGGCCGCTGGTTGAAAGCCAACGGCGAGGCGATCTACGGAAGCAAGCCGTGGCGCGTGTTCGGCGAGGGCCCCACCGAGGTGGTGGGCGGCACGTTCCAGGACACCAAGACCAAGCCATACACGGCCGAGGATTTCCGCTTCACCACGGGCAACGGCAAGCTCTACGTCATTGAGCTGGGCTGGCCCGCCAAGGGCAAGGCCACGGTGCGTTCGATCCAGCCGGGCGACACCGTGAAGCGCGTGGAACTGCTTCCCGATGGCAGCGACGTCCCGTTCACACAGGATGCCGCGGGCCTGCACCTCCGTCTCCCCTCCCACCCCGTCGGCAGCGATGCGTACGTGTATCGCATCACGCTGGCGAATCCATCCAAGGCCACCCCATGAAACGACCGCTCATCGCGCTGCTCGCCTGCCTCCTGTGGATGCCGTTCGCCGCATTCGCCAAGGCGCCGGTGGCGCTGTTCTACATGATGGAATCGCAGAAATCGATCGCTTCGTTCGAGGCCCACGTCGACAAGATCGACGTGCTGGTGCCGACGTGGTACGGCGTCGACGAGAACGGCCTGGTTTCGGGCGCACCCGATGCCTATGTGTTGAAGATCGCCAAGGCGCACAAGTTGCCGGTGATGCCGATCATTTCGGCCGGCGGCGACCGCGCGAAGTTCCATGCGCTGCTGACCAGCGAGACCGCCAAGAAGGCGATGATCGGTAGCATGATCGAGCAGGCGAAGCTGCACGGCTTCAGCGGTTTCCAGTTCGATTTCGAGAACATCGCCTGGACGGACCGCGATGCGCTCACCTTGCTGACGAAGCAGACCTACGAGGCGCTGCACAAGCATGGGCTCCAGTTGAGCATGGCGGTGGTGCCGAACGCACCGGGTTATGCCGGCCGCGGCGCCTTTGGCAAGTGGATGTGGGAATACTGGCGCGGCGCGTACGACTTGAAGGAGCTGGCCAAGGTGCTCGACCTGGTCTGCCTGATGACCTACGACCAGCACACGCGCTGGACCACGCCCGGCCCGGTCGCGGGCATGCCGTGGGTGATGGAGCACCTGGAGTACGCGATGAAGGTGGTGCCGAAGGAGAAACTGTCGCTGGGCATCGGTCTCTATGGTTACCACTGGTTCGCCGGCAATCCGGTGGGCGCGGACGGCAAGGAGAACTCGAACATCTCGGCGGAATACATCGATGCCGATGCATCGTTCCCGCTGGCCAAGCAGTTCGGTGCGACGATGCAGTGGGACCCGGTGGAACACGAGTCGTGGTTCTACTTCTACCGAGACCAGATGCGCGAGTGGGTGTTCCTTCCGGATGCGCGAGCCTTCCGCGACCGGTACGACGTGGCGAAACAGTATGGGTTGCAGGGCTTCTGCGCCTGGGTGCTTGGGGCGGAGGACCCGAAGATCTGGGACGAGCTGCCTGACGCGGTGCGGTGAGGAAGCGGGGGAGAGGCAAGAGGGCGCGCCGTGGCGTTGTAGCTAGCTTCGTTCGTGAGGGGTAGGAAGGCTTATCGCCGACAAGGTCGGCTCCCACCAGGCATCCCTCACCCCGGTGGGACCCCTCACCCGGTGGGAGCCGACCCTGTCGGCGATGGACTCCCCCTCAGCGCATCAGCCGCTCGGTGGGAGCCGACCCTGTCGGCGATCGGGGGCCCTCAGCGCCCCACCTCGAACAGCTTGAACTCCCGAATCCGCACCGTTCCTACCGCGGAAAGGATGTTCAACCGCACCCGCCGCGCCGTCACCGGCTCGAAGGCATCGATCTTCATATGGCCGATGGCCTGCGCCCGCGCGACCGTCTTCCATTCCTTGCCATCCCATACCTGCACCGCATAGCCGTGGACGTTCTGCCCGCCATCCAGCCACTCCATGCTCATGGCATGGTCGAAGGTCACCTCGCGACCGAGGTCGACCTCTAGCGTGGCATTCGCCGAACCGGCGGGCGCCGACCAGAAGGTGGCCGGATCGTTGTCCAGCGCCGCGGCGACGTTGTCGTCGACGGTGCCATGCGTCGCGGCCAGGTTGGCCTCGTCGCCATAGCGCGCCTTGAGTGCCTTGCCAAATTCCGCCAGCCGCCGCACATCGGCGTCCGGTAGCAGGCCGTGCGTATCGGGCGCGACGCCCAGCATGAACTGGCCGCCCTTGCCGATGCTGTTCTCCCAGTTGTCCATGAGTTCGTCGACCGTTTTCAACGACGTGGCGAAATCCGGTTTCGAACTGAAGAACCAATGGTTCTTGTGCAGTGGCGTGTCTACTTCCAGCGGCCGCCAGCGAAGCTGCCCATGCCGGTCGATGGCGTTCCAGTTCTCACCCTGCACCACGCCTTGTTCGTTGCCGACCCAGCGGATGTCGCCGTAGTCGAACAAGGCGACGTCCGCGAAGACCATGGTGTTCGGCTGGTAAGTGCGCAGGGTCTCCACGTACTTTGCGAAGTCGTAGACGTGGCCCGCGCTGCCGGCGCCATCGAGCCACCATTCCGTCAGAGGACCGTAATGCTGGACCAGTTCCTCCATCTGCGAGAGGTAGTACTTGTCGTAGGCGGCCGAGTCCTTGTAGCGCGGATCGTGGCGGTCCCACGGCGAAAGATAGACGCCGAAGCCGAGGCCGTTCTTCTTCGCGGCATCCGAGGCCATGCGCACGAGGTCACCCTTGCCGCCTTTCCAGGGGCTGGCCTTCACCGAATAGTCGGTCTGTTCCGTGGGCCACAGCGCGAAGCCGTCGTGATGCTTGGCGACCAGCACCATGTAGCGCACGCCGGCTGCTTTCACTGCGCGCGCCCACTGGTCCGGATCGACCTTGTCGGGATGGAACACGGAGGCGGGTGCCGTGCCATCGCCCCATTCGCGATCGAGGAAGGTGTTGGTTCCGAAGTGGACGATCACGCCGAATTCGAGGTCTTGCCATGCGACCTGCTGGGGCGAGGGTTTCACGTCCGTAAACGATTCGGCGTGCGGCACGCCGGGCAGGGATGCCAGCAGGGCGACCGCAAGGCAGGATGCCAGGCGGCGGAGGGAGGGGTGCTTCGTCATCGAACGGATCTCCTTGATGGCGGCGCGAAAGGGAAAGGATTCAAGGCGTCTTCGGCGGCTCGGACCACAGGCGCCGGTCGACGCCGCGCATGACGGGCCGGTCGCGTGTCTCGAAATCGAAAACCACCACGGGATTCACGCCCTTGTGAAACCAAGGCGCGGGAGCGTACAGGTCGTGTTGCGGACCGATGGACCAGATCCGGCCGAGGTTGGCACCGTTGAGCCATGCGAATCCCTTGCCGAAGGCGCGAACATCGAGAAAGGTGTCCGCCGGCGTATCGACCGTGACCGTTCCGCGATGGAACGCGGGCCCCTCGACCCTGGCGGTGGTCCAGCCGCGCAAGGTGTCGGGCGACGTCATCGGCAGCGGGAACACCTGCCAGCCGTGCAGGATCGTTTCGCCGAGCATCACCGGATCGACGAGCCCCGCGCGGCCATCTTCCAGATGGGGGCCGTAGTTCACGCGCCCGGAGTTCTCCACCAGGATGTCGAGCGTGTGCTCGCCAGAGTCGACGTCGATATCGACGGCTACCTGCTTCAGCCGGCGCTCGACGGTGCCGCGAGGCTGACGGTCGAGATAGACCGCGGCGTAGTCGCGGACGTCGCCGAGGTAGAGCGAGCCGTGGAAGGGGCCGCGCACCGTGGTCCGGTAGAGCACATAACCATAGGCCTGGCCATAGGCTTCCATGGGTTTGGGAAGGTCGGAGGCCTGCGCCGCGGGAAGGTTGTCCCAGAGCGACGCGGATTCGCCCAGCGTGAAGTCGGGCAGGACGCGTACCGGCGGCGCCGCGGGCAAGGGTGGCGGTGTCGCCCCCGTGGCCTTGGCGATGATGTCGCGGAACCGCGTGAACTTCGGCGTCGGCCGGCCGGCTTCATCGAGCGCCGCGTCGTAGTCGTAACTGGTGGTCTGCGGCGCGTAGTGGTCCGAAGGACCGGCCTGAAAGTTCGCGCCGTTCATGAAGCCGAAACTGGTGCCACCGTGTACGAGGTACACGTTCACCGAATAGCCCTGTTTCAGCATCCAGGCCAACTCGTCGCCCTGCTGCTTCGCATCGGTCGCGGCGTGCTTGCCGCCCCACTGGTCGAACCAGCCGGCCCAGTATTCGCCCGCCATGCGTGGCGAGCCGGGGCGGAACCGTTCGAGCATCTCGAAACTCTTCTTCGCCTCGCCCGGTGAGAAGTCGATCACCGCGGTGACGTCGGGCAAGGTGCCATGGGCGAGCAGGTCCGGACCGTCATAGGTCAACAGAAGGTCGTCGGCGAGGCCAGCGCGTTCGAGCATGGCGCGGATGTCGCCGAGATAGATCTTGTCGTCGTTGTACGAGCCGTACTCGTTCTCCAGTTCGGTGGCGACGATGGGGCCGCCGTGGCTCGCCATCAGCGGCGCCAGCTCCTTGCCGAGACGTTGCAGATATCGGTCGGAGGCAGCCAGGAAGCGCGGATCGCGCGACCGCACGCGCAGGCTGGGATCGGCGAACAGCCACGCGGGATAGCCGCCAGCGTCCCATTCGCCACAGATGTAAGGGCCGGGACGCAGGATCACGTTCAAGCCTTCCGCCTGAGCCGCCTTCACGAAGGCGGTGACGTCGTTACCCCCACTGAAATCGAAATGGCCGGGCGAGGGCTCGAGCAGGTTCCAGAACACGTACGTGGTGACGGTGTTGAGCCCCATCGCGCGCGCTTTGCGCAAGCGGTCGGTCCAGTACTCACGCGGCACCCTCTGGAAATGCATGTCGCCCGAGATGATCTGGTAGGGCTTGCCCTCGCGCATGAAGTGCGCGCCGGACACGCTGACCGGCGGATTGGCGAAGGCGCACGGCGCCATGCCGACGAGTGTCGCGAAGGCGACGGCAAGCCGCATGAGGGTGGGATGTTTCATCCGATGTCCTTTCATCGCGGCAGCGCCTGCCGTCCACGTATCGTGAAACCGGCACGCTCACCGGAGGCATCGCCCGGCTGGCCGCCGCCGAGGAAGACGCCGTAGTCGCCGGGCAGGACCGCGCGCTGTCCGGCGGCGTCCACCGAACTCAAGCGGCGCGGGTCGAGTTCGAAGGTCACACGGCGGCTTTCGCCGGGCGCGAGGTGCACGCGCTGGAAGCCGACAAGGGACCGCTTCGGCGCGAGGGCATCGCCGGGCGGGTAGCCGAGATAAGCCTGCACCACTTCGTCACCCGCGCGCTGCCCGCTGTTGCGCACCTCGACGCTCACCGTGAGGGCCTGTCCCGCGTCGATGCCGGCAGCGGACACCCTGGCCTTCGCGTAGGAGAAACGTGTGTAGCTGAGCCCGTGGCCGAACGGGTATAGCGGCGTTCCCTCGAAGTAGCGATACGTGCGGCCCTTCATCTGGTAACTGGTGAAGGGGGGCAGGTCGCGAACCGAACGGTAGAACGTCACGGGCAAGCGCCCGCCCGGGTTGTAGTCGCCGGCCAATACCTGTGCGATAGCGGTACCGCCGCTTTCCCCGGGATACCATGCGGCGACGATGGCGGAAGCGTGCTCCTTCGCCCAGTCGAGTGCGACCGCGCTTCCGGATATGAGCACGACGACCAGCGGCTTGCCGCTCGCGGCGGCGCGTTCCAGCAAGGCTTGTTGGGGGGCGGGAAGGCCGATGTCCGTGCGGTCGCCGCCATCGAAGCCGGGGACGTCCACGTGCAACTCCTCGCCTTCCACATCGGGGGACAGGCCGACGAAGGCCACCGTGACATCGGCCGCCGCGACCGCGCGTTCCGCCTCGGCGAGTTGAGCGGCGGCGGGTGCCAGCCATTGCAAGCGCACGCCCTGGTCTTCACCGCCGTGGACGAATTCGAGGCGCACGTCGTGCGGGCGGGTGTCGTCGAAATGCAGGACCGCCTGGGTGTGCTTGTCGTCGCCCTTATCGTCGATCACTGGCTTACCGTCGACGAAGAGCCGCACGGCATCGTGGCCGGCACAATCGAAGCAACGCTCGACGTGCACGGCCAACGTGTAGTCGCCGGGTCCCGGCGGCACGATCGCCCCGGTCCAGCGTACGGCGTAAGGGCCCTTGGGCAGGTTGACGGGTGAGATGTGGTCCCAGTCGAAATCGACGCTGCGATCCACGCGGGTGGTGCGAGGCGCGCCATCGAAGGCCGCGTTATCGAAATATTCCCCGGTGAGGCCAATGGCGGCATCGGCGGCGGTGCTGGTCCGCAGCGCCGTTTCCGGTACGGGCACCGGCACGCCGGACGCGACGGGGGCGCCCTGCGCGTAACTCACATGGTCGGCACCGAATCGTGCACGGAGACCTTGCAAGGGCGTGACAGGCACGCGCGGCGTGCCGTGATAGTTGGCTTCCAGCGTTTCCACCGTATCGGCGTTCGGGCCGATCACGGCGATGCGCCGCTTTCCTTGCAAGGGAAGGACGCCGTCGTCGTTCTTCAGCAGGACCGTCGATTCCAGCGCCGCGCGCAGGGCCAGTGCGGCGTTCGCTTTCATGTCGACGGTGGTGGGTTTCACCGTGGTGGCTCCGAGTTCACCAAGGCGGTACCGCGCCGCGAACAAGCGGACGAGCGAGTCGTCGAGCACGGACTCATCGACATCCCCGCGCTTGACCGCCGCGGTCAGCTCGGCATAGGCATAGCCGCAATCCAGGTCGGTGCCCGCGCGGATCGCAGCGGCCGACGAGGCGGCGTTGTCAGTCTTGTAGTAGTGGAACTTGGTCATGTCGTCGATGGCGTCGCAGTCGGAGACGACATACCCCTTGAAGCCCCAGCCCTTGCGCAGGATGTCGCCCAGCAGCGTGGCGTCGGCGCATACCGGCGTGCCATGCAACGCGTTGTACGCGCACATGACCGATCCCGCCTGTCCTTCGGTCACCGCCGCGCGGAACGCGGGCAGGAAGGTTGCTTCGAGATCGTAGGGAGAGACATCGATATCGAAGCCGTGGCGTCCCGCCTCGGGACCACTATGCACGGCGAAATGTTTCGGCGTGGCGATGGCGCGCGGGTGCGCCGGGTCCGGCCCTTGGATGCCCTGCACGAACGACACGGCGAGCCTGCCGGTGAGGTAGGGATCTTCGCCGTAGGTTTCCTGGCCACGTCCCCAGCGGGGATCGCGGAAGATATTGACGTTCGGCGACCAGATCGTCAGCCCCTCGTAACGGCCGTGATCGTGTCCCGCGCCGATGGCGTCGAAACGGGCGCGGGCTTCGCTCGAGACGACCTCGCCCACCTGCCGCATCAGCTCCGGATGCCAGCTCGCGGCGAGGCCGATGGCCTGGGGGAACACCGTGGCGTAACCGGCGCGCGCGGCACCGTGCAAGCCTTCGTTCCACCATTCGTACGCGGGAATGCCCAGGCGCGGCAGCGCGGGCGCCGCGCTCTGCAACTGGCCGACCTTCTCGTCCAGGCTCATGCGGGCGACGAGGGCGCTCGCCTTTTGCTCCGGTGAGGCCGATTCCGCCGCGTGCGCGGCACCGGCGAGCGCGACGGTGGCGGCACAGGCGAGCAGGTGGCGGGCGAGTCGTGCGTACGTCATCGTGGATGGCTTCCTGTCAGCTTCACCGAGCCCAGACCATACAGCGGTCCGTCCGTCGGTGCGGTCACGCGAAGACAGAGGTCGTGCTCCCCACGCAGCGCGGGCAGCTTGCCCTCCAGCACGATCGGTTCGCCGAGCGCCTTGTCCTCCGGTAGCGGAAAGCTGGCCAGCATCGTTCCGGCGCAGCTGTCCTGATGGACCTCGAGTTCGCCATGGGCCGTCTTCGACGGATACGAGACCACCTTGGACAGTTCGTGCGCGAGCCCGTAATTGCGCGCCAAGCGGGCCGCTTCGATGCGAATGCCCGTCACCCCATCCAGCGGCGCCTTCGGGTAGACCCAGCAGGCATGGAAGAGGTCGATGTCGTACACGGGCGTATCCATCGCGCCGAGGTCTGGCAGCAGGGGCATGCGCAAGCCGAGGCTGCCGTCCGGGCATTTCATGAGTTCGCCATTGCGACGTGTCAGCAGGTTGTCGCGATCGACGGTCCGCGTACGTAGGCTCCCGATGGCCGCTCCATCGGGTGCGAAGGTGACGGCTCGCACGGTCGTGGGGAGGCTCACGGTGAATGGCGCGGTATAGGCTTTCGCATCCGCTCCGGGCGCGCCGCCGTCGGTGGTGTAGCGCAAGGTGCCGAACGCTGTCTGATTGTCGATGGTTATCGTCGCCTTTCCATTACGGAGGATCGTGGCGATGTCGCCTTCCACGTGGATGGCCGGCGCGAACGCGGTGTCGGACGCGGCGATATCGAGCGCCGCGTAACGCCGCATCTGCGCAGGAAGGCGTTGCAGGAAACCTTGCCAGTTGCGCGTCTCGCGCGGCGACCACGCGATCTCGGCCATCGCGTCGACGCGGGGGAAGAGGGCATGCTGTATGTGCCGCGCCGACGGAATGAATTCGCTCCAGAGGGTAGCCTCGGCGCCCAGCACATGGCGTGCCTGTTCCGGTGTGAGCGAAGCGTCCACCGGTTCGAAGCCATAGACACGCTCCAGCGCCAGCACCGAGAGACGGCCGTTGGGTTCGTCCGCACGATCGCTTTGCAGGTTGTCGAAATACATCCAACCCGCCGGCGCGAGCACTACGTCGTGATCCTTCTTCGCCGCGTCGATGGCGCCCTGCACGCCACGCCACGACATGACGGAGGCCGTGCGCGGGAGCCCACCTTCGAGGATCTCGTCCCAGCCGATCAGGCGGCGGCCATGCTTCGCCAGGTAGTCGCCCAGGCGGTCGGTGAACCAGCTCTGCAAGGCGTTTTCATCGGTGATGCCCAGCGACTTCATCCTGGCCTGGACAGTTGGCGAATTCTTCCACTGGTCTTTCACCGCCTCATCGCCGCCGAGGTGGATGTACGTCGACGGGAACAGCGCCATCACTTCGTCGAGCACGTTCTCGATGAAGGTGAAGCTCTTCTCGTCGACGTTGTAGAGGTAGGGATTGACGCCCCAGTCCACCGATACGGCGGGATGGTCGCCGTTGACGCCCACGATGTCCGGGTACGACGCCACGGCCGCCTGCGCATGGCCGGGCATGTCCAGTTCGGGTACGACGGTGATGTGGCGGGCAGCGGCATACGCCACGACCTCACGGATCTGTTCCTGTGTGTAGAAGCCGCCGTAACGCGCCGGCTCACCATGGGTTCCCGCGCCCGGAGGAGTCCGCCACCCGCCGACACTCGTCAGCAGGGGATAACGCTTTATCTCGATGCGCCAGCCCTGGTCATCGCTGAGATGCCAGTGGAAGACATTGAGCTTGTGTTCCGCCATCGCGTCGAGCACCTGCTTCACCGTCGCCACGTCGTGGAAGTGGCGGGCGACGTCGAGCATGAGGCCGCGCCATTCGAAGCGTGGCCAGTCGCGGATCGATACGCCGGGGATGCGGGTCGCATCCCGCCCGCCGTCAGCGGTGGCGAGCTGCCAGAACGTCACCGCTCCGTAGAACAGTCCTGCCGCATCGCGCGAGACGATACGGGCGCCGTCGCTGTGCACATCCAGCGAGTATCCCTCGCGCTGCTCCACGGACGCCTTGGGGTCGCTGTGCAACACGATGGAGCGGGCGGCCGGATGTGCCGTGGCGGTTACCGCCAGGGTAACGCCACGGCTGCGGCGAAGCTCCTCGGCGAGGTAGCGGGCCGCCGCTTCGGCCTTCGTGTCGCCCGGCGCGTAGGCGATCATCGTGTGCGCGTCGACAGCGAACGATCCGCTCGCCGCGCGTACTTCCGCCGGTATCGGGATGAGGGGCGGAGCGGTGGCATGGGCGACACCGCCACCGAGGCATATCACCCCGATGGCGAGGAGGGAACCCCAGCGGCGCGCGCCGCGGATGATCGGAGCCTGTGTCATGGGGTCGCTTCCTTACTGGAACGTGTAGCGCAGCACCATGCTGGTGGTGCGGGGAATCTGCCACGTGGCGGCGTGATAGTTCACGCTGTCGATCGACGTGTTGTCGGCGTTGAGCGTACCCGTGTCGTAGACCTGGTTGATGTCGATGGTGCCTTGCCGGTTGGTCACGTTGGTCACCCGCAACTGCAAGCTCAGGTCGTTCGCCTGGTTGATTTTCCAGTGGTACGAGGCGGACAGGTCGAGCTGCCAGAAGAACGGCAGGCGCTTGTCGTCACCCTGTTTCTCGATCTGTCCGTCGCAATAGTGCGAGGCGGCACCCGGCTGGTAGGCGGGATCGTCGCGGTTTGGGTAGGTGCCGATACAACTGGTCGGCGCACCCGAGTGCGCCGAGAACACGCCACCGAGCGAGAAGCCGTTGGCGAAGTCGTAGGTGCCCGTTGCCGTGAAGCTGTGGCGGATGTCGCCGGCAAGGTCGCCGTTGCTGCCGACCATGATGCCGGGGTAGTTGAAGGCCGTGGTCTGGCCGATCCAGCCCGCGTTGCGGCGCTCTTCGTCGATCAGGCCGTTGGTGTTGCCGTACTCACGGGCGTAGGTGTAGCTCAGGTTGAGGAAGTACGGCTCCGCCGGTGTGGAAGCATGCGTGAGGCCGAGCTTGAGGTTGTAGTACTTGTGCTTGGGCTTCGGCAGGCCTATCGCGGCGCCCGGAATGGACAGCGGCTCGACCTCGCCGTCACCGTCGTAATCGCGCTTTAGGGTGAAGTTCTCACCGGGGTTGACCAGCCAGCAGGTCTGGTTGTTCTGCTCGTATCCGGGGTAGCCCTGGCTTTGCGCATAGGCCTGCACGCCGCCGCCGTAGCAGGTGTCCTCGACCACGCGGCGCAGGTCCACCCAGCCCAGCTGGACGAGGCCGGACCATTCGGGCGTCAGCTGTTTCTGTGCGTACAGCTGGGCTTCGTACTGGTAGGGCGCCTTGATGTTGGTCGCGGCGATCTGCGCAGGTGTCGGCACGCCCTGGTTGGTGATGTAGGAGCTGCCGATCTGGCTGAGTCCCAGCGGCGCCTGCGTGGCCGGATCGACGCCGGTATAGGTGTAGTAATTGGTGTAGGTCGTGCGCGGTTCGGCGACACCGAAGCTGAAGGACGAGGGCAGGGGGATGGTGTACTTGCCGAGGCTGCCACCCACCTTGAGCGAACTGTCGCCTTCCACGTCCCAGGAAAAACCGAGCCGTGGCGAGGTGATCGGCAGGCGCATGAACTGGTTGCCCACGCCGTCCTTGTAGATGTAGTTGTCCCAGCGGATGGCGCCGTAGAGCAACAGGCGATCGGCGGCCTGCCAGTAATCCTCCACGTAGGCACCCTTGTTGATGGTCTGGAACGACCCGCCTTCCAGGTCGACGTACTGCGTGACGTAGCGGCCGTCGGCGGGTGAGGTCGATCCGTTCTGCAACGCGACGTTGGCCTGGTTGTAGTACGTGAACCATCCCGCGGGCACGGAGTTCGTACTGCTCTTGAGCGAGTGCTTGTAGTACTCGCCGCCGAAGACCAGCTTGTGATCGCCCAGCTGCCAGGTGAGGTCGCCCTTGTAGCCCCGGCGCCAGTAATCGGAAGGCGAATAGCTGAAGGGGTTGTTGTTGTGGCCGATGTTGGTCTGGACCTGCGTGGCCGAGTCGTACAAGGTCACATACGGAAAGTCGGCGTTCTCGTCGCTGGAATTGGGCGAGTAGACGATGGAGCCGAGGTAGCCGCCCATCAGGCGCAGCGCCAGGTCGTCGTTGATCTGCCAGTGGTAATTTCCGATCAGGAAACGGCTGTCCGTTCGCGTCTGGCTCCAGGACAGATAGTCACCGGCCGACTTCGGATCGTAGTTTTCTTCGAGCTGGTAGAAGTTGTTGAACGACTGGCTGTAATCGCGGTGTGCCAGCACGTTCAGCGACTGGTCGTTGCTGATGTTCCAGGTGAGGTTGAGCAGGTAGTTCTTGTCGCGGCTGCTCGTGGTTTCCTTTTGCGTCTGGTTGTATGCCTGCGCCCGCGACGCCGGCTCGTTGCCGAGCAGGGCGAAGAAGAACAACTTGTCCTTCACCAGGGCGCCGGACGCCCAGAGGTATTGCTGGGCGATGCCGTCGTGGTTGTTGGCCGAGGCATAGCTGTAGTAATCGCCGATGGAGTTGAGCGTGTTGTGTCCGCGCGGGTTGAGCCAGCGCGACGTCGGCGGAGTGAAGTACAGCGAATAGCCCGCGCGGAAATCGTTCGTGCCCTGCTTGATGGTCGAGGACAGCACGCCGCCGGTGGCGTTCGTCCAGGAGGCGCCGGCGCCGTTGGTGATGAGTTGCGTGTCGCTGATCGCCTCGGCCGGCAACGTGGTCGAGCCCAGCGAGGTCTTGTCGTTGGTGACGTCGAATTCGTTGTAGTAGTAGCGGTTCTCGGCCGGGCTGGCGCCACCGATGGAAACGAAACCCGTGTTGTGCTGGTCGAAGCGCACGCTCGAGTCCAGGCGCGCGACGCTTTCCGGGCTGCGATCGACGGGCAGGGCGTCGATCAGCTTGTAGTTGTAGCTGGTGCTCAGTTCGGGCGTGCTGACGTCGATCGGCGTGATCGTGCTCGCCAACGTATTCGCCGAGACCTGCACGCCGCCCAGGTCACGTGCTTCCGCGGCGGACACCGTGGTGGGCGCGGCGCCTAGTTCGGGCACGGACGAGTTTCGGTTCGGGTTCACGACGACGTCGTACGAACCCAGCGGCTGCCCGTCGCGGACCAGGCTCACCTGGTACTGGCCAGGATTGAGGCCGTTGAGCGAGTAGCGTCCGTCGGCATCCGGCAGCACGTCCTTGCTGAAGCCCGTGGCACTGCTCGCCACGCGCACCGTCACGCCGGTACCCGCGGATTCGTGGCCGTAGAGGCCGCCAGTCAAGGATTGCGCCATCGCACCGTGTGCGAACGCGAGTGCGACCGAAGCGGCCAGCATACGACGTGCGAATCGGCCCGCGGCACGGGTTCCGTTGACACTCTTCATCTGATTCGACTCCCCACCAAGGCCCCCGATCGGCGATTCGTTGCGCTGGGCCGGGCCGCAACGAACAAGGCGGCACCCTCGCGGGCGCCGCCATCGGCTTGTTCAGTGACTGGAACCCACGCGGGCTGCGGCGTGCAGCGTGGCCGCGCCCACGACGCCCAGTTGCCCATGTTCGACGAGGCGTACCGGAACCTGTTCGAGGAAGGGACGCATCACGCCCTTGTTGAAGTAGCGTTCGCGGAAACGGCTGGCCAGGAGGAAATCGCGCATCTGCGGGAGGAACCCACCGGCAAGGAAGACGCCCCCACGCGCGCCGTAGAGCATCACCAGGTCGCCGACGAATCCACCGAGTACGCCGCAGAATACGTCCAGCGCGGCATGCGCGGACGGATCCGCATGGGCGAGGCCCGCCGCGCTGACCGCATCCGGCGAGGTGAGCGTGGCTTCCCGTCCCGACAGTTCCGCGATGGCGCGATAGGTGTCGAGCAGGCCGGGACCGGAGAGGATCGATTCGTAGGAGACGTACGGGCGCGTGCGCGCGAGGATCCGCAGGATCTCGATCTCGCGATCGTTACCCGGCGCGAGCGCGATCTGGCCCGCTTCGGTCGGCAAGACCTGCGCGTAAGGAGCGCCGGGCAGGAGTACGGCGGAGCCGAGACCGGTACCCGGCCCCATGACGAGGACCGGGCCACCGGCGCCGTCGCCCAGGCCAGGCAGGATCGTGGTGGTGTCGGCGTGGTCGATGAACTGACTGGCGTAGGCCACGGCTTCGAAGTCGTTGACCACGTCGAGCGCCTCGATGCCGGGCACCGTGCGGATTTCCGGGAGCGAGACGCGCCAGGGCAGGTTGCTGTTGGCGACATGGTCGCCCAGCACGTAGCCGGCGATGGCGATGGCGCAGCGCTCGATGCCAAGCGGGGCCAACGGGGCATGGGTGGTCAGGAAGTCGTCGAGGATGGCCGCGAGGCTTGGCCATTCGGCGCCGACATAACGGTGGTGGACGAGTACCTGCACGGGCGAACGCGAGTCTCCCCGTCCCAGGACCAGCGCGACGCGCGCATGGGTCCCCCCGACATCCGCCGCCAGGACCGGCCGCCGCGACGGCGCGGCTTGCGCGAACACTGGCTGGTTAACCACCTTCCCCATGGACGACTACCCCGTGCGTGGAAGCGATCGCGCAGGGGACGAGAAGCCCGTCGTAGCGCGAAAAGACCCATGGAGTCTTTCCTGCGTATGACAACGTTGTCAATGAATTTAATGTTTACTGGTGAAAATCACCAAATATCACAATAAAGAAATCTGATTTCATAATTCGGCACAGCCCCTGTTGAAACCGACCTGTTGGCTCGGTGGGAGCGGACGCTGTCGGCGATCCCGCGAGCGGGCCAGGTTGAGGCAAGCACCCATCGCCGCTGAAGCGGCTTCCCACCACAGCGTCGGGTAGATCCGGGTAGGAATAGACCTGGGTAGGAATAGACCCTGTGGGAGCCGACCTTGTCGGCGATCCCGCGGCAGCGGGCCAGATCATCGCAAGCACCCATCGCCGACAGGGTCGGCTCCCACCGGTCCTCGGGGACCTGGTGGCACCGCCGCCTAAAGTTTCACTCCTTCCTGCCGATCACCTGTTCCCGAAGAGCCGGGGCACGGCCGCTCGAGAGAGTTACCGCGTCCCACGTACCAGGATGGTAGGAGCAGTACGCGATGAGGGTTACAGGGGAAGGTCGTTGGCGCGCAACGACGTACGGGCTGATTTCCCTGCTTGCGATCGGTGCCAGCGGTACGGTGCCGGCGCAGCAGTCCACGCTGGACAAGCAAGAGCAGTTGCGTCGCGCACAGCAGCTCGAACAGAAGGAAGCGGAGCGTAAGGACGCGCCGTTCCAGGCAGGCCCGCCGGCGAACGTCGAGCGGCTCGATGCGCCCTTGCCGAAGGAAAAGCCTTGCTTTCCCTTGCAGAGCCTGCGCCTGGAAGGTGAGCGCGTGGCGGATTTCGCCTGGGCGCAACGTTACCTCGATCGCTTCGTGGGCCAGTGCGTGGGACGCGACGGTCTGGAAGCGCTGCAACGCCGACTCTCCAACCTGATGATCGCGCGTGGCTTCGTGACCACGCGCGTCGGGGTGCCGGCCCAGGACATCTCGCAGGGCCACCTGCGGATGCTGCTCGTGCCCGGCACCTTGCGGCATATCCGATTCGCTCCCGGCTCGCCGGAACTCGACTGGCGTACCGCGTTCCCCATCCGCGAAGGCGACCTGCTCAACCTGCATGCCATCGAGCAAGGCCTCGAACAACTCAAGCGGGTTCCTTCGCAGGATGTGACCATGGACATCGCGCCCGCCGACAAGGTGGGTGAATCCGACGTGGTGCTCACGGTGCACACCACACGCCGGTGGCATGTCGTGGCCGATGCGGGCGACTCGGGGCTCAAGGGCACGGGCAAGAACCAGGGCAACCTCAATGTGTCCCTCGACAATCCGCTTGGCCTGAACGACCTGTTCTCGATCGGCGCGGGCCACGCGTTGTTCACCCATGCCGACCGCGGCAGCACCTTCAGCGAGAACGCGACGTACAGCGTTCCCTGGGGGTGGTGGACCTTCAGCGGCTCGATCTCCACCTATCGCTACAGGCAGTGGATCGAAGGCTTCAACAGCCGCTTTCGTTCCACCGGCACGTCGACGTCGAGCGACATCACGGTGCAGCGGTTGCTCACCCGTGGCACGTCGAGCAAGACCTCGCTCGAGATGCGGCTGGCCGCGCGCAGTGCGCACAGCTACATCCAGGGTGTCGAAGTGGGCATTCAGCGACAGCGCGTCGCCAGCGCCGAACTCGCCCTCGTGCATCGTCATTACATCGGCCAGGCACAGCTGGACGCGCGTCTCGGTTACCAGCGTGGCACGCCGTGGTTCGGCAGCCAGTGGATCGGCTACGACCCGCAAGTGGGTTTCCCCACCAACCGCTACGGCCTGACCACGCTCGACCTTTCGTTGAGCCAGCCACTGAACCTCGCCGGACGGCAGGCCATCTGGGACAGCAGCCTGCGATTGCAGCGTTCCACCGACCATCTGCCCGCCGCCGAACTGATCACCATCGGCGGCCGCTATTCGGTGCGCGGTTTCGATGGCGAACAGACGCTGGCCGGCGAGCGCGGCGCGTACCTGCGCAACACCGTCACGCTGCCGCTCGGGGTGCTCGCGCCGTACCTCGGGATAGACATCGGCCGCGTCGCGGGACCGTCCACGCAAGAGGGACATCGCCAGTTGACGGGCGCGGTCCTCGGCTTGCGCGGCAGCTATCGCGGATTGAGCTGGGATCTTTTCGCCGGGCGGCGCATCCACGCGCCGCGTGGGTTCGACACGGAACAGCCGGCGACCGGCTTCCAGCTGATCTACCAGTACTGAATACGGGCAAGGGTGCCGGAGCCGGCACCGACAAGGGGCATGGGTCATGAAGACGATCAAGGAAACGATGATGCGCCAGCAGGGTGAAGTGGCCATTTCCATAGCGCGCACGCTCGCGCTCGCCATCGCCCTGGCGACCTTGGGCATACCCGTCGTGTCGTGGGCGCAGCAGGCGCCCGACGCCGCGGCGGGTGCGCACCGGCCGACGATGGATTCGGCGGCGAACGGCGTGCCCGTGGTGAATATCGTCGCCCCGAACGCGAAGGGCGTATCGCACAACAAGTACCAGCGCTTCGACGTCGACCAGCGCGGCGTGATCCTCAACAACAGCGCGGGCATCGTGCGGACCCAGCTCGGTGGCTACGTCGCCGGCAACGACAACCTCAAGGGTGGCGAAGCATCGCTGATCCTCAACGAGGTGACCTCGACGCTCCCGAGCAACCTGCGCGGCTATATCGAGGTGGGCGGCAAGGCGGCCCCGGTGGTGATCGCCAACCCGTATGGCATCACCTGCGACGGTTGCGGCGTGATCAACAGCCAGCGCTTCACGCTCACCACGGGCACCCCCGTGTTCGGCGGCAGCGGTAGCCTCGACGCCTTCCACGTCACCGGCGGCAGCATCGCCATCGGTAGCGGCGGCCTTGACGGCTCGGTGGTGGATCGCACCGACCTCATCGCTCGCGCGGTGCAGGTGAACGGCAGCCTCTGGGCGAAGGACCTCAACGTCGTCAGCGGTAGCAACGACGTGAACTATGCCGACGCCGGCGTGCGCGTCAATGCGGCCGACGCGGCTCGTCCCGCCGTCGCCATCGACGTGGCGGCGCTTGGTGGCATGTATGCGGAGAAGATCCGCCTCGTCGGTACCGAGGCGGGTGTCGGCGTGGTCAGCAGCGGCGCCATCGCGGCCCAGGCGGGTGACCTCACCCTGAGCAGCGCGGGCGAAGTGCGAATCGGCGGCACGACGGTGGCGCTGGGCAACGCGTCCCTCGACGCCACGGGTCCGGTGACCGTGGAAGGCACGTTCGGTACGCAGAATGGCAATGTCTCGTTGACCGCCCGCGACTCCCTCACGGTGCCGGGCCGTGTCATCGCGGGTGGTGGACTGGCTGTGAATGTCGCCGGCGATACCGACGTATCGGGTCGACTGAGCGCAGGCGGAAACCTGGCCGTGTATGCGGCGCAGGAGCTGCGCAACACCGGGTTGATCTACAGCGACGGGTCGTTCGACCTCCGCGCGGGCAACCTGCGCAACGCCGGCACGCTCTATGGCCTGGGCGGCGGTAACGTCGCGGCGGCTGGCCTCCTCGAGACCACCGCGGCGAGCACGCTGCATGCGGGTAACGGACTTGCCCTGGATGCGGGCACGGTGAACAGCAGCGGTATCGTCGATGCCGGTGGTGCGTTGGCCTTGTCGAGTCGTGGCGACGCCAGCCTGCAAGGTGCCGTGCAAGGCGGTGGCGACGTGGCCTTGCGTACGGCTGGCCAATTGAACAACGGCGCGGTCATCGTGTCGGGAGGCCGGCTCGACCTGCAGGCGGCGAACCTCATCAACCAGTCCGCGGCGATCGTCTCCTCGGGCGCCGATCTGGCGGTGAATACAGCGGGCACGCTCTTCAACCAGGGCACGCTGTACGCGGCCGGCGGTGTGACCGTGAATGCGGCATCGCTGACGCAGGGTGTGAAGGGCCAGCTTTACGGCGTGCATGGCGCACGGATCGCCGTGGCCGGCGACGTGGACAACGGCGGCAGCCTCGTCGGTGGCGATGGCTTGTCTTTGGCCGCGCACGCGATTACGAGCCGCGGGGAACTCGGCACGCGACAGGGCAACGCCTCGCTGGTCAGTGCCACCGATGTCACCCTGGCGGGTAACACGGTCGTGGGGGGCACGCTGAGCCTGCGGACACCGGGTGCGCTTCGCCAGCAGGGTCAGCTCACGACGGGCAACCTCGGCGCTGACGTCGGCTCACTCGACAACAGCGGCGAAACCTATGCGCGCGGCGATGCGCAGGTGCACACGGTGCGCGATGTCGCCAACGCGGGTTCGCTCTACGCGGATGGCCGGCTCACGCTAGGCGCGGATGGTACCGTGGGCAACACCGGCACGTTGCACGCCGGTACCGACCTCGATCTGCGCGCGGCTTCGGTGGAAAGTTCGAAGCAGATCGATGCGGGTGGCGACGTCGCCCTCAACGCGCAGTCGCTCCGTCTCGCGGGCAACGTGCAAGCAGGCCGGGATGTTTCACTATCCACGCCGGGCACGCTGGTCAATGCCGCCACGGTGGTCGCGGGACGTGATGCGATGGTCCGCGGCGGTGCGATGGCGAACAGCGGCGAGCTGTCCGCTACCCACAACCTGACCGTCTCCGCAGACGGCAACGTCGACAATACGGGGAAGCTCTACGCGGGCGGCGTGCTCGACCTGACTGCCCATGCCATGTCCGTTGGAGCGGAGGGTTCCGCTAGCGCCGGCGGCACCGCGTCGCTCCATCTGCGCGATGCCCTCGACAATGCGGGTAGCGTCGTCGGCGGTCAGGTCCTCGCCATCGATGCGGCGCGCATCGACTCCCAAGGCTCGCTCGGGAGTACGGCGGGCTCAGCGACGCTGACCACCACGGGCGACCTGCATCTCGGCGGCCTGGCATCGGCGGCATCTGTCTTCCACGCCCGTTCGGCCGGCGACATGCTGGTCGATGGCAGGCTCACCGCCGCCACGATCGACGTGGCATCCGCACAATCGATGACGCTTGCCGGTTCGATCTACGCGTCGGGCAACGGGGTGTTCGACGCCGCCCAGTCGATGGTGCTTCGTGGCGATGTCTACGCCGATGGCGCACTGACCCTGCATGTGTCGAGCCTCGACCAGGCTGGTACGACCCATGCCGGCGGCGATCTCTCGGTCGATGCGGCGAACGTCACGACGTCGGGCACGCTGGATGCGGGCAACGACCTCATTCTCAAGGCTGGCACGGCTTCGCTCGCCGGCCGCGTGCAGGCCGCCCGCGACGTGCGCGCGGACATCGCCGGCACGTTGTCGCAGGCCGCGGCGATCGTCGCCGCGCGCGACGCCGCCGTTCATGCGGTGCGTGTCGACGGAGCGAAGGGTTCGGCGCTCAGTGCGGGACACGACCTCGCCCTGACCGTTTCGCAAGACATCGCCAGCGCCGGATCGCTCTACGCGGGCAACGTGTTGGCCTTCGATACCGGAAGTTTCAGCCAGACCGGCGATGGGCAGGTCAACGCCGATGGCGCCCTGACACTGGCAGTGGCTGGGGCGCTCGACAGCGCCGGTGCCATCGTCGGCGGCCATGGCCTGGACGTCCACGCGGGCAGCCTGAACAGCACAGGGCAGCTCGGCAGCACCGCTGGCGATGTCTCGCTCGTCACCAGCCAGGGCGACCTTTCGTTGGGCGGCAAGACCGTCTCCGCCGGCCGGCTGGATGTGACGTCGGCGGGCGGCCTCGTGCAGTCCGGCTCGATGAGCGCCGGCGCCGCGAAACTCGTGTCGGCTGGCGACATGGTGCTCGGCGGCGATACCTCCCTGACGGGTGCGCTCGCCGTGGATGCGGGAGGCGACCTGCACAACACGGGCAATGTCTACACGACGGGCGCGCTCGACGTGCATTCGTCCGGCGACGTGGACAACCGCGGCAGCCTCGCATCGGAACAAGGGCTCACGGTCCAGAGCGGCGGCGCCTTGACGCAGGATACCAACGGAAAACTGCAGACCAACGGTGACCTGTCGATCACGGCGAACGCTATCGACAGCAAGGGCACGTTGGCGAGCGCCCGGAACCTGACGCTGGCGACGCAGGGCGACATCGATCTGTCGGGCACGACCCAGGCAGGCGGTGTGCTCGGGATCGACGCGGCCGGGGCGGCGAAAAATGCGGGCCGCTTGCTGGCCTCGAACGCCTTGTCGGTCAAGGCGGGCAGCATCGGCAATACCGGCGCCATCTCGACCGATGGCAGCCTCGACCTGCACGCGGCAAACGCGCTGATCAATGGTGGCACCGCTTACGCAGGTGGGAACGTCACGCTCGGGGCCGCCAGCTTCACGCAGGGTGCTTCCGCGGAACTCTCTGGCGCGGCCGACGTCGCCATCGACGTGACGGATGCGGTCGCGAACGCAGGCAAGCTCGTCGCCACGACGTCGCTCGACGTGAAAGGCGGCAGCGTCACCAGCACGGGCACGCTGGGTACACAGCAGGGCGGGATGACCTTGCAGGCCCGGCAGGGCGATCTCGTCCTGGGTGGCACCGTGGTGTCGGCCGCGGGCCTCGACGGGACCGCCACGGGTGCTGTCCGGCAAAGTGGCCAGCTTGCCGCAACGGACCTGACGCTCCATGCCGACGGCGACCTTGAAACTAAGGGCGACATTTCCGCACAGACCGCGTCGCTGACCAGCGGCGCCATCCTGAGCCAGGCGGGCACACTCTCCGCCAGTACCATCACGCTCGACGGTTCCGCCGTGAAGAACGACGGTCGCACACTGTCGTCGGGTGACCTGACCGTGCACGGCGGCAGTATCGATGCCTCCGGTGTATTGGCGGCTGGCGTGAAGGACGACGGTACGCTGGCCACCGTGGGCGACCTGCATGTGTCGGCCGATTCGTCGCTGACCGCACATGGCAGCATGCTCGCCGGTCACGCATTGAGTGCGGCGGCGAACGCGGTCGACCTGTCCTACGGTACGCAGCGTGCCGGCGGCGACGCGACGCTGACCGCACGCACGGGGAACATCGATCACACGGCCGGTGACCTCGCCGTTGGTGGCGTGCTCACGGCCCAGGCCGCCGGCGCACTGGTGAACCGTGGCGTGGATGGCCACGACGCACGCATGCAGGCGAACGCGCTGCTGCTCACCGCCGCCTCGATCGACAACGGTCGCGGCCGGCTGTTGCAGACCGGAACGTCGGCCTGGACGCTGGGCACCAACGGGACGCTCGACAACAGTGGCGGCACCATCGCCACAAACGGTAGCGATCTCACCGTGCACGGCGCGCGGGTGGTCAACAACGGCGGCAACATCCAGTTGGCAGGCAATGGCCTGCTCGACGTGAAAGCCGACCAGGACATCGACAACCGCCAAGGCACCCTAGCGGGCAACGGCGCCACGCGCGTCACGGCGGTGATGGGCATCGCCAACGATGGCGGCCTGATCAACGCGCACGGCAACACGACCGTCGCCGCCGCTTCGCTGAGCAATACCGCGAATGGCGCGATTTCGGGCAATACGCTCGGCACGACGATCACCAATGGCGTGAACAACGCGGGCGGATTGCTTCAGGCGACGGCGGGCGATCTTTCCCTCACCGCGGCGAGCCTCGCCAATGCGGGTGGCACCATCCAGTCCGCACCCGGCGCCGTCACCCTTGGCGTCGGCGGCACCCTCGACAACGGCAGCGGTACGATCGCCGCGGGAACGCTGGCCAAGCTCAACGCTACGCGCGTGAACAACGCCGGCGTCATCTCCGGCAGCCAGCTCAACGTGCAGGCCACGGACACACTGACCAACACAGGTGGTCACCTGCAAAGCCGTGGCGCCATCGACTTGCGTGCTACCAACGGCCTCAACAACAACGCGGGCAGCATCGAGGCCAACGGCGCGACGACGCTGAGTTCGGCGTCGATCTCCAACGTCGGTGGCCGCATCGCCAATGCCAGCGCCGCGCTAACCCAGGTTACATCAGGCGGCGTTATCGACAACCGCGGCGGCACGCTGGGCGGGCAGGGAGATGTGAACCTCTCGGGTACGTCGGTTTCGAATGCGCAGGGCGGCACGTTGGTCGCCGCAGGCAACATGACCCTCGGCACCGGTCAGCTGGATAACAGCAACGGCACCGTCTATGCCGGCAATACGTTCAACTTCGTCAACGCGGGCGCGTCGGCCATCAACGCCGGCGGCAAGATCACGGCGGGGCGCCAGCTCAACCTCACCCTCGCGAGCCTGAACAACAGCGGCGGCACCGTGCAGGCAGGCATCGACGGCGTCGCTGGTGTCGGCAACGTCGTGCTCGA
This sequence comes from Luteibacter sp. W1I16, assembly GCF_050434905.1. Taxonomy (NCBI): domain Bacteria; kingdom Pseudomonadati; phylum Pseudomonadota; class Gammaproteobacteria; order Lysobacterales; family Rhodanobacteraceae; genus Luteibacter; species Luteibacter sp. W1I16. Next base: position 3,587,982 of record NZ_JBNDJJ010000001.1, read on the forward strand.
CATCCGGAATCTCGTCGGCCAGGGCGCCATCGTCGCCAACAACACGCTGGGCATGCACCTCGTGGGTGACTACGTCCAGGCGGCGGGCTCGAGCATCAAGGCCAATGGCGGCTTCAGCCTCGCGGTGGACGGGCAGTTCGTCAACAACGGCAGCATCCAGGCGGTGAATGGCCTGACCATCAGCGCCGCCAACATCACCAACAGTGCCGGCGCGTTGCTCAATTCGGCCAACACCCAGCTCAACACGGGCGGGACGATCACCAACGCGGGCAGTATCCAGGGCAATACCGTAGGTTTGCATGCGGGCACGGTGAACAACACCGGCAGCATCATGGGCACCAACGTGACCATCCAGGCCGGAACCGTGATCAACGGCGCCGATTTTGGCCAGGCCACCGGCAACGCGGCCTACCAGAGCGGCACGATCGCCGCGACGAACAACGTCGACATCTATACCAATTACCTGCTCAACCGTGACGCACAGATCTTCAGCCTCGGCAACATCAACGTGGCCGGCGCGGCGCGCAACGGGCAAGGGCTGTTCGACACACGCGCGGGGCAGATCGACAACATCTCCGGGTCGATCCAGGCGCAGGGAAGCATCCTGCTGGCGGCGAACCAGATCAACAACGTGCGCCGCGTCCTGAATACGACCAGCCATGTGCTGACGGCCGAGGAGTCGGCGGCATCGCAGCCGCTGCCGCGCTCGGATTACAAATACGCGATCAACAAGGTGCAGGAGTACGAAACCTGGACCGAGTACCACACCATCGACGAGACGGTGGTGAATGCGGCCAGTGCACAGTCGCAGATCGTCGCGGGCGGCAACATCTCGTTGTACGGTTCCGTCACCAACAGCACCTCGACCATCTCGGCCAATGGCTTCCTCGCCGTCAACCAGCAGGGAGCGGGTGGTGGTACGGGGATGGTGTTCGGCAACGAGAACGTCGCGAACCAGTCGCTGGCCGCGGGCCGCACCATTCAGACCGTCGCGGTCACCCATCATATCGGCTGCGGAACGGATCAGAGTCTGTGCGACAACGCGGGCGGCGACACGGAATCGTATACGCGGCGCCCGAATACCGATCCCTCGACTTACATCCACGACAACTACACCGCGCTGGGCGCGGTGATGTCAGGCTCCGCGGGTGTCGCCATCGGCGGGGTGAATGTATCCAACGGCGGTGTCACGCCGGATGGACGCCCGGTCGGCAACACGCGCCTCGATCCGAACGCACAGGTCATCGGCCTAGCGTCTGTGAACAAGGGCAATGCACAAGGTGCGGCAGGTCTGCCTGTTGGCGCGCAGGTCGATCCGGCCACCGGGCATGCCCCGCAGGTGCTCGGCGGCGCAGGTCAGCCCCTGGCTGGCGTGACCTTGCCGACGGGTGGCATCTATAGCGTCCGCGGTGGCGGCGCGGGTGAAAGCGTCGCGGTGGATGGGCCTTCTGCTGGGGGCCAGATCACCGCCGCCTCGGCGGGCGAGCGCAGCGCGGTGGGCAATGTGGCCGCGGACTCGCTCTCCGCCCTCGCCAACGGCGCGTCCGCGCGCAACGTCGGCTTACTCGGCAATGCTTACCTCACGGCATTGCTCGGCCATCCGCCGAGCGGCAACTACCTGATCGAGACCAACTCCCGCTTCATCGACTACAGCCAGTTCATCAGCAGCGATTATCTGTTGGACAAGCTCGGCGTCGATCCGGCGCGCACCATGATGCGCCTCGGCGACGGCTTCTACGAGCAGCAGCTCGTCACCCAGCAGGTGACCCAGCTCACCGGGCGCACCTACCTGGCCGATTACTCCAGCGGCCTGGACGAATACCAGTCGCTGATGAACAACGCCACGCACGTCGCCCAGGCCATGAGCCTGAGCGTGGGCGTGGCCCTCACCGCCGCCCAGGTCAGCGCACTCACCCAGGACATCGTCTGGATGGTGCAGCAGAACGTGGATGGCCACGAAGTGCTGGTGCCGGTGGTGTACCTGGCCAGCGGAAGCCTTGGACTGACGGCGCAGGGCGCCGTGATCGCCGGTAAGGACGTGAGCATCGAGGCGTCGGGCAAACTGTCGAACGACGGCCTGATCAAGGGCCAGAACAGCACGCTGCTTACCGCGCAGGATCTGCTCAACACGGGCCGCATCTCCAGCGACGGCCTTACGGCGATCAGCGCCACCGGGAACATCACGAACATCAATGGGCGCATCGACGGTGCGGGTGTCAGCCTGATCGCCGGCGGCGATATTCGTTCGGAGAACGTGGGTGGACTGGTCGGTCGCGGCATGGATGGGGCGAGCATCACCGCGACGCAGGGCTTGCAGATCAGCGCGGGCAACAATCTGTCGCTCGACCACACGAAGGTCACGGCGGGCGGTGACGCGCTGCTCACGGCGGGGCACGACCTGACGCTGAGCGGGCAGGGGGTATCGGCTGGCGGCAGTCTGGCACTGGGGGCGGGGAATAACCTGTCGTTGGAATCGACGGTGACCACGACCCATCCCTATGCATGGAGCAGCACGCTTACCGGGACGCAAGCCGAAGGCCTCACGCTTAGTGCGGGGAAGGATCTTTCGCTGGTTGCGGGTAATGATCTGAGCTTGTCCGTGTCGACGCTCAAGGCGGGTGGCAACTCGGCGTTGCAGGCAGGCAACGACCTGACCCTGGGTGCGGTGCAGAGTGGGACGCGCTGGACGACGCAGACGCAGGGGAGTTCGGTGGATGCGGGTGGTTCTCTCTCGCTGCAGGCCGGGCACGACCTTGCCGTGCAGGCGGGCGGACTCAAGGCCGGCGGCGACATGGCCTTGCTGGCGGGCCACGATCTTTCGTTGACGGCGGCCGCCAATGGCTCGTCGGGCAAGGTGACACACGATGTCACGAGTCTGGACGCCGGTGGCAACCTGGCCGTTGCGGCGGGCAACAACGCGTTGCTCGAAGGTACGCAACTCAAGGCCGGCGGCACCGCTGCGCTACAAGCGGGGAATGACCTCGATCTGACGACGGTCACCGACAGCAGCACGACGACGGCAAGTTGGAAGGAGGGCAAGAAGCACGTCACCCAGACCACGACGGACGAGACCGTACGTGGCGTCACGGTGGACGCGGGCACAGGCGTCCAGATCGCAGCGGGCCACGACGCCACGCTGGACGCGACGACAGTCATGACCAAGACCGGCGACATCACGCTGGCAGCGGGTCACGACTTGACGCTCGCGGCCGAGGACGAGACGCACACGGTCGTCACGGATACCAAGAAAAAGAAGAGCGGTCTTTTCGGCAGCAAGACGACGACCACGCACGACACCAGCGAGCAGACGTTGGCGATCGGCACCTCGCTGAGCGGCGACAACGTCCACATGGTGGCGGGTAATGACCTGACGACGATGGGGGCGACTGTCAAGGCGACAGGAGATATCGCCTTGGCCGCCGGTCACGATATCGATCTTCTCTCTACCACCGATACCTATAACGAGACCCACGACAAGACGGTCAAGAAGTCCGGCTTCACCCTCAATCGGGGTGGTGGCATCGTGCAGGCAGGAAAGAAGACGGTCACCAACGACGACACAACCCAGCACGTCGCCAATGGCACGCTGCTCAGCGGCGACTCGATTTCGGTTGCCGCAGGCCATGACGTGCTTGGCGAAGGCGCCAAGATCGCGGGCACGCACGACGTGGTGATCGCAGCGGGCAACGATCTGCAGTTGACCACGGCCGTCGATATCTACGACGACAGCCACAGCAAGACGGTCACGAAGACGGGTTATTCCCAGAGCGGAATGAACGAACTGTACGGGCAGGCGAAGGACAGCCGTTCCGAGAGCTCCCACCAGGTGACCCATACGGGCAGTGTCGTGGGCTCCACCGATGGCGAAGTCACCTTGACGGCGGGTGGCGATCTTCACCTTACGGGAACGGACGTCATCAGCAAGACGGGCACGACGATCGTCGGCAGGAACGTCACGATCGATGCGGGGCTGGATACGCTTGATACGCAGCAGTCGCAGAAGCATAGCGAGGGTGGTGTCACAGGTGGCTTGGGTGGTGGTCTTTACGACCTCGCCATGGACGTGCGCAACTCCGCCGTCCGGGCGAATGATACCGATGACGATCGGTTGAAGGCGCTTTATGCCGCCAAGGCCGCCTATGAGGTCAAGGATGGCGTCCAGGCGATCCAGGGCATCAGCGAGGTCACGAGTGCGCAGGGTGCTGCCGGCGCAACGGGGATCAATATCCAGGTCGGCATCGGTGGCAGTAGCGCCAGTAGCAAGACCACGACGCATGACAGCACCTCCTATGGTGGTCACATCACCAGTGGCGGCAACGTCACCATCGGCGCTACGGGAGGCGATCTTACGATCATCGGTGGCGAGGTCACCGGAAAGAATGTGGCCTTGGCAGCCACCAACGACATTAACTTGTTGAGCCAGTCCGAGGGCCACAGCCTCAAGAACGATTCGAAGAACGCGTCGGGCAGTATAGGCGTCAGCTTCGGCTCAGACGGCTTTGGCATCTATGCGTCGGCTAGCGTGGGTAGCGGCAAGGCCCATGGCAACGGGAGTACGCATGCGGAGACGACCATCAATGCCGACGACAAACTGACCATTGTCAGCGGTAACGACACCACGATCGAAGGTGCGCAACTGAAGGGCGATCGGGTAGTCGCCAACATTGGCAACAACCTGACGATCCGCAGTGAACAGGACACGGACGACTACGCCAGCAAGACGATGCAGGCTGGTGGAAAGGTGATGGTCGGCCTTACCCAGAGTGGCTTCGTCAGCGGTAGCGCCTACTACGCCGCGAGCAAGGTGGATAGCCACTACACGAGTGTCAACGAGGTCAGCGGCATCAAGGCAGGTGAAGGCGGCTTCCAGATCGATGTGGGCGGAACGACGCACCTTGTCGGTGGGCAGATCGCCAGTACGGCGGGCCCGTCGAAAAACGTGCTGAACACAGGTGACCTGATTTGGGAGGACCTGCATAACGAGTCGAAGTACAGCGCCAGCCAGGTGAGCATCAGCGGCGGCAGCACGATGTCCAGCAATATCGCTGGCGCTATTGGCGGAGCTATTTCCATGGCGACGCCGCAGCACGGCAACAGCAGTAGCGATACAAAATCGGGTATTGCTGAAGGAACGATCATCGTCCGTAACAATCCGGACAAGGATCTGAGCGGGTTGGATCGTGGACCCACGCTTGACGACGCCGCGCTCAAAAACGGCTTCGACGAAAAGAAGATTCAGGAGCGTCAGGAGCTCGGGGAGATTGCCGCGGAAGTTGGTTTTCGCGCTGCTGGTGACGTCGCCGATAAGATGCAATGGGCCGAAGGAAGCCCTCAACGAACAGTGCTACACGGTGCAGTGGCTGCAGCCGTTGCCGCGTTGGGTGGAGGTGATGTAGGTAAGGCGGCCGCAGGAGCCATGGCCAATCAACTTGCCATCAACACGATGGCAGACTATCTGCAGAGCCATGGAGTGGAGCGCACCGACCCCGAGTTCAAGGCTCTCATGCAGGCAGGCAGTGCGGCCATCGGTGCTGTGGTGGGCGGTGACAGCGGGTCAACGGCGGCTCTCAACGGAACCAAATACAACTATCTGACGCACGCTCAGATCGATGACCTGAACAACGCGTTGGCGGCGTGTACTACCGAATCCTGCCGTTCCAATGCTGTTGCTGAGGCAAAAAAGCAGTCGGTGCAGAACGATGTGGCGCTGGCAATTGTTTGCAACGCTGGAGGATCTTCGGCCTGTTACCAAGGGCTTGGTGCACTGGAATCGTACACTGACAGTCCAGTTGTTCCGCGCGAGATGCATGGAGATCAGACGACCGATCATCATCTCGAGCAATCCGGGTACTTCGGCAATATCGGGTTCCTCGGCGGCGTCGCAGCTTCGGTCTATGCGAGTCTTCCGCAAGACGGTGAGACTGGCGCATACCTGTCTGGTGCGGGAGCAAAGTACGGTAATTCTCTCCTGCCATTCGTAGGAAATGATGAGGGGCCGAATCCAACCAATCCGTTCATTCCGAAGCAGCTCGGTGGCGCGTCCCCGCAGTATACGGATGGGATGTCCGCAGCGGCAGCGCAGGGGACTTGGGTCGGAGACCTTCTAGGAAAAACCACCTGGCTTCTCGCTGGAAATGAAGGCAAGGTGCCGGCGACCACTACCGTTGTTGAAGCTGAAGCCGGCAGTTGGCCAAATGTACCAACACTGGGGTCGTCTCCACAAAGTGGCGCGAACCCGCTCGCGGTTTACGGGCAGAACACGTCTAAAATGGTCCACCTGTTTGAAAATCCGACCCACAGTTTGGAGCCGATCGTTGCAAAATTTGGAAGTCCAGAGCAGGCTCTTGAGGCTGTGCATGAGGCTGCTCAGCAATTCGTTGGCAAACCCGGGACAGTTGTCACCACCTGGATGGATGTTGGCGGTACGCCTGTTTGGGTGCGAGGGACGACTGTGGACGGCGTCTTTCGTATCGGAACGCTGTCTGGTGATGTCAATAACTCGAAGTATCCTTATCCGTGAGAAGAGTGATGGACACTATTTCAGCCTTTGAGTGCCGCGTTATTCGGCTCGCATTACGGGGTGACGAAGATTGGATTCGGCAGCTCAGAGAGCAGATTCCGTACCTTTCGGTACTACGACGCGATGTCTTCGCTGGTGGAGTTACAACTCATCTTGCGTGTGACGAAAGGGCTATTCCGGTTGTTGTTCCGCGGGGAGGAAACGGTCTCCCAGTAAGTAGCTATCCTCCAACTGTCAATGCGATTCGCGAGTTACCTGTGCCAGCGCTGGCAAGTTTTGTCGTATGGGTTGGAAAGAATGGAAGGATAGTCGAACTTGAGGCACTGTCGTTGACAGACGATCTGTGGCCGGCGCAGGCGGAAGAAGGCTTTCACTCATTCCAGGATGACCAAGGAAACCCGCTTAATGTAGCCGAGATTCTCGCAGAATAAGATAGTTCCTACGAAGGAGAGATTTATCCTTGTCTCAAATCGCAACTGGACCTGTTGCCTCCCCTTAGCGTAGTCCGGACGTAACCAGAGGTGTTCTGGCAAACTAAGTCCCAACGAGATCGGCTATGCGCAAGAGAAATCGAGGTTTCAATGACCGGGCCGTCACTACAAGTGATCCAAAGGAAGTTGCATCTACTTTGCCTCTCCGATTATTCAGCAGAATCGTTTACGTCCGGACTTGTGGCGGTAACGGACACGCGCGGCAGATGGCAGGCCGCAGTAGATACCCTATATAGGTTGGCTGTCTGTCAACTGATCTGGTCGCCCTCGTTACCAGATGGGCAAGGCGAGGGTGAATACATCCTTTCTTACATCGAAGAACTTTCGAGGATCGATCCTTTTCCTTCTAACGACTTGTCAGACGCGTGGTTAGGCCTTGATGTCCTCGCCACGAAGGTAGCCAGAGACTGGATAGAAAAATTTGAAGTGATCGAGAATTTGGGTACCTTTAGTCCAGGCCTTGATGAGGTCCTGCGCGAACGGTTTTGTGAATTTGGGGTCCCGTTCGAGGTTTATCCCGTGAGTCGCGTGAAGCTGTTTGACTGACGAGAGAGAAGGCCTGATCACACCATGATTGACAATGTCTTCAATAGTTTGATGGAGCGTCGACTGGTCAACTGGGAAGTCGTCCGTCGAGGATTGACGGGTGTTCCGGGGCTACCCGACATCCTCTCACCTGACCGCGTCGCAATTTTTTCGAGCGTTAGGTTAGAGGTTGTGGAGTTCGTCAGCCCTTTTCTCACGCATGTTGTCGCGATGGCTACTGAGCCTCGTCTATCGACGAATGAGCTGTTGGCGATGGTCGAGCAGATTTGTGAGCGGACGGGGTCTGATCAGGTGCACGGACTTCGTTGCTGGAGATTGGGGTTCTAACTGAATTGCTGAGAGATCCGGAAGAAGATCCAATGTATGGCTTAATTCGGCTAGATGAGTTCGTTTTGACCTGGAGTGCAGTGGATATTGATTCCTCACTTCCAGGATGGATGGAGCAGCTCCGTGATTGGTTGCAAATCGAGGGGGCGGCACTCCAGGCGATTCAGGAATCTTCTCGGTCGTGAGAACTGACGCCTTTTGCTCGAGGATCTCGAGAAGTTCACGTAAAGTGGGAGGCCTGAAGCGGGGAAGAAATCGATCCGTCGCAGCGCGTCGAGCTAGCGACGTCCCCCCGCCTTCAGTAGCGGTCCGATTTTGAGTCCGGGATTAATGTAACTGTTTCGCGTAAGCAGCGGGAGTCAGTCCGCCGAGTGCTTTCTTCGGTCGCTCCTCGTTGTATTCCCGTCGCCAGTTTTCGATCTCGGTTCGGGCATGCAGAAGGCTGGGAAACCAATGTTCGTTGAGGCATTCATCGCGAAGCCTTCCGTTGAACGACTCGATGTAGGCATTCTGGTTCGGCTTGCCAGGCTCGATCAGTCGCAGCTGCACGCCGCGTTCGTGCGCCCATGCGACCATGGCCTTGCCGCAGAACTCTTTTCCGTTGTCGCTGCGAATGATTTTCGGCAGCCCCCGAGTGACGGCCAGGCGATCCATGACACGCGTTACGCCGATACCTGAGATCGCCCGCTCAATCTCGATGGCGACAGCCTCATGCGTGGCGTCATCGACGATCGTCAGGCATTTCAAGACGCGCCCTTCGGCGGTGCGATCGAAGACAAAATCGATGGACCAAACTTCGTTCGCGGCCGCGGGCCGGAGCAGTGGCTGCCTTTCGGCCGGAGGTACCTTTTTCCTTTTGCGCCGACGCACCTGCAGGTTCGCCTCCTGGTACAGGCGCTCAACTCGCTTGTAATTGACCATCTGTCCGGTCTGGCGGAGCTTGAGGTAGATCATGCCGACGCCGTAGCGTTTATGGCGATTCGCCAGCGCGCAGATCATCTCGCGCAGCTCGACATTGGGGTCGGGCCGCGGTTCGTATCGGTAAGCGCTTGCGCTCATGCCGGCGATCGCCAGCGACCGGCGTTCACTCAGTTCCTTGCCGATCAGATAGCGCACCAGCTCGCGCCGGTCCGGTGCGCTCACCATTTTTTTCGCAGAGCTTCCCTGATGACCTCATTTTCCAGAAGCTGCTCGGCCAGCAGCTTTTTAAGGCGTCCGTTCTCCGACTCCAGGTCCTTCAGCCGCTTGGCCTCGGGCACGCTCATGCCGCCGAACTTGCTTCGCCACAGGTAGTACGAGGCCTCGCTGAAGCCGTGTTTGCGGCACAGATCCTTGATCGGCATGCCGGCCTCGGCTTCACGCAGGAAACCAATGATCTGCTCTTCGGAAAAACGCTTCTTCACGTCCAATCTCCTTCTGGTGGGGGATTGAACTCGAAACCGGGGCGCTACTCAAATCTGGGGGGACGTCGGGGTATCAGTAGCGATTTAATTTCATTTGGACCTCTCTTTGGGATTGAGGCTCAGCAAACGTTTATTCGTCGCCTCGAGAGCCTTGGCCTTACTTACTATGAGGATTTCTTTGACCTCCACGTCGATAAGCCGGGCTGGTGCAATTTTTTAGTCTCGTACGCAGTGTAGTGCTGGATCCTGGGCTGGACTGCTGCTGAAAGCCTGGGCGCCGCGCAGATCCCCCTAAAGCTTTCCCCCACCAAGCCGATAAGCCCATCGAACGACCCCTCGGGCGCTGCCCACCAAGGGTCCCAACGGTACGGACGATGGCGAAGAAATCCTCCAAAGACACGCCCCGCGCCCCGCTCACGCTGGATGCGGACCTGCGCATCGGCAGCGCTCCGGCCCTACGCGAGACGCTGCTGGCCGCCCTGTCGGCGGGGCAGGCGGTCGAGATCGACGCGGCCGGCGTGGCCCAGACGGACACCGCCGCCCTGCAGGTGCTCGCGGCCTTCTCGCGCGATGCGCGTGCCGCGGGCGTTCCCGTGGCCTGGACAGGGGTCAGCGACACCCTCCGCCGTGGCGTGTCCACGCTCGGCCTCGATGCTTTGATTGAACTGCCGGCCCAAGCCGGCGTGAACTGAAGGTGCTCCCATGGCAAAGATTCTTGCGGTAGACGATTCGGCTTCCATGCGCAGCATGGTCGCCTTCACCCTGCGTGGCGCCGGTCACGATGTCGAAGAGGCCGACAATGGCCAGGCGGCCCTGGATTCGGCGGGTAACCACAAGTTCGACCTGATCCTCGCCGACGTGAACATGCCGGTGATGGACGGCATCACGATGGTCCGCGAGATCCGCACGCGTCCGGGTTACAGCGGCGTACCGATCCTCATGCTGACCACCGAGTCCAACCCCGAGAAGAAGATGGAAGGCAAGGCCGCCGGTGCTACCGGCTGGCTGGTGAAGCCGTTCGATCCCGACCAGCTGTTGGCCACCGTGGCCCGCGTGCTCGGTTAATCCGTTCCAAGACGTTCCGGCAATCCAGGGTCCACCCATGTCCAAAGTCGATCTGGCGCAATTCCACAAGGCGTTCCACGAAGAGAGCCTCGACGGTCTCGACGCCATGGAGCAGGCCCTCCTCGCGCTGGACGAGGGCGCCGACGATCCGGAACTGATCAACGTCGTGTTCCGTGCTGCCCATTCGATCAAGGGCGGTGCGGCGACGTTCGGCTTCACCGACGTGGCCGCCTTCACGCACGTGGCGGAAAACCTGATGGACGAGGTCCGCAGTGGCCGCCGTCCGATGGAAAAGGCCGTGGTGGAACTGCTGCTCCGTTCGGGCGACACCGTGCGCGACATGCTGGCGTTGTCGATGGCGGGCCAGCCAGCGGCCACCGCCGAGAGCCAGGCCTTGCTGGCCGAGTTGTCGGCCATGGTGTCCGGTGGCTCCGCCGCGCCCGTGGCCGCGAAGGCTGCTGCACCGGCCGAAGCGATCGAAGGCTGGGACATCGCCTTCCGTCCGTTCGACTACCTGCTGAAGACCGGCAACGACCCGGCGCGCATGTTCCGCGAATTCGCCGCCCTCGGCCCGCTGAGCGTCGAATGCGATGCCAGCAAGCTTCCCTCGTTGGCCGATATGGACGCGTCGTCGTCCTACCTCGGCTGGACGCTCCGCCTCGATGCCGGCGCCAAGCGCACGGCCGTCGAGGGCGTGTTCGACTGGGTGGACGGTGACTGCGACCTCACGCTGACGCCGCGTGTCGCCGCGCCGGCACCGGCCGCCGCCGCACCGGCTGCCGCCGCCGGGCCCCGTGCCGTGCGCGAGCCGGCCGCCAACAGCGAATCCAGCTCGGTCCGCGTCGGTATCGAGAAGATCGACACCCTGATCAACCTCGTCGGCGAACTGGTCATCACGCAGTCGATGCTGAGTCAGTTCCACGACGGTGTGGACGCGTCGCAGCTGGAAATGCTCCGCCATGGCCTCGCCCAACTCGGGCGCCATACGCGTGAGTTGCAGGAAAGCGTCATGAGCATCCGCATGCTGCCGATCAGCACGGTGTTCAACCGTTTCCCGCGCCTGGTCCGCGACCTGGCGCAGAAGCTCGACAAGAAGGTCGTGCTCGACCTCCGTGGCGAGACGACCGAACTGGACAAGACCGTGCTGGAGAAGATCGGCGATCCGCTGGTCCATCTGGTGCGAAATGCCATCGATCACGGCCTGGAAATGCCCTCGAAGCGCCTCGCCTCGAGCAAGGGCGACACCGGCACGCTGCGCATGGAGGCCTTCCATCGTGGCGGCTCCATCGTGGTGGAAGTGGCCGACGACGGCGCCGGTCTGAACCGCGACGCCATCGTGGCCAAGGCCATCCAGCGCGGCATCATCGCCTCGGGCGACGGCATGTCCGACGACGCCGTGGCCGATCTCATCTTCGAGGCGGGTTTCTCCACCGCCGCCACCACCACCGACCTTTCCGGCCGTGGCGTGGGCATGGACGTGGTCCGCCGCAACGTCATGGATCTCGGCGGCACCGTCGGCATCCGCAGCGTGCAGGGCAGTGGCACCACGTTCACGATCACCTTGCCGCTCACCCTCGCGATCATCGACGGCCTCACCGCCGCGGTGGGCGAGGAGACCTATATCGTGCCCTTGGTCTCCATCGTGGAATCCGTGCAGGTGAAGCCGGATGCTGTCCGCAGCGTGGCCGGTGGTGGCGAGCTGTTCCGTTTCCGCGAGCACTGGTTGCCGATCGTCCGCCTGTTCGACGTCTTCGGTTGCGCGGGCCGCCGGCGTGCGCTGGACGAGGGCATCGTGATCGTGGTGGAAGGCGAGGGGACACGTATCGGCCTGTTCGTCGACGAGTTGATCGGGCAGCAGCAGGCGGTGGTGAAGTCGTTGGAGGCCAACTACCGCCGGGTGGCCGGGATTTCCGGTGCGACGATCCTGGCCGATGGCTCGGTCGCGTTGATCGCGGATGTGACGGGGCTGGTTCGCATGCAGGGGCGGCGCAAGGCTGCTTGAGTCGCTGTGCTGGCTGCCTAAGTGGCAGCCATTTAAGAGGGCAGCCCGATGTGGTGGGAGCCGACCCTGTCGGCGATGGGTGCTTGCCCCAGGCTGGTGGGAGCCGACCTTGTCGGCGATGGGTGCTTGCCGTGACCTGGCCCGCTGCCGCGGGATCGCCGACAAGGTCGGCTCCCACCAGAGCAAGGCTCCCACCAGAGCAAAGGTTCGCCCGGAGTGGGCATCCCACCAGAGTCGCCCCTCCGGGCCTCTTGCCAAATCCGGCGTACTTCCCCCTCAAGTCCCTGCGGCAGCGGCCGATACCCCTGGGGAAGGGGTCCCGAACCGCCGATCCGATCCGCCGTGGGAACGACATGAATCAGCAAGCCAGCTACGCCACCGCTACCGATGCGTCCGATGAGGCCGCGCAATACCTCACCGTCAACCTCGGGAACGAGGAATACGGCGTCGATATCCTCGCCGTTCGCGAGATCCGTGGCTGGACACCGGTCACGCGCATTCCGCAGGCACCGTCCTATGTGCTGGGCGTGCTCAACCTGCGCGGCGCCATCGTTCCCGTGCTCGATCTGCGCCTGCGTTTCGGCCTGGCTTCCGAGGAATACACCGCCACCACCGTCTGCGTGATCGTGATGGTCGCCGGGCGTCAGTTCGGCGTCGTGGTCGACGCGGTCTCCGATGTGGTCGACGTGCTGCCGGCGGCGGTTCGCCCGGTCCCCGACATGGGAACCACGGTGGATACCGAATACCTCAAGGGCCTGACCTCCGTCGGCGAGCGCATGGTGCTGCTGCTCGACGTGGATCGCCTGTTGCAACCGCAAGACGCCCAGATGCTCGAGGTCGCCCTGGCCTCGCCGGAAGTGAAAGCCGTCGCCTGAGCCTACGAACGCCGGCGGCCACGGCCAGCCGGTATGTAATGCCCGGTTAGCCTTTGCCGCACTTTGCCGATTGGAATCGTGATGAAGAAGTTCAAGTTCAAAGTTCCCGCCCTGACCGTCCGCGGCCGCCTCTACGGCGTGCTCGGTTTGCTCACGCTCATGCTCCTGGGTGGCGCGGCCGTCGGCCTGGGTGCGATGCACTTCCAGAACGAAGGCATGCGCCAGATCTACGAGGAGGAACTGGTTCCTTCCGAGATGCTGACCCGCATCAACACGAACTCGCTGATGTCCTTCATCGTGCTGGGCGAGGCCGCGGCGAAGGTCGGCAATCCCGACCAGGTGAAGCAGAAGGTCGCCGAGTTCCAGAAGTACCAGGCCGACATGGATGCCACCAAGGCCGAGTTCCTGAAGATTCCGATGTCCGCCGACATCAAGAAGCTCTACGACAAGTGGCAGGCGACGAACGCCGACTACGCCCAGGCGAAGTCGGACATGGTCGACGCGTTGAACCAGGGCGACCAGGGTGCGTCCGACGTACTGGAACTCCAGGTCCGTCCGCTGCTGATGGATCGCCAGAACCAGCTGACCAAGGTGGTCGAAGCCAAGCGTGACGAGGCGGCCGCCATCTACGCCAAGGAGAGCGCGCAGTACAAGACTGTTCGTGCCCTCAGCATCGCGTCGCTCGCCATCGGTCTGTTCGTCTGCCTTCTGATCGCCGTGCTGGTGATCCGCTCGATCATACGCACCCTGGCGCAGACGGTGAACGTCGCGCACGAGATCGCCGAAGGCAAGCTGGGCCACGACATCCAGGTCACCCGCAGCGACGAACTCGGCCAGTTGCAGGCCGCGTTCCGTGCGATGGACGAGCGCCTCAGCGCCATCGTCTCGGAAGTCCGCCATGGCTCCGGTTCGGTCAGCACGGCCGCGCAACAGATTTCGCGCGGCAACGACGACCTCTCGCAGCGCACCCAGGAACAGGCCTCCAGCCTGGAGGAAACCGCCTCGTCGATGGAGGAAATGACCTCCACGGTGAAGCAGAACGCCGAGAACGCCAGCCATGCCAACCAGCTGGCCCGTGGCGCCCGCGAACAGGCCGAGCGCGGTGGCGAGGTCGTCGCGCAGACGGTCGTCGCCATGCGCGAGATCAACAGCTCGAGCAAGAAGATTTCCGACATCGTCAGCCTGATCGACGAGATCGCCTTCCAGACCAACCTGCTGGCGCTCAACGCCGCCGTGGAAGCGGCGCGCGCGGGTGAGCAGGGCCGTGGCTTCGCCGTCGTGGCGACCGAGGTGCGCAACCTCGCCGGCCGTTCGGCGAATGCCGCCAAGGAGATCAAGGGCCTCATCAACGACAGCGCGAGCAAGGTCAAGACCGGTTCCGAGCTGGTCGACCAGTCCGGCAAGGCCCTGGCCGAGATCGTCGAGAGCGTGAAGAAGGTGACCGACATCGTCGCCGAGATCGCCGCCGCCAGTTCGGAGCAGTCGGCAGGCATCGACCAGGTGAACCACGCCGTGCTGCAGATGGACGAGATGACCCAGCAGAACGCCGCGCTGGTCGAGGAATCGGCCGCGGCCGCCCGTGCGATGCACGAGCAGGCCACCGAACTCAGCCGTCAGGTCGCCTTCTTCCAGATCGCGGGACAGGCCTCGGCCAAGCCGGCGGGCAAGGGTGTCCGCAAGGACGTCGCCAAGGAAGAAATGGAAACCGTGTTCGCCGCCGTGCGCAGCGCGCCGGCCCCGCGTGCCCCGCGTCCGGCGGAATCCGCCGACGCCGGCGCGTGGAAGGAGTTCTGATCGATGAACGCGCTCGTCAACAACGGCGATACCGTCGGGCTGGCGAGCGCGACGGGGCCGAATCTCGGCGAAGCGGAATTCACCTTCCTCCGCGAATTCGTGCTTCAGCACTGCGGTATCTCGCTCGGCGAACACAAGCGCCAACTGGTTCAGGGTCGACTGCTGCGCCGGCTTCGCGCCCTGGGTCTCTCCGGCTTCGCCGGTTACTGCGACCTGCTGCGCCGCGATCCCGCTTCCGAGCTCGGCGAGCTGGCCAGTTGCATCAGCACGAACGTCACTTCGTTCTTCCGCGAGATGCACCATTACGACATGCTGGTGGACGAACTCCTGCCACGCTGGCTGGAGGAGAAGCGGGGCGGTGGCCGCCTGCGTATCTGGTCCGCGGGTTGCTCCACGGGCGAAGAGCCGTATGCCATCGCCATGGTCCTCGCCGAGGCACTCGAACGCACCGGCGCCAACGTCGACGCGAAGATCCTCGCCACCGACCTTTCGCCGCAGGCCCTCGAAGCCGCGCGCAAGGGCATGTACGCGATCGACCGCCTTGGCGGTGTGAGCGATGCCCGGCGCAAGCGCTGGTTCCTGCGCGGTGAAGGTGCGTACGACGGTTATGCGCTGGTGCATCCGCGCCTGCGCGAACTGGTCTCCATCCAACCGTTGAACCTGCTGCACGAGTGGCCGATGCAGGGCAAGTTCGACGCGATCTTCTGCCGCAACGTCGTCATCTACTTCGACAAGCCGACGAAGCAGCGCCTGTTTTCCCGTTATGCCGGCATGCTGGAAAGCCGCGGCTACCTGTTCCTCGGTCACTCGGAATCCATGTACGGACTGTCCGAGGACTTCGACCTGATCGGCCGGACGGTCTACCGGAAGCGTACATGAGCGACACGTTCGTCGTACAACCGCGAACCTTCCAGGGCTTCGATCCGAAGAGCGTGCTGCCGGGATTCGAGCACGTGCGCCGGTTCTGGGACCCGGCGCAGGAAGTGGTCACGGTGAAGATCCTGCCGGGCGAGTATTACGTCAGCACGCAGGAAGAAATGATTTCCACGGTATTGGGTTCGTGCGTTTCGGCCTGCGTGCGCGACGTGCGGCGCCGCATCGGTGGCATGAACCACTTCATGCTGCCCGAGCCGGCGGGCGAGCGAGACGGCTGGAGTTCCACCGTCGGCCGCGCGGCGCGCTACGGCAACGACGCCATGGAACAACTGATCAACGCCATCCTCAAGGCCGGCGGCAAGCGTGACGATCTCGAAGTGAAGATCTTCGGCGGCGGCCGCGTGCTCGCCACCATGACCGACATCGGCCAGCGCAACATCGCCTTCGTGCAGCGCTATATCGCCACGGAGAAGTTGAAACTGTGCGCGGCCGACGTGGGCGATATCTATCCGCGCCAGGTCCAGTTCTTCCCGGTGAGCGGCAAGGTCCGCGTGCGCCAGTTGCGCTCCACGCATGACCACAGCCTGGCCGATCGCGAGAAACGATACCTCAAGCGATTGGCCGACGATCCGATAAAGGGAGAGGTGGAGTTGTTCTGACGCGTGCCGTCGGGGGGCCTCGCCTCATCTTCGTTCCACCACCGAGTTGCAAGAGCCCATGCAGAAAGTACGTGTTCTCATCGTCGACGATTCGGCCCTGGTGCGTAAGGTGCTGTCGACCATGCTCGAGTCCGATCCGGGCATCGAGGTGGTCGGCACCGCCGCGGACCCGCTGATCGCCCGCGACAAGATCAAGCAACTCAATCCCGACGTGCTCACGCTCGACGTCGAGATGCCGCGCATGGACGGCCTGACCTTCCTCGACAACCTGATGCGCCTTCGCCCGATGCCCGTGGTGATGGTGTCGACGCTGACCGAGCGGGGCGCCGACGTGACCCTGCGTGCACTGGAACTGGGCGCGGTGGATTTCTTCACCAAGCCCGCGGCTGACCTGGCCAATACCTTCATGGAGCATGCGCCGGAGATCTGCGCCAAGGTGCGGCTCGCCGCTGGAGCCAAGCCTCGTGAGCGTGCCGCCGTGGTCAAGCTCGACGTCGCGCCGCGCCTTTCCGCCGATGCGGTGCTGCCGCGCGCGCAGACGGCGGGCAGCCGTGGTGGCACGCGGATCATCGCCATCGGCGCATCCACGGGCGGCACCGAGGCGATTCGTGTCGTGCTCGAGGCCATGCCGCCCACGGCACCGCCCATCGTCATCACCCAGCACATCCCGGCGGCTTTCAGCGGCCCGTTCGCGGCGCGCATGGATTCGTGCTCCGCGATGCGCGTATGCGAAGCCCGCGACGGCCAGCCGATCCAGCCGGGGCATGCGTACATCGCGCCCGGCAGCCAGCACCTGCTGGTGATGTGGGACGGCGCGCGCCACGTTTGCCGCCTGCACGATGGTCCGCCGGTGAACCGGCACAAGCCGGCCGTGGATGTGTTGTTCCGCTCCATGGCGGCCAGCGTCGGCGCCGCCACCATCGGTTGCCTGCTCACCGGCATGGGTGACGATGGCGCGCGTGGCCTGGGCGAGCTCAAGGAAATCGGTGCGCCGACCCTGGTCCAGGACGAAGCCAGTTCCGTGGTCTGGGGCATGCCCGGCGCCGCGTGGAAGGCGGGCGCCGCCAGTGAGATGTTGCCGCTAGACGCCATCGCCGCGCGCCTGCTCGCGCTTGCCAATACCCCCGTGCCCGCCGCCGCCCGCGTCGGCACCTGAACAACGAGACGTCATCATGTTGATCCCGAAGAACGAACACTCCGTCGGCTTCACCGCCAGTGCGATCGCGCTGGTACTGGTCCTGGTGTTCCATTCGGCCTGGGTCGCCCCGGTCGTGGTGGCCCTCCTGACCGCGACCTGGATCGCGATCAGCCTGCGTTCCGCCCCTGTGCCCGAAGTGGAAGTGGTGCTGAGCAGCCACGCCAGCGACGAAGCGTCGGTACGCGAAGCGATGGAAGACGTCCGCAGCGCCATCGTCGACGAACTCGGCCATGCCAGCCGCGAACTCAACCAGGCACTCGACCTTCTGCGCGATGCGGTGGCTGAACTGGGCGGTGGTTTCAACGGCCTCTCGCACAAGACCGGCAAGCAGCAGAAGCTGCTCAGCGAAATCATCGAGGGCGGCGGCAAGGGCATTTCGGTGCGGGACTTCGCCGACCGCACCGCCGGTCTGCTAGAACACTTCGTCGGCCTGATCGTGCAGTTGTCCCGGGAGAGCCTGCGCATCGTCTATCGCATCGACGGCATGGCGAAGGAAATGGACGCGGTGTTCGCGCTGCTGAAGAACGTCAACACGATCGCGGAAGAAACCAACCTGCTGGCGCTGAATGCGGCGATCGAAGCCGCGCGCGCCGGCGAGTCCGGCCGGGGTTTCGCGGTGGTGGCCGGCGAGATCCGCAACCTCGCCCAGCACAGCAACCAGTTCAACGAGAAGATCGGCACGCACGTGGAGCGTTCGCGCACGGCGATGGAGCAGCTGCGCGAGCTGGTCGGCCACATGGCGTCGCAGGACATGAACGTGGCGCTGTCCGCCAAGGGCGGCATCGACGAGATGATGGCGACCATCACCGAGTCCAATGCCCGCACCAGCGCGGCCGCCGACGAAGCCGCCTCGATCAACCGTGGCCTGGGCAACGACGTCTCCACGACGATCCGCTCCCTGCAGTTCGAGGACATCCTCAGCCAGTTGTTGCATCAGACCCGTTCGCGCCTGGTCGAACTCCAGGAAATCACCGCCGACTGCACCCGCGACATCGAGGAACTGGCCTGCGCGCCGTCCGACGCCAGCGAACTCGGCGCCCGCGCCCAGCGCGTCCGTTCCCGCCTGGCCGAGCAGCGTGAGCGCGCCCGCCTGCGCGCGCGCGGCCCCGCCCTCCAGCAGTCCATGGCTGCCGGCGACATCGACCTGTTCTGAGGAAAGCATCCATGGCCATCAACGTGCATCACGATACCGAACAGGGCTGCCTCACCCTTCACCTGGGCGAGCGCTTCGACTTCTCGATCCATCGCGCCTTCCACGACGCCTGCCTGGGCGATGTCAGCCCGGCACGCAGCTACGTGCTGGACCTGGAACAGGTCGTCGGCATGGATAGTTCCGCACTGGGCATGCTCATGCTCTTGCGTGAGCACGCGGGCGGCGACCGCGCGGAGATCCGCATCGTCAACGCGAGCGCCGACCTGCGCAACACCCTGCGCATCGCGGGCTTCGACAAGCTTTTCACCGTGCACTGAAACGGCATTTCGCCGGATACGGTTTCACGGAACGCCCCGGTTTGCCGGGGCGTTTTTTTATTTCCGCGTTTTCGGCTCCCTTCGCCCTCGCGTTGGTTAGGTGCGCGGCGAGTGGAGCTGCCGGGTGGGAAGCGGGCTCGCCCGCGATGCCTCGATTTTCGTGCTGGCGAACAGGCTTTGCGGTGAGGCTTGTCGCCGCTCGCTCGACTGCGGTGCATGGCCTCGTTCACTTGCCTGAGGGTGGCGAATCGCGGGCCAGCCCGCTTCCCACCCGCCAGCTCCCCCCGCCACCGCTTTTTGCCGAAAATTCATGGCGGAATACCCCCGGATTGCCGCTTTTGCGCACTTCGGCTGCCGGTCTGGGCGTCTCATGAGTACGGGTGTGACGAGGGTCACAGTCGATGTTCGGCTCCCATATGGCAGGGGGCACTACCCAGGGCGCATGCGCCCAAGGAGTGATCATGAGCGAGCAGAAATTCACGAAAATCCTTACCCGTACCTTGCTGGCGAGCTGCATCCTCGCCGCTTCGGTATCCATCACGGCGTGTAGCGGCCACGGCTCCACGCGGTCGGGAGGCGGTGCGGGCGGCGGCACGATCAACCCCGGCGGTGCGGGCGGGACGGGTGACGGCGGCGGCGACGGAGGCGGCGGAACCGGCGGAACCGGCGGAGGGACCGGTGGCGGCACGGGTGGTACCGGCGGAGGTACAGGCGGCACCGGTGGCGGCGGTGGCGGAACGGGTGGTGGTGGCACCGGCGGTGGTGGTGGTGGCACCGGCGGAGGTGGCGGTGGCACGGGTGGCGGCGGTGACGGCGGTGGTGGAGGCGGCGGCACAGGCACGCCCCCGCCCAGCAACGCCGTGGGCACGATCGCCACGGGAGCCGGCAATATCGTTTCCGCCATTGGCGGCGCGGTCTCCGGCATCGGCACGCAATTGCCTTCGACCACCATCCTCGGTGGCACGAGTGGCCTCACCGGTGGCGTCGGCAGTGCTGTCGATGGCCTAGGTGGCGCCGTGACCACCCTCGGCGACGGCATCAGCGATGGCCTCGGCCAGATCGGCAACACGTCCGATCCCATCGGTACGACCACGGACAGCCTCGGCAACGTCGTGGTCCAGGTGGGTGGCGCGGTGAACGACCTGGGCGGTGGCGTGAGCACCGTGGGAGCGGGTACCCCGATCACCCCGATCACGAGCGCCTTGGGCACCACGGTGTCCTTCGTCGGCTCGGGTGTCGAGCAGGTCGGCGGGAAGCTCGACGGCGTGCTGGAATCGTCGGCGGTAGGCTCGCTGACGCAGACCCTCAGCGATGTGGTGACGCCTATCGCCGGTGCCGTCGGTGACAGCACGTCGCCGGTTCCTTCGGGCAATCTCGTCGCCGCGGCGGGCAATGCCTCGGGCAGCCTGGTCGGCGGTGCGAGCACGGGCATTTCGAGCCTGGGCGCGAACCTTGCCGGTGCACCGGTGCCGGGCCAGTTGGGTGGGCTCACCTCGACCCTTGGCGGCACGGTGGAAAGTGCGGGCGGAGCACTCGCTCCGTTGAGCACGGGCCTGTCCTCGGGCCTGGGTACCGCCGCCCCGGGTGCGGGTAACACCGTGGGCACCACGCTCGCGGGTGCGACAGGCACGGTCGCCGCGTTGGGCAACACGGTGTCCGGTGTCGGTTCGGGCACGCTCGCACCACTGGCGCCGTTGACGACGACGCTGGGCGGTGCCGTGACGACCATCGGCAACGGTGCGACCGCGGCGGTCAACTCGGGCGGTGCGCTGTCCGGTGTCACCGGAGCCGTCAGCACGGTCGTCAACGGTGTCGCTGGCGTGACGGGTACCGGCGCGGCCGGCGGCGGAAGCACCGGTGGCACGGCTGGGCTCGGTGGCGTCGTTGGCGGCGTGACCAACACCGTGGGCGGTGTCGTCGGTGGCCTGGTTGGCGGCCTGACGGGTGGGGCCATCGGAGGCACGGCCGATGCCGATAATGGCGGCGCCTTGAAGGGCCTGTTCGGTAAGCGCCGCTAAGGCGGCAGCGGCGAAGGGTGGCGCGGATGCGCCACCCTTCGCGGCCTTCGGGCCACGTGCAGGGCGTTCGGCCCACGCCACGAGTCAGTCATCAGGGAGAGTCCATGAATCGATGGTTCGGCTGCCTTCTGGGCATGACCGTCGTGTGTTCCTCACAGGCGCAGGTACGCGCCCCCGCCAACCCTTTGCAGACCCTTCCCCGCACGGAGACGCCGCAGCAGGCACCGTCGGTGAAGGTCAACGTACAAGCGCCCACCCGGGCGCTGGAAGCCTTGCTCGCCACGCACCTGACACCCTCGCGTTTCGACGTGACCGGGGTGAAGTCGATACCCTTCGCCGAGGTCGCGGCCGTGTTCGCGCCAATGCGTGGCAAGGACACGACCGTCGGCGACCTGGTCGCGGCGGCCGATCGCGTCACCGCGATGTACAAGGCGCGTGGCTACGCCTTGTCGTTCGCGTTCGTGCCGAGCCAGACGCTCGCCGGTGGCGTGGTGAAGATCCAGGTCGTGGAAGGCTACGTCGCCAACGTGGATGTGCGCGGCGACGCGGGGAACCTGGAGCCGCGCATTCGCGCCATGGCCGCGCACATCGTCGGCGAGCGCCCGTTACGTCAGGAAACCTTCGAGCGCTACACGCAATTGCTCGGCCAGTTGCCGGGCCTGAAGGTCACCGCGAACGTGGCTCCGCCCACGACGACTGATGGTGCGACCAGGCTCGACCTGGACGTGAAGCGGCAACGCTACGACCTGACCTATGGCCTCGACTTCAACCATCCGGGCGTGCAGGGCGTGTTGTCCGTTCTCGAAAACGGTGCGACGCCCCTCGGCGAACAACTGAGTCTTTCCACATTGTTTCCCAACGGCGGCGGCCAGCGGCTTTATTCGGCGGCGTATCTCCAGCCGATCGGTTCCCGTGGCTGGCAGGCCAAGCTGGACGCCAGCCGTTACTGGGGACAGCCTGACACCGACGAGCAATTGCCGTCGTACCTCGATCACCGCTTGACCCAGGAGAGGCTCGCGCTTTCGGCGATCTATCCGCTGGTATTGAACAACACACAGCGGGTCAACCTCACGATGGGGATTTATGCGTCGCGCCAGGACGACCGCTATCGCAATGTCGACACCGGCGTGATGCTCGCCTTGCAATCGAGCGTTCGCGTGCTCAACGCGGAGCTGTCCTGGCTGAAGGTCGGTGAGAAGACGTCGCGACAGTTCGCGTTCGCCATCGCGCACGGGTTCGACGGGATGGGGGCGTATTCGAGGGCGGTGAGTAACATCGGCGTGCTGGGCATCGCCATGCCGGATGTCGCATTCACGCGCTATACCGCGAACTTCGGCTGGTCGAAGGAATGGGCGCACCGGTTCGGCACGGTGCTGCGCGGCACGGGCCAGTACAGCGACGATGCGCTCCCGTCGACGGAACAGATCAACTTCGGTGGCCCTTCGTTCGCCTATGCCTATGACCCCGGCGACGCGGCGGGCGATAGTGGCTGGGCTGTGTCCGCCGAGGCCAACCGCAGCTTCGTTTCGGGCGCGAAGTGGATCAAATCCGTCGTTCCTTATGTCGCGTACCAGACGGCGCGTGTCTACCTCAACGGGGCCCGTCCGCTGATCGACCGGCTGGATTCGGCTGCCGTCGGCGTGCGCGCCTCGGACAGCAAGCACTATTCCATCGACTTCGCCCTGGCGTGGCCGACCGGCGACAAACCGCCGGAAAGCAACGACCGGGACAAGCGCTGGAACCTCACGTTCAGCTACAAGCTCATGTAACGGCCACCCACCGAGCCTTCACGACAGCGGGGCCAAGATCGTGCGACCCAGCCGCGCGAGCCCCGCCATGCCCCTCTCCCTGCACCCGCCGCCGATCCATTTCGACGAGTCGCTGGAGCGCGTCGAGCCGGACGAGGCCGAAACCGTCGAGCAGTTGATCGAGACACTCACCCGGATCAACCAGACCACGCTGGAACACGACAAGCACGCGCACCGTTCCGTGCACGCCAAGAGCCATGCATTGCTTACCGGCGAACTGGTCGTGCCCGGCGACTTGCCCCGGGAACTCGCCCAGGGCATTTTCGCCCGGGAGGGGCGTTACCCACTGGTCATGCGCCTGTCGACCGTCCCGGGCGATATTCTCGACGACAGTGTCTCCACGCCGCGCGGGATGGCGGTGAAGATCATCGGCGTGGAAGGCGAACGCCTGCCGGGCAGCGAGGGCGACGTGACCCAGGACTTCGTCCTCGTCAACGGGCCGGTGTTTTCCGCCCCGAACGCGAAGCGCTTCGCCAGTTCGCTGAGGCTGGTCGCGGCCACGACCGACCGGGCCGAAGGCGCGAAGAAGGCGTTATCGGCGGTGCTGCGCGGCACCGAGCGTGTGATCGAGGCCTTCGGCGGCAGGAGCGCCACCTTGTTGAACCTGGGCGGCCAGCCGGAGACCCATCCTCTGGGCGACACCTATTACAGCCAGGCACCCCTGCGATTCGGCGACTACGTGGTGAAGCTGTCCATCGCGCCGCACTCGCCCAACCTCACCGCGCTCACCGACGCCGAACTCAACGTCAACGGCAAGCGCAACGGGTTGCGCGAGGCGATGGTGGAGCATTTCGCCAGCCAGGGCGGTGAATGGGAGGTGCGCGTGCAGTTCTGCACCGACCCGGAAACCATGCCGATCGAAGATGCGTCAGTGGCGTGGCCGGAAGAGAAAAGCCCCTACATCGACGTGGCGCGCATCGTGCTGCCGCCCCAGCCGGCGTGGAACGCCGTCCGGCGCGCGGCGATCGACGATGGCCTCGCCTTCAGTCCCTGGCACGGCATCGCCGCGCACCGCCCGCTCGGTTCCGTGATGCGTGCGCGCCGCGTGGCGTACAAGGTGATGGCGAGGTTCCGGGCACACCACAATGGGGTGACGATCCGCGAGCCACGTTCGATGACGGACTTGCGGATCTAGCCGTCACCAGCCCATGTAGTGCCCGCCGTTGATGGCGAGGTTGGACCCGGTGATCCAGCTGGATTCCTCGGCGGTGAGGAAGGCCACGGCGTGCGCGATTTCCTCGGGCCTGCCCAATCTGCCGACGGGGATCTGCGCGACGATCTTCGCGCGGATGTCCTCGGGCACGGCCATCACCAGGTCGGTGCCGACATAGCCCGGCGAGACGGTGTTCACGGTGATGCCGAAACGCGCGTTTTCCTGTGCCAGCGAAATGGTGAAGCCGTGCACGCCCGCCTTGGCCGCCGCGTAGTTGGCCTGGCCGTACTGTCCCTTCTGCCCGTTGATCGAGCTGATCTGGACGATGCGTCCCCACTGCCGGGAGCGCATGCCTTCGATCACCGGGCGGGTGACGTTGAAGCAGGCGTTGAGGTTGGTGTTCACCACCTCGGTCCACTGCTGGTAATCCATCTTGTGGAAGGTGGTGTCGCGGGTGATGCCGGCGTTGTTGACCAGGATCTCGACCGGACCGGCGAGGTCTTCCACCGCGCGGATCATGGCTTCCGCCGAAACGGGGTCGGAGACGTCGCCCGGCACCATCACCACGTCGATGCCATCGCGGATCATGTCTTCGCGCCAGGCGGCGGCGCGGGCCTCGTCGCGGTAGTTCGTGGCGACCCGGTGGCCCTGCCGGGCAAGGTAGCGCACGATCGCCGTACCGATGCCGCCCGTGCCGCCGGTCACCAGTGCCGTGCGCTGCGTGATGCCTTGCTTCATCCTCGCCTGATTCCTGTGATGGCCCGTCGCCGGGCAAACGATTCTTATAACGTCGGGCTGGGGGTAAGGCTACTGCGGCGTAGCGCCGCAGGTTCGAATCCGTTCAGAGCGCCGCGCAGCAGGCTGGCCGGGCCGGTCGCGCCGGCGGGCGCTTCGACGCCTAGCCGTCCAAGCGCGTGGCGCAGCGCGGGCAGCGGGTCGGCGGGGTCCACGGGCAGCGCGGCCGTCGACTTGGACAGCTTGCGTCCCTCGTCATCGAGGACCAGGGGCAGGTGCAGGTAGCCCGGAAGCGGCAGCCCGAGCAGGCGCTGCAAGTAGATCTGCCGGGCGGTCGAATCGAGCAGGTCGGCGCCGCGTACCACGTGCGTCACGCCTTGTTCGCCGTCGTCGATCACGCAGGCGAGCTGGTAGGCCCAGAAGCCCTCGACCCGGCGGATCACGAAATCACCCGCGACCTCGCGCAGGTTTTCCTCCTGGGGACCCTGCAGGTCATCGTGCCAGCGGATCGTCAGGTCGGGCGACCGCAGGCGCCAGGCGGCGGGTCGCGCCGGGTCGGGCGGTGCGACGCAGCGGCCATCGCGATGGATGCCGCCATGGTCGGCCAGGTCGGAACGGCTGCACCAGCAGGGGAAGACGTGCCCGTCGTGGCGGAGCCTGTCGAAGGCGGCTTCGTAAAGGTCGCCCCTGAGCGACTGGTAGACCGGTGGCCGGTCGGGCGACAGGCCGAAGGCGTCAAGGGTCGAGAGGATCGCGGCGGCCGATCCGGGAACCTCGCGTGGTGGATCGATGTCTTCGATGCGCACGAGCCATTCGCCTCCGGCGTGGCGCGCGACCAGCCAACTACCCACCGCGGCCACGAGCGAGCCGAAATGCAGGGCGCCGGAGGGAGAGGGCGCGAAGCGTCCGCGGTAGCGTTGGTGTGTCATCGGGAAGCGGGTTGAGAGGTTTCTCATTAGCCGTACGGCGCCGGGTGCACAGTTTAGGCGATGCCGGTATCCGGCCACCCGCTCCGGGACGCCTTTCCGTTGGGAGCCGGGGCCTCCGGCATTGAATGTTCAGCGTTCGCCCCGAAAACTTGTACCAGGCGGCGCCATACGCCAGCCGCCATGAGAGAGACAAGCCATGTTCAAACGTATTGCTTTGTTCGTCGCGACCAACCTCGCGGTCATCGTCCTGCTCACCAGCGTCTGTCATGTGCTGGGGATCGACCAGTGGGCCGCCCAGCGCGGCATGGGGATCGGCGGCCTGATCGTCTTCGCCTCCGTGTTCGGCATGGGCGGCGCCTTCGTGTCCCTGGCCATCTCCAAGTGGATGGCGAAGATGTCCACCGGCGCCAAGGTCATCACCGAGCCGCGCAACGAGTCCGAGCGCTGGCTGCTCGAGACCGTGCGCCGCCATGCCGAGAAGGCCGGCATCGGCATGCCCGAGGTGGCGGTGTACGACGCCCCTGAAATGAACGCCTTCGCCACTGGCATGAGCCGTAACAACGCCCTGGTGGCGGTGAGCACCGGGCTTCTCCAGCAGATGGACCGCGAGCAGGTCTCGGCCGTGCTCGGCCACGAGATCGGCCACGTCGCCAACGGCGACATGGTCACCCTGACCCTCATCCAGGGTGTGCTCAACACCCTGGTGATCGTGCTGGCGCGCGTGGTCGGCCGCGTCGTCGACAGCTGGCTCAGCGGTGGCCGCGATCGCGACGGCGAGGGCGGCATGGGCTACTTCGTGGTGGTGATGGTCCTGCAGATCGTGTTCGGCCTGTTCGCCTCGATCATCGTCATGTGGTTCTCGCGCTGGCGCGAATTCCGCGCCGACGCGGCCGGCGCCAACCTGGCCGGCCGGGCCTCGATGATCTCGGCCCTGCAGCGCCTGTCGGCCAACCATGGCGACACGTCGCTGCCGCAGACGATCCAGGCCTTCGGTATTTCCGGACACCTGGCCACGGGCCTGAAGCGCCTGTTCATGAGCCATCCGCCGATCGAGGAGCGGATCGCCGCGTTGCAGAACGCACGCTGAGGCTAGCCGATCGCCGACAGGGTCGGCTCCCACCAAAGCCCTGGTGGGAGCCGGCCCTGTCGGCGATCTGGGCGCGGGGCGCCCGGCCAGGAAGTCCCACCGCCCGGCCTCCCTTTTTTCGGCCCCGCCCCGCCCACATAATCCGGTGTCTGTCCCACCTTGAAGGAACGGCACCGTGAGCCAGGAAACCCGTAAGTTCGAAGCCGAAGTCGCCCAGGTCCTGCATCTGGTCACTCACTCCCTCTACTCGCACAAGGAAATCTTCCTTCGCGAGCTGATCTCCAACGCCTCCGACGCCTGCGACAAGCTGCGGTTCGAAGCGCTGGCCGATCCCAGCCTCACCGATGGCGATGCCGACCTGCGCATCCAGGTCAGCTGGGATCCGGAGGCGCGAATCATCAGCGTCCGCGACAACGGCATCGGCATGAGCCGGGACGAGGTCGTCGCCAATATCGGCACGATCGCCAGCTCCGGCACCCGGCGTTACCTGGAAGCGCTTTCCGGCGAACAGAAAGCCGACGCCCGCCTGATCGGCCAGTTCGGCGTAGGCTTCTACTCCGCCTTCGTCGTGGCCGACAAGGTCACCGTGATCACCCGTCGCGCCGGCCTGCCCGCCGTCGAGGGCGTCCGCTGGGAAAGTGACGGCAAGGGCGAGTACAGCCTCGAAGACACCAACGTCACCGAGCGCGGCACCACCGTGGTGTTGCACCTGAAGGCCGACGAGGACGAGTTCCTCAAGGCCTGGACGCTGCGTAGCGCCATAACCAAGTATTCCGACCACGTGGCCTTCCCGATCCGCATGCCGGCCGAAAAGGACGGCAAGCCGGACCCGACCGAGTGGACGACGATCAACTCGGCGTCCGCCTTGTGGTCGCGTCCGAAGAGCGAGATCACCGACGAGGAATACCAGAACTTCTACAAGGCGCTCGGCCACGATTTCAACGATGCGCTGGCCTGGACGCATAACCGCGTCGAAGGCAACCAGAGCTACACGACGCTGCTCTACGTGCCCGAGCAGCCGCCGTTCGACCTGATGATGGGCGGACGCGACGAACGCAAGGGGCTGAAGCTCTACATCAAGCGCGTCTTCATCATGGACGCCGCCGAAGAACTCCTGCCGAACTACCTGCGCTTCGTCCGTGGTGTCGTCGATGCCGACGACCTGCCGCTCAACGTGAGCCGGGAAATCCTCCAGCAGAACCGCCAACTCGAGCGGATCAAGAGCGCCTGCGTGAAGCGCGTGCTCGACCTGCTCGAGAAGATCTCGCGCGACGAGCCGGAGAAGTTCGCCACCTTCCTCGCTGGCTTCGGCAATACGCTGAAGGAAGGCATCGTCGAGGACACGGCGAACCGCGAACGCATCGCCAAGCTGCTGCGCTTCGCTTCCACGAAGGGCGAAGGTTCGGCGAAGACGGTTTCCTTCGACGACTACATCGGCCGCATGGCGGTGGGGCAGGACACCATCTGGTACGTCACCGCCGATAGCTACGCGGCCGCCGCCGGCAGCCCGCAGCTCGAAGCGCTGAAGGCCAAGGACATCGAGGTCCTCCTGATGTCCGATCGCGTGGACGAGTGGATGCTCGGTTACCTGACGGAATACGAAGGCAAGCGCCTGCGCAACGTCGCCAAGGGCGAGTTCCCGCTGGACGAAGCCGACAAGGCGAAGCAGGAAGCGGCCGCCGCCGAGGCTGCACCGTTGCTGGAACGCACGAAGAAGCTGCTCGGCGATCGCGTGGGCGATGTGCGTGTCTCCGCTCGCCTCACCGATTCGCCCTCGTGCCTGGCATTGGCCGACTTCGACCTGGCCCCGCACCTCGCACGCCTGTTGCGCGAAGCCGGCCAGGATGTGCCGGAGTCGAAGGCCGTGCTGGAACTCAATCCGGAGCATCCGCTGGTGAAGCGGCTGGCTGGCGAGAGCGATGAGGCCAAGGCCGGCGATATCGCGGGGTTATTGCTAGAGCAGGCGGAGATCACCGCTGGCGCGCAGCTGGCCGATCCGGCGGCGTTCGTGCAGCGGATGAATCGCGTGTTGCTGGGTTAGTCGCGGCGAATCGCCGACAGGGTCGGCTCCCACCAGGCAGCCAAGCTCCCTCCAAGTCGCGGGACTTGCTTGGTGGGATCTGGCTTGGTGGGAGCCGACCTTGTCGGCGATCCCGCGGCAGCGGGCCAGGTAGCGGCAAGCACCCATCGCCGCTGAAGCGGCTCCCACAGATAAGCAGGGCCTTTTTTGTAAGCAGGGTCCTTGTCAGTAGGGCCCCTTGTAAGCAGGGTCCTCACCATCAGGGCCCTCGTAAGCAAGGCCTTGCACGAATGACAGCCCGCAGCAGCCACTGCTATCGTCGCCGTCCATGTCCGCCTTGCTGATCCTCTTCGTCTGCCTCGCCCTCGGCATGCTTTGCCGGCGCTTCGTCGCGCTTCCCGACGGGATCGTGCCCGGGATCAACTGGTGGGTGCTGAATATCGCGCTGCCTGCATTGGTGCTGGCGCTCGTGCCGAAGGTGACGGTTGATGCGCAGCTGTGGTTTCCGGTCGCGGGCATGTACGTGACCTTCTTCGGCGCATGGGCCGTGTTCGCCACGCTGGGCAAGGTCCTCGCGTGGTCGCCGCACCGTGTCGGCTGCCTGACCCTCGTCTGCGGGCTCGGCAATACCTCGTTCATGGGTTATCCGATGATGGAGGCCCTGCACGGCAAGGCGGGGCTTTCGATCGCCGTGATCGCCGACCAGCTCGGATGTTTTCCGCTGCTGGCCGCCGGGGGCATCGTCGTGGCGTCGATCTACTCCGGGAGGGGTGCGAGCTTCTCCGCGATCGCTCGTCGCGTGCTGACCTTCCCGGCGTTCCTTGCGCTGGTGGCTGGCGTGCTAGTGGGCCTGGCCGGCGGCTGGCCGGAAGCGGTGGAGAAGTTATTGCTGCAGATCGGTCAGACGCTGACGCCACTGGCTCTGTTTTCCGTCGGTCTGCAATTCAGCCTGCATCTGCGTCGAGAGCAGATCGGACCGTTGCTCGCAGGGCTTGGCTGGAAGCTCCTGTTGGCCCCCTTGGCAGCGTTGGGCATCGGTCTGGCCGCCGGCGTTGGGGGCGTGACGCTCACGGTCGGAGTTCTCCAGGCCGCCATGGCGCCGATGATTTCGGCGGCGATCCTCGCCGACCAGTATGGATTGGAGCCACGCTTGGCCAATACCGTGCTCGGTGCAGGCATCCTGCTGTCCCTGGTGACAATTCCGGTGGGCAATCTGTTCCTGCCGGCAGGATGAAGCCTTGGGAACGCACGGGCACGACCATACCCTCTGCGCATGACCGATCCGACGACTTCTCCGGGTGTACGCGCCGATGTGTGGCTTTGGGCCGCACGCTTCTTCAAGACCCGCAGCCTGGCCAAGCAGGCGATCGACGGTGGCAAGGTGGAACTCAACGACGCGACGTGCAAGCCCGCCAAGCTGGTGCACGTGGGTGACACGCTTCGGGTCAACCGGGGCGAGGAGCGCTTGACGTGCATGGTAACGGCGCTTTCGGAAAAGCGCGGACCGGCATCCGAAGCGCAGAAGCTCTATACGGAAACGGAAGAAAGCATCGCCGAACGTGCGCGCCGGAAAGAGGATCGCCGCCTCACGGGCGGTGCGCTGCTGCGCCCTGACTCACGTCCGGACAAGCATGCTCGGCGTCTGATCCAGGACCTGAAGAAGTCCCTCTGATCCAAAGCCCCGGGAAAAACCGCCCCCCGATTCCTTACCCGGGCTGCTGACTCGGGTAGGGAAGGGGGACGCCACGGGACCGGAAGATGGAGAGTCATAGGGCCCCGTGAAAGCGGCCTGGAAACTATAGGTAGCGCCGCCGGCTTAGGGAATTCGTTTGTTCGAATCGAACCGATAGTGCCGCCCTATGGTTCATCGCAGCATTTTCCGCAGCTTGTAGAGCTGGTCGAGCGCTTCGCGCGGCGACAGGTCGTCCGGATCGACCGCCCGCAGCGCTTCCTCCACGGGGGATGGCAGCGGCGGTGCGAACAACCCCATCTGCGGCGTCGCGGCAGGCGGTGTCACGACGGCGGCCGTGACTTCGTGTCCCTGTTCCAGCGCGGACAGATAACGGCGCGCATCCGCGATCACGGACTTGGGCAATCCCGCCAAGGCGGCCACCTGCAAGCCGAAGCTGCGGTTTGCCGGGCCGTCCTTGACCGTGTGCATGAAGACCAGCTGTTCGCCGTACTCGACGGCATCGAGGTGGACGTTCGCGATGGTCGGGAATTCGCCCGCCAGCTCGGTGAGTTCGAAGTAATGCGTGGCGAACAAGGTGAATGCGCAGCTGGTGGCGGCCAGATGGACGGCCGCGGCGCGTGCCAGCGAGAGGCCGTCGTAAGTGCTGGTGCCGCGGCCGACTTCGTCCATCAACACGAGGCTGCACTCGGTGGCGTTGTGCAGGATGTTCGCCGTCTCGCTCATCTCCACCATGAAGGTGGACTGGCCGCGCGACAGGTCGTCACCCGCTCCGATGCGGGTGAAGATGCGATCGATCGGCCCGATGGTGGCGGCCGATGCGGGCACGTAGCTGCCCACGTGCGCGAGCAGCACGATCAATGCGTTCTGGCGCATGTACGTGGACTTGCCGCCCATGTTCGGACCGGTGATCACCAGCATGCGACGGTTCTTGTCGAGCGCGAGGTCGTTGGGCTCGAAGGGCTCGTCGCGAACCTTCTCGACGACGGGGTGGCGCCCGCGTTCGATGCGGATGCCGGGCACATCGGTCAATGCCGGTGCGGCCCAGTCGAGCGTCTCGGCGCGTTCGGCGAGATTGGCCAGCACGTCCAGTTCGGCCATCGCGGCGGCGGCGGTTTTCAGTTCGGGCAGGTGTTCGATCAGCTTGTCGAGTAGCAGCTCGTACAGGGCCCGCTCGCGCATCAGGGAGCGTTCCTTCGCGGACAGCACCTTGTCCTCGAACTGCTTCAGTTCCTCGGTGATGTAGCGCTCGGCGTTCTTCGTGGTCTGCCGGCGCGTGTAGTGTTGCGGGGCTTTCTCCGCCTGTGCCTTGGTGATTTCGATGTAATAGCCGTGGACCCGGTTGTAGCCGACCTTCAGTGTCGAAATGCCGCTGGCGGCTTTCTCGCGTTCCTCCATGTCGACCAGGAACTGGTCGGCGTTGGTGGAAAGACGGCGCAGTTCGTCCAGTTCCTCGTCGTAGCCTTCGGCGAGCACGCCGCCGTCGCGAAGCAGCACGGGCGGCTGTTCGACGATGGCGCGAGCGAGCAGGGCGGCGGTCTCGGCGTGGTCGCCGATGCGTTCGACGAGGCCGTGCAGCAAGGGGCTGTCGATGCCGGCGATGTCGTCGCGCAGGCCGGGGGCCGCGGCGAGACCATCGCGCAGCGTGGAAAGGTCGCGCGGGCGTGCCGAGCGCAAGGCCACGCGGGCCAGGATGCGTTCGAGGTCGCCGATGCCGCGCAGGCGCTCGCGCAACGTCGCGTGACGGCGTGCGTCGATGAGGCTGCCGATCGCCTGGTGGCGGCCACGCAGCACGTGGCGGTCGCGCAGCGGACGGTTGAGCCAGCGGCGCAGCAGGCGTGCGCCCATGGGCGTCACCGTCTCGTCGAGTACGCCCAGCAAGGTGTTCTCGACGTTGCCGCTCTGATGCGTGTCGATCTCCAGGTTGCGCCGCGTGGCGGCGTCCATGGCGATGGTCTCGCCCGCGTTCTCCACCGCCATGCCCGTGAGATGGGGCAGGGCGCTCTTCTGGGTTTCCTCGACGTAGCCGAGCAGGCAGCCGGCCGCGGCGATCGCCAGGGGCATGCCATCCACGCCGAAGCCGAGCAGGTCTCGGGTCTTGAAGAAGCGGCACAATTCACGCGTGGCCGCATCGCCATCGAAGTGCCACGGCTGGCGCTTGCGCAGGCCCGGCAGGGAGGACACGAGCTTCGGCCAGGCCACGTCCTCGCCGACCAGCGTTTCGGCGGGCTGCAAGCGGGCCAGCTCGGCGGCGAGCCCTTCGGCCGACGATACTTCGGTGAGCAGGAAACGGCCGGTGGAGAGATCCACCCACGCCAGACCGTAGCCCTTTGGGCCGGCGGCGATGGAAAGCAGCAGGTTGTCGCGGCGCTCTTCCATCAGCGCCGCATCGGTCACGGTCCCTGGGGTGACGATGCGCACGACCTCGCGTTTGACCGGCCCCTTGGACGTGGCCGGATCGCCGATCTGCTCGCACAGCGCCACCGACTCGCCCAGCCTCACCAGCCGCGCCAGGTAATTTTCCACGGCGTGGTAAGGCACGCCCGCCATGGGAATCGGGGCACCGGCCGACTGGCCGCGTTGGGTGAGGGTGATGTCGAGCAACCGCGCCGCCTTACGCGCATCGTCGTAGAACAGCTCGTAGAAGTCGCCCATCCGGAAGAACAGGAGGATGTCCGGATGCTCGGCCTTCGCCGCGAGGTACTGGCGCATGAAGGGCGTATGCCCGGCGGCCGCCGAGATGTCTTCTGCTAAAGCCATGATTTTCCGAGATCGATCGATAGAGGCGGGCCGGTGCCGGCACGCTGGCCGTACATGATAAGCGACGTCGGGCGGGCTTGCCGGTGGCGGCCACCGCGCCGGGGGGCTGACCTGAGCGCGGATTCCACGCGATGGTGGCCGTACTGTCTGTCAGGGAGCCAAAAGGAGGTATGCCATCGATCGAGAAGAATCGCCCATCCGACACGAATTGAGGGTTCTGTTGCCGTGAGGGAGCCGCCCCCTTGCGAGGCGGCTCCTTCGGTCTTACACGCGCAACGTACCCTGTTGCTGGCCTTGCACCTGCGTTTCGGCGTGCTGTTGTGCCTGAGCTTGTGTCTGGCTCTGCGGCATGGCTTCCGCGCTGCTCTGCGCAAGCGGCGTCCGTGTGGCCTGGAGCACGTCGACTTCGGCGACCTGCTTGAACGGCGACTTCGAATCGCCCTGCATGGCGTAGGCCCTGCTGGCATCGTCGCTGAGCGCCACGTGGTCGATCCGTTGCATGCCATTCGCTACGGCAGCCGCCGTGAGTGAGCCGGCGATCATGCTCGTATGCGGTCCGGAAACCCGCCCATGCTGGGCATCGAGACGCTGGACGCCATCGAGTGCCTGGCGGTACAAGCCGTTCGACGGATGATTGACGTCGTCGAGCGAAGGAGCTCCGGCGTGTGGGGCGGCTTTGCCGGTATCCGGTGCGGTGGGCGGGACATTCTGCCGTTGCGGTGTCTGCTCCAGCGCTTTCAGCGTGGCCGGTCCTACCACGCCGTCCACCTTCAAGTGGTGGTCAGCCTGGAAGCGCTCGATGGAGAGGCGGGTTTCCTTACCGGCATGGCCATCGACCTTCAGAGGATGGCCCGCCGAATCAGTGTAGCCATGGGCATTGAGCAGCGTCTGCACATGCTCCGTCTTTTCCTTGCTCATGCCGTGCGAGGCCTTCGCGGTGGTGGGCATCGCTTCGGGGCCCCCGGGCTTGTAACCTTTCTCGATGGCGTTCTGCCACGCCTCGGCTGCGTTCCTGCGCGCGCCGAGACCGTTGTGGCCACCGTTGATGTCCTTGCATGCGGCGTCCACGTCGGTCTGGTGACCGTTGGCCTGGACGCGATCCTTCCAGTACTGGATGGCGATCTTCGCGGCCACCTCCTTGTCTTCCGCGAGCTCGGGATGATTCACGAGATCGAGTCCCAGTTCCTTGCCCATCTTCTCGTAGCCGGCGCGGCCGGTGAGCTGCACATAGCCGCGACCATGGAAGGTCCAACCGTCTCCCGGCTCCGTATTGCCGAGATTCTTCTTGCCCCAGGCTCCGCCATAGATTTCGTTGGCGATAGCCTCGGGGCCACCCGCTGCGATCTTGTTGGCCTCGGCAAGCGTATTCATGCCGTTGCGGCCGGGGAACACCTCGAGGAGACGGCTACCGGAGTAGCCGAGGCCTTCGGTCATGCGGGAATAGCCTCCCGACTCGACCTGCATCTGGCCCATGAAATTGCTCAGTTCCTTGGGGTCTGTAATACCCGCCTTCATGGCGGCGTCCATCAGATAGTCGGCGTTTTCTTTCGCGGACATGGTGTAACTCCTGGCTAATGAAAGGAAGGATTCGAGACGCGGTCAGCGTGTGGGAATCCCGTTTTTCTCGATCGCGGGGTCGCTCTTCCATTTGAGCGTCGCGTCGATGAGTGCGTCTTCATCCGTGTCGGTGACCTTGCCGGCCTGGCAGGTACTTTGCTTCACCGGCTTGGCCTGGCCGTCCTTCAAGACGACCAGACCGCCGTCCTGCAAGTTGTTGGAGCCCGACACGGAATAGACGACGTACTTGAAACCGGCGTTCGTGAAGGCATAGGCGTAACCCCCGGTATTGCCGGCGAATGTCAGATGCGTGCGCGTGAACTCACCCTCGTTGCCCGTGGCCGGGTAGGTCATTTCGGGTTTCGCCGCGTCACGGCCATAGGCGTAGTAGAAGCGTCCGCCACCGTGAGCCACGTCTCCCGCGGCGCACAGGGAGACGGTCTTGGTGCTGCCCGCGAGGGGGCAGGAAAACACGACCTGGTCGGACTTGCCGCACATATTGGCCGGTGCGGTAGCTGCCAAGGTGGTTGCCGGAAGGGCGGCGGTTGCGGCGATCACTAATAGTGCTTTTGCGGCAGGTTTCATGAGACGACTCTGTTCAGTGGAAGGAAAACAGCAGGTGCGTGTATGCGGTCTTGTCAAATGGAGAGTGGTTCGATCTTCGCCTTTTCCATCAGCCGCGACGTGAAGTATTTGTCCTGGTAGTAGCGGATCTTTTCGCACATCACCGGGTGAGGAATACCTTCATAGAGGAACACTTCCTTCTCGGTGCCCATGGCTTTCAATTCCTGCGGAAGCATGAGCGCGCGCTTCTCTTCGGAATGGCTCTTGGAGACGTCACCCTTCTTGCTCTTGGTGATGTTCTCGCGGCGCACGGTCGTATAGCCGAGCATGTCGGAGTAGTCGTTGGCATCCTGCTGTTCGCGCGGGGCGTAGACGATCTGCAACGCGTGATTGGTGATGACGGTGCGCGAGACATCCTTGCCGTAGGTGGCGTCGAGCTGGGCCATGCTCTGGATGATGGGAAGGAGGCGAATGTTGTAACCCGCCATGTACGACACTGCCGAGGCGATGATTTCCACCCTGCCGATGGAGGTGAACTCGTCCATGAGCAACAGGCATTGGTGCTTCAGGGTCGGGTCGTTCTGCGGCAACACCTTGGTGTTGAGGTTGATGAGCTGGCTGAAGAACAGGTTCACGATCAGTTTGCTCTCGGCCAGCTTGTTCGGCTGGATACCGATATAGATCGTCATCCTCTTCTTGCGCACATCGGTGAGCAGGAAATCGTCTTCACTGGTGGCCGCGTCCAGCACGGGGTTGATCCAGGCGTTCAATGGTTCCTTGAAGGTGCCGAGGATGGACGCGAAGGTTTCGTTGGCCTGCGAAAGCAGGTTGGCGAAGGCCGATTGAGCGTTGGCGCTGAGGAAGGGTTCTTTCGAGAGTCGCGTATACAGCTCGCGCAGGTCGGTGCCGTCGCCCGACGACAGGCGATAGATCATGCCCAGGGTGGGCTTGCTGCGCACGATCGCCGGCCGGCCCTTCGCCTCGTCGTCTTCCCACTTCTCGCAGAGGTACAGCGAGAAGGCCATGAAGGCGTTGCGCGCCTGGCTCACCCAGAACTTCTGGTCGTCGGACACGTCGGGATAGAGCATCGAGGCGATGCTCATGAGATCCGACACGCGGAACGCGGGATCCTTGGAGACGTAGCTCAGTGGATTCCAGCGGTGCGTGCGACGGTCTTCGGCAAAGGGGTTGAACAGGTAGATTTCCTGCCCTTGTGATTTGCGCCAGCCACTGGTCAGGTCGAAGTTCTCCTGCTTGATGTCCAGCACTACCACCGATTCCTGGTAGTCGAGCAGGTTCGGGATCACCACGCCGACGCCCTTGCCCGAGCGGGTGGGGGCGGCGAGGATCACAAACTGCTGGCCGGGGAGACGGACGAGGTTACCCTTGAACTTGCCCACGAGGATGCCATTCGGGGCGGGGGAGAGCATGTTTTGCTTGCGCAGATCGGAGGCGGTGGCGAAGCGGGCGTCGCCGTGCATGGAAGCCTTCTTCTTTCGCATGAGGAAGAAGAGACATGCGCACCATGTCAGCAACGGAAGTCCGAAGCCGAGGCCACCAGCGGTCTTTATCTTCCACGCGTACGACTGCACCTGGGGCAGATCGAGCACGCGCAGGTAGTCGACGTACGTACCCAGCTTTAGCGGCACCTGCCCGAGCCTGAGGAACAACAGCGTCAGATAGCCGGAGAAAAATTCGCCGGCGATGAGTGCTAGTACGAGCAGTCCGGCCGCCCAAAGTCCCCTGGTTCTTGTCATCGTGTTTCTTGCCTCTTCCTTTTTCGTTCTTCAATGTCACGGGCCAGGTGCTGGCCGCGTCCTTTCCTGGGTCGTCTGCTGGACTGCCGCTTGCGCCTGTTCCTGGGCGCGTGCTGCAACTTGCTTCCATTCAACGCTGCTTTCAGCTACCGACGTCTGCGCAGCCTGTTGGGTCTGCACCTCGGTCAACTTCTTCAAGGGCGAGTTCAGGTCACCCTGAACGCCGTAGATGCGTAACGTGTCGTCGCTGAGAACGGCACGATCGATACGATCGAGCCCGTCCTTGCGGGCGGATACGACAAGTTTTCCGGCGACGTTGTCGCTCGTGACGTCCGGGGTGCGGGAATGCGCCCGATCGAGTTGATGAACTGCTTCGCGGGCCTGCTTGAACAGCCCGTGGTCCGGATGGGCGACGTGGTCCAACGGCACGGAAGGCTTATCGTGTTCGAACCATGACCCGGGATGGGTGAGGGTGTTCCATCCGTCGGCGATACCGTTGCCCAGGTGCTGCGCACCCTGCTTCAGATGGTCGAGGCCCTCCCGCGCTTCGTGGACCACCTGGGTGACACCCTTCTCGATGGCTCGGGCACCGTGTTCGACCGCCTCTGCAACCCGATGTTCGACGGCATCCTTGAACTCCCCGATGGCCTTGGGAATTTCCCAGGAAGCCGACAGGCCCAGACGAATATCTCTTACGTCATTGCGATACCGGTCGACCATGCCCTCGTGCGCGCGATAGCGGGCCTGATTCTCGGGGGCGATGATCGACTGACCGAGAAGTTTGCTATCTGGCACGAAATTGTCGATGGCGTGCGCGTCGAAATCCGTCGCCTTGATCGGATTACGGGGGCTCAGGATGCCACTGTCGTCGCGATAACCGGCGTGCGTCAGGGTATCGATATCTTTCTGCGCGGCATAGATCCTGACCTCGCCGAAATGTGGGCTCGCCGCGCTGACCAGATCGCCGGCCCGTACGTGATCGATGACCTGTGTTCCGCCCTCAGGCACCCCTTCTCGCAAACCGGCGGCCCCATAGGCGTTAAAGGTCTCGCCTTTCAAACCATATTTAGATGCGTTCAACTCGGCGAGGGTGCCGCCAAGGGAATGACCGGTAACCGTGACCTGCATCGGACGGTGATGCAGATCGGCTTCCAACTTCGCACGTTCGAGCACGCGCTCCGTGAACGCTTCTGAATCGGAACGCTGCAGGTTCAGGCCGGTGAGAACCATGCCCACATCCACTCCGCCATCCTGCACCGGCTCGCGATCGAACTCCGTACCACGATACGCGATGACGATTTCACCCGTATCCATCCGGCGATATGCCGTGGCCTGAAATCCCGTGAGCGGATTGCTCGCAACATCGATGGCCTCATAGGCAATGCCACCGAGTTCTTTCGGCTTGTTGAGGACCGGATCGTGGTACGAATCCTGGGCGAGTAAGGCGTAGTCCGTGGATGAGAGGCTCATGGATGCTTCTCCTCGGCATGGACGGTGATGGAGAACGTGGCGTTGGCCTCATCCTGGTATTGCGCGCGATCCGTCTCGCCGACGTCCACACGATCCAGGTGCGTCGTCGCATAGGAGCGATTCGAGTAATAGCGAGTGACGGGCTTGCCCTTGAAGAGTTCGTCGCGGAAGAGCGGCGCGCTGAAATCGACCTGTTTCACAAAAAGGTTCGCGCTCGCCGCGACCACCGCCCAATGACAGACTCCCTTGCCGTAGTAATCTTCGTCCTGGAGAAGGTCGGCGAACACTTCACCCTTGTAGACGTTGTTTCCGGCTGGCGTAAGAGTGATAGGTACGCGTTTCTCGGGCGCCACGGTGGCTCCGGTAACCGGCGTCAGCGGCACGCATGCTTCGTTGGTCACTCGGTAGTCCACCACTCCCTCGACGCGATCGAACGGGCCGGGCGCCCCATCCACCTTGACGGTGATTTCGTAGCGCATCCGCGGATGGGGGTTGAACTTGATATCGGGCTTGTTCATCGTGGCACCGTATGCGGCGGAAGTCAGGGGGAGGAGCGTGGCGAATAGAGCGGTCGTTGATCTCATCGGCCTACCTGCTCATGGCCGGTCCGGCCGGCGTGTGATTTTGTTGCTGCAGGGAAAGTGCTTGCGAAGGCACCTCTTGAACGGATGGTTGTCGCACCGTCAGGTCATGGAGCGCGGATGTGTTTTCCTTGACCGACGTGGAAATGCCAATCTCGGTGGAAATATCGGCGACCTTCTTGAACGGTGAATTCAACTCGCCCTGTACGGCGTAGGCCCGTTGGGCGTCTTCGCTCAGGGCTACGTGGTCGATACGGCTCATGCCCTCGCGTCGCGCCGCGACGGTTAGCGAGGCGGCCAGGTTTTCACTCAGCGTGTCTGGCGCTCGGCCGTGCTTCGTATCCAGCTGATAAACGGCTTGGCGCGCTTGCTCGAACAATAGGTGATCAGGATGCGCGGCGTCGTTTAGTTGCGGCGGGTTTACCATTTTCTCGAGTTCCGATGAACCGTATTTCGATCCCCACAACGTCGTCGCCGCTGGTTCCGCGACCAGTCCGGCCGCGCGCATGACATCTACCGCGTCCGACGCGGCATGGCGCGCCCCCGTTCCAATAAGCTGCGCGCCGTGCTTGGCCTGGTCCGCTGCGGTGTGACCGGCAGCTAGCATCCCGTCGATAACCATGTCGCGGGTTTCCCAGATGACCGAGGCGTGTTTTCGAATCTCGAAGACATCTGCGCGGTATCGGTCGATGATATCCCTGTTATCTCGATACAATTTCTCTCCTTCCGGAGAGATGATCGAGGTAACTGGTCGGTCGCCGGGCGGGGCAAAATTTTCTACTCCGTGCGCACCAGGGTCTAGCGCCTTGACGGTTCTAAAGATGTCGAAATGTTCGCTGGTATAACCAGACTTGGTGAATGCTTCGACGTCTTTGGCGTTTGCGTAAACTCGAACCTCGCCGAAATGGCGACTCGCGGCGCTGACCGGATCTCCCGCGCGAACATGATTGATGACGCTGTGTCCGCCTTCTGGAACGTCTCGATACAGACCGGCCGCACCGTAGGCGTTGAAGGTCTGGCCATGTAGTCCGAAACGTGCGCCATTGATCTCCGCAAGTGTCCCGCCGAGCGAGTGACCAGTCACTGTCACTTCGTAAGGTAGCCGCCTTCCGATCGAGTCTTCCTTGGCTCTTTCGAGTATTCGACGAGTAAATCGCTCCGCGTCGGCTTGTTGGGCGTTGAATCCGCCGAGAACCATTCCCACGTCAACCAATCCATCCCGGATCGGTTCTCTATCGATTTCCGTTCCTCGGTACGCAATGACGATATCTGGCGTACCAATTTTTCTATACGCGACGGCCTGAAAGCCAGAGGCGGTGTCTTCTGCTCGGTCGATGATCGTGTAAGAAATCCCTCCAAGTTCAACCTCGGAAGTTTGTCGCTCTGTCACATAGCTGTCTTTGGCGATCAGCGCATAATCCAGCGGTCGGAGAGTCACTTGCGAATCTCCTTTGTGCCGATGCGTAACGAGAACGCATCGTTAGGAGTCTCAAGTTCCTTGATGTCCATAGCTCCGGACACAAGACGAGTGATCTCGTTTCGCCGGTAGGCCTCACCAGGAAAGTAGCTGACGGAACCCCTCTCGCTCATCAGGTCGTCATGAAACACCGCTGCGTGAAATGTGGTGTTTCGTCTCCTTAGATCCACGCTCACAGCTATCAATTTCCAACGGCAGATGCCCTGACCGAAGTAGTTTGCGTCCTTTATTGCGTCAATTGCGACAATACCTTTGTAGGTATCGACGGCTACTTTCTGAAGTGAGAGTGGTAGTACTTTTCTCGGAATGTCCCTGGCACCTGAGAAAGGCGCCGGCGGAACGCAGTCCTCGTTCTCTATGCTGTAGTTGACCTGTGCTTCGACTAGATCGAATGGTCCAGCGACTCCTTCAATATGAAGGAGAACCTCGTATTGTTCCTTCGCTTCGTGATTAATCTCTATCTTCGGTGCTTCCATGTTTCCACCACATGCTGTAAGTGAAAGAAACAGGCCAGGGACGGTGACCTGCACGATCCGTCGCATGAGGCCCAGAGGGTTCATGCGGGGAGGTGCGCTAGGGACGAATCGCGCAAAAAAGGGATCACCAGGTGCCTGAGACACCGAGTGAAAGTTTGAAACACGAGGGCAGGCACCTTCTCGCAGCTGAAGTCGGATCTGCAATGGGGGTAAGTCCGGACCTGCCGAGCATACGTAGTCATATGGCTCTCCGGGTCACACGCCGAACGTAGGCTGCGAAGAATGTGGCTGGGGGCCGGCTTGCCTTTGGGATTGCTCGTTCGTGGGGTCGGCGGGCAGGGACTTGGCCAATGCTTCCGCGCTCTGTGCGACCGGCGTATTGACGGCTTGCGCCGTCGGAACCTCGGCGATGCGCTTGTGCGGAGAATTCATGTCACCGGCCACGGCGTATGCGCGGCTGGCATCCTCGCTCAACACGACATTGTCAATTGACGTCAGGCCTTCCCGTTTCGCAGCGACTGTCAACGAGGCAGCGAGGTTATCGCTCTGTTGATCCGGCGTTCGCTGATGCTGGGCATCCAGACGATGCACGGCTGTGCGGGCCTGTTCGTAAAGCGCGTGATCGGGATGGGCCGGGTTGTCCAACCGGATGACAGGCGTCGCCTGTCGCGTAGCTTCCGCATGGATCTGTTGTTCGATGGCTGCCAACGTCTTCGGCCCGGCAACCCCGTCCACCACCAGTTGGTGGTCGCGTTGATAAGCTTCGAGCGCGGACCGTGTTACCGGGCCAAGGTGTCCGTCGGTATGCAGGGGCTGATGACGGTTATCGGTGTAGCCGAGGCGGGCGAGATTTGCCTGGAGCGCGCGCACATCTTCCCCGTGCATCCCTTCCTTCATTGCCCGCTGCTCTGGATCGGCATGCCTGGGCGAGGGCGAAGGATAACCGACGGTACCTTCGCCGAGGCGCTGCATCACTTCGGGTGTCAGGCGACGCTGCCAGTCCTCGAAGCGGGCTTCGCGATCTTCCAGGCCGTTGTACTTGCCGTTGACCGCAAGGGTCGCTGCGCGCACGTTTTCACGAGCGGCCTCCGGTACCCGGTTCTCCCAATACCAGACGGCGATGCGCGACGCGTTCTGCGGTTCGGCTGCGAGTTCGGGATGACCGACCAGGTCGAGATCGAGCGCCTCGCCGGCGGCGCGGTAATTATCCTTGCCCGTGAGTTGGATGTAGCCCCGTCCGTGGTAACGCCAGCCATCTCCCGGTTGGTCGTTGCCGTTGCGCCCACCGTACATGAGTTCGGCCAAGCGCTCCGGGTGGCCCTGCAGGGCCTGCACCCGGGCGGACTCGAGCGCCTCGGGGCCTTCACGCCACGCCGATTGCACCGGGATCTGCGAGATGTTTCGGGTATAGCGGAAGCTTTCTTCCAGGCGGTTGAGGCCATTCGATTCATGGGTGACCTGGGCCATGAAATTGGCCAGTTCCCTTGGGGATGTGATGCCGGCGGCTGTAGCGTCCGCCAACATCTGTGTTTCACGATCAATCGTCATGTGTAACTCCTGTTTGACTTACGCTCGGCATCGCCTCCTGCGTACCTTATAACCCGCCGATCCGGACGGGGTTGATGCAATTAAGGCAGAGTGACCTCTGGCAGCTTTGATGGATCGAAATCCTTGAACGATACGACACCCAGTTCCTT
Source organism: Luteibacter sp. W1I16 (assembly GCF_050434905.1). Lineage (NCBI taxonomy): Bacteria > Pseudomonadati > Pseudomonadota > Gammaproteobacteria > Lysobacterales > Rhodanobacteraceae > Luteibacter > Luteibacter sp. W1I16. The sequence continues at coordinate 3,630,987 of NZ_JBNDJJ010000001.1, forward strand.
CGCCTTCAGGTCGATGTGCTTCTGCTTGCCAGTATCGATGTCGGATACGGAGCGCTTCACCTTCGTGGCGAACCAGTCCTTCTTGTCCGCGGCATAGGTGAAGGTATATTCGTCTGACCAGCGTTCACGGCTGCCGCCGCCATTGGCGATGGTGAACGCGCCGTGGGTAATACGAGCGTAGCCATAAGGGTCGCCTGCTGTGCCCCCGCAGGTGCCGCAAGGAACAACCAAGGCGTTCGACGCCGCCTTTTGCAGATGGCCAGAAGCATCGCGCGTAAGCAATACAACATCGCGCCTGGGACCTTCGCCCAGCTTCTCGTTACCGGTGGGCGTCGGCTCGAGTATCAACAGCACACCGGGTTGGCCAGTTCCAGTCAGGTCGCCAGTTTGCGAATCGAGGATCCTTGTGCCAGCAGTGGCAAACGATTTGATGTCGTCCATCTGGCTTCCTTTGTCTTGCGCCGTGGCGGTCTGGGCAGGGTGGGGCTTGGCATAGGGATTGGAGGATTGGGCGTTTGCCGCCGAGATGGCGAACAGTCCGACTGCGATGGCAGCAGTGTGAATGCGGTATCTCATGGAACCACCTGCGTAAGTCAATATTGCAATTGGTCGGTCAGGACGCGGCTGATCTCACTACGGGTACCTGATGGGTCATTGATACACGGGCTGTACGCATTTCGAATACATGATTTGGCAGTTTGGATCTTTCCCCTTCTTGCAACTCGCGATCGCAGCCGATTTGGCAGTTCCTGTAGTGGGGCCGGATGCCGTTGCAAAGATGTCGCTGCTAAGCGCCATTGCGATACATCCATTCTTCGCTGTCACGATGATATGACAGGTCTTTCCGCCCTTGGCCATACAGGTAGCCAGTGCGCTGTTTTCCGCCTCTACCCTTGTTCGGCTATCCGCAGATTCGCCAAGCACTCCCTTGTCGGTATCCGCACTCAAGGATGCCCAGCTCGCAACCGCAGTCGGCCCAATGAAAGTGTCATTCGTGCCGCCAGGTTGCATAGAATTTCCGATAGGTACGCAAGATATCCATCCGCTCCCTTCCTGAGGCACTTGTCCTGGCGGACATCCACCTTCTGCAATCGCAAATGAAGGGGCCAACGCCATGACAGTAAGCATCGCTTTCGAGCAAGGTCGCATGGTTAATTCGACTTCCATTGTAGAGATCTCATTCCTTCATCCGATAGCCGATCCTGCGTCGCTTCGCTGGCAGGCCCATCAGTCTGCTATTGCGGGAAAGACGCATGCAGAAAAATAGACTTGGCAGTCCGTGTCGGGGGCATCTTCACACTTCTTCTTTCCATTTGACTCTGCTTGCCGCTGCGATGGCCCATCTGAGGTGACAAGCATTTTTTTGCCTACGATCATCGCTGCACATTGATTCTTTACAGATGCAATGACATGACAGGTAGCCCCTCCCTGGCCTTTACAATCGATCATGGCTGTCTGTGTAGCGTCCGATTCAGATACGCCGTTGATGCCCTTGCCAAGAATCGCCTTGCCCGAATCGACCACGAGCACGAGCCATCTGGCTTCCTTCCTTGGTCCACGAAATACGTCATCGGTCCCTTGGCCGTTCGGTGTTGCCATCGGGATACATGTCCGCCAGCCCTGGCCCTGTTGAGGATACTGGCCAGGGGGGCAGCCTCCTTCTGCGCTGGCCGCGGAGGAAAGCGACAGAACAAGCACAAACGCTAGAAAAGTACCATGGATTGGATTTAGTTTATGAAGGGAAATCACTATTTGACCTGCGACGGTAAACTGCAAGCTGAATAGTAGACAGTGCAAGCATTGTCATTCTTGGTGCACGTTTCGGTAGCATTGTTTTCAGCAGTGAGCTTGGTCGGTCCAGATCCCGTAGTCAGCAACTTGGTGCCCACAACCATAGCGACGCATCCATTGCCGTAAGAAATGGCGACCGCGCATTGGGTGCCACCTTTACCTGCACAGTCACGGATCGCGGAACTCTCGGCGTCCATCATGTTTGCCTTGTCAACGGACGTTCCGAGAATACCTTTGCTTGTATCCGTAGCAATTGCTTGCCAGCGATCTTCCCAGCGGGGTTCGGCCCTGCGCCCCCGGCCGGTATTTTGATTGGGAATAGGAACGCAACTCTGCCACCCTTGTCCCCGTTGAGGAAGTTGGCCAGCGGGGCAGCCGCCTTCGGCGGCCGCAGTGCCACATGACAACATAGAGAGCATGGCGAACCTCATGAATATTTCTTTGCTTCGCACTGGTGTAGGGCTGACCCGCTTGTTAGGAGAATGGAGCGCTTTGGACGATGGATTCTTGTTAACTCAGGCAGTCAACTAAATCCCTGATAGACGGCTTGTACGCATCTTGAGTAAATGATCTGGCAATCCGGATCCTTCCATTTCTTGTACTTCGCAATCGCAGCCGAGTTGGCAGTCCCTGTCGTAGGCCCGGATGCGGTCGCCAAGATGTCACTACTCACCGCCATTGCGATACATCCGTTCTTCGCGGTCACGACGATATGGCAACTTGTTCCGCCTTTGGCAACGCAAGCATTCATCGCACTACTTTCAGCATCGGCGCTCGTGCGACTATCAGCGGATTCGCCGAGCACTCCCTTATCGGTATCTATGCTTACGGACGCCCAGCTCGCGACCGCTGTCGGTCCAACGAAAGTATCGTTGGCGCCACCAGGTTGCGCGGAGTTTCCCATCGGCACACAGGACTCCATCCGTTCCCTCGCCGAGAATACTGGCCGGAAGGACAGCCCCTTCCGCGAACGTCGCAGGAGGTGAGAAAGTCGTGGTCAGTAGTGCAATGAGAACATGCAAGTTTACGATTCCTGTCATTCTCGCATGGATGCATCCGGGAGACATACAACTTCACTCCCTACTCCGGGACCGGTTGTACGCATGCTGAGTAATAGACCGTGCAATTGGTGTCGGGACTGCTCTTGCATGAGTCAATCGCTTTGGCCTCGGCTTTTCTTTGGATCGGGTCGCCCGCTGTTGTGAGACGGTTGTTTCCGACCACCATCGCAACGCAGCCGTTCTTTGCTGTGACAATTGCATGACACGTTAGGCCGCCTTGGGAAGCACAATCGCGCACCGCTGAATTCTCTGCTTCGGCTTCTGTCCTGCTTTCTGCTGATTTACCGAGTATGGCCTTATCGGTATCGACTGCTACCGAAATCCACCGAGCAGTCCACTGCGGGCCGACAAAATTATCGGAGGGACCCTGCTGTTGCGATGCCCCATTTACTGGGATACATGAACGCCATCCGTTGCCTTGCTGAGGAACTTGCCCCGGGGGACACCCCCCCTCTGCATAGGCGAGAGCGGTGCGGGAAAGCGCAGCTAATAGGGCGATCTTTACGTATGCTCGCATGACTAATTTCAAGTCCTATGAACGGAGTTTTTCACTTCGTCCGACTGTTGAGTTGGCCCTGATCCCGTTGCGAAACGCGGTGTAAAGTTTCCCGGACGCTCATTATCGCCTCTAGAAATTGAATACTGACTATCGCCCCCAGCAAGCTTATGCCCCGCCCATGACCCAGGCGGTTGCCCATTGGGGCCTATGCTGCTCCCCGCCCCGCCAAACGCAGAGTACGTCAGGAAATTGCCCAGGGTGCCCTGGAAGAACATGGCGGCCATGGGCGGCACGGAAACTATCAGGGCCGTCAGCAACAGGCCGATGCCGCCTTGTTGCATGGCGATGCTGTTCAAGCCTTCACTGCTGCTGCCCAATAGTTTGTTGACGATCTTCGCGCCCCACATGGCCTCGCTGATCTTGATGGTGAGCGTGAGCACGATGCTGCACACCACGCTGAGGAGGGCCATCGAGAATACGGTACCGATGCCGTACATGAGCCAGCGTTGGAATAGCGACTTTGTCTGGTCGAAGATCAGGCAGAGGATGAAGAGTGGGCCAAGGCCGATAAAGAGCGCCATGGCGAATTGGTAGAGGAGCAGCATCACGCCGGCCGCCATCGGAGGGCTGGCCGATCCGAAGGTTGCTATCCACGACGCCCGTTCTTTGCTTGCGAGCATTTCCGCATCGGTGGGAACGACTTGTACCGAATTGATCGTGCTCAATGCCAGCTGAGTCCAGGCAAGGTTGCGGTCGATCGATTCGGCGGTTGTATTGTTGCCGTCACCGGTGAAGAGTTCATGGACCTCCTTGTCCAGGTCGACGGTCAGGAAGTGGTGAAGTCCTGTGCCAGCTACAGCCATCGTGGTCGCGGCTCCAACGATGACCACGATACGTCCCATGTTGAGTACGGTAGCCATGAGAGGTTCCCGGGATTGTCCGGTCAGGATGCGATACCCCTGAAGGAGGATCCAGATCGTCACCAGAACCAGTGCAATCGCGCTCGCCCACGACATCATGCGGCCCATCAGGTCCATGCCGAACTCGCTGATCTGCGTGTTGAGGTAATCGTAGACCAGCCGAAAATAAATATAACCAGTAATGTTTGGCATGTTGCCTTTGTCCCTGTGTCGCGCAAGCCGTGGCTAGCGCAGTTGTATGTAACGAATCCGTGCCGTCCGTGTGGCTGGATCAGTTGAATGCGGCTTTCAGGGCCGCGGCATCGACGACGGTGCCGAGGACACTGGGTGAGCCGTTCATCGCTCGCCGGGAAAGGTTCGCCTGCATGGTGAGGAGCATGTCGATCTGTGCATCCGCCTGTTTCTGGTTCGACTCCCACTGAGCCCGGGCCGTGCTCAGCGTCTGGCCGAACTCCGTCAGCTGCGCAGCGAAGGCAGTCGTATTACCCTCGGATTCCCCGATCTTACCAATCAGGCTGGTCTGAACGTTTTCCATCTCAGTGCCTTTCTCCGCCACATAGTTAAGGTAGCGGACCGTGTCGTTGTACTTGATGTTTTTTGCCTGGACGATGAGGGCGCATATTTTTTGTTGTTGCTCAATGACATCGCCATTCATGTCCGGAAGAAGCTTGTCCAGTGCGGAGTCGAGGACGCCAGCGAGTCCGCCGGAGGCAACCCGGCCCGGGCACTCGACTTCAACGCCAAAGTCCTCAGCTACTTCCGTGAACTGGTGCTTGAGTTTGAAAAGCGTGAAGTTGAGGTGCTGAAGTTTGTTGAGCTGCGTCTCCCAGAACGCGGCTTGCTTCGTATAATGATCGAGGACCTGCTGATAATGCTGTGCCGTATCGATCCAACGACCGTACTGTTCCCAATAGTTCTGGAGAGCGTTGACGATGGCGGTGTAATCGATCACCGGGACACCTGCCCGGGCCGGTTCGGTATGGGTGCCGCAGGCAAGCGTGAGCGCCGCTGCTGCCGTCACTTTGAGAAAATTGTGGTGCAGGGTCTTCAAAGGAGTCTTGATGCTCATGGCGTCTTCCTGTCCTGAATCAATAAGTGGGAATTAAGCGACGCGCTTCGACGACGACGGAGTGGGGCGCGGCGAGGGCCTGCCTTTGCCGCTACCTTTCCGATTTTCATAGAACGTTTCCAGCCATTGCTCAGGCCTCAGATCGTCAGGAGATACGCCCTCACTTTCGGCGCGTGCCTTAATGATCTCGTGCATGATCTCGATGTTGTCTGTGGACGCGGAAATAACGGACAAGGCATCATCGAGTCCGCGAAGATTCAACTGGCAAACAGCGGATGCGTGGCCTTGCTTGACAAGGAAGCAGCGTGACCTTTCGTCAAGGCTGACGACGACCTGGTACTCGGCATCGGTAAGCTTCAGGCCGTCGACGTAGTCTTCCCTGCTGGCATTGGGATTGGGAAGGAGAATCATCGTCGCCGTTTGCTCGATCAACGCGGCAGAGATGTCGCTTGCCAAGGCATCTTCGGGACTTTGGGTCGCGAAGATGCCCATGCCGTTCTGCTTTCGGATGGTCTTTTGCTTGTTCTTCGCGAATTCCTTCAGACCGCCCTTGCCGTCGAGGATTTTCCAGAACTCATCCATCACATAAATGAGGCGCCGGCCATCGATAAGATCTTCCAGCCTGTGGAGGAGGTAGTTGATGACGGGGGCGCGGACTTCGGCGTTGTCGATGATGTCCGTATAGTCGAAGCCGATGATGTTGGCCTTCTTGAGGTCGATCGTATCTTTAGGGTTGTCGAAGACCCATCCGAGCGAGTTGCCGGCGGTCCACTTACGCATACGAATGAAGAGGCCATCATCGCCCAGGTTCGGCAGGCTCTTCTGGAAATTCGTCATGTTGCGCAGGTGCATCGGGGTGTCGAGCATGTTTTCCACTGCGCGGAAGACGTCTTCTTCCTCACGGGAGCTGTACACGCTCTTGCCAATGAGTACCTTGATGAGATCCGCGAGGAACTGCACGTTCTCTTCCGTGCGCTCACAATGGAAAGGATTGAAGCCGGTCGGTTTGCCATTTTCGAGGGCTAGGTAATTGCCGCCGCAGGCACGAACGAAAATTTCAGCACCGCGATCCTTGTCGAAGAAGAAGATGGTAGGCGACGGATCGAGCTTCTGTACCTGGCTGAGCAGGAAGTTGATCAGTGCTGTTTTGCCGGTGCCGGACTTGCCGATGACCATCGTGTTGGCGATCGCCTTCTCACCCAGGGAATTTTCCGCGGGATGTGTGGCGTGGAAGTTGAAGTAGTAAGGCTGTCCGTTCGTGGTCTGCAAGGTGGTGACACAGTTGCCCCACGGGTTGTTTTCCTTCTTGCCCGTGGCGAAGTTGTGCAGCGGAGAAAGGCCGAGGAAATTCAACGAACTGACGTTGGCCAGGCGCGTGCGGTACTTCCAGTTACCGGGAAACTGTGCATAGAAAGCCGCAGTGACGGCCAGGTCTTCTTTCACGGAGACGAAGCCGGCATTGGATAGTTCGGCCCGGGTGGACGCGATCTGCTGAGATAGCAGTTCCTGGCTCGCCGCATAGATGGCTATCGAGAAGTGGTACTCGCCCAGGACGAAGTTGCCCGAGGCGAGCTGATCCATCGCGTGGTCCAATTCGATGATCTGGCTGACGGCCTTGTCACCGGACGAGATCATCATTCCTTTCGTACGCTCGAGCGCCGAAAGCGCGTTCTGTCTCCCCATGGGAGAGAAGGAGTGCGTGATGACGTATTCGAAGTCGAGGTACTTAAGGCCGTTCAGGATGCCCGGATAGGTACTTTCCACGTACTCCTTGACATTCAGAATGGCGCCGAAGTGGTTCTGGCCGTCGGGCGTGGTAAGGACGAAGTCACCGGTCTTTGCCGAGAAACGCTGGCGACTGACGGGTAGATAATCGTAGATAGGTGCGCTCAGCGAAGGAACGGGCTCGTCCAGGCGATTGAGGATGTAACCGTAGAGCTCGAGGATTTCGGAAAAGACAATGCCGTTGGGTGCCTCGTAAAGGCCCAGTCGATACGGTGCGTAGTCCTTCAAAACGGCTTCGACGTTACCTGCGAGCTCCAGTATGGTGCCTATCGCCTGGGCTTGTTCCTGCTCGAGCCGCTCGATATTGGCGCTCTTTTCGATCCACCGCTTTCCCTCGACGACCGGGCGGTAGATCATCGTCAGGTAGAGCTCGTTCTGCATGAGCTTCTGACCGGATAGCGACGCGTAGTACGCATCCGACAGGGCCTGATTGAAAGCCTGGCTGAATTTGGATCCGTCACGGATAGGACGGCGCCGCCGGATGTCGTGCACCCAGAATGCGACGTTCGGATAGTCCGGTGCCCTCAACGTCTGCAGCATTCTGTTGAAGGTGTTGTGGCGATGCTCGATTTCCCATTCTTCCCGGCCGACGAACGGAAGGCCCGCCAGTCGCCACACGAGCATGAAGTCACCTCCAGTCGTTTTCACGACCGTGGGTGAGACATGGCTCGAGAGCGTGATGTGGGAGGATATAGGCGCGTCGGGCGTAAACATGTTTGCTATACCGTTAGGAGCTCAAAAGGCCCTGGCATGAACTGCCAGGGCGGATTCCTATTTCTTCCGTTTGTCCTTGGCGGGATCGCGGTAGCTGTTGGGCGTGAATACCCACATGCCGCCGTGCTCCTGCACGTTCCTGATCCGGGTCTTGAACTGAAAACGCAGTCCAAGCAGACGAAAAATCATTTCGTCGCGCTTCGCCATCATCCGCATGATGAAGATGACGACCGGGATGAGAAGCAGGAACCAGTAATTGAAGTACATGGCCAGCAGCAGGCACGATCCGGCGCCCATGAAGAAGGGCACGTAGGGCACACCCATGAACATGGGTGGGCGAGTGCAGCCGCGGAACAGTACGTTCTTATGCATGGAAGTGCAGGAAATGCATCGCTACCTGCATGACGTTCATGATCATGCTTACGCCGCTGGTGCCCGGGCCCTGGCATTGATTGGTATCGGTGGTGTCGTCGCCGACGACGGTCTTGGCGATCTGTGCAGCGGCGCCGATCAGTACACCGCCGATGAGCGCGGGCGTAACGTCGGAAATCCGCTTATGGGCGAACGCGATCTGGTACCCGGAGAAGATGACCGCCACGGTCACGACAACGATCGAGGCCGCATTCAGGATGCCCTTGATGCTCGTAAAGAAGCCGCAGACCTTGTCTTTCGTATCCTGGGCAAACGCGAGTTCAGGCATCACGAATAGGGCAATCACGGCAAACAGCGCAACCGTATGGAGGAGCGGATGCTTCGACTTGGCGATGGTGGTGCTGAGGGTAGACAGGGACATCGTTGGGTTCCTTCGTTACGGTTTGAATCGAATGAGGCGGCCTGACCTATCCGCCTGTGCTGAAATGGCCACGTTCCGCGCGGCCAGCGGTGCGAGGGCGGCCGGCATTCCATCCGGCATCTGCCTCGAGTCAGAACACGAAGGCATCGTCCGAGCCTCCGTTACGTAGATCGGCGTTGTCTACCGCGGGTCGCGATGGCGCCTGTGGCGGTTGAGGTGCCGCACCTGGCACGGGATCGTTAGGACCGCGAACCCGAGGAACGAACACGTCGTTGAAAGACGCGGGTTCGGCTTCGTTCCCAGCGGGCGAAGAGGCGGATATACCGATCTGAGACATGACGGCGGCTGTTCCCGGGTCCGTGCGGATTTGTCCAGGTTGGAGTTGTGTGTTCTGCGGTAACTGGGCACCGATTTGTTTCATCAGTGCGGCCGTCGCCGGATCGGTGGGAATCGGGCCAGGCGCAGGGTCCGGGGTATTGACCAGAGCCGGATTGGTGATCGGCACGGAACCGGGGATTGAAAGGCCGGTATTGCCTTCCTGCATGTCCTGTAAGTCCTGCATGGTCTGGCCGGAACCATTCGGCATGCCGGTAGCGGCGGCGAGCGCCGGTGAGATAGCCGCGGATGTCGCGGAATCAAGAACACTCCGCATCGCTACGCGGTACAACGGGCTATCGGGGGTGACTCCCTCGATCCCTTTGCCGACGCTGGCCACCCTGGTAGGAGCCGTGCCGGTCAGCGGTATGGGTTTCGCACCGGCGAACGTCCCACTGCGCGCCATGGAGTCGAACACCCGCTGGACGTAACCGTCCTGGTACCCGGTCGTGAAATTTCCGGAGTAATAGCAGCTGAAAGCCTTGCCCCAATCTTTGCCTGCGCTGGCATAGCACTGTGCGAGGATCCGAGATCCAGCCACGAGGTTGGGACAGTATGCGAACGCCTTTTCGTACGTATCGAGACCGTACTTTCCGAAGTTGGCGCGGTTTACCTGTGCAATACCAAGCGAGTAGTTGTAGCCCCGTTCCTCGAGCATCCGAACAGTGGCGACTGCCTCGGGCAGGTTTTGAGGCTGGCGCACAAGTTGACCGCCCACCACGCCAATGGCGTATGGGTTACGGCTCGACTCTACGTTGACGACGTGTTGCATCACCTCAGCCGGGACGGCGAGGTTTTGGCAGCTCATCATTTCCAGTCCTGGTAGCACCTTACAACTCCTGTCTAATGACCCAGTGGTTGATCGCTCTATCCCCCGTCCGCGCCCAGCGCGCGAGCCGGATTGAAATCGATGCCCGTGATATATCGCCTGCCAGCATGTGCCTTGATATGTACGACGATGTCGATGGTCAGCATCAAAAGACGCTTGATCGTTGAAAACTCGAGTCCAGCACCTTCGGTGGAGGCCTTCACCATCAGCGCCAGCTGATCCCAGGTCTGCTCGACACTGCCTGCGTGGCAGCTTGTGATCGACCCGGGGTGGCCGGATGCACAGTTTCGGATGAAATAGAACGACTCGTCGCCTCGTAGCTCCGCAAGAATAATGCGGTCGGGTTTCATGCGAAGGCAGGCCTCCATGCAGCTTTTGGCGGTAACGTTGGCTGCGCTTTGCCCGCCCTTGGAATAGAGCAGGTGAACTACGTTCGGCTGGTCGATGAACAGTTCCCGGGCATCCTCGATCGTCACAAGGCGCTCGTCGGCCGGGATGTGATTTACCAGCGACTTCATGAAGGTGGTTTTGCCGCTGCCGGTGGCACCGGCGACGACGATATTCTTCTTGTTGAGCACGGCATGACGAAAGAAGTCCGCGTAACGTCGCTCTCCACGCAGTTCGAGCAATTCCTTATCTGTCTGCGATATCGTGTTGGCACCTTCGAGAATCTCATCGAAGAAGCCATCTTCGCGATACTGTTCCAACGTGCGGGTTTGTTTTGAAGGAAGTCGGATCGTGATGGACACCCGGCCGGCTTCGCAGGCCGGTGGAATGACAAACTGGGCGCGTTGCCCCGTCGGGAATGTCAGCGATACCACCGGGTCGGTGTCCGTGATCCGCTGGCCCGTGTTGCTCTCGTTGACCACGGCAGTGCAGAACTGACGGGCGCGCTCGAACGTCAACGAAGGAACTTCCACGCGCTGCCAACCCCCTCGGCGCTCGAGATAGAGCTCTCCGGGGCGGTTGATGCAGATCTCCGTGACATCCTGCGCGGCCAGGAAATCCCTGACTCCCAGCACCTCGTACTGGTAGTCGAGAAAATCCGTGCTGACGGCAGCGAGTGCGCTTTCGCTCATGCCGTTCTCAATACCGTGCGACCACGCCCGCGAAATCCACGTCTTTGGCGACATAGATGGCGAGAACGGTTCCTTGATTGATAGTGACGGTTGCAGGCCGGTTTGACGCGCGCCGGACTGCCTGGTTCGCAAGCTGCTGAATCGTAGCGGCGGTATTGCTCTCGAACGGGGTCTGCGTGACGACGCCGTTGCTGATGGTGGTCGTCCGGGGGCCGTGCTCCGCAGCTTCGTACTTGAATGCATCGCTGAGAAGACTGATCAGCAAGGCGGCGCCGATTCGGCTACCCCAGTGGGCATTGTAATGGCCCGGATGTCCCGCACCGCCAAGCGTGTCGATACCGGGGCTCGCCATATTCACGTCGATTCCAGTCGGCGTGACGATGCGATCCCAGATCACCGCGACGCGCGGTCCATCGGGTTCCATATCGTACTTGCCGAGCACCTTGGACCCTTTAGGTAGGAGCAGGCGCTTCCCGGTGAACGAGTAAACCGGTTCGGTAACGACGCAGGATGTGAATCCAGGGATATCCGTAATGATGCGGGTTTCGAGCACGCAACGAATGAACGTGCCGCGCAACATCAAGGTATCGGGGTGCGTGAGCGGTGCAGCACTTGACACATCAGGCAGCGCGCCCGCGGTATAAGCGAGATTGTTGTTATTGCTCATCCGCGGAGCGGCCTGAGGAACGCCGCCATTGGGATCCGGCATCATGTACCCCTGCATGGGATTGCCTGTGCCGCCAGGCCCTCCACCAGTAATGCCGTTGGCGACACCGGTGGTGCCTTGGCTTGCCGCAGCGATGCGGCGTTCGAGCAAGGTAGGACCACGCGGGCGTTCGGCCTCGTTTGCCTCGCGAACGGGTTCGCGTGGAAGCTGAGTGGCGAGGGGGATCGGTTCCGGCTGACGCGGCGGCGGCAATACGGGTGGTGGTGCCGGCGTGGGCGCCATCGGCGCTTCCGGAACGGTCACTGTTTCCTCGCGTTGCTTGGGTTTCTGCTTTTCGCCGCCCAGGCCTCCGAACGCCCAAACGGCGATGACCACCAGTAGCAAGGCAATGCTGGCAAGCAATCCCAGCGCACGTCGATTCATTCGGCGCATGTCGCTGGTGGTGAGTTGGGGCGCGCCGCTGTCGAGGTCAGGCTGCGCGTGGCGAGTCTGCGAGACGTACGGATTTCCCGCCAGCGGGTCGCGTTGATCGGCGGCATTGTCCTGGGGCGACGTGTTGCCGCGGCCAGACTCGTCTTCGGGGTGATGTGGCGTGTTCGGGCTCACTTCTTTGTGTTCCTTCGCAGACCCACGACGTTGTTGTCGTGACGAATAACCAGGTAAGGGTACGTGCCGTGGACAACGAGGGTATTGCCCTCCACGGTCGTATTGACCACCGAGTCCTCTCCATGTTCTTTCTCACGCATGTACACCGTCGGGAAGTTACCCGTTGGGAACTGCTTGAGGTCAGGCATCTTTATATAAGTGAAGCGACCGTCGTCGTACACGTTGGTCGGGACCAGCCAGATGGCTGTTCGTCCCGTCTTCGAATAGTCATAGTCGAAGTTGTAATCGCGTCCCTTTACGAGCTCCGTGTCGAGCATGGGCGCAGCCTCGACCTTCTTCGTTTCCGCCATGAAACTCGTGTCGGCGGGATAGTTGAAGACGATCTTGTACTGCACGCCTGCACGGCGAGCCTGGTCCAGCGTCTTCCAGTCGGTGGCGACTACCTTGAGCTCGAAGATATACGAATGAGTGGCTGTACGAATCATCATGTTCGTATCCACGTCGACATTCTTCGGCTTCACGTAGAAAACGTTGTCGCGCCGAGTGAGGTCCCAACCGCTACTGAAGCCCGTGCTGTAGTCGAGGATCTTTTCGCTCGGACTCAACTCGATTTGCGTGGTGATTCCCAGTCCGGTCCGCACCTGATAGATGCCGTCTGCGGAATACTCATAGGTGGTGAGGGCGGGTGATGCGGTCGGATTGGACGCCGGCGGAAGCATTTGCGAATTTTCTGCGAAAGCGAAATGACCAAGGCAAAGGGCTGCGGCCCCTACGGCACTTCGCAGGCTCAGCTTGCTGGATGGATTCATCAACGGCGCCCTCCATTGGCGGCGCTTCGTGGAGTGGAGCGGACCGCCGGAGCGGTCGCGGTGGGAGTCACGGAAGCGCCAGGCGCGGCCGCGGGATATACGGGGGCGTTTGGGAGAGGCGAAGGTGGGAGGGCTCCGCTCTGGAGTGTGTCCTGTGCGAGTGGCACGGGGTTCGCCTGGCCGGGCTGTAATGTCGCGGCTGGGGTGGGCATGTCGTCGGGATCCATCGACTGTTCGAGAGCCGCCGGCGCGGCAGCAGCAGGCGCAACGCCGGCGGCAGCAGGCTGCGGAACTTCCGCAGGCACCGAATTTCCGTAGTCATTGTCGACGCGGTAACTGGTGACCTGAAAGCCTAGCGGATTCTCGATTCGGCTTTGGTCGTCCATGCGGAGGTTTGGCTTGTATACGAATTCCATCGTCGCGATCTTGCTGTCGAGTGGAGTGGTGCCCCCGTTGGCTTTGTCATACACGCTGCGCTGAAAGCGCACCGTGGCACCCTTCGGAGTCGCGTTGATACCACCGCCGATAAGTACGATGCTAAGGATCTTGACCCTGATGGCCTTGTTCGTTCCGTACAGCTTATATGGGCTGTATTCGTTGCCTGGCGAGTGCAAGCTCCGGTATGGGCCCGATACATTTGGCGCAGCCATGGTCATCACCGTGGGCCAGTCGCGCATGTTCGTGAGTGCCAGGTCGTAGGACTCCCGGGCGAGCACGAAGTGAGCAATGTTGCTACGGTTTACCGCTTCGCTGGTGGTGACTTGCCGATTGACGACGTCGTCCGTCAGGCGAGCGAGCGAACTGGTCCCTGAATATGGATCCGCGAGCACCAGGTAGGGCACCTTCTCCTTCAACGGGAGAATGTAGAAGTAGCCACCGATGAGGCACAGGGAAACCACAAGAGAGCAGGTAGCCACTATCCACGCCCGTTTTTCGTTCCGTCGAGCGATATCGGCGATGGTTACCTCGAAGTTGACGCTCCGCGCGACCGTCTCGTCGATCTTCGGCGAATTCTTTTTCTTCAGCATTGTGACTGGCTGCCTGTTCGTTGTTGCTTACGCGGCCGGCTACTTCGTTTCCGCGGTGGTGTCGGCTTGCTCGGAGGGAGCAGGCGGCGCGGGTGTGTTTGCGGGTTTCGGGGCGGCTGTCACAGGTTTCGAAGCTGGTTGCGGCGTAGTGATGGCGTTGACTTCCTCAACGATGAGGTCTGGACCGTTGACCATGACGGCTACACCTTGCGGGCCGTAGATCGTGCTGATCTGAGAGGCCGCATCACGTAGTTCCGAGGTGTGGATGGCAGCCGCGGCTTTCGTCAACGTGAAGTCCGAACGAAGCTTGTATTGCAGTTTCATTCCCGTGTCGCTCGTCCACCGCGTCAACATCGTCTTCAACGTCCCGTCCATGGGCGCGGCGTAATAGGTGTACGGGACGGCGAGTGGAATCTCAGTGGTCTTGTCCTCAAACCGGTTCACCGGTTTCCAACGTCCCCCGAAATCCTTGGCGGCTGGGGTGCCACAAGCGGAAAGCAGCATGGCGAATGCGGAGACAAGGCAGATGGAAAGGGCAGGGGGCAGGGTTCTATTCACGCGTGGCTCGTATTCATCAGATGACCAAAGAGAAAACGTCGGCAGCGCTTCGCTCGGCTTGTCGCCGCGTGCGAAGCCGGAAAGCGTTTACATCGTTATGAAGGGCGCAGGGCGGCGCGGCAGGCGAGGTAGCCCTCCTGCCCCTGGATCAGTCGATGTACCGCCGCGCGGAATGCGCTGGCGGAGGTGACGCCCCTGACAGTAGCTGGAGCCTTGAGCCAACCGGCTCCGAGCGACATGCAAATCATCCATACAACATCCTGTAGGAGCGCGTAGGCGCCCTTGCATAACGTGCCAGCGAAGAATGGTCATGCGCTTGAGTGGCGATGCGATGATCGCCTACTCAGAGTTGCGCCTTACTGACCGTGTATTCCCCACCCCTGATGCGGACCCCTGTCCGCGATGTAAAGATAACGCAACGACAAATTCCTGACTAGTGGTGGATGTGCATGTTTTTGGGACTCTTGTCACACATTCTGGGCATGTAATATGCCTGAAACGCGCCAAAGTATTGACGGGTTCGCTCCGTACGCGCGCGTTGCGTCACGTAACTGCCGGATTCGTGCATGTCTCGTGAAGGTTGCGGTTGTAACCATTAAGCGTCCTTCTGGCTGCGCCATAAGTTGTCATTCAGTCGTGTCAGCCGTGCGACATCCTCTTTAATCCAAGAGCTTGGAGGAGCCGGTCGAATGGGGGCACCGGCGGCGCGGCGGGCGTATGTGAAATGCTGACTGAACGGCAAGCGTCACGTCAGTGGATGAGTGTCAGGGTGCGTTGTCGGCATCCGTCTATACCGCCATGCGGGCGCGCCCGCGAATGCCGCGTCGGATGGTTTAGAAGGACCAGGCAAACGGATGGCGGAGACCGCCCGGTTGCCAATGTGCGCGTCTTATGAATATCCCTTGCCGTGCGGCCTGTGGCGGTCCTTCCAGCAGGGGAACGGCAAATTTATGAGCATCCAATTGTCAATGCAGTCGTGCATGGTAGAAACGTATTTCAATCGAGACAATAGAATAATTCTCAAAAAAACAGTTTTCTGACGATCCACACGTCGACACCGCGAATCGTCGGTAGTAGAACCTCTCCCTTTAGCGATAGGACCCCCAATGGATTCCGCAGTCATTCCCTCAGACGCCGAGCTCATGGCGCTCGCGCAGGATGTCGCTGCCGCCGCGCTGGAGCGGCGGGTGATGGTCGCCACCGCCGAATCGTGTACCGGCGGTTGGATAGCGAAGACGTTGACCGATCTGGCAGGGAGTTCGGCCTGGTTCGAGGCCGGTGTCGTCAGCTATAGCTATAGCGCCAAGGAGGCTCTCCTTGGCGTCAATCCCCGCACCCTTGAGCGGACCGGTGCCGTGAGCGAAGAGACGGTGCTCGAGATGGTCTCGGGGGCGCTGGCCCGGTATGGCGCGGGTGTAGCCGTGGCGGTCACAGGCATCGCGGGCCCCTCCGGTGGCACGCCGGAAAAGCCCGTCGGAACGGTATGGATCGGCTGGAAGCGGCGCGGGGGCTACGCTCACGCCAGGCTCTACCATTTCGACGGGGATCGCGAGGCGGTCCGGCGACAGACGGTGGCCGCCGCGCTTGTTGGAATGACCGACGAACTAAAGGGCTGAACCAGGCCGCCTATGGCAAACTTGGCGATTGCGGATCGCAGTCCCTGAGACCACGGTCGGGCAAGATACTCACCTACACAAGAGACTGGAAACCACGATGGACGACAATAAGCGCAAGGCGCTGGCGAGTGCCCTCGGCCAGATTGAAAAGCAGTTCGGCAAGGGTGCCGTGATGCGTCTTGGCGACCGCGTCGACGACCAGATCGACACGGTGTCGACCGGTTCGCTCGGCCTGGACATCGCCCTGGGCATCGGCGGCCTCCCGCGTGGCCGCGTCGTCGAGATCTATGGTCCGGAATCCTCGGGCAAGACGACGCTCACCCTGCAGGCCATCGCGTCCTGCCAGCGCGCGGGTGGCACGGCGGCGTTCGTCGACGCCGAGCACGCTCTCGACCCCAGCTACGCCGAAAAGTTGGGCGTGAACGTGGCGGACCTGCTGGTCAGCCAGCCGGATACCGGTGAACAGGCGCTCGAAATCGCCGATATGCTGGTGCGTTCCGGTGCCGTGGACATGGTGGTGGTCGATTCCGTGGCCGCCCTGACGCCGAAAGCCGAAATCGAAGGCGAGATGGGCGACTCCCACGTCGGCCTGCACGCCCGCCTGATGAGCCAGGCCTTGCGCAAGCTCACGGCCAACATCAAGAAGACCAATTGCCTCGTCATCTTCATCAACCAGATCCGCATGAAGATCGGCGTGATGTTCGGGAGCCCGGAAACCACCACCGGTGGTAACGCGTTGAAGTTCTATGCCTCGGTTCGCCTGGACATCCGCCGCATTGGCGCGGTGAAGAAGGGCGAGGAAGTCATCGGTTCCGAGACGCGCGTCAAGGTCGTGAAGAACAAGGTGGCGCCGCCGTTCCGCCAAGCTGAATTCGAGATCCTCTACGGCGAAGGTACGTCACGCGAAGGCGAGATCATCGAACTGGGTGTTCGGGAGAACCTGATCGACAAGTCCGGCGCCTGGTACAGCTACAAGGGCGACCGCATCGGCCAGGGCAAGGAAAACGTGCGCCAGTTCCTTCGCGACAACCCCGCCATCGCCAATGAAGTGGACGCTGAGTTGCGCGCCCGCCTGCTGGTCAAGGCGGGCCCGAAGGCCGAAGCCTCGACCGAGGCCGACGAGCTTGAGGAAGTCTGATAAAGAGGCGGGGGAGGGCGGCGGCAAGAACGGCCGCCCCACCCGCGCCGCATATGACAAGGCGCTTGGGCTGTTGGCCCGGCGCGAGCACTCCCGCCGCGAACTCAAGCAGAAGCTCGAGCGCGGCGGTTTCGAACGTGACGAGTCCGCAGCCGCGCTGGAACGACTGGGCGACCAGGGTTACCAGGACGACGACCGTTTCGCCGGCTCTCTCGTGCGTAGCCGGGTCGGTCAGGGATACGGGCCCGCCCGCATCAGGGCGGAACTGCGTAGCCAGGGAATCGCCGATGCCCGCATCCGCGAATTGATCGAGAAGGCGGACGTCGATTGGCACGATCTGGCAGCGAATCAGCTTCGCCGACGCTATGGCAAGCCATCCCCTGACCCTGCCGAGCGGGCACGGAGGGCGCAATTCCTCTTGCGTCGCGGCTTCGCCGCCGCCACAGTACGTGTTCTTACCCACGCCGATGCGGAAGACGCCGACGACGACTGAAGGCAGTGAGCCTTGATTCTGGACGGAGCGTCCCCGCGACATATCTCGCAGCTCCCACGCCACGATCGCTCATGAAAACCGCCCAGATCCGTTCGACCTTCCTCGAATTCTTCCGCTCCAAGGACCACACCATCGTGCCCTCGGCATCGCTGGTGCCGTCGAACGACCCCACGCTGCTGTTCACGAACTCGGGCATGGTCCCGTTCAAGAACGTATTCCTCGGCAGTGAAAAGCCAGGCTACGTGCGTGCGGCCGACGTCCAGCGCTGCCTGCGCGCCGGTGGCAAGCACAACGATCTCGACGCCGTGGGCTACACCGCGCGGCATCACACCTTTTTCGAGATGCTTGGCAACTGGTCGTTCGGCGACTACTTCAAGCGCGACGCCATCCGCTACGCCTGGGAATTGCTCACCTCGGTTTACAAGCTTCCTGCCGACCGCCTGTGGGTCACCGTCTATCACACCGACGATGAGGCCTATGACATCTGGAACAAGGAAGTCGGCGTGCCGGCGGACCGCATCGTCCGCATTGGAGACAACAAGGGGGCACCCTTCGCGTCGGACAACTTCTGGCAGATGGCCGATACCGGCCCCTGCGGGCCCTGCACCGAGATCTTCTACGACCATGGCCCTGACGTGGCTGGCGGCCCCCCGGGTTCGCCCGACGAGGACGGCGACCGTTATATCGAAATCTGGAACCTCGTGTTCATGCAGTTCGACCGTGCCCCGGACGGCACGCTCTCGCCGCTGCCGGCGCCGTGCGTCGACACTGGCATGGGCCTGGAGCGTCTGGCCGCGGTGCTGCAACACGTGCACTCCAACTATGAAATCGACCTGTTTGCGCACCTGATCGCGGAGGCCTCGCGTCTGACCGGCACGGCCGACCTCGCGAACAAGTCGTTGCGTGTCATCGCCGATCATATCCGTGCCTGCTCGTTCCTGATCGTCGACGGGGTCCTGCCGTCCAACGAAGGCCGTGGCTACGTGCTCCGCCGCATCATTCGTCGTGCCTTGCGGCACGGCTGGATGCTCGGCGTGCGCGGCGATTTCTTCTGGAAGATGGTGGCGCCGCTCGTCGCTGAAATGGGTGAGGCGTATCCCGAGATCGCCGCAAAGCAATCCTTCGTGGAGCAGGCGCTCAAAACCGAGGAAGAGCGGTTCGGCGAAACCCTCGAGCACGGCATGCGCCTGTTCGACGATATCGCCGCGAAGTCGGGCCAGATCATCCCGGGCGTCGATGCCTTCAGGCTTTACGACACCTACGGGTTCCCCGTCGACCTCACCGCCGATATCGCGCGCGAGCGCGGCATGACCGTCGACATGGATGGTTTCGAACGCGCCATGGGTGAGCAGCGCGCCCGCGCCCGCGCCGCCAGTAACTTCGGCAGCAAGGCGCAGCTTCCCGCCGAGGTCGCCAGCGCGCTGGCACCGACGGTGTTCACCGGCTACGACATCCTTGATCTTGCCGATGCGACAGTCCTCGCCATCGTCCGCGACGGCAAGGCCGTCGACCGGCTCACCGATGGCGAGGACGCGTTCGTACTGCTCGACCGCACGCCTTTCTACGCCGAGTCCGGTGGGCAGGTCGGCGATACCGGCATGCTGCGCAATCCTTCGGGCGCGTTCGCTGTTGAGGATACGCAAAAGGTCGCAGGCGCGTTCTTCGCACACTTCGGCACATGGCAAGGTTCCGCGCCGCTCGAGAAAGGCGCCATCGTCGTCGCATCGGTGGATGCGGCGCAGCGCCAGGCCACCGTGCTCAACCATTCGGCGACGCACCTGCTGCACGCAGCCTTGCGCACCGTGCTCGGCGACCACGTGGCTCAGAAGGGCTCGCTGGTCGCGCCTGAGCGCTTGCGCTTCGATTTTTCGCATTTCAAGCCGGTCACCGCCGAGGAACTGGCGCAGATCGAGCGCATGGTCAACGCCGAGGTCCGTCGCAACGCCCAGGCGGAAGTTCATCACATGGGTTACGACGAGGCGATCGACTTCGGCGCCATCGCCTTGTTCGGTGAGAAGTACGGTTCCGAAGTACGTGTTCTGAAGATGGGCGACTTCTCGACCGAACTCTGCGGCGGCACGCATGTGTCGCGTACCGGCGATATCGGCTTGTTCAAGATCGTCTCCGAATCGGGCGTCGCCGCTGGCGTGCGCCGTATCGAGGCGGTCACCGGTGCCGGTGCCCTGGCCCGGGTCGCGGATGAGGAACGCGTGCTGGGTGAAGTCTCGAACTTGGTCGGCGCTAACGGCGACGAAGTGATCGAGAAGCTGCGCCAGTTGTTCGACCGGCAGAAGAAGCTCGAGCGCGAGGTCGAATCCTACAAGGCCAAGGCGGCTAGCTCGGCGTCGGCCGATCTCGCCGCCGCCGCCGTGGACGTGGCCGGGATCAAGGTCGTCGCGGCGCGTATCGAGGGCCTGGATGCCAAGTCGCTGCGTGACAGCCTGGATGCGTTGAAGCAGAAGCTGGGTGACTGTGCCGTCGTCCTTGCGGGCGCGGCGGATGGCCGCGTTTCGCTCGTGGCCGGTGTCGGTGGCTCGGCGTTGGGCCGGGTCAAGGCAGGCGATCTGGTCGCCGAGGTGGCTTCCCACATCGAAGGCAAAGGCGGCGGCCGGACCGACATGGCCCAGGGCGGTGGTCTCGACAGTCCGGCCCTGCCGGCCGTTCTTGCTGGCATTCCGGCGTGGGTGGAAGCCCGCCTGCGCTGAACGGGAGATAGCCGGAGTGCGCGTCGACACGCCAAAAGGCGCTTCGACGCGCGCATTCACGGCTATGTGCGTTGCGTCCCCCGGTTTGGCTCGGCTAGTATCATCCGAATGTCGAATGCATCCTTCGGCATCGATCCTTCGGATCGAGAGTGGCAGGACAGCTGGTCAGCGACACACACACAACAAGAGCCGGGGAAGGCAATCGGCCTTCGATGGTCGGAACGTCGATCCATTGACGGCAAGCACTCGGGGTGAGGTTGTCGTTGGTGGGGAAGCCAATACCTGATTTTATGGAGTATCAATCATGCTGATTCTGACCCGCCGGGTCGGTGAAACCCTGATGATCGGCGACGAGGTGACCGTCACCGTTCTGGGTGTGAAGGGTAACCAGGTGCGCATCGGCATCAATGCGCCGAAGAACGTCGCGGTGCATCGCGAGGAAATTTACCAGCGCATCAAGAACGAGAACGATCCGGCCGGCCATTCCGGGGACGACCAGTAAAGTCTTTACGGCCGCAGCAAGGCAAAGTATCCTTGCTGGCTCGTTAAGGCTCGTTCCTCGACGACGATCACGGAGAGTTGCCCGAGAGGCCGAAGGGGCTCCCCTGCTAAGGGAGTATAGGGTCAAAAGCCTTATCGAGGGTTCGAATCCCTCACTCTCCGCCAGTTACGCAAGACGCCCCCTCGTGGGGCGTTTTGCGTTGTGGGAATGGCAGTTTTTGTGGAGCCGCCAATGTGTGGAGCCGCCAGCTCGGTGGGAGCCGACCCTGTCGGCGATCCCGCGGCAGCGGGCCAGGTTACAGCAAGCACCCATCGCCGACAGGGTCGGCTCCCACCCCAAGTGGCTCCCACCTCAAGCGACACTTCGCCAGGCGCACAAACAAAAACACCGGCCAATGGGCCGGTGCTTTCATCAAACATTGGTCGGGGAGACAGGATTCGAACCTGCGACTTCTACGTCCCGAACGTAGCGCTCTACCAGGCTGAGCTACACCCCGACGGGAGCCGCGTATATTAGCCACGGGGCCCACCCTTGGCAACAGGTCCTCGCATCTTTTTTACATTTTGGCGGCCGGGCTACCGGCGGCCATCTGCTAATCTATGCGGCTGCCGCATGGCGGCGCCCGTACAGCCTGTCCGAAGAGGAATTGCATGGCACTCACCCCGGCCCGCACCATGCCCGGTGTCCTCGAGCTCCTGCCGCTCGACCAGATCGCCTTCCAGCGCATGCTGGATACGATCCGCCGTAACTATGAGCGATTCGGCTTCCTGCCGATCGAGACGCCGGCCATCGAGCATAGCGACGTGCTGCTGACCAAGACGGGTGGGGAGACCGAGCGCCAGGTGTACTTCGTCCAGTCGACCGGCTCCCTGGGCGCGGCGGCGGAAAAGGGCGGTGTGCCGGAACTGGCACTGCGTTTCGACCTCACCGTGCCTCTGGCGCGTTACGTCGCCGAGCACGAGCACGACCTGAGCTTCCCGTTCCGCCGGTACCAAATGCAGCGCGTCTACCGTGGCGAGCGTGCGCAGCGTGGCCGCTTCCGTGAGTTCTACCAGTGCGACATCGATGTGGTGGGTAAGGATTCCCTGTCCGTCCGCTACGACGCTGAAATCCCGGCGGTGATCTACAGCGTCTTCCGTGAACTGAACATCGGCGCGTTCACCATCCAGCTCAACAACCGCAGGTTGATGCGCGGCTATTTCGAGAACCTCGGCATCGCCGACACCGAACAGCAGATGCTCGTGCTGCGCGAGGTCGACAAGCTCGACAAGCGCGGCGCCGACTATGTGCGCGATACCCTCACGGGCGAGACGTTCGGCCTCTCCGCCGAAGTGGCCGCCAAGATCCTCGCCTTCGTGCAAGTGCGCTCCACCTCGGTGGACGATGCCTTCGCGAAGCTCGACGCGCTGGGCCAGGGCTCGGAAACCTTCGAACAGGGCAGGGCCGAGCTGAAGGAAGTGCTTTCCCTGATCCGTGACTTCGGCGTGCCGGAGACACACTTCGCGTTGAACCTGTCGATCGCCCGCGGTCTCGATTACTACACGGGAACCGTGTATGAGACCACGCTGGACGATCATCCCGGCATCGGCTCGATCTGCTCGGGTGGGCGTTATGAAAACCTCGCTGGCCAATACACCAAGTCGCACCTGCCGGGCGTGGGTATTTCCATCGGGCTGACCCGTCTTTACTGGCAGCTTCGCGACGCCGGCTTGATCTCCACCGCGCGGAGTACGGTCGACGTCCTCGTCACGCAGATGGACCCGGCCCAGTTGCCCACCTACCTCGCCGTGGCCAATGAGTTGCGTACGGCCGGCATCGCCACCGAGGTGGTGCTCGAGGGCGGCAAGCTGGGCAAGCAGTTCAAATACGCCGACCGCGCAGGCATCCGCTTCGTGGTGGTGCTCGGTGAGGACGAGATCGCCAAGGGTGTCGTCACGGTGAAGGATCTTCGCCGCGAGGATCAGTTCGAGGTGCCTCGCGCGGAGCTCGTGAAGACACTGCGCGTCGAACTGGCCCAGGCTGAAATCGGCGTCTGATCCATCCTATTCCTCGACTTATCACGGCCTTTCCCATGACCAGCAGTATCCTTCTCGACGGGCGCAGCCTCACGCGGGCCCAGGTCGCCGACATCGCTCGCTGCGGCGCCACGATCCGCCTCGACGAGGCGCAACTGGTCAAGGTGAAGCGCGCCGCCGATTTCCTTGCCGAGAAGGTGGGTGGCGGCGAACCGATCTACGGCGTCACCACGGGTTTCGGCAGCAATGCCGACAAGCTGCTCGGCGCGCATCGTGTGCGCGACGAACTTCCTGGTGGCAACCCGGAGCCGCGCGAAGGGACGTTGCTGGAAGAGCTGCAGCACAACCTCATCATCACGCACGCCGTATGCGTGGGTAAGCCGTTCTCCGCGGAAGTCGTTCGCGCGATGCTGGCCATCCGCGTCAACACGTTGATGCGCGGCCACTCCGGCATCCGCGTGGAAACGCTGCGTGCCTTGGCCGAGTTGCTCAACCGTGACGTCATTCCGGTCATTCCGGAGAAAGGTTCGGTCGGCGCCAGCGGCGATCTCGCGCCGCTATCCCATCTTGCGATCGTGCTGCTCGGTGGCGGCGAAGCCTTCTACAAGGGCGAGCGCATGCCGGGTGCCAAGGCCCTGGCCGCGGCCGGCCTCGAGCCGGTGCGGCTTTCCTTCAAGGAAGGCCTGGCCCTGAACAACGGCACGACGCAGATGCTCGCCACGGGCGTACTCGCGCTCGACACGATGGACATGCTGATCCGTACCGCGGATCTCGCCGCCGCGATGACGCTGGACGCCTTTGCCGGCCGCACTGGCGCCTATGCCGAACAGGTGCACGCGTTGCGCCCGCATCCGGGCCAGGTCGATGCGGCGCGGAATATCCGCAGCCTGCTCGAAGGGTCGACGCTTGCCGATATTCCTTACCACCTCGTGCCCCGTTTCCGCCCGTGGCTGTCGGACGCCTGGTCCGATCCCGCCGACCAGGGGCATCGTTTCGACATCGGCTGGGACTGGGTGCCGGCCACGCAACGTCACGGCAAAGAAGCCTTCTACTCGCGCTTCCTCCCGTTCAAGGGCGGCAAGAAGCACCAGCCACAGGATGCTTACTGCCTGCGTTGCGCGCCCCAGGTGCACGGCGCGGTGCGCGATGCCTGGGAACAGGCCTGCCGGGTGTTCGATGTCGAGCTGAACGCGGTGACCGACAATCCGTTGGTATTCCCGGACGCCGAGAACGCGGAGGTCATCGAAGACCAGGTGATCTCCGCCGGCCATTTCCACGGCATGCCGCTGGCGCTGGCGATGAGCTACGTCAAGGCGTCGATCCCGGTGCTGGCGTCGATCTCCGAGCGGCGCACGGCCAAGCTGGTCGACCCGGCCAACAACGATGGCCTGCCGGCCTTCCTGATCGGCAATGAGGACGCGACCGACTCCGGCTTCATGATCGTCCAGTACACGGCGGCTGCGCTCGTCAACGACCTGGCCACGCGTGCGCATCCGGCATCGGTGTATTCGGTGCCGACCAGCGCCAACGCGGAGGATCATGTCTCGATGGGTGCCAACGAGGCGCGCCACGTGCTGGAGATGACCGAAGACCTCGGCCATGTGCTCGCGATGGAGCTCTATACGGCGGCGCAGGCGCTGGAATACCGGCAGGACATGCTCAACGCGGCGCGCTCGCTGGCCCATCGGGGCGACTGGCAGGCGTTGGCAGCGAAGATCTCGGGCGCGCCACGTCCGGATTCACCGCACTACGCGCTCTTCGAACGGGAAGTGCGTGCGCTTATGGATGCGCTCGCCGCCGCGGACGACTTCCATGGCGGCGTGGCCGTGCGAGCCGCCCTGGCGTCCCTGCGCGAGCACATCGCCTTCATGCAACGCGATCGGGCGATGGATGGCGACGTGCGCGCGGTATGCGAGTTGGTCGCCTCCGGGCGCCTCGTCGACGGCTGACCTTCACGACCCGACGAAACGAAGCGTCGACGCGGCTTCCATCGCGGGGGACCAGTCGTCGAGCAAGCCGGCGCGTACGCCGGCCAGGTATTGGTAGAGCTGGGCGTCGTTGACGAGGCCCAGCTTGTTCATGGCCGAGCGCTTCTGCCGGCTGATGGTCTTGAAGCTGCGGCCCATCAGGACCGCGATATCGCCCAGGCCGTGCCCTTGCGCGAAAGCGCGCAGCACCTCGACCTCGCGTGGGGATAACCGGGTGGAATCGTCGTGGCCATTCGCGCAGTCGGCCTCATGGAACAAACGCCGTATGGCGGGGCTGAGGTAGGAGCGGCCTACATCGGCGGCATGCACCGCCACCGGAATGTCACGCAGGTTGGTGCGCTTGTCGAAGATGGCCGCGACGCCCATGTCGAGCAGGCTGCGCAGGATCGCCGGGTTGGACATCATCGTGAGCACCACGATGCCGGTATCCGGGCGGGTAGCCCGGATGCGACGGAGCATGGGCATGCCATCGGGCTGGCTCCCCTCTGGCATGGAATAGTCGGTGACGACGACGTCGCAGGGGTGTTCGGCGAGGGAGTCGAACAACGTGTCGGTATCGTGGGCGCGTGCGACGACCTCGTAGCGGTGCGCCTTGAGAATGGTCTCGACCCCCGCGACGACCACCGGATGGTCGTCGGCGATGATCACGGTACTCGTCATGTCAGGCCTCATGGCGATGGAATCTCGTCATGGTGGCGGGCCGAAGCCCCGAAATATATGGAAGAAAAGCGCAATCACGTGTCGGCGCTTGCCACTTCAGGGTTGCAGAGGTAGGATGCGTTATCGTATTAACGCGTTAGTACACTATGAAGCGTCGCTCCCTCGATCCCGAAACCCCGGCCGATTCGGCGGAAACCAGCCTGTGCGAAGCCCTCTTGGGCATGTCCACGGTGGAGGAGATGCGGGCTTTCCTGCATGACCTGTGCACCCCTGCCGAAATCGAGGTCATGGTGGACCGCTGGCGGGTGGTGCCCCATCTGCTGGAGGGCCGCTCGTATCGCGAGATCCACGAACGGACGGCGGTGAGCATCACCACGATCGGCCGCGTCGCCCGCTACCTCAACCAGGGCAGTGGCGGCTACATGGCCGCTGCGGCCCGGCGCAACCTGGGAGGTGCCGCGTGAAGCCGCGCGACCGCCTGCGGATCGCCATGCAGAAGTCGGGGCGGCTCACCGAACCGGCACAAGAGCTGCTCGCGCGCTGTGGCCTCAAGTTCCGACAGAGCCGCGACAAGCTGTTCTGCTTCGGCGAAGGCGAGCCCGTCGATCTCCTGCTGGTCCGCGACGACGACATACCCGGCCTGATCGCCGAGGGCGTCTGCGATCTCGGCATCGTCGGTCGCAACGTCCTTCGCGAGTTCCAGCTGTCCAACGCGGACGCCGGCGCGGGTATCGACGAGTTGCGGTCGCTGGGCTTCGGCCATTGCCGCCTGTCCATCGCCGTGCCCCAGGAAGATGCCTACGAGGGCCCGGAACAACTCCAGGGCCAGCGCATCGCCACCTCGTACCCCGGACTGCTGGGCGAATGGCTGCGAACCCATGGCATCGACGCGAAGGTCGTGATGCTCGCGGGCTCCGTGGAGATCGCGCCGCGTCTGGGCACGGCCGATGCGATCTGCGATCTGGTTTCCAGTGGTGCCACGCTGGTCGCCAACCAGTTGAGGGAAGCGGCGATGGTGGTGGAGAGTGAAGCGGTACTCGCCGGGCATCGCGAGTTGCCGCCCGACGAGCGTGGCGAAATCGCCGAACTGCTCCTG
The DNA here is from genome assembly GCF_050434905.1 of Luteibacter sp. W1I16. NCBI lineage: Bacteria > Pseudomonadati > Pseudomonadota > Gammaproteobacteria > Lysobacterales > Rhodanobacteraceae > Luteibacter > Luteibacter sp. W1I16. The sequence goes on from NZ_JBNDJJ010000001.1 coordinate 3,657,783, forward strand.
CGTCGCCTCGATGGGGTCATCCAGGTGCGCGACTCGCGCCTGATCCTGATGCAGGCGCCGCGTGACGCGCTGGCCGCCATCACGCGTCTCTTGCCGGGCAGCCCCGTGCCGACACTGACGCCGGTGGACGGCGCACCCGACCAGGTCGTCCTTCAGGCGCTGTGCGCCGGCTCGGTGAGCTGGCGCCAGCTCGAAGATATGAAACGCGCCGGCGCCCGCGACATGCTGGTGCTGCCGGTGGAGAAGATGCTGGCATGAAACGAATCGACTGGACGACCCTGGACGAGAAGGGCCGCGACGCCGCGTTGGCGCGGCCCGCGCAGTCGCGCTCGGTGGCATTGCGCGAAGGCGTGGAGATCATCGTGGCCGACGTGCGCCGGCGTGGTGACGAAGCCTTGTTCGAACTCACGGCGCGCTACGACGGCACCCGCCTGCAAGGATTGGAGGTTGGCGACGAGGAGTTCGCCGCGGCCGAGGCGCGTCTCGCGCCCGAACTGAAAGCGGCCGTGATCGAAGCCGCCGGTCGCATCGAGGCCTTCCATCGCGCGACGGCGCCGAAGGCTATAGCGGTCGACACCGCTCCCGGCGTGCGAGTGGAACGGGTTTTGCGGCCTATCGGCAGGGTAGGGCTGTACGTGCCCGCGGGTGGCGCGCCCTTGCCATCCACCGCGATCATGCTCGGCGTGCCGGCGGCCATCGCGGGGTGCCGCGAGGTGGTGCTTTGCACGCCGGTGCAGGCCGATGGCCGCTGCGACGACGCCGTGTTGTTCGCCGCGAAAGTGACCGGCGTGCATCGCGTCTTCAAGCTCGGCGGCGCGCAGGCGGTCGCGGCGATGGCCTATGGAACCGCAAGCGTTCCACGCTGCGACAAAATCTTCGGCCCCGGCAATGCATGGGTCACCGAGGCGAAGTTGCAGGTGGCGGGTGACCCCGCCGGGGCAGCCATCGACATGCCGGCCGGCCCGTCCGAAGTGCTGGTGATCGCCGATGCCGATGCCGACCCGCGCTTCGTCGCCGCCGACCTGTTATCGCAAGCGGAGCATGGTCCGGACTCGCAGGTTTTGCTGGTCAGCCCCTCGGCGGACTTGCTCGACCGTGTGGCGGTCGAGGTAGAGCGGCAACGGGACACCTTGCCCCGGGCGGATATCGCCGGCAAGGCTCTGGCGGAAAGCAGGCTCGTGCTGGTGGGAGACCTCGTCGAAGCCGTGGCGGTCAGCAATCGCTACGCGCCCGAACACCTCATCATCCAGACCGCCGATCCACGCGCGCTGCTAGGCTCCGTCGAATCGGCCGGCTCGGTCTTCCTCGGCGAGTGGACGCCTGAATCCGTCGGCGATTACTGCAGCGGCAGCAACCACGTGTTGCCGACCTATGGGTACGCGCGCAGTTACAGCGGCGTCTCGGTCGCCAGCTTCCAGAAGCAGGTCACCGTGCAGGAGGTTTCCGCCTCGGGTCTGCGTGTCATCGGGCCGTGCGCCGCGACGCTGGCCGCCGCCGAACAACTCGAGGCGCACCGCCGTGCGGTGACCTTGAGGCTTGCCGCGATGGATGCCGCCGCATGAGCGTCCTCGACCTGGCCCGCCCTGATATCCGCGCGCTTTCGCCTTATTCGAGCGCGCGCATGGAAGCGCAGGGCGGCACCGTCCTGCTCAACGCGAACGAGTCTTCGCGGCCGCCGAACATTCCCGGCGGCGACGGATTGAATCGCTATCCGGATCCGCAGCCGCGAGCCCTGGTGGAAGCGCTCGCGGAGCTCTACGGCAGCGACCCGGACCGCGTGCTCGTGACCCGGGGGAGCGACGAGGCGATCGACCTGCTCGTGCGTGCCTTCTGTCGCGCTGGTGAAGATGCCGTCGTCGTCTCGCCACCCACCTTCGGCATGTACGCGGTCTGCGCGCGCATCCAGGGCGCGGCGGTGATCGACGTGCCACTCGAAGCAGGCGGTGAACTCGACGCCGGAAAGCTGCTCGCCGCCGTCACCCCGGCGACCAAGCTCGTTTTCGTCTGCACGCCGAACAATCCCACCGGTAACCTCGTGGCGCGCGAAGTGCTGGAACGTCTGGCGCGCGAGCTCGCGGGGCGTGCCGTGCTGGTGATCGATGAGGCGTACGCCGAGTTCAGCGGCGTGGCCAGTGCGACGTCGCTGATCGACAGCCACGACAACGTGGCCGTGCTGCGCACCTTGTCCAAGGCATGGTCACTCGCCGGTGCTCGCGTCGGCGCGCTGGTGGCGCGTGCCGAGGTGACCGGATTGTTGCGCCGGATCATTCCTCCGTACCCGTTGCCGTCTCCCTGCGTGGACGCGGCGCTTGGGGCGCTCTCCTATGAAGGAAGGCGTGTACAGCGCCACCACCTGCAGGAAATTCTTGCCGAACGCGCGCGCATGTTCGCGGAGCTACCGACCATGCCGGGAGTTCGCGAGGTGTTGCCGTCGCATGCGAATTTTCTCGCGGTGCGTTTCGACGATGCCGCCGGTACTTACCGGCGTCTGCTTGCCGCCGGTATCGTCGTGCGCGACATCACGAGATATCCGGGTCTTGGCGACGCGTTGCGTATTACCGTGGGCACGGGTAACGAGAACGATCGCGTGCTCGCGATCCTTCGTGCGGGAACCGTCGCATGAGCCGGAAAATCCTCTTCGTCGACCGCGACGGCTGCCTCATCGAGGAGCCGGCCGACGAGCAGATCGACAGCTTCGAGAAGCTGTCGCTGATGCCAGGTGTGATCGCCGCGCTGCAACGCATCGTAAGTGCGGGCTACGAACTGGTGATGGTGACTAACCAGGATGGCCTGGGCACGCCGGCGTTCCCGCAGGAAGCCTTCGATGGTCCGCACCAACTCCTGCTGCGGCTCTTCGCCTCGCAAGGCATCACGTTCCGCGAACAACTGATCGACCGAAGCCTTCCCCACGAAAACCGCGACACCCGCAAGCCCGCCACCGGCCTGGCCCGGCACTGGCTTGCCGACGACAGCTGGAGCCGTGCGCAGTCGGCCATGGTCGGCGACCGCGACACCGATCTCGTGTTCGCGGCGAACATGGGCGTGCGTGGTTTTCTCGTCGGTGCCCGGGGGGCGAGCTGGGCCGAGGTGGCGCACGCCTTGCTCGACGCGCCACGCACCGCCGAAGTGCTGCGCAAGACGAAGGAAACGTCGATCCGCGTCGCCGTGGACCTCGACCGTCTCGCCGACCCCGTCGTACATACGGGGCTGGGCTTCTTCGACCACATGCTCGAACAGATCGGCAAGCACGGCGGCTTCGCGCTCGAACTGCGCTGCGATGGCGACACCCATATCGACGAACACCACACCATCGAGGATTCGGCGCTGGCGCTTGGCCAGGCCCTGCGCCAGGCGCTCGGCGACAAGCGCGGCATCGGTCGCTACGGCTTCGCGTTGCCGATGGACGAGAGCGCCGCGCGTGCCGAGCTGGATCTTTCCGGCCGCCCGTACTTCGTCTTCGAAGGCGAATTTCCGCGTGAACGCGTCGGCGACGTACCCACCGAACTCGTGCCGCATTTCTTCCGCTCGCTATGCGAGACGCTCGGCGCGAACCTGCACCTCACCGTGCACGGGGAGAACGCGCACCACATGGTCGAAGGTTGCTTCAAGGTGGTCGCGCGCACGTTGCGCCAGGCTATCCACCGCGAGGGCGAGGAACTGCCCAGCACGAAGGGGAGCCTGTGATGCGGGTCGTCCTCGTCGACGCGGGTGGCACCAATATCGGTTCGGTGCGCTACGCGTTGCAGCGTCTTGGCACCGATGCCGAGCTGACCTCCAGTGCGGCGGCTATTCGTGCCGCGAGCCATGTGATCCTGCCGGGCGTGGGCGCGGCGGGGCCCGGCATGCGCATGCTGCGCGAGGCCGGTCTGGTCGACGTGATGCGTGGGCTCACCCAACCGGTGCTCGGCGTCTGCCTCGGCATGCAGTTGCTCTGTGAGCGCTCGGAGGAAGCGGATACCGAATGCCTCGGCGTGGTTCCCGCGACGGTGCGGCGTTTCGTCGATACGCCGGGCTTGCGGGTGCCGCACATGGGCTGGAACAGCCTTCATGTCACCACCGGCCACCCGCTCGTCTCCGGCCTGCGTGACGGAGATACAGCCTACTTCGTGCACAGCTACGCCGTGCCCACCGGCGATTACACCCTCGTGGCCAGCGAGCACGGCATGCCTTTCGCGGCCGTCGTCGCCGCCGGCAATTTCATGGGCATGCAATTCCACCCCGAGCGTTCGGCGGGCGTGGGCGCTCAGCTCCTGCGGAATTTCCTTTCCCTATGACGCTTCCCATTCCCGCCATCGACCTGCGCGACGGCAAGGTCGTCCGCCTTTTCCAGGGCGACTATGCGCAGCAGACCACCTTCGCTTTCGAGCCAGAAGCGCTGGCCGCGCGTTACGCCGACGAAGGCGCCACGTGGTTGCACGTGGTCGACCTCGACGGTGCCCGTACCGGCCGTTTCGAGAACCTCGCCACCATCGCCGGCATCGCCTCGGCGGGACGGCTGCGCGTGCAGGCCGGCGGTGGCATCCGCGATGAAGACGGCGTGCGCCGGTTGTTGGCGGCGGGAGCGCAGCGCGTGGTGGTCGGTAGCATGGCCATACGCGCGCCCGAGACGGTCGCGGGATGGATCGACCATTACGGTGCCGATCGCATCGTGCTGGCCTTGGACACGCGTTTCCGCGATGGCACCTGGACATTGCCGAGTGCCGGCTGGACCGCCCATGAAGTCCGTACGCTCGACGAGCTCGTGCCGTGGTACGAAGCCGCCGGCGCACGCCACGTCCTCTGTACCGACATCGATCGCGACGGCACGATGACCGGACCAAATGTCGCGCTCTATCGCCATCTTTCCACGCTGGCGCCGTCGCTGGACGTGCAGGCCTCGGGCGGTGTGCGTTCGCTCGACGACGTCGCCGGCCTCGCGCTGCAAGGCGTCGCGGGCATCATCCTCGGCCGCGCCTTGCTGGAAGGCGCTTTTGCGCTACCCGACGCGTTCGCCGTCGCAGAGAAGGCGAACGCGTCATGCTGAATCGTCGCATCGTTCCCTGTCTCGACGTGCGCGACGGCCAGGTGGTGAAAGGCGTGCGCTTCCGCGACCACGTGGTGGTCGGCGAGATCGTCGAGCTGGCCCTGCGTTACCGCGATGAGGGAGCCGACGAACTGGTGTTCTACGACATCACCGCCAGTCCGGAAGGCCGTCGCGTGGACCGTGATTGGGTCGAGCGTGTGGCGCGGGAAATCGATATTCCTTTTTGCGTGGCCGGTGGCATCCGCAGCGTCGAGGATGCGCGCGAGGTCCTGCATGCCGGGGCGGACAAGGTCTCCATCAATTCACCCGCGCTGGAGCGGCCGGCCCTGGTCGGCGAGATCGCCGACGCGTTCGGCGTGCAGTGCGTCGTCGTCGGCGTGGACAGCTTGCGCGACGACGACGGTCAATGGCGCGTGCGTCAATACACGGGCGACCCTTCGCGCACCCGCGCCTTGCGCAAGCGCACGCTGGACTGGATCGAGGAAGTGCAGCGGTTGGGCGCGGGCGAGATCGTGCTCAACTGCATGGGCACCGACGGCGTCCGTCGCGGCTACGACATCGAGCAGTTGAAGGCGGCACGGGCGATCAGCCATGTGCCGCTGGTCGCCTCCGGCGGCGCGGGCACGCCTGCGCACTTCACCGAGGTGTTCCGTGACGCCGACGTTGATGCGGCGCTTGCGGCGAGCGTGTTCCATTCGGGCGATATCGGTATTCCCGCGCTCAAACGCGACTTGCGTGCGCAAGGCATCGAGGTGAGGTTATGAGCGGAAGGCTTCCCGATTTCGCCAAGGGCGACGGCTTGCTGCCGGCGATCGTGCAGCACGCGCGCACGGGCGAGGTGTTGATGCTGGGCTACATGGACGAGGCCGCGCTGGCGAAGACACGAGAGCTCGGCCAGGTCACCTTCTTCAGCCGAAGCAAGCAGCGCTTGTGGACCAAGGGTGAAACCTCGGGCGATACGCTGGCCCTGGTCGATGCACGACTCGATTGCGACGCCGACACAATCCTCGTGCGCGCCTTGCCCGCCGGGCCCACGTGCCATACCGGCACGACGAGCTGCTTTGGCGACGACGTCGCGCCGGCGCTGGGATTCCTCGCGGAACTGGATGCGCTGGTCGCTTCGCGACATGCGGAACGGCCACAAGGCAGCTACACGACGACGCTATTCGAGGGCGGCATCCGCCGCATGGCGCAGAAAGTGGGAGAGGAGGGCGTCGAGACGGCGCTCGCCGCGGTCGCCGAGGACGACGACGCGCTGATCGGCGAAGCCGCCGATCTCGTGTTCCATCTGATGGTGGTTTTGCGTGCGCGCGGCATCGGTTTCGACACGGTGGCCGCGAAGCTGGCTTCGCGGCACGCGAAATGAAGGTTCTTCACGCGTTACCGGGGTTCGCCTGGTGCATGGCTCGGTGTCGCCCTCGCATTCGCCATGTCGCTTGTCACTTGCCGCACTCGGGTGGGAAGCGGGCTGGCCCGCGATTCCTCAATCTTCGTGCTGGCGAAGGAAGCCTTACCCTGATCGGGCGAGGCTTGTGACCGCTCGCTTGGATGCGATGCATCGGTTCATTCGGCCCGTTCCAGGGTGACGGATCGCGGGCCAGCCCGCTTCCCACCCGGGTGCGGGGATTCACACGGAACGGCTTTGGCCCCGTGCTTCCCGTACTTCCCCGTACTTCCGTGAAGAAAATTGAAGCGGTCGCGCTAGGCGACCGCGGGCTCCCGCTTAGCGGTTGCCGCTACGGTTGCCGCCACCGCCACCGCCGCCACCCGGACGACCGCCGCGGTTGCCACCCGGACGCGGACCGCCGGCACGGTTGCCGCCACCCTGGCCGCCACCGCCCGTGCGATTGCCGCCACCGGCCGGGCCACGACCACGATTGCCGCCGCCGTCGAAACGCGCGCCAGCCGGCGCACGGTTGCCGTCGGAACGCCCCGGGCCTGCCGCACGGTTGCCGTCGGAACGGCCCGGACCTGCCGCGCGGTTGCCTTCGGCACGGCCCTGGCCCATCGGCCGGTTGCCGCCACCGGCGTTGCCTGGACGTCCACCCGGACGCGGGCCGCGGTTGCCCGCAGCGTTACCGGCCGCGTTGCCGCCACCGGTACGGCTATCGCCCGCGAACCACGTGCGGATCGACGGAAGTTCCTGGCCCGGCGCGACGCGGCGCGACTTGCGCTGGCCACCGGGACCACCGGCGGCACCGCCACGTTCGGGGCGGGCGACGTTTCCGTTGACCTCGCGGCGCGGAGCGCCGCCCTGGCCACCACGACCGCCGCGGCCGCCGGCACCGCCACGTCCACCGCGCGGATTATCGTCGCGCAGGCGGTCGAAGGCGGTGAGTTCACGCGCTTCGTCGTGACGCGCCGAACTCCACGCACCCGTGGTGCGGGTATCCGGCTTGTATTCGGTGATATGACGCGGGGCGCGGCGCTGATGCACCACGGCGCTCAGCGTCAGCACGGGCGCCGGTGCGCCCAGGCCCGCGCGCTCGCGCAGTTCCTTGATCGCGGTGTCGTCCAGCGATTCGCAATCGCCACGGCGCAGCGCGCGCGGCAGTTCGACGGTGCCGTAGCGAATGCGCTTTAGGCGGCTGACCAGGAAGCCCTGCGAGTCCCACAGGCGGCGGACTTCGCGATTGCGGCCTTCGCGGATGGTGACGCGGAACCAGCTATGGCTTCCACCACGGCTGATGGTGGCGATCTCGTCGAAGCGAGCGGGGCCGTCTTCGAGTTCCACGCCAGCCTTGAGCCGCTCGATGACTTCGTCGGGCACCTCGCCGTGCACGCGGCAAAGGTATTCACGCTCCAGGCCGCTCTTCGGGTGCATCAGCGCGTTGGCGAGTTCGCCATCGGTGGTGAGCAGGAGCAGGCCGGTGGTGTTGATGTCGAGGCGGCCCACGGCGACCCAGCGCGCGCCACGCAGGCGCGGCAACTGTTCGAACACGGTGGGACGGCCTTCGGTGTCCTCGCGCGTGGTCACCACGCCTTCGGGCTTGTGGTAGACCAGCACTTCGGCGTCGTTGCGGTTGTCGGTGGCGACGACGAACTGCTTGCCGTCGAGCACCACGCGGTCACCGGCGTGGACGCTGGAGCCGATCGTGGCGACGGTGCCGTTGACCTCGACTTCGCCGGCCTGGATGCGCTGTTCGAGCATCCGGCGCGAGCCGAGTCCGGCATTGGCGAGGACCTTGTGCAGGCGCTCCTCGAGCTGTTGGTTGCTATCGGCGGGGTTGTCGCCGCCGCGCTTAAGGGTGAGCAGGGATCGCTGTGGCGCGTTCATGCGCGTGACTCCTCGGTATCTTTCTCGGCGTCGTCGTCTTCGGCGTCGCCTACGGGGTTCTCTGCCTCGTCGGCAGTGGGGGAAGCCGCGGCGACATCGTCGCCGGCAGGCAGCTGGTTCGCGACCTCGACCTCGTCGCCCTCGATGGGCGCGGTCTCGGTAGCGGTATTCGTATCGTCCGGTATCGCGGCGTGGGCGGACGCGGGTATCGCGTCACCTTCGAAGCGCATCTGCGGATTGAGTTCCTCGAGATCACGGATCTCGGAAAGCGGGGGCAAGGCGTCCAGCGACTTGAGGTTGAAATAGTCGAGGAAGCCGCGCGTGGTGCCGAACAGGGCGGGCTTGCCCGGCACGTCACGATGGCCGACGACGCGGATCCATTCGCGTTCTTCGAGTGTCTTGATGATGTTCGAGGAGACCACCACGCCGCGGATCTGTTCGATTTCCGGACGGGTGATCGGCTGTCGGTAGGCGATCAGGGCCAGCGTCTCGAGCAGGGCCCGCGAGTAGCGGCTGGGTTTTTCCGCCCACATCCGCGAGACCCAGGCATGCACGTCGCGACGGACCTGGTAACGCCAGCCGGAAGCGACCTCGACCAGTTCGACGCCGCGTCCTTCGCAATCCCCGGCGAGCGACGCCAGGGCGGCCGTGAGTTCTTCCGTGCCGACGTCTTCTTCCTCGCCGAAGATCGCCTTCAACTGCGCGATCGTCATCGGCTGGGTCGACGCCAGGAGCGCCGCTTCCACGATGGGTTTGAGTTGTTCGGGTTGCATAGGCCTTGGGCTATACCGCGCCTTTCACGCGCGGATGGGTTCGTGCACGGGAGCGGCCGCTCGTGCGACGCCCCCCGGTTCGTGGCCCCTTGGAGGGCCTTCAGGCGAGCGCTTCCTCGGGCTCGGCCTCCATCTGTACCTTCGTCTTCAGGTAGATCGGCCCGAGGGCTTCTTCCTGGACGATTTCCACGAGCATTTCCTTGGCGAGTTCGAGCATGGCGAGGAAGGTGACCACGACGCCGAGCCGTCCCTCGTTGATGTCGAACAGTGTTTCGAAGCGGTGGAAGCCGCCACCCTCGCTAAGGGTCTGGAGCAGGTCGCCCATGCGCTGGCGCACGCTGAGCGGTTCGCGCTGGATCGCATGATGCGTGAACAGGTCGGCGCGGGTGAGCACGTCCTTGAGCGCTAGCAGGAGCTCCTTGAGGTCCAGCGGTGGCGGCACGCGTACCACGTTGTGCTCGCCGACGAAGGCGTGGACCACGGTGGTGTCGCGTTCCAGGCGCGGCAGCTCGTCGATATCCGCCGCGGCCCGCTTGAAGCGTTCGTACTCCTGCAGTCGGCGGACGAGCTCGGCGCGGGGATCCTCCTCGACGCCTTCCTCGGCCGGCGGCCGCGGCAGCAGCAACCTGGACTTGATCTCCGCGAGGATCGCGGCCATCAGCAGGTATTCCGCCGCGAGCTCCAGGCGCATCACCTCGCGCATCATGTCGATGTAGTCCATGTACTGCCGGGTGATCTCGGCCACAGGGATGTCGAGGATGTCGAGGTTTTGCCTGCGGATCAGGTACAGCAACAGGTCCAATGGACCTTCGAACGATTCGAGGATGACTTCGAGCGCGTCCGGCGGGATGTACAGATCCTGGGGCATTTGCAGCACAGGCTGCCCGCGCACGAGCGCGAGAGGCATTTCCTGCTGCTGCGGGATGCCCGCGAAGGCATCCTGGGCTTTTTCGACCACCTGGACTTCGGTTGTCTCGTTAGTCATCGGCACACGTCAGAAGGGTCGCGAGTGCGACCGGGAACGCAACAATCGATGCCGTCCGGCGGCTACACCGCCACCTCGCCCGGCTTGCCACGCATCGTCGCCGACGAGCGAAGGGCAAGGCCGCTGGACACCCCAGGAGGGTCACCGTCTGTGAAGGAACGTCGGGAGCAGAGCGCGGCCGGTCCTCGACCACGGACCGGTGAGGGCGCGACGCCCGAATAAGTTCACCCGATTGAGATACAGGGTATCGCCTGTGCTCGCCCAAGTCCAGCGGACGGGCAGCCGGTCGCTACGACGTTGCGGCACAATAGGCGGCATGCAGCCGGGCCAGCGCGCAATCATCCACGTCGACATGGACGCTTTCTACGCGTCCGTGGAGGAACTGGACGACCCGTCCCTGGCCGGAAAGCCGGTCATCGTGGCCGGCCTGGGCCGGCGCGGCGTGGTGTCCACGGCCAACTACGAAGCGCGCAAGTACGGGGTCCGCTCGGCCATGGCCACCTCGGAAGCCCGCCGGCGCTGTCCTGGTGGGGTTTACATCTTTCCCCGGCATGCGCGCTACCAGGAAATCTCGAACGTGGTCTTCGGCGTCTTCGCCGAGGTCACTCCGATGATCGAGGGATTGTCGCTCGACGAGGCGTTTCTCGACGTGACGGGCAGCCTCCGCCTGTTCTCGTCGATCGAGGCCATCGGCCGCCGGGTGAAGGAGACCATCCGCGAGCGCACCGGGCTCAATGCCTCGGTCGGCATGGCGCATAACAAGCTCATCGCCAAGCTCGCCAGCGAACTGTCCAAGCCGAATGGCTTCCTGCGCATCGCTCCGGAGGACGTGCGCGGCTACCTGGACCCGCTGCCGGTCGGGCGCATGTGGACCGTCGGCAAGGTGGCCGAGGAGGCCCTGCACAAGGTCGGGATCCGCACCATCGGCGATCTGGTGCGGGCGGACGCCTGGCGGCTGAACAAGGCGGTGGGCGAGCGCCATGCCGCGCAGTTGCGCGAGCTTTGCCGCGGCGAGGACCGCCGGCCGGTGGTGACCGATGCCCCCGAGGTTTCCATCGGCTCGGAGTGGACCTTCGAATACGACGTGGAGGAGTTGCCCATCGCCGAGGCCTGGCTGCTGCGCCAGTGCGAGCGCGTGGGCGCCCGGGCGCGTGCCCGTGGGCTGGATGCGCGCACCGTATCGGTGAAATTGCGCGAGCCGCCCTTCGTGACCCACAGCCGGCAGGCACAGTTGCCCGTTCCCGGCAACGCGACGGCCGATATCCATGCCGTGGCACGACGCTTGCTTCAGGTTTGGTGGAGCCAGCACTCCCGGCCACGGCTTCGATTGCTCGGCGTGACGCTGTCGGGTTTCGACGCCCGGCACGGCGACGAGCAGCAGGACATGTTCGCTGCGCCGGCGCCGGATAAGCGTTCCGATGGTGTGCAGGACCTGATCAACGGACGCTTCGGCGCCGGAGCCCTGGTACGCGCGGGCGTGCTGAAGACCCGCGGCAGCGAGTGAGGCGACAGGATGGCGGACGGACCCACGGACTGCGCTAATGTGTCCGTTTGTGACACGGAACGTAAGTGAACGAGGTGGGTGATGCCGGTCACCGCGGACAAGGACGCAATATCGGGATGGGTGGAGAAGCTGATGTCGAATGACAAGGAAGACCCGCAAACGCGCTATCGCCATGCGCGCATGAGGGTGCAGACCGCGGTGCTGATGAGCCGCGGCGGCGAAGCGCACCCGACGGACCTGGTCGATATATCAGCCACGGGCGCCCTCCTGCGCCGTCCGCACGGCTGGCGCGGCGAACCGGGTCAGACCTGGATCCTGGACATGATCTTCGGCCACGACCTGCACATCCACCTGGAAGCCTCGGTGGCCCGCGTATCCGCGCGGCAGATCGGCATGGAATACACCCTCATCCCCGAGGACAAGCAGGCGTCGCTCTGGGAGTTGCTCGGCGGCTACGCCGACACCCTCGAGGCCTGGCGCGACGATTGACTGGCTGAGGCAAGCCCCCATCGCCGCTTAAGCGGCTTCCCACCACAGCATCGGGTAGGCCGGGTAGGAGCAGACCTGTGGCAGCAGGCCTGTGGGAGCCGACCTTGTCGGCGATCCCGCGTCAGCGGGCCAGGATGAGGCAAGCACCCATCGCCGACAGGGTCGGCTCCCACCGGTTCCCTTTCAGGCCTATGCAGTTTTTTCAGGCAGCGGTGGGGCGGCTCTTCTTCCGTTCCTCGTCGCGAAGCTCGCGGCGGAGGATCTTGCCGACGTTGGTCTTGGGCAGGGCGTCGCGGAACTCGATCTGTTTCGGACGCTTGTAGCCGGTGAGGTTCTCCCGGCAATACTCCTTCAGCGCCTCGACGGTCAGCGAAGGATCCTTGCGCACGACGAACAGCTTCACCACCTCGCCTGAATGCTCGTCGTCGATACCGACCGCCGCGACTTCGCCCACGCCCGGGTGGCGCATGACGATGTCCTCGATCTCGTTCGGGTACACGTTGAACCCCGAGACGAGGATCATGTCCTTCTTGCGGTCGACGATGAAGGCCTGGCCGGTTTCGTCCATGCGGGCGATGTCGCCGGTGCGCAACCAACCGTCGGCGTCGAGCACCTTGGCCGTCTCTTCCGGCTGCTGCCAGTAGCCCTTCATCACCTGCGGACCGCGAATGCACAGTTCACCGACTTCGCCGATCGGAAGCACCTTGCCGTCCTCGTCCCGGATCTGGGCATCGGTGTCCGGGATGGGATAGCCGATGGACCCGGTGTAGTCCTTGATGTCGACGCGATTGGCGAATGCGACGGGCGAGGTCTCGGTGAGGCCATAGCCCTCGATGATGGGATGGCCGGTGACCTTCTTCCAGCGCTCGGCCACCGCCCGTTGCAGCGCCATGCCGCCGGCCATGGAAAGGTGCAGGTGCGAGAAGTCGACCTGGTCGAAGCCGGGGGTGTTCAACAGGCCGTTGAACAGCGTGTTGACGCCGGTGATGGCCGTGAACTTCGTCTTCTGCAACTCCTTCACGAAGCCGCGCATGTCGCGCGGATTGGTGATCAGGTGGTTGAGGCCGCCGAGGCTGGTGAAGATCAGGCAATTCACCGTCAGCGAGAAGATGTGATACAGCGGTAGCGCCGTGATGATCGTTTCCTCGCCGGGCGTGGCGTGGCCAGCGACCCAGGGGCGGGTCTGCAGCATGTTCGCGATCATGTTCCGGTGGGTGAGCATCGCGCCCTTCGCCACGCCGGTGGTGCCGCCGGTGTACTGCAGGAAGGCGATGTCGTCGTGGCCGATCTCCACGGCCGGCAACGGGTGCGCCTTGCCGCGGGCGAGCGCGTCGCGGAACCGCACCGCCTTCGGCAGCTTGAAGGGCGGCACTTCCTTGCGCAGCGTCTTCACCACGAAGTTGATGATGTTGCCCTTCGGGAAGCCGACCATGTCGCCGACGGCCGTGGTGATGACATGGCGTACCTGCGTGCCTTCCACGGCCTGTTGCGCCGTGGCGGCGAAGTTGTCCAGAACCAGCAGCGCCTGCGCGCCCGAGTCTTCCAGTTGGTGATGCAGTTCGCGCGCGGTGTACAGCGGATTCGTGTTTACTACCGTAAGGCCGAGGCGTAACGCACCGAACAGGGCGATGGGGTACTGCAGCAGGTTCGGCAGCATGATCGCCAGGCGGTCGCCCTTCTTCAGGCCGAGTTCGCCGGAGAGATAACCCGCGAAGTCGCGCGAAAGTTCGTCGACCTGGCCGTAGTTCAGGACCTTGCCGAAGTTCGCGAACGCGGGGCGGTCACGAAATTTCTTAAAGGAGTCTTCGAAGACGGCCGCCACGGAGCGGTACGCGTTGACGTCGATGTCGGCGGGAATGCCGGCAGGGTAGTGGTCGAGCCACGGACGCTCAATGCTCATGAATCGGACGAACTCCAGGAAGTGACGGATGCACGGCGCATCGTCATAAGGCCGTGGCATTGGAGCATACGCCCGCGTATAGCGGCAAGCCGCATTGCAGCGCGTTTTGATGGGAGGAAAGCACGATGTGGAAAGCGGGAACGTTGCTGGTCTTCCTCGCCTTGGCGGGTGTCACGGGGTGCCGGCATGCGCCGGACGAAGAACAGGTGCGCGCGGCGATAACGGCTGCTTCGGAAGGCGCCGAGGCAGGCAAGGCGGGGGATACCGTCGCGGCGTTGACCGACGACTTCGATGGCAACGCGGGCCAGCTCGATCGCACGTCGCTGGCGAACCTCGTCCGCGTTTATGCGCTGCGCGGGCAGAAGGTCCACGTGCTGATGGGGCCGACGGAAGTCGAGAAGCGCGGCGAGCGGCTGGTGGCGACGTTCACCGTCACCCTGACCGCCGGGGCGGGCGTGTTGCCCGATAACGCCGGAGCGTATGTGGTGGAGACGGGCTGGCGGAAGGAAGGGCGCGAGTGGCGTTGCTTTACGGCGAGCTGGAAGCGCGCGTTGTAACCACGTCGCCGACAGGGTCGGCTCCCACCAGGCAAGAAGCCCTGGTGGGAGCCGACCCTGTCGGCGATGTTTTTTACGCCGCCTTCGCCAGCTGGCGAAGCACGTACTGCAGGATGCCGCCGTGGCGGAAGAACTCGCGCTCCTTCGGGGTCAGCAGCAGCACCTTCACGGTGAACTCCTTGACCGAACCGTCCGGACGCGTGGCCTTGACCGTCGCGGTCTTCGACTCGCCGCCATTGAGGCCGGTGATGTCGAACACTTCGTCGCCCTTCAGGCCGAGCGTCTGCGCGTTCTCGCCGTCCTGGAACTGGCAGGGCAGCACGCCCATGCCGACCAGGTTCGAGCGGTGGATGCGCTCGAAGCTCTCGGTGATCACCGCCTTGACGCCCAGCAGCAAGGTGCCCTTGGCGGCCCAGTCACGCGACGAGCCCGTGCCGTATTCCTTGCCGGCGAGGACGACCAGCGGGGTGCCGTCGGCCTTGTACTTCATGGCGGCGTCGTAGATCGCCATTTCTTCGCCGGTCGGGATGTACTTGGTGTAGCCACCTTCGACGCCATCGAGCATCAGGTTCTTGATGCGGATGTTGGCGAAGGTGCCGCGCACCATCACGTCGTCGTTGCCACGACGCGAACCGTAGGAGTTGAAGTCCTTCGGCTCCACGCCCCTGGAGATCAGGAAGCGGCCCGCCGGGCTGTCCTTCTTGATCGAGCCGGCCGGCGAGATGTGGTCGGTGGTGATCGAGTCGCCGAAGATGCCCATGGCGCGCGCGCCGTGGATGTCCTCGATGGTGCCGGCCTCGGCGGTCATGCCGTCGAAGTAAGGCGGGTTCTTGATATAGGTGGAATCGTCCCAGGCGTAGGTCTTGCCATCCGGCGAGGCGATGGCGTTCCAGCGGCTGTCGCCCTTGAAGACGTCGGCGTAGCTGTCCTTGAACATCTGCGGGCTGATCGCGCCGGCGATGGCGTCGGAGACTTCCTGGTTGCTCGGCCAGATGTCCTTGAGGTAGACCGGCTTGCCGTCGCTGCCGGTGCCGATCGCGTCCTTGGTCAGGTCGATGTTCAGCGTGCCGGCCAGCGCGTAGGCGACGACCAGCGGCGGCGAGGCCAGGTAGTTCATCTTCACTTCGGGATGCACGCGGCCCTCGAAGTTGCGGTTGCCCGAGAGCACCGAGGCCACGGCGAGATCGCCATCGGCGATGCCCTTGCTGATCTCGACCGGCAGCGGGCCGGAGTTGCCGATGCAGGTGGTGCAGCCATAGCCGACCACGTAGAAGCCCACCTTCTCGAGTTCCCCGAGCAGGCCGGTCTTCTTCAGGTACTCGGTCACGACCAGCGAGCCTGGTCCGAGCGAGGGCTTCACCCACGGCTGGGAGGTGAGGCCACGCGCGGCGGCCTTCTTCGCCACCAGGCCGGCGGCGAGCATCACGGCGGGGTTGGAGGTGTTCGTGCACGAGGTGATCGCGGCGATCACGACCGAGCCGTCGTTGAGGCGGAACGACTTGCCGTTCCTCTCGACGAGCACGCCTTCGCCGTCCACGGCGTTGGCTTCGTTGCCGACGGCCGTGCCGCCGCCTTCATTGTTGAAGCGGGCCACGTCGCCGTTCTTCGGCTTGCGGTTCGCGGTGAGCGGACCGACGGCATCGAGGAAGCTGTCCTTGACCGACTCCAGCAGCACGCGGTCCTGCGGACGCTTCGGGCCGGCCAGCGACGGGCGAACGTCGGCGAGGTCGAGTTCGAGCGTGGTGGTGAATTCGGCTTCCGGCGTGTTCGCGTCGTGCCACAGGCCCTGGGCCTTGGCGTAGGTCTCGACCAGGGCGATCAGCGCCTCGTCGCGGCCGGACAGGCGCATGTAGTTGAGCGCTTCCTGGTCGATCGGGAAGATGCCGCAGGTGGCGCCGTATTCCGGGGCCATGTTGGCGATCGTGGCGCGGTCGGCCAGCGGCAGGTTCTGCAGGCCCGGGCCGAAGAACTCGACGAACTTGCCCACGACGCCGAGCTTGCGCAGCATCTGGGTGACGGTGAGCACGAGGTCGGTGGCGGTGACGCCTTCCGACAGCTTGCCCTTCAGGCGGAAGCCGACGACCTGCGGGATCAGCATGGACGACGGCTGGCCGAGCATCGCGGCCTCGGCCTCGATGCCGCCCACGCCCCAGCCCAGCACGCCGAGGCCGTTGATCATCGTGGTGTGCGAGTCGGTGCCGAAGACGGTGTCGGGATAGGCGAACGATTCACCGTCCACTTCGCTGGTGAAGACGACGCGGGCGAGGTTCTCCAGGTTCACCTGGTGGACGATGCCGGTGCGCGGCGGCACTACCTTGAAGTTGTTGAAGGCTTTCTGTCCCCAGCGCAGGAAGGAGTAGCGCTCCTGGTTGCGCTCGAATTCGATGGCGACGTTCTGCTCGAGCGAGCTTTCCGAGCCGAACGTGTCGACCTGCACCGAGTGGTCGATGACCAGTTCGGCCGGTGCCAGCGGGTTGATCTTGTCCGGGTCGCCGCCCAGCTTGGTCACGGCGTCGCGCATGGCGGCCAGGTCGACCACGCAGGGTACGCCGGTGAAGTCCTGGAGGACGACGCGGGCGGGCATGAAGGAGATCTCGGTGTCCGGTTCGGCCTTGGCGTCCCACTTGGCCACGGCCTCGATTTCCCTGGCGGTGACGTTCACGCCGTCTTCCTGGCGGAGCAGGTTCTCCAGCAGGATCTTCATCGAGTAGGGCAGGCGCTTGATGTCGAACGTGTTGCCGAACTTGGCCAGGCTGGCGATGGTGTGGCGCTTGCCGTTGACTTCGATACTGTCTCGGACTGAGAACGAGTCTTTCATGCTGTACTCCTGGCGTGGCGTTCTTTAGCTGGGGAGGCCTGGCGGACCCTTGCGGACCGCCAAAGGCGTCGATTATCGCGCAGTCTGCCGCTGGTGTGCGACCGCCGTGAGACCGGCCTCCGGCTAGAATGACCATTCGGTAGCGCAGGCCGCGCGAAATCTGGGCGGCGGAAGGATGAGGGCCGGAGCACGTGAGCGCAAACGTATTTGATGGCACGCAGCGTTCGATGATATCGATGGCCTTGTCCTCGGTATCGCTGCGGGACCTCGCCCTGGTCCAGGCCGTGGCACGGGAAGGCAGCTTCAACAGCGCCGCCCGCGCCATGTACATCAGCCCCTCGGGCCTGTCCCACCAGGTGCAGAAGGTGGAACAGGCGCTGGGCGTGCCCCTGTTCGAGCGCGGTGGCCGCCGTGTGGTGCCCACCGCCAGCGGGCAACGCCTGCTGGGCTATATAGAAGACGTGCTGGCTTCGGCCGAGCACCTCGAGCACGCCGCCCGGGCCGGGGACGTCGCTTTCGGCGGCGAACTGCGGCTGGGGGTGCCCTCCACGTTGGGGCCTTACCTGCTACCCCATTTCATCGAACCGTTCCCCCAGCGTTTCCCGGGTGCCCGGCTGACCATTTCCGAGGGCAAGCCGCGCGGCTTGCTGCGCCGCTTGCAAGAGGGTGAACTGGACGCCGTGCTGGCGCCGCCCAGCGCGATCGTCACCGGGCTGGAATCCATCCCGCTATTCTTCGAGCCTTACGAGCTGATGTTGCATACGGGGCACCCGTTGGCCGGACGGATGTCCATCGCGCTGACCGAACTGGACGCGGCGGACGCCACGCTGATGGCCGAGAGTCACGGGAATGGCGTGTCCGACCTCGGCATGAGCGGCTCCGCACGGCCCGAGCGCATCCAGGACCTGAGCATCGAAAGCCTGGCCACGCTGGTGGCGCTGCGGGGTGGTTACACGCTGGTGCCGATCCTCGCGCACGAGCGGCTGGGTTCCATACCGAACGTGGTGTTGGCGGCGGTGGAGGGTGCACGGCCCGGGCGGCACATCTCCCTGTACTGGCGGAATGCCACGCCGTGGCGGGAGGATCTGGCGCGGTTCGGCGATTTGCTGCGGGTGTTGGCCGAGGCGATTCCGGGGCTGGATGCGGCGGCTTCGTAGGCTGTCGCCGCCTAGGCGGCTTCCCACCAGAAGCGCATTGCGGCGGCTTCCCACCGGACGCGCATTGCGCTGGAGTCTGGCGCTGCGAGTCGGCCCTTGTGGGAGCCGGCCCTTGTGGGAGCCGACTTTGTCGGCGATCCCGCGGCAGCGGGCCGGGTTATGGCAAGCACCCATCGCCGCCTAGGCGGCTTCCCACCCAAAGCAAAAAAAACCAGGTCGCCCTAGGGATCGGTCAGCCGCCGTCGTCCAGGGTGGAGCCAGTCAGCAGGCCGCGGGCCAGCATCGCGCATTGCTTGCGGTAGATCAGCAGGTGCCATTGGCGGCCGCCAATCTGGTTCCACAGCACCGCCGAACGCACGGCCGCCAACAGGGCCGCCCGTACCTTGTCCACGTTCGCCTTCTGCTGCAGGTGCGACGGTGTGCCGGTGACCATGACGCGAGGCTTCAGCGTCGACAATGTCGAGGTGTATACCTCGGCCAGCCGCGCCGCGACATTCGGATGACCGATGCCGAAGTGCTCGACCTGGCGCTGCGTACCGACGATGCCCTCGCGCAGGCGTTCGAGCAGGCCGCGGTTGCGTGACAGCGAGCGTTCGAGGCGCAGGACGGTGATCGCCATGCGCATCACCGCCACGTCACGGGTCTGGTCCTCGAATTGCGCGACCAGCGTACGTAGCCCCTTCCTCACTCCCGAGACACCGCCATAGACGGACGCCACCGAATCGGCGTCGATGCGGAACACGCTGGCAAGGCTGGCTTCGAAAGCCGCCTCGTCGCACCGCCCCTCGGTAGCCAGTTGCTGCGCGAGGGCGACACCCTGGAAAACCCCGGCGAGGGCGAGGACGCGTTCTTCATTCATGCGAAAAGCTCGGGAAAGGTAGGGGGAATGGGCGGGCTCACGCCAGGCCACCGTAGGGCGCGTCGGTCGCGGCGATCACCGCGCCGCCCAGGCAGGCCTCGCCGTCGTACAGGACGACCGATTGTCCGGGCGTCACCGCACGCTGTGGCTCATCGAACGATACATGCAAGGTATCGCCGCGGATCTCCACATGGCAGTCCTGGTCGGACTGGCGATAACGCGTCTTCGCGGTGCAGCGGAACGACAGGGCCGGTGGCTCGCCGGCGACCCAGGTGATGTCGGTGGCGATCAGGCGGTTCGATTGCAGCCACCGGTTCTCGCCTCCCTGCGCGACGATCAGCGCATTGGTGGCGACATCCTTGCCGACGACGTACCAGGGTTCGTTCGGAGCATCCGCGCGACCGCCGATACCCAGGCCGTTGCGTTGGCCGAGGGTGTAGTACATCACGCCCTGGTGCTCACCGATGACCCTGCCGTCGGGATCGACCATCTGGCCGGGCCTGGCCGGCAGGTATTGGGCGAGAAAGGCGCGGAAGTCGCGCTCGCCGATGAAGCAGATGCCGGTGGAGTCCTTCTTCGCATGCGTCGGCAGGGCGGCTTCGCGGGCCATCTCGCGTACCCGCGGCTTCTCGATCTCACCCACCGGGAACAAGGTGGCGGCGAGTTGCTTCTGGCCGAGCGCATGCAGGAAGTAGCTCTGGTCCTTGGCGGCGTCGACGGCACGGAGAAGGCGGTACCGTTCATCGCGGAAGTCGACGCGGGCGTAATGACCCGTCGCGATTTTTTCGGCGCCAAGGGCCTGCGCGTGTTCCAGGAATGTCTTGAACTTGATCTCGCGATTGCAGAGGACGTCCGGATTGGGGGTGCGTCCGGCGGCATATTCGGCCAGGAAATACTCGAACACGCCGTCCCAGTACTCACCCGCGAAGTTCCGCGCGTGGAAAGGGATGCCGAGGCGGCCACATACGGCGACGGCGTCCTTGCGGTCGTCGTCGGTGGTGCAGGGGCCGGAGCGGTCGTCTTCCTCCCAGTTCTGCATGAACATGCCCTCGACCTCGTGCCCCGCCTGCTGGAGCAGGAGGGCCGCGACCGAGGAGTCCACGCCGCCGGAGACGCCGAGGATCACTTTCACCCGGACACCTCCGGCAAGAGGCTCGACACCGTATCCAGGGAAAGCCGCCGGCCATCCAGCCAGGCATCGATCGTCTGCAGGATCAACGGGGTGCGCAGGCGTGCGCCCAGCGCTTCGATTTCGTCGCGACGCAGCCACAGCGCGCGCCGCACCCCCGTATCGAGTGGCCGGCCGGCATCGTGCGAGGTGACATGGCCGGCGAAGGCGAAACGCAGCACTTGCTCCCCGTGCTCGGGATTCACCCATTGCCACGCACCGATGAAGCTGTCGAGGGTGACACCGTAGCCGGTCTCCTCGAGCGTTTCGCGCACGGCCGCCGCCTGCAGGGTCTCGCCCGGATCGAGGTGGCCCGCAGGCTGGTTATAGGCGAGTTCGCCGGCCACCTCCTCCTCGACGATCAGGTACCGGTCGCCGCGCGCGACCACGCAAGCCGCCGTTACCCGGGGGCACCACACGTTTTCGGCGGAAGAAGAAGTCTGCGGCATCGGCTTAATGAGATAGGTGACTCTGGAAAAAGGCATATTGTGCCATTACCTGTGGGAATCGACCCGGAAAGCGGGCCGGATTCCGGTGTATAAACAATTCGCGTATCGAAGGCTCCGAACTGAATGTCCCACGAACACGAACACGATCAGGAAAGTGAGCGCGGGCACGGCCTCGCCATCGAGACCTCCCGCCCAGAAACCGCCAGGCCGCCGCTGTTCCAGGTCGTCCTGCTGAACGACGACTTCACGCCGATGGATTTCGTGATCGAGGTATTGCGCAGTTTCTTCGGCATGGACCAGGAGCGGGCGGTGCAGGTCATGCTTCATGTACACACGCGAGGGAAGGGCGTCTGCGGCGTGTTCACCCGGGAGGTGGCAGAAACGAAGGTGACCCAGGTCAACGAATACTCACGGTCTCATCAGCACCCGCTCTTGTGCACTATGGAAAAGATGTAGCCGATCCCCCATCTGGAGTTCATGCGGCATTGACAAGGGGCTGGTTCCCCGCCGCCCACAGCTATCGGAGACGGTCCGTATGTTCAGCAAGGATCTAGAAGTCACCATCGGGCACTGCTACAAGCAGGCCCGTGAGCAGCGCCACGAATTCATGACCGTGGAGCACCTGCTGCTCGCCCTGACGGAAAACACCTCCGCCCTGGCCGCCCTGCGCGCCTGCGGCGTCGATCTGCCGCGCCTGGCGGCCGATCTCCAGCGGATTATCGCCGAGACGGTACCGGTGCTTCCGGCCGGCGACGAGCGCGATACACAGCCCACGCTGGGCTTCCAGCGCGTGCTCCAGCGAGCGGTCTACCACGTGCAGTCGTCCGGCCGTAAGGAAGTCACCGGCGCCAACGTGCTGGTGGCCATTTTCGGCGAGAAGGACTCCCATGCCGTGTATTTCCTGCACCAGCAGGAAATTACGCGCCTGGACGTGGTCAATTACATCTCGCACGGCATCGCCAAGATCGGCGACGAGTCGGCCGCCGCGGCACCGAACGCCGAGCGTGACGGCGAGGAGGGCGGCGAAGGCAAGGGCAATCCGCTTAACGAATACGCCGCCAACCTGAACGAACTGGCCATCCAGGGCAAGATCGACCCCCTGATCGGTCGCCAGGACGAAGTCGAGCGCACCATCCAGGTGCTTTGCCGCCGCCGCAAGAACAACCCCCTCTACGTGGGTGACGCGGGCGTGGGCAAGACAGCGCTGGCCGAGGGCCTGGCCAAGCGCATCGTCGAGGGTCAGGTACCGGAAGTGCTGGAAGACTGCACCATCTGGTCGCTCGACCTCGGTGCTCTGGTCGCCGGCACCAAGTACCGCGGCGACTTCGAAAAGCGCCTGAAGGCCGTCATCGCCCAGCTGAAGAAGCAGCCGAACGCCATCCTGTTCATCGACGAGATCCACACCATCATCGGTGCCGGTTCGGCGTCGGGCGGCACCATGGACGCCTCCAACCTGATCAAGCCCATGCTGGCGTCGGGCGAGTTGCGTTGCATTGGCTCCACCACGTTCCAGGAGTTCCGCGGCGTTTTCGAGAAGGACCGCGCCCTGGCACGCCGCTTCCAGAAGATCGACGTGGTCGAGCCCACCGTGGCCGACTCGATCGAGATCCTGCGCGGCCTGAAGAGCCGGTTCGAAGAGCATCACTCGGTGGAGTACACCGGTGAGGCGCTGCGTGCGGCCGTGGACCTGTCGGTCAAGCACATCCCGGATCGCCTGCTGCCGGACAAGGCCATCGACGTCATCGACGAGGCCGGTGCCCGCCAGCGCCTGCTGCCGGAGGAAGAGCGTACGGGCAAGATCGACGTGCCCGAGATCGAGTACATCATCGCCAAGATGGCGCGTATCCCGGCCAAGCAGGTCTCGGCCTCGGATCGTGACGTGCTGCGTAACCTCGAGCGCAATCTGAAGATGGTGGTCTTCGGCCAGGACGCGGCCATCGAGGCCCTGGCATCCTCGATCAAGATGGCGCGGTCCGGCCTGGGCGATCCGTCCAAGCCGATCGGCAGCTTCCTGCTCGCGGGTCCCACCGGCGTCGGCAAGACGGAAGTGACCCGTCAGCTCGCCATGCAGCTGGGTATCGAGATGGTCCGCTTCGACATGTCGGAATACATGGAAGCGCATTCGGTGTCGCGCCTGGTCGGTGCGCCTCCGGGCTATGTCGGTTTCGACCAGGGCGGCCTGCTCACCGAGCAGATCACCAAGCATCCGCACTGCGTGCTGCTGCTGGACGAGATCGAGAAGGCCCACCCGGACGTCTACAACATCCTGCTCCAGGTCATGGATCGCGGTGTGCTGACAGATACCAACGGTCGCGAGGCGAACTTCAAGAACGTGATCATCGTGATGACCACGAACGCGGGCGCCCAGCTGGCTTCGCGCCGCGGCATCGGTTTCGTGAAGCAGAACCACGCCCCGGACGCCATGGAGACCATCCGTCGCATGTTCACGCCTGAGTTCCGCAACCGCCTGGACGCGGTGATCCAGTTCAACGCGCTGGATTTCGACCACATCCTGCGTGTGGTGGACAAGTTCCTGATCGAGTTGGAAACGCAGCTGTCGGAGAAGAAGGTGAGCGTGGATGTTTCGCCGGAAGCCCGCCGCTGGTTGGCGGAGCACGGCTTCGACCCGCAGATGGGCGCACGCCCGATGGCCCGCGTGATCCAGGACAAGGTCAAGCGCGCGCTGGCGGACGAACTGCTCTTCGGCAAGCTGGCCGAGGGCGGCAAGGTCACCCTGTCGGTGGAGGGCGACGAGCTGCACGTGGAGACCGAGTCGGCCGAGCCGGCCACGGTTCCCGCGTAAACGAGGGCGGGGTCTTGCGATCCCGCATCAACAAAAAAAGCCGCGGCCATGCCGCGGCTTTTTCATGTCCCGATGAGGCCGGCGCGTGGCGCCTTTACTTCATGCGGTACGTGATGCGTCCCTTGGTCAGGTCGTAGGGGGTCATTTCGACCTTCACCTTGTCGCCTGTGAGGATACGGATGTAATGCTTGCGCATGCGGCCGGAGATATGGGCGGTAATGACGTGCCCGTTCTCGAGCTGCACGCGGAACATGGTGTTGGGCAAGGTCTCCTGGACCGTACCTTCCATTTCGATGACGTCGTCTTTTGCCATGTGTTCCGGGTCGGCGTGAACGGCCGGAATGGCCGCATAAGTCCCTTAGTATGCCATAGCAGGCGGCCCCAGGCCACCCAGCCTCAGCCGAACTGTTCGTCCAGCTTCCGGCGGATCTCGTCCTCGATCGTGCCTCGCAAGGGCGAGAGCAGCATGCCGAGCTCCGCCGTGACGTGAACTTCACTGGGCGTGACCGCGATCGCGCCCTTCACACCCGAGCGGGCGAAGGTAAGCGTATCGCCCTGCCACGTACCCTCGGTGCCGAACTTCTCGCTCATGCGCGCGGCCACCTTGTCGACGACGGCGCGGGCTCCCTCGATGGTCGTCCCGTGGGGCCGGCGGATGTCGATCTTCGCCATCGTGGAATCCTCGTGCGTGAAAGCGGCGAGTTTAACAGCGGTTCCTCCCTGAAGGCAGCGACACCTTTGCGTTCAATCAGATACCGCACTCTGCTAAAGTCGCGTCGTCAACGTCCCGGTTCTTCCATGCGCATCGAATTCGTCAGCTCGGCTCGCGGTGATTTCCATTGGTCACGGCCCGTGCTGACCATCGGCCGTGCGGACGACAACGACCTCGTCGTGTCCGAAGCCCAGGTCGCCGCGCGCCATGTCACCCTGCATCGCGACCGCCGCGGACTGGTGCTGGAAGTCGCCCCTGACACCGGCCGTGTCTACGTCAATGCGCGTCCTGTTCGCGAGCGTGCGCTGCTCCGCCCTGGAGACAGCCTCTCGCTGGGCGATTGCCGCATGCTGATCCGCGACGACGCGGACCTCGAGGCGCGGGAAACCATCGAACCCACCGCATCACGTTGCACCGTGGCGCTGCGGCCCGTGGCCGGGCCGCTTTCGGGACGCGTGGTTCCACTGGGCGACCGCATCGAGCTCGGTGCCAGCCATGGGGCGATGCCGCTCGAATTGCCCGGCAACGACGCGGCCTTGCTGGTCCTTGCATGGGAAGGCGGCGAGCTCGTGCTGGACGCGTCCCGGGTGCCTGCGCGACACGCCGTGCGGGTGAACGGGGTGAAGGTCGTTCGCGCCTCGCTGCAGCCCGGCGACCAGTTGGGCGTCGCCTCGCATCGCTTCATCGTCGATGGGCCCGGTTGGGCCGCGGAGCCGAAGGTGATCATGCCCGAGCCGGAGCCCGAGCCGCTTCCTGAGGATGTCGCGGGTCCGCGTGGCGACGTCTGGTGGCTGATCCTCACCGCGGCGGTGCTCGCTTTGGGCATCGCGCTGGTCTTGTTCGTCCAGTTCTGAGTGGCCTCGCGAACGGCATAATGGCCGTTCCCCACCGGCCGAGAGAATCACGTGAGCAGAGTCTGGAATTTCAGTGCGGGTCCCGCGGCCTTGCCGGAAGCGGTGCTGCGGCGCGCACAGGCGGAAATGCTCGACTGGAATGGGTCGGGCGCCTCCGTGATGGAACTGTCCCACCGCGGCAAGCGCTTCATGGAACTGGCCGCCGACGCCGAACGCCGGCTGCGCGGTCTGTTGTCGGTGCCCGAGGGATACAAGGTGCTGTTTCTGCAAGGCGGCGCGACCCAGCATTTCGCCCAGATTCCGATGAACCTCGCGCCCGAAGGCGGTAGTGCGGACTACATCGTGACCGGCCACTGGAGCGAAAAGGCCGTGCGCGAGGCCTCGCCCTATGTCGAGGCGCGCGTGGCCGGCAGTTCGGCAACGGCGAATTTCCTAGACCTGCCGCCGCGCGACACCTGGACCTTGAACCCTCATGCGGCCTACGTGCATTACACGCCGAACGAAACCATCCAGGGCGTCGAGTTCCACGACGTCCCCGACGTGGGTCAGGTGCCACTGGTCGCCGACATGTCGTCGAACATCCTGTCCGGCCCGCTGGATGTGTCGCGCTTCGGCCTGATCTATGCCGGTGCGCAGAAAAACATCGGGCCGTCGGGCCTGGTGGTGATGATCGTGCGCGACGACTTGCTGGCGCGTCAGGGCCGGCCGATGGCGAAGATCTTCCGCTACGCCGAGCACGCCGCGAACGACTCCATGCTCAACACACCCAACACCTGGGGCTGGTATCTGGCCGGCCTCACCTTCGAATGGCTGGAGCAGCAGGGCGGCCTCGTGGCGATGGGCGAACGGAACACGCGCAAGGCGAAGACTTTGTACGACGCCATCGACGGTTCGGGCGGGTTCTATCGCAGTCCCATCGCGGTGCACGCCCGCTCGCGCATGAACGTGCCATTCACTTTGCACGACGCGTCGCTGGACGCGGCCTTCCTCGCGGAATCGGAAGCGGAAGGTCTGCTCGCTTTGAAGGGCCATAAGGCCGTGGGCGGCATGCGCGCGTCGTTGTACAACGCGGTGCCGCAGGCGGCCGTGGACGCCCTGGTGCAATTCATGCGGGACTTTGCCACGCGGCACGGTTAAAGTCGGAGGTCGCCGCGCTGCAACATGGCATCGCGGCGATAACCGTTTCAATTGCAACCACTTAGCCGCCTGGACGTCCATGAGCAAGACCCCCGCCGACAAGGCCGATAAACAAACCACGCTGACCGAGGCGCGTACGCGCATCGACAGCATCGACCAGCAACTGCAGTCGCTCATCAGCGAACGCGCCCGTTGGGCACAGCAGGTCGGCCGGGCCAAGGGCCCGTTGAAGGCGGCGGTGGAGTATTACCGGCCCGAACGGGAAGCCCAGGTACTTCGTGGCGTCATCGACCGCAACGACGGGCCGCTTCCGAACGCGGAACTGGTGCGCCTGTTCCGCGAGATCATGTCGTCGTGCCTGTCACAGCAGCAGCCCTTGAAGATCGGATTCCTCGGTCCCGAGGGCACATTCAGCGAACAGGCCGTGCGCAAGCATTTCGGCCATGCCGCCTATGGGCTGCCGCTGGGCAGCATCGAGGAAGTGTTCCAGGAAGTGGCCGCCGGCAACGCCGACTTCGGCGTGGTGCCCGTTGAGAACTCGGGGCAGGGCATGATCCAGATGACCCTGGACATGTTCCTGGTGTCCAAGGCCACGATCTGCGGTGAGGTGGAACTGCGTGTCCACCAGAACCTGCTTTCGCTGTCGGGCGAACTGAAGGACGTGAAGCGTGTCTATTCGCATCCGCAATCGTTACAGCAGTGCCAGGGCTGGTTGCGCGTGAACCTGCCGCACGTCGAGCGCGTACCGGTGTCGAGCAACGCCGAAGCCGCGCGCACCGCACGGTTGTCGCCGGAATCGGCCGCCATCGCCGGCGAAACGGCGGGCCGCGTCTATGGGCTGAAGACGGTCGCGGGGCCGATCGAGGACCGTTCCGACAACACCACGCGCTTCCTCGTCATCGGCCGCTCGATCTTTCCGCCCTCGGGCAACGACCGTACCTCGCTGCTGGTATCGGTGCGCGACAAACCCGGCGCGTTGTACGACGTGCTGAGCCCGCTTGCGCATCATGGCATCAGCATGAACCGAATCGAGTCCCGCCCGGCACATACGGGCAAGTGGCAGTACGCGTTCTTCATCGACGTGTCCGGTCATGTGGAGGACGCGGCCTTGCAGGCCGCGCTCGAAGAAATGAAACCTGCCGCCGCCGACGTGCGCGTTCTCGGCTCCTACCCTGTCGCCTTGCCATGACCTCATCATTCGATGCCGCCGCGCTCGCCAACAGGGCGACGTCGGCACTCCGTGCCTACGACCCCGGCCACGACCTTCCCGCGCTGCGCCTGCGTTTCGGTGCCGTGCTTTCCGAACTGGGCTCCAATGAAAATCCGCTGGGGCCGAGCAAGCTCGCCATGCGTGCCGCCACGCACGTGCTGGAGGACATCTGGCGCTATCCTGATCCGCTCGGTGCCTCGCTGAAACAGAAGCTTTCGTCGGAACTCGGCGTGCCGGTTCAGGGCATCACCCTGGGCAACGGCTCGCATGAACTGCTGATGCTGATGGCGCAGTGCTTCGCCGATGCGGAGCACCCTGTGGTGCACTCGCAATACGGTTTCGCGGTGTTTCCCATCGCGGCGGCGGCGGCTGGCGCGCCTTCGATCGCCGTACCCGCGTTGCCGGCGGATCATCCGCACGCACCGTACGGACACGACCTCGACGCCATCGCGTCGGCGGTCACGCCCGATACGCGCCTGGTCTACCTGGCCAATCCGAACAATCCCACGGGTACGTGGTTCACCGATGTCGCGCTTGAAGCATTCCTCGGGAAAATTCCGGAACGAACGCTCGTGGTGATCGACGAGGCGTACCACGAATACGTGGACGCCGAGGGACTGAGCACCGCGTTGCACCTGACCAGCCGTTTCCCGAACCTGGCTGTCACGCGCACGTTCTCCAAGGCCTATGCGCTGGCGGGCTTGCGCATCGGCTACATGCTGAGCCATCCCTCCGTGGCCGCGGTATGCGAACGCTTGCGAGAGTCGTTCAACGTCAACGCCGTGGCCCTCGCCGCGGCGGAAGCGGCGCTCGCCGATCATGAACACCGCGCCCGCGTGCGCGATACGAATCGACGCGATCGTGCATGGCTCGCCGGCGAACTGACGGCAAGAGGCCTGCGCGTGCTGCCGTCGCAGACCAACTTCCTGCTCATGGATCTCGGCCGTGACGCAGCGGCGTTCGAGGCGCACCTGTTCGAGCGCGGCGTAATCGTGCGGCCGATGGCGGGATACCGTTTGCCGCACACGCTGCGGATAAGCATCGGCAGCCGTGGCGAACTTGAACGCCTGCTGGAGAGCCTGCCATGAGTCGCATGGATTGGACGAGCGCCGCAGGAGGGCCGTTGCGCGGCGAGATCGTCGTGCCTGGTGACAAGTCGGTATCGCATCGCGCGCTGATGTTCGGTGCCATCGCCGAGGGTGTGTCGCATATCCGTGGTTTCCTCGAGGGCGAGGACACGCGCGCGACAGCGGCCATCCTCGGCAAACTGGGCGTGCGTTTCGAGACACCCGCACCGGGCGAGCGGATCGTTCACGGCGTCGGCCTGCACGGCTTGCGCGGAACGGCCGATGCGTTGGACTGCGGCAATGCCGGTACCGGCATGCGCCTGCTTGCGGGTCTCCTGGCGGGCCAGGAGTTCGATTCCGTCCTGGTGGGCGATGAGTCTTTGTCGCGCCGGCCCATGCGCCGGGTGACCGACCCCCTCGAAGCAATGGGTGCGTCGATCGAGACGAACGATGGCAAGCCACCGCTGCGTATCCGTGGCGGGACGGGCTTGAAGGGCATCGCTTATGAGCCGCCCGTGGCCAGCGCGCAGATCAAGTCCGCCTTGTTGCTGGCAGGCCTGTACGCCGAGGGCTTTACGGAGGTCGTGGAACCTCATCCGACGCGCGACTACACCGAGAGCATGCTGAAGGCCTTCGGCTGGCCGATCGAGTATTCGCCCGGCCGCGCCCGTCTGGAAGGTGGTCATCTGCTGCGTGCCGTCGATGTCGACGTGCCGGCGGATTTCTCGTCCGCGGCGTTCTTCATCGTCGCCGCTTGCATCGTGCCCGGCTCCGAATTGCGCCTGAAGGCCGTGGGCCTCAATCCACGCCGCACCGGCTTGCTCGCCGCGCTGGAACTCATGGGCGCGGATATCCGCGTGGAGAACGAGCGCAACAGCGGTGGCGAAGACATCGGTGACCTGGTCGTGCGTCATGCGCCCCTGCACGGCGTGGCGTTGCCGCTGGAGATCGTGCCTGACATGATCGATGAATTTCCGGCGCTGTTCGTGGCCGCGGCGGTGGCCGAGGGCATGACGACGATCCGTGGCGCGGCCGAATTGCGAGTGAAGGAATCCGACCGGATCGCCAGCATGGCCCATGGCCTGAAAGCCTGCGGCGTCCTCGTCGACGAACTGCCCGATGGCGCGATCATCCGCGGCGGCACGATCGGTGGCGGCAGCATCGACAGCCACGGCGATCACCGCATCGCCATGAGCTTCGCCATCGCCGGGCTTGTCGCCTCGGCACCCATTGCGATCGGCGATTGCGCCAACGTGGCAACGTCGTTCCCGGGATTCATGGAACTGGCCAATGGCGTGGGCTTCCGTCTGAGCGCCACTGCCTGACGCGTTCCTCCGCTGGCGGGAAGGCGCTACGCTTCGCTTTCCTGTCAGCGGATATCGTCATGGCCGAAAAGATCCCCCCGTTCGTCGTCGTGGTGCCTGCGCGCTTCGGCTCCACCCGGCTGCCGGGCAAGCCGCTGCTCAAGATCTCGGGCGAATCGATGATTCGCCGCGTGGCAGAGCGGGCGGGGCAGGCCGGGGCGGCGCAAGTCGTGGTCGCCACCGACGACGAACGCGTCACCCGCGAACTCAGGGGCTGCGGCGACATCCTCGTCTGCATGACCCGCCCGGACCATGCGTCGGGCAGCGATCGCATCGCCGAGACCGCCTCCCATTTCGGTTGGCCGGACGACACCGTGGTGGTCAACCTGCAAGGTGACGAGCCGTTCGCCCCCGCCGCTGGCATCCGTGCCGTGGTGGCGACGCTGGCGGGCGACGATGCGCCGATGGCGACCCTGACCACGCCGATCGAACACGCCGATGAACTCTTCGACCCGAATATCGTGAAGGTGGTGCGCGGCGGGAATGGCCGCGCCCTGTATTTCACCCGTGCACCGGCCCCCTGGGCCCGGGATGCCTTCGCGGGCGATCGTGGCGTGCTGCCCGCGGGGGTACCGTTCCTGAGGCACATCGGCATCTACGCCTACAGGGCCGGATTCCTGCGGCGTTTGGCGGCCCTGCCGCGTACCCCCCTGGAGCAGGCCGAATCGCTGGAACAACTGAGGGCCCTGGAGCACGGGTACGCCATTTCGGTCAGACCGACGCCTGAGCCGTTCCCGCCGGGCATCGACACCCCGGACGACCTGGTCCGCGCGGAGCGTTGGCTGGCCGGCGGCGGTCAGAGCCGCCTGTAGGGATTCCCCTGCAAGCGGGGCCGGGATTGCCCTAGGCGCCCTATCGGGCTTCGCCGGGCGCGCCGGATAGGGCGACGACGTAACCTATCCCTGTCGCCACACTCACCCCCTGAAGGACAGGCGACGCTCCCACGGAAGGTCCTCGCCGGCATGGCCCATCACCATGTCGGCGTTTTCGCGTCCGCCGCTCGCCGACGCGGTAAAATGGCGGGATGGAGCACACCGAGTCGCATCCGTTCGACGGCAAGGCCTTCGTCCGCCACCTCACCACCTCGCCCGGCGTCTACCGCTATTTCGACGCGGAGGACGAGCTGCTTTACGTCGGCAAGGCGGCCAACCTCAAGAAGCGCGTCGGCAATTATTTCCTGAAGCCGCCGATGGATCCGCGCATCGCCTCGATGGTGTCGCAGATCGCCCGCGCGGAGGTCACCCTCACGCGCACGGCCGGCGAGGCATTGTTGCTTGAATCGCAACTGATCAAGTCGCTCAAGCCGCGATACAACATCGTCCTGCGCGACGACAAGAGCTACCCCTACATCTACCTGTCGGGCGGCGAGGACTACCCACGCCTGGCCTTCCACCGTGGCGCCAAGGCCGGCCCGGGGCGTTACTTCGGTCCCTATCCGAGCACCTTCGCCGTTCGTGAAAGCCTCGGCCTGATGCAGAAGCTGTTCAAGGTGCGGCAATGTGAGGACAGTTATTTCAGGAACCGTTCGCGCCCCTGCCTGCAGCACCAGATCGGTCGTTGCAGTGCGCCGTGCGTGCGTCTGATCGAGGTCGAGGACTACAAGAACGATGTCCGCCACGCGGAGATGTTCCTCGAAGGCCGCAGCAGCGCCGTGATCGACGAACTCGCCGTCGCGATGGAAGATGCCTCGAAGGCGCTGAATTTCGAGCGCGCCGCCACGTTGCGTGACCAGGTGGCGGCTCTGCGCCGGCTGCAGGCTCAGCATTTCGTGCAGGGTGCCAGTGCGGACATGGACGTGATCGCCTGCTGCATGGAAGGTGGCATGGCCTGCGTGAGCGTGATGTTCTTCCGCAATGGCGTGAGCCTGGGCTCGCGCGATTTCTTCCCGAGGCTGCCGACCGACGCGTCCCTGTCGGACGTGCTTTCGCAGTTCATCGCCCAGTACTACCTGGAGCGCCAGGTGCCACGTGAGCTGGTGCTGAGCGATCCGGTGGAAGACGCGGATGTGCTGGCATCGGTCCTGTCGGATCACGCGGGGTACACCGTGTC
The DNA here is from genome assembly GCF_050434905.1 of Luteibacter sp. W1I16. NCBI lineage: Bacteria > Pseudomonadati > Pseudomonadota > Gammaproteobacteria > Lysobacterales > Rhodanobacteraceae > Luteibacter > Luteibacter sp. W1I16. Next base: position 3,689,938 of record NZ_JBNDJJ010000001.1, read on the forward strand.
GCTCAAGCCGAGCGTCCGCGGCGAACGCGCGCGCTTCCTGGAAATGGCCCAGCGCAACGCCAGCGCGGCCCTTACGTCGCGGCTTGCCAGCCGCCATACGTTGCTGGCGCGTTTCGACGACCTGCAGAAAGTGCTCGCCCTGGACACGACGCCGCGGCGCATCGAGTGCTTCGACATCAGCCACACACGCGGTGAATTGACCGTCGCCTCATGCGTGGTTTTCGGTCCTGAGGGGCCGGAGAAGTCGCACTACCGGCGCTTCAACATCACCGGCATCACGCCGGGCGACGACTACGCGGCGATGCATCAGGCCTTGACCCGCCGGTTCAGGAAAGTCGTGGAGGGCGGCGTCAAGCCCGACATCCTTCTGATCGACGGCGGTACCGGACAGGTGGCGCAGGCGGTGGACGTCCTGCGCGAACTGGGTGTCGGTGGCATCCGCGTGGTCGGTGTCGCCAAGGGGCCCGGCCGGCGCGCCGGGGAGGAGACCCTGGTGCTTGCCGAGAGCGGCAAGACCCTGCACCCCGGCACGGCGTCGCCCGCGCTTCACCTCGTGGCGGCGGTGCGTGACGAAGCGCACCGTTTCGCCATCAGTGGACACCGCCGGCGGCGCGAAGCCGCACGCGAGCGGAGTACCCTCGAGGACGTGGCGGGCGTGGGTGCGCGCCGTCGCGCAGCCCTTCTCAAGGCCTTCGGCGGGTTGGCGGGCGTGGAAGCCGCCGGCGTCGAGGAACTGATGAGCGTGAAGGGGATTGATCGCGGCCTCGCCGAACGCATCTATGCCATGCTGCATCCTTGATTGAACCAGGGCGAGCCCACGTGGCACGTCTCCCGTACCGGCCGACCTATGCGAATCAATCTCCCCACCTGGCTGACCCTGTTCCGCGTGCTGCTGCTGCCGGTGATGGTCATCGTCTACTACCTGCCGTTCCGCGGCGCGAACCTCACGGCGGCCCTCGTCTTCGTGCTGGCCGCCTTCACGGACTGGCTGGACGGCTACCTGGCGCGGCGCCTGAACCTCACGTCCGCCTTCGGCGCCTTCCTCGACCCGGTGGCCGACAAGTTGATGGTGGCGGTCACGTTGTTTCTCCTGGTTCAGTCCCACCCCGGTGGCTGGCAGGGAATATTGATGGCGGTGACCGCCTCGGTCATCGTCGGGCGCGAGATCAGCGTATCGGCCCTGCGCGAGTGGATGGCCCAGATCGGCGCGCGTTCCAAGGTGAAGGTCGCCTTCCTGGGCAAGCTGAAGACCGCCATGCAGATGGCCGCCCTGGTGGTGCTCCTGCTCCAGCACGACGCCGAGACCCTGCGCCTGTACCACATAGGCGAAGCCCTGCTGGTGATCGCTGGCGTGCTGACCATCTGGTCGGGCCTGGACTACCTGCGCGCCGCATGGCCCAGTTTGCGCGGGGATTCAGACGAGGTGAAAAAAAGTGAAAAAAATACGGTGCAAGGTGGTTGACACATTTCCCATCTGATCTAAAATAGCCGGACAACGACGCGGGAATAGCTCAGTTGGTAGAGCACGACCTTGCCAAGGTCGGGGTCGCGAGTTCGAGTCTCGTTTCCCGCTCCAAGTAATTCCACAAAACCTCGGACATCCGGGGTTTTGTTTTTTAAGCGCTACGCGGATACTCTTCGCGCTGCGCAAGCGATGGCCGGGTGGCAGAGTGGTCATGCAGCGGACTGCAAATCCGCGTACGCCGGTTCGATTCCGACCTCGGCCTCCATCGCATTCCAAGGCGCACCCGCTGACGCGGAGGCGCCTTTTTTCTTTCCGCCCGGATGGCGAAACCGGTAGACGCAAGGGACTTAAAATCCCTCATCCGAAAGGGTATGTGGGTTCGAGTCCCACTCCGGGCACCAGAGACGCTTCCAAGGGCGTCCATGCAAGTCCATCTAGGTCCACTAAGTCGGCGCAAATGCTAGGTTTTAGGTGCATTGCGGTCCACCTGCGTCCACCAGCATCCAGTCAAGCATGTGAGTAAGCACGTGAGTAAAGTTCGCGAATCTCGACTTCGCTCCCGGCGTTACTCACATGGCAGCTTTGACTGATACGAAACTTCGTTCGCTTAAGCCGCGTCCGTCCGTCTACCGCGTAGCGGACATGCTGGGCTTGTGCATTGAAGTAAGGCCCACCGGTTTTAAAGCCTGGCGCTTCCGATACCGTTTCGGTGGGAAGGGCAGGATGATCGACCTCGGTAGTTACCCTCAGATGTCTCTGCAAGACGCCAGGAGGGGCCGAGATAAACAGCGAGACATTCTCGCCAGGGGCGACGATCCTGCGGACGTTAGGCGGCAGGAGAAGGCACTTGCGATGCTCTCCGCGGACGATGGGTTCGAGGCCATCGCGCGGGAGTGGATGCGGACGAAGGCCAAGTGGTCACCTGCCACACGCGATAAGGCCATCTGGCTCTTTGAGACGTACGCGTTGCCGTGGATCGGTAAACGCCCGATCAGATCACTCACTCCGCCGGAAATGCTCGTACTGCTGCGCCGCCCCGAAAGCCTTGGAAAGCTTGAGACTGCTCAACGGCTGAAGCAGCGGTGTGGGCAGGTATTTCGCTATGCGATCGGCACCGGGAGGGGAGATCGAGATCCAACCGCCGATCTGCGCGGTGTGCTCACGACCGCCCATGTTCGCCATCACGCGAGTCTGACCCGTACGGAAGCGGTGGGCGAGCTGATGCGCGCGATCGATTCGTTCACTGGACATATTTCCACACGGTGCGCGCTGCTCCTTTCCGCGTTGACGTTCGTTCGCCCCGGTGAGCTACGATCATGGGAATGGAACGAGATCAACGTGGACGGTGACGAGTGGAGGATTCCCCCTGGAAAAATGAAGATGGGAACACCGTACATCGTCCCATTGTCGCGCCAGGCGCGCGCTGTCCTCGATGAGATCCGCCCTGTCACGGGCGAGGCCGGTACGTGTTCCCCCTCGCTGCGCGGCCCGAGCAGGCCCGTGAGCGAGAACACGATCAACGCGGCATTGCGCCGGATGAGCTACGTCACGAACCAGATGACGGCCCACGGATTCCGCTCGATGGCCTCGACCCTTCTCAAAGAGGAGGGGTTTAACGGTGACTGGATTGAGCGGCAGCTGGCGCACTGCGAGAAAGACTGCGTGCGCGCTGCCTACAACTATGCCCGGTACCTTCCGGAACGACGGAAGATGATGCAGGCGTGGGCCGACCTACCCGACTCGCTACGGCTTGGCGCGACGGTCATCCCTTTTCATCGTGGTGCGGTGCAAAAGTGACAGTTGGTGATGGAACTTGTGGGGGCTCGGCTGGGACATCCTGGCCGGTGTCCGCGGCGATCGGTGGCAATTCGCATGCCTTAACTATTGCAGGTCCGGCTGCCCGGACCGTATTCATGTTGGCAACAACAGCTCGCACCGCGTCAGGTCCCTTTCCTCGATTGGACTCTACGAGCTCGAAGTGGACCCGCGCTGCCGCGACGGCCAGGATGAAACAATTCCTAGGCTCCGCGTCCAGATAAAGCGCATTGTCCATCCACCATAACGCGCATTCGTCAGCATATTTCCTGCCGTCTTCGAACGCGGCCTTCAACAGCAGCGCATGCCACCGAGAGTACGCTTCCTGGTGCGTGGCTAGCCTCTTCTCTCCGGCAAGTATTCGAAGGCTGTTCCGTGCATTCATTGACGCCGACAACTCGGTGATACCACGTGCATACTCGTCCCGCACGGCCTCAACTTTATGCGTCAGCTCCTCGATATCATCCTTCGTGGCGCGATTCTTCCCGCGCTCCCCTACATATGAGCGTAAGTACACGGTCCCGAGCGATGCCGCCGCCGAGATCGTGCCGCTTAAGATAGCCTGTGCCCAATCCATGACCGTTGCTCCTCACGCCCGTGCCTTCAGGCGGCAATGGTATCGCGCCGTTCAATTAGGGCGTCAGTCCAGGCTTGTACCTCGGTATCGACCCAGACCGAAGAGGCTCCCTGCTTCACAGGCCTTGGGAATGCCCCCGCGGCAACCTTGGCGTAAATGGAGCTTCGGCTCAGGGCCGTGCGCTTCTGCACCTCGGCCAGCTTGATCAGGGTACGTTCGGTCATCGGGATGCCTCGTGTTCGTTGCGCCATTCCGCCCAGCTGTGGTCGGTGGCCTTGTGTTCGGTCCACTCCGGCGTGTCCGGGGTGAGATCGTAGGTCTTGCCTTTGTCGGCGTAGCACCGGGCGCATCGCGGCGCGTTGTCCCGACGGTCGCCAGCGTAGGTCCGGTGCTGGCCGCAGAAGAACAGGCCGCACCCGTAGGTGCCCACAAATGGTTCGCCGCCGCAGACGAACGACATCCCTCGATCGATCTCTTCGGTACAGCCAGGGTGATCGCATGTCGACGGCACGCCATAGCCGATGTCGCGCTTCCAGTTCTCGTCGTACCCGACTGCCCAGCTCATGCTTTGTGATCCTCTCGCGCAAGTGCCGCTGCGATCATTTGTGCCACAGGGCTACCGGCCAACTGCGCCGGCGGCATGGTGTCGATGAATGTGCGGACGTCAGGCGGGGCGCCAGCCTTCTGCGACAAATGCGGCAGACCAGGAACGTGCCAATGCCGTATAGGTTCGCCACGGGATACACCAGTCCGCACACTGACATGGCGAGCTCGTTCAGGCCGATCCGCCGAAAATAGTGACCCTTGTTGCCGGCGAAGATAGGGAAGGCCCACCCCGAGCGGAAGGCGGACAGCTGAGGTCCGGACGCTGGCATCAGTGCGCACCTCGATCGTTCGAATATCGCGCTTGACACGCCCCTGCGCTCAAGGCCCGAGGAAACTTGCCGATACGCTTCGACGGATAAATGGAGACCCGCCGATGAACGAACCGCTTCAATGCCGTGGCAGCGTCCCTCTCGCTCGCACCCAGACGGTCACCTTGCCGAAGATAGAGTCCACCGGCAACGGACAAGCCGATCAACTGATCTGTTCGCAGATGCTGACGCTCGACCATGGGATGAAGGCGGCAGTGGCTGGGCAGTACATCGTGATGGCGGATATTGGGCTTGGCGTGATCCTGGCGGTCGCCGTGCGAGGCGGATGGCGTCTGCTCGGCATCGCCATGGTTGTAGCCGGCGGTGGCTACGGGTTGTTCGAGTTCTTCCGTCAGGCGAGCGCCATGGCCCAGTAGGAATTCTCGTACCATCGGCGCACTGAAAAGGATGGGGAGTTCACGCATGGGCGCTTTCAGCCATAGCTTCGGGGGATGGGAATACGACGCCACTTGGAAACGCGGTGAAAACGCCACGGTGCGCTGGTCGGCGGTGGTCTGCCTGGGCGGTGGCGTGCGAGGACGGCCCAGCGGGACGATTCACAGGGCCCCGGCCACCGACGACGCTGTCGACTCCTTGGTCATGCTGGCAGTCGAAACGGCGATTGACGGTGGCGTGGGCGTCGAGTTGCCTGTGTGCTGAGATCAAGACCGTACCTCGCCGCTACCTGCAATGCCGATACCCTGGATATTCGGTATGGTCGCTGGTGGCTCGCGCGGGGATGGCTTGCGTGTAGGGGAACTCCTACAGACGTCTGCGGTGCTTTATACGATGATTCGGCTGATCAAGCGTGTGGTCTTGCGCAAGCCTTATAATGAAGCGACGCTACAGGGGAGCATATGAAGAAGCTTTTACTTGCAATGGTCGCGTGCTCCACGGCCGCGCCAATGACGTATGCCGCCGAACAGGGAGCATTCATCTCGCTGTCTGCGGGTCAAAGCCGGTCGCAGATCGATCGTGACATGGCACGTGACCGGAGCGATCGAGCGTTCGCTGCAATGGTTGGGTACCGTTGGGCGGTCGCTCGGACGCTTAGTTTGGGCGTTGAGGGCGGGTACGGTGATCTGGGCAACGCGAGCAGTCATTCCTACGACGAATATGTGTTTACCGACGTGGATGGGGTTGATCACCTGAGCACCTGGCGCGAGCGTCGGTCATACAAGGCGAAGGCGTACATGCTCGGCATTAACGGACAGTGGAACGTGACCGACTCCTGGAACGTATCAGCACATTACGGCATGGCCCGTTATAGGTCGAACTTTGTCATCGAGAGTATCGGAACATTCGACGATCTGCGCGATGCCTACAAAACCAATATTAAAGATCGCCATGATGGCCGCTATTTTGGTGCTGGCGTCGGATACAGGTTAACGAGCGCCGTCAATTTGTCAGTTGTCGTAGACCGTTACAAGCCGTCTTTTCGCGATGTGCCTGGAGGCACAGCTACATACTCAGTCAATGTATGGGGTGCACGCGCGGAGTATCGCTTTTAGCCAAGCTCATAGAGCTGGGCAGAGCCCATCGTTGAGTGCGAGCAAGTGGCTTACTGATCGAACGAGATCGAGGACCAGTGGGTCTTGGAGGATCAGCGGTGCATGCGCTGACGGAGTGGGCATGCAGTGAACTGCAAATCCGGGCACGCTGGCTCAAGTCCTGCCACCCGGTTCAATCCCAAGGAAGCCGTTCCGCATGAAGCCCCTTCTATCCCTCGCGACAACGTCTCTCGTCGCATGCCTGGCTTACTCGTCACTCGCCTCGGCTGATGTTTCCGAGTTCAGGCGCCTGAGAGACGCTATCGCTGCAAGCCCGATCCTGACGACGTTCCAGAAGGTCGCGAAATACGCATATCCCCCGGAATGGGATCAGATAATCACTCGCTTTGCACCCGTGGACGGCTCATGCAGCGCGGAGACCTCCGCCAGGCTTGCGGCCATGAGCAAGAGCGAAGCCCGGCGATTCGTGGACGAGCATTCCGTCCTGGGGCACTTCGTGGTTCGTGGCAGCGCCGATTCATCGGTAGGCAAGCCACTCGGCGTCGTACTGCTCTTTCCCATGGATTTTTCGAAGACCATCAAGGAGGGGGAGACCCTGAACCTTACGAGCCTTGCCAAGACGCCGATCACCGTGCGTATCGTAAACGGGGAGGTACTTGTCGGCGGCTATAAGGTTGACCGGGAGAACTCCGTCAATACCGACGAGGGTGCAATTATCGCCATCGATGGGTGCGAGGCGTTGCACTGATCTCACTGGCAGTTCCGTGCCTTCTTCACGATCGGATCTCGCTGCGGCTGAGTTGGCGAAGCCGTGCGCATCATCACCATGGCACCACCACCCCCGGGACGATCCTGGACATCGATGATCGCAACGATGTCATCAGTTGGACTCCGACTTACTAGAATTTCCTTCCCGGTCTGCTTTGAGTCTATACGACTGACGGGAAATTCTTTCTGCACCGCATCGAGAACGCACTGTGAGAAAACATCGGACGATCTATGTGTGCTGAACGTCGTCAAGGGGGAGGTGCGGGTGACGCCTTCTCGTGTCTCAGCGGAACAAATCGCACTGACGCATACAACGGACGCGATAAGCAAACGGTACATGGCGCTTCTCCTGTTTACGAAGGACTCGCACCCGGCTCGTGTCATGCTGGCGGCGGCCGTCAGAGCGAGTCGATTCATGTTCCCCAACACCTCGAATGGGCTCGAGGTTGGTCAATCCTACTGCGGACCAGGGGGGATGTCTCTCACAGGAGTCACCGCACCTGGGAAGCGATGTATCGCTTGTGCAGATCGATTCGGCTGCAGACGCTTGTCAGCGTGTCATCCCATTTTCTTTACCGCGTTGGTTATGCGATCCACCCGTCGGATCCGCAATCTGCATCACCGTCCCCCGCTGCCACGCATCAGCCCCCTCCTGAACCGGCGGAGGCTTGATATCCGCCCTCTCACGGCGCTTCTCTTCCGTATCCACGCCCAGCCGTTCGTCCCTCGATCGAACCATGGCCCGGTCGATCTGCCCGTCCTGCGTGAACCCCATCATCAACTGCGGGACGCCGAGCGGCAGATGCTTCTGTAAATCGGTGTGCCAGGTGTGGAAGGTTTTACCGTACGTGCTGGCCAACTTCTCCATCAACTCGTGCTCTGCCGCACGCGGAAGCCCTGGCGCCACCAACTCACCGGAGGTCACCTCGTAGGCATGGCTGTGCCAGAGTGGTTTTTCCGCATCGGGCAGGGTGGCGAACACCCTGGCACTAACGATGTACTCCACGCCCATGATTTTCGCATTGGCGGTATTGCCGTCGTAGATGACGCACTGTTTGATGTCTTCGTTGAGCCCCGAGCAATAGTGGTGCGCTTCCATCTGGCTTTCGATGCGGCCGTTATAGAAGTGGAAGCCATCGAGATACATGTTCAGGGCGCCGAGCGGCGGAGCGCTTTGCAACATCGAGGCGCCGGCTTCAAGCGCCTTGGTCTTCGTGGATTTCTCGGCGCCGGGTGTGCCCACCGGCGATTCCGTATGCCCGCCGTTGCAGGCGGTCAACAGCAGGATCAGCATGCATGGAAGCGGCCTTGGCATGAGACCGTCCTCTGGCGGTGTCTGCCGAAGGATGTATCGCGGTTCGACAAATCAGGGTGGACCGGCTGCTTTCGCCCGGTCACTTTTCTGAATCGGCGGGCGGGATCCGCGGATCACGGCGAAGCACGCCGCGGATGCGGATGCGAAGGGTGTTCGCGGCGTTCACGAAAGCACGGACCTACGATAACGATGAAGCCCCTATCGTCAGTGGACCGTCCATGAGGAGATTCCCCATGTCCACCCCGAACGAACCCGAGAAAAAGCCGAAAACTCCCCAAGATTACGACAAGGACGTCGGCGACCGCGTCGAGAAGAAGCCGCGCAATCCGGATTCCCCACAGCAGACACACGACAACGAGGACAATGGCTGAGGGGCCGCCGGCCGCCAATCCCGATCGGGCCAGGGCTGCGCACGATGCGCGGCCTTTTTCATGGATATCGACCTCTCATGCGGGCACCTGTGTAATGGTATGGAGAAGAATCCAGACATCCCAAGGAGCAATGCATGGTGAAGCCCGTGACCTCGCGCGGCCTCCACAACCTGGTGGTCCAGCAGCTGGGGCGGCTTATCGTCAGTGGGGAGCTGGCGCCGGGGGAGGGGTTGCCACGGGAGGAGGTTCTGGCCGAGCGCTTGAATGTCAGCCGCACCGCGCTGCGTGAGGCGATGAAGGTACTCGTCGCCAAGGGCCTGATCGAGTCGCGCCAGCGCACGGGCGCCCGCGTGAGGGAAGCCATCCACTGGAACCAGCTCGACGCCGATGTCCTGGGCTGGCGCTGCGCTTCCATGCCGACGGAAAGCTTCGTCGAGAAACTGGTGGAGATGCGTGAGCTGATCGAGCCGGGCGCCGCGGCGGCCGCGGCGAGACGACGCACGGACGCGCAGCTGGTCACCCTCAAGGCGGCCTACGATGCGATGGCCGCCTCCGAGGATCTGGATGCCTGGGCGGAGGCCGACCTCGCGTTCCACGAAACCCTGTTACGTGCCACCAACAACGAACTGATGGTCTCGTTGTTCTCCGTCATCGAGACCGCCCTCGGCACCTTCTTCCTGCTTTCCGCGCGTAATGCCGCGAACTTCAAGGCCGCCTTGCCGCACCATGAGAAAGTCTATGAAGCGGTGCGCCGCCGCCAGCCCGAGGTGGCGCGCCAGGCGATGCTGCGCATGGTCAGCGAGTCGCGGACCAACATCCGTGGGCGCGCCCGCAAGAAACCCTAACGCCGGCGACGCGTTATCCCGGAACTGTGAAGCGGTCGGCAGTCACGCCACCGCGTCCTCAGCTCTCCTGTCGAACAGAGGCACGGAAACGGCTCCTAGGAGCCTCGCCCCTGCCGTATCCGCTTATGCTGCGCCGCAGCTTGCGGACATATAATAATAAAATACTACAATTGACCCACGGACGTTCCGCCTGCCGGGTGCGGGCCATGGGCGTCCATTCGGGGTGCGGTTCGTAACCGCATCAGCGGGGAACAGTCGGGTCCAGCGAAGTTCCATCGGCGCATCGGGGCAGGTTCGCTTGCCGTCGACGGCGGAGTGCGGCCTTCGTGAGCCATCCAATCATGAGAGGGGAGTAGGAATGCAGCGGAAGTTACTCGCGCTGTCGGTGCGCAACGCATTGGCTGGCATGCTCGGCATCTGTTTCATGGGTGGATCCATCGTCCAGGCGCAGGATGCACCGTCCTCCACCCAGGGACCGGCGCCCGCCGCGGCTGTCCCCGCGCAGGCAGCGGCTCCCGCCCAGGATGGCAACGCGCAGGACGCCAAGTCTCAGAAGGATGGCAAGGCGGTCACCGAACTCAACGGCGTCGCCGTCACCGGACAGCTGCAATCCCTGTTCCTCTCGCAGTCGACCAAGCGTGACGCGGTCAATACCGTGGACTCCGTATCGGCCGAGGAAGCCGGCAAGTTTCCCGACCAGAACGTGGCGGATGCCCTTCAACGCGTGCCGGGCGTATCGGTGAACCGCAGCGGCGGTGAGTCGAACCAGATCACCGTGCGAGGCTTTGGGCCGAACTTCGTGAACGTGCTGCTCAACGGACGTACGATGGCGACGGCGGCGACCGATCGCGCGTTCGACTTCGACGTCCTGCCGTCCGAAGTCATCCAGCAGGCGGTCGTGCAGAAAACGAGCACCCCGGACCTGGAAGAAGGCGGCATCGGCGGCACGGTCAATGTGATCACCGCGCGGCCGTTCGACTTCAACGGGTTCCATGCGGCGGGAAGCGCCGCGGGCGTCAACGACAGCATCGATGGTGGATTCGCGAGCAAGACCACGCCGAAGGTCTCCGGCCTCATCGGCAATACCAACAAGGACCATACCTTCGGCTGGCTCGCCTCGGTCGTCTACTACAAGCGCGACCACGTCGAGCAGTCGATCGACACCCTCGGCTGGCTGAACAACCAGAACTTCTCGCGGATCAATCCCGCCTATACCAGCGTCGCGTTGCCGCAGACGCTGCAAGGGCAGGTGATCAACGAGACGCGCACGCGCAAGTCCTTCAACGGTGCGATCGACTGGGCGCCGGTCGATGGCGTCACCGTGAAGCTGGATGGCCTGTTCTCCGAGTACAAGATCGACTCGAAGTACAACGCCTTCGGCGCCTTCACCAACACGGGCATCATCCAGTCGATCACGCCGGGGGCCAATGGAACGGCGCAACAGTTCGTCATGGACCAGTCGGGTGGCATGTCGAACGACTATGCGATGCAGTCCAACCCGCGCGACGCGTTCAACGAGCAGATCGGCGGCCACATCAACTGGCAGATCGATCCGTCGCTGCAGGTGGACTGGGACAGCGCGGTATCGCGTGCGTGGAACAAGGAGTCGCAGAACGGCTACTTCGTCGTCCTTGGTACGCGCAACATTGGCGTGAATCCGGTCTGGACCAACAACGGCGACAACCACTTGCCGACGTACACCGGACTCTTGCCCACCACCGATACGTCGACCCTGCACGCGCACGTGACGAACCAGGGCACGCAGAGCCCGAACGTCAGCGACAAGATCTTCGAAAACCAGCTGCACCTCGGTAAGTCCTTCATGGACGGCGTGCTCTCGCGCCTCGATTTCGGCCTGTCCAATTCCAACCGCACCAAGACCGAAGTCACGTACAACACGCCCAACAGCTTCGGCTGCGCCGAGTACTGCGGCTACGTCGCCACGGTGCCTGCCGATGCCGTCGGCGCGCATGTCTACCATGCAGGCAACCTGGTTGGAGGCGTGGCGCCCGGGTTTCCGAGGGACTGGGTCGTCTACGACGTCAACAAGCTGTTCGCTTACCTCGCCACTCCCGCCGCGTACAACCAGTTGCCCAACGCCGATGCGTTCAAGGCACAGCTCGACGCGAACGGCGGCGGTTTCACCGCACACCCCGATCCGAACACGTACAGCATGATCAAGGAGCGCATCAGCTCCGCCTACGGCATGGCGACGCTGGAAGGCGACGGCGACATGCCCTGGACGCTGAATGCCGGTATCCGCTATACGAAGACGAACACCACCTCGTATGCGTACTCGGTGCCGATCGTCGGGATCGCGGTGAACCCGAACGATCCGACCAACGCGATCCCCACCTACGGCTCTCTCAGCCCGATCTCGCAGAACGGCAAATACCACGAGTGGCTGCCGTCGGCCAACTTCAAGCTCAACCTGCGCGACGACCTGGTGTTCCGTGCCGCCGCATACAAGACCCTGACCCGGCCCGACCTGAGCAACCTCGCCGCCTCGGTGTCGTACAACTTCCGTCCGCAGGACCAGACCATGACCCGCGGGAACGCGGCGCTCAAGCCTTACATCTCGAAGAACTACGACGCGGGCGTGGAGTGGTACTTCAACGAGACCAGCTATGCGGCGATGAACCTGTTCTACAAGAAGGTCAGCAACTTCAGCACGCTGATCACCACGAACACGACGCTGCTGGGCTTCCCCTTCCAGTTGACCGAGCCGGTGAACCTCAACACCGCCACGATCAAGGGTGCGGAACTCACCTTCAACTACCAGTTCACGAAGCTGCCGGCGCCCTTCGATGGCCTGGGCGTAGCGACCAACTACACCTATGTCACCAGCGACGCCTCGATCAGCGCCGATAAGATCGCCAACGCCGGCAAGTTCGCCGTCCCCGGCATCGGCAACTCGTCGAACGTGAGCCTGTATTACCAGAAGGGGCCTGTCGAGTTCCGCGCCGCGTACAACTGGCGTGCGAAGTACCTCGCGTCGATCGCCGGGAACCAGAGCCAGCCCACCTCGGTGAAGGCATACGGGCAGGTGGACCTGAGCGCCAGCTACAAGCTCAACGACCATGTGTCGATCTTCATGGACGCGAGCAACCTCAACAACGAGAAGATCTACCAGTACCAGGTCTTCGACGATCGGCAGAGCTACGCCGAGGCCAATGGCAGGACGTTCTTCCTCGGTGTGCGTGCCTCGCTCTGACATGCTTCAGCTGTGCAACGACCGGTTGAGCGTCGGCCTGCTTCCCGAAGCAGGCGGCGCCATCGCCCGCTTCGACTGGCTCGGGCGGGGCCGGGCGTTGCCGGTGATGCGGCCTTGTGTGGAGCCTCCCGGGAGTTCGCCGGGCCGCTGCGAGCCGAATCGCCTTGCTTGTTACCCCCTCCTGCCGTGGAGCAATCGCATTGCCCACGGCGGGTTTTTTCATAGGGGGCGACGTGTCGCGTTGGCGCTCAATCGCGAGGACGATCCGTACCCGATCCATGGGAGCGGTTGGCAGCGGTCGTGGACGGTCGAAGCGCACGATACCCACTCCGCCGTGCTCGTGCTGGACGAGACCTCGCCGGATGCCTATTCGTATCGGGCCCGCCTTGCCTACCGGCTCGATGGCGACGTACTGCATGTCGCGCTGCGGGTAACCAATACGGGCAGCTTCGCGCTTCCCTTCGGTCTCGGCCTGCACCCGTTCTTTCCCCTGCATGGCGGCGAGGCACGGCTGCGCGCGCCGGCCACGTCGGTGTGGCTCAACGACGGCCGGGATCCTCTGCCAGTGCGCCGCGCGCCTGTACCGCCGGAATGGGATTTCACCTCCGTTAGCGATCTGCCGGCGGGTGGACTGAATCACGCTTTCGTGGGATGGACGGGACAGGCGACGATCGAGTGGCCGGCGCTGGCATTGCGTCTGCGAATCGAGGCGGAAGTCGATGGCTATGTGCTTTACGTGCCGGCAGGCGAGGACTTCTTTTGCCTGGAACCCGTGGACCATCCGATCAATGCCGTGCATCTTCCGGATGGCCCGGTGGCTCATGGCATGACGGAACTGGCGCCTGGTGAATCCCTTGAACGTGCCTTCGCCTTTCGCGTGGAGGCGTCGGACAGCCGAGAAGAAGAGAGGTCGTACACTTGAAACTCCAGGCCAGCATGCTCCGCGTCGCGACGTTGCTCGCGGCAAGTCTTCTCGCCGCCCCCGTGATCGCCGCCACCAAGGCGTCCGCGGAACGCATGGCACCGCCGAGGTATGACGCGGACCATCGCGTATTCCGGCTCGACGCCGGGAACGTCACTTATGCGATGGGCGTAAATCCGGATGGCATGTTGCAGAACCTCTACTGGGGCGCGCGGCTGCCTGCCGACGATCCACTCGGTCCCGCCGCGCCCGCGCCCGAGCGCTCGTCGTTCGATCCCGCGGGTGCGCTCACGCCACAGGAATACGCCGGCTGGGGTGGGGCGATGACGGCCACTCCCGCGCTGAAGATCCGCCTCGACGATGGTAATCGCGATGTCGTGCTTCGCTACGACAGCTACCGCGTCGAGGGTGGCCATCTGTCGATCCTCCTGCGCGACGCGCAAGCGGGGGTGGCGGTCACCCTCGACTACAGCGCCGACGCGGCCACCGGTATCGTCGGCCGCTCGGCGCATATCGAGAACACCGGCAAACAGGCACTCACGGTCGACAGCGCCGCGTCGGCCACATGGAACCTGCCGCGTGCCAGCGACTACTCACTGCGTTACCTGACCGGCACCTGGGCAGGGGAGTGGCATCTGCAAACGCGCGCCGTCACACCCGGCGCCACCGTGCTCGAGAGCCGACGCGGTAGCACGGGTGACGAAAACAACCCCTGGTTCGCGATCGGTCGCGGCAGCGAATGGAACGAAGACCATGGCGACGTGTGGTTCGGCGCGCTGGCCTGGAGTGGATCCTGGAGCATCCGCATCGACGAGGACATCCTTGGCCAGGTTCGCGTGGTCGGCGGCTACAACCCGTTCGACTTCGCCTATCGGCTGAAGCCGGGCGAGGCGCTGGATACGCCGGTCTTCTACGCAGGCTACACCGCCGGCGGTATCGGCGAGGCGTCGCGGCTGCTGCACCGGTTCGAGCGCGATCGCGTCCTTCCCGGCGGCGCGAACGCGGCCTTGCGTCCGGTGCTCTACAACTCCTGGGAAGCCACCGAGTTCAAGGTGGACGAGCAGGGACAGGAGCGGCTCGCCGAGAAGGCCGCCGCGCTCGGCGTCGAGCGCTTCGTCGTGGACGATGGCTGGTTCGGAGCGCGCGACAACGACCATGCCGGTCTTGGTGACTGGGTGGTCAATCGTCGCAAGTTCCCCAATGGACTGAAGCCGCTGATCGACAAGGTGCACGGGTTTGGCATGAGCTTCGGCCTGTGGGTCGAACCGGAGATGGTCAACCGCGACAGCGACCTCTATCGCGCGCACCCGGACTGGGTGCTCAATTTCCCCGGCCGCGATCGAAGCGAAGGGCGGCATCAGCTCGTGCTCAATCTCGCTCGCGAGGACGTGAAGGCGCACCTGCTCGAAGTGCTCGACCGCCTCCTCAGCGAGAACGACATCCAGTTCCTGAAGTGGGATTACAACCGCAACTGGTCCGAACCGGGCTGGCCGCAGATGTCGCCGGACGAACAGCAGAAGGTCTACGTAGCCTACGTGCGCAACCTGTACGACATCCTTCGACAGTTGCGCGCGCGCCATCCGAAGGTCGAAATCGAATCCTGTTCTGGCGGCGGTGCGCGGGTGGACCTCGGCATCATGTCGCTCACGGATGAAGTCTGGCCGTCCGACAACACCGATCCGTCGGACCGCCTCTCCATCCAGGACGGCTTCAGCTATGCCTACGCGCCGTCGACGATGATGGCCTGGGTCACCGGCTCGCCCAACTGGGTGAACAATCGCGTCAGCTCGATGGATTTCCGGTTTCTGTCGTCCATGCAAGGCGGGTTGGGCATCGGGGCGAACCTTCTGGACTGGACGCCTGCGGAAGAGGCGACGGCACGCGGCTATATCGCCGAGTACAAGAAAATCCGCGCCACGGTGCAGCGTGGCGCGCTGTACCGGCTGTTGTCGCCGCAAGAGCGCTCGCCATGGTCCGCCACGGAATCGGTGGCGAAAGACGGTGCGCAGGCCATCCTGTTCGCGTTCCAGCGGCAGGGGGAAGAAGCGCGCCCGTTCCCCACGCTGCGCCTGCGCGGGCTCGACACGAACGCGCGCTATCGCTTCCGCCTCGTGCACGGCAAAGCCGCCCCGGGCACGCCCGAAGTGGCGAGCGGCGCGTACTGGATGCAACGCGGCATCGACCTCGTGATGAAGGGCGACCTGCAAGCCGCGGGCGTGGTGTTCGAGCGCGAAGGCACAACTTCCCACCAAGGAGTCACGCGATGAATGTTCGGGTTCCGGCGTTTTCCCGTCTGGCGCTTGCATGCGGCTTGATGTCCCTGGCCACCACGGCGGCGGCGCAGGTCAACGGCGCGGGGCAAAGGCCTTATCTCGGGTGGAGCAGCTTCAGCCAGCAGACGATCGACCCAGGCTTTCTCACCCAGGCCAACATGGTCGCGCAATCGGACGCGCTCGCCGCGTCGGGATTGCAGGCTCACGGGTACACGTACATCAACCTGGATTCCGGCTGGCAGGGCGGTTTCGACGTCAATGGACGTCCCACCCCCGATCCGCGCACCTTTCCCGATATCAAGGCGCTGGTCGACCATATCCACGGCCATGGACAGAAGGCCGGCATCTACTGGATTCCCGGCGTCGAGGAACCGGCGGTGATAGCCAACGCGCCGATTCTCGGTACGCCTTATCACATCCAGGACATCCTCGCGTTGCCGCATCGCGCGGGGAACGCGTTCGGCGCGCCGGGTGAATCGCCGTATCACTACAAGATCGATTTCAGCAAACCGGGCGCGCAGGAATACATCGATTCGGTGGTGGCGCTTTTCGCATCGTGGGGCGTGGATTTCATCAAGCTCGACGGCGTCACGCCGGGCTCCTACAGCGATGACCTGAGCATCGACAACCGCGACGACGTGGCCGCATGGTCCAGGGCCATCGCACGCAGCGGACGTCCCATCTGGCTCACCGTCTCCTGGGCGGTGGACAAGGACTACCAGGACGTCTGGCAGGCCTATTCCAACGCACGCCGTATCGATGACGACGTGGAATGCGAAAGCCGCTGCGCCACGCTCACCAACTGGCCGCGCATCGAGAAGCGCTTCCGCGACCTGCCTGGGTGGCAGGATGTCGCCGGTCCGGCGAAAGGCTGGAACGACCTCGACTCGCTCGACATCGGTGACGGCGACCTGGACGGGTTGACGCTGGATGAGAAGCGGTCGGCGATGACCCTCTGGGCCATGGCGAACGCGCCCCTCTATCTCGGCGGCGACCTGACGAAGCTCGATGAAACCGGCAAGCAACTCGCTGGCAACGATGAGGTCATCGCCGTGGACCAGTCCGGCAAGCCCGCCGTGCAGGTCATCGGAGGCGATCTTCCCGTGTGGGTGAGCGATCTGGGCGGCGGCCGCTACCATGTCGCCTTGTTCAATATGAATGCGACCCGCGCGGTGGTCGAGTTGCCGTGGCGAGTGCTGGGGCTGACGGGCGCCCGGCGTATGCGCGATCTCTGGCGCCATCAGGAGCAAGGTTCTTCTTCAGGCAGTTACCGCGTCGAGCTTCCTGGCCACGGTACGCAGTTGCTGCTGGTCGAGGCGTTGCCGGGCCAGGTGGCGCCCGATCCTTCCACGAATTATGAAGCCGAAGCGGCTACGCTCGCCGGCACGGCGGCACCGGCCGCCTGCGTGGGCTGCTCGGGCGATGTAAAGGTCGGAGGGCTCGGCCTTGGCGCGGGCAATACCGTGAGTTTCGACCGGGTTTACGTTCCGCGCGATGGCACGTACCTCATGCGGGTCGATTCGCTCACGCTGGGTCTGCGCTCGTATCTCTACCAGGTCAACGATGGGCCTTTCCAGACCTTCAACTCGGGCGGCGGAAGTTTCCAGTTGCCATCCCAGAGCACGCTGCCGGTGTGCCTGCGCCAGGGATTCAACCGCATCCGCTTCGGTAACGCTGCCAGCTATCCACCGGATCTCGATCGCATCGTGGTCCGCGGAACGGGGGATGCCGCGCTGCCCGCGTCCGCGACATACGAAGCCGAGGCCGCGGTTCTCGGTGGCACCGTCACCGCGGGCTTCAGTAATTATTTCTCAGGCCTGGCAAAGGCCGGAAACATAGGCGCCGGTACGGCGAACAGCGTGACCTTTCCGGCGGTGACCGTGCCGACCTCCGGCAGCTATCAGGTCGAGATCGACTACGCGACGAAGGGTCCGCGCTCGCTTTACCTGACCATCAACGGACAGGCACCGGTCAAGCTGGATCTCGACGGCAGCAGTTTCGACGACCCGGTGGCCAAGGTGCTGAACGTATCGCTCAAGGCGGGGCCCAATACCATCGGTCTCGGCAATGCCAGCGGACCGGCACCGGATCTCGACCGTATCGTCGTCGCACCGAGGGTTTTGCCGGCGTGGCTGGGAGCCTCGGCGACTACGTGTCCGCGCTGACGAGCGAACGTATCGTCAAGCTGGCGGGCCATGCGGGAAGCAAGCAATGGCACCGCGCGGCGAACAGGACCGCCGGCCGCGACCACTCGGACGCGTCGGAAATCCTTTGCAACACGCTGCAGGCCTCCGCGACGTCGACATAGTCGGCGTCGCGCATGGCCTTGAGCCGGCGATCCACGCGCCAGAGAAGGGTGATCGCGTCGGCCACGCGTCGATACGGCGCTACGTCCTCAAGATAACGGCAGGTATGCCTCAGGTCGCTCATCCGCATGTCGCCGGCGGAGCGAGGCATCCGCTCGTTCCATTCCGCCTCGGCGGCGTAGAGGATGTCGAGCGCGTAGCCCAATTCCTTGCATGCCTCGTCGACCGCGTGCGCGGTGACCTGGCAAGGCCCGGGCAGCGATCGACGGGAGGCGAAGCTCATGCACTTACCTGTTACTGTTAGGGCTGTTTTCCCGTCCGGCGCTTGGCCGGCTCGCGCGGTGTCTCGGGAAGCTTGCCGCGACGCTCGTGGGAATAGACATAGGAAACGAACGCTGCCGACGAACGGTCTGTGGGCGCGCCGTTGGGAAAACGCGCCGGTGGCTTCTGCGTGGGCATGACTTGTCCGGTTGGGTGACTAGGTCCCTCGGCCGAGGGTGTCCCACGATGCGCCTTGGGTTGTTATGCGCATGTAAGCGGCATCGCCGGTTGGCACCCCCTTTTCGTCACACGGGGGTAACGCGCGAGGTGTCAATGGTGATCTTTAGCAGGAAACGGCAATGGACATGATGAAACGCGGGGCACGGCCTGCGGACGCCACGAAAATCGACCTCGAGTCGAGGACCGAGGTGAACTGGTGGGTTCGTTCGCTAGGAGTATCGGAGCAATCGCTCCGCGACGCGGTCAAGCGCGTCGGCCAGGTGCCGGGCGACGTCCGCGCCGAACTCCGGCGCCGCCGGTGATGGACATCTCGGATCGTCCACTGCGCATCTTCGTATTCTTCCCGCCCATCAACGAGAGGACATGGACGGTGCTGTTGCCGGGCGCGCACAAGCACCTGTTCCGCACCGAAGGCATGGCTGTCGAGTTCGCACTGAACCAGGCGGTCGCCCTGAAGGGCAAGGGCAGGGCGGTGCAGGTACTCAAGGAGCGTATCTCGGGGAGCTGGATCCCCGTGCACTTCTGACCGGGCGTCTTCCGCGCTTCAGTGCGCGAGCGGCGACTTCGACGGTGCTCCCGGCTTCTCCGCACAAGCGGCACGGGTGAGCGCACGGTCGGCCTCCGCGTCGTTAGGCCTCGCGAGGCGGGCCATGCACGTGTCGTAGGTTTCCGGTTGCGGGCGCGTGGCGAAATAGGCCGTGCCCACGGCGATCGCCAGCGCGATGGCGATCCAGGGAAGGCTGTCGTTGAGTGTCTTTGGCATGGCGGTAACGGGATCTGCGGCGCCATTATAGATCGGCCCGCGGCTCCGGGTGCCGTGCATGAGGCCTAGGCCCATCCTTCACGTGATCCCGATGCAGGCACGGCGACGCTTGGCGTCTCGCGAAACGCACCCGGGGAGTGTCGCCATGGCCAACGTTGCATCCGGATCCCACGTCAACACACTCGGCGCGATGGCGGCGGGCAAACTTCTCGCGAAAGCCACCGGTGGGCGCTGGGGCCCGGCGATACTCATCCTCGCGGGCATCATCCTGCTGAGAAAGCGCGCCGCCGCGCGGGCGGCGCGCCGCGTCCGCGCGGACCTGAACGACGTCGACGAACTGGATGCCTCGCGTTAGCGGTACTACTTCTGCTGGTGATTGTCCTCGCCAGTGTCGTCCACCGGGTCGCCCGACGAATCCGTCCGCGGTTGCTCGGTGGGGCCCCGCCGGTCCTTGGGGGGCTGGTTCTGTCCAGGCTGTTGCGGTGGGCGATTTTTCTCATTGGCCATGTGCGTCTCCTTCTTCCGAAGGCCCACCTTGACGCCTTCCAGCTGACGGAGACGTGCGAGCGGCGTGAGCGCCGTGTCGGCGCGTCAGTGCGCGGTGCGCTTGGGCATGGTGGCCGCGACAGGGGGCGCCGCAAGGCCGGTACGGCCCGAGGTGTGCGAGCGGCTGGCCTGCTCGGTCAACAAAGGTGTCACGATCGCCATCCATCCTTCGGCGAAGGAACGGACGTTGCGCGGACGCTGTTCCGGTGTATAGCGGGACATGGCTTCCGCCAGCGCGGCCACCCAGGCGGCCGGTTCAGGATGTGTCGAGATCGCCGCCTCCAGGGCGGATTCCAGCGCCGCGAGTTTTCCGAGGAGGTAAGTCCGGTCTTCCATGAGTGAGATGTCCTTGAAGAGGCCTTGGATGTTCGGAGCGCCGGGTCGATGGCTTCCGGGATTTCGTATGTGGCATGCCATCCCTGTCGCCGGGTTTGCACTGCCGAAATCGTGCTGAGGCATTCGCCTACATACAGTTCCGCCCGACGATGACACGATCATCAGTTCATGTCACCTCACATGCCACGGCATATACCGCTACAGGCGGTGGCGCGGGCACCGGATCATATCTGCACGCTGGTTGTCTCGCCTGCACATCTGGCATTGTATGCATTCGCAGGCGCGCGCGGCCGATACGCGCGCACAGAAGTACAGTCGGCCCAGGGAGGGCATTACATGATTAACGTTGTTTTGGTCGACGACCACGAGTTGGTCAGGACCGGGTTCCGGATGATCCTGCAGCAGCAGGCCGATCTCCGGATCAGGGGAGAAGCGGGCTCGGCCGAGGAGGGCCTGCGCCTCATCCGGTCGCAATCACCGGATATCGCGCTCGTCGATGTCCACATGCCCGGAATGAGCGGCGTGGAACTGACCGAGCGCGTGATCCGCGCGAAGCTGCGCACGAATATCGTCATCCTCACCGTTGTCGACGATGCGCGTTTCCCCAAGCGCCTGCTGGATGCGGGAGCGCTGGGTTATCTCACCAAGGGTTGCTCGTCCGACGAGTTGCTCAGCGCCGTGCGCCAGGTGGCGTCCGGGCGTCGCTACCTCGCTCCCACCGTTGCGCAGCAGCTGGCGCTCGCCACGCTCGATGGCTCGGATTCGCCCTTCGATACGCTGTCGACGCGAGAGATGGAGGTCTCGATGATGCTCGTTCGCGGCATGCCGCTGACGTCGATCGGCGAACGGCTCAATCTGAGCCCGAAGACCGTCTCGACCTATAAGCAGCGCCTCATGGAGAAGCTGCATGTCGAACACGTCGTGGGCCTCGCCCATCTGATGACGGTGCATGGCTTGCTCGACACGCACAATCACCAGGTAGGCAGCTGACACCTTTCATGACGTGAGACAAGAAAACGCCGGGCATTGCCCGGCGTTTTCTTGAGCCCTGGCCGGAGCCGATCCTATCGGCGATGGGTGCTTGCCGTAACCTGGCCGCCCGCGGGGTCGCCGACAGGGTCGGCTCCCACCATCGCGATGCGGGAAGGCGCTTGCCTTCCCGCTAGTCGTTTCACGATCCGCCGTGCGAGCTGTCGTCCTGCGGTTCCTGGCGTGGCCGGGTCAGCAGGTCACCCTGGGCTGGCGGCGTCCAGGCCGGCGCGGACACCGGTGCGGGGGGCGTATGCGACACCGGCGACACGTTCGACGCCTCGGCCGACTTCGGCGTGGGTGTCACGGGAGGGGCCGGCGGCGGCGCGCTCCTTTCGGCCTTCGGCGGGGCTTCCTCGTCCCTGGATGCTTCCTCGGCTTGGTGCGTTACCGGAGCGCTCCCGGACTCTTCCGCGGGGGCGTCTTCGCTGACGACCGGCTCGGAACGAGACGGTGCGGCAGCCATGTCGGCCGGTTTCGCTTCGGGAAGGATGCCGCGTGCGGGCGCGTCGAGCACGGATGCCGTCCGGGTGGGGACGGCCGCTTCAACGGCCGGTTCGGGGACCTGCGCAGGTGCGGCAGCGATGGGCGCGGCGGCCGGCACCGGAGCCGAGCCCGTCACCGGCGCCGTCTTGAGCGGGGCATCGGATTCGGTCTGGCGGCGCTCCGTGGTACGGGTCTGCGCCGAGTCGGCCGGGCTGGCCGCTTCCGCGGAGGCATGCGTCGTCGTGGCAGGTGCCGGTGCGTGGCCTGGGATGGGCGGTAGCTTCGGCAGGGACGGCAGGGTCAACGCGGAGGGCACATTGTCTTCGTCGGCCAGTTCACCGGCCAGTTCGACTTCGGCCGGGCGCGAGCCCGTATGTACCGGTGCTTCCACCGCGAAGGCGTTTTCGGCGGCCTCAGCCGTATCGAGCATCGGCGGAATACTGGCGCTCGAACGGGCGGTGCCGGCACGCGGAGCCTCGGTGCGCGCGTTCTCGGTCGAGGACTCGTCGTCACCGTCCTCGTCGTCCATGTCCTCGGCGTTGGCGCCACCTTCGATGGCACCGGCCTGGCTGCCGTCTTCCTGACGACGACGGCGGCGGCCACCGCGGCGACCGCGACGGCGGCGCTGGCCACCCTCGGTTTCCTTCGTGCCTTCGCCCGGCGGCGTGTTGGCGTCAGTGGCGATGGTGGCTTCGACGTCCGTCGCCGGTGCATCGGCCGTGCCCTGGATCAGCGCGTCGTCGTCCTTCACCGCCGGTGCGGCGGACTTTTCCGCCGGCACGCGCGGCGACGGTGACGCCGCTGCCTGGGCTGCTCCAACGGCAGCTGCCGCCGTTACTGCCTTGTCGGCGGCCTCGCCCTGGGGCTTGCGCTCGCCCCGCGGCGGCTGCTGGCGGCGGTTGTTTTCGCCGCCCTGCGTGGCTTGTTCCTGACGGCCCTGACGACCCTGCTGGGGGTCCTTCTGGCGGGCCTGCTTCTCTTCACCCTGGCGCGATTCACCACGGTTTTGCTGTGGCTTGCCGGCCTTTGGCTGCTGTGCCTTGGCCTGCGGATTGCCGTCCCTGCGCTGACCCTGCGCCTGGCGCGGTTCACCCCTGCCGCCGCGTCCTTCGGTACCGCGACGATCGTCGCGGCGCGGGCCACGCTCGTTGCGGCTACCCTGACGCGATTCTTCGCGACGGGCCGGAGCCGGGGCGGGGGCAGGCGCCGCCGCCGTGCCGCCACCGAAGAGGCTGCCGAAGAGGCGGGAGAAGAAGCCCCCCGTCGGTGCAGCGGGAGCGGCGGGAGCGCGGCTGGACGGTGCTGGCGCGGCGACGGCCACATCGGCGTCTTCGTCGCGCAGCGGAGCGGGAGTGCTGGGAACCACGCCGGTCACCAGCGGCTGTTCGCCGCTGCCGAGGGCCTGGCCCATCTTGGGCAACGCGGCTGCTTCGATCGGGGTCGTCCGTTCGTAGCTGGGCTTGCTGTGCTCGCCCATGTCCGCCTCGCGGATACGGGTGATCTCGAGGTGCGGGGTTTCCAGCTTCTCGTCGGCGACGACGACCACGTGGACGTTATGGCGCAGTTCGATCTCGACGATGCTGGCGCGCTTCTCGTTGAGCATGAAGTTGGCGACCGTGGACGGCGCCTGCACCAGGACCTGCCCGGTGTTTTCCTTCATCGCGTGCTCTTCGATCAGGCGCAGGGTCGACAGCGCCAGCGATTCCACGCTGCGGATGTGGCCGTGGCCCTCGCAGCGCGGACAGACGATCTGGGTGGCTTCGCCAAGGCTCGGACGCAGGCGCTGGCGGGACATCTCCAGCAGGCCGAAGCGCGAGATGCGGCCGATCTGGACGCGCGCACGGTCGGCCTTCAGGGCCTCCTTGAGGCGCTCTTCGACCTCGCGCTGATGGCGCGGGCTGTCCATGTCGATGAAGTCGATGACGATCAGGCCGCCGGCGTCGCGGATGCGCAGCTGGCGGGCGATTTCCGTGGCAGCCTCGAGATTGGTGTTGAACGCCGTCTCTTCGATGTCGCTGCCCTTGGTCGCCTTCGACGAATTGATGTCGATGGCGGTGAGGGCTTCGGTCTGGTCGATGACGATGGATCCACCCGAGGGAAGGCGGACGTTACGCTCGAAGATGCTCTCGATCTGGGTTTCGATCTGGTACCGCGAGAAGAGCGGGGTGGGATCCTGGTAGAGCTTGAGCTTGCGCAGGTTGTTGGGCATCACCTGCTGGACGAAATCGCGGGCGTCGTTGAACAGCGATTCCTCGTCGATGAGGATCTCACCGATGTCGTTGCGCAGGTAGTCGCGCAGGGCGCGGATGAACAGCTTCGATTCCTGGTAGATCAGGAAGGGAGCCTTCTGGGAGTTGGCGGCGGCCGAGATCGACTTCCACAGCTGCAGCAGGTAGTCCAGGTCCCACTGGAGTTCCTCGGCGTCGCGCCCCATGCCGGCGGTGCGCACGATGAGGCCCATGTCGTCGGGCACCGAAAGGTGCTCCATGGCTTCCTTGAGGGCCTGCCTGTCTTCACCCTCGATGCGGCGCGAAACGCCGCCGGCACGGGGGTTGTTCGGCATCAGCACCATGTAGCGGCCGGCGAGGCTGATGAAGGTGGTGAGGGCGGCGCCCTTGTTGCCGCGCTCCTCTTTCTCGACCTGGACGATGATCTCCTGGCCTTCCTTGAGAAGCTCGCGGATGGTCGATTTGCCTTCCGCGTTCGGATTGAAATACTCGCGGGCGATTTCCTTCAGGGGAAGGAACCCGTGGCGTTCGGCGCCATAGTCGACGAAGCAGGCTTCGAGGGAGGGTTCGACGCGGGTGATGCGGCCTTTGTAGATGTTGGCCTTTTTTTGCTCCCGGGACGGGATCTCGATGTCCAGGTCGTACAGGTTCTGACCATCGACGATGGCCACACGCAACTCTTCGCGCTGAGTCGCGTTGATCAACATACGCTTCATTGTGGGTTCCTCGGCCTTGCCGCGCGGCCGCGCGCCGCGGTGGCGCCCATGTGGCGGCCTGCCGGGGATCGCGCCGCAGCGGTGAGGCTTCAAGCGGCATGGGATCCGGGACCGATACCTGGACCCGGCGTGATTCGTGAATAAGCGCCTTGCAACCGGTCCGCGTCCCTACGGATTAGCCGGACAACCGCAACCTGAACCGCTACGATGTAGGGTGTCCTCGCCCTCCGACCCCTCGGACGGATTGGCGCGACACTCGCCTTACGCAGCGGTACTGGCACCCCGCGAGAGATGAGTCTTCAGCGGAGCCTGGCGCTGGCCGAGTATCCTATCAATTTCGAGTTTTATCAATGCAGACGGTAACTTCCCTCGACGGCGGCCAAGGTGTGCGCCAGGTCGAAATCGGTCCCGAGAGGGATGGCCAGCGCGTGGACAACGCCCTGATGACCCTGCTCAAGGGGGTGCCGCGCAGCCTGGTCTACCGTCTTCTGAGAACCGGACAGGTGCGCATCAACGGCAAGCGCGCCAAGCCCGATACCCGCCTCACCCTCGGCGACATGCTGCGGATTCCGCCGGTTCGCGTGGCCGAACGCGACGAAAGCGTCGCCCCGTCGGGCATGGTCCGGGCGGTCGCCGATTCGGTCATCTTCGAGGACAAACATTTCCTGGTGATCGACAAGCCCGTGGGCATCGCCGCCCATGGCGGTAGCGGTGTGAGCCACGGCGCCATCGAATTGTTGCGGGCCGCCAGGCCGAGCGAGCACCTGGAACTCGTCCACCGGCTGGACCGCGACACCAGCGGCGTGCTGGTGCTGGCGCGCTCCCGCCCGGGCCTGACCGGCCTGCAGGCGCTCATCCGCGACAACGAGGTGACCAAACAGTACCTCTGTCTCATGACCGGCACGCCGCGCAAGGCGAAATTCGATGTCAACGCTCCGCTGCTCAAGTCGGTGATGCACGGCGGTGAGCGCCTGGTCCGCGTGGACGACGCCGGCAAGCCCTCGCTCACGTTTTTCCAGGAACTGGAGCAGTACCCGGGCGCCCGCCTTATGCAGGCCACGCTGGGTACGGGCCGTACGCACCAGATCCGCGTGCATGCCCAGTACGCCGGCCATCCGCTGGCCGGCGACCCGAAATACGGGGACGAAGAGGCGAACAAGCGCTTCCGCGCCAAGGGGCTCAAGCGGATGTTCCTGCACGCGGCCCGGATGAGTTTCGACCTCGGCGGCAGGAACTACGATTTTTCCGCCCCGTTACCCGACGATCTCAAGGCATTCCTCGACAATCTGCGCGGTTGACGCCCGACCGGCGGGAGACGACCTCGATCTGGTGGGAGCCGACCTTGTCGGCGATGGGTGCTTGCCTAAAGCTGGCCCGCTGCCGCGGGATCGCCGACAAGGTCGGCTCCCACCAGATAGGGTTTTCCATCGAGGCTGGTTCCCACCGGGCCCGGTTTCCATCAAGGATGGCTCACCTTGCCCTGACCACCGGGGCAGCCGACCAGTTCAGCCGAGGAATCTCGCGCTGACTTCCAGTGACCTGAGCAGGCCGCCAGCCAGGCCGGCCTGCAGGAGGACCGCGCTGAGCGCGTGGGCGACGGCCACGGGCAGCAGGGCGCGGCGGTGGAAGTACCACCAGGCCCAGCCGAATTCCGCCACGAAGCACAGCTGCATCAGGAGGCCGTTGGGCGTGTGCAGCAGGGCGAAGGCGAGGGCGGTGAGCGACACGGCCAGTGGCCGGGGCAGCGCCCGTGCCAGCAAGGCCCCGACGACGGCCAGCATCAGCCATTGCTGGAACAGGGCCCAGCCGACATATATAGCGACACGCCCCAAGGGCGGCCAGGACGGCGCATGACCGAAAAACACGATGACGCAGAGGGCCGCGGGTATCGCCAGCAGCGGCCACCCGGCGCCGCGCCATGAGCCGAGCCATTGCCAGCCGGGAACGGCGCGAGTGGCATGGAGAAAGAATGCATAGGCCGCTCCTGCCACGAACATCACGACGCCCGGCGGGTCCGGCCGCTCGGAAAGCCCCAGTCCCGCGATGAACCAGAGAGGACCGGTGAGCACGAGCGCGGCGTCGATCAGGTCGCGCAGGCGGGCGGCAGGGCGTAAACCGCTCTCCGTGCGGATGATGGGCGCCGACGCCGTCCCGGCAGAAGACTCTGCTATGGATGAACCGGTGGCTAGGACGGGCCTGCGCTGATGCCGCCGCAGTGCCGATGCCACGAAGGCGCTGAGCGAGAGCACGTAGACGATGGGCGGCCACCAAGGCAGCCACGCGTGCGCTGGCCCGTCCGTTGTCCCCGGAGACCTGGCCGCCGTCCCCGAACCGAAGGTGGCCAGCGGATCGGCCGCGCGAGCATGGTCGCGCCATGCGAGCAATCCTTCCGCTGAAAGCCGGGAAGGAAGGGCGCCGACCGGCGGCTGGATCGGCCCGCTTCCGGCTACCAACGACGCCTCGTGCAGCGTGAACGTGGCCGTGGCGGGCAGCTTCGCCTCGATGCGCAGCATGGCAGCGCGGGCCGGCGGCGTGACGCGCCGTCCCGCCGGATCGGTCCAGTCCAGACGGTCCAGGCGAAGGACAGGCGGCAGCGGGCCCGCGGCGAATGTGCCGAGCGAGGCGCGCCGCAATGGACCGGCCAGCGTTTCCCGAGCCACCCATGCGTAACTGCCGGAGGCCGACGCCTCTGGCACGCAGCCGCATGCGATCCAGCCGCCTCACATCGACGGGCCTGTCGAGCGGCAGGCCGATCTCCATGCCGGAACCGCCCGTCGCGCGGAACGCAAGGCCATCTTCGACGACCGTCAGGGCCCCGGCACCGAAAGCACGGCCAGCGACCACGTCGTCCCGTTCGCGAAAGCGCCACGACCAGGGTGATTCGCCCGCGGCGAACGACGCCCGATCGGCCGCGCTCTCGTTTTCGATCGCGGCCCGCACCACCGTTGCCCCGAATCGCGGCAACGCGAGGAGCGCGGCAAGCGCAAGGATCGCGCTCGCGACGACCACCCACGGGGTGTTCCGCGGGTTCATCTCAGTGATCCAGCAGGGCCTCGACCCGGGCGGCGCAGATGAAGTCGTTCAGGGAGAGGCCGCCGACATCGTGGGTGGACCACAATATCTGGCAATGGCCGTAGCCCGCCTCGAGATCAGGATGATGGTCTTCCTGATTGGCCATGAAGCCCACCGCGTTGATGAAGCCGAGGGTGTGATGGAAGTCGGGGAAACGGAAGTTCTTGACGATGGCCTTGCCGTCGGCGGTGACCTTCCAGCCGGGCAGGCTTGCCAGGTGGCCATCGATGGCGGCGCGGTCGAGCGCGTGCTCCGCGCCCTTGCGCGGCTGGCAGTGCTGGGTGGCGAGCGGGGAGAGGGTCATGGTGTGTCCATCCATCCTGAGAAAGCGCGAAGCGTCCGCGCTGACGGTTGAATTGTCAAAAGACGGCGCCCAACTGGAAAGCGTACTAAAATGGTGCTGATTACCCCGGAGCCATCATGATCGACATTTCCGAACGCGCGCAGGCACATTTCCAGCGCCTGCTGGCCCAGCAAGGCGACGACGGCCTCGGCATCCGCCTGCGCGTGGTCGCGGCGGGCACGCCTTCCGCCCAATGCGAACTGGAATTTTGCGCCGCCTCGGAACTCACCGGCGACGAATGGACGGTCGAGTGCGAGGGCTTCAACCTGTATGTCGACGGCGAGAGCATGCGCTGGCTCGATCCCGCCAACATCGACTACGAGACCACCCCCACGGGCAGTCAGCTCAACATTCGCGCACCGCGGATCAAGGGCGAGGCGCCGGGCGAGGGTGCCGGGCTCGTCGAGCGCGTGCAGTTCGTCCTCGAGTCGGAGATCGCGCCGCAGATCGCCTCGCACGGAGGCCGTATCTCGCTGGTGGAAGTGACGGCCGAGGGCGTGGTCGTACTGCGCTTCGGCGGCGGCTGCCACGGTTGCGGCATGGTCGACGTGACGCTGAAGAACGGGGTGGAGAAGACCCTTCGCGAGCGCATTCCGGAGATCACGGAAGTGCGCGATGCCACCGACCACGAAACGGGCGAAAAACCCTACTTCGCCCGCGCGGCCGGATAAGGCGCCAGGGCGGTCATTCGCCCTGGATGTGGTGCTCGAGGCCCTGCAGCTTCGTCGGCATCGTGGCGAAGTACGCCGAGACATCGTCGATGTCCTGGTCGGACAGCGTCGCGGCGAAGCCCTTCATGATGGCGTTGTCGCGGCGGCCGTCCTTGTACTCGTGCAGGGCCTGCGCGAGGTAATCGGCGTACTGGCCGGCAAGGCGCGGGTACTGCGGATCGACGGCGTTGCCGTCCTGGCCGTGGCAGGCCACGCAGGTGGCGATCTTGGTCTTGCCGCGCGCCGGGTCACCGGCGGCGAAGGTCTGGGTGGCGGCAAGCGCGAGAAGCGCGCCGATGGCAATCAGGGAAAACCCACGGATCATCGTTCGTCCTCGGCGGCTTACTTGGCGAGACTGGAAAGGTAGGCGGCGATATCCGCGATTTCCTGGTCGGACATGCTTTGCGCCTGGGCGCCCATCGTCGGGTGCTTGCGCTCGCCGCTCTTGTAGGCCTTCAGGGCGTTGACGATGTATTGCTCGTTCTGGCCGGCGATGTGCGGCACGTGGTATTCGGGGTACGCGTTGGCGTAGCCCGGCACGCCGTGGCAGCCATTGCAGGTGTAGACGAGTGTGCGACCCTTGGCCTTGTCCCCTTCGGCATGCGCTGCGGATGCGGCGCACAGAGCTACGGCGATCAGTCCAACCAGATGCAGACGCTTCATTAAGTGTTCCCTGGGTGCCGGGCGGGGCCGGGGGTTGAATAGCCGTCGAAGTATAGAGGCGTGTCGCGACGGCGGACAACTCGGGCCGGGAAAACGCCGTCAGAACAGGCTGCGGATGATGTGGATCCCCGCGATGTACTCGCCGGCGATGGTGCCGATGCTCACCAGGAAGAAGTTGAGCAGGGTGCGCGCCACGCGGTTCTTCCACCAGCCGGTCCAGTGGGTGATGTCGTCGCGCAGGCGTTCGAAATCCAGCACGCGCGGCTTGCGCACCCAGGCTTCGGCCATGGCGCTGATCGCGCCGGAGGGAATGCCGGGACGGAAGGGCTTCAGCGGCGCGGCGACGAAGGCGGCGACGATGGACAGCGGATGGGCGCCGGCGATCAACGCGCCCAGCGCCGAGAGGCCGCCGGTGAGCAGGATCCAGTTCTTCAGCGCGTCGACGCCCAGGCTCGGGCTGCGATAGAAGGCGTAGCCGATCGCGGCGAAAATTCCCAGGACCAGCGCGACGGCAAGAACTTTCGGCCACTTCGACGCCGGCGGCGTGACCGCGAGATCGTCGGCGAGCGCACGTGCGTCGCCATGCTGTTCCGCCAGCTGGACGCTCATGCCCTTCAGATGCCCGGCACCGATGACGACGAGCACTTTGCGACTGGGGGCCGATGGATCCATGGCCGCGCCGTTTTCCCGAAGCCTCGCCGCCATGAACTCATCGCGCTCTGCAATGAGGGCGTGGTAGAGCGGTGCGGAGCCGCTGGCGAACTCGCTGAACGCGCTTTCCAGCAGGTCCGCCTGCTTCAGCTTCTCGATGTCGGCCTCGGCGATCTCCTCGCGCTCGAACACGCTGCCGAGCATGCCGGCCATCAAGCCGAAGCGCTGGAAGAAACCGACGCTGCGCCATGCCCGCTTGAGCGTCGTGCCCACCTCGCGGTCGACCAGCCACACCGGAATGCCACGCGCGTCGGCGCCGTCCATCGCGGCCTTCATCTCCGCGCCGGGCTCGATGCCGTACTGCGCGGCGAGGCGCTTCTGGAACGAGCCGAGTACCAGGCTGGCCGCGACCATGCCGGCCTTGCCCTGGCGGATGACCTGGAAGAGGTCCATCTGCTTGAACGCTTCCGGATCGCGGATGCCGTGCGCGCGGCTCGGGCACAACTCCACCGCCACGGCGTCGAAGTGCTCGGTTTCCAGCAGGGCGTCCACTGCCTGCACGCTGGCGCGCGACACGTGCGCCGTGCCGAGGATGACGTACTCGACGCCGTCGCGCGTCATGCGCTCGATGGGTTGGCCTTCCAGGGCGGTGGGCAGGATGACGTCGTTCTCGGCTGGAATCATTCGGTCGGTGGTCCTTGGGGTGGGGTCAGTCGCGGAAGCGCTTGGTGAGATCGCCGTAGGCGTCGATGCGGCGGTCACGCAGGAACGGCCAGATGCGGCGCACGTGTTCACTGCGTTCCATGTCGACCTCGCAGACCAGCAACTCGCGCCCGTCGGTACCGGCCTGGGCGAGGAACTCACCCTGCGGACCGGCGACGAAGCTCGAGCCCCAGAACTGGATGCCGCTGCCCACGTTCGACGGATCGGCCTCGTAGCCCGTGCGGTTGCACGAGAGCAGCGGAAGACCATTGGCGACCGCATGGCCACGCTGCACGGTGATCCAGGCTTCGCGCTGGCGGGCCTTCTCCTCGTCGGAGTCGTTCGGATCCCAACCGATCGCGGTGGGATAGAAGAGCAGGTCGGCGCCGGCCAGCGCCATCAGGCGCGCGGCTTCGGGGTACCACTGGTCCCAGCACACGAGCACGCCGAGCTTGCCGACCGAGGTCTGGATCGGATCGAAACCGAGATCGCCCGGCGTGAAGTAGAACTTCTCGTAGAACGCCGGATCGTCGGGAATGTGCATCTTGCGGTACTTGCCGGCGATTGCGCGCGAGCGGTCGAAGACCACGGCCGTATTGTGGTACAGGCCGGTGGCGCGCTTCTCGAAGATCGAGGCGACGACCACGAGCTTCAGTTCCTCGGCGAGCTTGCCGATGCGATCGGTGCCCGGACCGGGAATGGTCTCGGCGAGATCGAATACCTCGACGCTCTCGCGCTGACAGAAGTACGGCCCATTGTGCAGTTCCTGCAACAGCACCAGTTCCGCGCCGGCCTTCGCCGCGTCACGCAGTCCCGCCTCGATGGCGTCGAGGTTGGCGTCGCGGCTGCCACGGTCGGTTTCCTGGAGGAGGGCGACCTTGAGGGTCTTGCGGGTCATGGACGTCTTTCCTCGCGCGGCACCCGCCGCGCATGCATGGTGGATTATCGGAGGATGTCCGCTGGCAACTGCATGGTGATGCAATGCAGGCTGCCGTTCTGCCAGATCAGCGAACGGCACGGCACCTGGACGACTTCGCGGCCCGGATGCGCCGACCCGATGATCCGCGCCGCCTCGTCGTCCGCCTCGTCGCCGTACGCGGGCACCAGCACGGCGCCGTTGACGATCAGGTAGTTCGCATAGGACGCCGCGAGGCGGCGGCTTTCGTCGACGATGGGGCGTGCCCACGGCAGGGGATGCAAGGGATACGACTTGCCCTCCGCCGTGCGCAGCTCGGCGAGCTCCGAGGCCATCTGCCCCAGTTCCTCGAAATGCGGATCGTTTTCGTCGTCGCACGCCTGGTACACGATGCCGCCGTCCTCGGAGAAGCGCGCCAAAGTATCGATATGGGCGTCGGTGTCGTCGCCTTCAAGATAGCCGTGTTCCAGCCACAGCACGCGGTCGGCGTACAGCGTGGTGGCGAGGGTATCGGTCATCGTCTCGCGCGAGAGGCCGGGGTGGCGCTGGTGCAGGCACTTCCAGGTGGTGAGGATGGTGCCGTGGCCATCGCTCTCGATACCGCCGCCTTCCAGCGCCCAGTCGATGCGCTTGTGTGGCAAGCCGGCGAGGATGCTGCGCTGGAGCAGCCCGGCGATCAGCGCATCGTCCCGCTCCGCGCCGAACTTGCCGCCCCAGCCGGTGAAGCGGTAATCGTTGAGCAGCACGCCCTTCGGGCCGGTCAGCGTGATGGGGCCCGAATCGCGCAGCCAGGTATCGTCGTAGGGCAGTTCGACGAAGTGCACGCGCGACATGTCGGCGCCAGCCGCTTCGATCGCCAGCCGCGCGCGCTCACGAAGCTCCGCGTCGGCGACCACGATGTGCAGCGGCTCGAAGCGGGTCACCGCGACGGCCAGCGCCACGTACGTGGCCTCCACTCCGGCCAGGCGGTCGGCCCAGTCGGTTCCGGCGTGCGGCCAGGCGATGAGCACGCCAGCCTGCGGCTCCCATTCGGCGGGCAGGCGGTAGGAAGATCGGTCGGTCATGGCGTAGGCAGGGCAGCGAGGGAAGCCGGCAATTGTAAGGCTTCCCGGTTACCGCTGCCGTAATGGCCATCGCCGCTGAAGCGGCTTCTCCACACAGGGCCTGCTGTTTCCACAGGGCCTGCTGTTTACCAGGCGCCCTGTGATGCTGACCTGCCTGGTGGGAGCCGACCTTGTCGGCGATGGGTGCTTGCCTTGACCTGGCCCGCTGCCGCGGGATCGCCGACAGGGTCGGCTCCCACCAGGCTGTCGCGGCCTTGGCGGGAAGGCGCCTGACCTGGGCAGGAAGCCGCCCCGACTTGGGCAGGAAGCCGCTCTGACCTGGCAGGGAGCCGCTCCTGGGCAGGGAGCCGCTCTGGCTTGGTGGGAAGCCGCTTAAGCGGCGATCCGGCGCCCGGTTACTTCGGATTCGCCGGATTGAGGTTGTTGCCGGCGGGCGTGTTCAACACCGCGTGGATCACATGGCTGCGCTCGAAATAGACGATGTACCCCGGGTACATCCAGCGATTGATCACCGGCTGCTTGCGGCTGCCGCCGCCACGGGAGTCGAGCTTGGCGGTGGGCTGGCCGTAGCGGCGTTCCACCTCCGCCATGCTCATGCCTTTCTTCGGCAGGTTCATCGCCTGCTCCTGCTGCACGCGCTGCATGAGCAGGGTGTCGCCGGCATGGACGGACGGGGCCACGGAGGCCGACACGAGCGCCAGCGCGATCGCGGTGAAAACAGGCTTGAAGGTGTTCATGATGGCTCCGTCGCGCTCCCCATGCGGCGCAGGACGCCGTTGTAACAGATCGCTTCCGGGTGCGCCATGGGCGGCGCGTGGCGGGTTTCGCGCCTGTGTGCTGTGTCGCGTTTCGGCGACGCGACGGGAGCGGGACGGCTATCATGCGCAGTCGCCTATCGCCTGCATGCCTATCCATGATCTCGTTCCGCAATCTCGCCCTGCGCCGCGGCAGCCGCACCCTGCTGTCGCAGATGGACCTCACGATCCAGACCGGCTGGAGCCTCGGCGTCATCGGTCGCAACGGCTGTGGCAAGTCCACCCTCTTCGCCGCCCTGAAGGGCGAGCTGGAGCCGGAAGTGGGCGACCTGGACATGCCTTCGAAGGTGCGTCTCGCCTCCGTGGCGCAGGAAACGCCCGCCTTGCCGGACCCGGCGATCGAGTACGTGCTGGGCGGCGACGTGGAAGTGGCCGCCGCGCTCAAGGCCGAGGCGGACGCCTTCGCCGCCGAGGACCACGAGGCCGTGGCCGCCGCCCACATGCGCATCGAGGAAGTGAACGGCTACGACGCGCGTGCCCGCGCCGGCCGGCTCATGCACGGCCTGGGCTTCGCCCCCGAAACCCACGAGCGGCCGGTGTCCTCGTTCTCGGGTGGCTGGCGCGTGCGACTCAACCTTGCGCGGGCCTTGATGGCGCCGTCCGACTTGCTCCTGCTCGACGAACCCACCAACCACCTCGACCTCGACGCCGTGCTCTGGCTGGAGGAATGGCTGCGCCGCTATCCGGGCACGCTGCTGATCATCTCGCACGACCGTGAATTCCTCGACGGCGTGATCTCGCACACGATGCACCTGCACGACGGCACGGCCAAGCTCTACACGGGCAACTACAGCGCGTTCGAACGCCAGCGCGCCGAACACCTGCGCCAGCAGCAGATCGCGCACGAGCGCGAGAAGGCCGAGCGTGCCCACCTTCAATCCTTCATCGACCGCTTCAAGGCCAAGGCCAGCAAGGCCAAGCAGGCGCAGTCGCGCATGAAGCGCCTGGAGAAGATGGCCGGTACCGAAGCGGTTCGCGCGGAACGCTCGTTCAGTTTTTCGTTCCCGACACCGGACCGCCTGCCGACCTCCATGCTGCAACTGGACCATGTCGACGCGGGCTACGGCGAACACGTCGTCCTGCACGACATCGCCTTCGGACTGGAGTCGGGCGACCGTATCGGCCTGCTGGGCCCGAACGGCGCCGGTAAATCGACGATGGTGAAGTCGCTGGTCGGCGAACTCGCGCCGCTGGTCGGCGAGCGCGGCATGCACAAGGACACGAAGATCGGCTACTTCGCCCAGCACACGGTCGAGAGCTTGCGTGAAGGTGCGAGCCCCTTCGATCATCTGCAGGAAAAGGCACCCAACGTGGGTGCGCAGGTGCTTCGCGATTACCTGGGCACCTGGAACTTCCCGGCGGACCGTGCCTTCGAACCGGTTGACGCGTTCTCCGGTGGCGAGCGCGCCCGCCTGGCGCTCGCGCTGATCGCGTGGGACAAGCCGAACCTCCTGCTGCTCGACGAGCCTACCAACCACCTCGACCTCGACATG
This sequence comes from Luteibacter sp. W1I16, assembly GCF_050434905.1. Taxonomy (NCBI): domain Bacteria; kingdom Pseudomonadati; phylum Pseudomonadota; class Gammaproteobacteria; order Lysobacterales; family Rhodanobacteraceae; genus Luteibacter; species Luteibacter sp. W1I16. The sequence goes on from NZ_JBNDJJ010000001.1 coordinate 3,725,268, forward strand.
CGCGAAGCGCTTGCCGACGCACTCGCTGCATTCGACGGCGCCCTGGTGCTCGTCTCGCATGATCGCCACCTGCTGGGCATGGTCTGCGACGAGTTCTGGCGCGTGGCCGACGGCAAGGTGGAGCCCTTCGACGGCGACCTCGACGACTATGCGAAGTGGTTGCGCAGCCGCGCCACCACGCGCAAGACCGCGGCCGTGGCGTCCGCGCCGGCCGATGCGCCCGTGCAGGAATCGGCGAAGGAGAAGCGCAAGCTGAGCGCGGAAGAACGCGAGAAGGAAAAGCCGTTGCGCGCGCGCGTGAAAAAGATCGAATCGTTGATCGAAAGCATGGACAAGGAGTTGGGCATGATCGAAGGCAAGCTCGCCGATCCCGCCGTGTATGGCGGCCCGACGGCCGAACTGATGAAACTCGGCCAGCGACAGGCCGAACTGCGTGGCGACAAGGAAGCACTCGAGGCGGAATGGCTCGGGCTTCTCGAGCAGATCGAGGCCTGACATGAGCGCCGTCCTCCATGTGCTGCTACCGGGGCGGGACAAACTCGCCGGTGCCTCGGCATTCGCCGGCTGGCTGGCGCGCGGAACGACGTTACCCGCCGCGGTGCCCGGCTACCTCGTCGCGCTTTCGGAACACTTCCGCTGGCCGCACGGGACGCTGCCGGCCGCGGCGCTGATCCGCCAGTCGGTGGCCGGCGACGCGAGCGATGCGCTGTGGTTGTCCGCCGATCCCGCATGGGTGCAGCCGGAACTCAACGGCGCCCGTCTGCTCGCCTGCGGCAACCTCGGCTTGAGCGTCGAGGATTCGAAGAGCCTGGTCGAAGCGCTCGCCGAAACCTTCGAGGCAGAGGGGATGAGCCTGCTGGTCGGCGATGCGCAGCACTGGCAACTGCGCCTGCCGAACTACGTCGAGGTGCCGTCCTTTCCCGAGCCGGAGGAGGCCCTTGGCGCCGATCTCTTCGAGCAATTGCCGAAAGGCGAGGAAGGCCGCCGCTGGCGCGCCCTGATCAACGAAGCGCAGGTGGTCCTGCACAACCATCCGGTCAACCGGACACGCACGGCGCAGGGGCTGCCACCGGTGAACAGCGTGTGGCTGTGGGGTCCTGGCGCGCTTCCCGAATGGGTCGAATGCGGCTTGTCGCGCATCTACAGCGACGACCTGCTCGCCTGGGCCCTGGCCCACCGTGCGAACGTGGACGTCCAGTCGCGCACGACGTTCGCCGCCCCTGTGGGAGCCGCTTCAGCGGGTGCTCGCGACAACCCGGCCATCGCCGCTGAAGCGGCTCCCGCTTACAGCCTGCTCGACTTGCAGGACATCCAGCCGTCCGCTTTCGAGCGGGACTGGTGGTCAGCGATCGAAGCGCACCTCACCGCGGGCACCGAGATTCGCCTCGCCTTCGCCGATGGCGTGCGCACGGTGCTGCGCAAGCGCCATCGCCTCCGCTTCTGGCGTAAGGCATGACGGCGAAGGCATGGCGTCAGCGCGCCGTGGCCGCCGCACCGAGCGGTTGGCCGGCGCATGTCCATCCGGTGATCCAGCGCATCTACGCCGCGCGGGGTGTCTGCACGCCGCACGACGCCGAACATCGTCTGGCGCGCATGCTGCCGCCTGACCTGCTCGGCGGCATGGACGTCGCCGTGGCCTTGCTCATGCGCGCCATCGCCGACGACAAGCGCATCGTCATCGCGGGGGATTACGACTGCGATGGCGCCACGGGCACCGCGGTGGCCGAGCGCGGTCTGCGCATGCTGGGAGCGCGCCACGTGAGCCACGTGGTGCCGAATCGCTTCGTGCACGGCTACGGCCTGAGCGAAGCGCTGGTGGCGTCGCTCGATCCGACACCCGACATCATCGTCACCGTCGACAATGGCGTGGCCAGCGTCGCCGGCGTTGCCGCCGCGCGCGCACGTGGCATCGCGGTGGTGATCACCGATCACCACCTGCCTGGTGAGACGTTGCCCGACGCCAGTGCGATGGTGAATCCCAACCTCGCTGGTGACGGTTTTCCGAGCAAGGCGCTCGCCGGCGTCGGCGTCATGTTCTATCTGCTGCTGGGCATTCGCGCGGCGATGCGCGATGCCGGCCATTTCCCCCATGGCGAACCGGACCTGGGTGCGTTGCTCGACCTGGTCGCGCTCGGTACGGTGGCGGATCTCGTGCCGCTGGATTTCAACAACCGCGTTCTGGTCGATGCCGGCCTGAAACGCATGCGTGCCGGCAAGGCGTGTGCGGGTCTCACGGCTCTCATCGAAGCCAGTGGACGCTCGCTGGCCACCGTGGGCGCGACCGATCTCGCCTTCGCGATCGGCCCGCGACTCAATGCCGCCGGACGCCTCGAAGACATGTCGCTCGGTGTCGCCTGCCTGCTTACCGACGATCCCGGCATCGCGAGGCGCCACGCCGAACAACTTTCGGCGATCAACCAGGAACGCCGCGAAATGCAGGCGGGCATGGTCGAGGAGGCCGAGACGATGGTCGCGCGGGCGGCGCACGTGGATGCTGTAGGTGTCGCCTTGTTCGATCCCGGCTGGCATGCGGGCATCGTCGGCCTCGTGGCGTCCAAGCTGAAGGAGAAGCTGCACCGCCCGGTGCTCGCATTCGCCCCGGCGGGTGACGAAACGGATGAACTGCGGGGTTCCGCCCGCTCGATTCCCGGCTTTCATATTCGCGATGCCCTGGCCGAGATCGATGCGAAACATCCTGGATTGATCCTGCGATTCGGTGGACACGCGATGGCGGCGGGACTCAGCTTGCGGGCCGTCGACTTCGATCGCTTCGCCGCGGCCTTCGATACGACGGCACGCGCGCACCTCGATGACGAGCGGCTTCAGGCGCTCGTCCACACCGATGGTGAACTCGATTATCGTGACCATACCCTCGATCTCGCCAGGCAATTGCGCCATGCGGGGCCGTGGGGGCAGGGCTTCCCGCCGCCGGTCTTCGAGGCACGCGTCGAATGCGCGTCGTGGAAACCGATGGGAAGTCGCCACTTGCGTCTGCAATTGCGTCACGAACAAGGCGGCGCTCCGCTCGACGCGGTGATGTTCAACTGCTACGACGGCACGCCACCGCCGTCGCGCATGCGCGTGGCCTATGAATTGTCGGTCAACGACTGGCAGGGCCGCGAAAGCCTGCGTCTCTTGCTGACGCATATGGAAGCCCTCGGATGATGCGCTCCAACGCACTCACCGCCGTCGCCATCGCGCTGCTCTCCGCGCTGTTCTTCACGCTCACCTACGTTCTCAACCGCGCCGTCGTCAGTGGCGGTGGGCATTGGCAGTGGGCGGTCATCCTGCGCTACATGCTCACGTTGCCCTTGCTGGCCATCGTGCTGCCGTTCCAGGGTGGGTTGGGCAGCCTGCCACGCGAATTGCGTTCGCATACGCGGACATGGCTCGGCTGGAGCACGGTCGGGTTCGTGCTGTTCGGCGTGCCGCTGACCTGGGCGGCGAGCAGCGGGCCCTCGTGGCTGGTGGCGGGCAGTTTCCAGATGACCGTCCTCGCGGGGCCGCTGATGGCTCCTTTCATTTATCGGGACGAGCGTGCGCGCTGGCACGTGGGTGCGCTGGCGATCGGCATCTTGATCGTCGTGGGGGTGATGCTGCTGCAGTTCGGCCACGCGCACGGAGCACTCGACGCGTCCGCGTGGCTGGCGGTCGGCGCGGTGGTCTTCGCGGCGTTCGCCTATCCACTCGGCAACCGGAAGATCCTGCTTCACCTGGAGCGCAGCGGGTCGAAGATCGGCGCCGTGCAGCGCGTCTTCGGCATGACGCTGGCAAGCTGGCCGCTGTGGATCGTGTTGTTCGTGGTCGCCTGGATGACCGTGGGACCGCCGACCCAGCGCGAGGTCCTGTTGGCGGGCGGCGTCGCGCTCTCGTCCGGTGTGATCGCCACGGTGTTGTTCTTCCACGCGACGGAAAGGGTGGGGCGGCAACCGACGGCCCTGGCCGCCGTCGAGGCGATGCAGGCCGCCGAACTGTTGTTCGCCACGGCGATCGGCGCGGCGTTCCTCGACGAGGCGGTCCCGGGTGCCCTGGCAGCGATGGGCGCCATCGCCATCGTCGTCGGTATCGCCCTGTTCGCGTGGGTGAGCGGGAAAGAGGCTTCGCCCGCCGGCGGCCGGGACACCGCGCGGGGCGCTTGACGCCGGGGCGACGGATACGGCGTACGCTGGGCCGGTCCTCACGGAGACCTGGCCATGAAAACCGTCGTTCTCGCCTTGCTGCTCGGGCTGCCCACGATCGCCGCCGCCACGCCTCCGCCCGGCACCCACGGCCAACCCGCGCCCGCTCCCGAGCCGATGAAGCGCTTCGTCTGGCGTGACGAGGCCGCCGGATACACGTTCGTCGCACCCCCGCGCTGGGCAGGGAAGGTGCGAGCCGTGCCGTTGGAATCGGTCGAGCTGGCGAAGTCCGGCGCGACCAGCGGCGTTCGTTTCGTCGACGGATCGAAAACCTTGCTGGTCCTGCTCGCCACCGAGGAGAGCCGGATGCAGGCGCTGACGGCCACGGGAGTTTCCGAACTGTCGCGGCGAGGCGAGCACGTGGTGGCGGTCAAGATGGCCGAGGACGGGGGTGAACTGGCGCTCACGAACGAGGAACTCGCCTCGGCCGTGCAGTGGGATGGCGGGGCGAGCGGCACCGTCTCCCGCTGACCCACGATCTCTGCTCCTGTGGCACCCACTGCTATGGGAGCCGCTCTTGTGGGAGCCGACTTGTCGGCGATGGGTGCTTGCCTCAAGCCCCCGGTGGGAGCCGACCCTGTCGGCGATGGGTGCTTGCCGTAACCTGGCTCGCTGCCGCGGGATCGCCGACAGGGTCGGCTCCCACCAGTTGAGGGTTTCCGATAGGGTGGCACTCGGTCCATTCATACTTGAAACATATCGAAGCGGAGCTTTCGCCATATCGATTCGACTCAATTCAGGGACTAGCCTTTCCCCATGGCTCTTTCCCTGGAGGTTCCCGTGGACGGTTCGTCGTCCGCCGCGCCGGCGGTGCTCGTGGATCGGCGCATTCGTCATGGCACACCGGCGTTCCGGCGTACCAATCTCGCCTTGTTCTCGTCGGGCTTCGCGACGTTCGGGCTGCTCTATTGCGTGCAACCTCTCATGCCCGCGTTCTCGGGCGCGTTCCACGTGGACGCGGCGGCGAGCAGCCTGTCGCTCTCACTCACCACCGGTGTCATGGCGGTGGCGATGTTGTTTGCCGGTGCGCTCTCGGACGCGTGGGGGCGCAAACCCGTCATGCTGGCGTCGCTGTTGGGCTCGTCGGTACTCGTGCTGTTGACCGCCATGGCACCGGACTGGACATCGCTGCTGGTGTTGCGCGCCATGCTGGGTCTCACGCTGGCAGGGCTCCCCGCCGTGGCGATGACCTACCTGAGCGAAGAAGTCCACGGCGACTCGATCGGCTATGCGATGGGCCTCTATATCGGCGGCAACGCCATCGGTGGCATGAGTGGGCGCATCCTCTCCGGCTTCGCGGCGGATCATGCATCGTGGCGCGTAGCGGTCGGCATGATCGGCGCCTTGGGCCTGATCGCGGCGTTTCTCGTAGCGCGTGGCCTGCCACCGTCGCTGCACTTCCAGAAGCGCCGCGCCCACCCGCGTGTGCTCGCGGACGCGTTCGTCTCGTTGTGGCGTGACAAGGGCTTGCCCTGGCTGTTCGCGGAAGGATTCCTGCTGATGGGTGCCTTCGTCACCATCTACAACTACGTGGGCTATCGCTTGCTCGCGCCACCGTTCTCGCTCTCGCAGTCCCATGTGGGTGCGATCTTCATGGTCTATCTGGTCGGCGTCGTCGGCTCGGCATGGATTGGATCGGTCGCCGGAAGGCTCGGTCGGCGTCGCGTACTCTGGACCACCTTGGTGATGATGTTGGCGGGCGTGGCGTTGACGGCGAGCGCATCGCTCTGGGCCATCGTGGCCGGTATCGCCGTGATGACCTTCGGCTTCTTCGGCGGCCATTCCATCGCGAGTAGCTGGGTCGGCAACCGCGCACCCTCCGCCAAGGCGCACGCCTCGTCGTTCTACCTGTTCTCGTATTACATGGGTTCCAGCATCGCCGGGTCGCTGGGTGGCATCGCGTGGACCCGTGGCGGTTGGAACGGCGTCGCGGGTTATGTCGCGGTACTCGTCCTGCTTGGCCTCGGCATCGCGTTGAAGCTGCGCAGGCTCACGCCTTTAGCATCAGCTTCATAAAGGTTTTCAGCAGCGGCGACGCATCGTCGCGGCGATGCGCCAGGTGCAGGGCGCTCGCCGCGTCGGGCGAGTCGATGGTGACGTAGGCCACGCCATCCACTTGCACGTGGCGCATCGATTGCGGCAACACGGCCACGCCCATGCCGGCGGCGACCAGGCCGATCATGGTCGACGATTCGCCGGCTTCCTGCGAGATGCGCGGCGAGAAACCCGCGTTGCGGCACATCGTCAACAGCTGGTCGTGGATGCCGGTGCCCGCCGCGCGAGTGAACACGATGAAGGTCTCGTCGGAAAGTTCTTCCATGCGCAGCTTCGCGCGCTTGCGCCGTGCCAGCGGATGGTCGGCACGAATCACGGCGACGAGCGGATCGTCCACCACCTTGCGTGACACGAGCGGCGCGGGAAGCACGGCGCCGCGAATCAGTCCCAGTTGCTGGCGATCGTCGAGCAGGCATTCGATCTGCTGAAGCGTGTTGCGTTCCTGCAGTACCAGCCGTACCGACGGATAGGTGTCGCGGAATGCCCGGATCGCCCGCGGGAAACGCTCGATCAATGGCGTGCTGCGTGTGAAGCCGACATGCAATTCGCCGATCTCGCCGCGTTCGGCGCGGCGTGCCATGTCACCGGCATCGTCCACGCGCGCGATGATGTCTTTCGCGGCGTCGAGATATGTCCGTCCCGCATCGGTGAGTTCGACACGCCGGTTGGTCCGCCGCAGCAGGCGCACGCCGACCGTGCTTTCCAGGTCGCGGATCTGCTGGCTGAGGGGCGGCTGGGAGATGCCCAGCCGCTCGGCGGCGCGGCTGAAATGGAGCTCGTCGGCAACGGCGATGAAATAACGCAGGTGCCGTAGCTCGATGTTCACGCGATCAATCCGGCCGGACGCGGATCAGGCCTTCCTGTGCCGTGGATGCCACGAGGATGCCATCGCGGGTGTAGATCATGCCGCGCGCGAGGCCACGCGCACCCTGCGAGGTCGGACTGTCGAAGGAGTACAGCAGCCACTCGTCGATACGGAATGGGCGATGGAACCATAGGGCGTGGTCCAGGCTCGCCATCTGCATGTTGCGGGTGAGGTAGGAAATGCCGTGCGGCAGGGTCGCCGTGCCGATCAGGTGGAAGTCCGATGCGTAGGCGAGCAGGGCCTGGTGCAACGACAAGGTGTTGTCGATCGGCGCGGTGAGACGGAACCAGATGTGCTGGTAAGGCGGCCGCTTGGCCGGGCGCAGTTCGTCGCGCGGCCAGACATGGCGGAACTCGAAGGGACCATCGATACCCAGCCAGCGCTGCGTTTTCTCCGGCAGGCGGCCCAACTGTTCGAGCGACATGGCCGGCATCGGCTCGACGTCCTCCGGCGCGGGGACTTCCGGCATCGACATCTGGTGTTCGTAGCCTTCCTCCGGCTCCTGGAACGAGATGGAACCATTGAGGATCGGCTGGCCGTGCTGGATGGCGACGACGCGGCGCGAAGAGAACGAGCCGCCGTCGCGGGTACGTTCCACGCTGTAGACGATCGGTGCGTTGATGTCGCCGGCGCGCAGGAAATAGGCGTGCAGGGAGTGCGCCTCGCGTTTCGGGTCCACCGTGCGTTGCGCGGCCGACAGCGCCTGGCCGAGCACCTGCCCGCCGAAGACGAAGCGGGTGCCGATGTCGCGACTCTGTCCACGGAAGAGGTTGTCTTCCAGGCGTTCGAGTTCGATCAGCTCGACGAGTTCGCCGACATGGTTGTCCGACATGGGGATCCTGATAAGCGGTGGCGCGATGGGCGGCCAGTATAACGGGGCTAGCCGGCCAGCCTTCCCAATCGTCCCGCGTCGTACGCCCTGGCCCAGGGGAATTGCGGGCCCGGGTCTCGCTTGCGTGGCACCTCGTTCTCGGGGTCGTCGCTGGCGGGTACCAGGGCCGTGTCCAGGTCCTCGTGGCCGGCGATGTGGCGCAGCGAGGGGAAGCGCTCCACGAGCTGGTCGAGCAGGGCGCGCAAGGCGGCTATCTGGCGCTCAGGGTAGGGCTCGGTCATGGTCTGCCGCGCGGAGTGGAACCAGTCCGGGTAGCGGCCGGTGTTCACCAGTTCGATGCCGATCGAGCGCGGGTTGTAGCCACGGGTGTGGTGGGCCACGCGCAACGGGTCCACGTAGCACAGCACCGAGCCGTCGCGGTCGATGTAGTAGTGGCCGCTGTTGCCGGCGCCGGAGTCGTAGAGCACGCGCTCGCCGTACTCACGGGCCATGGCGAGGTCGGGCAGTTCCGTGCAGTGGATCACCACGAGGTCGATGGACGCCGGCTCCCGCTGGGGGAGGACGGACTCGTAGGGCAAGGGGGCATGAAGGATGTCGATCATGCCGCTTTGATAACATAGGCGGTCATTCCGCGTACGGAGACCGCCATGCGCGGCCACATCATCCTTTCCCACGGTTCCGATTCCGGTCCCGACGCCACCAAGGTCAGCGCGCTAGCCGCCCTGGCCGAAACGCTCGGCTGGACCACGGCGCGGCCCGATTACCGTGAGGACGACGTGCTCGGCCATGCGGGTTCGGTCGATCCCCGCCTCGCCCGCCTGGCGGCCGCCATCGCCGCTTCGCCGCGGCCCCCGGTGCTGGTCGGTTCGAGCATGGGCGCCTTCGTTTCGGGCCTGGCCTCGCTGCATGCGCCCGTCGCCGGGCTGTTCCTGCTCGCCTTGCCCGCGCGCATCCCCGGATATCCCCGGGCATTCGCCGCGCGGCCGGGCGTGCCCTCGTTCCTCGTCCACGGTTATGCCGACGACGTGTGCCCGCTCGACGAGGCACTTGCCTTCGCCCGCGGCCACGCCATGCCGGCGCTGCTGGTCCAGGACGACCACCGCCTGGGTGCGACGCTGCCGGACATCGAGGCCGAGTTCCGCCGGTTCCTGGGCGGGCTGGCATGAGCGCCTTCTTCGCCACCTGTCCGAAAGGGCTGGAATACCTGCTGAAGGACGAACTCGTCGCCCTGGGCGCCGGCGACGTGCGCGAGGCGCTGGCCGGCGTGTCGTTCACCGGCACGATCGAGACGGCCTACCGCGCCTGCCTCTGGTCGCGCATGGCCAGCCGGGTGCTGCTGCCGCTCGCCGAATTCGACGCCGCCGATCCGGAGGCCCTCTACGCGGGCGTGCAGGCCATCGACTGGGCCGAGCACCTCGCCGCGCATGGAACACTGGCGGTGGACGCCAACACCGCGCAGAGCAAGCTCACCCATAGCCAGTTCATTGCGCTGAAGACCAAGGACGCCATCGTCGACCAGTTCCGCGCCGCCAGTGGCGCGCGGCCCGACGTGGATCCGGAGGAGCCGGACGTACGGGTGAATGTGCACCTGCGCCGCGACCGCGCGACGCTGTCGATCGACCTCTCCGGCCTGCCTTTGCACCGACGCGGCTGGCGTGAGCAGCAGGGCGAGGCGCCGCTGAAGGAAAACCTGGCCTCGGCCATGCTGGTGCGGGGCCAATGGCCGCGCATCTACGCCGAAGGCGGCGCGCTCGTCGACCCGATGTGCGGCTCGGGCACGCTGCTGATCGAGGGCGCGCTGATGGCCGCCGACGTGGCGCCCGGGTTGCGCCGCGACTATTACGGCTTCCTGGGCTGGCGTAAGCACGACTACACCCTGTGGCGCGGCATCTACGACGAAGCCAAGGCGCGTGCCGAAGAGGGCCTGCGGGCGCTGCGCCCGGTGTTCTTCGGCAGCGACTCCGATCCGCACATGGTCCAGACCGCCAAGCGCAACGCGCAGAGCGCGGGCGTGGCCGGATTCATCCACCTCGACCGTCGCGACGCCGCCCATGTGGAGCCACCGCCGGACACGCCGGTGGGCCTGGTCATCACCAATCCTCCCTATGGTGAGCGCCTGGGCGATCGCGCCGAGCTGCCGGGTCTTTACCGGGACCTGGGCCAGGCACTGAAGGACCGCTTCGGTGGCTGGCGCGCCGCCGTGCTTTCCGGCGACGAGGAACTGGGTCGTGCCTTACGCCTGAGTCCGGACAAGCGCTACGCCTTGTTCAACGGTGCGCTCGAGACCCCGCTGCTGACCTTCGCCCTGCGCGCCAGGGACGAGGCGCCGCGCGAGGCGAAGCCTCTGTCAGAAGGCGCGCAGATGCTCAAGAACCGGCTGGAAAAGAACGTCCGCCATCTGCGCAAGCGCCTGACCCGCGAGGGCATCACCTGCTGGCGCGCCTACGACCAGGATCTCCCGGAATACGCCGCGGCCATCGACGTCTACGAGAACTGGCTGCACATCCAGGAATACAAGGCGCCGCAGGACGTTCCCGTCGACATCGCACGCCTGCGCATGCGCGAGATCGTGCGCGTGGCCGGCGAGGTCCTGGGCGTTCCGCGCGAGCGCATCGCGGTGAAGACGCGCGAGCGCGGCAAGGGCGGTTCCAAGTACGGCCAGTTCGATCAGAAGGGCGAGTTCATCGAGGTCCACGAAGGCGGCCTGACCTTCCTGATCAACCCGACCGACTACCTCGACACCGGTCTGTTCCTCGACCACCGGTTGGTCCGGGCGAAGATCCGCGAGCTGGCCGCCGGCAAGCACTTCCTGAACCTGTTCGCCTATACGGGCACCGCCAGCGTCTACGCCGCCGCAGGCGACGCCCGCGACACCACCACGGTGGATCTCTCGGGCACCTACCTCGATTGGGCCTCGCGGAACCTGGCGCTGAATGGCTTCACCGGAAACCGTCACCGTCTGGTCCAGGAGGACTCGCTGACCTTCCTGCAGAGCCGTTCGATGCAGTACGGCCTGATCTACGTGGATCCGCCGACCTTCTCCAACTCCAAGAAGGCCGACGACTTCGATGTTCAGCGCGACCATGTGAAGCTGCTGCTCCTGTGCGCCGAGCGGCTGTTGCCCGACGGGGTCATTGTTTTTTCGAACAATTACCGCCGGTTCCAGCTTGACAGGGCGGCCCTGGAACCCCATTTCTCCATCGAAGACTGGAGCGCACCGAGCATTCCGTTCGACTTCGCCCGGCGTCACGACATCCATGGCTGCTGGCTGCTCCGGAAGCCGTTCGTGAATCCGTGGCAAACGTGAACGGGCTGTCGAAAAAACTTCAGTCCGGATTCAGTGCCGGAGCGCGAATCTGCGTCCAACACCCGGAGGTAACTGTCATGAAAGGTACGTTCGTCAAGTCGGCTCTCGCCATCGCCGCTGCGGGTCTGATGGCTTTCGCGCCGGGCGCGTTCGCTCGCGGGCATGGCTACTACGGCGGCGGCTACCATGGCGGTTACGGCTATCACGGTGGCTATGGCTACCATGGTGGCGGTTATTACGGCCGCGGCCATTACGACAACGCGGGCCGCTGGATCGCCGGTGCCATCGTGGCCGGTGCGGTTGTCGGCCTGGTCGCCAACGCCACGGCGCCGCGCACGGTCGTCTACGACGATCGTCCGGTGTACTACAGCCGCCCGGCCACGGTGGTCTACGAGGATGCGCCGGTCGTCACCCGTCGCGTGACCACCACGACGACTTATGTCGACGATGGCTACGGTGGCACGCGTTACGTTCGCGACGACGGTTATTGATCGAACCAGCGTCTTGGCATGAAGAAAAAAGCCCGGCCAATGGCTGGGCTTTTTTTTGGGTTCTTCGCACAGTGCCGGGGACGCCTGGTGCAGGCTCGGCTTCGCCCTCGCATTGGTTTGTGCGTGGCGGGGAGCTGCCGGGCGCCACCCTCGGCGCGACAGGCGGCGCCGAGGGTGGCGCCCGGCAGCTCTCTCGACACTGGGGTGGGTTGGTGGGAAGAGCAACGCTCGCCATTTGCCACACCTGGGTGGGAAGCGGGCTGGCCCGCGAGTCCTCAATCTTTCTGCCGGCGAAGGAAGCTTTGCGATGATGGTGAGGTGTGTCACCGCTCGCTTGGATGCGATGCACAGCCTCGTTCGCTCGACAGAGGGTGTCGAATCGCGGGCCAGCCCGCTTCCCACCCGGATGCGGAAGATTCACACGAACGGCTTGCTCCCAGATCGCAGGCATTGCTTGGGGCCGCACGACCCCTCAGTGCTTGGAAGAGCGACGACCCTTTTTTGTTTAGCGGTTACGGCACCATGCCGTTCGGTTCCGCTCCGGAGCCGTGACGCTTGGCCTTCTTGGCGAGCTTGTCGAACTCGGCCTTGTCGATCGTCTGCACCGACTGGATCTGGCACGGCGGATCGTCGCGGCGAACGATCTGTTCATTGATGCCGCCGCAGATTCGCATGGAGCCGATGGCCTTGTCGCTCTCGGAAGCACGGAAGTGGATGCCTCCGCCAAGGTCCATGCGAGGGCAGTCCACCGTCGTCTTGATGAGGAAGTGATTCGGCCCGTTGCGTACGGTGACCGTGCGGTTGTCGATCACGTTCCATTCGTTGATGCGGTCGGTGCGCATGCAGTCGGCGAAGGGCAGCTCCTTCCGCGCCTGCGGAGGGTCGCCGGCGCCTTCGGCGTGTACGGGAGCGGTGAGGAGCAGGGAGGCGGCGAGCAGGTAGCGGAGGTTCATGGCCATACCCTCGGGGTGGGACTTCCACGTTAAGCCCGAACGGGCGTGGAGGCGAGAGTCTAGGCGGGGCCGGTGCACCTGCCGTTAAGCCGGCGGCAGGCTCCGCTCACATTCGTTGAACGTTTGCTCGGGCATCGTTCGCGAATGTCAGCGGCGACCGTCCCTTGCGCAGGAACCCATGCATGAGCACGCCCACGCTCGGCCTCGATGAAACCACCCAGGCCGGCTCGGACCTCGCCCAGCGCTTCCTCAGGATCCGACGTCGCAGCATGGAACTGGCGGCGCGCCTCTCACCCGAAGACACCGTTATCCAGTCCATGCCGGATGCCAGCCCCACCAAGTGGCACCTGGCCCATACGACGTGGTTCTTCGAGCACTTCGTGTTGGGACGCGACGCGGATTACGAGCCACGCCATCCCGAATGGCATTACCTGTTCAATTCCTATTACCAGTCGGTGGGCCCGATGCATGGCCGCCCGCACAGGGGCATGCTGACGCGGCCGGGCCTGGACGAGGTCCTCGCTTATAGGCGCCGCATCGACGACGCCGTCGCGGAACGCATCGGACGCGGCGACGACGCGCTGCTGCCCACGTTGATCGAACTGGGCGTGCAGCACGAACAGCAGCACCAGGAACTCCTGCTCACCGACATCAAGCACGCCTTTGCGCGGAATCCGCTGGAACCCGCCTATGCGCCGGAGGCCGCGCATGCGCTTCCCGTCGTCGCGCCACCCTTGCGCTACGTTCCCTTCGACGAAGGCGTGGTGAAGGTAGGCCACGACGGCACCGGGTTCGCCTTCGACAACGAGGGCCCGAGGCATCGCGCCTACCGCCAGGCGGGGGCGATCGCCAACCGTCCCGTCACCAATGGCGAGTTCATGGCGTTCGTGCGGGACGGTGGATACCGCGATCCGCTGCTGTGGCTTTCGGACGGTTGGGCCACCGTGCAGGCGGAACAGTGGCATCGTCCCTTGTACTGGGACGATGCGCTGGAAACCGAATTCACCTTGCAGGGGCGCCGTGAGATCGATCCGCACGCACCCATGTGCCATGTGAGCTATTTCGAAGCCGACGCGTTCGCCCGCTGGGCGGGGGCGCGTTTGCCGACGGAAGTGGAGTGGGAAACCGTGGCGGCGGAACTTCCCGTGCGTGGGAACCTTCAAGACAGCGAGGTGTTCCAACCCCGTGCCACATCGTTCGAGACGACACTCGGGCAGATGTACGGCGACGTTTGGGAATGGACGATGAGCCCATATGTCAGTTACCCGGGCTTCCGGCCTCTGGCTGGCGCGCTGGGCGAATACAACGGCAAGTTCATGAACGGACAGTGGGTGTTGCGCGGCGGATCCTGCGCCACGCCCGCCGATCACATTCGTGCGACCTACCGGAATTTTTTTCCTCCCCACGCCCGTTGGCAGTTCTCGGGGATACGACTTGGAAACGATCGATGAGCGCTCAACCGAAAGACATCCGCGTCGATGACCGTCATCCGGATGTCGAGGATACCCTCGAGACCGTTCGCCGCGGCCTTGCCGCGAAACCGAAAAGACTTCCCTCGCGCCTGTTCTACGACGAGCGTGGCTCCGCGTTGTTCGAAGCGATCTGCCAGCAACCGGAGTATTACCTCACCCGTACCGAGATCGCGATCATGCGCGAACATGCGGGTGATATCGCCGATACGCTGGGTCCTGATGTGCGCCTCGTGGAATATGGCAGCGGCAGCGGCATCAAGACGCGCATGTTGCTCGAACATCTGCAGACGCCGGTGGCTTACGTGCCGGTGGAGATATCGCGCACCGCCTTGATGGAAAGCGTGGCCGAGTTGGCGACGCGTTTCCCGAACGTGCCGATGCAGCCGGTCTGCGCCGACTTCACCCAGCCGCTGCGTCTTCCCGTCGCCACGCGCTCTCCCCGCCGCACGGTCATCTATTTCCCCGGCTCCACCATCGGCAACTTCGAAACCAAGGACGCCATTCGCATCCTGCGCCAGATGCGCACGGAGATGAGCGAAGGCGGTGGCATCATCGTCGGAGTGGATCTCAAGAAGGATCCCGCCGCGATCGAGGCGGCGTACAACGATGCCGGCGGGGGTGACGCGTGAGTTCACGTTGAACATGCTGGTGCGCCTGAACCGCGAGATCGGCACCGATTTCGACATCGGCGGTTTCCGTCATCGCGCACGCTATAACGTGCTGGCGGGACGCATCGAAACCGATCTGGTGAGCATGAAGCGACAGGATGTGCACGTCGGTCACGACGTCTTCGCGTTCCGCGAGGACGAGGCGATGCATGTGGAATACAGCTGCAAGTATTCGCTGGACGACTTCGCCCAGATGGCGAACAAGGCGGGATTGTCGGTGGAGAAGGTCTGGATGGACGAGGCACGGCGCTTCAGCGTGCAGTACCTGGTGAGGGCGACGCCGGTGGCTTGAGGCCGGTTGAGGCTTTAGGCCAGATTGAATCGCCGACAGGGTCGGCTCCCACCAAGCGGGCAGTGACACCTCAACCCGGTGGGAGCCGACCTTGTCGGCGATGCTTTTAGCTCGGTGGGAGCCGACCCTGTCGGCGATTTGGCGGGCCGCGGCGAGTCAGGCCGGCCGCGGCGCTCCGAGCGCCACCAGCACATCCTGCGCCGTGCGGATGCGTTCGGCAGAGCCGGGAAGCTCCAGGATTACGCGCAGCTTGTCCTGGCCATCCATCTTGAACACCCTCGGCTGCTGCTGGATCAGCTTGATCAAGGCCATCGGGTCGATGTCCGGCTTTTCACGGAAGGTGACGCGGCCGCCGTTGGCGCCGAAGTCGAGCTTGCGAATACCCAGCGGCGTCGCCATCAGTTTCAGCTGGGCCACCGCGAACAGGCATTTCGTCTGGTCGGGCAGCAAGCCGAAGCGGTCGATCATCTCCACCTGCAACTCGCGCAGGCCATCGTCGTTCCGCGCGCTGGCGATGCGCTTGTACAGCGTCAGACGGGTGTGCACGTCGGGCAGGTAATCTTCCGGGATCAACGCGGGCAGGTGCAGCTCCACCTCGGTCTCGTGTTCGGAGGTGAGATCGAAGTCAGGTACCTTGCCGGACTTCAACGCGCGCACCGCGCGGTCGAGCAGTTCGGTATACAGGCCGAAGCCGATTTCCTGAATCTGCCCCGATTGTTCCTCACCAAGCATTTCGCCGGCGCCACGGATTTCCAGGTCGTGGGTCGCGAGGGTGAAGCCGGCGCCGAGTTCTTCCAGCGAAGCCAGGGCCTCCAGGCGCTTCTCGGCGTCCGCCGTCATCGAGCGGCGGTCGGGCACGATGAGGTAGGCATAGGCGCGATGATGCGAGCGTCCCACGCGGCCACGGAGTTGGTGCAGCTGAGCGAGGCCGAAGCGATCGGCACGGTTCACGACGATCGTATTGGCCGTGGGGATGTCGATACCCGACTCGATGATGGTGGTGGACACCAGCACGTTGAACCGCTGCCGATGGAAGTCGGCCATCACCTGTTCCAGTTCACGTTCGGGCATCTGGCCGTGCGCGACGCGGATGCGTGCTTCGGGAACGAGTTCGGCCAGCTCACGTGCCGTGCGCTCGATCGACTCCACTTCGTTGTGCAGGAAATACACCTGGCCGCCACGGGCCAGCTCGCGCTGGATCGCCTCGCGAATGAGCGCCGGCTGATACGTGGAGATCAACGTGCGCACGGCGGTGCGATGGGCGGGCGGCGTGGCGATGATGGAAAGATCGCGCAAGCCGCTCATCGCCATGTTCAGGGTGCGCGGGATCGGCGTGGCGGTGAGGGTGAGCAGGTCGACCTCGGCACGCAACTTCTTCAGTTGTTCCTTCTGGCGCACGCCGAAGCGTTGCTCCTCGTCGACGATGACGAGCCCGAGGTTCTTGAAACGGATATCGGCCTGTAGCAGTTTGTGCGTACCGACCATCACGTCCACCTGGCCGTCCGCCAGCCGTTCGAGGGCGAGATCCACTTCCTTCTTCGACTTGAAGCGTGAAAGCACGTCCACCCGCACGGGCCAGTCGGCGAAGCGGTCGGCGAAGTTGCGGTAGTGCTGCTGGGCGAGCAGGGTGGTCGGCACCAGCACGGCCACCTGCTTGCCGGCCGTCGCGGCGGCGAACGCGGCACGCAGCGCCACCTCCGTCTTGCCGAAACCGACATCGCCGCAAACGACGCGGTCCATGGCACGCGGCGCGGCGAGGTCGGTGATGACGGCGTCGATGGCCGCCTGCTGGTCGGCGGTTTCCTCGAACGGGAAGGTCGCCGCGAATTCTTCGATCATCTGCCGGTCGACCGGCAGGGACTCGCCCTGGCGGGCCTCGCGCTGTGCATAGATCGCCAGCAGCTCCGCCGCCACGTCGCGCACCTTCTCTGCGGCGCGCTTGCGCGCGCGCTCCCAGGCGTCGCCGCCGAGCGAATGTAAGGGCGCCAGTTCCGGCGCCGTGCCCGTGTAGCGGCTGACCAGGCCCAGCTGGGCCACGGGCACGTAGAGCTTGTCGCCCTTGGCGTATTCGATCGTCAGGAATTCGCCCGGCATGTCGCCGACATCGAGCGAAACGAGGCCCTGGTAGCGGCCCACGCCGTGATCGATGTGCACGATGGGCGAGCCGATGGACAGCTCGGTGAGATCCTTGATGATACTTTCAGGATCTCGGGTCGCTCCGGCGCGGCGCTTGCGGTCCGTGCGCACGCGTTCGCCGAACAGCTCGCGTTCGGTAAGCACCGTGAGCATCGGCTTGGCCAGCGCGAAGCCTTGCTCGAGCGAGGCGGCGGTGATCGCCAGCGGTTCGCCGCGCGCAAGGAAGTCCTTCCAGCCGTCCACGTTCACCGGCTTCAAGCCCGCGCCGGCCAGCTGTTCGATCAATGCCTCGCGGCGGCCGGCCGAATCGGCGGCGATGAGGACGCGGCCGGGGTAGCTGGCGAGGAAGTGGCGCAACGCGGTGCCCGGTTCCTCGCCCTTGCGGTTCAGCGGCACATCGGGGGCGGGCAGGGTGCCGAGGTCCACGGCGTGCTCGTGATCCTTCGAGACCACGTCCACGCGAACCTGCTTGTTCAGGCGTTCACGCAGCTGCTCCGGCGGGAGGTAGATCTCGCTCGGCGGCAGCACCGGACGCTCGATGTCGTGCGCACGCTGGTCGTAGCGCTCGGTGGTCTGCGTCCAGAACTGCTCGGACGATTCCAGCGCGCCTTCGCCCAGCACGAACATCGCATCGCCGGCGATATAGTCGAAGAGGGTTTCCGTCGCCGGGAAGAACAGGGGCAGGTAATACTCGATGCCGCCTGGCGTCACGCCTTCCTTCATGTCCTGGTACAGCGGGCAGCGCCGGATATCGATCGGGAAGCGTTCGCGCAGGTTGGTCCGGAAGTTCTTCGCGGCATCCTCGGTCAGGGGGAATTCGCGCGCGGGGAGCAGGTCCACGCCCTCCACCTGGTGCTGGGACCGCTGGGTCTCGGTGTCGAAGGTGCGGATCGACTCCACTTCGTCGTCGAACAGTTCCACGCGGTAGGGTTCGCTCGCACCCATGGCGTAGATATCGATCAGCGCGCCGCGCACGGCGAAATCGCCCGGCTCACTCACCTGCGGCACGTTTCGGTAGCCCGCGGCTTCGAGCCGGCGCTGTTCGGCGATGAGATCGAGCTTCTGTCCCTTGCGCAGCACCAGGCCGGAGCCGGTGATGTGGGTGCGCGGCGCGATCCGCTGCATCAGCGTGGCGACGGGCACCACGAGCACGCCACGCCGCGTGCTGGGCAGCCGGTACAGCGTAGCGACGCGCTGCGACACCACTTCCGGATGCGGGCTGAAGACGTCGTAGGGCAGGGTCTCCCAATCCGGAAAGTGCAACACCGGCAACTCGCCGGCGAAGACGGCCAGTTCGCTTTCGAGGTTGTCGGCGCTGCGGGTGTCGCGTGCCACCACGACCAGCAGGCCGTCGTGGGCGCGAGCCGCCTCGGCGATCTCGAGCGCCCAGGACGAACCGTGGGGGACGGCCCAGTAACGGCGGGTCTTGGCGTTGACGGGGAGCGGGGGGCGAGGAAGCGCTACGGGCATGGAGTCGGGCAGGAGCCTTGCGGACAAGCCGTCGATTGTACTACCTGCCCGTGAAGGCTCCTTGTGCGGGGACTCAGTCGGCGTAGTCGGGCTCGAAGAAGCTCCAGCGCACGTCCTTGAACTCGGCCTTGAAGTCGGCTTCGACGATGTTGATCGCCTCGATCATGGCCCGGGCGGTCGGGGCGGCGGCCATTTTCGCCTTGATCGCCACCATGACGTCGGTGCCCATCTGCAGGGTGAGCACGTTGTAGACGGTATCGATCTCGGGGCGGGCTTCGAGGAAGGCGACCATCGCGGCACGCTGTTTCGGCTCCACGCCCTGTCCGATCAGCAAGGCCTTCACCTCGCGGGCGACGGCCACGGCGACCACGATCAGCAAGACGCCGATGGCGATCGTGCCGAGCGCGTCGAAGATGAGGTTTCCCGTGATCATGGTGAGCACGACGGCGAGCAGGGCCAGGCACAAGCCCACGAGCGCGGCCAGGTCTTCGCCGAAGATCACCAGCAGTTCGCTGGCGCGCGTCTCGCGGAACCATTGCCAGATAGAGCGGCCTTCCCGCGCCTTGTTCACTTCCTGCATGCAGCCATGCATGGAAACGCCTTCGGTAACGATGGAGAAAGCCAGTACGCCAACGGCCAGCCAGGCCCATTTCAGGGGTTCCGGATGGGTCAGCTTATGCACGCCCTCGTAGATCGAGAACATGCCGCCCACGCTGAAGAGCAGGATCGCCACGAGGAACGACCAGAAATACAGGGCGCGGCCCCAGCCTAGCGGGTAGTCCGGCGAGGGCGGCCGCTTCGCCTGGCGCATGCCCAGGAGCAGCAGGCCCTGGTTGCCGCAGTCGGCGAGCGAATGCACGGCCTCGGCGAGCATCGCGCCCGAGCCGGTGAAGATCGCCGCGACCAGCTTGGCGATGAAGATGGCGAAATTGGCTCCGAGCGCGAGAAAGATCGCGCGCTTCGAATCGGCGTGTCCCGACATGTGAGTCCCTGTCCCGCGATGGTGAATCGCAGGATCTTACCGTATGACGCCGACGCCCACGCCGAAGCTCACGTTGGGGTGTCCACCGGACATCTCCTTGGCCGTCCAGACGTGTGACTGGTTCACGGAAACGAGCGGGAACGTGTACTGCGCCTGGCCGACATTGCCGGTACGGGTGCCGTTGAGGCGCCCGGCGATGGTGACCAGCGACCCGGCCGGGTAATCGAGGCTTTCGACATAGCCCGGCATGGCGGCGATGAAGCGGCCGTTGCCGGTGTCGTTCGCCTTGGGACGTTGCGAACCGTCGAGCGGGTAGGCGAGCACTTCGATCTCGCTGTGATCGGAGAAGTTGCGCACGTTGACGATTCGGCCACCCCAGATCACGTCGGCGCTGCCATAGCGTTCCGGCTCTCGCGACACCTGCGCCGGCGGCACGGCGACATTGTTCGCGGTGGGCTTGTAGATCGGCGCGGGCGCGCAGCCGGCGAGGGCGAGGGTCAGCAAGGCGGCAGGGACGGCGAGACGGACGATGGTCGGGCGCATGGGTCGACTCCTGGCGTGTGGGACGACTTTACCGCCTTCGGACTGAATGAGGTGACTGCGGACCGTGGGCAGGCGCTTCATCTTTGCCTTCCTCGACCAGCCAGGTCAGCCTGTATTCGGATTCGCCCGGGGTGCCGAGCAGCTTGGGCAGCACGCGCAACGAATCACGCAGGGTTTCATCGAGTTTCCACGGGGCGTTCACGATGGCCACCCCGGTGCCATTGAGGCGTAACGGGGAGTCGTCCGGGCGCAGCAGCACTTCGGCGGCCAGCACGCGCTTCGCGCCGCTCTTGCCGAGCCAGCGGTGGAAGGGCTGCACCTGGCTGCGCAGCTTGATCGGGTACCAGATGGCATAGATGCCGCCGGGCCACTTCTCCATCGCGGCCTTGAGCGATTTTTCGATGATCCGGAATTCCATCTCCTGCGATTCGAAGGGCGGGTCGATGAGGACGAGGCCGCGTTTTTCCTTCGGTGGCACGAAGGCCTTCATGGCTTCGTAGCCGTCACGTTGGTGCACGTGCACGCGTGGGTCGTTATGGAACAGCTGGCGCAACTGGTCCGATTCGCCGACCTGCAATTCGCAGAGCTGGGCCGAATCACCCTCGCGCATCAGGTGCGCGGCGATCCAGGGCGAACCCGGGTAATAGCGCATCGTTTCGTCGCCGGCGTTGCAGGCGCGAACCACGTCCAGCCATTTCCACAGCAGCGGCGGCAGGCCGCTGGCGGTTTTCAGGATGCCGAAGCCTTCGTCGGACTCGGCGGTTTTACGCGCCTCGGCGCCGCGCAGGTCGTAACGGCCACGCCCGGCGTGGGTGTCGATGTAGCAGAAAGGGGAGCTTTTCTGCTTCAGTGAGTCGATCAGGGCCACGAGCACCATGTGCTTGAGGACATCGGCAAAATTGCCGGCATGGAAGGCGTGGCGGTAGTTCATCCTGGGAGTATAGCGGTCGGTATCCTGGCCCGCTGCCGCGGGATCGCCGACAAGGTCGGCTCCCACCAGGTCTGAATCGGCGACAGGGTCGGCTCCCACCGGGCTTCAGTCGCCGAGAGGGCCGGGTCCCACCGTGACCTGCTCTGGTGGGAGCCGACCCTGTCGGCGATGGGGGAGTCCTCAGTACGCGAAAGTAACCCGCTTCTTCGCCGCATCGCCCTTTTCCAGGCGATCCAGAACGCCAATGGCGAAATCGGCGATCGAGATCCGGCTGTTTCCTTCGGCATCCACCAGCAACTGCTCGCCGCCGACGCGGTAGGAACCCGTGCGTTCGCCCGGCGCTATCACCGCCGCCGGACTGATATAGGTCCAGTCGATATCGGCCTTGCTGGCGCGGAACACCGCCAGCGCCTCGATCTGCGCGTTCGCCGAAGGCTTCCACTCCGCCGGGAAATGGGCATCGTCGATGACGCGGACCCCCGGGGCGACCTCCAGGCTGCCGGCACCGCCGACCCAGGCGAAGCGGCGCACTCCCGCCGACGAAAGCGCATCCAGCAGGACCGCGGCCTGCTTCGGCACATTGGCCGGGTCGGCGTGGTCGTTGAGGCTGGCGATGGCGGCGTCGGCGCCGGGGAGGACGGCCGCGAACGAGGCGGGATGGGCGACATCGCCCTGGACGACGGTCAGCGCGTCGTTCCGGGTGACGACACGGCCGGGATCGCGGACGACGGCGGTCACCGCATGGCCGCGGGCCAAGGCTTCGTCAAGGATGACCTTGCCGATATTGCCGGTGGCGCCGAACAGGACGATTTTCATGAGGACTTCCGTGGGAATGGATGGACGTAGCATGCGCCCGGAACCGTTCACGGGAAACGATTAATCGGTGGATTCATCGTAAAGTATTGCTTTACGATAGAGCCGGAGCCGGCATGGCCGACGTCAACCTCAACCGCCTCGCCGTCTTCGTGACACTCGTCCGGGCCGGCTCGTTCACCGCGGCCGCCCAGCAACTCGGCAGCACCAAGGCGATGGTGAGCCAGCACCTGGCGAAGCTGGAAGAAGAACTCGGCGTGCAACTGGTGGTGCGCAGCACACGACGGATGTCTCTGACCGACGCCGGCGAGCGCTTCCACGAGGACTGCGCCCGCGTCCTCGCCGATGCGGAAGCCGCCATCGCGCAACTGGGCGAGTGCCGCGACACGCCGATGGGCAGCCTTCGTGTCGCGGCCGCCGGAGACCACGGACCCTCGATCGTGGCACCCGCGCTGGCCGACTTCGCAGCGAGGTTTCCGCAGGTCAAGGTGGAGTTGGTGACCAGCGACAGCGTCGTCGACCTGATCGCGGAGCGTTTCGACCTGTCGATCCGCATCGGCTGGTTGCGCGACTCCAGCCTGCGGGCCGCGAAACTGGCGAGCTTTCGCCAGTGTCTCGTCGCCTCACCGGCCTATATCGCCAAACATGGAGCGCCTCGGATACCCGAAGACCTCGCCGCGCATGCATGGATCGCGCTTACGGTGCTTTCTTCGCCCACCCGCTGGACCTTTTTCAGCGCGGGCGACGAGATGGAGCACACCGTACAAACGCGTATCGCGGCCAGCGCCAACAGCACGCTCGGCGTGCACGCCTTCGTCGCGGCGGGACTCGGCATATCCGTGCTTCCGGATTATCTCGTCGACGAGGACATCGCGGCCAACAGGCTCGTGGCCCTGCTGCCGGGCTTTCGTCTACCGGAAGGCGGTGTGTATGCCGTCTATCCCGGCAAGCAACCGCCGGTGAAAGTGCGCGCTTTCATCGACCTGTTGAAGGAACGGCTGGCCACCACACCCGGATAGAGGAGAAGTCACGTCACCTGGCTGCCGAGGCGAAGATTGATGCCCAGTTGCGTCGCCACCAGGCGCATTTGCTCGTCGTCGCGCGAACTGGTGATCCAGCCGGCATAGACGTCGTCGTCCGCTTCGCGCGCCCACAGCGTGTAGCCGTGCTGGTTCAACTGGTCGAAGGCGCGCGAGAAGATCTCCGCGCCGTCGATGTCCTCGTGGAACTCGTCGTCGTCAGGATCGCCATCCCAGTCGATGTCGATGTTCCACCGGCTTGCCAGCTCCTTGATCGCGTCGACCAGGGCGCGCGTATCGTCGGCGTCCACTTCGAAGCCCGAGCGCCAGTCCGTCACCCGGCCGACGATGCGGATCGGGTCCTCGTCGCCTTCTTCCTCGACTTCGTCGCGATAGGCGGAGAACTGCTGCATCGCGCCGTCCTCGTCACCGGGATTGATGAGCAGCAACAGGTGCCAGACCTGGGATTCGACGGAGTCGTCGCCGTCCTCCGCATCGTCGGGGTCGCGCTCGTTCTCGAAATCGTCGTCGTACGAAGTCATGGGTGGTGTCGTTCAAAGGGGGAGGGCGACAGTATCGCCGATCCGGCGCGGCGGAGGATTGGACGTCCGAACGGGCAGTTGACAAACGCACGTTGCGATGCAACAAATACCGCACACGATATTCCGCCAAGGCGATCCCACCCCCAGTGAACGCACACCTTCAGCGCGTGACCACCATCCCGATGAACCTCGCGGCCTCACCGCGATGTCCGGCGATGCGTGCGCGCTGTTGTCGCTGTCGACTGGGCTGATCCGCTCGCCTCGCCTCTAGCGCCACGGGCGCTGGCGCGTTCCGCGGCCTGACTGCGGTTCCCATTCCACCTGTTTTTCCGGTCGTCATTGCACGGCATGCCTTCACGCGTCGCCGTCGCATGGCCACCCATGCTTATCCGGCGCCCGGCGGTGCCGGTATCGCTCATCGTCCAGGGGACATCCACCCATGTATTCGCTCGTCCATCGCCGCCGCCACATCCTGTTCCTCGCCTTGGTCACCGCCTTCGGCGCACCCGCGCTCCACGCCCAGGATGCCGCCCGCGCCAGCCAGCTCGATACCGTGATCGTCACCGGCACGCGCAGTACCGAGCGCACCGTGTCCAGTTCGTTACAGCCGATCGACGTCATCACGCCGCAGCAGTTGCAACAAACGGGCGCCACCCAGCTCACGGCGGCGCTGGCCCGGCTGGTGCCGTCGCTGAACTTTCCGCAGCCGACCACCATCAGTGGGGCCGAGGTGGCTCGCCCGGTGACGTTGCGTGGCCTCAGCCCGGACCAGGTGCTGGTGCTGATCGACGGCAAGCGCCAGCACACCGGCGCATTCCTCAATCTCGGCGGCGCCATCGGCCGCGGTTCGAATCCGGTGGATCTCAACGCCATTCCCGTGTCCGCCATCGAGCGCATCGAGGTGCTCCGCGACGGCCAGTCCGCGCGTTACGGCTCGGACGCCATCGGCGGCGTGATCAACGTGGTCCTCAAGAAGTCGGGGCAGGGCGGCCAGGTCACCGCGAAGTTCGGTGGCTACGACGCCGGCGACGGGCTGCAACGCCAGCTCACCGCCGATACCGGTTTCAAGCTGGGCGACAAGGGCTCGATCCATGTCGCCATCGATACGCAGAACAACGATGGGACCAACCGCGCGGGCCGGGACCGTACCGCCGCCTCGGTGGGCAGCACGTATGGGCAGAAGGTGTACTGGCTGGGCGATCCGGCCGTGCAATCGAACAAGGTGTCGCTGGTGGGACAATACGCCTTCAGCAAGGCGGTCGAGGTGTATGTCGAGGCGCTCTACCGGCGCGACCGCGACGAGACCGCCAGCCTGTACCGCCATCGTGGCGACTCCACCAATGTCACCGCGATCTATCCGAACGGCTATCTTCCCGTCGGCATCCCCATCGTCAACGACACCAGCATCACGGCGGGGATCCGTGGCCAGCTTGGCGAAGGCTGGCACTACGATCTCTCGGCCACCCATGGTTCGAACGAGTACGACCAGCGCAGTCACGCGATCAACGCCGACTGGTATCGCGCCTTCGGCTATACCCCGTTCTTCATCCAGGGAGCCGACTACAAGACGAACCAGCAGACCGGCAACCTCGACATCGGCAAGGAATTCTCGCCCTCGTGGCTGCCCAACCCCGTAAGCGTGTCCTTCGGCCTGGAATACCTGCGGCAGGGCTACAAGGTCAGTCCGGGCGACGCCGTGTCGCAGTACGGTCCGAACGGTGGCATCACCGGCGATCTGCAGGGCAACTGGCAGCGGCACGACGTGTCGGAATACATCGATCTCGAGACGAACCTCACCGATCGTTTCGCGCTGTCGCTGGCGGCCCGCCATGAGCACTACAGCGATTTCGGCGGCACCACCTCGGGTTCGCTGTCCGGACGCTTCGACTTCAACCCGCGGGTGGCGCTGCGCGGCAGCGTGGGCACCGGATTCCGCGCGCCGACGCTGGTCCAGCAGCACTACGCCGACATCTCCTCGCAGTTGCAGGACCTCGGTCAGGGCCAGGTGCTCGTGCAGTCGGGCACGTTCCCGGTCGACGCACAGGCGGCGAGCCTGCTCGGTGCCGAAAAGCTCAAGCCGGAAAAATCGCGCAGCGCCACGCTGGGCCTCGTGCTGGAACCGCTCAGCGGCTGGAACGTGAGCGTCGACGCGTACTGGATCAAGATCACCAATCGCATCAACCTCTCGTCGAACATCCCGGTGAACACCCCCACCGTGAACGCTTATCTCGCGGCTAACGGCGTGGACGCGAACTACCAGTCGATCCGCTATTTCACCAATGCAGTCGATACGCGCACGCGCGGCCTCGACCTCGTCAGCCAGTATGCCTTCGACTTCGCCAACGGCGATCGCCTCAACACCACCGTCGGCTGGGCATACAACGAGAACGAGGTGACCAAGGTCAAGCCGAACCCCGCAATCCTCGACGAACTGGGCGTAGCCGTGCAGCGCGTGGAGCGTCGCGAGCGGCTGGGCCTGCTCGGCGATACCAACCCGCGCACGAAACTGGACGTGGGCCTGGACTATCTGCATGGCCGCTGGGCGGGACACGCGAACGTGCAGCGCTACGGGAACTACACCGTGTACAGCAACAGCGGCAATGCGCTGGACCAGAATTTCGACCACCGCTGGACGCTCGACCTCTCGGCCGACTACAGCATCGACCAGTGGACTTTCACGGCCGGGGCGGACAACGCGTTCAACGCACGGCCCGAGCAGACCAAGTTCGCCAACTCCACCGGCGGCAATTTCAAGTACAGCCTGTTCTCGCCGCTCAGCTGGAACGGCAGGTACTACTACGCCAGCGCGACCTATCGGTGGAACTGATGGACATGCGCGTGATTCTCCCTGTCCTCCTGCTGGCGCTGTCCGGGTCCATCGCGGCACAGGCCGCGCCGCCGTTGACCGGCTTCACCACGGCGTCGTCGGCGGCGGAACACGACGTGGAGCGGCGAATCGATGCATCCATCGACGCGGCCGATCTCGACGGCTGGCTGCGTCGCCTTACCTCCGCGCCGAACCAGGTCGGTTCAACGCACGACAAGGAAAACGCGGATTTCATCGCCGCCAGCCTGCGTGAGTGGGGTTGGCGGGTGAAGGTCGAACCGGTCCGGGTCCTCGTGGCCTATCCATCGGTACAAAAGCTCGCCTTGGAGGGCGCCAGTGACTATGCGGCGGATTTCACCGAGCCCGCCGTCGACGGCGACGTCGACACGAAACGCACGGAAGGCGTGCTTCCTGGCATGGAATCGTACAGTCCTGACGGAGCGGTGGATGCGCCGCTGATCTTCGTCAATGAAGGCCTTTCAAAGGATTATGACGATCTCGAGCGCACCGGCCAGTCGGTGCGCGGCAAGGTCGTGCTGGTGAAATCCAGCGGTGCAGGGCGATGGGTGAAGCCGAGGCTGGCGCAGCAACATGGCGCGGTCGGTGTCGTGATTTATTCCGACCCCGAAGCGGATGGTTTCGCCAAGGGCGATGTCTATCCGACGGGCGCATGGCGCACCCCGCGCACGGTCCAGCGAGGCACCCTCGGCATCGACAGCGTGCTGGACGCGTCGGCGGCGAAGACCATCCAGGCCGGGAAGCGCACCGGCGATCTGGCGATTCCCGTCGTCACGATCGGCTATGGCGACGCCGGGCATTTCCTTCATGCCCTGGGCGGGCCGGTCGTGCCGAATCGCTGGCAGGGCGGGTTGCCCTTGACCTATCACGTCGGCGGCGACGCGCAGGTACACCTGGAAGTCCGCTCGCCGTGGGAGTGGCGCACGCTATACAACGTCGTCGCGAGCCTGCCCGGCAGCGAATACCCGGACGAGTGGGTGATCCGTGGCGTGCACCACGATGCCTGGGTGTACGGCGCGTGGGATCCTCTGGCCGGAACCACGGCGTTGCTCGCGGAGGCGCGGGCCATCGGCGAACTCGCCAAGGCCGGCATTCGGCCGAAGCGGACGCTGGTTTTCGCCAGTTGGGACGGCGAGGAACTGGGCATCCTCGGGTCGAAGGCGTGGGCCGAACGGCATGCGGCGGAACTGTCGCGCAAGGCGGTCTTCTATCTCAACAACGACACCACGGGCCGTGGCTTCCTCTCCGCGGCCGGCGACCCTTCGCTGGCGGTTCTGGTCGACGAGGTGGCGGGGGATCTTCGCGATCCGGAAACCGGTGCCAGCGTGCGGGAGCGCCGCGAGGCGAAGCGCGCGGTGGATGCCGCGGAGAAGGGCAAGGACGTGGCAGGGCCGATCGTGCCGCCGCGGCTCGGCACCGGTTCGGATTACCTGCCTTTCGCGCACCGGCTCGGCGTCCCATCGCTGCATGTGCGCTATGGCTACGACCGCGATGGCGATGAAGAGAGCGTCCCGGTCTACCATTCGCTGTACGACACCTACGCGCATTACCAACGCTTCGGCGACCCCGGGCTGAAGTACGTGAACCTGCTGGCGCGTACCAACGCTCGCCTGGCCCTGCGCGTGGCCAATGCCGAAGTGCTGCCCTGGCGCTATACCGCCTTCGCCGAATCCCTGGGTCGGGATATCGAACGGCTGGCGACCGGTGCGGCGACGGCCCATCATGATGCGGTTCGCCACAATGAACTCGTCGACAGCGGCGCCTATCGGTTGGCGGAGGTGGCTTATCGTGGCTTGCGAGCACCTGCGCGAGTGGACGGCCGTTGGCAGGAGGTCGACCTCGAGCCATTGCGCGATGCGCAACGCGACCTGCTCGCCGCCGCACAAGCCTACGATCGCGCCGCGGGCGTCATGGCCGAACTTCCACCGAAACGGCGAGATGCCGTGAACCGGGCATTGCGCGAGGTCGCACCCTCGTTCATGCAGGCGTCCGGGCTTCCGCAGCGCCCCTGGTACCGGCACCTGTTGCAGGCTCCGGGCCGCAAGGAAGGCGAGGATGTTGCGCCACTGCCAGCCATCGGCGACGCCATGGACGCACGTGCCTGGGACGAAGCGGGGAGAGAGGTCGAGGCCACGGCAGGGGCCACCCGGCGAGCCACGAGCGCGCTGGTGAAGGCGACCGAGGCCCTCTCGGACGGTCCCTGACCACCCTGTCGTCCCCATGAGACCCGCCCAATTTTCTTATTGACCGGGCGGGATAAACGCGTTCTTCTTGGTTTAGCCGTCCATTCGGCGTGGTCCGCGAGGGCCGGTATCAAGGGGGAAGACCTATGAACGCGGTAACTTTCGTTCGGGCGGCGGGAGTCGCCCTCATTCTGGTATGTGCCGCGGGCAGCGCGGCGGCCCGGTCGGACGAGACGCCGCCGGACACGATCTGCACCGTGCTGGGCACGGCCGCCCGGTACGTGGGCACCACGGTCACGGTGCGCGGCGTGGCGGCCACCGAGGGCAAGGTGACCTTGTTGTCCGACGCGCAGTGCAAGGGCACGGTGAGCCTGAGCATGGACGACAACGCCACCCGCAAGCGCGACGTCTCGGCGTTCCGGCGCGCCGTCACCAGCAAGGGCACCCGTGCCGACGCCACGGTCTTCGGCCGTTTCAAGGCCACGGGCGACGCGCAGGCGCCGTATGCCATCGACGTGTACAGCGTCCGTGACGTGAACGAGCTTCCGGCCGCCGAGGGCGGCTGAACGGCGGCACGCCGGGCGGCGGCCCTCGGACCGCCGTCTGGCGCGCCGCGTGCGCGATCCGCTAGGCTTCCCTGCTTTACGGC
The DNA here is from genome assembly GCF_050434905.1 of Luteibacter sp. W1I16. Classification (NCBI taxonomy): domain Bacteria; kingdom Pseudomonadati; phylum Pseudomonadota; class Gammaproteobacteria; order Lysobacterales; family Rhodanobacteraceae; genus Luteibacter; species Luteibacter sp. W1I16. The sequence goes on from NZ_JBNDJJ010000001.1 coordinate 3,754,494, forward strand.
CCGCCGGCGCCATGCCGCGGACCGTATATCTCCTCGATGGAAGCCCGATGCAGCAACTCGACACGGTAAAGATCGGCGTTATAGGGCTGGGCTACGTGGGTTTGCCCCTCGCGGTCGAGTTCGGCAAGCGCTACGCCACGCTCGGTTTCGATATCGACGCCTCGCGCGTCGCGGAACTGCGGGCCGGTAACGATCGCACGCTGGAAGTGGACGAGGCGTCGCTGGCGCGGGCCGGGCGGCTGTCCTATAGCGGCGATCTCGACGACCTGCGCGCGTGCAATGTCTTCATCGTGACCGTACCCACGCCGATCGACAGCGCGAAGCGGCCGGACCTCACGCCCCTGATCCGTGCCAGCGAAACGCTGGGAAAGGTGCTCGAGCAAGGCGATGTCGTGGTCTACGAGTCCACGGTCTATCCCGGCTGTACCGAGGAAGTCTGCGTGCCCATCCTCGAACGGACCTCGGGGCTCGTCTTCAACGAGGATTTCTTCGTCGGCTACAGCCCCGAGCGGATCAATCCCGGCGACAAGCAGCATCGGGTCAACACCATCCGCAAGGTCACCTCGGGCTCCACGCCCGAGGCGGCCGATTTCGTCGACGCGCTGTACGCGAGCATCATCGACGCGGGCACCTACAAGGCCAGCCGCATCAAGGTGGCCGAGGCGGCCAAGGTCATCGAGAACACGCAGCGCGATCTCAACATCGCCCTGGTCAACGACCTCGCCATCCTCTTCAACAAGCTCGGCATCGACACGCTCGAAGTGCTCGAGGCCGCCGGCACGAAGTGGAATTTCCTCCCCTTCCGGCCCGGCCTCGTCGGCGGCCACTGCATCGGCGTCGACCCGTATTACCTGACCCACAAGGCGCAGGAAGTCGGCCACCACCCGGATGTGATCCTCGCCGGCCGCCGGACCAACGACGGTATGGGTCCGTACATCGCCGGCGAAGTGATCCGGCTCATGGTGTGCAAGGGTCTGAACCCGGTCGGCGCACGGGTCCTCATCCTGGGCCTGGCCTTCAAGGAAAACTGCCCGGACCTGCGTAACACGCGCGTGGTCGACATCATCGCTTCGCTGAAGTCGTACAACGCCACGATCGACGTGCACGACCCCTGGGTGGACGCGGACGAAGCCGAGCGGACCTACGGCATACGGACGGTATCCGAACCCGCGCACGGCGCGTACGACGCGATCGTCATCGCCGTCGCGCATAGGCAGTTCCACGAGATGGCGTCGGCGGGCATCCGCGCCTTCGGCAAGCCCGATGCCGTCATTTACGACGTGAAGTACGTGCTGCCGCGCGATGCGGTGGACGGACGGCTCTGAGTGGAGGATCGCCGATGAAGATACTCGTGACGGGCACGGCGGGCTTCATCGGCTCCCACGTGGCGATGCGCCTGCTGGCGCGGGGCGACGAGGTGGTCGGCGTGGACAACCTCAACGACTACTACGACGTGACGCTGAAGCAGGCGCGCCTGGATCGTTTCCGCGACGATCCGCGCTATACGCATGTGCATGCCGACATCGCCGATCGCGATGCTATGGAGTCGTTGTTCGCTGAACACCATCCGCGGCGCGTGGTGCATCTCGCGGCGCAGGCCGGCGTGCGTTACGCGGCCGAGAATCCGCACGTGTACGTGTCGAGCAACGTGACCGGCTTCCTGCACGTGCTCGAGGGCTGCCGCACGCATGCGGTGGACCACCTGGTGTTCGCTTCCACCAGTTCGGTCTACGGCGCGAACCGCGCCATGCCTTTCTCGGAGCACCGTTCCGCCGAACATCCGTTGACGCTCTACGCGGCGACGAAGAAAGCCAACGAGCAGATGGCGCACAGCTACGCCCACCTGTATGGCACGCCATGCACGGGCCTGCGTTTCTTCACCGTTTACGGGCCCTGGGGACGGCCGGACATGGCGCTGTTCCTGTTCACCCGCGCCATCCTGGCGGGCGAGCCGATCAAGGTGTTCAACCACGGGCGCCACCAGCGCAGCTTCACGTATATCGACGACATCGTCGAAGGCGTGATCCGGTGCCTCGACCGCCCACCTTCCGTCGACGCGGCCTGGGACGGCATGTCACCCGATCCCGCCTCCAGTGGCGTGGCACCGTTCCGCCTGTTCAACATCGGCAACGAACAGCCGGTGGAATTGCTCGCCTATATCCAGCGGCTCGAGGAATGCCTGGGCCGCAAGGCCGTGATGGAATTCCTTCCGCTGCAGCCCGGTGACGTACCGGACACGGCGGCCGACGTGGGAGACTTGCGCGATGCCACGGGCTACGTGCCGCAGGTTTCCGTGGAAGAGGGCGTTGCCCGGTTCGTGCGCTGGTACCGGGAGTACCACGCCGTCTGACGGTCTTGTGCTTCGCAGCAAGATAGGAATCCTATCGTTAGAACGTGCGTACCCGGCTCGATTGGCGCAGGTCCGATGCCGCAGAATCCCGGGTCATCGGAGTGTCGGCGTCGGCGGGGAATCCATGCGCAGCAAGTTGTTCGTGCCCGGCGGGCGTCCGGAACTCTTCGCCAAGGCCCTGGCGGGTCCCGCCGATGCCTTGTCGTTCGACCTGGAGGATTCCGTCCCGGCGGACGCCAAGGCTCGCGCCCGTGACGATGTGGCCGCCTTTGTCGCATCGCCAGCGATGCGTCGCGCTGCCAAGCTGGCCATCGTCCGTGTCAACGCGCCGGGGAGTGCCTGGTTCGAGGACGATCTTCGCGCGGTGATGGTGCCGGGCCTCGCCTTGCTCAACGTGCCCAAGCTCGAATCCGCCGACGCGGTGCGCGCGGTGGTCGCGGCCGTGGAGCGGATCGAATCGAGCGGCGGACATGAGGCGCCGGCCGGCCTGCTGGTGAATGTGGAAACGCCGAGGGGACTGGAGCAAGCCGCCGCCATGGCCGCGGCGCATCCACGCGTCGCCGGCCTGCAACTCGGGCTCGCGGACCTCTTCGAGCCGCACGGTATAGATCGTGGCGACGCCGCCGCGGTGCATGCAGCCATGTTCGCCGTGAAGATGGCCGCCGCGGTGGCGGGCGTGTTCGCGGTCGATGCGGCCTTCGCGGCGATCGACGATGCCGACGGCTACCGCGCGGAAGCACGCATGTCCCGGCGGCTCGGCTTCATCGGCAAAAGCTGCATCCATCCACGCCAGGTGGCGCTCGCCAACGAGGTGTTCGCGCCTTCGCCGGAAGAGGTGGCATATGCCCGCCGTGTCGTGGCGGCCGCGACGGAGGCGGCTCGCGCGGGTCACGGTGCCTTTTCGCTGGAGGGGCGAATGATCGACCTGCCGTTCGTGAAACGCGCGGAAGCCCTCCTGGCGTCGCTCGGGTGAGGCGCATGCGTCACGTTGCATCGTGGTTTCGTGCCGTGCTGCTCGCGGTCGCTTGCGCGATCGGCATGTCCGGTCTCGCCCATGCGGATGCCTTGACTCCCTTGCGCAGCGATGTGCTACCGCCGGTTCCGGCAAGCGGTACGGTGCAAGGTCTCGCCGCGCTGGATGGCCGCGTGCTGGCTGTCGTCGACGGCAAGGCCTGGCTGCTCGAACAGGGCAAGGCGGCGTGGACACCGATACCGTGGGCGGCTGGCGTTCCACCCAGCGGGCTGGCGGTCGTGTTCGGTGACGGTGTGCGTGCGTATGCGACGCAGCTCGACGCGGGGCGCGTCAGCGGCGTGGTTCGCTTGTCCCTGGGCACCAGCGGCCTCGAGGTGCGTCCGTTGCCGGCGCCGCCCGAACCCTTGTCCGAAGCCCGGCCCGCGTTCGCGGGTTCCTCCATTTACATCGCCGGCATGTCGAACGGCGCACCGCGAATCTGGCGCTTCGATGCCGATGCCACACAACCCGCCTGGTCCTCCATCGAAGGATGGCCGTCCCGCGCCGCGGCGACTTCATTGGCGGTGCAGGGCGCAGGCATCTTCGTCACGGCGGGTGGTTCCGTATGGCGCCGGTCGCCGGAAGGCGTATGGACCCACCGGGGCGACGTGCCGGGAACGGTGCTTCCGGGCATGGCGAGGGCGCTGGGGCAGGCCAACGTCCTCTACCTCATCGCTGACGCGACGGACACCGCGCATGCGATGACCTACCAGGTGGTCACGCAATCGTGGGCACGCCTGCCCGGTGTCGACTTCGTGCGGCCGGTGGCCATGGCGCCCTGGCAAGACGGCGTCCTTTGGGCGACCGCGGTCAATGGCCGCACGGCGGTGGCGTCCGCCCAGGTGCAGTCGGGCAAGCTGTTGTTGCGCTGGCTCGACTGGCTGGTGATCGTGGTCTACCTCGCGGGCATGATCGGCATCGGCCTGTACTTCTACCTGCGCGAGAAGCGCAACTCCACCTCCAGCTTCTTCGTCGGTGGCCGCAGCATTCCCTTCTGGGCGGCGGGCATCAGCCTCTACGCGGCGAACACCAGTTCGATCAGTTTCATCGCGATTCCCGCCAAGGCCTTCGAAAGCAACTGGCAGTACATGACGAACAACCTCATCGCCGTGTTCGGCCTGATGTTCGTCGCGGTATGGATCGTGCCGCTGCTGCGCAGGCTCGACCTGATGTCGGTCTTCTCGTACCTGGAAACACGCTTCCATCCGGCGATCCGCATGATCGCCAGCGCCCTGTGCATCCTCACCCAGCTCGGCAGCCGGATGAGCGTGATCCTCTTCCTGCCGGCGCTCGCGATCGCCACCATCACCGGGATCAGCACCACCTTGAGCGTGATCCTGATGGGTGGCTTCACGATCGTCTATACCGCCATGGGAGGCATGAAGGCGGTGATCTGGACGGACGTGGTCCAGGTGATCGTCAAGATGGGCGGCGCGATCTTCGCCATCGGTTTCATCATCTGGCACCTGCACGGCGGCATGGGCGAATTCGTGCACACGGCCATGGCCGACCACAAGTTCCGCCTGCTCGACTTCAGCTTCGACCTGACCAAGGCCACGGTATGGGGTTTCGTCTTCCTCGTGCTGTTCGACGTCGTCCTGACCTTCCCGAAGGACCAGGTGCTGATGCAGCGCACGCTGTCCACGCCATCGGACAAGGAAGCGGGGCGATCGATCTGGGCCTTCGCGGCGATCATGATCCCGGGCGGCTTCGTCTTCTACATGATCGGTACCGCATTGTTCGTCTACTACAAGGCGCATCCCGAGCGGATGAACCCGCTGCTGCCGATCGACGCGACGTTCCCGTTGTTCATCGCCGCGGAATTGCCGATGGGCGTCACCGGCCTCATCGTCGCGGGCATCTTCGCGGCGGCCATGGCGACGCTGTCCGGCATCATGAACAGCGTGGCGACTCTGGTCTCGGTGGACTTCTACGAGCGCCTAGTGAAGAACCCGTCGCCCAAGCGAAGCGTGGTCTTCGCCGAGGTCAGCACGATCGCGGTCGGCCTGGTGGGCATCGGGCTGGCCCTGCTGCTGTCGCGGTTCGACGTGCATTCGCTGTTCGACGTGTCGATCGAACTGGCCGGACTGCTCGGCGGCGGCTTCGCGGGCGCCTACACCCTGGGCATGTTCACCCGGCGCGCCAACTCGCCGGGGGTGGCGATCGGGATCGCCGGAAGCACCGTGCTCACCCTCGTGGCGTGGGTGTTCCGGCTCGTGCACCCGTACTTCTACCTGGCGATCTCGATCTTCCTCTGCATCGTGATCGGCTACGTGGCCAGCCTGTTCTTCCCCGCGCCGACGCGTTCGCTCAAGGGCCTGACGATCCATCGCGAATCGCGCGGGGGATGACCTACCATGGTCCCACTCTGACCAGCGCCGGCGATATCCCGTGGAAACCCAGTTCCTGCACACCTTCATCACCGTGGCCGACCACGGTTCCATGGCAGCGGCGGCGCGCCTGCTGAACATCACGCCCGCTGCCGTGGCGCAGCAAATCCGCACGCTGGAACGCGAGATCGGCGCCACCCTGATCGCCCGCGTCGGCCGCACCGTGAGCGTCACCGAGGAAGGCTCGCGCATCCTTCAGCGTTCGCGCGACCTGCTGCGCAACGTCGCCGACCTGCGCAGCGTCGCCAACGAGAGCGGGGTGTCGGGCGAGTTGCGTCTGGGTGCGTGCCCGACCGCGCTGGCGGGCATGCTGCCGGACATCCTCGCGCGCATGGTGGACGCCTTTCCCCGGATCAACGTGTTCATCAAGCCAGGTTACTCGGTGGATCTGTACCGCGACGTGGAAGCGGGCGACCTCGATGCGGCCGTGGTCTTGCAGGCACCGTTTCCGCTGCCCAAGACCTGCGAGTGGCAGCTGTTGCGCGAGGAACCGCTCGTGGTGCTGGCGCCGCGTTCCATGGCGATGCGCGATCCGCACGAGCTTCTCGCCAGCGAACCCCTGATCCGCTATGACCGTAACCAGTGGGGTGGCCGCCAGGCGGACGACTACCTGCGCGCGAACGGCATCGTGCCGCGCGAGCGCTTCGAGTTGAACGCGTTGAACGCGATCGCGGTGATGGTCGACCGTGGCCTGGGCGTCTCGCTGGTGCCCGACTGGGCACAGCCCTGGCCGGAAGGGCTCGACCTCGTACGCCTGCCGTTGCCGAAGCCTTCGGAGCCGCGGCGCATCGGCATCGTGTGGTCGCGTTCGAGCGTGCGCGTGCGCCTGGTCACGGTGTTGCTGCAGGAAGGCCGCAAGGCGATGGCGTCGTCATCATCGCCTGCACGATGACGATGTCGGCGATGTTGCATCGCCGCATAGTTTTGCTTTTTTCGTAAGCAACAAAAACTAGTCTCTGAACATACCCGCCGTCGGTTTCTCGGCAAGGGCGAAGCGCATAGATTCGCCATCAACGAAACCCAGGTCATTGGGACGCCGGGGAGGGCGTCGCCAACCGCAACAGCAGCTACCGTCAAGCGCGTCGTCATCGGCGCTCGCGCCGCACTCGCCCGCCTGGGCGACCCGTTCCAACGGCATCCACGGACCCGACATGATCAAACCACTTTCCGCCGCGATCGGCAGCATCCTGCTGGCCTCCCTGTTCGCCACCAGTGTGCTCGCGCAGGATGCCGCGGCACCGGCCGGCGACGCGCCAAAGGCCACGAAGAAGAAATCCGATAAGCCGGGCGAGCCGACCGATCTCGATCAGGTGATCGTCACCGGCACGCGCACGCCGAAGGCGGTCGACGAGATTCCCGGCGCGATCACGGTGGTGAACAAGGAGGAGATCGCGCATACGCTGCTGGTGACCGAGGACGCGACGGCCGTGCTGGCGCGTTCGGTGCCCGGTTATGCCGAGTCGTCGCAGGCGATGAGCAATACGGGCGAGACCTTGCGTGGGCGCATTCCGCTGCGCCTCTTCGATGGCGTGCCCCAGGGCTCGCCGCTGCGCGAGGGCACGCGCAACGGCACCTTCACCGACATGGGCATCGTCGGCCGCGTGGAAGTCATCAACGGTCCGTCCGCCTCCGAAGGCATCGGCGCCGCGGGCGGCATCATCAATTACATCTCGAAGACGCCGACCAAGGAAGGCAACGAGACGACGATCACCACGCGTTACCAGACCCAGAGCAAGTCGGACAGCGGTGGCTGGAAGACCGGTGTGACCTTCGCCCGCAAGGAAGGCAGCTACGACGTGCTGCTGTCCGGCTCATATATCGACCGCGGCATCACCTACGACGGCAACGGCCGGCGCATCGGCCTGAACACCTCCGGCTCGCTCGCTGATTCCACGTCGAGCAACATCTTCGCCAAGCTCGGTTACAACTTCGGCGAGAACGACGACCAGCGCATCCAGGCCACCTTCAGCAAGTTCAAGATCCAGGGCAAGGGCGACTACGTGCAGGTGCTGGGCTGTCGCGGCCCGACCGACGATCCGCCGTGCGACGTGCCGCGGACGAACACCTCCGAGAAGGGCCACATCTTGGGTTCCAAGGACGCCTTCAACGACTTCAAGCAGTACTCGCTCGAATACACCAACAAGAACGTCCTGGGCGGTTCGCTGGACATCAACGTATACAAGGCCGACCAGGCCATGCGTTACCTGCCCGAGAACACCGAGGACAAGCAGGACCCGCTGATCGCGCCGCTGAACACCTTGTACGACCAATCCGAGATCACCGCGAAGAAGCGCGGTATCCGCACCTCGTGGACGCGCCCGGATTTCCTGGTCACCGGCCTCGAACTGCACACCGGCGTCGACGTGGCGCGCGACGAGGCGCAGCAGCGCCTGGCGTTGACCGGCCGCCTGTGGGTGCCACCGATGATCTACAACAGCGTGGCGCCTTATGCGCAGCTGTCCTATGACATCGGTCCGTTGACCATCAGCGGCGGCTACCGCCGCGAAAGCGATCGCCTCACGGTCGACAGCTATACCACCACGTACTACCGCAACCGCGTGTTCGTGCAGGGCGGCAAGCTCAACTACAAGGAAAACCTGCGCAACATCGGCGGGATCTGGCGTATCGGCGACGAATGGTCGGTGTTCGCCTCGTACAGCGAAGGGTTCACGCTGCCGAACATCGGCATCCCGCTGCGCAACATCAGCACGCCGGGGCAGTCGGTCAGCCGCATCAGCGACCTCGAGCCGATCATCTATAAGAACAACGAATTCGGTTTCAACTGGCGCGGCGACAACGGCGCGTTCGGTGCGACGCACTACATCTCGAAGTCGCCGTTCGGCTCCTCGCTCGCCGTGGACCCGCACACCACCGACTTCATCCTCTCGCGCGCACCGGTGCGTATCGAAGGCACGGAAGTGACCGGTGAGTGGCGCTTCAACGATGCCTGGAAGGTGAACGGGATCTACTCGCACATCACCGGCCGCACCGCCTTCTGGTCGGCGGACCCCGCCGGACGATTCGGTTCGGGCAGCCTGAACAAGCCCCTGGGCGTGCTCGACATCAACCCGGACAAGCTGGCGTATTCGGTCACCTGGAACTATTCCTCGCGCGGCGATGCCACTCTCGGCGCCACCTCGCTGTTCGGTCGCCGCGTATCCGGTCACGACGTGCGTGCCTACGATGGTGCGACCTTCAGCTACGACGAGCGGACACACGGCTATACCTTGTGGGACCTGGGCGTGAATTACAGCCTGGAGCGCTACGGCAAGCTCTCGCTCGGTGTCGAGAACCTGCTCGACAAGCAGTACATCCTCAGCTGGTCGCAGTTGGCGGGTTACCAGAACTATTGGGCCGGCCGCGGCCGGGTCACCTCGCTCACCTACACCATCACGTTGTGAGTCGATGGCGTGTCCACGGGGGCCGCGCCGTCCGGGCGGCCCTGCTGGCCTGCTTCATCGCCGGTGCCCCGGCATGGGCGGGCGGGCCGTGGCCGAAGGCACGGCTGGACACGCTGCACGCCTTCCTGCGCGACGCGACGTCGAGCACCGGTTATCTCGGCGGCGTGAGCCTCATCGTCCACAACGGACGCGTGGTGGACGTCGGGGTCTATGGTTACGAAGACCTCGGCCGCCATCGGCCGATGCGGCGTGACGCGATCTTCCGCATCTATTCGATGACCAAGACGGTGACGTCGGTCGCGCTGATGATGCTGGTGGAGGAGGGCAAGGTGTCGCTCGACCAGCCGGTGTCGGATTTCCTGCCCGGGTTCGACACGCCCAGGGTCATGACAGGCGGCAGTGCCGAAAACCCCGTGCTCAGGGATGCCTCGCGCCGTGTCACCCTGCACGACTTGCTGACGCATACCTCTGGATATCCCGCCGGATTGCCCGGCGACCGCCTCGCCGTCGCGGCGATGGAACGCATCGATCCGCATGCCGCCGACGATCTCGCCGGCTTCGCCGAACGGATGAGCCGGGTGCCGCTCGCCGCCGATCCCGGTACGCGTTTCGGCTACGACGGGGCGTCACTTGAACTCGTCGCCCGGGTGGTCGAGGTGGTGGCGAAAAAGTCATTCGTCGAGTTCCTGCGCGAGCGGATCTTCGTCCCGCTGGACATGCGCGATACCGCGTTCTCCGTGGCGTCCGCCAAGCGCGGCCGGATCGTAGACCTGACCCGCATGGGTGACGATGGCCGACTCGCGCTGGACTCGAGTCCGAGCGCCCGTCACCCCGGTGAGCCGCTGAATCGCTACACGAGTGGTGCCGGTGGCCTTTATTCGACAGCGGACGACTTCGCCCGTTTCGCCAGGATGCTTCTCGACGGAGGCCGCGCGGGCGAGCGTGTCTTGCTGGGGCGGAAGACGGTGGAACTGATGATGAGCAACCACCTGGGCATGCTCGATCCGCCGGTCACGCAGTTCAACGCGGGCGAGGGCTTCGGCATCGGCGGTTACGTCGTGATCGATCCGGCCCGGCGGGGCCAGCTGGGCTCGGTAGGCCAATATGGCTGGATGGGTGCCGCCTCCACCACGTATACGATCGACCCGCACGAACACCTCGTGGCGATCCTCCTGTTGCAGCACCTTCCCCGCGACGATGGTGGCAAGGACCTCCCGCGCCTTGCGCGGTCTTTCTACGACCTCGTCTACCATGCCCTCCCATGAATCCCACGCGGCCACCGCCCATGAATCCATCGACTGACGACCGCGACGACGCCCCACCGGTGGCGCATGAGTTCAAGTTTTCCCACGTCACCACCGGGCGCTACCTGCCCACGCCGGGCAAGGCGCCCGGCTGGCCGTTCGCCGAGATCGGTCACTGGAAGATGGATGTCGACGGCAGCGCGGACGACTGGGTGCGCGAACTGACCGACTGGCGCCGCGAGCACCTGGTACGTATCGGTTACGACGACACCAACTATCGCCGTCCTGAATTGCAGTGGGCGCAGCGCAACTTTGTCCACGCGCAGATGATGGTCGAGGACCGCTATTTCTACGATCCGGTGGCGGGGCGGTATACCGTCGACCGGTACCTGGACGATCTCGAGGCGCGCTTCGGCGGCATCGACAGCGTGCTGATCTGGTTCGTCTATCCGAACATCGGCGTCGACGACCGGAACAAGACCGACCTGGCCTTCGATCTTCCCGGTGGGCTGGAGGGATTGCGTTCGGCCGTGGATGATTTCCACCGCCGGGGGGTTCGCGTGTTCCTGCCGACCATGCCGTGGGATCACGGTACACGGCCACCCGAGGACAACGATTGGCGGACCATGGCGCGTCTCGTCGAAGCCGTGGGCGCCGATGGCATCAATGGTGATACCTATAACGGCGTGCCACGCGCCTTCTTCGACGCCTGCGACGCCGTGGGCCGGCCCGTCGTGCTGCAGCCGGAATCGACGATCAGCGCCGAGGAACAGCTGATCTGGAACGTGCAGAGTTGGGGCAAGAAGGCGCCCAACGAGGCCGTTCCTCCCGTGGCCAAGTTCAAGTGGCTCGAACCGCGGCATATGATCAACTATGAGAACCGCTGGGGCCGCGATCGCAACCACGACCTGCAATACATCTTCTTCAACGGCATCGGCTACAACGCCTGGGAAAACGTCTGGGGCATCTGGAACCAGTTCACGCCACGCGATGCCGAATCGCTTCGACGCATCGCCCGTATCGAACGCCACTTCGCTTCCGCGATGGTAAGCATGTACTGGCGACCCTACGAACGGACCCTCCAGGCGGGCGTCTTCGCCAGCCGTTTCCCGGTGGAAGGCCACACGGTGTGGACGATCGTCAATCGCAACGAGTACATCGTCGATGGCGAACAACTGGCCGTTCCCCATGCCGAGGGGACGCGCTACTACGACCTGTGGAACGGCGTGGCGCTGGAACCGCGCATGGAAGGGGACCGGGCGGTGCTGGGCATGGCCCTCGAAGGCCGCGGCTTCGGCGCCTTGCTGGCATTGCGCGCGGGCGCCTCGGTGGATGGCCTCGACCACTTCCTCGCGACCATGCATGCCGCTGCCGCGACGCCGCTCGCCTCGCTTTCATCCACCTGGCGCAGCCTGCCGCAGCGCCAGGTCGCCATCGCCCGGACCCTGCCGCAATCCGCGCCGCCGCAGGGCATGGTGCCGATACCGGGCGGTGTGTTCGATTTCGTTGTCGGCGGTGTCGAAATCGAAGGGCAGACGTGGGAAGGCAACGATGTCCAGTATCCCTGGGAATCGAGCCCACGCCGCGGTCACCGTCACCGACTGTCGATCGAGCCGTTCCACATCGACCGCACGCCGGTCACCAATGAACAGTTCGCCGTCTTTCTCGCCGAGAGCGGCTGGGCACCTGCCGACGAACACCATTTCCTCCACCACTGGCGCGATGGCAAGCCGCCCGTCGGGTGGGAAGACAAACCCGTCACCTGGGTATCCCTGGAAGATGCGCGTGCCTATGCCGCATGGGCGGGCAAGCGCCTGCCGCACGAATGGGAGTGGCAATACGCCGCCCAGGGAAGCGATGGCCGGCGCTATCCCTGGGGCGATGACTGGCGCGACGACCTGGTGCCCGCGCCGAACCGGGGGCGCACATTGCTTCCGCCAGCGGATGTCGATGCCTTCCCCGCGGCGGCCAGCCCATTCGGCGTGCTCGACCTCGTCGGCAACGTCTGGCAATGGACGGATGAATACGAGGACGAGCATACGCGGAGTGCGATCTTGCGCGGCGGCAGCTCCTATCAGCCGCAGACCTCGCACTGGTACTTTCCACAGGCTTATCGCCTCGACCAGCACGGCAAGTACCTGCTGATGGCCCCGTGCAAGGACCGCTCCGGCTGCATCGGCTTCCGCTGCGTGGTCGACGCCGCATGAAGGTGCGTACCCGCCTGGACGGCCTTCTCGGCGATGCCCTGGCCGCGAACCTGCATGGCCGGCTGTCGCATTTCATCGTCGACGAAACGAGCCCCGCGATCGCCCTGTTCGCGCCGGAACGCCGTGCATCGAACGAGGAAGGCGACTGGTATGGAGAGCATGCGGGCAAGTGGCTGGTGGCCGCGTCGCGTGCCGCCGCGCGCAGCGGCGACGCGGCCTTGCGTGCCAGCGTGCTGCGCGTGGCCGATTATCTCGTCTCGGTACAGGAAGACGACGGTTACCTGGGTACCTACGCGCCGTCGCGACGCTTCATGCGCCCGCAGCCGCCGAAGCCGGTGAGTTGGGATGGCGCACCGAGCGTACGTACGTGGGATATCTGGACCCACGCTTATCTGGTGCTCGGTCTTATCGAGGTGCATCGCCAGTTGGGTGGCGAGCGCTACCTCGAAAGCGCGCGGCGCATCGGCGACCTGTGCCTGCGCACGTTGACCGAGGGCGGCATCGACATCACCGACCTCGGCAATCACTTCGGCATGTCGGCGACCGTGTTGCTCGATCCCGCGGTGGAACTGCATCTCGCCACGGGCGATTCCCGCTACCTCGACCTGGCCCGGCACGTGCTCGCCCAGGCGGACGCGAATCCGCCTCTGGCGCTGCTGACGCAAGCCCTCGCCGGTACCGACGCGGCCTTCATCGGCACCGGCAAGGCCTACCAGCTCGCATGGAACATGGTCGGACTGGCCAAGCTGCATCGCGTCACCGGCGAAGCCGACCTCTTGCGTGCGGTGGAGAACGTCTGGACCAGCATCCGTGACCACCATCTCACCCTCGGTGGCGGTCCATGGGGAGGCGTGGCGCACCGCTCGCGCGAGGTCTTCAATGCCCCCGGCGCGTTCAGCCCTGAAGGCTATGTCGAGACGTGTTCGACCCTGGCATGGATCCAGCTCAACCGCGAGTTGCTCGCGATCACGGGCGAGGCACGCTACGCGGAGGAAATCGAACGATCCGCGTACAACGACCTTCTCGCCGCACAGGCGCCCGATGGCGAAGACTGGTGCTACTACGTCTTTCCCAATGGGCGCCGCGTGCATACCACCTATTGGCGCTGCTGCAAATCCAGCGGCGCCATGGCCGTCGAGGAGCTACCCGACATCGCCGTGAGCGTGCGCGACCCGGCCATGCTCGACGTCAATGTCTTCGGTGCGGGTGAGTCCGTGGCTATCCTGGACGCGCCCGGGCGGATCGTGCTCCGGCAGGCGACGGCCTGGCCGTACCCGGACGACGTGCGCATCGATGTCGAGGTGGAGCGCGTCGCTATCTTCAGGCTGAGAATTCGCGTTCCGTCGTGGGCGGAGGGCGCCAACGTAGTCGTCAACGGCGCCCCTGCCGGCGTGGCGGTGGTGCCTGGACGATACGCCGTGATCGAGCGCGAGTGGCGCAACGGTGACCGCATCGAGGCACACTTCCCCGCCCGGCCGATGGTGCATCACGCGACGAATCGCAACGTGCAGGAATCGCGTGCTCCCGATGGCAGCGTGGTACGGCAGGAAGTGCTGCGCTTCGATTACGTCGGCTTCACCTGCGGTCCGCTGGTCTATGCCACGGAACGCGTCGACGGTTTCAAGACCAGCGAGACGGTGAAGCTGCCGGAAGGGCCGGTGGAGGATTGGCTCGCATATGAGCCAGGGGAAGGCGGCGAGCCCACGCTGCGTTTCGATCCCGGATACCGGCCGCCGCTGCGGTTCACGCCGTATTTCGCCGCGGGAGGCCGCCACGACGGGGCTTGGCGGCTCACGTGGCTCGGCCTTGCGCCAACGGAGTGATTGCGGCTTCAAGCAATATTTTCTGCTGCCAGAACATATCGAAGCGGGCTGTTTCGGGCATCCCGCCTGCTGCAAAGTGATTCGCGGAAACGGGACATGGCAACTGTGGATACCGAGGCAAGCATGGAAACGTCGACATCGTCCCCCCGCCGAGCATCCGGCCCCCTCGCCGGCGTGAAGGTACTGGACCTGAGCGCCTATATCGCTGGCCCCTACGGTTGCACGCTGCTCGCCGACCAGGGCGCGGACGTCATCAAGATAGAGCCGCCTGGCGGTGACAACCTGCGCCAGTATCCGTCGACGCTGGCCGCCGAGAGCCGGGCCTTCCTCGGCGTGAACCGCAGCAAGCGCGGCATCGTGCTCGACCTGAAGAACCCGTCCGACCATGCCGCATTGTTGCGCCTCGTGCGCGAGGCGGACGTGCTCGTGCACAACTTCAGGCCGGGCGTGCCGAAACGGCTGGCCATCGACCACGACCGGCTCAACCTGATCAATTCTCGGCTGATCTATTGCGCGGTCACCGGCTACGGCGAATCCGGGCCGATGAAGGACAAGGCGGGCTACGACCAGGTCTTGCAGACGATGACCGGCATGTGCACCTTGCAGGGCAAGCGCAACGGTCCGCCGGAAGTGATCTACGGCTCGGTGGTGGACTATTACGCGGCCGCCTTGCTGGCAGCGGGCGTGTCGTCGGCGCTGTATGAACGCGAGCGCAGCGGCCTCGGCCAGTATGTCGGCATCTCGCTGCTGCGCAGCGCGCTCACCATGCAGTCCGCGCGCATGATATGGGCGGAAGGGGAATCGTTGGACATCGGCCGCGACATGCGTTCCGGTGGCGTCACCGGCATCCATCCCACGCGTGATGGCTATATCTACATTTCAGCCAACACCCCGCATTTCTGGAAGGCTTTGTGCGAGCGCACCGGCTTGCAGGCCTTGCATGACGACGAGCGCTACGACACCGTGCGCAAGCGGGCCGAATACCACAACGAGATCGTGCCGCGGCTGCATGACGCGCTCGCCGCGCATGGCGCGCTCGAATGGGAGGCGATCTTCGGCGACGCCGTGCCATGCGCCGCCGCGCGTCGCATCGAGGACATGTTCGATCATCCGCAGGTCGCCGCCGAAGGCCTCGTCGCCACGTTCGAACATCCCGTGGTGGGCCAGTATCGTGGCGTGAACCATCCCATCCGTTTCGGCCGTACGCCGGCGCCGGAACCTTTCGCCGCGCCGACGCTGAACCAGCACGAAGACCTGCTAGAGCGGTGAATCGCCCGGCTTTGGCTATAGGGCGCCACTCTGACGCAAGTGGGTGGCGACTCGTGCCGCCGCGGCTAGCGGACAGCCTTCATCACTGCGGAAGCCCATGTTTCGTCCGCCGAATGGCGCATAGCGGTCGGGATCGGTGGCGCCGAAGATGCCGATCGTGGTGGCCCGGGTCGCGGCCGCCAGATGCATCACGCCGCAATCGGCACTCACATAAACGTCGGCGGCATCGATGAACGCGGCGAGCTTGCGTGGATCGCTGGTGAAATAGGTCGGATACGCGTTGCCGGCGCGCGACTGGCCATCGGCTGCGACGAGTTCGACGATGCGAAATGGCCCGGCGCGGCGGAGGAGCTCGTCGACGAAGGTTTGCCACCACGTGGCATCGAGGCGCTTGCGGCCCGTGGCGTTCGGGAAGATCGCCAGGGTGGGAGCGTTGTTGGCGGGTGAGCCTTGCAGGACGCGTTCCAGCGTGACGGTGCCACGTTCGCGTTCGGCCGTGGTCAGGCGCAAGTCGAGCGAGGGTATCGGGTCGAGCCTCGGCTCGCCCAGCGCATGCCGAAGCGCATGCACCGGCCGCGCCGCGAAATGCGTGGGAACGTCGCCTCCGCCTCCCTTGACGCGCAGTTGATATCGCGCCTTGGCCATGCCGGCGGCGATACGTCCGGACGACGACCCCGAAGCCGCGTCGATGACGAGGTCGTAGCGCTTGGCGGCGAGCCGGCGCAACGTTCGCACGGTGGCCCATGGGCGCCGCAATGCGCGGCGGTCCAGCAGGAACAGTTCGCCGATCGTGGCGAAGCCGCCGAGCACGCTAGGAGTCGCATCGCCGGAACCGAGCACGTCGACTTCGGCGCCCGGGAAGTGGTGCTCGATCTCGCCCATCAGCGACGTGAGCAGCACCGTGTTGCCCAGGCGGTGATTCGGGCGGCAGACCAGGATGCGCTGGATACCGATGCGCGGCAGTTGCCCATGGCCTACGAGGTTATCCCGTGCCGGCAAGAGGTGCCGGAGCAGCCATGCCACGGCGTTGCGCCGGAACGCATGGACCTTCCCGTGCAGCGGAGCGCGCGCCGCGACCGGTTCTACTCGCTTGGCTGAAACGACCGTCGACATGAGGGGTCTCGTGCATGCCCTGTGATCCGGGCGTTCCCGCTACGATGCCAAAGCCAGCTTAGATGCAGCTGTCCGTTTCATGACGATGTGCTTACAGCCTGCGTTTCCGTCCAAAGCATGAACTAAGGCGCCGGTAACACCATGGCAACATTGGCGCGACGGCTTGGCGAAAGCGGTTGTCGCGCAGCATGACGTGCCTCGGGCGCGACACCTCCATTCGCAGGAACATGACGCATCGTGACGCCTCAGCCGCAATTACTTTCTGTCGAGGAACTGAACGGATTCGGCGTCGGTCCGCTGTCCATCGCCCTCGCCGCTGGGGAACGGCTGGCGATCATGGGCGCATCCGGTGCGGGAAAGTCGCTTCTGCTGCGTTTGCTCGCCGATCTCGATCCGGGCGAAGGCAAGGTTCTTCTCGCGGGTGAGGCACGCGACACGTTCGCGGCAACGGAGTGGCGCCGCCGCGTGATGTTGGTTCCCGCACAGGCGGGCTGGTGGGCGACGGCGGTCGAAGACCATTTCGAGGCTTCGATGATGGATACGGCGGAGGCGATGGCGGCGCGCCTCCTTCTCCCCCCGGACATCATGAAACGCGAGGTCCGCGTGCTGTCCACGGGAGAACGCCAACGCCTTGCCCTGATAAGGGCATGGGCGAGACGTCCCGAGGTGCTCCTGCTCGACGAGCCGACCAGCGGGCTCGATCCCGTGGCGACCGCGGCCGTGGAGGCCTTGCTGGTCGAGTGCAGCGGGGAGGGCATCGGCATCGTCATGGTGACGCACGACGCGATGCAGGCCCGGCGTATGGCCGACCGTACGTTCACCATGGACAAGGGAAGGCTCAGCGCGGCATGAATGTCATTTCCTTGCATCCCTACGACCTCGCGATGGCGTCGACGCTGATCCTGCTCGACGCGGTGCTGTCGCTGGTTTTCCGCCTTCGCCTGCATCGCGGGTTGCTGCTGGCGGCGTTGCGCATGGTGGTACAGCTGGTGGCGGTTGGCTTCGTGCTCCGCTATGTGTTCGCCGTGGGCGAAGCATGGCTGACCCTGCTGGTGATCCTCGCGATGGTGCTGGTGGCCGCGCGCGAAGCGGCGGCGCGGTCCGTGCATCGTCTTCGGCGCGGTGGCTTTCTCATCAGCCTCGCCAGCGTCGCCACGCCGGCCTTGCTGACGTGCCTGTTCGCCTTGCTGACCGCCATTCGTCCGCATCCGTTGCTTTCACCGCAGTACGCGATCCCTTTGGCCGGCATCATCCTCGGCAACGTGCTCAACTCGGCGAGCATCGCCTTCAGCGGCGTGCTCGATGGCGTCGGCGTGCAGGCATCGGCGATCGAGGCGCGGCTGATGCTCGGCGACACCTACCGCGCCGCCACGGCCGAGCTGGGCCGGGACGCCATCCGCCGCAGCATGATTCCCATCGTCAACCAGATGAGCGCCGCCGGTGTCGTGACGCTGCCTGGCATCATGACCGGCCAGATCCTCGCCGGGCTCGATCCGATGGAGGCGGTGAAATACCAGATCCTGCTGATGTTCCTGCTCGCCGGCGGCAGCTGTCTCGCCTCGATGTTGGCGGTATACCTCGCGGCGGCGCGGCTGACCGATGACCGGGGCCGCCTCCGGCTCGACCGGCTCGCGGCGCGTTGACGGCGGTCAGCCGAGCGCGTGGCGCGCCGCGGCTCGCGCATGGATGGCGGCGGTGTCGAACAATGGCACGCTGGCATCGTCGCCCTCCACCAGCAGGGCGACCTCGGTGCAACCGAGGATGATCGCCTCGACGCCGTCGTCCACCAGCCGAGACATCACCTGCCGGTAACGTTCGCGGGATTCCTCGCGAATGATGCCCTGGCACAGTTCGTCGTAGATGATCCGATGCACGTCATCGCGTCCGGTGTCGTCCGGCACGGCCACGTCGAACCCCCGGGCGGACAGGCGGTCGCGGTAGAACGCTTGCTCCATGGTGAAGCGCGTGCCGAGAAGGCCCACGCGCCGGACCGCATGATCGGCAAGCGCGTCGGCGGTGGCGTCCGCGATGTGTAGCAAGGGTAATGGCGTGGCACGTTCGATCGCGTCGGCCACCCGGTGCATGGTGTTCGTGCACAGCACGAGGAAGTCCGCGCCGCCGGCTTCCAGCGAACGCGCCGCCGTCGCCATGGCTTCGCCGGCACCGTTCCAGTCACCGGCGTGCTGGAGGCGTTCGATCTCATGGAAGTCCACGCTGTAGAGCAGGAGCCGCGCCGAGTGCAGGCCGCCGAGCTCGTCCCGGATCGTTTCGTTGATGATCCGGTAGTAGGGCAGGGTGGATTCCCAACTCATGCCGCCGATGAGGCCGATCGTCTTCAAGTCGTCGCTCCGCGCATGCCGTGGACATCGGTCCAGCATAGACGATGGCTGGTGCGGCGCGTGCAGGGAGGGATCAATTGCACAATCGCGTGTGACCTTCCTGTCGGACACTGCGATCATGTGTTCCGCGTAAACCCCCATCGTCAGGAATCCCCCCATGCCACCATCCACCGCCGAGCCGGCAAGTCTTCCGCGCGCCACCTTGTATGCGATGGCGCTGGCGGCGGGACTGGCGGTCGCCAATATCTATTACAACCAGCCGATGCTCGGCATCATGTCGAGGGATCTGCACGACGGCGCGGTGGAGCGGTGGATCCCGATGCTGACCCAACTGGGTTACGCCGCGGGCCTTCTGTTCCTGCTGCCGCTGGGCGATGCGCTCGAACGGCGCCGGCTCATCGCCGCGCAGTTCATCGTGCTATCGCTTGCGCTGGTGCTTGCCGCCGTGGCGCCGGGGCTGGCCATGCTGGCGGTAGCTTCGGTGATCGTCGGCGCGGCGGCGACGGTGGCGCAGCAGATCGTGCCCTTCGCCACGATCCTTTCCGCGCCGGCAAAACGCGGTGCGGCGGTCGGCACCGTGATGAGCGGCCTGCTCACCGGCATCTTGCTGAGCCGTACGGTCGCCGGCTTCGTCTCCAGCGTTGCTGGATGGCGGGCGATGTTCTGGCTGGCCGTTCCCGTGGCCTTGATCGGCGCGGTGTTGATGGCGATGCGCCTGCCCGAGCATCGGCCCGCGCGCCGTGTGCCCTATCGCGAATTGCTGGGCTCCCTGGTGGGCCTGTGGCGCGCCGAACCGCTGCTGCGCCGCGCGGCGCTCACCCAGGCCGTGATCTTCGCATCGTTCTCGGCGTTCTGGACCGTCCTGGCGCTGCGTCTTGAACAACCACCCTTGCATCTGGGCGCGGCGACCGCCGGGCTTTTCGGCGTCGTCGGCGCGGTGGGTGTCGCGATGGCGCCGGTCGCGGGTCGCATCGCCGACCGTCGCGGCCCCTGGCTGGTCATCGCGATGGGCGCGGCGGCGACCGTGGTCGCCTGGGCCGTCTTCGCGTTGTGGACGAGTCTCGCCGGACTCATCGTCGGCGTGATCCTGCTCGACTTCGGCGTGCAGATCGCCCTGGTCTCGCACCAGCACCTCATCTACGGCCTGCACCCGGAGTTCAAGAGTCGCCTCAATACGCTTTTCATGACGACGATGTTCCTCGGTGGTGCGGCGGGCTCCTTCGTCGCCGCGGAGGCGTGGCGGCGGGCAGGCTGGTTGGGCGTGTGCGTGCTCGGTGGTGGCCTCGCCGTCGTCGCGCTCGTTTCGCGGATGCTGCACCGGCCGGCACCGCACCCCGTGCACGACGCCTGAAAATAATTCAACCAAATGGTTGACTAACGAGGAGTGCACGCGTACATTCAACCTCATGGTTGAATTAAACGCCCCGCACCTGGACCCGATCTTCCACGCCCTCGGCGACCGCACCCGGCGACACATGCTGCGTGAACTCGCCGATGGCGAGCGTACGGTGGGCCAGCTTGCCGAACCGTTCGAGATGTCGCTCGCGGCCGCCTCCAAGCACATCAAGGTGCTGGAAAACGCAGGCCTGATCCGCCGCCAGGTGCGCGGGCGTGTCCATATCTGCCGACTCGATCCTGACCCCCTGGCCAGCGTGAGCGAGTGGCTGGCCTTCTACGAGCGCTTCTGGACCGACCGTCTGGGTGTGCTCGACCGGCTCCTGCGCGAAGCCGACGCACGCGAGTCCCCGTCCTCCAAAGGAGACAAGTCATGACCGACCTGGCCACCCCCGATACCTATGGCACGCTGATCGAGCCCACCACGTTGAAGATCCAACGCGTCCTGCCAGGACCGATAGAGAGGGTCTGGGCTTACCTGACCGAGGGCGACCTGCGTCGCCAGTGGCTGGCGAGCGGCGACATGGAAATGAAGGTGGGATCGACCTTCGAGTTCGTCTGGCGCAATGACGAACTGACAAACCCGCCAGGGCAGCGGCCGCCTGGATTTTCCGATGAGCACCGCATGGAAGGTTCCATCACGGAGATCGATCCGCCACGCAAGCTCGGTATCACGTGGGGAGGCACCGGCGGCGTCACCTTCGAACTGGAACGCAAAGGCGATCATGTGTTGCTGACCTTGATCCACAGCCGCGTGCTCGACCGCACGATGCGACTGAACGTCAGCGCGGGCTGGCATATGCACCTCGACGTGCTGGCGGCGCGCATGGAAGGAACGCAGACCGGGCCGTTCTGGGATGGGTGGTTGCGGTTGAAGGAAGAGTATGACGGGAGGCTTCCTGCCTGAGAACGCGCGTCGGTCAGGATTTTCCATCGATCGTCTTCGTGACTTTGCCATTCGCGTCGAGGAACTGGATGGAAGTTTCTCCGCTCTCCTTGACGGTCATTTTCAGGCGGGGAAACCCCTGGCCGTCACTTAATTGAAGCATCGCGTCACCGTTTTCACGGCCCACGAATAACCGGCTGGGGGTAGGATCGGCTTGTGTGAGCCGCTTGCCCTCAGCTTGCTTCGCCGGTCCGTCAGGCATGGCCTGGTAGTGCGTCCATCCCTCGATGTCCAACGGTCGAGCCGACCGGTCGACGACCTTGAGGCCGCTATAGTGATCTTTAGCATCGTCCACGTTGACCAGCTGTACGACCTGATCCTGGTGATAACGGTCGAAGGTCAAGCTACCGGAGTTGCTTGAACTGCCGTCCTTACCCATCTTTCCGCCGTAAATGAGGCCGCCGATTTCGCTGCCTTCGTCATCGAAGAACAGCGTACCGGCGGTATCGCGCGGATGCCTGTAAGTCTTGCCACCGATGATCAGGTCGGGGAACCGGGCCTTGTTGCTGATGACGGTGCGAAGGGTACCGTCCGGTTCGACAATCCTGATCTGCTGTACGGTCAATACGGGAGGTTCCGCCGGTTGGCTTTTTGCATGGGCTACCGCGAGTGAGATACCAATGGCGGTCGTCATGACGACGGAATAGGCGAGCAACAGGTTCTGAGCGTTGGGGCGCATGACATTCCTCCGGGACCATCAGGTGCGGCAAGGATACCCACCGACCGGGGGCGGCACCTAAATGGTTGATCCATTGATTCAGTTCCTTGACGGGTAGCAGGAGCACGCCACAGAATCCGGAACACGCCCAACTTGGGATTGTCGGCCGCAGGCCTATGAAAAATGCCCCTCCCGGATATGAGTGTCCGTTCTGCCGTATTGCAGAGACGCTTCCATCGTCAGTTCCAGAAGCAGCAGTCGTCCTGGTGGATACCAACGTTTTCGCTCTCGTTCCCACTCATCATTACGCTGGGATAAAAGGCAACTGCCTGGTGGTGCCTCGGAGCCATTACGAGAACGTGTTCGACATCCCGGACAATCTCGGCAGCGACTTCTTTCGAGCCACGCGTCACCTGGCGCACGCCATGCGGGATACCTTCCGGTGTGAAGGGATCTCCACTCGCCAGCACAACGGACCGGCCGGCGACCAGGATGTGTGGCATTTTCATCTTCATGTCTTCCCTCGCTACTCGAATGACGGGCTGCGCGTGGGGCAGAAAGTGCCTTACACCACCGAGGAGCGCATGGAGCTGGCGGCCAGCCTGAGGGCTGCTTTGGGCTAGCGTCTGCTCGCCTGAGGACTTTACGGTCCTGCGTTCGCCGGAGTTTGGAACGCACTCACCATCGCTTCCAGGAAAACCCGGGCCTTCCTCGTCATGTTCGCGCGATCGGGGAAGAGCGCGACGATGGGCAGGTCGCCACCGTTCCAATCGGGTAGCACGTGTTCCAGCCGCCCCGCCGCGAGGTCGTGGCCGACATCGATGGTCGACTTCAACATGATGCCTAGCCCGGCGACGCACCAGTCGTGCAAGGCATCTCCGTTGTCGACGCGCATGCGTGCAGGTGCCGGAATCGATTCTATCGTGCCGTCGCGGCCGTGCAGACGCCAGGGCGCGACGGAATCGCCGTAACGCAGCAGGTCGTGGTTACGCAGGTCAGAAGGGACCGATGGACGGCCGCGACGATCCAGGTAGGCCGGTGAGGCGACGAGGATGCGCGAATTGTCGGCGATCTTGCGCATGGCGGCGCTGCTGTCGACGAGTCCGCCACCGATGCGGATGGCCACGTCCATCGCGCCGCCCACGACATCCACCACCTTGTCATCGAGGGACAGCGAAATGGCGAGTTGCGGATAGCGTCGCGTGAGTTCCCCCAGGATGGGCGCCACATGCCTGCGTCCGAACGACACCGGAGCCGATACCCGTAATGTCCCGACCGGTTCGTCGCGACCGGTCGCCAACAGTTCTTCGCCCTGGCGGATCGCTTCCAAGACGCGATCGATCTCGACCATCAGGCGCGCACCTTCTTCCGTCGGAGAGAGACGGCGCGTCGTCCGGTTGACGAGCCGCACGCCCGTGCGCCGCTCCAGCGTGGCGAGCCGCTTGCTCACCACGGCGAGGCTCACGCCCATGGCGTTCGCGGCGGCTGTCAGCGAGCCTGATGCCAGCACCTGCTGCAACGTTCGAAGTTCGTTGAGATCGTCGAGCATCTTGCCTCGCAGTTGAGACTGACTCAGGTGGCCGCGTCATTACATGTCTTTCAGGAAATGATTATGTTGTTGGCGTGCGCCCGGCGGCAAGGCCCTGGGCGCTAACCCGCTCCCCTCAGATCTGACCGAAGGACTATTCATGCGCACCGTTCTTGCCATGGCCCTGGCGCTTGCGGCCCCGTCTTGTTTCGCCGCCCAGGTGGACGACCGCATGGCGGTCGTCATCGCGAAGCCCCAGGAGCTGATCGTCGACAAGAGCCTTTCATCCACGTCCGTGGACGCCTTGCTGGCTCCCGTGGAGGCGTTCTACGGGTTCTGGAACAACGGCAGCGCGCAGCTACTTTCCAGGGCGCTATCGCCGTCATTCGTCGACCACACGTTGCCACCCGGCAGGCCGCAGGGACCGACCGGGCCGATGATCGCCTCGAAGGCTTTCCTCGCCGCGGTTCCCGACTTGAAGGTGGCCGTGGTACAGCGCCTGGTGGTCGGCGACAGGGTGGTCAGCCATCTTCGCTTTACCGGCCACTTCAGCGGTGAATTCATGGGCCGGAAGGGCGAAGGGCAGCCGATCGACTTCATCGCCACCGACATCCTGCGTGTCAGTGGCGGTCGAGTCACCGACAACTGGCATCTCGAAGACAACCTCGCCTTCATGCGCCAGATCGGCTCGATGTGAACTAGCGAGGTGGCTGCAACTCGCCCATGTCGAACAGCAGCACCTCGCCGTCCACGCCGTCGGAGAACACGACGCGTTCCTCGCCGGTGATCTTCGCCGCGTCGCCCGCGGATAGCGGATGGCCATTCACATGCACGCTGCCACGGACCACGTGGACGTACACCAGGCGCTCGAAATCGATCGTGTGATGCGCGGTTTCATCGGGGCCGAACAGTCCCGCGTAGATCCGGACATCCTGGTGAACCGTCACCGATCCGTGCTCGCCGGACTGGCTCGCCACCAGGCGCAACTTGCCGCGCTTTTCCGCATCGGGAAAGAATTTCTGCTCGTAGCCGGGCGCCAGGTTCAACTGGTTGGGGATGATCCATATCTGCAGGAAATGCGTCTCGGTGACCGCGTTGTTTTCCTCCGAATGCGTCACGCCATGGCCGGCGCTCATACGCTGTACTTCGCCAGGACGGATCACGACGGCGTTGCCCATCGAGTCCTTGTGAGCCAGTTCCCCTTCGAGCACGTAGCTGATGATTTCCATGTCGCGATGGGAGTGCGTGCCGAAGCCGGCTCCGGCGGCGACACGATCCTCGTTGATGACGCGCAGCGGACCGAAGTGGACATGGTCTTCGTCGCGGTAGTCGGCGAACGAGAAGCTGTGATGCGAATCGAGCCAGCCGTGGTTGGCGTGGCCGCGTTCGGAAGCGTGGCGGATGACGAACATGGGTATCTCCAGGAAGAATGCATTCGATGCGGCCGATGGCTCAGGCCATGGCGGTGGGGGAGGCGGGCACGGCGGCGGACAGGGAGTCGTGACGAATCGAAGCGAGGTACTCGTGCACGGCCTGGATCACGGCCGATCCCTCTCCGACGCCGGATGCGACGCGTTTCACCGACCCTGAGCGGACGTCGCCCACGGCGAATATGCCGGGGCGGCTGGTGGCATAAGGCGAGGTCGCGGGCACGCCGGCGCAAGCCCGGCCGGTTTCCACGAAGCCCTTCGCATCGATGCCCACGCAATCGCCGAGCCAGTCGGTGTTTGGATCGGCTCCGATCATCACGAACACGTTGCCCACGGGATGCACGACGACCTCGCCGGTGCCACGGTGACGGCACGCCACCGTTTCGAGATGATCGTCGCCGTCGAGGCGGACGATCTCGCTGTGTACGTGCAGGGTGATCCGGGCGGAATGCGCGATCCGTTCGATGAGGTAGTTGGACATCGTCGCCGCCAGGCCGTCCGCGCGAACGAGCAGATGGACCATCGACGCGGTGCGCGAGAGGAAGACGGCCGCTTGGCCCGCCGAATTGCCGCCACCGACGACGATCACTTCCTGCCCCTGGCAGAGCTTCCCCTCCATCGGCGTCGCGGCGTAGTGCACGCCACTGCCTTCGAAGCGCTCGTAGTTCACGGCGGAAAGCTTGCGGTAGCGTGCCCCCGTGGCCACGACGATCGCATGTGTACGTACCTCTTCGCCGTCCTCCAGTTCCAGGCGAAACGGGTGCTCGTCGCATTCGAGGGAACGGACGAAACGCGAGATGGCGAGCCGCGCCCCGAATTTCTGGGCCTGGATGTGGGCGCGTCCAGCCAGGGCCTGGCCCGAGATGCCGGTCGGGAAGCCCAGGTAGTTCTCGATGCGCGACGATGTGCCGGCCTGGCCACCCGGGGCCAGGCCCTCGATGACGATGGTGTTCAGGCCTTCGGAGGCTGCGTAGACGGCGGCGGCTAGCCCCGACGGGCCGGCGCCAACCACCACAACGTCATAGACCAGCGAGCCATCGAACGCTTCGGTCAGGCCGAGACGATCGGCGAGTTCGGCGGTAGAGGGCCGGCTGAGAGCAGTCTGGTCGGGAAAGATCACCACCGGCAGTCGCTCGGCGGTCATGCCCATGCCTTCCAGGACCTGGTCTTCGGCGCCG
Organism: Luteibacter sp. W1I16; assembly: GCF_050434905.1. Classification (NCBI taxonomy): domain Bacteria; kingdom Pseudomonadati; phylum Pseudomonadota; class Gammaproteobacteria; order Lysobacterales; family Rhodanobacteraceae; genus Luteibacter; species Luteibacter sp. W1I16. Next base: position 3,780,777 of record NZ_JBNDJJ010000001.1, read on the forward strand.
GCCTCGGTGGTATCGACGAGACGGTGCGGGTAGCCGTTGCGGGTGAGGAAGCGCTGCAGGGCGAGCGTGGCGGCTTCGTGCGCACCGCCCACGATAAGGACGCCGCCGGTACCGTTCTGGATCAACCCGACACGGCGCAGGATCAACGCGCGCATGACGATTTCGGCGATGTCCGGCTCGGCGGCGAGCATGCGCTTCAGGGCATCGCGCTCGATCTTGATGACGCGCGTCCCGGCACCGGCGCGCGCGTAGACCAGGACTTCCCGTTGGTTCAGGAGGTCCAGCTCACCGGTGAATTGCCCATGGGTATGGGTCGCGAAGACGACGGGCTGGCCGGAGGCGTCGAGATCGAACACTTCGACGGTACCCGCCACGATCACGAAGAAGCACACCGCGCGTTCGCCGCGGGCGTAGAGAAGCGTATCCGCCTGGAAATCCTGCTCGACGCCGTAGTGGCGCGCCGTGTCGACCATGGACTCGTCGAGGCGTGGGAAGATCTGCGCCGTCCGCGCATAGGGATCGTTTGGATCGATGGTGTTCACGTCCGCACCCGGAAGGACAGCGATGGTCGGTCTCACTGTAGTGTCGGTGCGGGGTGGCTGATTGAAGAAATCGCACCCTGCCAAGAGCCTCGCCCGACGATAGAGGTCGCTGGCGCCACGACGGTCCTGGTTAATCCGGCGACGCTCGGCCCCCTTGACTCTAGACTTAGATCAAGGGTCTAGACTTAACCCCATGAACACTCAAACCGCCCTAACCATCGGCCGCATCGCGCAAAGCGCGGGCGTCGCCATCGACACCATCCGGTTCTACGAGCGGGAAGGGCTCCTGCCCGAACCCCGGCGCAGGCCCTCGGGATACCGCGAGTACGACCAGAGCGCCGTCTCGCGGCTACGCTTCATCCGCCGGGCCAAGGACCTGGGTTTCACCCTGGAGGAAATCCGCGAATTGCTGGCCCTGTCGGCCGACCGGCACGGCGGCGTGGAAGGGGTGCGCGAACGCGCCGCGGCGCGCTTGCAGGCGATCGACGAGCGCATCGCGGAACTGCAGCGCGTGCGCGATGGCCTGGCCGAGCTGGTGGAAGCCTGTCCGGGGCATGGCGCGCCGGAGGATTGCCCGATCCTCAAGGCGCTGGCGGAGCCGAACGCATGAGCCGCGCCTGCTGCGGACACGACGCCGGCGTGAAGGCCGACGCGGTGAAGGACCCGGTGTGCGGCATGACGGTGGACCCGGCGACCACGCCGCACCACGCCACGCATGAAGGCCACGATTACCACTTCTGCGGTGCGCGGTGCCGCGAGCGGTTCATTGCCGAGCCGGGCAAGTACCTTGGCCCGAAGGAGCCCGAACCGGCGACGCCACCGGGCACCATCTACACCTGCCCGATGCATCCGGAGATACGCCAGGTCGGCCCGGGTTCCTGCCCGAAGTGCGGCATGGCGTTGGAGCCGGCGATGCCGACGCTGGACGAGGACGACGGTGAGGTCCGTTCTCTCGGCCGCCGCCTGGCGTTGCTGGTGGCCTTGACGGTTCCCGTGTTCCTCGTCGCGATGGGGCCGCACCTCTTCGGCACGATGTGGCCCGAGCCCTGGTCGTCGCTGGCGCGCTGGGGCGAAGCCTTGCTGGCGACCGTGGTGGTGTTGTGGGGCGGCGCGCCGTTCTTCGCTCGCGGTTGGCGTTCGCTCATGCCGTGGTCGCCGAACATGTACACGTTGATCGCGCTGGGTACGGGCGTGGCGTGGTTCTACAGCGCGGCCGCTTTCCTCTTTCCGTCGCTGTTCCCACCCGCCATGCGCAATGCGCATGGCATGGTCGACGTGTACTTTGAATCGGCCGCGGTGATCGTCACGCTGGTGACACTGGGCGATTTCCTGGAACTTCGCGCACGCCGCCAGACCGGCGAGGCCTTGCGTGGCTTGCTCGGCCTGGTGCCGAAAACCGCGCGCCGGGTGGCCGACGATGGCCGCGAGGAAGACGTACCGCTGGATAGCCTGCGTGTCGGCGACCACGTGCGGGTGCGGCCGGGCGAAAAGGTTCCAGCGGACGGCAGCGTGGTGGATGGAGAGAGCCATGTCGACGAATCCATGCTCACCGGTGAAGCGATGCCGGTGGCGAAACGCGTGCACGACAAGGTCACCGCCGGCACGCAGAACCAGCACGGTGCATTGACGATCCGGGTCGATCACGTCGGCGCGGACACGGTGCTTTCGCGCATCGTCGCGATGGTGGCCGAAGCGCAGCGTTCTCGCGCACCCTTGCAGCGCGTCGCCGACAAGGTCGCGGCGTGGTTCGTGCCCACGGTGGTGATCGTGGCGATACTCGCCTTCGCCGCCTGGTGGGCCGTGGGTCCGCAGCCTTCGCTGGCGCATGCGCTGGTGGCGGCGGTATCGGTGCTGATCATCGCGTGTCCCTGCGCCCTGGGGCTGGCGACGCCGATGTCGATCATGGTGGCCAGTGGCCGCGGAGCCCAGGCGGGCGTGCTGTTCCGTGACGCCGCGGCGATCGAGACCTTGCGCGAGATCGACACGCTGGTGTTCGACAAGACCGGCACGCTGACGGAAGGCAAGCCGGTATTGACCGAACTGCGCAGCTTCGGTCCCGATCGCGCGGAAGCACTGGCGCTTGCGGCGGCGCTGGAACGTCCCAGCGAGCACCCGCTGGCGGCCGCGATCGTCGCCGCCGCCGAAGGCGAAGGATTGGAGATACCCGCGGTTTCCGGATTCCAGGTGGCCGTGGGGCGCGGCGTGTGTGGACGTGTGAACGGCCACGATGTCGCGATCGGCAATGCGCGCTTGATGGAAGACGAACGCGTGGATGCCAGTGCCGCGCACGAAGCGGCCGCGAAGGCCCGTGCAAAAGGCGCCACGGTGATGTTCCTCGCCATTGATGGCCGCCTGGCCGCGTTGCTATCGCTTGCCGACGCGGTCAAGCCGTCGACGAAACCCGCGCTGGACGCCTTGCACGCGGCGGGCGTGCGGCTGGTGATGCTGACCGGCGACAACGAAATCACAGCGAAAGCCGTCGCCTCGTCATTGCCGATCGACGAGGTGCATGCGGGTGCGTCGCCGGAGGACAAGGCCCATCTCGTTTCCGCGCTCAAGACGAAGGGCTCGAAGGTGGCGATGGCGGGCGACGGCGTGAACGACGCACCCGCGCTGGCCGCCGCGGACATCGGCATCGGCATGGGCAACGGCAGCGACATCGCGATCCAGAGCGCGTCGGTGACCTTACTCAAAGGCGATCTCGCCGGTATCGCGAGGGCGAGGGCCTTGTCGGAAGCCACTGTGAAGAACATCCGGCAGAACCTGTTCTTCGCGTTCATCTACAACGCCGTGGGCGTGCCGGTGGCGGCGGGCGTGTTGTATCCGCTGCTGGGGGTGACGTTGTCGCCGATGATCGCGGCGCTGGCGATGAGCTTGAGTTCGGTGTCGGTGGTAGGTAATGCGTTGCGCCTGCGGCGGGGCGAGCTCTGACTGAAGAGCCCGCACCTCGACTTGAGATGCGGGTTCTGTGTGGGAGCTGCTTCGGTTGCAGGAGCTGCAGTTGTGGGAAGCCTCGGTTGTGGGAGCTCCGCGGTTGTGGGAGCCGCTTCAGCGGCGATCCCGCGGCAGCGGGCCAGCTTGCCGCAAGCACCCATCGCCGCTGAAGCGGCTCCCACAAAAAGAAGCGGCTCCTGCAAACAGCCGGTCAGTGCTTGTCGAACGAGGGCGGGGCATCCTCGGGCTTCGTCGCCCATGAGGTATTCGGCTTGTCCGACAGGTCGAATGCCAGCTTGCCGCCCTTCAGCGCGAACGACTCCGGCAGCCATGCACGGGTGGACGATTTGCCGTTCACTTTGAGCGCGGCGACATACGGCTTGCCCATGCCCGCGTTCGGTGCTTCGATCGTCACGTCGCCGTTCTCGCGATGCACGACGGCACGGGTGAACAGTGGGCTGCCGACCACCATTTCCGCACGGCCCGGGATCGAAGGGTAAACACCGAGCGCGGCGAAGACGTACCAGGAAGACATTTCGCCAAGATCGTCGTTGCCGGGAATACCGTTGGGCGCGTTGAGCCAGATCGTGTCGAGCACGCGGCGGACCAGTTCCTGCGTCTTCCACGGCTGCCCGGCGTAGTTGTAGAGCCAGGGCGTGCCGATGGACGGCTCGTTGTCCAACTCGGCGTGCAATGGCCCCGACTTGGTCACGGCGAAACTGCCGTCGGGCTGGTAGAAGAAGGCGTCAAGCCGCTTGCGCGCCTTGTCCCGGCCACCCATGGCGTCGAACAGGCCACCGACATTGAAGGGCACCATCCACACGTATTGCGCGGCGCTGCCTTCGACGAAGCCGTCTTCCGTGGATGGCGTGAACGCGTGAGGGGCTTCCTTGTCGTCGTCCTTCACCAGCGCCCAACTGCCGTCGGCGTTGCGGTTGCGGATGTAGCCGCCTTCCGGTGTCGCCTTCGGGTCGAACAGGTTGCGCCAGTACTGCGCGCGTTCGAGGAAGCGGGTGGCGGTGGCGGTGTCGCCGAGGCGCCCGGCGAGCGTGCTGATGCCGAATTCGGCGGTGACGGTTTCCAGCGTATCGGCGGCAGGCCCCCAGGCGGGTGCGCCGACCGGGATGTAGTGCAGCTTCAACCAGGCATCGAGCCCGGGGCGTTGACCCACGCACTCGACTTCGCAGCCGTCGTGCGAGGTATCGAGAGCGGTCGGGTTGTCAGCGGCGTGTACCAGTGAAGCGAGTGCGCCCTTGACGTCGAAGTCGCGTGCGCCGAAGGCATACATGCCCGCGATCGCCGCGGCGGACGGATCGCCGTTCATCACATGCGTGCCGCCGTTGTTGTGCGTCCAGCGATCCCACACACCATTGTTCTGTTGCGCCTGGTTGTAGAGGCTCTGCGCGATGTCGCTGGCGGTCTTCGGCTCAAGCCAGGCCACCAACGGCAACTGCGAACGATAGACATCCCAGCCGGAGAAGTTGACGTACTGCGCCTTCTGACTTCCCGCGACGCGGTGCACGGCGTTGTCGAAGCCTCGGTACTCGCCGTTCACGTCGCTGAAGACGTTGGGATGCATCAGCGCGTGATACAGCGCGGTGTAGAACACCGTGCGCTGGTCGGGCGTGCCGCCTTCGATGTCGATATGGGAGAGCCGCGCGTTCCAGGCGTCGACGGCCTTGTCGCGCAGGGCTTCGAACGTCATGCCCTTCGGGTTCTCGGCGTCGAGGTTGGCCCGCGCATTGGCGAGGCTGACGTACGAGATGCCGACGCGCACGTTCACCGCGCCGGTTCCATGGGCGAAGCCGACCCACGCTCCGGAGCCCTTGCCGGTTGCGGGGAATCCTTTCTCACCGTAGCCGGTACCGCCTTCCGCGCGCGTGCCGCCTTTGCGCACGCTCGTGTCTTGCCACGTGCCTGTCGATGCGAACGGCTGGTCGAACTCGGCGACGAAGTAGAGCGTGTAGTAGCTGCGCCGGTCGGCCTCGTTGATGTAGCCGCAGAAGTTGCCGCTGGTCACTTCCCCCGAGATGCGCCTCGCGGCCTTGTCGACATTGACGGCCGCTTTCTCGGAGCCGGCCTCGGAATCGGAGACGCGTACGAGCACGTTCGCCGGTTGGCCAGCGGGGAAGGCGAAGCGCGCCGCGCCCGAATGTAGCGCGGCGGTCAGGTCCACGGCGACGCCATTGTCTAGCGTCACGTGATAGTGGCCTGCCTTCGCCGTTTCGTTCGCGTGCGAGAATTTCGATGCATACGCATGGCGGAAGTCCGTCGATGGCGACACGGTGATCTCGTCCGTCACCGGCATGATCGGCACGTCGCCGGAACCACCCGCGCAACCCCAGCCTTCGACATTGGTGAGGCTGAAACCACGGATGGCATCGGCGCGATATTCGTAGCCGCCGGGTGCCGCGATGGGCGCCTTCTTTCCCGGCAGGGGCGAGGCTTCCGGACTGAACTGCAGCATGCCGAACGGAACCACCGCACCCGGGAAGACATTCCCTCCGTTCGTGGTGCCGATCAGCGGGTTCACCAGGGCGGCTGGGCCGGAAGCGGCGCCGGCCCATGTGGGGACAAGGGCGGCGGCGAGGATGATCGGACGAAAGGCGCGCAAGGGTGGACCTCCGTGGAGCCCGGGATTTATCTCGATTGAAATCGCTCGGCGGCATGGTTGTCCCGTGCCAACGGTCATGCTTCGAGGCGATTTACCAGAGGATGCCGTCGACCGGTTTCACCGGCTCCAGGCCATGCGCTTCGCCAAGCGAATCGCGCAGGTCGATCTCGATGCCCCGGGTGAGGGTGGTCAGCGGCACGTCATCTTCGAGGTTCTCGAAGGGGTTCTGCATGTCGTTGCCGATCTGCAGCAAGGCCAGGAACAGGAAACCGGCCACGGTGGAACCGAGTGGCGTATACAGGCCCAGCGTCTCGACCAGTCCCAGAGGAAGGAGCAGGCAGAACCCGTGCGTGAAGATGGCCGGATACGTGGCGTACTGCTGCGGCAGTGGCGTGTTCTTGATCCGTTCCATGCCGCCTTGCGCATTGGAAATATCGGACAAGGTGCGTGCGATGGTCGCGAGCAGGATGGGCTCGGGACGCGCTTCGCCGATCAATGTCGCCGTGCGCGCGTGGATGGCGTTCGGCACGTTGGCGACACCGCGCAACGAGGCGATTTCCCCGGCCGGAAGGCGTGCGCCCAGCTCGTCCCATGGGGCTTGCCGGCGCAAGTGCAGGCGCAGCGCGTGCACATAGGCGATCTGCCGGTGCACCACGGTCTCGGCGGCCGTCCGGTCGGCAAGCAACGTGACCGCCTCGCGGCCCAGTGTCCGCGAGGCATTGACCATCGCACCCCAGAGCGTCCGCGCCTCCCACCAGCGTGCATAGGCGGTGGTGTTGCGGAAGCTGAGGTAGACCGCCACGGCGGAGCCGAGGAGGGTGAGGGGCAGGGCGGGGAATTCCGCCGTCCAGCGAGGGTGCATGAAATACCACAGGGCGGTGACCGCGATATCCCAGGCCAGCAGCCAGATGAGCGGCCGTCCGACGTAACGCAGGATGTGCCCGAGATGGGCCCGCCCCGGGAGGATCACGCGCCGTGCTCTCGCTTGATCGCTTCGGACAGGGGGAGGAAGCGGTTGGCCGCCTCGTCGAGTATCGAGATGGTGCCGTCGCCGATGTCGTAGACCCAGCCTTGCAGTGTGATCGCATCGTTGGCCATGGCCGCGGCCACCGCCGGGTGCGTGCGCACATGCGTGAGCTGAAGGCGCACGTTTTCCTCGATCAGCGCCAGCATGGCGTCGGCGCCTTCGAGCTTGCGCGCGAAGACGGCGCTCTTGGCCGCCTGCGCATTGCGCAGCCATGCCTCGACCGTGGGCAGGTCCTTCGTGGATTCCGGGTTGAGCAGGCCCTTCATGGCGCCGCAATCGGTGTGGCCGCAGATGACGATATGGCGCACGCCGAGCACCATCACGGCGAATTCGACCACGGCGGACACGCCACCGAGCATCTCGCCGTAACCGGGCACGATGTTGCCGATGTTGCGGCAGACGAAGAGTTCGCCCGGCTGGGTCTGGGTGATCATCTCCGGCACCACACGGGAGTCGGCGCAGGTGATGAACAGGGTATGCGGGCTCTGGCCTTCGGCCAGCTCGTCGAACAGGTGCTGCCTTTCGGGGAAGACCTTGTGGCTGAAGTCCTCGACACCCCTCAGCAGGCCTAGCAGGCTATCGTCGCGCGGAGTTTCCTGGGTCATGTAGTCACCTTGGAAGATCGCGCCGCCCGAACCGGGCGGCGCCAGGAGCGCAGTTTAGGGCAAAGCCGGCTCCCCAAGGAGGCGTTTTTACGCCTCCACATCTTCCTTGTACGCATCGATCGGGATGCAGGCGCACATCACGTTCTTGTCACCATAGACGTTGTCCACGCGGGACACCGGCGGCCAGTACTTCGACAGCTTCAGCGACGGCAGCGGGAAGGCCGCAAGTTCGCGCGGATAGGCGTGGGTCCACTCGCTGCCCGTGACCATGGTGGCCGTGTGCGGGGCGTTGCGCAGCGGGTTGTCCTCGCGGTCCAGGCGGCCGTCCTCCACCGCGCGGATCTCGTCGCGGATCTGGATCATGGCGTCGATGAAGCGGTCGAGCTCGTGCTGGGACTCGCTTTCAGTCGGCTCCACCATCAAGGTGCCGGCCACCGGGAAGCTCAGGGTCGGGGCATGGAAGCCGAAGTCGATCAGGCGCTTGGCGACGTCTTCCGCGCCGACGCCGGTGGCGTCCTTGAGCGGACGCAGGTCGAGGATGCACTCGTGCGCCACCAGGCCGTTGCGGCCCGTGTACAGCGTCTTGAAGTGCGGCGCGAGGCGCTTGGCGATGTAGTTGGCGTTGAGCAGGGCCACCTGGGTCGCCTTGCGCAGGCCTTCCGTGCCCATCAGCGTGATGTACATCCAGGAGATCGGCAGGATCGACGCGGAGCCGAAGGTCGCCGCGCTGACCATGCCGACATCACCCTCGCCGCCGAAGGCGCGCGGAAGGAACGGGGCGAGATGCGACTTGACCGCGCACGGGCCGACGCCCGGGCCGCCACCGCCATGAGGAATGCAGAAGGTCTTGTGCAGGTTGAGGTGCGAGACGTCCGAACCCCACTTGCCCGGCTTGGCCACGCCGACCAGGGCGTTCATGTTGGCGCCGTCGGTGTAGACCTGGCCACCATGTTTGTGCACGGCTTCGCAGATGGCGACCACGTCTTCCTCGAACACGCCGTGCGTGGAGGGGTAGGTGATCATGATCGCGGCGAGGCGGTCGGCGTACTTCTCGGCCTTCTCGCGGATGTCGTCGACGTCGACATTGCCGTTCGCATCGCAGCGGGTGACCACGACGGTCATGCCGCACATCTGGGCCGACGCCGGGTTGGTACCGTGCGCCGATTCCGGGATGAGGCAGATGTCACGGTGGCCTTCGCCGCGCGAGCGGTGGTAGGCGCGGATGGCGAGCAGGCCGGCGTACTCGCCCTGCGCGCCGGAGTTCGGTTGCAGGCTGACGGCATCGTAGCCGGTGCATTCCACCAGCATCGCTTCCAGTTCGTCGATCAGCTGCTTGTAGCCCTGCGCCTGCTCGGCCGGGGCCAGCGGGTGGATGTTCGCGAACTCGGGCCACGTCACCGGGATCATCTCGGCGGTGGCGTTGAGTTTCATGGTGCACGAACCCAGCGGGATCATCGTGCGGTCCAGGGCCAGGTCCTTGTCGGCCAGCCCACGCAGGTAGCGCAGCAGTTCGTGCTCGCTGTGATGCGTGTTGAATACGGGGTGCTGGAGGAAGTCGACGTCCCGCAGCAGGGCCTTCGGCAGGGCGTCGGGGACTTCGGCGTCGAGCGCGTCGATGTCGCCGACGCTGGCGCCGAAGACACCAGCGAGCGCGACGACATCGGCACGCGTGGTGGTCTCGTCGAGGCTGATGCCGACGCTCGTGGCGTCGATGGCGCGCAGGTTGATGCCCGCGGCTGCGGCCTTCGCGTGGATCGCCTTGGCGTCCACGCCGGTGATGTGCAGCGTGTCGAAGAAGTCGTCACCGACGGCGACACCGGCCTTGCGCAGTGCCACCGCGAGGATCGCCGCGAGGCGGTGCGTGCGGCGCGCGATGCGAACCAGGCCTTCCGGACCGTGGTACACGGCATACATGCTCGCCATCACGGCGAGCAGCACCTGCGCGGTGCAGATGTTCGACGTGGCCTTTTCGCGGCGGATGTGCTGCTCGCGCGTCTGCAAGGTGAGGCGGTAGGCGGGCTTGCCTTCGGTATCCACGGAGACGCCGATGAGGCGGCCCGGCATCGAGCGCTTATAGGCATCGCGGCAGGCGAGGTAGGCCGCGTGCGGGCCGCCGAAGCCATAGGGCACGCCGAAGCGCTGCGTGTTGCCGACCACGATGTCCGCGCCCCAGCTACCCGGCGCGGCGATCAGGGTCAGCGCGAGCAGGTCGGTGGCGACACAGACGACACCGCCGCGCGCGTGCGTCGCATCGGCAAGGGCCTTGTAGTCGTTGATGCGGCCGAAGGTGTTCGGGTACTGCAGCAGCACACCGAAGCTGTCCACCGTGGCGCCTTCGCTGTCGTCACCCACGTGCAGCTCGATGCCGATGCCGTCGGCACGGGTGCGCAGCACTTCGAGCGTCTGCGGATGCACGTCCCTGGAGACGAAGAACACGTTCGACTTCGATTTGGCCGAGCGCTTGGCCAGCGCCATGGCCTCCGCCGCGGCGGTGCCCTCGTCGAGCAGCGACGCATTGGAGATGTCCATGCCGGTGAGGTCGGCGACCATCGTCTGGAAGTTGATCAGCGCTTCCATGCGGCCCTGCGAGATTTCCGCCTGGTAGGGCGTGTATGCCGTGTACCACGCTGGGTTCTCCAGCACGTTGCGCAGGATCACGTTCGGCGTGAGCGTGCCGTAGTAGCCCTGGCCGATGAAGCTGCGGAAGACGGTGTTGCGGTCGGCGATCGCGCGGATCTTCGCCAGCGCCTCTTCCTCGGTGACCGCGGCGGGCAGGGCGAGCGGGGCGGGCGATTTGATCGAGCCGGGGACGATGGCGTCGGTCAGCGCGTCGAGCGTGTCGTGACCGACCACGCGCAGCATCTCGGCGATCTCGGTGTCGTTGGGGCCGATGTGGCGCTCGATGAAGGCGCCGTGGTTCTCGAGGTCGCGCAGCGAAGGAGAGGTTTTATGGCTCATGGGCTTGGAGGCATCCGAAATAACGCGCCGTGCCGGCACGTGGGGCGCCCCTCTGTCCTTTTGCCTGAGAGTTTGGAGGCGGGAGCCTCTTGCACCTTCGGCGCCGGATCGAACCGGTCTCTCCAGAGTGATGACCGCGCGGTGGTTTTGGGGCCTGAGCGATTACGGGCGTTGCGCCTTCGGCAGCGGGTCCTTCCGCTTCTCCCACCGTGCATTACCCGTCCGATTATACAGAGCGGAGAGGCTGGGGAGAGGGCGCACTGGAGGATCGAAGCAGGTGGAAGCGGGCTCAGGCCTGGGGAGGGTGTGGGCGCGACTGGAAGCCTGCGTGGGCGTCGGCGGCGATTCGCATGTAGGTCTGTCCCGGGATGATGTCATCCTGATGCCATCTTCGCCGATTTGTATTGAACGGTGCGCAAATGCCGGCAATTCCGGATTGAAACCATCCGCCGGCGTGAGAACACTCTCACTGGGTGACCGCCAGACGGGACTAACGTCGAACCCGGACTACGCACAAGGAGGTCCCCCATGAGAATCCCCACTCTTGTTACCCGCTCCCTCACGCTGGCAATTGGCTTCGGCCTCGCCTTTCCCTCGGCTGCGTCCGACTTGACGACGGTCTCGACCGGACTCGCCGCCGCCAAAGGCGCGGACGGGAGTCCCGCCGTGCCATCGCCGACCACGCTGGTGGTGTTCGGTCCGCCGGCCGTTCCTTCGCAGCAGGACAATCAGGGTGTCGCGACACTGCCGGCCGCCCGGCTTCTATCGGACGATCTCGACCGGTTGTCGTCCCAGCCGCCCGGGAATGTCCTGGCCGTCCTGGGCACGGACGTCCTTCCGCTCGCCGACGGCCAGGCCACGTCGTTGAAGCGATTGTTCGACGCCGGCGTCCCTGTCCTGCTGCAACGGGACGAGCAGGCGCCGGTGGCTCCTTCGCTGGTCACCCCGCTGTTCGGTATCGCACCGACAGCCGGCGATGCCTTGTTCCGCCGGAAGGCGGATGGAGGGGTGGAGGTATTCGCCACGCCGGAAGGGCAAGCGGCGGACGTGACGGGTCTTATATCCGCCATGATGTCCGGTGTGCGTCCTTCGGCCGATCCTGCCGGACGCGGACAGTACCGCCTGGCCGCGAGAGATGCGGCCGAAGGCGCGGCCGTGCTGCCCGCCCGGCATTTCGACGTCAACTTCGTCGATCCGTCCGGCGAGATATTGGGTGTTACCGGTATCGACATCATGCGTAGCCGTACCCGCTCGGCCGACCTCAAGCTGGTCACCTTGACCTCGAAAGTTTCGGTGAGGCCGAAGCGCGCGGGAATCGTCGATGGCGGCAGGACCGGGAAAAACCTGTGGGGCGCCTACCTGCCATTGAAGTATCGTCTTCAGCATGCGTTGGCGATGGACGGTGTCACGCCGACGTACATGGATCACTTTCCCGTGACGGACGGGCGCGTGGAATACACTCAGGTCGATACCGAGAACCGTGGTTTCACGATCGGCGGTTCCACCGGGACAGAACTGAGTTCGACAGGCAAGCCTGACGACGTGCTCGCCTCGAAGGTCCCGTTCAATCTTTCCTTCGGTTACGAGCACCGTTGGCAAACGAGCCTGAGCATGACCTTCAAGGATTATTCGATGCTGGCGGCTCCCGTTGGCCCTGGTTCGGTGTCATGGGAGGCCTTGATCGCGCCGAAGCTGGTGAATGTCCTCGTCAAACGCTGGGGTGCGGGCATGCCGCAGCTGACGGAGGAAAAGATGACCCCCATGATGCGTGCCGCTTCATTCGACGCGCTATCGCAATGGAAGGTCCCCGGTGACTACGAGGGCATGGCCAAGGTCACCGTCTCCGGAGGCTACGACCTCGACCGGAAAGAGTGGCGGTGGGATCGCACCAATGTGCGCCACAGCAAAGGGGTGGATAAGCGGTCTGTGTCTGCCGACTTCGTGTTGGACATGTCCGATCCGTACCTTTCCGCAGAGATCACCGTGCTGATCCGCAGCGCCACCGGTTCGGGCGCTTGCCTGCGCGACAACCAGGGTAGCGTGGGCCTGGTTCCCTGCAACGCGACCGACCGGCGGCAGATGTGGGGGCTGGATGCGTCCAGCCGCTACGTCAATCGCGGCTCGCTCCGTTGCCTTTCCGTGCAGCCCGCCACCCGGAGCGTGATCACGGATACCTGCGAGAACATCACCTATGAGAAACAGTGGCAGTGGCGGGCGGATCGACTCCACTCACTGGTCGACCACGGCGACTATCGTCTCTATGTCGAGGGAGGCATGGTGCACTATCACGCCCCGGCGGGACGCTTTCAGGATTATCCCGTGAATCCCTTCGGCTCGCCGCTCGAACCGTGGACGAATTATCCGAACGCTCCGCGCCCCGGCATCGATATCCAACCCGCGCCACTCGGCAATCGCCCTTTGGATATCGGGGCGGAATGGAGCAAATTCCGGCGGGTCAGCGACGACCAGCGCTGGCGCGTCGAAGTGCTTCGCCAGGGGCTGTAGCGACGAAGGCGGTGTGGCGGCGGCGGGACATTCCGCCGCCGCTTGCGCGAACGGACCTTGCCCGCCACAGGTTTCGCCAATCGACGGGGCGGCGGCCGGGCTAGGCTGGGGAGGTTCGATTGTTCCGCACGTTCCCGCACCTTCGGTGCGGTGTCCATCGCTTTTGCAGAGGCCCGGACCATGAACAGGAAAGTCGTCATCGTCACGGGGGCCTCGCAAGGCATCGGCGCCGGCGTGGTGAATGCATACCGCGAACTCGGTTACGCGGTGATCGCGAATTCGCGAAGCATCCGGCCATCCGATAAAGAAGACATGGTCACGGTCGCCGGGGATATAAGTGACCGAAACGTGGCGGCCGAAGTCGCCACCACGGCGGTCGAGCGTTTCGGCCGGATCGACACGCTCGTCAACAACGCGGGCGTCTTCCTCGGCAAACCCTTTGTCGAATACACGGAAGAAGACTTCCGCCAGGCCGTCGACGTGAACCTGGGCGGCTTCTTCCACATCACCCAGTTCGTCGCGCAGCAAATGCTCATGCAGGGTTACGGGCACATCGTCCAAATCACCACCACGCTGGTCGACCAGCCGTTGGCTGAAGTGGCGGCCGGGCTCGCCTCGCTGACGAAGGGCGGGCTGGACGCGATCACGCGTTCGCTCGCGATCGAGTACGCGAAGAAGGGTGTCCGTGTGAACGCCGTCGCGCCGGGCATCGTCCGTACGCCCATGCATGCGCCGGAAACGCTGGATTTCCTCGCGGGACTCCACCCAATGGGACGCCTCGGCGAGATCGAGGACGTCGTCGAGGCCATCCTCTATCTCGAGCGCGCACACTTCGTGACGGGGGAAACATTGCACGTCGACGGCGGACAGCACGCCGGGCACTGGTAGGAGGGAAAACGATGCCGATCGTAACGATCCAGATGACCCGCGAGGGCACGGCGCCAGGCGCCACGAGCACGACGCCCGAACAGAAGGCGGCCCTCATCGAAGGCGTCAGCCGGCTTCTGCTCGAGGTGATGGGCAAGCCGATGGACAGCACCTTCGTGATCATCGAAGAGGTCGAACTCGAGAACTGGGGTTGGCATGGACTGCCTGTCACGGAGTTGCGGCGACGACGCGGGGCTTCCTCGGGCGATGTCGAACCACCGGCCGATGCAGGCGAGCGGGGCAAGTCATGAAAGCAGCCTGGATCACGAATCCTCGGGGTGGCGATCTTTCGATCAGCGTGGGCGAAACGGATGCACCGGTGCCGCACGACGACCGCATCGTCGTCGACGTGGAGGCGGTGGGCCTGACGTTCGCGGAGCCGACGTGGGCGACGAACGGAACACTGCCTTTACCTGACGGGTCGCAGCGTGCGTTGCCTGTCATCATCGGTCACGAATTCGCCGGTCGCGTCGCCGCGGCCGGATCAGCCACATCGGGTTTCGCAAACGGCGACCGCGTAGTGGGCCTGATCGATTTCTGGCGAAACGGCGCCGCCGCGGATCAGGCCAGCGTGCTCCCCGCTGAAGTGACGCATCTGCCGGACAACGTGAGTGCCCTCGACGCGTGCACGCTCCCCATCGGCGCGCTGACGGCATGGCAGGCACTGTTCGACTTCGCCCGGTTGAAGAAAGGCGAGTCGGTGCTCATCCATGGCGGTGCGGGAGCGGTGGGTTCGTTCGCGATCCAGATCGCCAGGGACGCCGGCGCGCGCGTGGTCGCCACCGCGCGAGGTCGCGACGCCGTGGCGTTGTGCAGCGCTCTCGGCGCCGACCATGCGATCGACACGGCATCGGAACGTTTCGAGGATGTCGCGGGGCCGGTGGACGTCGTATTCGACACGGTGGGTCATGACTTGCTCGAACGGAGCTGGTCGTTCCTCGGCCGGAGCGGCCGGCTGGTCACGATTTCCGGTGAGGCGGAAGACGCGCCATCGCCGGAACGCGCCAGGGCCCTGGGGATCGAGGCTCACTGGTTCATCGTCAAACCCGATCCGGCGCAGTTGGCAGAGATCGTCGCGCGGGTGGCCGATGGCCGCATCGCCGTGCAGATCGACCGCACGTATCCCTTGTCCGATGCGCGCAAGGCATTCGCGGAAGCGGAAAACCGTGCCCGGCGCGGCAAGACCGTGCTTTTGGTGAGAGGGGCCGTCGGTTCTTGAGAGACGCCGAAAACATCGCACGTCGTTTCTGAACCCCGGAAACAACGAAGCCCCGCATCGCTGCGGGGCTTCGTCTATAATTGGTGCCCAAGAGAGGACTCGAACCTCCACGGTTTTACCCGCTAGTACCTGAAACTAGTGCGTCTACCAATTCCGCCACCTGGGCAGGTGTCTCGAAACAGCTTCGCTGCCCCGTGAGCCGCGTAGATTAGGTAGGTCGAGGAAACTTGTCAACGATTTTGCACCCCGGATGTGAAACTATTCCACGTCCCCCTTCAAAGGTCCTTACGTGACGAAGAAACAGAAAGGGTCGGGAGCCGACCGCGGCCCCCGTAAACCCAAGGCCAGCCCGGCCGTGGTCGATCCCCATGCCGACCGCGAAGCCCAGCGCTACGACCAGCCGATCCCCAGCCGCGAGGCTATCCTGGCCCTGCTGGAGGAACGCGGCGAACTGCTGATGCCCGAGGACATCGCACGCTCCCTGCGCCTGTTCACCGACTACGAGATCAACGCGCTGGACCGCCGGCTGGGTGCCATGGTCCGCGACGGCCAGCTGCTGCGGAACCGCCGCGGAAGCTATGCCCCGGCGGAGAAGCTCAGCCTGATTCCCGGCCGGGTCATCGCCAACGCCGAGGGCTACGGCTTCCTGCGCCCGGACGAGGGCGGGGAAGACCTCTACCTCTCGCCGTCGCAGATGCGCAGCGTGCTGCACGGCGACCGCGTGCTGGCCAGCGTGGTCGGCATCGACCGCCGTGGCCGCCGCCAGGGCGCCATCGTCGAGGTACTGGAACGGCGTTCGCCGCGCCTCGTCGGCCGCGTCGTCGTCGAGAACGGCGTGACCCTGGTCGAGCCGGACGACCGCCGCCTGCACCAGAACATCATGATCCCCGCCGGCCGCGACGCCGGTGCCCGCTCCGGCGAGATCGTGGTGGTCGAGATCACCGATCCACCCACCCCGCATCGTGGTCCGATGGGCACCGTCCGCGCCGTGCTGGGCGAACGCCTCGAGCCCTCGCTCGTGGTCGAGATGGCCATCGCCAGCCACGACCTGCCGCATGAATGGCCGGCCCAGGTCATCCGCCAGGCGGAGGAAGTGGAGCCCAAGGTCACCTCGGAGGAACGCAAGGGCCGCGTCGATATCCGCAAGCTGCCGCTGGTCACGATCGACGGCGAGGACGCCCGCGATTTCGACGACGCCGTCTATGCCGAAGCGCTCAAGGGCGGTGGGTTCCGCCTGATCGTCGCCATCGCCGACGTGTCGCACTACGTACCCGTGGGGACGCCGCTCGACGTCGAAGCCTACGATCGCAGCACGTCCACCTATTTCCCCGGTTTCGTCGTGCCGATGTTGCCGGAGACGCTGTCCAACGGCATCTGCTCGCTCAACCCCAAGGTCGACCGCCTGTGCATGGTCTGCGACATGGAGGTCGACGAGGAAGGCGAGGTCGTCCGGTCGAAGTTCTACGACGCGGTGATGTATTCGCATGCGCGGCTCACCTATAACAAGGTGTGGCAGGCCGTGGGCGAGCGCAATGCCGATGTGCGCGACGAGATCGCCGACGTGCTTCCGCAGGTCGAGACCCTGCATCGTCTCTACAAGGTGATGGCGAAGGCGCGCAAGCGTCGCGGCGCCATCGACTTCGAAACGCCGGAAGTGAAGTTCCGCCTCGCCCCGTCGGGTGACGTGGTCTCCATGGGCGCCAGCGATCGTAACGATGCGCACAAGCTCATCGAGGAATGCATGATCGCCGCCAACGTGCAGGCGGCGAGGTATCTGTCGAAGCGGAAGATTCCCGCCCTCTACCGCGTGCACGCACCGCCACCGGCCGAGAAGTACGACGATCTCCTGCAGTTCCTGCGCGAGTTCAAGCTGAAGATGCCGCCGGCCGACGAAGTCACTCCGGCCGACTTCTCCGCCTTGCTCAAGAAGGTGCACGATCGTCCCGAAGCGGAACTGATCCAGTCGGTGCTCCTGCGCGCTCAGAGCATGGCCGTGTACCACCCGGAGAACCAGGGCCACTTCGGCCTGGCGCTGGATGCGTACGCGCACTTCACCTCGCCGATCCGCCGTTATCCCGACCTGCTCGTGCATCGCGCCATCCGTTACGCGCTGACCAAGGGCAAGCCGGCCGATTACACGTACAGCGAGAGCCAGATGGCCTCGATGGCCGTGCACTGCTCGCAGCGCGAGCGCCGTGCTGAAGAAGCCGAGCGCGATGTCGACGAGCGCTTCAAGTGCGCCTGGATGGAGAAACATGTCGGCGAGGAATTCGCCGGCACGATCACGGGCGTCACCTCGTTCGGCCTGTTCGTCGAACTGTCGGCGTCGCGCGTGTCAGGCCTCGTCCATGTCTCGCAGTTGCCGAACGATTACTACAAGTTCGATCCGGTCCGTCATTTGCTGTCCGGCGAGCGCACGGGAGCCAGCTATCGCCTCGGCGATTACGTGAGCGTGCAGGTGCTGCGCGCGAGCCTGGAAGATCGCAAGATCGACTTCCGCCTAGTGGCCCGCCTGGCCGCGTTGCCGAAGCCGCCTCCGCCGGTCGCCGCCGCGCCTGCGCCGGCGTCTCGCTCGGGTATGGCGGAGGCCGGGAAGGCGTTCGGTCGTGCCGCGAAGAAGGCGGTGGGGCGGATCTTTGGCAAGAAGACGAAGGCCCCGGTCGCCGCGGAACCGGTGGCGGAGCATCATGCGCGGCCTGCTCGTCAGGCGGCTGGCGAGACCGAGGGTGCGGGTGTCGCGCGCAAGCGCGCTTCCCACCAGGGCCGCGATGCCGCACAGCCGAAGGATGCATCCCGGTCGAGGGACGTTGCATCGTCGAAGGACGGCGGGCGCTCCACGGCTGGAAATCGTTCGAGGGGGCGGCAGGCCGGCGGGAACGAGAGGCCGGTATCCAGGAAGGTCGACGCGCCGCAGAACGATGCGGTGAAGGGGCGCGGGACGAAGACCGCCCAGCCCGCTGCCAGGCAAACCGGAACCAGGACGGCGGCCAAGGCGGCGCCGGTTAAGAGCGCACCCGCGAAAACCGCGGGCAAGAGCGCACGACGTAGACCCAGGAGCAAGCCGCAAGCATGAGTGAGTCGTGGATCGTTGGCATCAATCCGGTCGAAGGCGCGCTAGCCAACGACCCGGATCGTGTCCGGGAAGTATTGATCGAGCAGAACTCGAAGAACGCGCGCGTGAACGAGATCGCCGCGCAAGCGCGCAAGCTCGGCCTGCCGTTGAAAACGGTGGGCAAGGAGCAACTCGAGAAGCTCGGTGGCGAAGCGCGTCACCAGGGTGTGATCGCCCGCTACGAGACACCGCCGCTGCGTGGGGAGAACGACCTTCCCGCATTGTTGGAGGCGGCAGGGTCCAACGCACTGGTGCTCGTGCTCGACGGCGTCACCGACCCGCATAACCTCGGTGCCTGCCTGCGCAGCGCGGCGGCGGCGAACGTGACCGCCGTGGTGGTGCCGAAGGATCGCGCCGTCGGCATCACGCCGACGGTGCGCCGTGCCTCGGCGGGCGGCGCGGATCTCGTGCCCGTCGTGGCCGCGACCAACCTCGCGCGCGCCATGCGCATGCTCAAGGATGCCGGCGTCTGGATCACGGGATTGGATGGAGATACCGGCCAGTCCGTCTACGACATCGATCTCAAGGGGCCTGTCGCCCTGGTAATGGGTAGCGAAGGCGACGGCATGCGCCGGCTCACCCGCGACACCTGTGACTTCGTAGCCAAGATCCCGATGCCCGGCGGCATGGAGAGCCTCAACGTCTCCGTCGCCACCGGCATCGTCCTGTTCGAGGCGTTACGTCAGCGAGGGGCCAAACGATGAATCTGTTGTGGCATGACTGGGCCGGACTGATCGGGGTCACCCTGGTCCTGGTGGCGTTCTTTCTGGTCCAGGCGCACAAGCTGTCGGGCCAGGGTTACCCGTACCAGGTGATGAACCTGGTCGGCGCCTTCGGCATCCTGCTCTCGCTGATCTTCGGCACCTTCAACCTCTCCGCGTTCCTGCAGGAGATGGCATGGTTCCTGATCAGCGTATACGGCATCGTGCGCGGCGTGAGGGCGAAGAAAGCAGCCGCGGCACCGATCCTGTAGCGATCTTGGTGGGAGCCGACCTTGTTGGCGATGGGTGCTTGCCTCAGACTCCTGTGGGAGCCGACCCTGTCGGCGATGGGTGCTTGCCGTAACCCGGCCCGCTGCCGCGGGATCGCCGACAAGGTCGGCTCCCACCAGGTGGTCGTTAGCCCGGAATCAGCAAAGGATCACACCAGGTGGTCGCCAGCCCGGGTCAGCGGGGGGTTACACAGGGTGTGTAGAATCTCTGGCGGATCGGCGCAATGCCGGTCCGCACGCGGGGACGGCCCCGCGATGCGCATCATCTCCGCGGGGACGACCCCGCCTGTGCGGAGTCGCTTTCATGTACTGGACCATTCTCGTTCTCGCCGGTCTCTTCGAGATCGCCTGGGCCGTTGGCCTCAAATATACCGAAGGCTTCACGCGTCTCGTGCCGAGTCTGTTGACCGGCACCGCGATGGTGATAAGCATCGTGTTGCTCGCCTTCGCCACGAAGAAGCTGCCGCTGGGCACCGCTTACGCGGTGTGGACCGGCATCGGCGCCGTGGGCGCGGTCACGATGGGTATCGTGCTGTTCGGTGAGTCGGCGCAGCCGTTGCGGCTGCTGTGCGTGGGGCTGATCGTGGCGGGGATTCTGGGGCTCAAGCTGACTTCGGCGGCCTGAGCCGCTGGGTCGGCGAGTCTGGGGCTCGAGGGGTCTCTGAGTCTGCCGGACCGTTGAATCGCCGACAGGGTCGGCTCTCACCAAAACTCGGGTCCCACCATGCCTTAGGTCCCACCCTGACTCGGGTCCAAGGTATGGTTTTCCCAAGGCCCGAGCTCTGGTGGGAGCCGACCCTGTCGGCGATGCTCTTCAGGGCTTGTCGAAATCCGGGCTGGCCGTCGTATCGCGTTTCATGCGCGGTGCCACCAACGGTTCGCCGTGCACCACGAACCACACGTTCTCGGCGATGTTCGTCGCGTGGTCGCCGATGCGCTCGATGTTCTTCGCCATGAACAGCAGGTGCGTGCACGGCGTGATGTTGCGCGGGTCTTCCATCATGTAAGTGAGGAGGGCGCGGAACACCACCGTATACGCCTCGTCGAGCTCCGCATCCGACTTCCACACCTCATAGGCCGCCTCGGCGTCCTGCTCGTCGTAGGCCTTCAACACGTTGCGCAGCTGGTCGGCGGCGAGTTCGGCGAGGTTGGCCAGACCGCCGGCGGCGGTGATCGGTGCAACGCGGCTCAGCGGGATGGAACGCTTGGCCACGTTGGCGGCGTAGTCGCCGATGCGCTCGATGTCCGCGGCGATGCGCAGGGCGGCGAAGACGTTGCGCAAGTCACCTGCGATCGGCGCGCGCAGGGCGAGGAGGCGGACCACGTCCTGGCTCACTTCCTGCTCGAGCGCATCCAGCGCGTCGTCGTTGTCGACCACGCGCTGGGCGGCGCGTTCGTCGCGCCGCTCGACAACGTCGATCGCGGCCTCGAGCTGCGCGAGCGCCAGTTCGCCCATCTTGACGATCTCGCCGGTGAGGCGCTTCAACTCGCTGTCGTAGCTCTTGATGATGTGTTCGTGCGGATTGTTCATCGCGGGACCTCGGAGTAGGGGGCGCTCAGCCGAAACGGCCGGTAATGTAGTCTTCGGTCTGCTTCTTGTCCGGCTTGGTGAAGATCTTCTCGGTCCGGTCGAACTCGATCAGCTCGCCCATGTACATGAAAGCGGTCATGTCCGAGCAGCGCGCCGCCTGCTGCATGTTGTGCGTCACGATGACGATCGTGAAATCCTTCTTGAGCTCTTCCACCAGCTGCTCAATGCGGCTCGTGGCGATCGGATCGAGTGCCGAGGTGGGTTCGTCGAGCAGCAGCACCTCGGGCTTCAGCGCGATACCGCGGGCGATGCACAGGCGCTGCTGCTGGCCACCGGAAAGCCCCAGTGCGCTCTGCTTGAGCTTGTCCTTCACCTCGTCCCACAGCGCCGCGCCACGCAAGGCCTGTTCCACGCGGCTTTCCATCTCCGAACGCGAGAGCTTCTCATGGTGGCGGATGCCATAGGCGACGTTCTCGAAGATCGTCATCGGGAACGGCACCGGCTTCTGGAACACCATGCCCACCTTGCTGCGCAAGCGGTTCAGCGAGTACTTAGGGTCGAGGATGTTCTCGCCATCCAGCACGATCTCGCCGCTGGCGCGCAGGTTCGGGTAGATCGCGTAGATGCGGTTGAAGATGCGCAGCAAGGTGGACTTGCCGCAGCCTGACGGCCCGATGATCGCGGTGACCTTCTTCTCCGGCACGTCCATGGCGATGTTCTTGATCGCGTGGAAATCGCCGTAGTGGAAGTTCACGTCGCGCACGGTCATCTTCGCCGGCACCTGGCCAAGGTCGACGCCCGAGGCGTGCGGCGACGTGCCGAAGCCCGGCTGGGAGGCGACTTCGTTCATGTTAGTCATGGGACACCTTGGAGCGCGAGAAGATGAAGCGGGCGATCAGGCTGAGCGCCAGCACGAACATGGTCAGTACGAAGGCACCGGCCCAGGCCAGCGTGTTGATGTCCGGGCTGGGGTCCTTGGTGTATTCGTAGATGATCTGCGGCAGGCTCGGCATCTTGTCGATCGGGTTGAAGGTCATGAAGTTGTTGCCGAAGGCCGTGAACAGCAGCGGCGCGGTTTCGCCGCTGATGCGGGCCAGGGCCAGCAGCACACCCGTGACGATACCCGAGCGCGCGGCGCGGATCAGGATCTGCATCGTCAGCTTCCACTGCGGCACGCCGAGCGACAGCGCGGCTTCGCGCAGCGTACCCGGCACCAGGCGCAGCATCTCGTCGGTGGTGCGGACGATGACGGGCAGGGCGATCAGGGCCAGCGCGATGCCGCCCGCGATACCCGAGAACGTCACGTCACCGTTGGTCAGCCACTTCGACGGCAGCACGATCACGGTGTAGACGAACAGGCCCAGCACGATCGACGGCGCCGAAAGCAGGATGTCGTTGAGGAAGCGGATGGTCGGGCCGAGCCGCGAGCGCAGCGAGTATTCGGCCAGCCACGTGCCGGCGGCGACACCGATGGGTGTGGCGATCAGGATGCCGAGCACGTTGAGGATCAGGCTGCCGACCATGGCGTTGGCCAGGCCGCCTTCCTCGCGGTATGCCGTGATCTTCGTGAAGAGCTGCGGCTTCAGGCCCGCGATGCCCTGGCTGAGGGTTTCCCACAGTATCCAGGCCAGGAACAACAGGCCGATGGCCGTGGCGACGATGCTGAAGGCCATCGCCGCGATGTTCTTGATGCGGCGCGTCGTGTAGAGCGAGGCGGACATTACCTGCCCTCCTTCGTGGCGAGCCGGCGGAGCATGAGGCGCGCGATAAGCAGCACGATGAAGGTCACCACGAAGAGCAGGAAGGCCAGCGCCATCAGGGCCGACTTCTGCAGGCCCTCGGCTTCACCGAACTGGTTGGCGATGGTCGAGGCGATGGAGCTGCCGGTCTCGAGAATCGACGGAGTGAACTTGAAGGTGTTGCCGAGCACGAAGGCCACGGCCATGGTCTCGCCGAGCGCGCGGCCCAGGCCGAGGAAGATGCCGCCGATCACGGCGGTGCGGGTGTAGGGCACCACGATGTCCCAGACCACTTCCCACGTGCTCGAACCCAGCGCATAGGCGGACTCCTTCAGGCGCGTCGGCACCGTCTGGAACACCTCGCGCATCACGGAGGAGATGAAGGGAATGATCATCACCGCCAGGACCAGGCCCGCCGTGAGCACGCCGGCACCGAAGAACGGGTATTCGCTGGAGAAGAATTTCGCGATCCATGGCACGTGCTGGACCAGCCACGAGACCTGGCCGTCCGGCGGATCGGCGCTGAAGTTGTTCATCAGCCAGGGCTTTATGTGCTCGGCGACGAACGGGGCGAAGATGAAGAGGCCCCACATGCCGTAGATGATCGAAGGAATGCCGGCCAGCAGTTCGATGGCCGAGCTGACCGGGCCACGCAGCCAGCCGGGCGCGATCTCGGTAAGGAAGAGGGCGATGCCGAAGCTCACCGGCACGGCGAACACCAGGGCGATGACGGCCGTGGTGATGGTGCCCATCACCGGCACCAGGGCGCCGAACTGGTTGTTGCCCGGATCCCAGGCATCGCTGATGAGGAAGCGCCAGCCGAAGGTGGCGAACGCGTCGCGGCCGAGCCAGAGGGTGGACAGTGCCGCGCCGATCAGGGTGATCAGGACGAGCAGCGCACAGGCCTTCAGCACCCAGCCGAAAAGCCGGTCGTTGCGTGCGTCGGTTGCGTTTCGGCCCGCCTCGATCGCGCGATCTGCGTTCGGGACGGCGTTGCTGACGGTGGCATGCATGATGGGTTCGGGTTCCCGGGCCTACGCAGACGTCGGGTCGCCGCCCCTGTCGGAACGGCGACCCCCTTGGGCGATACTCTGGGCCCGCTATGTGTCAGCCGGACTGTCGAGATCGGGTCAGTTCTTGAACTCGGAAGCCCAGTAGGCTTCGATCTGCTGGACCAGCGGCGCCGGAAGGGCGACGTAGTCAAGCGAGGCGGCCTGCGCCTGGCCCTTTTCCAGCGACCACTTGAAGAAGTCGAAGGCGACCTTGGCGTGCGAGGCGTTCTTGGCCTTCTTGTACATGATCACCCAGGTGGTCGCCGTGATCGGCCACGCCTGCGCGCCGGGGGCGTTGGTCATGATCAGGTTGAAGTCCTTGGCGCTCTTCCAGTCGGCCGTGGCGGCCGCGGCGGCGAAGCTGTCGGCGTTCGGCTGTACCCACTGGCCAGCGGCGTTCTGCATCTGCGCGTAGGAGAGCTTGTTCTTGGTGGCGTAAGCGTATTCCACGTAGCCGATCGAGCCCGGGATCTGGCGCACGTACTGCGCGACGCCTTCGTTACCCTTGCCACCGACGCCGGCCGGCCATTCGACCGCCGTGCCGAACTTCACCTTGGACGCCCATTCCGGGCTGACCTTGGAGAGGTAGTTGGTGAAGTTGAACGAGGTGCCCGAACCGTCCGAGCGATGCACGACGGTGATCTTAACGTCGGGGATCTTCACGCCCGGGTTCAGCGCGGCGACGGCCGGGTCGTTCCAACGGGCGATCTTGCCCAGGTAGATGTCGGCGAGCAGCTTGCCGTCGATCTTGATCTGGCCCGGGGCCACGCCCTGCAGGTTGACGATCGGCACGATGCCGCCGACGACGACCGGGAACTGGCCGAGGCCGAACTTGGCGAGGTCTTCCGCGCTCATCGGCGCGTCGGAGGCGCCGAAGTCGATCGTGCCTTCCTTGATCTGGGCGATGCCCGCACCCGAGCCGACCGACTGGTAGTTCAGCTTGTTGCCGGTGTTCTCAGCGTACGTCGCCGACCACTTCGACAGGACTGGGTAGACGAAGCTCGAGCCGGCGCCCGTGATGTCGGTAGCCTGGGCGGACATGCCGAAAAGGGACGCGGCGACGAGCGCTGCAATACGGAGTTTGTGTGTGAACACGGAGCTTTCCTCGGGTGAATGAGTGTCGGGCGAGGCCCGCCCGGGGCTGTATTCCAGCCCTGCCGTGTTGCAATGAGACGTACTGAATGTTGCAGCGGTATGACACCCGCCTTTTTGGTGTCATATTCAGGAACTTACGAAACGTCTTAGACGGCGAGCGGTGCCGCCATCTCTCGTTCCGAGAGCTCGAGCCGGCGCCAGCGGTTGACGATTTCGCAGAAAAGCTCCGCCGTGCGCTCGGCGTCGTAGATGGCCGAGTGGGCCTCGCGCGTATCGAACGACAGTCCCGCGGCCAGCACGGCCTTGCTCAGTACCGTCTGCCCGTAGGCGAGGCCGCCGAGGGTGGCCGTATCGAAACAGCTGAAGGGATGGAACGGATTGCGCTTATGGCCCGTGCGGCGCACCGCCGCGTTGAGGAAGGCCAGGTCGAAGGCCGCGTTGTGGCCTACCAGCACCGCCCGCTGGCACGCGGCGGTCTTCACCGCGTCGCGTATGGCATTGAAGACGTGATCGAGCGCCTGGCGTTCGGGCAGGGCGCCGCGAAAGGGGTGATCGGGGTCGATACCGGTGATTTCCAGCGAGCGAGGATCGATGTTGGCACCGGGGAAAGGTTCCACGTTCGCGGAGACCGCCGCTTGCGGCACCAGGAAGCCGGAGGCCTCCATGGCGATGGGGACCACGGCGATCTCCAGCAGGGCATCGCGTTCGGCATCGAAGCCACCGGTCTCGACATCGACGATGACCGGCAGGAATCCCCTGAACCGCCCGGCCATGGTCGAAGCGGTGCTGTTACTCGTCGTATCCATCCTTAAAGGATATCAGCCCGGGACCCGGGCCGGCACGCGCCCTGGCGGACCTGGGCGTTAAGGGGATGTGCGCGTGTCGTCGATCTGTAACAAAAAAGGCATGGAACGGTAAAACCCACGGCCCATTCTTCGCGCCGTTGGACCCTTTGAGGATTTTCGGACAGAAAAGTCTCAGGAGGGGACAGGGGTTCCACACACACATTCCATCCTTCAGCGGAGAAATCCCATGCGTTCCAAGTTGCTCACGGTGGCCATCGCTGCCGGTCTGGGCGTGACCAGCTTCTCGGCCCTCGCCGCGACGCCCAAGTCGCAGCAGCCGGCCCGGGTCACGGTCGACGCCGCCACCCTTCAGCAGCTGCAGGCGCAGCTCGCCGCGCTCCAGGCCAAGGTCTCCGAGCTGGAGAGCAAGCAGGAAGCGCAGGCCGACGCGCAGATCGAGACGGCCAAGGCTGTCAACGACGTGCAGGTCGCTGCCACCAAGCCGACCGAAGACCTCTCCAAGAAGCTCGATGCGCTGAACAAGCTGGTCGACAACACCCACGTCGGCGGCACGATGTTCTTCGACGTGTCGAACATGAGCCACAGCGAAAAGATCGGCACCAACCCGAGCAACCACAAGGACGGCCACGGCGCCACCAACGGCACCGGCTTCGACGTCAAGCGCTTCTACCTGACCGTCGACCAC
The DNA here is from genome assembly GCF_050434905.1 of Luteibacter sp. W1I16. NCBI lineage: Bacteria > Pseudomonadati > Pseudomonadota > Gammaproteobacteria > Lysobacterales > Rhodanobacteraceae > Luteibacter > Luteibacter sp. W1I16. The sequence goes on from NZ_JBNDJJ010000001.1 coordinate 3,807,119, forward strand.
AAGTTCGACGACGTCTGGTCGGCCAACCTGACCACCGACTTCAACTACCAGTCGACGCTGTCGCAGACCAGCCTCTTCGTGAAGAAGGCCTACGTGCAGGGCAAGTTCGACCCGCTCTTCACCGTCCGCTTCGGTGCGGCCGACATGCCGTGGATCCCGTTCGTCGAGAAGTGGTACGGCTACCGCTACGTCGAGAACACCATCACCGACCGCTCGTTCGAGGGTGGCCGCAGCGGCTCGACCGCGACCGCCGGCGGCGTCGGCGCGTTCGGCAACTCGTCCGACTGGGGTGTCCACGCCCTGGGCGCGACCACCGGTGACAACTCGATCAACTACCAGGTGTCGGTCGTCAACGGCCGCGGCTATCGCAACCTGAGCCGTTCGAAGAGCGTCGACGCCGAAGCACGCTTCGGTTATTCGCCGATCGAGCAGATGGTCATCGCCCTGGGCGGTTACTCCGGCAAGCGCGGCAACGACGTCGAGGACGGCGTGCCGACCCGCACCGCCAGCCGTGGCGACGCCATGGTGGCCTGGCGCGACAAGACCTGGGGCGCCGGTGCGGAGTACTTCCACTCCGAGAACTGGGACGACATCCTGAAGTACCAGGGTACCGGTCCCGCTCCGCTCTCGGTCAAGGACAAGGCCGACGGTTACTCCGTGTGGGCCGACTGGCACTTCTACGACCAGTTCGCCGTGTTCGCCCGCTACGACCACGTGAGCTACAAGTACACGACGCTGACCGACGTCGAGCGCGAGCTGAAGGACAAGTACTACAACGCCGGTATCTCGTACGACGTGTTGAAGAACCTGAAGCTGGCCCTCGTCTACAAGCACAACCAGCTGGACGGCCCGTTCGCCACCCCGTACCACTACAAGACGAACGAAGTGGGCTTCTGGGGCATGCTGAGCTTCTAAAGAGCATCGGAAAGGAGTTCCACTCAGGGACGAACGAACGGCGGGCGCAAGCCCGCCGTTTTTTGTTGGGAAAAGAAAAAGCCCCGGCTTCGGAAAGGAAAGCCCCGGTGGGAGCCGACCCTGTCGGCGATGCTCTTGCCCCGGTGGGAGCCGACCTTGTCGGCGATCCCGCAGCAGCGGGCCAGGTTGCCGCTAGCACCATCGCCGACAGGGTCGGCTCCCACCAGAGCCTCCCCGAGCGACGGTGCGACCGGAGCTCCCGAAGAACTTTTTCTTCCCGGGTTGCGAATCGTCTCAGGAATGTGACAGCCATCCGGACGTCTAAATCCATTGCGCTGAATCATTTCGATCGACGCGAAATCCTTAAAAAACCCTTGCTACATCACGTTTTCGAAGAAAAAACTCTGCCCATCCTGAATTTGGTGCGTCGCCGCACTTGCATCCGTCACATTCGCTGGGTAGGTTCGGACGCATGAACCTCCTTCCCCCCGCCACCCTGCGTCGCATCGCGAGCACGTTTCTCGTGCTTCTCGCGCTGTTCGTCGTGGGTGCCGGCGTGCAGGCGATGCCGTGCGAAAGGCATGCCTCTTCGGTCATGGAGCAGCAATACGCGTCGCCCTCGGGTAGCGCTCTCGACGACACCGTTGACCTGGCCGACCAGGATCCCGTGCCCTCGATAGAAGATAACGGTGGCGGCCTCGACGACACCTTCGATGTGCCGCCGCAGCATGCGGTGACCGTGCCGCATCTGGTCGAGGCCCGTCCGCAAGGCACCCTGCCTGCGCCCCGCCCACACCATCCCAGCCTCGATCTGCGCCCTCCCATCGGCTGATCGCGCCGGCGCCGTTCCGCGCGCCAGGCCTCGCTACACCCCCGTCATCCGTTGATCCGTGCGTGCCGGCCAAGCCGGCCGCCAGCGAGCGTGCGCGCTCGCCCCCATTCTCCCCAAAGAGGAACACCGCCATGGAACGTCTCATCCAGGGTTTTCATCACTTTCGCCGCCACATGACCGCCGAGCAGCGTGAGCTTTTCGCACGACTGGCTTCGGGACAGACGCCGCACACGATGTTCATCACCTGCGCCGATTCGCGCGTGATGCCCGAACTGATGTTCGCGGCACAGCCCGGTGACATCTTCGTCTATCGCAACGTGGGCAATATCGTTCCCCCCTACGCACAGCACGTCAGTGGCGTGATGGCGGCGATCGAATACGCCGTGTCGGCGCTCAAGGTGCAGCACATCGTCATCTGCGGCCATTCCGACTGCGGTGCGATGAAGGCGCTGCAGAACCCGGCGCTGCTGCAGGGCAAGCCGTCGGTCGAGCAGTGGCTCAAGCATGCCGACGTGGCGCGCTACGTGGTGGCCGAGAACCGTCCCACCATCCATGGCGAGGAAGGCCTGCGCTACCTCACCGAGGAAAACGTCGTCGGCCAGTTGGAGCACCTGCGTACGCTGCCCGCCGTGGCCGCCGCCATGGCCAACGGAAGCCTGCGCATCCACGGCTGGATCTACGACATCGCCAAGACGGAGATCACCGCTTTCGACCCCGTCGAAGGCCGCTTCCGCCCGCTGGTCGCCGGGGATACGAACGTGCCGGACGCTACGCCGCATGCTCGCTTCTCCACGCCGCCGCCGGTCGCGTCCGCCGCTTAAGGAATGTTCGCCATGCGTGCTTATTTCTCCCAGGGCCTCTTTGGCCGCGACCTCCTAGGATCGGTGGTCGTTTTTCTTGTCGCATTGCCGCTGTGCATGGGTATCGCGATCGCATCGGGCATGCCGCCCAGTGCGGGACTCATCACCGGCATCGTCGGCGGTATCGTCGTGGGCGCCATCGCCGGTTCGCCGCTGCAGGTCAGCGGCCCGGCGGCGGGCCTCGCGGTCCTGGTGTTCGAACTGGTGCGCGAGCACGGCGTGGCCGCCCTTGGGCCCGTCGTGCTTCTGGCCGGCCTGATCCAGATCGCCGCGGGCCTTTGCAAGGCTGGCGTGTGGTTCCGCATGACCTCGCCGGCGGTGGTCGCCGGCATGCTGTCGGGCATCGGCATCCTCATCGTCGCTTCGCAGTCGCACGTGTTGCTCGATGCGGTTCCCAAGGCCCGGGGCCTCGAGAACTTCGCCGCGCTGCCCGGTGCCATCTGGGAATCGGTGACGGGTGCCGGTGAAGGACAGCTGCCCGCCGCGCTGATGATCGGCCTCGGTACGATCGCGATCATGCTGGCGTGGGAAAAGCTCCGTCCGGCGAGGCTGCGTTTCGTCCCCGGTGCCTTGCTCGCGGTGGTCGCGATGACCGCCGCGGCGCAGTTCGGGGCGCTCGACGTGAAGCGGGTGGACGTGCCGTCGAACCTGTTCTCGGCGGTGAGCTTGCCGAGCTTCGGCAGCCTGTTCGGCGTGTTCGACTCGACCTTGCTGGTGGCCGCCGCGACCTTCGCCTTCATCGCCAGTGCCGAGACCCTGCTCTCTGCCGCCGCCGTGGATCGCATGCATGACGGTGAGCGCACGAACTACGACCGTGAGTTGACGGCGCAAGGCGTGGGCAACCTCATCTGCGGTTTCCTCGGCGCGCTGCCCATGACGGGGGTGATCGTGCGCAGCGCGGCCAATGTGCAGGCCGGCTCGGCCACGCGCATGGCGGCGATCATGCACGGTGGCTGGCTGCTGGCCTTCGTGATGCTGTTGCCGTGGTTGATGCGGATGACGCCGGTCTCGTGCCTCGCGGGCATCCTGGTGTTCACCGGCGTGAAGATGGTCAACCCGAAGCAGATCAAGAGCCTCGCTGCTTATGGCAAGGGCACGGCGGCGGTCTACGTCGCGACCACGCTGGCCATCGTCGCCACTGACCTGCTGACGGGCGTCATCGTCGGCTTCGGGTTGTCGCTGCTGCGTCTGGCGCTGCTCTCGTCGAAGTTGAAGATGGACGTGACGCATCACGACGAGCCGGGCATGGCCACGCTGCACCTGGAGGGTTCGGCCACGTTCCTGAAGGTGCCGTCGATGGCGCGCACGCTCGAGCGCATCCCGCCGAACACGCGGCTGTCGGTGATGATGGATCGTCTGCATCACGTGGACCAGGCGTCGCTGGAACTGCTGCGTGAGTGGGGTAGCAATGCTTCCAAGCGGGGCTGTGAGCTGATCGTCGACTGGCAGGAGCTTGGGCGGCGGGTGGAGGGTTCCAGGCAGGCTGCCTAGTTTTCGCTCCGCCGAATCGCCGACAGGGTCGGCTCCCACCAGGTTATCGCGACCTGGTGGGAGCCGACCCTGTCGGCGATGCTCTGGCTTTAATGTGGGAGCCGACCCTGTCGGCGATGCTCTTAGCCGGGCGCCTTCGTCTTATGTTTATAAGCGCACAAGTCGACGATCGGGCAGACGGGACACTCCGGCTTCCGCGCCTTGCACACATAGCGTCCATGCAGGATCAGCCAGTGGTGCGCGTCCTGGATGAACTCCTTCGGGATCACCTTGATCAGCTTGTCCTCGACCTTGCGCACGTCCGGGCCTGGGGCGAGACCCGTGCGGTTGGCGACGCGGAAGATATGCGTGTCCACCGCTAGCGTGGGCTCGCCAAACGCGGTGTTGAGTACGACGTTGGCCGTCTTCCGGCCGACGCCCGGCAATTCCTCCAGCGCCTCGCGTGATCGAGGCACCTCGCCCGCATAGCGATCGACGAGAATCTGGCTCATGGCGATGAGGTTCTTCGCCTTGTTGTTGTAGAGGCCGATGGTGCTGATGTAGCTCTTCAGCTTCTCCAGGCCGAGATCGAGGATTTTCTGGGGTGTGTTCGCCACGGGGAACAGCTTGCGCGAGGCCTTGTTCACGCCGACGTCCGTCGCCTGAGCGGACAACGCCACGGCCGTCAGCAGTTCGAACGGCGTCGTGTATTCCAGTTCGGTCTTGGGGTGTGGATTCAACTCGCGCAAGCGGCTGAACATCTCGACCACGTCGGCCTTCTTCACGGACGATCCTTTTTCTTCGCCTTGGCCCGGGCCAGGGCCTCGAGCACTGGGTTTCGCGTCGTGGCCGCGGCGACATCCGCCTTGCTGGCGGCGAGCTTCCGTTCGCGCGCGTCACGTTCGCGGGCGAGGCGCCGTTCGCGGCGCTGGAAGCGCAAGCGCGCCGCGTCCGCATGAGCACGGTCGTCCGCCTGGGCCAGTGGCATCGGGTCGAGCGTGATGCAGTCCACCGGGCAGGCGGGCACGCAGAGTTCGCAGCCGGTGCAGAGATCGGCGACCACGGTGTGCATCAGCTTCGACGATCCGACAATGGCGTCGACAGGGCAGACCTGGATGCACTTCGTGCAACCGATGCAGTCGGCCTCGACGATGCGAGCCAGCGTGCGCGGCTTCTCCACGCCGTGCGTGGGATCTAGCGGAACAATCGGCCGGTCGAGCAGGGCGGCGAGCCGCGCGATACCGGCAGCACCACCCGGCGGGCAGCGGTCGATACCGGCATCGCCGGCGGCGATCGCTTCCGCATACGGACGGCAGCCGTGAAAACCGCACTGCTCGCACTGCGTCTGCGGCAGCAGGTCGTCGATCCGGTCGGCGAGCGTTGGCGTCATGGCTGGCGCATGCCGATGAATGATCGTCAGCGAACGGTGGCGCCTGGCGCCGCGCCCTGGTCGGCGTCGAGCAGGAACAGGTCCGCACCGCCGTCGCCGGCGGAAAGGATCATGCCCTCGGACAGGCCGAAGCGCATCTTGCGCGGCGCGAGGTTGGCGATGAAGACGACGTTGCGGCCGACGAGCTTTTCCGGCTCGGCATAGGCGGCGCGGATGCCGGAGAAGATCTGGCGCTTGCCCAGCGGGCCGGCATCGAGCTCGAAGCGCAACAGCTTGTCCGAGCCTTCGACGAACTCGCAGGCCAGCACCTTGCCGACGCGCAGGTCGAGCTTGGCGAAGTCGTCGATGGAAATGGTGGTGGTCCCGGTGGTGGCGGCGTCGGTCATCGGTTTCGGTGCTTCCGTGGTTTTCTTGGCGGGTTTGGCGATCGCGGCGGTGACGGCCTTGGCCTGTTCCGCGGGCGAGAAGGATTCCTTCGAGGCCTCGATCATCGCTTCGATCTTCTTCGGGTCGAGGCGTCCGAACAACGGCGAGAAGGCGTTGACGGTGTGGCCGAACAACTCGCGGCGCGCATCATCGAAGTTCGCGATGGGCGCGCCGAGGAAGGCTTCCGCCGCCGCGACCGTGATCGGCAGGATTGGCTTGAGCAGGCCGGACAGCAGGCGGAACGCGTTGATGGCGAACGAGCAGACCTGTTGCAGTTCGTCGCGGCGCGATTCGTCGCGGGCGATGACCCAGGGCGCCTTCGCGGCGATGTAACCGTTCACGGCATCGGCCATGGCCACGAAACGGCGCGACACTTCCGCGAATTCGTCCGCCTCGTATACACCTTCGATGCCTTCGTACTGCGCGAGCAGGTCGCGCCACAGCGCCGAGGCCTCGTCGTCGAAGCGATCGGCGAGCGTGCCGGCGAAGTGGGTATGCAGGAACCCTGCCGTGCGGCTGGCGATATTCGCCCACTTGCCGACCAGGTGCGAGTTGACCCGTTCCTCGAATGATTTCAGGTCGAGGTCGACGTCAACCGGCTGCGGGCCGAGCATCGTCGCGAAGTAGTAACGCAGCGCCTCGGGATCGAGGCCCGTGTCGAGGTAGGTGCGAGCCTGGATGAAGGTGCCGCGCGATTTGGACATCTTCGCGCCGTTCACCGTCAGGTACCCGTTCACGTGCAACGCCGTGGGCGTGCGCATGCCGGCGCCATGCAACATCGCCGGCCAGAAAAGGCCGTGGAAGTTGATGATGTCCTTGCCCAGGAAGTGGTGCATTTCGGCGGTGCTGTCGGTACCGAGGAAATCGTCAAAGCGCATGCCCGTCCGCTCGCACAGCGCCTTGAACGAGGCGAGATAGCCGACCGGGGCGTCGAGCCAGACATAGAAGAACTTGCCCGGGGCGTCGGGAATCGGGAAGCCGAAGTAGGGCGCGTCGCGCGAGATGTCCCAGTCGCGCAATCCGCCGTCGAGCCATTCGGCGAGCTTCGCGGTCACGCCACTGTTCGCCACCGGCTTGCCACCGGTGAACTTGCCGTCGAACCAGTCGCGCAGCAGGGTCTCGAACTTGCCCAGCTCGAAGAAGAAGTGCTCCGAGTCGCGCAGGATCGGCGTCGCGCCGGACATCACGGAATAAGGAGAGATCAGGTCCGTGGGCGCGTACGTGGCGCCGCAGTTCTCGCAGTTGTCGCCGTACTGGTCGGGCGTGCCGCAGTTGGGACAGGTGCCCTTGATGTAGCGGTCCGGCAGGAACATGTCGCGCTCGGGGTCGTACAGCTGCTGGATGTCGCGGCGGGCGATGTAGCCACCGTCGCGCAGGCGCGTGTAGATGGCCGTCGCGAGATCCTGGTTCTCCGGCGAATGCGTGGTGTGGTACTGGTCGTAACTGAAGTGGAAATCGGTGAAGTCGGCTTCATGGCCGGCGCGGATGCCTGCGATGTAGTCTTCCGGGGACTTCCCGACCTTTTCCGCCGCCAGCATGATCGGCGTGCCGTGGGCGTCCTCACCGGCGACGTACCAGACCTCGTTGCCCTGCATTCGCTGCGCGCGCGCCCAGATGTCGGCCTGGATGTAGCCGAGCATGTGACCCAGATGGAGCGGGCCGTTGGCATAGGGAAGCGCGTTGGTGACGAGGATGCGACGGGCCATGGGGATCGGATCGGCTGCGGGACCCCGGATTATGGCATGTGCGCTTGCGTCATGGCCCCGCGGGCCGTGCCGCCGGCTGCTACGATTCGTGCTCCTCCCGACCCGAAGGCCGCCTGCATGACCCGACCCGTCCGTCTCGCCATCAGCGGCGCATCCGGCCGCATGGGCCTCGCGCTGCTTGGGCTCGTGCGTGACGACGAACGGTTCGAGCTCGCCCGGGCCATCGTCTCGACCGGCTCCCCACGGCTCGGCAAGGCCGTCCACGGCGACGTCTCCGCGTTGCGCTTCACCGACTGGAGCGACGCTGCCGGTGTCGATGTCGTCGTCGACTTCAGCGGACCGGAAGGCCTCGCGGCGGCGCTCGATCATTGCGAGGAAAGCGGCGCCTCGCTGGTCACCGGCACGACCGGGCTTTCCGACGCGCTGGAGGATCGCCTGACCAAGGCGGCCGAGCGCATCGCCGTTCTTCGCGCCGCCAATTTCAGCCTCGGCGTGGCCGTGCTCACGCGCCTCCTGCGTGAAGCCGCGGCGGCCTTGCCCGGCTGGGACCTCGACATCGTCGAAGCCCACCACAACCGCAAGGAAGACGCTCCGTCCGGCACCGCGCTGGCGCTTGGGCATGCCGCCGCCGAGGGGCGTGGCGCCACGCTCGACCAACTGGCCGTCTATTCACGCGAAGGCCGTCCAGGTGCGCGCAAGGCCGGCACGATCGGCTTCGCCGTCGTGCGCGGTGGCGACATCGTCGGCGAGCACCAGGCTTTGCTGATGGGGCAGGGCGAGCGCATCGAACTCGGCCACCGCGCGACCGACCGTTCGATCTTCGCGCGCGGGGCCCTGGAGGCCGCTGCCTGGATCGCAGGCCGGGCCCCCGGCGCCTGGTCGATCGAGGACGTGATCGCCTCCAAACGGGGATGACATCTCGAAGCCGTGTTAACATCCGCGCCGATGTCATTGGGGAGTAGCCATCCTCGTTCCCCCTGAGGAGTTCGCGTCAACAGACTTGGTGGTCCTCGTGACCCCATGGCGCGAACGGTAGCGGCGCATGGAGAGTGCGCCGCCCGCCCGGCGAGACCTTTGGCCATCGACATGCTCACCCGGCCGGGCGAGCGGTGTCGTTGTGCCATCGGTTTTCTCGCGCTCGCCCGGCCTATAAGCGAAACATGCTGCTGACGTGCTTCCTGTTCCTGGTGTCCGCCGGGGCCATCTATTTCGCCTGCGAATACTTCGTCAATGGCGTCGAATGGTTCGGGCGCAAGCTCAACCTCGGTTCGACCACGACGGGTACCGTGCTGGCCGCCTTCGGCACCGCCTTGCCGGAAAGCGCCGTGACCTTCGTGGCCGTGGTTTTCGGCAAGACGCCGGAGGCGCGTGACATCGGCGTCGGTGCGGCGCTCGGCGGTCCCCTGGTGTTGGCGACCATCGCGTATGCGGTGGTCGGATTCGCTTTATATGCAGGGCGTAAACGCCTGAAGAGACCGGATACGCGGGTCCGGGTGGATAACCGGCGGTTGGCCCGCGACCAGTCGTGGTTCCTCGCGATCTTCGTCGTCAAGGTGGGCCTCGGCCTGGTCGCCTTCAGCTGGAAGCCGTGGCTTGGCGTGCTGTTCCTGCTTTCGTACGGGTTCTATGTGTGGCGCGAAATGCGCGACGACACCAGCGGGCCGGACGACGAGGTGCTGGAGCCGCTCACCTTCCGACCGCACGACGCGAACCCAGGCATGAACTGGGTGATGTTGCAGACGGGGCTGGCCCTGGTGGTGATCGCCATCGCCTCGCGCACCTTCGTGTGGCAGCTGGAGGCGCTGGGCGAGTTCTTCCATCTGTCGCCGCATCTGGTCGCGCTGGTGCTGAGCCCGGTCGCCACCGAATTGCCCGAGACGGTGAATGCGCTGATCTGGGTGCGCCAGGGCAAGGAGCGGCTGGCGCTGGCGAACATCTCGGGGGCGATGATGATCCAGGCGACGATCCCCAGTTCATTGGCGTTGTTCGCCACGCCGTGGTTGTTCGACACGCCGCTGATCGTGGCGGGCGTGATCACGGCCGTGGCGGTGGTGGCCCTGTGGGCGATGTTCCGCCGGGGAGCGGTCGAGGCACGCTGGCTGATGCCGATCGGGGCGCTTTATGGGGTGTTCGCGCTGTTCGTGGGGTGGTATTTCGGGGTGCGCTGAGGGGGCCCGAATCGCCGATAGGATCGGCTCCCACCAGTCAGCGATAACTTGGTGGGAGCCGATCCTATCGGCGATGCTCTGGCTCTAACTTGGTGGGAGCCGATCCTATCGGCGATGCTCTGGCTCTGGTGGGAGCCGGCTGTGCCGGCGATGGGGTCGCCTCGGTGACCGGCCTGCCTCAGTCCGGATGCGACGCGCTACGGTCGCGGTCGGCGCCCATCTTGCGGTCGAGCTTGCCGAAGATCTTCTTGAACGCCCGCGAGAACTTGCCCCGCTTGGTCTTGCGTGTCTTCTCCTCTTCCGAGGTGAGCCACGCCACCTGGATCACCCGGCGCTCGCCCTCGTAGGGCAGGTGGCCGTGGAAGGAATTCTCCGCCCGGCGGAACACGGCGAATTCGCCGTACAGCGGCTTCAACTCGGGCGCAACCATATCGTCTATGTTATTGATCGAACGAAGAAAACGCAGGCAGCCATCGCTGGTGTCCGGCCACATCGGGTTGAGATAGATCAGCGCCGTGGCGATCTTCGACTTGCTGTCGGTGTGGATCGTGCCGTGGCGGCGGTTGAGCAGGCGGCAGAGGGTGACCAGGGTGGGGTAGTTCTCCAGGCCCTCGATGCCCAGGTGGCGGCCGATGGCCGCGGAGAACGCCCGCGAGGTCATCTGTTCCACCAGCTCGTTCACGGACGGACCGCAGTCGCTCGCGTCGTACGGGAAGAACCCCGCGCTGCTGTATTGCGGGAAGTCGCGCTCCAGGTCGTTGCGCGCGTCATCCGGGAGCTGTCCGTGGGCGATCATGAACGAGAACGGCTCGTGCCTGATGTCGGTGTCGGGACGTTCCAGGCGGGCGGGGTCGAGCAGCATGCGGGCGAGTCTCGGGTAGGTACCTCACGGGCATTGTATCGTGTCGGGCCGCCGTCCCCGCGATATCCGGCCACGTGCGCGTTCATCGTTTGCCGGTGGACAGAATGGGCTTTCACACCTATCATTCTTACCCGCCCTACGATTCCTTATCCCCAAGGCCCACGAGCCGCTTTTTGCTGGCTTGCGGGCTTTGCTGCACCTGAAGGCGGCCATCCCATGCGTACTCCTGCTCTGCTTGCTCTCGAAGACGGCAGCGTTTTTCACGGCCACGCGGTCGGTGCCCGCGGTGAGACGGTTGGCGAGGTGGTGTTCAACACCGCCATGACCGGTTACCAGGAAATCCTGACCGACCCGTCGTACTCCCGCCAGATCGTCACGCTCACCTATCCCCACATCGGCAATACCGGCACCAACGACGTCGACGTCGAGGCCGACCGCGTCCACGCGGCCGGCATGATCGTGCGCGACGTGCCGCGCCTGGCCAGCAACTGGCGCAGCACCGAACCGCTGCCGCACTACCTCGCCCGCCACGGCGTGGTCGCCATCGCGGGGATCGACACGCGCCGGCTCACCCGCATCCTTCGCGAGAAGGGCGCGCTCAACGGCTGCATCGTGGCCGGCGAAGGCATCGACGCGGACGCGGCGGTGGCCAAGGCGAAGGCCTTCCCGGGCCTCAACGGCATGGACCTGGCCAAGGTGGTCAGCACCACCAAGACCTACCAGTGGAGCGAGGGCGTCTACGACCTCGACAAGCAGGCCTTCTACAACGCGCCGAAGAAGTACCGCGTGGTGGCCTTCGATTACGGCGTGAAGCAGAACATCCTGCGCCTGCTCGCCGGCCGCGGCTGCGACATCACCGTGGTTCCCGCGCAGACGCCGGCCTCGGAAGTGCTGGCGATGAATCCCGACGGCATCTTCCTCGCCAACGGCCCGGGCGACCCGGCCGCGTGCGACTACGCCATCGCCGCGACGCGCGAGATCCTCGAAACGAAGATCCCGCTGTTCGGCATCTGCCTGGGCCACCAGATCCTGGCGCTCGCCATCGGCGCGAAAACCTCGAAGATGAAGTTCGGCCACCACGGTGCGAACCACCCGGTGAAGGACCACGATTCGGGCCGCGTTCTGATCAGCTCGCAGAACCACGGCTTCGCGGTGGATCCGGACACCCTGCCGGCCAACGTGCGCATCACCCATACCTCGCTGTTCGACGGCTCCCTGCAGGGCTTCGCCCTGACGGATCGCCCGGCCTTCTGCTTCCAGGGTCACCCGGAAGCCAGCCCGGGCCCCGAGGACGTCGGCTACCTGTTCGACCAGTTCATCGCCTCGATGGAGCAGGGCAAGGCGAAGAAGGCGTCCTGACGCCGTATCGCCGCCCGCTAGACCATCAGCCTTCGATTCGCGAGAGAAACCATGCCCAAGCGTTCAGACATCAAGACCATCCTCGTCATCGGCGCCGGCCCGATCGTCATCGGCCAGGCCTGCGAGTTCGACTACTCCGGCGCGCAGGCATGCAAGGCGCTGAAGGAAGAGGGTTACCGCGTCGTCCTGGTCAATTCGAACCCGGCGACGATCATGACCGATCCCGAGACGGCCCACGCCGTCTACATCGAGCCGATCAACTGGCAGACCGTCGAGCGCATCATCGCCAAGGAGCGCCCGGACGCCGTGCTGCCCACGATGGGTGGCCAGACCGGCCTCAACTGCGCGCTCGACCTCGCCGACAACGGCGTGCTCGAAAAGTACAACGTCGAGCTGATCGGCGCGTCGCGCGACGCCATCCGCATGGCGGAAGACCGCGACCTGTTCCGCAAGGCCATGGCAGAGATCGGCCTGGAATGCCCGAAGGCGGAAGTCGCCCGTTCGATGGAGCAGGCGCTGGAAATCCAGACCACCGTCGGCTTCCCGACCATCATCCGCCCGAGCTTCACCCTCGGCGGTTCGGGCGGCGGCATCGCCTATAACAAGGAAGAATTCGTCGAGATCGTCGGCCGCGGCCTCGAACTCTCGCCCGTGCACGAGGTGCTGGTCGAGGAGTCGGTGCTGGGCTGGAAGGAATTCGAGATGGAAGTGGTCCGCGACAAGGCGGACAACTGCATCATCGTCTGCTCGATCGAGAACTTCGATCCGATGGGCGTGCATACGGGCGACTCGATCACCGTCGCGCCGGCGCAGACGCTCACCGACAAGGAATACCAGCGCCTGCGCAACGCGTCCATCGCGGTGCTGCGCAAGATCGGCGTCGATACCGGCGGCTCCAACGTGCAGTTCGGCATCAACGCCGAGGACGGCCGCGTCGTGGTCATCGAGATGAATCCGCGCGTGTCGCGTTCCTCGGCGCTGGCCTCCAAGGCCACCGGTTTTCCGATCGCCAAGGTCGCCGCCAAGCTCGCCGTCGGCTATACGCTCGACGAACTCAAGAACGACATCACCGGTGGTCTCACCCCGGCCTCGTTCGAGCCGTCGATCGATTACGTCGTCACCAAGATTCCCCGCTTCGCCTTCGAGAAGTTCCCGGCCGCCGACGCGCGCCTCACCACCCAGATGAAGTCGGTGGGCGAGGTGATGGCGATGGGCCGCACCTTCCACGAGTCGATGCAGAAGGCCCTTCGCGGCCTGGAAATCGGCAAGACCGGCCTGAACCCCACCGGCCTGGACATTGGCAGCGAGGAAGGCTTCCAGATCCTCAAGCGCGAACTGCGCGAGCCGCGTCCGGATCGCGTCTTCCACGTGGCCGACGCCTTCCGCGCGGGCCTCTCGCTGGAAGAGGTGCACAACCTCACGCGCATCGATCCCTGGTTCCTCGCCGCGTTCGAGGACATCGTGATGACCGAGGGCGAGGTGCAGCGCCAGGGCCTCACCGCGCTCGACGAGCCGCGCATGCGCGAACTCAAGCGCATGGGCTTCTCCGACGCGCGCCTGGCCGAACTGGTCGGCACCGACGAAGCCGCCGTGCGCCACGTGCGTCGCACCCTGGGCGTGCGCCCGGTGTACAAGCGCGTCGACTCGTGCGGCGCCGAGTTCGCCACCACCACCGCGTACATGTATTCCACGTACGAGGAAGAGTGCGAAGCGAACCCGACCGACAGGGACAAGATCATCGTCCTCGGCGGCGGCCCGAACCGCATCGGCCAGGGCATCGAGTTCGATTACTGCTGCGTGCACGCGGCCATCGCCCTGCGCGAGGACGGGTTCGAGACCATCATGGTCAACTGCAACCCGGAGACCGTGTCCACCGATTACGACACCTCCGACCGCCTGTACTTCGAGCCGCTGACGCTGGAAGACGTGCTGGAGATCGTCGACCTCGAAAAGCCCAAGGGCGTGATCGTGCAGTACGGCGGCCAGACACCGCTGAAGCTCGCACGCGCGCTCGAAGCCGCGGGCGTGCCGGTGATCGGTACCTCCGCCGAGTCGATCGACCTGGCGGAAGACCGCGAGCGTTTCCAGAAGCTGATCACCAAGCTCGATCTCAAGCAGCCGCCGAACCGCACCGCGCGCAACGCCGACGAAGCGCTGGCCCTGGCTCGCGAGATCGGCTACCCGCTGGTCGTGCGCCCGAGTTACGTGCTCGGTGGCCGCGCCATGGAAATCGTCTACGCCGACGCCGACCTGTCGCGCTACATCCGCGACGCCGTGCAGGTGTCGAACGACTCGCCGGTGCTGCTCGACCGCTTCCTCGACCACGCGGTGGAAGTGGACGTGGACATCGTCGCGGACGCCGAGGGCAACGTGCTGATCGGCGGCATCATGGAGCACATCGAGGAAGCCGGCGTGCACTCGGGCGATTCCTCGTGCTCGCTGCCACCGTATTCGCTCTCGCAGGAAGTGCAGGACGAAATGCGCCGCCAGGTCACCGAGCTGGCCCGTGAACTGAAGGTCATCGGCCTGATGAACACGCAGTTCGCCATCCAGGGCGACGACGTCTTCATCCTCGAAGTGAACCCGCGCGCCTCACGCACGGTGCCCTTCGTGTGCAAGGCCACGGGCATGTCGCTGGCGAAGATCGCCGCGCGCGCCATGGCCGGCCGCACGCTCGCCGACCAGGGCGCGACGAAGGAGATCATCCCGTCGTATTACTCGGTGAAGGAAGCGATCTTCCCGTTCCTGAAGTTCCAGAACGTCGATCCGATCCTCGGTCCCGAGATGCGTTCCACGGGTGAGGTGATGGGCGTCGGCCGCAGCTTCGGCGCCGCCTTCGCACGCGGGCACGAGGCCGCCGGTATCAAGGCGCCGCCGAAGGGCAAGGTCTTCATGTCGGTGCGTGACGCCGACAAGGACCGCTTGCTGCCGATCGCCCAGGACGTCGCCGCGCGCGGCTACGTGATCGTGGCCACGACCGGTACGGCCGCGTTCCTGGAGCACAACGGCGTGAAGTGCGAGCGCATCAACAAGGTGCTCGAAGGCCGTCCGCACATCGTCGACCTGATCAAGAACGGCGAAGTGGTCTATATCGTCAACACGACGGAAGGCAAGCAGGCCATCTCCGATTCGTTCTCGATCCGTCGCGAGGCCTTGCAGCAGCGCGTCACCTATTCCACGACCGTCGCAGGCGCGCGTGCCCTCGTGCACTCGCTCGACTTCCACGCCAATGGCGAAGTGAACAGCCTGCAGGACCTGCACAAGGAGTTGAACGCATGAGCGCCAGCCGTCCTCCCCTGACCCAGAAGGGTGCCGATCGCCTGCGCGACGAACTCGAATACCTCAAGCGCGTGAAGCGTCCGGAGATCGTCGCGGCCGTCGCCGAGGCGCGGGCGCATGGCGACCTGAAGGAAAACGCCGAGTACCACGCCGCGCGCGAGATGCACGGCTTCAACGAAGGCCGCATCGCCGAACTGGAAGCCGCGCTGTCCAACTCCGAGGTGATCGACACCGAGCGGCTCAGCGTCGGCAAGCGCATCGTCTTCGGCGCCATCGTCGACCTCGTCGATGTCGACACGGACGCGGAGGTCACCTACCAGATCGTGGGTGACCTCGAGGCCGACATCAAGCAGAACCTCATCGCGGTGTCGTCGCCTATCGCGCGTGCCCTGATCGGCAAGAGCGAAGGCGACGAGTTCGATTTCACCGCACCCAACGGCGTGAAGACCTTCGAGATCAAGGCCGTCCGCTACAGCTGACGCCTCAGAGCAGATCGGCCTGCTGGGTGGCGGTGTACCAGAGCAGGCCGTAATGCCCATAGGGGAACGTGTAGCTCGCCGTTTCCCCCTGGATCTGCGAGGTGTGCACCCCGTAGACCACGCAGACGCCGCCGTAGCAGTTGATCTCGTCGGCGTACGATTTGAACGAGTACATCTTCGCCCCGAAACGGTGTCCCGCGATGCCGTTGAGGAAGGGGCTGCCGATCGACAGGCCCCAGGCCCCGCAGGTCGTCGTGGCCACGTTGAAGGGATACATGCCGCAGGAATAAAGGCCGCGGAAGGCCCCGGCGATGCCGATGAAGGTGTTGACCGAGTCGGAGGCGCCAATGCGGTCGATCACGCGGGCGGCGAGCGTGGCGCCCATCGAGTGCCCGATGACGTCGATCTTGCCAGTACAGGAAGAAGCCAGCGCATCGACGATGGCGTTCTCCACCGGCGTTTCCTCGCTGCCGTTGTGGTCGTTGCAGGCGGCGCAGAACGCGTTGCCCCAGCTTGGCGCGATGATTTGCGATTCGGTGTAGCCACGCTGGCGGAGCAGGTCATGGGTGGCCTGGAAATCGGATGGGCTACCGGTGTTGCCATGCACGAGCACGACGGAATCGACGCAGGCGGCATGGACGGAACCGCAGGCGAGCAACAACAGGGCGAACAGCGACATGGTGAAACGCATGGCTTTGCCTCCGTGGTGTGATGCGCGCGGTCAGACCACCCCGAGCGCGTAGTAGGCGACGATCGCCACGAAGACCGCGAGGGTCTTGATGACGGTGATCGCGAAGATGTCGCGGTACGACTGGCGATGGGTGAGGCCGGTCACGGCCAGCAGGGTGATAACGGCCCCGTTATGCGGCAGCGTATCCATGCCGCCGGACGCCATCGCGGCGATGCGGTGAAGCACTTCCATCGGAATGCCGGTGGCATGCGCGTTCTCGATGAAGGACTGGCTCATCGCGCCGAGCGCGATGCTCAATCCACCCGAGGCCGATCCGGTGATACCGGCGAGCGCGGTGACGGACACGGCTTCGTTGACGAGCGGGTTGGGTATCGCGTGCAGGGCGTCCGCAACCGTGCGGAAGCCGGGCAGGGCGGCGATCACGGCGCCGAAGCCGTATTCGGATGCCGTGTTCATCGAGGCGAGCAGCGCACCGCCCACGGCGGCTTTGCTGCCTTCGGCGAAACGGGTGGCGACCGGGCGCCACGCGAAGGCCAGCACGCAGGCGATGCCGAGCAGCAGCGCCCCTTCGACGGCCCATATCGCGGCCACCCTGGACACGTCCTGCACGACCGGAGGGGCACTGCCCACGACGGTGGGCACGAAGGATTGGGTGTCGCCGTAGACACGCGGTATCGCCATGGTGAGCAGCTTGTTCGCGACACCCACGACGACCAGCGGCAGGAGGGCGACGAAGGCATGCGGCAAGCGCTCGCCGGTGAAGGCGACAGGCTCATTGGCGAGATCGTCCCCATAGCCTTCCCCGGCCATGGCAGCTTTCCGCCGCCGGCGTTCCAGGTAGAACAGACCGGCGGCGAGGATGAAGACCGAGCCCAATGCGCCCAGCCAGGGCGCGGCCCAGGTGTCCGTGCCGAAGAACGCGGTGGGGATGATGTTCTGGATCTGCGGCGTGCCCGGCAACGAATCCATGGTGAAGGTGAACGCGCCCAGCGCGATCGTTCCGGGGATCAGCCGCTTCGGTATGCGTGCCTGGCGGAACAGTTCCGCGGCGAAGGGGTAGACCGCGAAGACGACGACGAAGAGCGACACGCCGCCATAGGTGAGCAGCGCGCAAACCAGAACGATCGAGAGAATGGCGCGCTTCTCACCGAGCAGTCCGATGGTGCCGGCGACGATGGAGCGCGAAAAGCCCGAGAGTTCGATCAGCTTGCCGAACACCGCGCCGAGCATGAACACGGGGAAGTACAGCTTGAGGAAGCCGACCATCTTGTCCATGAACAGGCCGGTGAACATCGGCGCGACGAGGCCGGGGTTGGTCAGAAAGACCGCGCCCAGCGCCGCCACCGGCGCGAACAGGATGACGCTGTAGCCGCGGTAGGCGACCAGCATCAGGAAGGCCAGCGCGGCCAGCACGATCAGCAATGCCATCGAAACATCCGTCCCCAGGGTCGGTCTATGCGTCCGTCGGACGGCGAGTATCCGCAGGCACGGGATGGCGCGGCACTGTACCAAGGTACAAGTGTGGCCATCACGGCCTGTTCCTATGCTTCGTGTCATTCGGCGCCGAGGGGGCGTCGCGCACAGGTATCCGGGGGATGTCCATGAAGCACGCACCGCTGACGCTGGCGATCGGTCTGGCAATCGGTTTCGCCGCCACGCTTCCCGCCATG
Source organism: Luteibacter sp. W1I16 (assembly GCF_050434905.1). Classification (NCBI taxonomy): domain Bacteria; kingdom Pseudomonadati; phylum Pseudomonadota; class Gammaproteobacteria; order Lysobacterales; family Rhodanobacteraceae; genus Luteibacter; species Luteibacter sp. W1I16. The sequence goes on from NZ_JBNDJJ010000001.1 coordinate 3,825,226, forward strand.
GCGCAGGACGCCGGTCAGGCGAACGCGCCGACGACGGAAGCGAAGAAGAAGCAGCAGGAGGCCACGCAACTCACCGAGGTGACCGTGAGCGCGCGGCGCCGCGAGGAGTCGCTGGAGAAGGTGCCCGTCGCGGTGAGCGCCTTTTCCGAAGAGGACATGAAGGACTTGCAGGCGACCAGCATCGACTGCCTGCAAGGCGCGGTGCCCAACATGAACATCGTGCAGGGGCGCGGCTCGTCGTCGTCGGTGAACATCTTCATCCGTGGCATCGGCCAGCCGGACGCCTTGCAGACATTCGACCCGGGCGTGGGCATGTATGTGGACGACGTGTACTACTCACGCATCCAGGGTGCCCTCATCAGCCTGTTCGACGTCGACCACGTGGAAGTGCTGCGCGGTCCGCAGGGCACGCTGTACGGAAAGAACTCCACCGGCGGCGCGGTCAAGGTCGTCACGAAGAACCCGGGCAGCACGCCGGAGGGATCGGTCGAGGCCACGTTCGGCAACTATGGCCGCCGGGAAGGCCGCTTCTACGGCTCGACGCCGCTGGGGAAGGACGGTGCATGGTCCGCCTCGCTGGCCGGGGCGATCACGCGCAACGACGGCTATGTCCACGACTACAGCGGCCACGACTTCAACAACGACGACACCAAGTCGGTCCGCGGCAAGCTGCGCTTCCATCCTTCCGACACTTTCGATGGCGTGCTGACCCTCGACTACACGAAAATGGATACCGCGCTCACGCTCGGCCAGCCGGTGTCGCGGCTGACCCGCACCGACCTCGTCCTCGGCACGGTGACCTTGCTGCGGCCCAACCTCGACGAAAAGTACAACTTCCATACGCGGACCTCGTTCCCGCCGAACGATGGCCAGGAGCTCACGCATAAGGGCGTGGCACTGAACATGAACTGGAAGCTGTCCGACCAGTGGAACCTGAAGAGCATCACCGCCTACCGCAAGCTCGATAGCGAGTCCTATATCGACATCGACGCTTCGCAGTTCGAACTCGGCGACGTCTTCGTCGGCTTCCACCAGAAACAGGCCAGTCAGGAACTGCAGCTGGCTTTCGATAACGGCAGCAACCTGCAATCGGTGTTCGGCGCGTACTTCCTGCGCGAGAACGTGCCGTCCACGCAGTACGCGTTCGCGGACGACCTGTTCGCCGTGGCGGGCCGGACGGTGCCTTTCCTGCGCACCATCGGCGACGATCTCACGACGAAGAGCTGGGCGGGTTTCGCCCACGTGAACTGGGAATTCGCGCCGAGCTGGACGCTTGCCGCCGGCATGCGATACAGCAAGGAAAGCAAGGATTACGATCGTACGACCAGCACGTTCTGGGGCGCGCCACTGACCGCCTTGAACGAGACCGTGCCGCTCTCCCGCAGCAAGGACTGGACGGCGTGGACGCCGACGGTGAGCCTGCAAAAGCAGTTCGATCCGCAGACGATGTGGTATGTCTCCGCCAGCCGCGGCTTCAAATCGGGCGGTTTCAATGGCCGTGCGAATTCGGCGGCCGAGGCGAAGACGGCCGAGTTCGATCCGGAAACCGTGTGGACTTTCGAGACGGGCCTGAAGCTGCGCAGCGCGGATAACCGCCTGCAGGCCAACCTGGCGGCCTTCCACAGCAACTACAAGGATTTCCAGGCGCGCGTCTCCGAGATCCAGAATCCCGGCTCGCTGACGCCGACGTTCGCCTTCCCCGTGATCAACGCCGCGAAGCTGAAGATGGACGGCTTCGAGGCCGAGGGTGTCGCGCTGTTGGGCGAGGGTACTCGCCTGAGTACGCAGATCGGTTATCTGAAGGCGAAGTACGACCGTTTCGACGACGCGCGGCTCGATCCGTCCAATCCGCAGTACAACCCGACGATCCACGACCACGTGCCGTTCTCGCCGAAGTGGACCGCGCGAGTCGCGGCGACGCAGACGTTCAACCTCGCGGGTGGCGCGCTGACCGTGGGTGCCGATGCCTCCTACCGCACCGAGACGTGGCTCAGCGTGGACAATTACGCGGCGTTGAGCCAGAAGGCATACACGCTGGTCGGCGCGTTCGGCATCTTCGATTCGGGCGACGGCCACTGGCAGTTCCGCGCCGGCGTCCGCAATGCGACGAACAAGGTCTACAAGACCGATGGCCAGGAGTTCTCGAGCGTGGGTAACATCCGCACGGCGTACTACGGCATGCCGCGCAATTACTACGCGTCGGTACGCTACAACTTCTGACAAGGGGACCACGATGCGCCGTCTGTTGCTTAGCTTCGTCTTGCTCGCCGGTGGCGCTTCCGCCGCCGATGTCCCGCCCGCGCTGCCTTCGCTGAAGATCGACGCGGCGCGTGTCACGGTCGCGGGCTTGTCTTCGGGTGCCTACATGGCGACCCAGGCACAGGTCGCCTATCCGGACGTGTTCCACGGTGCGGCGCTGGTCGCTGGCGGTCCCTATGGCTGTGCCCAGGGGAAGCTCGACGTGGCCTTGGGTAGTTGCATGAAGGGAACGCCCGCGCCGGATGTCGCGACGCTCGCGGCGCAGGCACAGGCTCGTGCCGCCAAGGGCGAGATCGGTCCGCTGGCGAAGCTCGCTTCGGCGAAGATCTATGCCTTGCATGGTGCGCAGGATGCGCTGGTGGCTCCGGCGGTGGGACACGCCTCGGCGGGTTTCTACGAGGCGTTGAAGAAGGCCGATCCGGCGCTAGCCGGCATGAGTGTCGTCGACGACGGCGATCGCGCTTTTGCGCATAACCTGCCGATCGCTGCCAAGGGCGACGATTGCGGCAAATCCGTTTCACCCTTCCTTGGCCATTGCGGGTTCGACGCGGCCGGGGAAATTTTCGCGAGGCTTTATGGGAAGCCTGCGCATGCCGCCTCGATGGCTCGTGGCGAAGTCCGCGCGTTCGACCAGGATGCTTACAGGAAAGACGGCAGGGACGCGTTCCTGGCTTCGACGGGTTATGTCTACCTGCCACCGGACTGCCTGGCCGGAAAGCCCTGCGGCGTGATGGTCGCCTTGCACGGCTGCAAGCAGAACGCCGACCTGGTCGGGAAGGCCTTCGTGGAGGATGCCGGACTCAACCGCTGGGCGGACGTCTACGACGTGGCGGTCCTGTATCCTCAGACCCGCGCGGTGTTCGCGCCATTGAATCCGCAGGCATGCTGGGACTGGTGGGGTTACTCGGGGGAGAACTACGACACACGCGCCGGCGTGCAGTTGCGCTGGCTGGTGGATGCGTTGCGTGGATTGGGGCTTCCGGCCGTGAAATGAGTCGTATCGCCGGCGAAGCCCTTCGCCTCTCCCGCCCATGAGCCCCTGGATCGTCACCACCGCCGCGGGCCTCTGGCTGTGCATGCTCTTCGCCGTGGCGCTCTTCGGCGAGCGCAAGCCCGCCTTCCTCGAACGCCGCTGGGCGATCGTTTACGCGCTCTCCCTGGCGATCCACTGCACCTCGTGGACCTTCTACGGCACGGTCACCCAGGCCTCGCGTTCCGGCTGGTGGCTGCCGCCGACCTTCGTCGGCGCGATCCTGATGTACCTGTTCGCCGTGGGGGTGTTGCGGCGGCTCGTCGTCATGGCCCGCGACTACAACGCCGGCTCCGTCGCCGACCTGGTTTCCGCACGGCTTGGCCGGCATCGCGGGCTTGCCGCGCTGGTTACCGTGGTGATGCTGATCGGCATCGTCCCGTACATCGCGCTGCAACTGAAAGCCGTGGCGATGAGCTACGGCCTGCTCGCTCGCGGGCGCGACGCCGAGGCCCCGGCATGGCAGGACAGCGCCCTCTACGTCGCCTTGCTGATGGCCGCGTTCGCGATGCTGTTCGGCACGCGGCGGGCCTCGGCCATGGCGCACAACCGTGGCCTCGTTCTCGCCATGGCCTTCGAATCGCTGTTCAAGCTGGCCGCGATGCTCGCGCTGGGGACACTGTTGATCGACGCCGCGCCCGACCCGGCCGCGGTCGCGCGCGCGGCGGCGATGCCGCATGACGCCAGCGGGTTCCCCGCGCTGATCCTGCTCGGCGCATTGGCGATGTTCACGCTCCCGCACCAGTTCCACGCGGGCATGGTGGAGTGCCGCGACGTGCGTCACGTCCGTACGGCGAGATGGCTCTTCCCTGCCTACATGCTGCTGATCTCGCTGCCGATCCTGCCCCTCGCGAAGCTCGGCGACGCCACGCTCGCTCCTCTCGGCGTGCCGTCCGACCTCTACGTACTGGCGCTGCCTCTGTCACGCCAGCAAGGTGGCCTGGCGTTGTTCGCCTTCCTCGGCGGACTGTCCGCGGCGACCAGCATGGTCGTCGTCGCCACGCTGGCGCTCAGCCTGATGGTGGTGAATCACTTCATCGCGCCCTTGCGCGTACTCGGCGGCTGGGGCCGCGATGAACGCGGCGACTTGCGCGGGCAAGTCATCACGCAGCGCCGCCTCGCGATCGTCGCGGTGATCCTGCTGGCCTGGGCATACAGCCGCATGCTTGCCGGCAACGATGCGCTGGCGGATATCGGCGGCATCTCGTTCTCCGCGCTGGCCGGTCTCGCTCCCGCCTTGCTGGTCGCCGTGTACCGGCCACGTACCGGCGCGCGCGCGGTAGGTGCCGGTCTCGTCGCCGGCACCCTGGTGTGGCTGTATGTCGTGCTGCCCGCCCTGGTCGCGCCCGGGCCGGCATGGGTGGTCGACGGTCCATTCGGCGTCGGCTGGCTGGCTCCCGACCGCCTGCTCGGGCTCGACGACTGGAGCCGCCTCGGCCGCGCCGTGGTGCTAGGGCTCGGTGCGAATATCGCCACGATCGTCCTGGTCGCGCCATCGCGCTACGGCCGCGCGGCGCTACCGTCCGCGGAGCTGGGCGGTGTCGACGTCGGCGACCTGCGTGCGCTCGCCGCGCGTTTCCTCCCCGCCGAGCGCGTGCACGTCTTGTTCGAAGAAGCTCCCTCGCACGGTGCCGCGGGCGGCGGGCTCGCCGCGCTCGTGGAGCACGAACTGGCCGCGGTGATCGGCGCAGGGTCCGCCCGCCTGCTGTTGCAGGTGGTCCATCGGCAACGGCAGGATGAACTGGATACCGTGGCCGCGATCGTCGGCGAAGCGACCCAGGACCTGCGCTTCAACCAGCGCGTGCTCGAAGCCGCCCTGGAAACGATGAGCCAGGGCATCTGCGTGGTAGACGCGGACCTGCGCCTGGTGGCGTGGAACAAGCCGTATGCGGAACTGTTCGGTTACCCTCCGGACATGTTGCGCGTGGGCCGTCCAGCGGCGGATCTCGTTCGCCACAACATCGCCGGCGGACTGATCGGGCCGGGCGACATCGACTCGCGCGTGGAGCGCCGCATCGCCCGCATGCGCTCCGGTTCGCCGCACCTTGCCGAACGTCGCTTTCCCGACGGCACCGTGGTGGAGATCCGCGGCAATCCCATGCCGGGCGGCGGATACGTCGCCACCTTCACCGACGTCACCTCGTTCCGAGAGGCCGAGGACGAGTTGATCCGCGCCAACGAGACGCTCGAACTGCGGGTGACCGAACGCACGGTCGAGTTGCAGCAGGCGATGGCTGCCGCGCACCAGGCGAACGAGGCGAAGGGGCACTTCCTCACCGCGGTGAGCCACGACTTGTTGCAGCCGTTGCACGCCGCCCAATTGTTCGCGCATGCGCTGCGCTCGGGCCATGGCGACGGCGAAACGGTACGACACCTGGATGGCGCGCTGGTCGCCACGGAAAACCTGCTGGCGGGATTGCTCGACATCGCACGTCTGGAAGGCGGGAGGCTGGAGCCGCGCGTGATCGACGTGGCGCTCGCCGACGTCATCGGGCCGCTCGCGGCGGAAAGCCGCGCACTAGCCGCGGAACGCGGTATCCGTTTCGACTGCGTGCCGACGCGCGCGTGGGTGCGAACGGATCCCCACCTGCTGCGCAGGATCGTGCAGAACTTCCTGGCCAACGCGCTGCGTTATGCCGAAGGCGGCCGCGTGTTGCTCGGCTGCCGGCGCACCGCTGGCGGCGTGCGCATCGAAGTATGGGATACCGGACCCGGCATCGCCCTGGACGATCGCGACGTGATCTTCGAGGCGTTCCGGCGTGGCGACGCCGCGGCGGGGCAGGGGCTCGGGCTCGGCCTGGCCATCGCCGAGCGCACGGCCGCCTTGCTGCGCCATCCGCTGTCGTTGCGCTCGTGGCCGGGGCTCGGCAGTGTGTTCGACGTGGCCGCACCCGTCGCCCCGCGTGGCGTCATCGAGACGGCGCCGCCGCCCGCGCTCGTCGCGCCCGGCACCGGCCATGCCGTCGTCGTGGATAACGATCCCGTGGCGCTCCTCGCCACCGCGACCTTGTTGCGGGGTCTCGGCTGGACGGTCGACGCGCTGCGCACGCCCGAGGGGCACGCGAGCGTGCCCGACCTGCTCGTGCTCGACTACCACCTCGATGCGGGCCGTACGGGCCTGGAAGCCTTGCGTGTCTTGCGCGAGCGTTTCGGTGACGTGCCCACGGTCTTCGTCACCGCCGACCGCGACGTGGACCTGCGGGCGCGGCTTCAGGAAGCCGGTGGAAGCGTGCTCTACAAGCCGTTGAAACCGCTCGCGATGCGGCAGGCGATGCAACGGTTGGTCGCGAGGGCCTAGCGGCCCGGCCGATCGTCAGGGCTCCGCGCCACCGAGATCCAGCGACCGCAGCAACACGCCCGCCTGCGTGCGGTTGCGCACTTCGAGCTTTTCGAAGATCGCGGTGACGTGAGCTTTCACGGTGCGCTCCTGCACGCTCAGCCGGTCGGCGATCTGCTTGTTGAGCAAACCTTCGGCGAGCATGGAAAGCACGCGGAACTGCTGCTCGGTGAGACGGGCAAGCCGTGCGGCGAGCACCGTGTCGCCGGAATCCGCGGGCAGCGCGGCGACCGCCCGTGCCAGGTCCGGCGGCAACCAATGACCGTGTTCCAGCACGTTGCGCACCGCATCGGCGATGGTCGCCGGATCGGCGCTCTTGGGAATGAAGCCCGCGGCGCCATGCGCGAGGACGCGCCGCACCACCGAAGGTTCGTCGTGGGCCGACACCACCAGCACGGCCACGCCGGGGAATTGTCCACGCAAGGCGGCCAGTCCCGAGAGGCCCCGGCTGCCCGGCATGCGCAAGTCGAGCAGCACGAGGTCGGTATCGGGCGTGATGGACAGCGCGGCAAGAAGGCTGGCGAGGTCGGCCGCGTCCGACACGACGGCATCGGGCACGGCCGCGGCGGCCGCTTGCCGTAGCGCGGCGCGGAAGAGGGGATGGTCGTCGGCGACGAGGATGCGGTTCATCGTCGCCGACGGTAGCCGCGTAACGCGGTCCAGTCGAGTGCGTCGTGCCCTTTCGTACGATGGCGGATGGTGGGCCGCTTGCTATCGTGCGCCGATGTCACGCATCTTCTCCCTGGCCGTCATCGCCGCCGCTTCGTTCGGTGTCCTCTCCTGCGCGACGGCGCCCGCCACGAGGAAAGAGGCCATGTCCACCCCCGACCGCTTCGGCGAAGTACGCGTCACCACGCACCGCGACGGCGACGACCTGTTGAGCGCGGGACTGGGCTTGCGCGGTCTCGCCGGCACGCCCGCGGCCTTTGCCCGGCCTGCGGCGCCGACGCCCGCGGAGCTTCGCCGGCGCGCGATCCAGAGCAACTGGAAAGGCATCGCCGACCTCGGTCCCCTTGGCGGCTTCGGCACGGTCTATGGGCAGGTGCCGAACGTGCCGGGCCGGGAGTTCACCGCGTTCGCCACCTTGCCGGGCGCGCGCGTTCCGCATCGTGTGCTGGTCCAGGTACCGGACGATTTCGATCGCGTGAAGCGTTGCCTCGTCGTCACCGCATCATCGGGCTCGCGCGGAATCTATGGCGCCATCGCCCTCGCGGGAGGATGGGGGCTGCCGCGAGGCTGTGCCGTGGCCTACACCGACAAGGGCACCGGCGCCGGTTATTTCGACACGGCCGACGGCACCGGCGTCGCGCTGGACGGCACGCGGGCGAAGGCCGGCGAGGCGCCACTGGAATTCGAACCCGTGGGAGCGTCGCCGGACGCGGGCATCGCGGTGAAGCACGCGCATTCCGGTGACAATCCCGAAGCCGACTGGGGCAACCATGTGTTGCAGGCAGCGCGCTTCGGCCTAGCCATGCTCGACCGCGCGTTTCCCGATGAAGCGCCCTTCACGGCGAGGAACACCCGCATCATCGCCACGGGCCTGTCCAACGGCGGCGGCGCGGTGCTGCGCGCGGCGGGCGACGACGAGGACGGCATGCTCGCCGCGGTCGTCGCACTGGAGCCGAACATCCACGTGCCGGGCCATGGCCGTCCCTTCTACGACTACGCCACGGAGGCGGCGCTGCTGCTTCCGTGCGCGCTTGCCGCGCCGGCCTTCGACGGCATGCCGTTCGCGCGCGTGGCTGGTGCTGCCCCGCCGGCATGGGCCTTGCGCTGCGCCTCGCTGCGCGCCCATGGCAAGTTGTCGGCGGTGACGCCGGCGGCCCAGGCCGCGGAGGCGCTGGCCATGCTGCGCGCATCGGGATGGCAGGACGATGCGATGGCGGTCGGCGCCTCGTCGACCTCGCTCGATCTCTGGCGCGCCGTGACCGCCGCCTATGCCTCCGCCTACCTCCGACGGCCCGTGGGCCACATGCCGTGTGGGTTCTCATATCGCGCGCAATTTCCGGGCGGCGGCCTGGCCGACCCGGCGGCAGCGATCGTTCGGGCCGCCTGGTGGGCCGACGGCTCCGGCGTGCCCCCGAGCGCGGGCGTCCTGCTCGCAGGGGGTACCGACGTTTCACTGGACCCGACCCTGCCGGGTAACCTCTGCCTGCGCGAGTTGTGGACGGGGCAGGGGCCGGATGCGGACGGCTTGCGCCAGGGCGTCGAGGCCACCGCGGCGCGATTGCCGCGCGCGGGCCTGCCGGTGCTCGTGGTCCATGGCGCGCAGGACGGCCTCATCCCGGTGGCCTTCAGTTCCGAGCCCTACGTGAAGTGGCTGCGTGCATCGGGACGCCTGCCGGTGTTCTGGAAAGTGCCGTATGCCCAGCATTTCGACGCCTTCCTGGCCTTCCCCGACTTCGGCGACCGGCATGTGCCGCTGCTGCCCTTCGGCTATGCCGCGCTGGACCGCGCCTGGGCGCACGTGACGGAGGGCAGGCCACTGCCGGAAGACGCGGCGGTGCGTGGGGCGCGTCCGCGCGGCACCGGCGCGCTGACCGCCGAAAACCTCGGTTTGCCCCCACATTGAGGCCTTCGTCACGCCTTCTTGCTTGAACTCTTGGGAATGCGGCGCCATCTTCGGTAGCCTTTGCAGCCCCCGGCCCGGCCGCGCGAAGCGACCGGGCCGACTTTCAACGAGTTACAGGAACCGCGATGACCATCAACGTCACCATGAAGACGAACAAGGGCGACATTCACCTGCGCCTGCATGACGAGAAGACCCCGATGACGGTGGCGAACTTCGTCAACCTCGCCAAGCGCGGCTATTACGATGGCCTGTCGTTTCATCGCGTCATCCCCGATTTCATGATCCAGGGCGGCTGTCCGGAAGGTTCGGGCCGTGGCGGCCCGGGCTACCGCTTCGGCGACGAATTCGACGCCAACCTCAAGCACGACAAGCCGGGCATCCTGTCCATGGCCAACGCCGGCCCGGGCACCAACGGCTCGCAGTTCTTCATCACGCACGGCCCGACCCCGTGGCTCGACGGCAAGCACAGCGTGTTCGGCGAGGTCGTGGGTCCGGAAGACCAGGCCGTGGTCAACAAGATCGTCGGCGACGACACCATCGAAAAGGTGACGGTCGAGGGCGACGTGGACGCGCTGCTGGAGAAGCAGGCGGCCAAGGTGAAGGAATGGAACGAGGTGCTCGACGCGCGCTGAGGCGGGCGAGGGTGCATCGAGGTTAAAACGCCGCCTTCGGGCGGCGTTTTCGTGTTCCCGAATCGCCGACAGGGTCGGCTCCCACAAAGGTAGGCGGCTTGGTGGGAGCCGATCCTGTCAAGGATGGGCGGCTTGGTGGGAGCCGACCCTGCCGGCGATCCGCGCGGCAGCGCGGCCATACAGCCCAGGAGTAAGGCCATCCGGTGGGAGCCGACCCTGTCGGCGATCCGCGCGGCAGCGCGGTCAGACCTCCGCACCCCGTGTTAAAATGCCCGCCTTTGCCCATCCCCCCGCCGAGGAAACGATGCCGCAGCTCGCCAAGCGTATGGGTCGCGCGAAACCCAGTGCGATCATGGTCATTGCCGAGAAGGCCAAGCGCCTGAAAGCCGAGGGGCGCGACATCGTCAGCTTCTCGATCGGCGTGCCCAATTTCCTCCCCGGCGAGCACGTCTACGCCGCCGCCCGCGAGGCGCTGGCGAAGGACTCGGGCCAGTACGGCAGCAATCGCGGCGCCGACGCGCTCATCGACGCGTTCCTCGCGCACATCGAGGCACTGGGTCTCAGCGGCTACACCCGCGCCAACGTGACGACCGGCGTGGGCGCCAAGCAGGTGCTCTACAACCTCGCCGAGGCCCTGCTCGACGAAGGCGACGAGATCGCCTTCCCGGCGCCGTACTGGACCAGCTACCTCGACATCGCCGAGATCGTCGGCGCGAAGATCAACATCCTGCCGTGCCCGCCGGAGCAGCACTACAAGCTCACGCCGGCCCAGCTCGATGCCGCGCTGGCCCGCAAGCCGCGCGTGTTCCTGTTCAACAACCCGTCCAACCCCACGGGCATGGTCTACACGCGCGAGGAAATCGTCGCGCTCGCCGACGTGATCGCGAAGTATCCGGACACCTGGATCATCACCGACGACATCTACAACACGATGGTGTTCGACGGCGTCGGCTATCACAACTTCGTGCACGTGCGTCCGGAACTGAAGGACCGCGTGATCTTCGTCGACTCGCTGTCGAAGACCTACGGCATGCCCGGCTGGCGCGTGGGTTTCATCGCCGCGCCCGAAGCCGTTGCGTTGGCCGTCACGACGCTCAACTCCAATCACATCACCAGCCTTCCCGAAGTGGTCGGGGCAGCGGCCGTCGCCGCGCTTTCCGGTCCGCAGGACGTGCCGGCGGCGAAGTGCGTGGAATTCGCGGCCAAGCGCGACCGCGTGTACAACGCCCTGGTGTCCATCCCGGGCGTGGTCTGCCCGCGTCCGCAAGGCGCGTTCTACGCGTTCCCGGACATCTCCGTGGCTTTTGGCAAGAATCACAACGGCGTGGCCATCGAGTCCGACGTCGACTTCTGCGCCGTGTTGCTGGAAGCCAAGGGCGTGGCCTGCGTACCCGGCTCCGCGTTCGGCGAGCCACGTGCGCTGCGCATTTCCTATTCCTGCCCCGACGAGGCACTCGACAAGGGCATGGCCCGTATCGTCGAGTTCTTCGCCGAACTGAACTGATCGTCAGTCCCAAGCGATATCCCCGAGGAGTCGAAAGATGAAAGCACCCGTTCGCGTTGCCGTCACCGGCGCAGCCGGCCAGATCGGTTATGCCTTGCTGTTCCGTATCGCCGCTGGCGACATGCTGGGCCCGGATCAGCCGGTGATCCTGCACCTGCTCGAAATCACCCCGGCCTTGCCGTCCCTGCAGGGCGTGGTGATGGAACTCAACGACTGCGCGTTCCCGACGCTGGCCGGCGTGGTCGCCACCGACGACGTGAATGTCGCCTTCAAGGATGTCGACTACGCGCTGCTCGTCGGCGCGCGTCCGCGCGGCCCGGGCATGGAGCGCAAGGATCTGCTGGAAGCCAACGGCGCCATCTTCGGCCCGCAGGGCAAGGCCCTGAACGATCACGCCAAGCGCGACGTGCGCGTGCTGGTCGTCGGCAATCCTGCCAACACCAATGCGCTGATCGCCCAGCAGAACGCCCCGGATCTCGATCCGAAGTGCTTCACGGCGATGGTCCGCCTCGACCACAACCGCGCGCTGTCGCAGCTCGCCGAGAAGACGGGCGCGCATACGACCGACATCAAGAAGGTCACCATCTGGGGCAACCACAGCTCCACGCAGTACCCGGACCTCCACGAGACCACCGTGAAGGGCAAGGCGGCGCTCGAACTGGTCGACCAGTCCTGGTACGCCGACACCTTCATCCCGACCGTGCAGCAGCGCGGCGCGGCGATCATCAAGGCGCGTGGCGCCTCGTCGGCCGCCTCGGCCGCCTCAGCGGCGATCGACCACATGCGCGACTGGGCGCTCGGCACGGCCGAGGGCGACTGGGTTTCCATGGGTATCCCGTCCGATGGCTCCTACGGCATCGAGCCGGGCGTGATCTTCGGTTACCCGGTCACGGTGAAGGATGGCAAGTACGCCATCGTCCAGGGCCTGAAGATCAACGAGTTCTCCCAGGCACGCATCGACGCGACCGACAAGGAACTGCGCGAAGAGCGCGCCGGCGTGCAGCACCTCTTCAGCTGAGTGGTGGGAGCCGACCTTCCGCGATGACTGGTGGGAGCCGACCTTGTCGGCGATCCCGCGGTAGCGGGCAGGTTGAGGCAAGCACCCATCGCCGCTGAAGCGGCTTCCCACCCGGATCTGGCGAGATTTGTTCCCGCCAACAAAAAGGCCGCGCCGCGGGGCGCGGCCTTTTTGTTTGGCCGGGAGGACTGCTACCTTCGACGTGCATTCCGAAGTTGGCGAGGAATTTCCTCCATGGCCCACAGTTCACGACTCGTCGTCTATGCCGCGCTCGCGGCCAATGTCGGCATCGCCATCGCCAAGTTCATCGCGGCGGCGGTGAGCGGCAGCTCCGCCATGCTTTCCGAAGGCGTGCATTCACTGGTCGACAGCATCAACGAGGTCTTGCTGCTGCACGGATTGCGCCGGTCGCAGCGACGGCCCGACCGGCAGCATCCACTGGGATTCGGAAGGGAACTGTACTTCTGGAGCTTCATCGTCGCCTTGCTGGTGTTGGCGCTCGGTGCGGGCTTTTCGCTGTACGAAGGCGTCAATCACATCCTTTCGCCGGAACCGCTGCGCGATCCCACGTTGAACTACATCGTGCTCGCGGTGGGCGTGCTCTTCGAAGGCACGTCGTGGTGGCTTTCGCTCAAGAGCGTGCAGCGCAAGAAGGGCAAGCTAGGCTACTTCGAGGCGTTCCGCAGTACGAAGGACCCGACCACATTCTCCGTGCTGTTCGAGGACAGCGCGGCGTTGATCGGACTCGCCATCGCCGCGATGGGCATATACCTGTCGCACGCGCTGGGCGATCCACGCATCGACGGCTGGGCCTCCATCGGCATCGCGGCGGTGCTGGCGCTGGCGTCGGCGATGCTCGCGCGCGAGAGCAAGGCCCTGCTCATCGGCGAGCCCGCGCAGCCACACCTGCTCGCCGATGTCTGTAGCATCGCGGGAAAGGTGGAAGGCGTGGAGGCGGTCAATGGCGTGCTCACCGTGCAGGTGGGGCCGGACCATGTGCTGGTGGCGTTATCTGCCGCCTTCGACGACCGCCTGACCACAGTGGAAATCGAACAGTGCGTGAGGACGATCGAGGCGCGGACGAAAGAGGCCAAGCTGCCGATCGTGGCGTTGTTCGTCAAACCACAGACACCGGAAAGCTGGCGCGAGCGCTTGCGCGAACTCGACGGCGAATCCTGACCGTTCGCAAGTAGAGTGGACCTGGTGGTGGGAGCCGACCTTGTCGGCGATCCCGCGGTAGCGGGGCCCAGGGTGCGGCAAGCACCCATCGCCGACAGGGTCGGCTCCCACCGAGCTCTCACCAGGATCGTTTACTCAGGGATCACCCGCTCAGGAGTGATCGCCTTCCTTCGGCGGCTTGCCGCGGCCTTCGATGTGACCACCAAAGCCCATGCGCATCGCGGACAGCAGGCGTTCGGCGTAGGTATGGTCCTGGCGCGAACGGAAGCGGGCGAACAGCGCGGAGGTGAGCACTTCGGCGGGAACGGCCTGCTCGATCGCCGCGTTGATCGTCCAGCGGCCTTCGCCGGAGTCGTCGACGTAGCCGGAATAATTGTCCAGTTCCGGTCCCTTGGCCAGAGCGCTGGCGGTGAGGTCGAGCAACCAGGAGGACACGACGCTGCCGCGGCGCCAGACTTCGGCGATGTCGGCCATGTCGAGTTCGTAGCGCTCGCGCTCCGGCAAATGGCCGGCGTTGCGGTTCTTCAGGATGTCGAAGCCTTCCGCGAACGACTGCATCATGCCGTACTCGATGCCGTTGTGGATCATCTTGACGAAGTGGCCCGCACCGGCGGGGCCGGCGTGCATGTAGCCGTTCTCGACGCGCGGATCGCGGCCTTCGCGGCCTTCGGTGCGCGGGATGTCGCCGGCGCCGGGGGCGAGGGTCTTGAAGATGGGATCGAGGTAGTCGACGGTCTGCTTGTCGCCGCCGATCATCATGCAGTAGCCGCGTTCGAGGCCCCACACGCCGCCGGACGTGCCGACGTCGACGTAATGCTGGCCCTTGGCGGCCAGGGTCTCCGCACGGCGGGCGTCGTCCTTGTAGAACGTGTTGCCGCCGTCGATGATGATGTCGTCCTTGCCCATCAGGTCGCTGACCTTGGCGATGGTGGTCTCGGTGATCTCGCCGGCCGGCAGCATGACCCACACCACGCGGGGCGAGGGCAGCGCCTTGACCAGGGCCTCCAGGGACTCGACGGCTTCACCGCCATCCTTCGCCAGCGCCGCGCGGGCGCCGGGATTGTTGTCGTACACCACGGTCTGGTGACCGTCCCTCATCAGGCGGCGGGCGATGTTGCCGCCCATGCGGCCCAGTCCGATCAAACCGATTTTCATGCGTGGGGTCCTCGATGTATGGAACGTGGGGAATATGCGGATGTCCTGGCGGGATGCAAGGTATACATAGGGATATGGCGCGGCGATCCCGGCAGGTCAGGCTCCCCCAATAGTGCGTTTTGCAGCCTCGTAAGTCGACCGCTTTCATCGTGTGACGGTCGCGTCGGCCCACGGCGGCGCGGGCTTGACGGAATGGTGAGAGCCGCAAGGTCGATCTGCGTTGACCTGACTTTCGGCAGGGTAGAGGTGGCCTTCGTTTGCCGGTTACGCTGAGGGGTCGTCCCCAGGGTGCCGCCCGATGAAAAACGTTGTCCGCCTGTCACTCGCCGTCGTCACTCTCGCGGGGGCGCTGGGCGCCACGGCCGCCACCTTCGATCCGCGCGAGACCTTCGCGCCATTCACCTATCCCCAGCCGGTCAACGCGTACCGCTCCGGCAGTGGCATGCCCGGTCCCCTGTTCTGGCAGAACCGCGCCGACTACGACCTCGCCGCCACCCTCGACCCGGCCAAGAACACCATGACGGGCAAGGCGACCATCCACTACACGAACAACAGCCCCGACGCGCTGGACGTGTTGTGGCTTCAGTTGGACGAGAATCGTTTCACCGCCGATGCCCGGGGCAACTTCACCTCGGGGAAGACGGAAAAGCGCCACACCGATGGCTATCGCATCGCTTCGGTGACGGTGAAGCAGGACGGCAAGGAGGTCGCCGTGAAATATATCGTCAGCGACACGCGCATGCAGGTGAGGTTGCCCGAGGCGCTGGCGGCACGCGGCGGCAAGATATCGTTGACGATCGCGTATTCCTACGACTTGCCCGGCGACTTCGGTGGCCGCACCGGGTTCGCTCCCTCGAAGAACGGCGATATCTACGAGATGGCTCAGTGGTATCCGCGCATGTGCGTCTACGACGACCTGCGCGGCTGGGACACGGCGCCGTACCTCAACAGCGAGTTCTACCTGGAATATGGCGACTTCGATTACGCGGTCACCGTCCCTTCGGACATGATCGTCGCCGGCTCGGGTGAACTGGTGAACGCCGAGGACGTCCTCACCGCCACGCAGCGCGAACGACTTGCCAAGGCCCGCGAAAGCGATGCGACGGTGATGATCCGGACGCCCGCCGAAGTGACCGATCCGGCCAGCCGGCCGAAGAAGGGTGGCACGCTCACCTGGAAATTCCGCATGAAGAACACGCGCGACGTGGCCTTCGGTGCGTCGACGGCGTATGTGTGGGATGCGGCGCGGATCAACCTGCCGGAAGGCAAGAAGGCTCTGGCGATGTCGGTCTATCCGGTGGAGAGCGTCGGAGACGCCAGCTGGGGCCGTTCCACGGAATACCTGAAGGCTTCGGTAGAGCATTTTTCCAGCAAGTGGTATCCGTACCCGTATCCCGTCGCGATCAACGAAGCCGGTTCGGCCGCCAGCGGCATGGAATATCCGGGCATCGTCTTCGATCCCATGAAGGCGCCGGCCAAGGCGTTGCACATGGTCACCGCGCACGAGATCGGCCATACCTGGTTCCCGATGATCGTCGGCAGCGACGAGCGCCGTAACGCATGGATGGACGAGGGCTTCAACACCTTCATCGACGTGTACGAGGCCGATGCCTTCAACCATGGCGAATTCGCGCCCAAGCGTGACGGCGAATACGCGCCGAAGGGTGGCAATCCCGTCGACGAGATCCTGCCCCTGCTGGCCGACGCGGACGCGCCGCCGTTGCTGATCGGCGCCGATATGGTCAAGGAGAAGTACCGCCATCCCGCGACTTACTTCAAGGCCGCGCTCGGGCTGGTCCTGTTGCGCGAGCAGATCGTGGGGCCGGAGCGTTTCGATCCCGCGTTCCGCAAGTACATCGCCACGTGGGCGTACAGGCATCCCTCGCCTTCGGACTTCTTCCGCCTGATGGAAAGCGAAACGGGTGAGGACCTGTCCTGGTTCTGGCGTGGATGGTTCGCAAACAACTGGCAGCTCGACATGGCGGTCACCAAGGTCGACGGCTCGAACGTCACCGTGGAAAACCGCGACCAGCTCGTGATGCCGGCGACGCTTCGCGTCACCTTCGAGGACAAGACCACGCTCGACATCCGCATCCCCGTGGAGACCTGGCAACAGCACAAGAGCTTCGAGGTGACCGTGCCGGGTGGGCGCAAGGTGGTGCGTGCCCAAATCGATCCCGGCCACGCGATTCCCGATCGCGACCGTTCGAACGACACCTGGCCGCGCTGACGGAGGGCCCGATGTCTCCGCGCGTCACCGCGGTCTCCAACCTCTTCGCCATCGTCGTCGCGGCGGTGGCGTGGCCGGCGCTCGTCTTGCAGTACTGGCTGACGATGTGGGCCGGCTTCGACAGCCTGGAGGTGCTGCGCTTCTTCAGCTTCTTCACCATCCTTTCCAACGTGCTGGTCGGTCTGGTGGCCGCATCGACGGCGATAGGTGGCGGTTGGGGACCGCTCGCGTTCTGGCGCCGCCCGCGCGCTCGCGGGCTCGCGGCGGTGTCGATCACCGTCACCTGCCTGGTGTACGCGACCGTGCTGCAGTCGACATGGGAACCTCACGGCCCGCAACTCGTCGCGGACAGGGCGTTGCATTACGTGGTGCCGGCGCTGTACCTCGTCTGGTGGATCGCGTTGCTCCCGCACGGGACGCTGGTGTGGCGTGACGCCTTGCGCTGGCTGTGGTTTCCGCTGGTATTCGCCCTGTGGACCTTTGCCCGTGGTGCGATCGTGCACGAATACCCGTATCCCTTCCTGGACGTCGACCGCCTCGGTTACGCGACGGCGCTAGTGAACACGACGCTGGTCGGTGTCGTCTTCCTCATTTTGGGAACGGCCTTCGTCGCGCTCGATCGAACCCTTGCCGGAAGCCGCCTCAGCGGCTCGGGCCGGGTGCCCTGACCGCGGGCCCGCGCCTGCACATGCCGTGCGCGCCCGGGCGGACTACAATGGGCCGATGATCTTTCGCTGGTTCGAATCCCTCATCGACATCTTCCGCGAGGCGCCCGACCGCGCCCCGCCCAAGGGCGTCGTACGCTTCTACGCCTATTACCTGCGCCAGGTGTGGAAGGTCTTCGCCGCCGCCCTGGTCGTGGGTCTGGCCGTGGCTCTGATCGAGGTGGCGCTGTTCGACTTCCTCGGCCGCGTGGTCGACATGGCGCAGAAGACGCCGGCGGCCGTGTTCTTCCAGACACATTGGCGCACGCTCGCCTGGATGGGCTTCGTCGTGGTGATCCTGCGCCCGATGGCGATCGGCCTGCACGACCTGCTGGTGAACCAGACACTCAGCCCCGGCATGACCAATATGGTCCGCTGGCAGCATCATCGCTACGTGCTCAAGCAGAGCCTGTCGTTCTTCCAGAACGATTTCGCCGGCCGCATTGCGAACCGGATCATGCAGACGGCACCGGCGCTGCGCGAGTCCGCGGTGCAGGTGGTGGACGCCTTGTGGTACGTGAGCGTCTACGCGGGGACCTCGGTCTATCTGTTCGCCAAGGCCGATGTCTGGCTGGCCCTGCCGCTGGTGCTGTGGATCGCGGCATACATCGGCATGCTGGTGTTCTTCGTGCCGAGGGTGAAGGAGCGCTCGTGGAAAGCATCCGAGGCGCGGTCCAAGTTGATGGGCCGCATCGTCGATGGCTACAGCAACGTGATGACGCTGAAGCTCTTCGCGCATACGCACCGCGAAGAGGCGTATGCGAAGGAGGCGATGCAGGAGCAGACCGACAAGGTGCGTTCCTCCAGCCGCATGATCACCTCGATGGACGTCGCCATCACGTCACTCAATGGCTTGCTGATCGCGGGCACGAGTGCGCTGGCGCTGTGGCTGTGGTCGCGCGGCACGGTCTCCACGGGACAGGTGGCGCTGGCCGTGGGCCTGGTGATCCGCATCAACAACATGTCCGGCTGGATCATGTGGGTCGTCAACGGCATCTTCGACAACGTCGGCACGGTGCAGGACGGCATCACCACGCTCGCCCAGGAACGCACCGTGGTCGACCGCGACGATGCGCTTCCGCTTCGCGTGACGAAGGGCGAGGTCCGTTTCGACAACATCCATTTCCACTACGGCCGGGCCGGCGGCATCATCGGTGGCCTGGACCTGATCGTCCGGCCGGGCGAGAAGATCGGCCTGGTCGGTCCCTCGGGCGCGGGCAAGTCGACGCTGGTGAATGTGTTGCTGCGCCTGTACGACCTCGAGGATGGCCGTATCTTCATCGACGGGCAGGACATCGCCAGGGTCACGCAGGAGTCGCTGCGTTCGAACATCGGCGTCGTCACGCAGGACACGTCGTTGTTGCATCGCTCCATCCGCGACAACCTGCTGTATGGCCGGCCGGACGCGAGTGAAGCCGAGATGGCCGAGGCCGTCCGCCAGGCGCGGGCCGACGAGTTCATTCCGGGCCTCTCCGACGGCGAGGGGCGCACCGGCTACGAGGCCCATGCGGGCGAGCGGGGCGTCAAGTTGTCCGGTGGCCAGCGCCAGCGCATCGCCATCGCGCGCGTGCTGCTGAAGGACGCGCCGATCCTCGTGCTCGACGAGGCGACCTCGGCGTTGGATTCCGAAGCGGAGGCGGCCATCCAGGAAAGCCTGGAAACCCTGATGCGCGGCAAGACGGTGATCGCCATCGCGCACCGTCTTTCGACGATCGCGAAGATGGACCGGTTGGTGGTGATGGAGCATGGTGCGATCGTGGAGACTGGCACGCATGGCGAGCTGATCGCGCGCGGTGGCCTGTATGCGCGGTTGTGGGCGCATCAGACGGGCGGGTTCGTCGGGGTCGAGTAGGTTCGGCTGGCGAGCGGGTTCGGGTTTTACGGTGGGTTCGGCTTCGCAGGTATCGCCGACAGGGTCGGCTCCCACCGAGCAGGTTGCCGCTCTGGCTGGGAGGTTGCCGCTCTGGCTGGGAGGTTGCCGTTCTGGTGGGAGCCGACCCTGTCGGCGATGCTCTTCAGCCCCGCGGTTCCTGCGCCTCCCGCTCGATCCACCCGATGAACGCCAGCGCCGCCGCGGAAGGCGGGCGGTGCGCGGAATGCACGAGGTAATAGGCATACCGCGTCGGTAACTCCGGCCCCGGCAAGCGAACCAACCGGCCGTCCGCAAGGTGCGCGGCGGCGAGCCGCGGTCCGCGCGAGCACCGCGCCCAACCCCGCCGCCGCGGCGTTCAGGCCATCGGCCGAGTCGCTGATCGTATGCATCGTGCCACCGCGCGGGTAGCGGACACCCGCGGCGCGAAACCACTCGCGCCAGCCTTCCGGCGCGATGTCGGTGAGAAGAGGCAGGCCGGCGACGTCCTCGGCGACCTGCACCTGCGACGCCAGTTCCGGTGACGCGAGGGGCTGCAACGAATCGTCCATGAGGAAGCGCGAGGTCAGGCCCGGCCATTGACCGAGGCCATAGCGGAGTCCGAGATCGGGGCCGCCCTCCTCGAAGCGCACCAGCGAGCGATCGGTATCGATCGACAATCGTACCGTGGGATGCGCGTCGATGAACCGGCGCAGGCGGGGCGTGAGCCAGTTGGCCGCAAGGGACGGCAGGACGCTCAGGCGCAGCCCGTTGTCCCGGCGATGCTGGCGCAAGCTGTCGAGTACCGATTCCACCTCGGCCAGGGCTGAGCCCGCGGCGTCGGCGAGCAGGCGTCCCTCTGGGGTCAGGGCCACGCCACGCGCGTGGCGCTGGAACAGGCTCACGCCCAAGGCGGTTTCCAGCTTGCGCACGTGGTGGCTCACCGCGCTGGCGGTGAGGTGGAGTTCCTCGGCCGCATGGGCGAAGTTCTGGTGCCGGGCGGCGGAGGCGAAGGCGGCGAGGGCGGGGAGCAGGGCGGAACGCATCGTAGGGATGAATCAAATGAGAGGCTGGCTTGCAAAGGATGCGCTTGTGCGGCCTCCGGTTCCAGCGACAATAAGACTCAGCCACAAGCGAGGTTCGTATGTCCGCCGCCGATACCCCCGTCGAATCCATCGTGTCCGCCGCCGAGAGGGACTGGCGCACGCCGGTGGAGCTTGTCGCCCTCGGCGCCATCTGGGGTGGTTCGTTTCTCTTCATGCGAGTGGCGGCCAAGGACTTCGGGCCGTTCCCCATGGTTGCCACGCGCCTGCTGTTCGGCTCGGTGATCCTGCTGCCCTTGCTGCTGCGCGCCCGCAAGACGATCCGTCTCGCCCACCTGTGGAAGATGCTGGTGCTGGGCGCGCTGAGCGCCGCCATCCCCTTCACCTTGTTCGCCTGGGGCGCGGAGCGGGCACCGGCGGGTATCGGCGCCATCGCCAACAGCATGACGGTCCTGTTCGCCGCCCTGGTGGCTTTTGTCGGTTTCGGTGAAAAGATCGGCACGCGCAAGGCGATCGCGCTCGTGGCGGGTTTCGTCGGTGTCGTGGTGTTGGCCACCGGCCGCACCGCGGGGGAAAACGTCGCGCCCGCGGCGCTCGCCGGTGCCGCCGCGGCGTTCTGTTATGGCCTGGCGGCCAACCTCATCAAGAAGTACCTGTCGGATATCGCGCCCACCGCGGTGGCGGCCGGCTGCCTGTCGGGCGCCACCCTTCTGATGGCTCCGCTGGCGCTGCTGACCTGGCCGGACGCGCCGATTCCGGCGAAGTCGTGGACCGCGGTCATCGCGCTCGGCGTGGTGTGCACCGGCCTGGCTTATGCCTTCTACTTCCGTCTCATCCAGCGTATCGGTGCCTCGCGCGCCGCGACCTCGACCTACCTCGTGCCCTTGTTCGGCGTGGGCTGGGCGTGGATGTTCCTTGGCGAGGCCCTGACGCCGACCATGGCGCTGGCGGGCGCGATCATCCTCGGCAGCGTGATCCTGAGCCAGAAGCGGTCGGTGTGATCCATCGCCTGGCGAGGTCTTTCGCCAGGCCGCGCGACGTGGAATAGTCCCGGCACCTCATCCGCCACCGGACACGACATGCCGCGTCTTCGCCACCTCCTCGCCTTCGGCGTCACCAGCTTCGCCTTCGCCCTGGCCGCACATGCGCAGGATGCCGCGCCGGCATCCGTCGCCGCCGGCGCCGACGCGCGTCCCGCCGCGCTGGCCGACTTCGACGCCTACGTCGACGCCACGCGCAAGCAGTTCGACGTGCCGGGTATCGCGGTGGCGATCGTCAAGGACGGCAAGGTGGTGCTCGAGATGGGCTCGGGCGTGCGCAAGCTGGGCGAACCTGCAAGGGTGGATGCGCATACGCAGTTCGCCATCGCGTCCAACACCAAGGCGTTCACCGCTGCTTCGCTGGCGATCCTCGCCGACGAGCACAAGCTCGACATGAACGACCGCGTGATCGACCGCCTGCCTTGGTTCCAGATGTCCGACCCGTACGTGACGCGTGAGATGCGCGTGCGCGACCTGCTCGCCCATCGCAGCGGCCTCAGCCTGGGCGCGGGCGACCTGCTGTACTGGCCGGCCACCTCGTATTCCACGAAGGAAGTCGTGCAGCGGTTGCGCTACGTGCCGCTGGCCAACAGTTTCCGTGCCGGCTACGCCTACGACAACATCCTCTTCGCCGTGGCCGGGCTGGTGATCGAGCAGGTATCGGGCAAGCCATGGGCCGATTTCGTGCGCGAGCGCATCTTCGTGCCGCTGGGCATGACCGAATCGCAGTCGCATGCACCGGACAGCATCGGCCCGAACGACGACATCGCCACGGGCCATGCGAAGTTCGACTTCAAGGACCTGAAGCCGGTGGGGGCGATGTCCTGGAGCAACAACCCCACGGCCGGTGGCATCTACACCAGCGTGCACGACCTGTCCAAGTGGATGAACATGCAGCTGGCCGGCGGCACGTACACCGATGCCTCCGGCAAGGAGCAACGCCTCTTCAGCGAGAAGCGCCAGACCGAGATGTGGTCGTTGATCACCCCCATCACGATCTCCGAACCCAATGTTCCCGAACTCAAGGCGGCGAAGCCCAACTTCTACGGCTATGGCGAAGGCTGGTTCGTTTCCGACTATCGGGGTCACAAGCTCGTCTGGCACACCGGTGGCTGGCCCGGCATGGTGTCGCGCCTGACCCTCGTGCCCGACCTGAAGCTCGGTATCGTCGTGCTGACCAACCAGGAGTCGGGTGCGGCGTTCCAGGCGGTGACGATGCGTGCGCTGGATGCCTACATGGATGCACCGAAGACGGACTGGATCGCGGCTTACGCGGCCAGCGTGAAGAAGATGGAAGGCAATGCCGACGACAGCATGAAGAAGCACGAAGCGGCGCGTGCGAAGGGTTCGAAGCCTTCGCTACCGCTGGACGGCTACGCCGGCACCTACCGCGATCCGTGGTACGGCGATGTCACCGTGGCCAAACAGGGCGGCAAGCTGGTGATGACCTTCAGCAAGACCGCGCAGCTGACCGGCACGCTGGAGCCGTGGCAGCACGATACCTTCATCGCCCGCTGGAACGACCGTTCGCTCAACGGCGACGCCTTCGTCAACTTCGCGCTCGACCCCGACGGCAAGGTGCGCGAAGTGCGGATGGAGCCGGTATCGCCGCTCACCGACTTCAGCTTCGATTTCCAGGACCTCCGCCTGGCACCCGTGGAAGCGTCGAAATAAGCAGCTTCAGCTGGCCGGATCCGGATCGGTCGACGCCTTCGGCGCGCCCGCTGCGGTCGGGCCGGGCAGGTCGCCCATGTTGCCGCCCGAGCGCAGCACGAGGTCCTGCGGCCGGAGCAGGGGGATCTCCGCGCCGCGCAGGCGCGCGATGATGTCGAACAACAGGTCGCTCTTCACGCCGCCGACGTCGCGCGGGCTGCCCACGTAGCAGACGGCGACGAAGGTCATCGCCGCGCGGTCGATGTTGTCGAGCGTGACCGACGCGGCCGGCGTCTCCTGCACCGACGCGTGCGCGTGCATCGCTTCGAGCATGTGCTCGCGCACGTCCACGGGATCGCTGTCCAGCGGCATCGGCAGCTTGATCAGCACACGGCCCTGCGGGTTGGCCATCGTCATGTTACGCACGGGCTTGGTGATGAACGACGAGTTCGGCACGATGATGGTCGAGCGGTCGGCCACCTGGATCTCGGTGGCGCGCACGTTGATGCGGCGGATGTCGCCTTCCGCATCGTCCAGCACCACCCAGTCGCCGACCTTCACCGGCCGCTCCGCCAGCAGGATGAGGCCGGAAATGAAGTTCTGCACGATCGCCTGCAAGCCGAAACCGATACCCACCGAGAGCGCCGACGCCACCCAGGTCACGTTCTGCACCGAGAGGCCCATCGCCAGCAGGGCGATCGCCACCACGATCACGATGCCGACATAGCCCAGAAGGGTGGTGAGCGAGCTGCGCATGCCCGGATCGAGATTGGTCCTGGGCAGGTACTGTTCCGACATCCAGTTCTTGATCACGCGCACGGCCAGCAGGCCGAGGAAGAACAGCGCGATCGAAGTGAGGATCTGGCTGGGTTTCAGTTCGACGTCGTAGATCTTCAGCGATTGCAGCTTGCTGCCTAGCGTGAGGAGGTCGGTGGTGCCGGTGCCGAAGCCGGACATGACGGCGGTGATGCCGAACAGGAACAGGCCCAGGCGAACCACACCCGACAGCAGTACGCCCGCCTGGTCGAGCAGCTTCGGATGGGTGCCGAAGATGGCCTGCGCGCGGGCACTCATCGGGCCCTTCTCGGAAAGCAGCGTCTCGAACAGGTCGTCGACGAGGCGCATCGCCAGGTACGTCGCGGCGATCACGATCGCGGTCCATACCACCTGTCCCGCCATGAACGAGGCGAACGAGATGAAGCCGGTCAGCAAGGCGATCCACGACGCGACGATGGCGATCCATGCCGCCGCGATGAGCACGCTTGCCCAGATGGGCCGGGGCGCGGGCGGCGTGCCGTCTTCGTCGTGATGATGCGTGCGTCCCAGCCGCAGCAGCGCCAGCGCGCTGAGCGTGGTGAAAACGATCGCCTGCAGGCTGCTGGTGAGCACCGTGGCGGCGAGGCTGGTACCGATCGTGTGGTTCAACTGCTTCAGGAAGTAGAACAGCACTACCGCCAGCGAGATCAGCATCGGGAAGCGGCGCAGGTCGATGGCGGTCTGGTCGGAAATGGCCGGCAGGCGCCACGACGGCCGTTTCGCCGAAATCAACGACCTGCCGAGGCCGGCGATGAAGGCGCCGAAGAAGACGAGCTGCACGATCGTGCGCGCGATCTCGTCGGTCTCCTGGCTGAAGGTGTCGTTCCAGTTCAGGCCGAGGTAAAGCAGTTGCGTGCCCAGGCCGGTGGTGAGCGTCGAGGTGAGGGCGATGCCGAGGATCAACGCCGAGCGGCGCAGCCTTCCGGGCGGCATGCGGTTGGCGGTGAGGTGGCGAACGCGATGTTCGATGTAGAAGCGCACGCCGGTCATCAGTAACAGGCCGAGCAGCGCGCAGGTGATCAATGCCGTGCGGTTGCCGACGTTCCAGCTGGCCGCGACGTCGGTCCTGACCGTGCCGGCGAAGTCGCTCAGGTTGGCGGCGTCACGAGGGAAAGCCGCCGCCGGTTCCGACCAGAACGGCCGCGACAGGGGGGAGTTCGTGCGTTGCGAAATGAGTTCCTGGAAACGGATGCGGCGCAGGTCGGAGAGCTGGTTCGCCGTCTGCTGGGCTTCCAGCGCGATGCCGTCGGCTTGCTTGACCTGCGCATCCACGGCGTCGAAGGTCTTCTGTGCGTCCTTGCGGGTGGCGGCGAGCTCCGGGGCTTCCTTGGTGCCGGCGGCGGGGGGCGGCCCCAACTGATCCAGCCGTGCCTTCGCCGCGTCCCGGTTCTGTTGCAGCGAGGCGGACAGCTTCTGCGCGTCTCCGGCCACGTCTCCGGATTTCCCGCGCAGGTCGTCGATGATCGTGTTGGTGATCTTGTCGTCCTTCATGGCCTTCTCGATCTGGTCGAGGCGGCCACGCAGGTCGTCGATCTGCTGCGGCGTGCTGGGGGCGTCCGCCTGCGCGAACGCGCCCCCGGAGGCGGCGAGGAGGAAGGCGATGAAGAGAATTCTCAGGATGCGCATGAAGGGATCATCGGAGCCGGTGTCGGCCAGGTCAAATGCCCGATGCATGCGTTACCCTCGGTGAA
Organism: Luteibacter sp. W1I16; assembly: GCF_050434905.1. NCBI lineage: Bacteria > Pseudomonadati > Pseudomonadota > Gammaproteobacteria > Lysobacterales > Rhodanobacteraceae > Luteibacter > Luteibacter sp. W1I16. The sequence goes on from NZ_JBNDJJ010000001.1 coordinate 3,850,938, forward strand.
CGGCGCGTCCGGCGGCTCCCATGCGGCAATGCAGCTTTGCCGGGGAGGGTGCCGCCGCTATCCTGCCGCCCCTTTCTCCACGCCTGGAATGCCCCATGCGCAAGAAGCTGGTCGCCGGTAACTGGAAGATGCATGGCTCCCGCGCCATGGCCGACGCCCTGGTCAGGGAGATCGTCGAAAACCGGCCCGATGGCGTGGATGTCGTCGTTTTCCCTCCGGACGTGTATCTCGATGGCCTGACACGCGACTATGGTGACCGCGGCCTGGGCTTCGGTGCGCAGGACCTGTCGGAACATCACGTGCAGGGGGCCTATACCGGAGAGATCGCCGGCGACATGTTGCATGACGTCGGCGCCCGCTGGGTCCTGGTGGGCCATTCGGAACGGCGCCAGTACCAGCACGAAAACGATGCGTTGCTGGCGAAGAAGTTCGAGGCGGCATGCAAGGCGCACCTCACGCCGATCCTCTGCGTGGGCGAGACCCGCGACGAGCATGAGGCAGGCATCGCCGAGGAGGTGATCGGCCGCCAGCTGGCCGCGGTGCTGGAGCACAACGGCATCGGCGCGTTCCGCGAGGCGGTGGTCGCCTACGAACCGGTCTGGGCCATCGGTACGGGCCTGACGGCGACCCCGGCCAAGGTGCAAAAAATTCATGCCTTCATCCGTAGCCAACTGGCAAAAAAGGATGCTAATATCTCGCTCCTGACCCGGGTGCTTTACGGCGGAAGCGTCAAGCCGGCCAATGCGGCCGAACTTTTCGCCCAACCGGACGTGGACGGGGGACTCATCGGTGGCGCCGCCCTGGTGGCTTCCGATTTCCTGGATATATGCGCCGCGGCGCGATAATCGCGACACGGCAAACCAAGAAGACATGTTCATTCTCTTCAGCGTTTTCTATATCCTGATCGCCGCGGCGATGATCGTGCTGATTCTCATGCAGCGCGGTGCTGGCGCGGAGGCAGGTTCCGGCTTCGGTGGCGGTGCTTCCGCCACGGTGTTCGGTGCGCGTGGCTCGTCGAGCTTCATGACCCGCGCCACGGCAGTCCTCGCAGCCCTGTTTTTCTTGCTCAGCCTCGGCATGGGCATCTACCTCGGTCGCTCGGGTAACCCCCAGCCGGCCGCGGATCTTGGTGTGATGTCCGGCGCCACCACGCCGGCCGCTCCCGCCAACAACGCTCCGGTGACCCCGGCCGCGTCGGACGTGCCCCGCGCACCCGCCGCAGCCAACGGTGACACCCCGGCCGCCACGGCGCCGGCTCCGGCAGCGAACAACGATGTTCCGGCCCCGAAGCAGGAAGCCACCAAGGCTCCCGCCGAACCGGCCAAGAAATAAAAACAGCGACACACGCGACACGCTGTAAAAGTTATGCCCAGGTGGCGGAATTGGTAGACGCACTACCTTGAGGTGGTAGCGGCTTAGGCTGTGGGGGTTCGAGTCCCCCCTTGGGCACCAACAACCGGTTTCAGCGGAGGCACTCCGTATCGAACCACAGAGAAACCCGCCATCTGGCGGGTTTTTTTGTGCCCGTCGAACGCCGGCCGATCTCAGGCGTCCCCGTGAAGCGACGCGAATGAGCCACCTTTGGCACATGGCAAACGGGACACTCCGTGACAGTTTCACATTGCCCTCTCGCGGCTGGTTGCGACCCGGTTCTCGTACGGCGAGGTGGAACGCGTCCTTTTCGACATGGAGACAGGTATGTTCGGTCAACGATTCCTTGTGATCTATTCAGGCGTACTCACGGCGGTTTTCGCGGTGTCGATGCTGTCAGGCTTTACGAAAACCTCCGCCACCTCGTTCGATGAAATCAATGTGCAGCGGATCAACGTGCGCGAGGCTGACGGCACGGTTCGGATGATCATCACGAACGGCGCCCGGATGCCGGGGGTGATCGTCAAGGGCAAAGAGCAGCCTAAGGTGGATCGGCCACAGGCTGGAATGATCTTCTACAACGACGAAGGCTCGGAGAACGGCGGGCTTATCTTTGGCGGGAAGCGGCTCGCCAACGGAGACGTCGTGGATGCCGGAGGAAGCCTGTCGTTCGATCGCTATAACGCGAATGAAGTCGTGAAGCTCATCGGTGTCAACGACAAGACGGATAGCTTCGCTGGACTGGCTATCTCGGACAGCCAGGAAAACGGTCCGAACCATCGCCGTATATGGGTGGGGCGGTCTGATGACGGATCGGCATCGTTATCCTTGATGGATGCCGCAGGGCATGAACGAATTCAATTGTCCGTGCCTGCCACCGGTACGCCCCAGATCGCGTTTCTCGATGAGCATGGCAAGACGATAAAAACCTTGAGCGGCGATAGGGATTCGAGTCAACGCTGAGCAAAGCGACCGAGCCCAGGAGCTTCGGCCCTGGGCTCGGTCATCGAGCCGGTTCTCCGGCATCGCCTACCAGGGCACGGTCCGCCCCAGATAATCCAGATAGTGGAGTCCACCGCGCCCTTCATGGGCCTCCATCGTATCGAGCAGGTTCGGAATACTCTCCTCGATGCTTAAGCGAGCGTCGGGACCACCCATATCCGTCCGCACCCATCCCGGCGCCATGAGAAGCAACGTGCGTGGATCGCCGGCGTGCCGGGCGGCGAAGCTGCGCATGAACATGTTGAGCGCGGCCTTGCTGCCACGATAGACCTCGTGGTTGCCGTTGGTATTGTTGGTGAGACTGCCCTGGCCGGACGACATCACGCCGATGGTCCCTTCCGGACGCACCAGATCCTGGAACGTCTCGACGACTCGCATTGGGCTCAAGGAGTTCGTCACCATCACGCGGACGAATTCCTCCGTGGAGACATCGGCGATGGTCTCGCGATGGTCGTTCGTGACACCGGCATTCACGAAAAGTACGTCCAGTGGCCGATCCGAGAGACGCGCTCGAAGGCTGGCGACCTGTTCCGGAAGGGTGATGTCCACGATTTCCACGTCGAGCGCGTCGGGGGACGCCGCCGAGAGTTGGCGAAGCCGGTCGGTCGAACCGACCCGCCCCGTGGCAATCACCTTCCAGCCACGGCGCAAGAATTCTTTGGTCATGGCGAACCCGAGGCCGCGGGACGCGCCAATAAGCAGAACGGTTTTGGGGGAGGGTTTCATCGATCGATCCTGAAGAGCGGTCCGCTTACGATAGGGACGGATCGGATAGGCGGAAGGCGCGCGGGCCGCAGGTATTCATTGCGTCGAACGCCTTGTCATGCCTGCTGCCGTAGGATGAGCCATGACCGAGCCAGACCTGAACCTGTTGATCGCGCTCGACGCGCTGCTTGCCGAAGGGAGCGTGGCGAAGGCGTCGCGACGCCTGGGATTGAGCGACTCGGCCATGAGCCGGACCCTTGCCCGATTGCGTGCCGTCACCAACGATCCGCTGCTCGTCCGGGCAGGGCGGGGCATGGTGCTGACGCCTTATGCGGAAGCGCTTCGCGGACGCACACGGGACATCGTCCATGAGGCCCTCGCCATGCTTCGTCCCGCGGTCAGCGAAAGCGATGTCACGAGCTTGCATCGCACGTTCACGATCCGGGCGAACGACGGTTTCGTGGAAGCATTCGGAGCCGTGCTCATCGCCGAAGCGGCAAGGGAAGCGCCACGCGTCTCCCTGCGCTTCGCGCCGAAGGCCGAGAAAACATCCACGTACCTGCGCGAAGGGCTGGCCGATCTCGAGATCGGTGTCGTCGCCGACATGGGTCCGGAGGTGCGCGTGCAGGCGCTGTTTCGCGATCGTTTCGTGGGCGTGGTCAGGAGAGGACATCCACTGGCCGCGAAGAAGAGCGTGACACCCCAGCACTACGTCGCCTTCGGCCATGTCGTCGCATCGCGCACGGGGCGTACGGCTGGCCCGGTCGACGACGCGCTCGCGGCGCTCGATATGAAACGGCACATTGCGGCGGTGGTGCCGAGTTTCCCGGCCGTGCTGGCCGTGGTACGAACGTCGGACCTCGTCGGCCTCGTGCCCGCCTCGTTCGTCGACGCGATTTCGCGTCTCGAAGATCACGCGGGGCCTCGTGCGATCCATGCGTTCGGCCTTCCCGTCGAAACCCCCGGTATCACCGTTTCGCAGATGTGGCATCCACGTCTCGATCGGGATGCCGCCCACCAATGGCTTCGGAAACTGGTGCTAGGCGCCTGTCGCGGCGATGCGCCGTTGGTCTGACAGCGAAGGCAAGGGGTTGTAGTCTATCTATTCCCCCCCTGACGGCACATACATGCCTTGCTGTGATTGCGAATCCACCGGTGAATCGCTGGCCCGGTCCAGGGCGCAGCGACGCGTGTTGTGGGCGGTGCTCGGCATCAATGTGCTGATCTTCGCGGGCGAGTTCGGTGCTGGCATCTGGGCGCATTCGACGGCGCTCCAGGGCGACTCGCTGGACAGTCTCGGCGATGCGCTGGTTTACGCGGTCAGCCTGGTCGTCGTGGGGCGCTCGCTGCGTTCGCGTGCGGGCGCGGCGTTGATGAAGGGCTTCGTGCAGTTGCTGTTCGCGGGCCTCGTGCTGGCTGAAGTCATCCACAAGCTGATCGTCGGGCCAGCACCCTTGCCAGGCGTGATGGCGGTGGCGGCGAGCCTGGCGCTTCTGGGCAACGGGGCATGCCTCGCATTGCTCACGCGGTTTCGTTCGCACGACATCAACATGCGCTCGGTCTGGTTGTGCTCGCGCAACGATGTGATCGGCAATGCAGGCGTGCTCGTCACCACGGCTCTCATCGCGTGGACGCACTGGCCATGGCTGGACCTGCTGTTCGGCGGCGCTCTTGCGTTGTTGTTCGCCCGCACCGGCGTGCATGTCCTGTCCACGGCGTGGCACGATTTTCGATCGCCACGCCCCGTCGCGCACGGCTGAAGGCATCGCGGTCGCCTTTCCCCGCCATCTGACTTACGATCCCCTTTCCGCTGCCGCAGGCGGCATGCGAATCGATCGGGGAGTGGCCATGGCTGTGACGCAAGAGCAACTGGAGAAGCTGTTCGGCTTCGCCGTGGAGTTCGCCCAGCAGATGTTGCAGAAGAACGGCGAGTTCTATCCGTTCGGCGCGACGCTGGGATTGGACGGCCAGATCGCCGCGGAGGGGGGCTACGACGGGGATGACGATCATCCCAGCACGCAGGATGTCTACGTGGCCGTGTCCGATCGACTGGCCGCCGCGGGTGCGGACGGCCGCATCCGCGCCGCCGCCCTGGTGGCGAACGCCACCGTGCCGGAAGAACTGGAAGTGCCTTCGCGCGACGCGATCCGCGTGCGCCTTGAGGCCGAAGGTTTCGCGCGCTTCATCTACGTGCCGTATGAGCCGTCGGAGGAGCAGGCCATCCGCCTGCACGATCCCGTGCTCATCGACATCGACCCGGCGTTCTTCCCCGCCTGACGGGGTCGCCTTCAGACGAGCAGGCGCTGCCAGCGTGGAGGCACGCGTCCTTCGGGACCCGGTACCGGCTGGTCCACCGGATGGCTATGCGGCGGCGCCAGCGCCGGGCCTTCGAACATGTCGTCGTTGCGGTAGTCGTAGAACCAGTCCTCACCGGGCTCGAAGCTCTGGATGATCGGATGGCCGGTTTCCTGGGCGTGCTTGCTGGCGTGCTTGTTCAGGGAGTCGTCGCAGCACCCGATATGCCCGCATTGGGCGCAGCGGCGAAGGTGGAACCACCAGCTGCCGGTCTGCTCGCACTCGACGCAGCCGGTGCCGCTGGGTCGTGCCTTGGGGTCGATGCCGTCGTTCTGGGTCGTCATGGGTAAGCTCCGCGGATCCGGCGTCGATCGTATCCCGGGCGCGAGGCTTTCCGCTTGTCCCCGTGTGCCGTCACAAAAATTCAGAACAGGCGGCCGGCGCGGCGCAGGGCGGTGTCTTGCATGCGGTCGACGGACGCGGCCAGTGAACGCAGGGCGATACGCAACTCCATCGCGTTAGGGCAGCCGCTGGCCAATAACGATTCGATGCGCTCGGCCGCATCCGCCACGCTCAGGTGTTCGTGTTGCAAGGCGTGGCGCGCCACGTGGTTGGCGCGGAACTGAGCTTCGTCGTAATCGTGGTGCAGCAAGGCCTGGAGCAGCCCGAGGGCCTCCAGAGATATCTCCTGGGCTGCCATGACGTAACGCATCCGGCGATTAAGGCCGAATCCGGCGCCCGTTCGCAATCCTCCATCTGGCCTACTCAAGGAATACGCGAAACGTCCGGGGGGAGGCTGCCGCCGCATTGACGGCTATCCTCGGAAACGTGGTGACGATCGGGGTTTGACCCGGCGTGTTCGCCGATAATCTCCAGGGACCTATCGAAGGGAGCGGGCATGCCCGACACCGATCTTCCCCTCGCGCACCCGGACATCACGCCACCGCCGCGCGAGCGCACGTTCGAACTCGGCCTCGCCCTTGCCGGCGCGGTCTCAGGAGGGGCCTACGCCGCCGGGGTGCTCGACTTCCTCTACGAAGCGCTCGAGCGCTGGTATGTGGCGAAGGAAGCCGGCCTGCCCGTACCGGACCACGATGTCCTGTTGCGTGTGGTGTCCGGTGCCTCGGCGGGCAGCATCAACGGGGTGATCTCCGCCGTGGCGCTGCCTTACGCGTTTCCGCACGTGCACGCCTCGGAGGGTGAGGCCGCGGTGGCCAATCCCTTCTACGATGCCTGGGTGAAGCGGGTGGATATCCGCCACTTCCTCGGCACGAACGATCTCGCCGACAAGGACCTTCCGATCGCCTCGTTGCTGGATACCCATTGCCTGGACGAGATCGCGGCGAATGCCTTGCGTTTCCAGGGCGAACCACTCGCCAGGCGGTACATCGCGAACCCCCTGAAGTTCGTCTTCACCGTCACAAACCTCCGCGGCATTCCTTATGCCGTGCCGTTCGCCGGCAATGGCGCGCAGGCCGGCCACGGGATGGTGGCGCACGAGGACTACCTGCGTTTCTCGGTAGACACGGGGCAGGGCATCTACGACCGAGCGTGGCAGTATCCGGACGACCTCTACGTGGCGCACCCCAAACGGCTCCCGGACAGGGGCTGGAGTGCGTTGATGACCGCCGCGCTGGCCTCGTCGGCGTTCCCCGGCGGGTTGCGCCACCGCGAAGTGGAACGGCGCTGGAGCGACTACCTGCAGCGCAGCGTCGTGATCCCCGACGAGCACGGCATGTCTCGCGTGGTGACGATCGAGCCGAAGCGCGACGTGCTCGACCACGGTTCCGCCACCTATCGCTTCGTGGGCGTGGACGGCGGCGCGATGGACAACGAGCCATTCGAGCTGGCCCGGACCGAACTGGCGGGCATGCTCGGCCGCAACCCGCGGCGGGGCGATCAGGTGAACCGCATCGTGTTGATGGTGGACCCGTTCCCCGAGCCGGACGATCTCGGCCCGGAGTACGCGGCTCCGCTCAATGTCGTCGGCGCTCTGGCGGCGTTGTTCGCCTCCTGGAAGCAGCAGGCCCGGTTCAAACCCCGCGAGATCGCCCTGGCGATGGACGATGCCGTCTACAGCCGCTTCCTCATCGCGCCGACCCGTTCGTCCGCGGATGGCTCGGTGCGCTGGCTGGGTGGCCGGGCGGTGGCGGCGGGCGCTTTGGGTGGGTTCTCCGGGTTCTTCGCCGAAGCGTATCGCCGGCATGATTTCCTGCTCGGCCGGCGCAACGCGCAGCGCTTCCTGGCCGAGCATTTCCTCGTGCCCGCGAACAACCCGATCGTCGCCTCCTGGACCGGCGATCCGGCGATGGCGGGCTACCTGCGCACGCGTGACGGCGTGCTTCATGCGCCCGTCATTCCGCTGATCGGCGAGTGCGACCCGGCGCGGCGGGAGGATTGTCTGCCGGAATGGCCCAAGGGCGCGTTCGACCCGGCGAGTCTGATGCCGGCGATAAGCAAACGCATGGACGCGTTGTATGCCGTCGCCACCGACAAATGGAAGGACAAGCTGCTGACGTGGCTGGCGTGGCGTACGTACGCACGCCGCAAGCTGCTTGCCCTGGCGTCGCGCCGTCTCGTGGATGTCTTGCGCAAACACGATCTCTGGTAAGTGACTTCTGCCGGTTTCGTGTCCTTAAATCGTGGCAAAAGAGGTAGGCCTTCGCATTCGTGAAGACGCAGTTCTCATTTTGATGAAAAATCGGTCAATAGGTATATAGCCGCGGCGTTCATTCGGTAGTAGGTTGGAACTGGGCAACTCCTACGCGGGTAACGTATGAGCATCACAGCCTCGCCTCGCGTCATCGTGTTCGAAGACCACTCCGGACTCGCTTCGGCGCTTACCGACCTGCTCGAAGAGCGGCTTGGCTACGATGTGGCCGCTTGCGCCGGCTGTATCGAAGAAGCCATTCGCGTCGCCCATGTGGAGCGTTGCGACGTGGCGGTGGTCGATCTCGACCTGCAGGGTGTCATGGCGTATCCCGCGCTGGATGAACTCCAGCGCCGGGGTATTCCCTACGTGCTCGCCACGGGGGCGATGCCGGTGGATATACCCGGGCGCTATCGCGCGCCGCTGGTGCATAAACCCTATAGCGCCCATCAACTGGAACAGGCGATCCGCGAGGCGAGCGGATTAGCGGCCTGCTAAGCCCGCGCCTGCTCAATCCAGGGACGGCTCGTCGAACATGCCTCGCTCGCTCTGGCGTTCCTCGAACTTTCCGCCCCGACGAACGCGGATCGAATTCTCCACGTCCTTGACCCCGGTGGCATCCGCCACGGCGTCTTCGGCCAGGTGCTTCATATAGCGCTCGGGTACCTCGCCGCTGAGGTGGACGACGCCACTCGTGACCTTGACTTCGATTCCCGACGCGTCGATGGCATCGTGCTCGCTCAAGCGTTCGCAAAGGTCGTCATGAATGCGTTCGTCGGTCCGCACGTAGCCTTTCGGGCCGACGCCGCGATGGCCCCCGGGATAACCCGATGGGCTCCAGTCGCGACCGTCACCGCCGTAGAGACCGGGCGATTCGGCGCGTCCGAAATCCCGGTGACCCGGAAGTGGTCCGGCGTGGTAACGGTGATGGCCGCCGAATTCGCGATGCCCCGGATGCTGCTGGTTTTGCCGGGAACCGCGGCCCGCCTCGTAGGGACTGCCGCCGAAGTCGCGTGAGTCGCGATAGCCGTAGGTACCTCCGAATTCGTCGCCCGGATACCGGGTGTCGTCGTGGCGGGGCTTGTCGTAGCGTTCGTCGAAGCGGTTCATGCCGGTGCTCCAGGAAGGGATGCCGGGCCAGTGTTGTCCTGCCCGCATGCAGTACGTGTTGCCGGCGTGTCAACGGCCCGTCGCGGGCCGTGGTAGCGTGCGCGGCGATGAAGAAAGATAGACGCATGCTCGCCCGTGGTGGCGCGGGCGCCCTGGCCGCCATCGTGCTGTTCCTCTCGGGAGCCTGGGGCGCCTTTGCGCTGGCGTACCAGTTTCCCGGCCCCCGCGCGGTGCGCCTCGTCGCCGCGTCCATGTGGGTCCTGGGCTGCGTCGTGCTCTGGTTCGCGTGGATCGGCTGGCACGTCGCCTGGGCACCCGGGGGCCTGCTCATCGCGTTCACCGCGTTGCTCGCGTGGTGGGCGACGGTCCGGCCGCGCAATGACCGGCTCTGGGCGGACGATGTCGCGCGGCTCATGCACGGCGAGGTGGACGGCCCACGCGTCGTGCTGCACAACGTGCGCGATTTCGACTGGCGCACGGACGACGATTACGACGTGCGTTGGGACACCCGTGAATACGACCTCGACCGTCTCGCACGCGCCGATGCCATCCTTTCCTATTGGTCGGGCGAGGCCATCGCCCACGCGATGCTTTCGTTCGGCTTCGACGACGGCCGCCACGTGGTCTTCTCCGTCGAGATCCGGCGCAAGCGTGGCGAGGCGTTCTCCGAGATCGGCGGTTTCTTCAGGCAGTTCGAACTGATCCTGATCGCCGCCGACGAGCGCGATATCGTTCGGGTTCGCAGCAACGTGCGTGGCGAGGACGATTACCTTTTCCCGTTGCGGATGACGCACGACGCCATGCGCTCGCTGTTCCTTTCTTACGTGGCCGCGGCCAACGAACTGGTCGGCAGGCCACGCTTCTACAACACGGTCACTTCCAACTGCACCACCATCGTCTATCGCATGGCGAAGCGGATCGATGGCGCGTTGCCTTTCGACCTGCGCCTGCTGCTCACCGGATACCTGCCTGAATACCTCAGCGACAACGGCACCCTCGATCGCCGTCTCGGCGTCGATGAATGGCGTCGCCTGGGGCGGATCACGGACAGGGCGAGAGCGACGGGTCCGCGGGACGATTTTTCCGCGGCGATCCGGGCCGGCGTGCCACCGGCTCAATCGCCGCCGTCGGGCGATTCCACCGCATAGCCGCGACCCTTCAGGGCCGCGAGGTAGCCCTCCGCGCCGAGCAGGTCGTCGATCGAGACGATGGCGACGGTCTGGGTGTTACTGGCGACCGCTTCGTCGACAGCGGCGAGCCACCGCGTTTGAACGGCCTTGGGAACATCGGCGAGACCGATCCGTTGCGCCACGCCACCTTCGGTGACGGCATTGAGGCAGGTGATGCGCTGCTTCGCACGACGGTCGTCGCGCAGCGCCGCGACATCGCCCGTGGCCCAGGCGTTCGCACGCGCGGCCATGTCGGCGAGTTGCGCGTCGATGTTGTCGATGCTCTGGGTGAAACAGGACACATCGTCCAGCGTGGAGCGCTTGAACGCCTTGATCGCGGCACGTGGATCGTCCACGAGCAAGATGTACTCGACGGCCACTTCCTTCACGCCGTGCTTCTTCGCCAGTGACGAGACGGTGCGAGTGACGTCGCCCGAGCGGGAGAGGCCCGTCTTCTTCACCGCGTCCTTGTAGAGTTCGATGGCGGCGAAGATCGGACGGTAGCGCTCCACGCCGCGGTCGTTGCCTATGTAGCGGGCTTTCACCGCGAGCCAGCGCGCGTAGACCTCCGCGGGCACGCTGTCTTTCAGCGTCGCGCCGTCCGGCGCGTTGCGCACGCCTATCAGGGAAGGAAGCAGGGCGAGGCGGCCGAAGAAGCCCGTGTTCGGCTTGATCTCGACGTGGGGTGGCATGAGCAGCGCGCCGGCATGCGAGAGCGCCTCGTCGATCTCGTCCGTCTTCCAGGTCATCTTGCGCGGCAGCGGGGTGAGGGTGCCGAGGATGAGTAGCGTGTGGCCGTCGCGGGTGGCGCGCCAGAGCCCGGGGCCCGGCTGTTCGCCGCTGACCGTCACGGCTTCCAGGGTGGGTACGGCATCGCCGGGCGGAGGCGTTTGCGCGTCTGCCGTCGTGGCGAGGCAGCCGCCGAGCAAGGCGAGAAGGAGGATGAGGCGGGCAGGGGCGTGTCGCATCGGCAAAGTCTAGGGCAAGGCGCCGGGGCGGCGCCGCCGTGCTCACCGGCCGCTCGCCCGGCATTCACGCAAGATGACGACAATCGAGGCTTTAGCCGAAACGGAGGCAGCCATGAAGATTGGCATCATCGGTGCCGGCAATATCGGCGGCACGCTGGCGCGACGCCTTCGGGCGCTCGGGCACGAGGTATTCATCGCCAATTCCCGCGGTCCGCATACGCTGACCGGCCTGGAGAACGAAACGGGCGCGGTGGCCGTGACCGCCCATGAAGCGGCGCGCGCGGGGGAGATCGTCATCGTGACCATTCCCGAATCGAAGATTCCCTCGCTGCCGGCGGATTTGTTCGCGGGCGTTCCCGAGGACACCGTGGTGGTCGATACGGGCAACTACTACCCGCGCCAGCGCGACGGACGCATCGCGCCGATCGAGGAAGGCGTGCCGGAAAGCCAGTGGGTGGCCGACAGGCTCGGCCGGCCGGTGATCAAGGCGTTCAACAACATCTATGCCGATCACCTGCTGAAGGGCGGAAAGCCGGCGACAGCGGACGGGCGTATCGCCCTGCCCGTGGCGGGCGACGATGCCAACGCGAAAGCGAAGGTGCTGAAACTGGTCGACGAACTGGGCTTCGACGGGGTCGATTCGGGTACGCTCGCCGACTCGTGGCGCCAGCAACCCGGCTCGCCGGTGTACACGACCGACCGCGACCTCGAAGGCGTGCAGCAGGCGCTGCTCGCGGCCGTGCGTGAGCGACAGCCGGAATGGCGCGCGACGGATGCGAGCCCGGGCGATTTCGACACGCCCCGATGAGCACTCGCGTGACTTCCACGTGAAGGTTCGGCATACGGCGTCTTCCGTTGTGGGAGCCCATGGGAACGGATAATCTTGCGCACCGACGATGTAGCCGTGACACCCATGGATCCTGGGGCCGCCGGCCTGCCGCCTAGCGAGGTTTCTCACTTCCATGGCCCTGGTGATTTACGACATTCCCTTCCATCCGGATCTGGCGGGCCTGTGGCACGTGCAGATGAATGGCGTGCCCACGGAAAATTTCGAAACACGTATCGCCGCCATCGCCTACGCGGTGCAGCAGTCGAAGCTGCTGGGCACGCAGAATGGCCTGCAGGTGCTGGTTTCGGTGGAAGGCGCCGACGGTATCTGGCGCGAATTCGAATCGAACGCGAAGCGTCCTGTCGCCGGACTGCAATAGCGCTGCACGTCCCGTTGATCCGCGATGCTTACGATGGGGAACGATAAGGAGGATCATCCCACTCATGACGCATCGAAAGATCGGTTACTTCGACGTGGATGGCACGTGTTACGTGGCCAAGCCGGGCCGTTGGCGTGGCAAGTACGTCATCAGCGAAGACGGCGAGGAATTGCAGGAGAAGTTGTGCACCACCCTGCATGAGAACGAAGAAGACGCCTGTGCGGAGGGCCTGACACTGGGCATCGCCGCCGCACGGAAGCTCATGCGCGAGCGCGAGGGTTTCGATCCCGGCGACGAGTGAGGCGAGGAAGGCACGTGCATACGCCGTGCCATCGCCTGCCGTTTTTGCCCATCGCAACATATTCCGAATGGCCGATGGTGCGCCCTGTTTACACGGCGTAAGTTTTCCGTGCGTCCCTGTGAATGCCGCGTTGCGAACCCCATTCCGGAGCCGCCAGGTCCCAGCCCCACTCCCCTAAGGCTTCGGAGACTCACAATGAAAATGGCATCCCAACAGGCGCTTCGGCGTCACGGCCTCGCTTTGTCCATCGCCGCCGCACTGGCTTGCACGTGTGGCGTCACCCTGGCGCAGGACGCGCCGGCGCCGGCCCCGCCGTCTCCTCCGCAGACCCCGGCACCCGGTGCACAGGATCAACAAAAGACGACCGACCTCCAGACCATCACCGTGACCGGATCGGCGCTGCCGCGCATCGACGTGGAAACGCCTTCGCCGGTGACGACGATCACCGCGGAACAGATCCAGAAGAGTGGCCTCACCACGGTTTCCGACGTGGTGCGAGCGGTGTCAGCGGACAACAGCGGATCGATACCCGCCTCGTTCACCGCCGGCTTCGCCGCCGGTTCGTCCGGCGTGGCGCTGCGCGGCCTGACCGTCAACTCCACCCTGGTGCTGATCGATGGAAGGCGGGCGGCGAACTATCCGCTGGCGGACGACGGGCAGCGCTCCTTCGTCGACCTCAACACCATTCCATCGAACGCGATCGAACGGATCGAAGTGCTGAAGGACGGCGCCTCGTCGCTCTATGGCGCGGACGCCATCGCGGGCGTGGTCAACATCATCCTCCGGCCCGGCTATCAGGGCACCGAGTTCACTGCCGATGTCGGCACGTCGCAGCATGGCGGCGGCACGACCAGGCGCGCCACGGTGTTGTTCGGTGGCGGCGACCTCAACAAGGATGGCTGGAACGCGTACTTCAGCGCCGAGTACCAGCACGACGACGAGATACTCACCCGGCAGCGAGGGTACCCGTACAACACGGCCGACATCCGTCGCAGTGGCGGCAACAACCTCATCGGTGGGCAGCCTTCGCAGAACTCCGGCTCCATCTACGGCACGGTGACGCCGGGTACGCTGTCGCGCCCGGGCGACGTGACCTCGGGCGTTCCCGATCCCGGCGCGGTGGCGCAGCCGCTGGTTCCCTGCGGCTCGCGCGGCACCCTGGTCACCGACGATCCGGCCAACCCCGGCAGCTACTGCGCGCAGAACTTCGCGCGCTATACGGCGATCCAGCCGACGATGGACCGGCGTGGCCTGTACGGGCGGTTCACCATCAAGCTGTCGGACACGAGCAAGGCGTACCTGGCGGCCAGCTACTACGAGGTGAAGACATCCTTCCCGGGCGTGCCCGCGCAGATCCAGGCGGGTACGCCGCGCAACACGAACTCCATCGCGCTGCCGGCGACCTTGCCCGACGGATCGCTCAATCCGAACAATCCGTTCGCCGCGCAAGGCAAGGCGGCGCTCATCAACTACGGCTTCCAGAGTGCGTTGGCGAGCGGCGAGAACGACAATCACAACCTGCGCATCGTCGGCGGCCTCACCGGTTCGTGGGGCGAATGGGGCTACGACACCGCCCTGGTCTTCAACCACTCGTCGCTGGACACGCGCCTGTCGGGTTTCCTCAACTACGACCGCTTGATCGCCGCGGTGACCAACGGTACGTACAACTTCATCGATCCCGGAGCGAACTCGCGCGAGTTCCTCGGCGCGCTGTCACCGCCGCTGAAGAAGACCTCGACCAGCGACTTGCAGTCGTTCGATTTCCGCGTGACGCGTCCGCTGATGGACCTGGCCGGCGGATCGCTGGGACTCGCCGCGGGCGTCGACGTGCGTCATGAGGAACAGGACGACCCGGACCTCAATCCCAATCTGGCCGCGCAGGGATTGGGCATCGCGCATGTGAAGGGCGACAGGACGGTGTCCGGTGTCTATGTGGAGCTGGACGCGCCATTCCTCGAATCGCTGGAGGTCGATGTGTCGGGCCGCTACGACCACTATTCCGACTTCGGTAACAACTTCTCGCCGAAGATCGGCATCAAGTGGAAGCCGATCGAGGAACTGGCCTTCCGTGGCACGTTCTCCAAGGGCTTCCGTGCACCGAGTTTCGCCGAGAATGGTTCGAGCGAAGCGGAAGGGTTCGCCACCTACACGCCACCGGAGGATTTCCAGGCCGCGCACGGCAACAGCGGTTACGTGCAGCCTTACGGCCTCGGGTTCCTCACGCGCGCCAATCCGAACATCAAGCCGGAGCGCTCGAGGAGCTGGACCTTCGGCATCCTCTACCAACCGACGCAGGACCTCAGCGCGTCGCTGGACTACTACCGGATCAAGAAGACCGGCGTGATCGCGCAACAGAGCGCGAGCGCGGTGCTGGATGCGTACTACGCGGGACTGCCGTTGCCGCCGGAGTCGGCTATCGTGCAGGACGTGCCGGACCCGGCGGCGCCCGATGCATTGCCGCGACCGCTCGTGGTCGCCGCGCCTTACGTCAACCAGAACGCGCTGGAGACCAAAGGGCTGGACCTGAACCTCAAGGCCGGTCACGACTTCAGCGAGAACGTCCGCTTCACGAGCGAACTGAACCTGACCAGGATCATTAGCTGGGAATTGACGCTGGAGGATGGAAGCAAGTTGCAGTTCGTGGGCACGCATGGCCCGTACGGCCTGTCGTCGGGCGCGGGCACGCCGCGTTACCGTGGCTCCTGGGCGAACAGCATCCAGTTCGGCAAGGCGACCATCACCGGTACGCTGTACTACACGAGCGGCATCAAGCTCACCGCGCCCGACATCACGACCGGCTGTTTCTCGACCAACACGGACACGGGCGCCAATGTGCCGGCCAACTGCCGCATGTCCTCGTTCACCGACTTCGACCTGACTGGCCGCTACGACATCAGCGACAAGGTGGCGATCACGGGTTCGATCATGAACGTGTTCGACAAGAAGGCGCCATTCGATCCGCTGAACTACGCGGCGCTGAACTACAACCCGACCTACGCGCAGAACGGCGTGATCGGGCGGTTCTTCACGCTGGGGGTGCGGGTGAAACTATGAGGACTCCCCATTGACGTGGCCGGATTTTTGCTTTAGTTACGCATCTGGGGGAATGTCAACAGGGGGCCGTCGAGGCCATGGCAAGTCGATTCACACGTTTCAATCCGATCACCGATGATGCCGGCACCGCTGTAGCGGCCCTGCCGGATGGCTTCATACCCGGTACCGTGGCGCCCTTCGTGATGCGCTACGGCACGGATTTCCTGATGGCCATGCAGCGCGCCGCGGCGATTCACGACATGTCGCGTCCGGTGGCGGCCGAGACCGAAACGGCCTGATAACGCGCGGGCTCCGTCAGGGGCGCGCGCCGTCGATCAGGTCGGCCACGGCCTCGGCCAGCGCGTGAAGGGAAAATGGCTTGCCGAGGATGGCCGTGCGCTCGGGCAGTTGTGGCGTGTCGGCGAAAGCCTCCCACGCATAGCCGGTGATGAACAGGACAGGCAGGTCCGGCAGCAGTTCGCGCGCCGATGCCGCAAGCTGCCTGCCGTCCATGCCGGGCAGGCCGACATCGGTCACGAGGATATCCACGGGATCGCCCGTGCGCAGTTGGCGCAGCGCCTCGTCGCCTTCACCGCATTCGCCGACCGAATACCCCGCTTCTTCGAGCACCTCGCGTGACAGGGCGCGCAACATGTGTTCGTCCTCCACCAGCAGCACGCGCCTGCCGTCGCCGCGACGCGCGCCATGTTCGATATGGGTGTGCGAGGCGGTCGCGTCTCCGACATGGCGGGGCAGCCACAGGCTGACGGTACTACCCCGGCCCGGTTGCGACTCGATGATCGCGCGGCCGCCGGTCTGCCGTGCGAAGCCGTCCACCATCGACAGGCCCAGGCCAGTGCCCTGGCCGATCGCCTTGGTGGTGAAGAACGGATCGAAGGCCTTTTCGACCACGGACCGCGACATCCCCGTACCCGTGTCGGACACGGCGATGACGACGTAGTCGGCATGGCCCTGGCCGATATCCGTTCGCTCGACGTTGCGTGTCGCGATCCTCAGCGTGCCGCCACCGGGCATCGCATCGCGTGCGTTGATGGCGAGGTTGAGGATGGCGCTTTCGAGTTGGCTGGCGTCGGACAGCGTGCGCCACAGACCGGGTTCCATGCGCAGGTCCAGGGCCACTTGTTCGCCCAGCAGCGGGCGAAGCAGCAGGTCGAGGCCACGCACGATGGCGTTGGCGTCCACGTCAGACAAGGACAGGGCTTGCTGGCGCGAGTAGGCAAGCAGCCGATGGGTGAGTCCGGCGGCCCGTTTCACCGCGCCGCCCGCGGCGTCGAGCAGGCGCCGCGCTCCCTCGATGCGGCCGGTCTCCAGCCGTTCGGTCAGCACCTCGATGGCACCGCCGATACCGCCCAGGATGTTGTTGAAGTCGTGTGCGATGCCGCCCGTGAGGCGGCCCAATGCTTCCAGCTTCTGTGCGTGGCGCAACTGGTCTTCCATGTCGCGCCTGCGCTGGATGTCGCGGCCCATGCCGTAGACGATGTCGCCGTCCGGCACGCAGGTCCACGCGAACCAGCGGTACTCGCCGTCGCGCGTACGCAGGCGTACCTCCAGGTCCTCCACCACCTCTCCATCGAACAGTTGCGAGACGGCGTCACGCGAACGTTCCAGGTCGTCCGGATGGACCAGTTCCTCAAAGCCCAGGCCGACCAGGTCGCTGGCCTCGTAGCCCAGTTCGATGCGCCACGCGGGATTGACGTTGCGGTAATGACCGTCACGGCCCATGACCACGTAGAGGTCGCGCGAGATGCCCCAGATCTGGTCGCGCTCGCGAGTGCGCTCGTCGATTTCCCGCTCCAGCGATGCATTCAGTTCGCGTAAGGCGAGGGCGGAGCGAACGCCGCGCGTGGTCTCGTTGGTGACGGCGTACATGCCGATGATGCCGCCGTTCTCGTCACGCAACGGCGCATACGAGAAGGTCCACCAGGTTTCCTCGTCATAGCCATGCCGGGTCATGCGCAGGGGCAGGTCGCGGTGCATCGACCCTTCACCGGCCAGTGCCCGTTCCACATGCGGGGATACATCGTCCCAGACGTCCTCCCACAACGTTTCGAAAGAGCGGCCGATCGCGCCGGCCACGCGTCCGCCGAGCATGGGCCGGTAGGGGTCGTTGAAGAAGAACACCTTGCCGGGCTCGGCGGAGACGAACATCGGCTGCGGCGTGTCGAACATCGTGGCGAGCATCGATCGCAGGGCGTTCGGCCAGCGGTCGACGGGACCCAGCGGCGTACCGCTCCAGTCGAAGGCGCGGATTTCCGCGGCCGTCGGCGAATCGGCAGGGAGGAACGCGAAAGGATCGGCGTGCCGGTTCATCTCGGGCGAAGCCGGAGCATGGGAAGTCCTTCGTAGCGATGGCCGTCAAGGAATAATGCAAGGGGCGCGAAGACGATGTCTTGACGGCGCGTGCGCCGCGGAGGCTGCTTCGCTTATGCTCCCCGCGACCAGCCACGGAAGTCCCCATGTCGTCAGCGAGCCTACCGCGCAGCCCGGGCATCGACACGCTGCGGGGCGCCAGCATCCTGCTGGTGGTGATACACCACCTCGGCCTTCGCCTTCCCTTGCACAAGACGGACGCGGCGAACTGGTTGCCGGTTCCGTTCCTGAAGGGCCTGATCCACAACGGCTACGAAGCCGTTTTCATTTTCTTCGTCATCTCCGGTTTCCTCATCACGCGGCACACGCTGGAGCGCGACGGGACACTGCGCGAGATCGACTGGCGGGCCTTCTACATGCGCCGCGTCGCTCGCATCGCGCCCTGCCTCCTGGCCATCGTCGTGATCCTGCTGGCCTGTCACGTACTACACCTGCCGAACTACACCATCGAGCGCCCGGGCCAGTCGCCGCTGGGCGCCACCCTTTCGGCGCTCACCTTCACCCTCAATGTCTACGAAGGACGTACCGGCTGGCTGCCGGGTGGTTGGGACGTGCTCTGGTCGTTGTCGATCGAGGAAGTGTTCTACCTGGCGTTCCCGCTGGTCTGCCTGTCGCTGGGCCGGACCCGCTGGCTGGTGCCTGTCCTCGTGTTGCTGGTGCTGTCGGTGCCCTTCACGCGCGCCGCGATCGTGGACAACGAGATCTGGCAGGAAAAAGCCTATTTGCCGGGCATGGGGGCGATCGCCGCCGGTGTCCTCGCCGCGCTGGCGGTGGGTGCGGGGCCCAGTCGCTCCTTCGCGGGCCGCGGCGGGCGGGCGTTGCTCGCGATGACGGGTCTGCTGGGCCTCGCCCTGGTCATGTTTTCCGGCGGCTGGCTGTGGAGGGCGGTCCACGAGGGCTACATGCTCGTGCTGATCGGGGCTTCGGTATGCCTCGTGCTCGCATCGCCGGAAGGCGGCCGGGCATGGCCGGGCTTCGGCTGGCTTCGCGCGATGGGAAGGGCGAGCTACGAAATCTATCTCACCCACATGTTCGTCGTGTTTTCGCTGGTGGGATGCGCACGCGCCACGGGTACGGACACGGTGGACGGCTGGATCTGGTACGTGCCGGCGGTACTGGGGTCGTGGGCGCTGGGCTGGCTTGCCGCCCGGGGCTTTTCGGAGCCGGCCAACCGCTGGCTGCGCTCGCGCTTCCACCCGCGCAAGACCGGGGACGCCGTCGTCGAGCCAGCATGAACGTTGCGCGGGAGCCAGCGGCTCCCGCGCGGGGCAGGATCAATGGCGGCGGTCGTTGTCGCGTGCGCGATCGGTAGCCTTGCCGGCCTCCCGCTGGATCTTGCCGGCGTTCTTTTCGATATTGCCCGCGGCTTCTTTCGCATGGTTACCGGTGATCTTGCCGGCGGCTTCCTTCATGGAACCTTTGGCTTCGTGTTTCATGCCTTCGGTACGGTTCTTGTCCACGTCGGTTTCCTCGCTTGCACTGCGTCGTCCGCAGCGGCACTGGTTTACGCCGTTTCGTGATTAGCGCCGCGTGAAGCTGGCGTGCGGCGGTTTTCATCCACGAATCCCGTTACGATGCGGCCCATGTTTCCCTTGCCCAAGACGGCCACCGCGCCGTTCTGCCCGTCGGAAGTCGCCGGGTCCATCGTCGTTCCCTTCGATCTGCCCTGGTGGAAAAAGGCCGCGCGCTTCGCCGGCCCGGGGCTACTGGTTTCCGTCGGGTACATGGACCCGGGCAACTGGGCCACCGATATCGAGGCGGGCTCGCGGTTCGGCTATCGACTGCTCTTCGTCGTGCTGCTTTCCAGTCTCGCCGCCATCGTGCTGCAGTGCCTGGCCGCGCGGCTGGGCATCGCCACCCAGAAGGATCTCGCCCGGCTCTCGAGCGAGCGCTATCCGAAGGCCATCGGGCGCATCCAGTGGGTATTCGCGGAGATATCGATCATCTCCTGCGACCTCGCCGAGGTGCTCGGGAGCGCCCTGGCGTTCAAGCTGCTGTTCGGGGTGTCGTTGCCCGTCGGCGTCGCCTTGACGGCGCTGGACACCTTCATCGTCCTCGGCTTGCAGGGCAGGGGATTCCGCCGGATCGAATCGATCATCCTCGGGCTGGTCGGCACCATCGGTATCTGCTTCGTGGTGCAACTGTTCCTGCTCGGGCCGAACTGGGCCGAGGTCGCCGCGGGATTCGTACCTTCCTGGCACGCGGTGTCGGCGCGGGAGCCGCTCTACCTGGCGATCGGCATCCTCGGCGCGACGATCATGCCGCACAATCTCTACCTGCATTCGTCGATCGTGCAGACGCGGGCGGTTTCAGGCGAGGAGGGCAAGCGAGCGGCGATCCGCCTGACCCGCGTGGACACCATCTGCTCATTGAGCCTGGCCCTGCTCATCAACGCGGCGATCCTGATCGTGTCGGCGGCCGCGTTCCATGCCAGCGGTCGCACGGACGTCGCCGACATCGGCGATGCCTACCAGTTGCTCGCGCCGATCGCGGGAACCACGGTCGCCGCCGTGGCCTTCGCCATCGGCCTGTTCGCCTCGGGCCAGAGTTCCACCTTCACCGGTACCATCGCGGGACAGGTGATCATGGACGGATTCCTGCAACTGAAGATTCCGTGCTGGCAACGCCGGCTCGTCACGCGCGGGCTGGCGATCATTCCCGCCTTTATCGGCGTCGTGACCATGGGCGACCGGGCGATCGGGGCGTTGCTGGTGGCGAGCCAGGTCGTGTTGAGCATCCAGTTGCCCTTCGCCATGTATCCGCTGATCCGCTTCACCGACGACCGCACCTTGATGGGCGGCTTCGCCAATACACGCCTGGTGTCGTACACGGCGTGGGGCCTCTTCGTGGTGATCTCGATGGCGAACGTCTGGCTCGTGGCACAGGTGTCGGGGCTCGCGTGACGCCGGACATACAAATGCATCACGCACGGCCGCGCAGTCTCGACCGTTGACGACACCGACGATTCGCTACTCGATGCATAGTCCCTACATCCCCGAGACCCCCGGCCGCTCACCTGTCCTCCCGGAAGAGCAACCGAAGCCACCCCTCCCCGAAACGCCAGGCCGCGACCCATCGAAGGACCGGCCGCAGGAACGTCCTCCCCATCCCGACGATCCCGAAAGCGACGGCACGCCACCGTTGGATACGCCCGAGGCGCTGGCAATCCGGATTCCCTGACCCACACTCCCCGGAGGAGACCAAGTCATGCCCGAGAAAAAGACTATTGCGAAGGCACGGAAGGATAAGCGCGAAGGGAAGTCGCCCTCGACGCAAGCCGGGGAATTCGTACACGAGGAGATCGAGCACGTGCGCGAAGGCAAGCACGGCGCACGCTCGACCAAGCAGGCGATCGCCATCGGCTTGTCCAAGGCCCGCCGGGCGGGCGTGAAGAACAAGCCGTCGAAGACGGCGAGCAAGGCGACGAAGAAGAAGGCGGCGCAGGATTCGCGCGCGGCCACGCGGAAGCGGTCCACGGGCACGGCGGCGAAGAAGTCCACGGCGCGCAAGCGCGCGGCGGGCACGTCGGCCCGGAAGTCCACGGCGAAGAAGGCGACGGCCAGGAAATCGGCGACACGCTCGCGGGCGACGACCAAGGCGTTGAAGCGGGAAGGGCATTCCGCCGTATCGAAGCGCGCGTTGTCGGCCCAGGGCCGCAAGAGCGCGGCGAAGCGGACATCTTCGAGCCGTTCGGCGGCGGCCAAGAAGGCGGCGCATACGAAGGGTGCCGCGGGAAGGAAGTCGGCGGCCAAGAAGGCCGCCCGGACCAGGGCGCGCAAGGCGTCCTGACAGCCGAAGGCCCGCCGTGAGGCGGGCCCTTCGATTTATATGTGGACGAAGCCGGGGCCCGGCGGAGGCGAACCGTGGTTAGACGGAATCGCCACTCAGGCGGCTGGCCACTTCGCCCAGCCAGTCGTAACCGTCCATCTCCCCACCGAAGAGATCGAGGCCACCGGTGTCCGCGACGCGGTAGCCAGCGGAGTATTCGAAGGTCGTGATGCCGTATTCGTTACGCAGTTCGTTCATGGTTTTGTCTCCCAGTCGTTAGGAC
Organism: Luteibacter sp. W1I16; assembly: GCF_050434905.1. Taxonomy (NCBI): domain Bacteria; kingdom Pseudomonadati; phylum Pseudomonadota; class Gammaproteobacteria; order Lysobacterales; family Rhodanobacteraceae; genus Luteibacter; species Luteibacter sp. W1I16. Next base: position 3,873,192 of record NZ_JBNDJJ010000001.1, read on the forward strand.
CGGATGTTTCAATCCTCTGGCGCCGACGCCGCCGGTCTCTGGCGTGGCGTGAACCTTACGCTGCCGGGGCAAACCCAAGAAGAGGCGCCGGGCGATTGGTCCGTTTCGTTTGGTGAACAATCGCTTCGTTAGTCTTTCGTCACGCACCCAGCGGGCCGAATTCCTGAACTAACGAGTTTCCTACGAGCCCTTTCTATGGGCAGCTTGCGGCTTTACAAGGCCTTCCAAGCATTAAATCCTTGGACATCGGGTGTAAGGAAAAGGTTCAAAGAAAATTCCGATGGGGGTCATAAGTCACCTCTATCGGAACCCTTACAGTGCCCTTTCGTTCGCCGTTCCAGACGTATCCGTTAACCCTAGTTTAACTCAAGGGGTAGCCCATCGCTACCCGTGGGGCTGAACGGTTCCCTGACGCCGCTTCGGGATCGGGTCCGGGGTAGCTAGAATCCACGGTCCACCCGGCATCGCCGCCGGTTCGTCATCGTAAGAGGAACGCCCATCATGAAGTCTCGCGCCGCGGTTGCCTGGGAAGCAGGAAAGCCCTTGTCCATCGAAGAAATCGACGTCCAGGGCCCGAAGGCGGGTGAAGTGCTGGTGCGCATCGTCGCCACCGGCGTATGCCATACGGACGCGTACACGCTTTCCGGGGACGATCCCGAGGGTGCGTTCCCGGTGATCCTGGGCCATGAAGGGGGCGGCATCGTCGAGGAGGTGGGCGAAGGCGTGACCTCGCTCAAGCCGGGCGACCACGTCATCCCGCTCTATACGCCGGAGTGTGGCGAGTGCAAGTTCTGCCGCTCGGGCAAGACCAATCTCTGCCAGAAGATCCGCGTGACCCAGGGCAAGGGCGTGATGCCCGACGGGACCTCGCGCTTTTCGCTGGGCGGCAAGCCGTTGCTGCACTACATGGGCACCAGCACCTTCAGCGAATACACCGTGCTGCCGGAGATCTCGCTGGCGAAGATCAACAAGGACGCGCCGCTGGAAAAGGTCTGCCTGCTGGGTTGCGGCATCACCACCGGTATCGGCGCCGTGCTCAACACGGCGAAGGTGGAGCCGGGCTCCACCGTGGCCGTGTTCGGCATGGGCGGCATCGGCCTGTCCGTGGTGCAGGGGGCGGTGATGGCGAAGGCCAGCCGGATCGTGGTCGTGGACACCAACCCCTCGAAGTTCGAGATGGCGAAGATGCTCGGCGCCACCGATTGCATCAACCCGCGTGATTACCCGGACACGCCGATCCAGCAGGTGATCGTCGACCTCACCGACGGCGGGGTCGACTACTCGTTCGAGTGCATCGGGAATGTGGACGTGATGCGCGCCGCGCTGGAGTGCTGCCACAAGGGCTGGGGCGAATCGATCATCATCGGCGTCGCCGGCGCGGGCCAGGAGATCCGCACGCGTCCCTTCCAGCTGGTGACCGGGCGCGTGTGGCGTGGCTCGGCCTTCGGCGGCGTGAAGGGCCGCAGCCAGTTACCCGGCTTCGTGGACCGCTACATGGGCGGCGAGATCAAGATCGACCCGATGATCACGTATACGATGGGCTTGGAAGACATCAATCGCGCCTTCGACCTCATGCACGAGGGCAAGGCCATCCGCTCCGTCATCCTCTATTGAGCCCCTCGATGAACGAAACGATCGATCTGATCCGCCGCTACTACGACGCGTTCAATCGCGGCGACTGGGCCACGATGCTGTCCCTGCTCGACGAGCACGTCGTGCACGATATCAACCAGGGCGGCCGGGAAGCCGGCCGCGACCGCTTCGCCGCGTTCCTGAAGCGCATGAACGTGAGCTACAGCGAGCAGTTGAAAAACATCGTGCTGATGGCCAACGAGAACGGCTCGCGTGCCGCTGCGGAATACGTCGTCCATGGCGTCTACAAGGCCACGGATGAAGGCCTGCCGTTGGCCCAGGGCCAGACCTACGTGCTTCCGGGCGGCGCGTTCTTCGAGGTGGCCAACGGCCGCATCACCCGGGTCAGCAACTACTACAACCTGGAGGACTGGCTGGCCCAGGTACGCCGGGTGGAAGTCGACTGAGCCTTGAAGTGCCGGGAGACGGGCCGCAGGTCTGCTGCGACCCGCCTCTTCCTCAAGGTTGCGCATGGCCTGGATCAACCCGTACTACGACCGTTCCAAGGCGCACCATGCGCCGGAAGGGTTCCGCAACCTGGAACCGGACCTGCGTGAGCCGGGTGGCTTGCAACGCTGGCGCAAGGAACGCAAGGAACAGGGCGTGCCGCACCCACCCAGCGAAGGATACGAGGCGTTCGCCCGCCGCTGGTGGCAACGCGCCGACCTGGGTGGCACCGACGATGCCGCCTGGTGGCTGGGGCATGCGAGTGTACTCGTCCGTCACCGTGGGCTGACCGTGCTCACCGACCCGGTGCTCGGCCATCGCGCGTCTCCCGTGTCGTTCGCGGGACCGGCCCGGCGGACACCTGCGCCGGTGGACGTCGCCGGTCTGCCCGCCGTGGATGTCGTGCTGATTTCGCACAACCATTACGACCACCTCGATGCGGCGACGGTGCGCGCGCTGTCGCGGCGGTTCCCCCAGGCCGTGTTCCTCGTGCCGCTGGGGCTCAAGCGCTGGTTCGACAGCCGGCGCATCGGCAATGTGCGCGAACTGGACTGGTGGGCGAGCACGGAGGTGCGCGGCGCGACGTTCACCTTCGTACCGGCCCGGCACTGGAGCGCGCGCACACTATGGGATCGCAACCGCTCGCTCTGGGGTGGCTGGGTCATGGCGCAGGACGGCTTCCGCTTCTGGTTCGCAGGTGACACCGGCTATTCCGACAAGCTGGCCGAGATAGGGCGCCGTGCCGGTCCGATCGATCTCGCGGCTATTCCCATCGGTGCCTATGCGCCGCGCTGGTTCATGCGTGGACAGCATGTCGATCCGGCGGAAGCGCTGCGCCTGCACCGGGAGATCGGTTGCAAGCGTTCCATCGCGATCCACTGGGGCGCCTTCGAACTGGCCGACGACCAACTGGACGAGCCGCCGCGCCTGCTGGGCGAGGCCCTCGCGGAGGCGGGGGTGGGAACGGACGAGTTCATGTTGCTCAACATCGGCGGCCGAATTGCGCTCTAATGGCCGCTTCCCCCGCCGCGTAGCCCCCCACCATGCCGTTTCATGAATTCCGCCTCGAAGGCGAGTACGTCGAACTCAACCTCCTGCTGAAACTCACCGGTATCGCCGCCAGTGGCGGGGAAGGCAAGCACATGGTCGCCGACGGCCTGGTCACGGTCGACGGCGTGGTCGAGTTGCGCAAGACCTATAAGGTGCGCGCCGGGCAGCTGGTGACGATAGGCGACAACGAGATCAGCGTGCTTCCCGAGATCGATTGACGCCCTGCGTTAGCAGGACATGAAAAAACCCGGCGCCTCACGGCGCCGGGTTTTTTCGTTCATGCGCTTTCGGTCACATGCCCGACGTGGAGGACTTCGCCGGTTCGGTCGAGGTGCCGCTCTTCTTGTGTTTCTTGTGGGTCGACTTCATGGAATCGCTGGCGCCGGATTTCATCGAGTCGTGGCTCATCGAATCCTGGCTCATGGAGTCGCCGGTCTTCTTCATCGAGTCGTTAGTCGTCTGCGTCGGGGTGGCGGCGGTCGACGCAGGCGTGGGGGAAGGTGTCTGCGTGGCGCTTTGGGCGAGGGCTGCGCCGCTCACGGTCATACAACCAGCCAGCATGGCGAGGATCAGTTTCGTGTTGCGCATGACGAAATCTCCTGGAACTTGTGGCGCCTTGGGAACATCGCGATGCATGGCGCGAAAGCATCGCTCCCGGTAAGACCATAGACCGGGCCTTGCGGGGTTTGCTGACGCTATTCCTTTTTCGATGAATGTTGCTCTTGCAAAGCAGCAAATCGAGAGGAACCGTTCAGGAGAAAATTAGCTACGGTTAAGTGACGGCAAGGGTCGTGCCACGTTAGCGTGGGATCACCTAATGGAAGTCGCGCGACACGGACGCCATGGCTGGCAGCAGGTCGCTGAAATCGTGCAGCCGGCTGGCCACGAGATGGTGTACGCCGTCGATCGATTGCCACTGACCATCCACGGCGAGCAATACGGCGTCGAGCAAGGCCTGGCGGCAGGCTTCGGCGACCTTCGGCCTTACGATCACGTTGACCTGGCCGGTTTCATCCTCGAGCGTGACGAAGGTGATGCCACTGGCGGTTTGTGGCCGCTGGCGCACGGTGACGAGGCCGGCGTGACGCAGCCATGCGCCATTGCGTTCCCGCTCAAGATCGCTGGCGCGGCGCACCCGTCGCGCCAGCAAGTTCTTGCGAATGAGCCAAAGGGGATGCGCGGCGAGGGAAAGGCCATGCGTGGCGTAGTCGGCGAAAACGTTTTCCGCGAGCGTGGGTGGGCGCAGCGTGGGGCGTTCCTCGGCCACGGCATCGATCAAGGGCAGGCTGCGTTCGATGCCGGAGCTTTCCCACCGCGCGCGATGGCGATGGCCGCTGAGCACACGCAACGCGCCGGCGTCGGCGAGGCGTTCGCGTTCGAAACGCGTCATGCCGGCGCGGTGGGAAAGATCGGCCAGGTCGCGTAGAGGCGCTTCCATGCGCGCCGCCACGATGCGCGCGCCGAGGCCGGAGGATAATCCGCCGATCAGGCGCAGGCCGAGGCGCAAGGCGAACACGCCGGGTTTCTTTTCGATGGGTTCGAGCGTGCAGTCCCAGTCACTGGCGGTGACATCGGGCGGCCGTACTTCCACGCCGTGCCGGCGCGCGTCCGCGACGAGTTGCGCGGGCGCATAGAAGCCCATCGGCTGACTGTTGAGCAGCGCGCAGGTGAAGATTTCCGGGTGGTGGCGCTTCATGTACGACGAGGCGTAGGCGATCAGGGCGAAACCCGCCGCATGCGATTCGGGAAAACCGTAGCTGCCGAAGCCCTGGATCTGGTCGATGATCTGCTGGGTGAACTCGGGGGAATACTTGTTCTTCGCCATGTTCCGGCGAATCTTCGGTTCGAATTTTTCCAGTCCGCCGCGACGCTTCCATGCCGCCATGGAACGGCGCAACTCGTCCGATTCGCCGGCCGAGAAATCGGCCACCACTTGCAGGAGCGCCATCACCTGCTCCTGGAAGATCGGCACGCCGAGGGTGCGTTCGAGCACGGGGCGCACGCCTGGTTCGTAGACGATGTCTTCCTCGGGCAGCTTTCGCCGTTGCAGGAAGGGATGGACCATGCCGCCCTGGATAGGGCCTGGCCGGACGATCGCGACCTGGATCACCAGGTCGTAGTATTTATTCGGCAGCAGGCGCGGAAGCATCGACATCTGCGCGCGCGATTCGATCTGGAATACGCCCACCGTGTCCGCCTTCTGGATCATCGCGTAGGTCTCGCGGTCATTCATGGGGATGTCGGCGAGGCGGCGGTAATCGACGCCTTTGTGCTCGCGCAACAGGTCGATCGCCTTGCGCATGCAGGTGAGCATGCCCAGGGCGAGGCAGTCGACCTTGAGCAGCTTCATGGTTTCCAGGTCGTCCTTGTCCCACTGGATGATCGTGCGGTCGTCCATCGCGGCGTTTTCCACCGGCACGAGATGGTGCAGCGGCGTGTCGGAGATGACGAAGCCGCCCACGTGTTGAGAGAGGTGGCGGGGCATGCCGACGAGTTCCTCCACCAGTACGACGAGCTGGCGGATGGTGCGGCTGGTGATGTCGAAACCGCGCTCGCGCAGGCGCACGACGATGGATACTTCGCCATGCGCATGCGAATACGCGCGGCTCAGCTGGTCCAGCTGGTCTTCGGAAAGCCCCAGCGCCCGGCCCACGTCGCGCGCGGCGCTCTTGTGCCGGTAGCTGATCACCGTGGCGGCAAGCGCGGCGCGGTCGCGGCCATACTTGTTGAACACGTATTGCAGGACCTCCTCGCGGCGTTCGTGCTCGAAGTCCACGTCGATATCGGGTGGCTCGTCGCGTTCGATCGAGATGAAGCGTTCGAACAGGGTGGATATCTGCGAGGGGTTCACCTCGGTGATGCCCAGGCAGAAGCAGACCACCGAATTGGCCGCCGAGCCGCGGCCCTGGCAGAGGATGTTCTTCGAGCGCGCGAAGCGGACGATGTCCTGCACGGTGAGGAAGAAGGCTTCGTATTTCATGCGCGCGATGAGTTCGAGTTCCTTCTCGATGCGTTCGACGATCGCGGGCGCGACGCCCTCGGGCCAGCGCGTCGCGGCACCTTCATAGGTGAGCTGGCGCAGGTAGGCCGGAGGATCGAGGCCTTCCGGAACCAGTTCGCGCGGATAGACATAGTTGATGTCGCGCAGGTCGAAGCCGGTGCAACGTGCGGCCACGACGAGGGTTTCGTCGATGATGTCGCGTGGGTAGATGCGGGAGATGGTCTCGCGCCGGCGCAGGTGGCGCTCGCCGTTGGGGAACAGGGCGTGGCCGGATTCGGACACCGGCGTGTTGAGCCGGATCGCGGTCAGGATGTCCTGCAGCGCGCGCCGGCGCCGCAGGTGCATGTGGACATCGCCCGCGGCGATACAAGGCAGGCCATGACGTTCGCCGAGATCGCGCAGGGCGGCCAGTTCGGCATCGTCGTGCTGGCCGCGGTGCAGTTCCACGGCGAGCCATGCACGGTCGCGAAAATGGGCGCTCACCCAGGCCGCGCGATCTTCATGCGTGGCCGCGCCGTTGGCGGCAAGGGGGCCGGGTGACCAGAGCACGCAGAGGCCCGGCGCGAGGGACTCGACGTCGCCACGGTTCAACTCGTAGTGTCCCTTCGCCGCACGACGGCGGCCGAGCGTGATGATCCGGCACAATTCGGCGTAGCCCGCCTGGTTCTCCACCAGCAGGATGATCACGGTGCCGTCGGTGAGGTGGAATTCGCTGCCGACAATGAGGGGGACGCCGGTTTCCAACGACGCTTCCAGGCCGCGCACGATGCCGGAAAGCGAGCACTCGTCGGTGATGGCGAGCGCCGTATAACCGATGTCCTTCGCCCGCTCGAACAACTCGCGCGCACTGGATGCGCCGCGCTGGAAACTGAAGTCGCTGAGTGCGTGTAGTTCGGCATAGGCGGGGACGGCGGTGTCCTCGTCGTTGGCGGGTGTCAGGTGGGCCGTGTCGATCTGCATGGCGGAACGAATCAGGCGAACCAGCCGTGCAGCATCCAGCCGTCGAGGGTGCCGGGGGGCAGATAGGCCCAGGCCTGCTGTCCATGCACCGTACGCACGATGTAGTAGTCGCGTCGCGCATCGTCACCATCCCACCAACCGCTTTCGATGCGCTCGGGGCCGGCGAGGACGGCCTCCGGGTCGGGGCGCATCGGCATCGGTCGCGGCAACAACCAGAGAGGCCGGCGCCGGCGCGGCAGCGAGACCGTGGCACCGGGCGTGCCGTAGCGCGAGGCACGTTCGGGGCGATGGTCGGCCACCAGCGCGATCTGGCGCAGCGCCGCGTTACCCAGACGCGCGCGCAGGCGTTCGTCGAGCGTGGGCCAGTCGAGACCATCGCCGCGGATCGGTTCGAACAGGTCGCGCAGCGGTGGCCGGAACACCGGCAATTCCTCGGCATCGAGTTCGATCGCGCGCGCCGGCGCGGGCAGCGTGGTGCGTTCCAGGCGTGTACGGGCCAGTTCGAACAGACGCTCGGCATCGCGTTGCGGCGCGGCCATGGCGACCACGACGCGGGTGGATTCGCCGCGTGCATGGTCGAGGGTGAGGGTGAAACGCTGTACGCCGCCGTCGCGGGCGGCCAGCAGATTCGCCAGCGTGCGGGTGAGGCGGCGCAGGGGAAACAGCAACGGCTGGCTTCCATCCAGTTCGCCGTCGAATTCGATCTTCTGGCGGAAGTTCGCTGGCGGCTGCCAGGCGGGCAGGGCATCGGCGGCTTCCCCGCGGATGCGGTCGAGCCAGTTCACGCCTTCCCGGCCGATGCGCCGCGTGAGCTCCGGGCGCGGCAGGTGGAAAACTTCTTCCAGGCGGCGAAAGCCCATCGCGTGCAGGGAGGTCACCGTGGCGACGGGCAATCCGCTCTGGTTCAACGGCAAGACGCCCAGCATGCGCCGCACGCCTTCACGCTCCGGCAGCACCATGCCGTCGGCATGGGCGGCGAACACCCAGGAAGCGGCGGCGAACGGCGTCGCCGCCAGGGTATGCGTGTGTCCTTGCGCGGCGAGCCCGCTGCGCAAGCGTTCGGCCAGCACGGGCCAGCCATCGAACAGACGCAGGCTGGAGCCGACTTCCATCAGGATCGCGTGCGGTGGCACCAAGCTCACATGGCCGCTGAACTGATAACACCAGGCGGCCAGTTCGGCGAGCAGCCGGCTTTCCGCATCGGGATCGCGTGGGCGTACTTCCAGGGAAGGACACAAGGCACGGGCGGCGGCGAGACTCTGGCCACGGCGTACACCGAAGGCGCTGGCTTCGGCGTTGGCCGCGGCGATCAGGCGTTGGCGGGCCCGATGGTCGAGCAACGCAGAGGGGCCTGCCTCCGGTGTCGCGGCGAAGGCGGCGGAGAACGCCAGGCCGGGAAAACGGAGACAGGCCCAAAGCATGACTGCGGGGGAGGGGCGACGACGGCGCGTCCGTCATGACGGCGTGGAAAACGCGGCGTCATGACGGAAACCATCAGGCCCGCATGCGCAGCAGTGGAGCGGTGGTGGTCAGCAGGCCGCGCGACTTGAGCACATCCACGTAGGTGGCTTCGTCGCTGTTGCTGACCTTGAGCCGCAGCGCGGCCGGGCTGTTCTGCGCGGCATGGTCGGCGGGGCGGAAGATCATGGCGCAGGCGTCGCCGCTTTCGGCGGCCAGTTGCAGGCGCCGCAGGCTGCGGTAATCGATATCCGGCAACCAGCCGACCACGGCACCGCAGCAACCCGAACGCAGGCACTGTTCCATGCTCCATGCGGCTTCCGTGCTACCGGCCTGGATCTCGTGCAGGAAACGCAGGTCCACGCCCGCGGCGGCGAGTGCGGGAGCGTACGGCAGGTAGGGCGGCGCGACGAAGATCACCCGGCGGTGTTCCTGGGTGAGCGCCGCCAGCGCGGGCATCACCAGGTCCAGCTCACCGAGGCCGTCGTGTTCGAACAGGATTTCGCTGAGCGCGCCTTGCGGCCAGCCTCCACCCGGAAGTTTGGCATCCAGCGAGGTCCAGCCCGTGGACAGGGCGCGCACCCGCGGCTGGCGGTCGGCGGAACGGCGCCAGATACCGGGATGGTCGAGCACCTGGGCGAGGGTCGGTGTGGCGATGGCGTTCATGGTCAGGTCCTGCGGATGATGCCGACGTAACGCCCTTCGATGGCGAACGCGTGGCGGCGAGGGTCGACTTCGATCGGCGCGAAGTCGGGGTTTTCGGGCAATAACAGGAGGCGGTCGCGCTCGTGCTTCAACCGCTTCACGGTGACTTCGTCGTCGAGGCGGGCCACGACGATCTGGCCGTCGCTGGCCGTGGCCGTCTTGTGCACGGCGAGCAGGTCGCCGTCGAGGATGCCGACATCGCGCATGCTCATGCCGACGACGCGCAGGAGGTAGTCGGCGCGCGGCCGGAACAGCGCGGGATCGACTTCCAGTTGCGCCTCGATGTTTTCCTCGGCGAGGATCGGCGAACCGGCGGCGACGCGGCCGACCAGCGGCAGGTCGTTCGCCGCGGCCATGCGCATCAGCGCGGCGTTGCCGGCCGGAAGGCGCAGCCCGCGATGTTGCGGCGAGCGTTCCAGTACTCCCTTGCGTACGAGGGACTCCACGCACGCCTGGGCGGAACTGTGGCTGGAGAAGCCGAGGGCATCGGCGATCTCACGCAACGTCGGCGGCAGGCCTTGCGCCTGTAGGTATTCCTGCAGGAAGGCGAGGGTCTTTTGCTGGCGCTCAGTAAGGATAGGTGTCGACATGCGTACATTTGTACAGATGTCGACGAAGCGGCGCAAGGGGGAAAATCAGGTCGCGCATTCCGGTGGGAGCCGACCCTGGTGGGAGCCGACCCTGTCGGCGATCCCGCGGCAGCGGGCCGGCTTGATGCACGGCTCGGCTTCGCCCTCGCGCTGGTGGGGCAGAGCCGTCGGCCGCCACCCTCGTCGCTCCGGTTCCACCGTCGCTCGGGAAGGGAAGCCGCTGCGCGGCCGTGTTCTGTGGCTGGCGCCCCTTCGCGCCCGTCGCCCCGGGCGGGGTTTTCGATTCGCCCTCCGTGGCTCAGCGAAAACGGCCGGCCGTCCAGGCCGGCCCCCTGACGGGCCTTTTCGCCCGGCGCTCCTCGGTTCCACAAGTCGCCACGAGGGTGGCGGCCGACGGCTCTTCCGGGCACGGAGGGGTCGTGTGGCAAGAGCAACACCCGCGACCTTGGAGACAAGCCGTTCCGTGGGAAACCCCTCACCCGGGTGGGAAGCGGGCTGGCCCGCGATTCGCCACCCTGTGTCGAGCGAATGAGGCGGTGCATCGCAACCGAGCGAGCGGTGACAAGCCTCGCCCGATCACGGCAAGGCTTCCTTCGCCAGCAAGAAGGTTGAGGCATCGCGGGCCAGCCCGCTTCCCACCCATGTTTCGGCAAGTGGCGGGCTTTGCTCTTCCGATCAGCCCACCGCAGTGTCGATAGAGCTGCCGGGCGCCACCCTCGGCGCGACATGAGGAGCCGAGGACGGGCGGGCGGACAAGGCCCGCAGGAGATCGGCCAGGACGGCCGATCGTTTTCGCTGAGCCATGGAGGGCGAATCGAAAACCCCCGCCCGACCGTCCGAGCCCGAAGGGGCGCCAGCCATCGGACACGGCCGCGTAGCGGCATCCTTTCCCAAGGGACGGCACCGCCTGTCGCGCCGAGGGTGGCGCCCGGCAGCTCCCCCGCCACGTCGCACACAGCGAATGCGAGGGCGAAGCCGAGCCCACCCCCTCTCTCAAACAAAACACGCGCAAAGGACTTGCACGTTTATGCACGTTTTCATACATTGATGCGCATTCTTCAACCATGGAAGTTCGCATGAAGCCCGCGCGCGCCACCCGATTGATCTTTCTCCTGTCCGGCATCGGCATGGCCAGCTGGGCTCCGATGGTGCCGTATGCCAAGGCGAGGCTCGGGCTCGACGATGCGACGCTCGGCCTGGTGCTCCTGTGCATGGGCTGCGGGGCGGTGGCGGCCATGCCGCTGGCGGGATTCCTGACCAACCGTTACGGGAACCGCGATGTCATCGGGGTCAGCGGATTGCTGGTCTGCGTGGCTTTGCCCCTGCTGACGATCACTCCAAACGCCTATTGGCTCGGTGCCGCGCTGTTGTTCTTCGGCGCGTCGCTGGGCGTGGTCGACGTGGCCATGAACGCCCATGCGGTGGATGTGGAAAAGCACGCGGGCAAGCCGATGATGTCGGGCTTCCATGGTCTTTTCAGCGTAGGCGGCCTCGTCGGCTCGGCTGGCATGGCGGCACTCTTGAAAGCGGGTGCGCCGCTGACTGGCAGCGCGCTGGCCGTGTCCGCCGCGTTGCTCGTCATCGTCGTGACGCAGTGGAAGCACTTCCTCGTTCGGCTCGACGATTCCGGTCAGTCGCATTCCATCTTCCGCATGCCCTCGGCTTCCGTGTTCCTGCTGGGTTTCCTTTGCCTCGTGGTGTTCCTCGCCGAAGGCGCGATGCTTGATTGGAGCGCGGTGTTCCTGCGCTTCTCGCGCGGGTTCGATCCTTCCCTGGCTGGCCTGGGTTATGCCGCGTTCTCCATCGCGATGGCCTGCGGACGCCTGCTCGGCGATCGCATCACCGCCTCGGTGGGATCGGTGACGATCGTGCGCGTGGGCGCCCTCCTGGCCGCGCTCGGCTTCTTTCTCGCCACTGCGTTGCCGTGGGGTCCGGCCGCCTTGCTGGGCTTCATCCTCGTAGGCATCGGTGCTTCGAACATCGTCCCCGTGCTGTTCAGCGCGGCCGGACGACAGCCGGGCACGTCGCCGGGTATCGCCATCGCCACGGTCACGTCGCTGGGTTACGCGGGCATGCTCGCCGGCCCGGCCGCCATCGGCTTCGCCGCCCACCTCAGCAGCCTGCCGCTGGCCCTTTGCGGCGTGGCCGTGCTGCTCGTGGTCGTATCAACCTGCGCGTCCATCGCGCGCCGCTAAGGACCGTTCCATGCATAGCAAACGTGATGTCGTCATTTTCGATTTCGGCGGTGTCCTGATCGACTGGAATCCGCGCTACCTCTATCGCAAGTTGTTCGGCGACGACGAGGCGGCGATGGAAGCCTTCCTGGCCGAAGTGACCACGCCGGAATGGAACCTGCAGCAGGATGCCGGCCGTTCCTGGGACGAGGCGGTGCGACTGCTGACCGCGGAGCATCCCACCAAGGCCGAACTCATCGCGGCCTATCAGCATCGCTGGGAGGAAACACTCGGCGGCGCGATCGACGACAGCTTGCGCATCCTTCGCGAACTGAAGGAGGCAGGCCACCCTCTCTACGGCCTCACCAACTGGTCGCACGAGACCTTTCCGTTCGCGCGTGAGCGTTTCGATTTCCTCACCCTTTTCGATGGCATCGTCGTCTCGGGCGAGGAGGGCATGATCAAGCCCGACCCGAAGCTCTACCAGACCCTGCTGGAGCGCTACGACATCGATCCGTCACGTGCGGTGTTCATCGACGACAACAAGGCCAATGTCGATGCCGCCGAGGCGCTGGGCATCCACGGCATCCACTTCCATACGCCGCAACAACTGCGGGCCGAACTGGTCGAGCTGGGTTTCCTGCCGGCATGAACGCATCGGTCGACACGACACTGCCCCGTGAGCGGCAACAGCTGATCCTCGATCGCCTGCGCCGTGAGGGCAAGGTCGTGGCGGCCGATCTCGCGCAGGAATTTCGTGTGTCGGAGGATTCGATCCGCCGCGACCTGCGCGACCTGGCCGCGCAAGGGTTGTGCCGCCGCGTGTATGGCGGCGCCTTGCTGGCGGTGAACATTCCGCCCCTGGACGAGCGTCATGCCGAGCGGGCGGAGCTCAAGCGCGAACTCGCGAAGACCGCGCTCGGTCTCGTCGGAAACGACCAGATACTGTTCATCGACGCGGGCTCGACCAACACCGCGCTGGCGAAGATGTTGCCGGAAAACCGTGGACTCACCGTCGTGACGAATGCGCCCGACGTGGCGTTGGCGGTGCTGGGGCGGCCCGGCTTCGACGTGATCATGCTGGGTGGAAAACTCGATCCGGCCATCGGTGGCGCCATCGGTTCGCGTACGGTCCGCCAGGCGCAGGACATCCGCGCGGACCTCTGTTTTCCAGGGGTCTGCGCCATCGATCCCGAGCGTGGGCTGTGGACCTACGACGAGGAAGAGACGGTGTTCAAACAGGCGATCATCGAGGCCAGCGGCGAGACGGTGGCGATCGCCACGCCGGACAAGCTCGTCGCGTCGGCGACGCATCACACGGTGCCGATCACCGGTATCGCGCACCTGGTGGTGGCGGTGGATACGGATGCGGCGGTGGTGGAGCGTTATCGCGCGGCGGGGGTGATGGTGCATTTGTAGGTCGATCGCCGCTGAAGCGGCTTCCCACCCGAAACGGTCCCATAAAGTAGCCGCCGTGAAGAGCATCGCCGACAGGGTCGGCTCCCACAGGGCTTCCGCAGCCTGGTGGGAGCCGACCTTGTCGGCGATGGGGGAACAAGCGACCCGGCAAGATGAAGCGGCCCCTCAGGACCGCCTCATCGCTTCTCAGACGACCTTCCTCAGCCGGCCTTCTTCTTCGCCAACCGCAGCCAGGTATCGACCACGGTGTCCGGGTTGAGCGACATCGATTCGATGCCTTGTTCCATCAGCCACTCCGCCAGGTCGGGATGATCGGACGGGCCCTGGCCGCAGATGCCCACGTATTTGCCCTTGTCGCGCGCCGTCTTGATCGCCATGGCGAGGAGCTTCTTCACCGCCGCGTCGCGTTCGTCGAAGAGGTGGGCCACGATGCTCGAATCGCGATCCAGGCCCAGGGTCAGCTGGGTGAGATCGTTCGAACCGATGGAGAAGCCGTCGAAGATATCGAGGAATTCGTCCGCCAGCAGGGCGTTGGACGGCACCTCGCACATCATGATCACCTTCAGGTCGTGCTCGCCCTGGACGAGCCCGTTCTGGCGAAGCACCTCGATCACCTTGCGGCCTTCGTCGAGCGTGCGCACGAAGGGAATCATCACCCACACGTTGGTGAGGCCCATGGTTTCGCGCACGTACTTGGCGGCCTTGCATTCCAGTGCGAACGACGCGGCGAAACCCGGGTCGACATAACGGCTGGCGCCGCGATAGCCGATCATGGGGTTTTCCTCGTGCGGCTCGTAGCGCGAACCGCCGATCAGTCCGGCGTACTCGTTCGACTTGAAGTCGGACAAGCGCACGATCACCGGCTTCGGATACACCGAGGCGGCGATGGTGGCGATGCCTTCGGCGAGGCGGTCGACATAGAAGGACACCGGGTCCTTGTAGCCCTGGATACGCGCATCGATGCGCGCCTTGGTTTCCGGATCCTGCTTGCCGTATTCCAGCAAGGCCTTCGGATGCACGCCGATGTGGCTGGCGATGATCATCTCCAGGCGGGCCAGGCCGATACCGGCGTTGGGCAGCATGCCGAAATCGAAGGCACGTTCCGGGTTGGCCACGTTCATCATGATCTTCAGCGGCGCTTCCGGCATCGCGCCCAGGTCGGCGGTGATGCGATCGAACTTCAGCGTCCCTTCGTAGATCGTGCCGGTGTCGCCTTCGGCGCAGGAGACGGTGACTTCGGCGCCGTCGGGAATCGTCTCCAGCGCGTTGCCGCAGCCGACCACGGCCGGCACGCCCAGTTCGCGGGCGATGATCGCCGCGTGGCAGGTACGGCCGCCGCGATTGGTCACGATCGCCGCGGCGCGCTTCATCACCGGCTCCCAGTCGGGATCGGTCATGTCGGCCACGAGCACGTCGCCGGGCTGCACCTTGTTCATGTCGGCGAGCGAGCGGATGACGCGGGCCTTGCCGGCGCCGATCTTCTGGCCGATGGCGCGGCCTTCCGTGAGCACCTTGCCCTTTTCATTGAGTTGGAAGCGCTCCAGCGTGGTCGCGTGGTCGCGCGATTTCACCGTCTCCGGGCGGGCCTGCACGATGTAGAGCTTGCCGGTGTGACCGTCTTTCGCCCACTCGATGTCCATCGGGCGGCCGTAGTGCTTCTCGATGATGAGCGCCTGGCGCGAGAGTTCTTCCACGTCGGCGTCGGCGATGCAGAAGCGATGACGGTCTTCGACCGGCGTTTCCTCGATGCGCACGCGCTCGCCAGGCTGGTCGGAATAGACCATGCGCTGCTGCTTGGCGCCGAGGCTGCGGCGGAGCACCGCCGGCTTGCCTTCGCGCAGCGTGGGCTTGAAAACATAGAACTCGTCGGGATTGACGGCACCTTGCACGACCATTTCACCCAGGCCGTACGAGCCGGTGACGAAGACGACGTCGCGGAAGCCGGATTCGGTATCCAGGGTGAACAGCACACCGGAAGCGCCGACGTCCGAGCGGACCATCAACTGCACGCCGGCGGAGAGGAACACGTCTTCGTGCTTGAAGCCCTGGTGCACGCGATAGGCGATCGCCCGGTCGTTGTAGAGGGAGGCGAAAACCTCCTTCACCTTGTGCAGCACATCGTCGATGCCGACGACATTGAGGAAGGTTTCCTGCTGACCCGCGAACGAGGCGTCCGGAAGATCCTCGGCCGTGGCGGAAGAACGCACGGCCACCGCGATGTCGGTGGCGCCGGCGTCCTTGCACAGCTTGATGTACGCATCGCGGATCGCCTGCTCGAGGTCGGCGGGCAGGGCGGTATCGACGATCCAGCCGCGGATCTCCTTGCCGCCGCGGGTCAGTTCATCCACGTCGTCCACGTCCAGCGTGGCCAGGCGTTCCTGGATACGCTTCGCCAGGCCACTCTTCTCGAGGTAGGTCTGGAAGGCATCGGCCGTGGTGGCGAAACCGCCAGGCACGGAGACACCCAGTTTCGCCAGGTTGCCGATCATCTCGCCAAGGGAGGCGTTCTTGCCGCCCACCTTGCCCAGGTCGGTCATGCGTAGCGCGTCGAGCCAAAGTACCAGGTCGCTCAAGGGAAGATCCTCACAATCGGTTCGTCGGTTTTGCGGCGGGCCGCGCTAGAAAATCCACACATTGTCGGGGGCCGGTCGGCGCCGAAACAAGGCGCGATGCACAAACGTTCAGCGATGATGCGGGGTGGATTGTTATCGCGGCGTCTTGAGCTAAGGTGGATCCATGGACCACCGCAGGGAAAACCGACCGATGCGTCGCACCGTGTTCTTCATCTCCGACTCCACCGGCATCACGGCCGAAACCATCGGCAACAGCATGCTGGCCCAGTTCGAAGGGGTGCAGTTCGACACCCACCGGCTGCCTTTCATCGATAACCCGGCCAAGGCCGAGGCGGCCTGCCTGCGGATCAAGACCAAATACGCCCAGGATGGCCAGCGCCCCATCGTGGTCAACACGATGACCTCGCGGACGTTGTGCGACATCGTCGCCGGCAGCGGGGCACTGATGCTCGACGTTTTCGCTCCCTTCATCGAGCCGCTGGAGGCGGAACTGGGCGCGAAGCAGTCCGGCGCGGTCAACCGCTCGCACGGCCTGGTCGACTTCGAGCGCTACGAAGCCCGTATCGAGGCCACCAACTACGCCCTGGCCCACGACGACGGGCTGGACGTGGACTACAACCAGGCGGACGTGGTGCTGGTGGGAGTCTCCCGCTCCGGCAAGACACCCACCTGCCTCTACATGGCCTTGCATTACGGCGTCTGCGCCGCCAATTATCCGCTCACGGACGACGACCTCGACAAGCTGGAGCTGCCGACGCGTCTACGCCCTTATCGCAGCCGGCTGTTCGGTCTCACCATCGACCCGATCCGCCTGGCGCAGATCCGCGAGCAGCGCCGTCCCGGCAGCCGCTACGCCACGCTGAAGCAATGTCGCTGGGAACTCGAACAGGCCGACCGGCTGATGCGGCGGGAGAGCATCCCGGTCCTCAACACGACGCACACCTCGATCGAGGAGATTTCGAGCAAGATCTTCGAGTACCTCGGTATCGAACGCCATATGTATTAGACGAGAACGTTTTACGGAGCATCGCCACCCCCATGACCGCCGTCATCGAACGCCCCATCGCCCTCATCCCGGGACGCTTCGAGTTCCTGATGGGACTCTATGCGGAGAACTACCACCGGCTGGCACGGCTGTTCGCACCGCAGCGGCTGGCACCCGGGCGGTATGTCTCGGACGTGGACGACGGGCTGAAGGTGCGCCTGGACGTGCAGGAAAAGCATCCGTACACGCTCGAACTCGAGTTGACCTACGACTTCGTGGATGAGGCGACCGGGCAACCTTCACCGTCGGCGCAGTTGCGCATGTACACGGACGCTCACGTGGCCGAGGCCATGCATTGCCATCCGGGGCGCAAGCTGTGGCAGGTGCTGGGGCCGTTTCCGCCCGCGCGCACGGTGTTGCAGCACCGGCTGCGCATGAACGGCTTCCTCAGCCGCTGGCTGGAATACCTGGCGGAACAGGGCCATTCCATCGGCACACTCGAACGCCTGGGCGACGTCCCAGCCGAGTGAGAGGCAAAAAAAACCCGCCGGAAGGCGGGATTCTCTTGGAAGTAATGGCGGAGCGGACGGGACTCGAACCCGCGACCTCCGGCGTGACAGGCCAGCATTCTAACCGACTGAACTACCGCTCCACACTACGTTCCACTTCCAACAACTACCAACTTCCTTCGTCCATTACACTTTCGGCGAACCGAAAAGTGGCGTCCCCACGGGGATTCGAACCCCGGTCGCCACCGTGAAAGGGTGATGTCCTAGGCCTCTAGACGATGGGGACGTACTAGAAGTTGGTGGAGCCAGCCGGGATCGAACCGGCGACCTCCTGCATGCCATGCAGGCGCTCTCCCAGCTGAGCTATGGCCCCCTGCTGGAAGCCGCAAAGATTACGTCCGACCCGTGACTTCGTCAAGCATTCGTTACATTTTTTTTGAATTTTTTTCGACGAAAGGAAGAATGCCCAGACCTGGCGCGCACTTGCGGCGAAAGGCGTTCCACCGCTTTCTTTCGACCCGCGTGCCCCGGCGACGGCACACCGGTTAACCTGTCCGTCCATACCTACAGGGACAGGCATGCACGGCATCGTTTTCATCCAGGACCTGGCGACGGTGATGCTCGTCGCCGGACTCACGACGGTGCTTTTCCAGCGCCTCAGGCAGCCCGTGGTGCTCGGTTACATCATCGCCGGCGTGCTCATCGGTCCGCATACGTTGCCGGTGATCTTCATCCACGACGAGGAAACGATCCGCACCCTGTCCGAGCTGGGCATGATCCTCCTGTTGTTCGCATTGGGCCTGGAGTTCAGCCTGAAGAAGTTGCGGGCGGTGGGCGGCGCCGCGCTGGTCGCCGCCTTCGCGGAAATCGTGCTGATGGTGTGGATCGGCTACGAGATCGGCCGTTTCTTCGGCTGGTCCGCCATGGATTCGCTGTTCCTCGGCGCGATGCTTTCGATCTCCTCGACCACGATCATCATGAAGGCGTTGGAAGACCTGGGCCTGAAGCGCGAGCGATTCGCCCAGTTGATGTTCGGCATCCTCATCGTCGAGGACCTGCTGGCGATCGTCCTCATGGCCTTGCTGACCGGTATCGCCGGCACGGGCGGCGTCGAAGCGGGGCAGGCGCTGGCGGCGGTCGGCCGGCTCGGCTTGTTCATGGCGGTGTCGCTCGTGGTGGGTCTGCTGCTCGTGCCTCGCGTGGTCGACTACATCGCGCGGGTGAGCCGCAACGACGTGCTGCTGGTGGCGGTGCTCGGCATCTGCTTCGGCTTCTGCCTGCTGGTGACGGAAATGGGCTACAGCGTCGCGCTGGGTGCCTTCATGATCGGCGCGATCGTCGCGGAATCGGAAAGCGTGGGGCGGATCGAGCGCATCGTGATGCCCGTGCGCGATATGTTCAGCGCGATCTTCTTCGTCGCCATCGGCATGCTCATCGATCCGGATCTCCTGCTGAAATACGCCTGGCCGATCACCGTGGTGACGATCGCGGTGGTGCTGGGCAAGGTCATCACCTGCAGTTTCGGCAGTTTCGTGGCTGGCAACGACGGGCGCACGTCGCTTCGCGTAGGCATGGGCCTGGCCCAGATCGGCGAGTTCTCGTTCGTCATCGCCTCGCTCGGCCTGACGCTCAAGGTGACCAGCGATTTCCTCTATCCGGTGGCCGTGGCGGTTTCTGCCATCACCACCTTCCTGACGCCTTATCTCATCCGTTCATCGGACCCGCTCGCGCGATTCATGGGCCGGACCTTGCCCTCGCGATTCACCGGGGTGTTCACCGCCTACACGGAATGGATGGGCAATCTCGGCCTGCAAGGGCAGGGCGCCATCGTGATGAAGATGATCCGCCGGCTGGTCTGGCACGTGATCATCAACACGGCGCTGGTGGTCGCCGTGTTCATCATCGTGGCCTTCGTCTATCGCCGGGGTTTCCTGCACCTGGACATGTTCAGCGACCGGCCGACGGTGCAGCGCAGCCTGGCCTGGTCGATGGCGGCGCTGCTCTCCCTGCCGATGGTCGTGGCAACCTATCGCAAGGCCGGGGCCCTGGGCATGCTCTTGGCGGAATTGTCCATTCCGGACCGGTTCGGCGCCCGCACCTACACGATCCGCTCGGTGCTGGCCCGGATCATCCCCCTGGTGGTCATGCTGGTGATAGGTCTGCTGGTCGCGGCGCTGGCATCGACCATCCTGCCGCCACGGGAGGTCGCGCTGGTCCTGGTCCTGATCGGAATAGGCCTCACCTGGCTGCTCTGGAGGGGGCTGGTCCAGGTCCACGCCCGGCTCCAGGCCGCGATCCGCGATACCCTCGAAAAGCCGGGGCAGGACCGCCACGAGTGACGCAGTACTCATTTCGATGAAAGGTTCCTGAACTTTTCATGTGAAACCTTGTCTCTCGCCCCGTCATTGCAAGCAGGGCGCGAACCACCGCACAATGGCGTTTCCGCCTCCACAAGGAGGTGTACCGGCGGCGTCGCCGATCTTTCTAGAGAGGGAGTACCGAATGAAGCACTTTTTGCGTCCCACGATGACGGCCGTCGCCCTGGCGGTTGCGCTGGGTACGGCCGCGGGCGCATCCGCCCAGGCCGCCAAGCCGGCTGCCTCCGCGGCACCGGTCGATAAACAGAAGGCCAGCTATGTCGTGGGTTGGGACCTCGCCAGCTCGCTTCCGCCGCTCGTCGCGAAGGAAGTCGATGCCGCCACGGTCGCCAAGGCACTGCAGGCTGCGCTGTCGGGCCAGAAGCCGACCATGTCGGAAGCCGAGGCCAAGTCGGTTCGCGAAGCGTTCGTCGCCCAGCTGAAGGTCAAGGCCGAGGCCGAATACAACAAGGTCGCCGCCCAGAACAAGCAGGAAGGCGATGCGTTCCTGGCCAAGAACAAGTCGGCTGCGGGCGTGAAGGTCACGTCCTCGGGCCTGCAGTACCAGGTCGTCCAGGCCGGTACCGGCCAGCGTCCGGGTCCGAACGACACCGTGACCATCAACTACACCGGCACCTTCGTGAACGGCGAGAAGTTCGACTCCTCGGCCGACCACCAGCCGGCCGGTCCGGCCCAGATCCCGCTCGCCGCGGTGATCCCGGGCTTCCGCGAAGGCCTGCAGCTGATGCAGACCGGCGGCAAGTACAAGCTGTTCATCCCGTCGAACATCGCTTATGGCGCCAAGCCGGAAAATGGCTTCCCGCCGAACGCGACGATCATCTTCGACGTCGAACTGCTCAAGACCGGCCCGACCCCGGCTGGCCAGGGCCCGGGTGCTCCGGGTGCCGCGCCGCAGGGTGGCAAGTAAGCCTTAAAGGCTTACCGGCGACATCGAAAGGGCGCGGAGCGATCCGCGCCCTTTTTCTTTGGTGGGAGCCCAGGGTCTCGGCACACCCCGGTGGGAGCCGACCTTGTCGGCGATCCCGCGGCAGCGGGCCAGGTTGAGGCAAGCACCCAATTCGCCGACAGGGTCGGCTCCCACCAGGGGGCTGCTCCCACCAAGGCCGATCTGGTTTGTTTGCCGCGCGTGCAGGACTACAATTGCCCGTTACGACGCGCCTGTCGAACGCTCCGGGAGCTTCATGAAAGTCACGATCTTTGGAACCGGCTATGTGGGCCTCGTCACGGGCGCCTGCCTTGCCGAGATGGGCAACCATGTCGTCTGCGTGGACGTCGATGCCGGCAAGGTCGAACGGTTGAAGCAGGGCGACGTTCCCATTTACGAGCCGGGCCTGGAGCCGATGGTCATCCGCAACCATGCGGACGGGCGGCTCGATTTCACGACGGATGCCGCACCCGCCATCGCCCATGCCGACATCGTGTTCATCGCGGTGGGCACGCCCCCCGATGAAGATGGCAGCGCCGATCTTCAATACGTGCTGGCCGTGGCGAAAACCATAGGCGACCACATCGATCGTTATACCGTGGTGGTGAACAAGTCGACCGTGCCCGTGGGCACCGCCGACCGCGTGCGCGCCGCGGTGGCCGCACGGCTGGAAGAGCGCGGCGTCGACGTGCCGTTCGACGTCGTTTCCAACCCCGAATTCCTGAAGGAAGGCGACGCCGTCGAAGATTGCCTGCGTCCGGACCGCATCATCGTCGGTGCATCCAGCCAGAAGGCCATCCGCGTGCTGCGGAAACTGTACGCGGCGTTCAATCGCAACCACGACCGCATGGTCGTGATG
This sequence comes from Luteibacter sp. W1I16, assembly GCF_050434905.1. Taxonomy (NCBI): domain Bacteria; kingdom Pseudomonadati; phylum Pseudomonadota; class Gammaproteobacteria; order Lysobacterales; family Rhodanobacteraceae; genus Luteibacter; species Luteibacter sp. W1I16. Next base: position 3,894,857 of record NZ_JBNDJJ010000001.1, read on the forward strand.
GACGAGCGCTCGGCCGAACTCACCAAGTACGCCGCGAACGCGATGCTGGCGACGAAGATCAGCTTCATGAACGAGATCGCGAACATCGCCGAGCATGTCGGTGCCGATGTCGAGCTCGTGCGCCAGGGTATCGGTGCCGATCCGCGTATCGGTTACCACTTCATTTATCCCGGCGCGGGCTACGGCGGCTCCTGCTTCCCGAAAGACGTGCAGGCGCTGGCGCGCACCGCGCAGTCGGTCGGTTACGAGGCACGCCTGCTCGACGCCGTGGAAGCGGTGAACGATGCGCAGAAGTCGCGCCTTTTCGCCCTGCTGTCCAAACACTTCGGCGGCAAGCTGAAGGGCCGCACCATCGCCGTCTGGGGCCTCGCCTTCAAGCCGAACACCGACGACATGCGTGAAGCATCGAGCCGCCGCCTCATGGAGCAACTGTGGGAAGCCGGGGCCAGTGTCCGCGCCTTCGACCCGGAAGCCGCGGAAGAAACGCGCCGCATCTATGGCGAGCGTGACGACCTCGTGCTCGTCGAGCGTCCGTATGCGGCGCTCGAAGGCGCCGACGCGCTGGTCATCGTCACTGAATGGAAAGCGTTCCGCAGCCCGGATTTCGGCCGCGTGAAATCCCTGCTCGCCTCACCGGTGATTTTCGATGGCCGCAATCTCTACGACCCGGCCGTGGTCGAGGAAGCAGGCATCGCGTACTACGGCATCGGTCGCGGCCGTAGCCTCGCGGGGCACGACCATGGCTGAGCTGGATGAACGCGTGGTCGAACTGGAGGTGCGCCTCGCCTTCATCGACGACACCGTCAATGCGCTTTCATCGGCCGACGCGGAAATCGCCCGTCGGCTCGACCTCCTGGAACGAGCCGTGCGCGACCTGCGCTCGGACCTCGTGAACATGCGCGCGGGGCTCGGCGGCGACGCCGCCAACGAACCCCCGCCGCCGCACTACTAAGCATTCGAACGAGTCTTACCGATCATGGCAGAGTCCCTGCGCGACCAGTTGTTGAAGAGCGGCCTGGTAAAGGAAGTCCGCGAGGAGAAACGGAAGTCCGCTCCGCCGGCACGGCAGGGTGGCAATTCGTCCGCCAGCGGCCAGCCGTATGCGGGCGATCGCCCGAAACAGGGCGGCAAGCCCCAGGGTGGCGGCAACGCCAGGAACAAGGGCGGCCCGAACCAGGGCGGCCGTCCGCCGCGTCACGTGGGTAGCCCGGGCGCGCCCACGCAGCGTACGCCGCGCAAGGACGGCGAGATCGACCTCGCCAAGGCCTATGCGATCCGCGCGCAGAACGAAGCCGCCGAACGCCGCAAGCTGGAAGCGGAAGCGGCCGAACAGGCGCGATTGCGCAAGGAGAAGAAGCGCAAGGTCGAGGAATTTCTCAAGGGCAAGGCGCTGAACCTGCCCGACGCCGACCAGGTGCGTCATTTCCCGTATGGAGAGAAGATTCGCCGCGTATACGTGGACGCCGCGCAGCTGGCCGCCTTGAACGCCGGAGAGCTTGGCGTGGTGCAGCAGGGCGGGCGTTACCTGGTGGTGGACAAGGTGGTGATCGAGGAACTGCGCGGCATCGCGCCGGAGTTCATCGCGTTGATGGTCGATCCGAACGCGGTGGACGAGTCGGACGATGGGGTGCCTGACGATTTGATGTGGTGAGGCTGCGTTGATCGCCGCTGAAGCGGCTTCCCACCAAGAGCATCGCCGACAGGGTCGGCTCCCACCCAAGACCTGCGCAGGCCCTGGTGGGAGACCTGCGAAGGCCTTGGTGGGAGCCGACCCTGTCGGCGATGGCTCGGAGCCTCGAGTAGCCAGCCAGCGAGCTAAGCCGCAGGTGCGGTCAGCTCCGGGTTCTCCCAGCCTTCCTTCCGGGCGAAGCGCGCGCCGTGCTTCTGCTCAAGCTTCGCCAGGCGCTCGCGCACCGCGGCCAGGCCTTCGCTGCGCACGTACTGGATGGGGCCGCCACGGAAGGGAGCGAAGCCCGTGCCGAAGATCACGCCCGCGTCGAGCAGATCGGCATCGTCGACCACGTTTTCGGCCAGGCAGGCGATGGCCTCGTTGATCATCGGCAGGATCATGCGGTCCTGGATGTCCGCCGGCGGCACGTAGTCCGGATCGACTTCCGGTTTGTCCGGCTTGCCATCCTTCCATACGTACAGGCCCTCGCCATCCTTCTTGCCGCGCTTGTTCGCGGCGAGGCGATCTTCCAGGCCCTGCGGAATCTCCAGGCCGAGGAAGGGCGCCAGTTCCTTGCCTACCGAAGCGCAGACGTCGAGGCCGACGGTGTCGGCCAGTTCGATGGGCCCCATGGGCATGCCGAACTTCTTCGCTTCACGGTCGAGCACCGGCCCCGGCACGCCTTCGTTGTACAGGCGCATCGCTTCCATCAGGTACGGCATGAGGATGCGATTGACCAGGAAGCCCGGCGTTCCCTTCACCGGCACCGGAAGCTTGCCGATCGCCTTGCAGAAGGCGAGCGCGCGCTTCTCGATCGCGGGGTCGAGCGCGTCGTGGCGTACCACTTCCACCAGCGGCATCTGCGCCACGGGATTGAAGAAGTGCAGGCCGAGGAAACGCTGCGGCGCTTTCAGGCCCTGGCGAAGTTCGTCCAGCGGAATGGACGACGTGTTGCTGGCGAGGATCTCGTCGGCCTGGAATTGCGGTTCGATGGCGGCGTAGAGCGCGTGCTTGGCTTCGGGGTTCTCGAAGATGGCCTCGATGGCGAGGTCCGCATCGGCGACACCCTTGCCTTCCACGTCGGCACGCAGGCGCGCCACCGCGGCGTCGACCTTGGCCGGTGCCTTCAGCTTCTTCTCGAACAATGCGCGTGCACGCTTGATGGCAGGCTCGATGAAGCGCGATTCGCGGTCTTGCAGCGTCACGTCGAAACCTTTCAGCGCCGACCACGCGGCGATGTCTCCGCCCATGGTGCCGGCACCCACGATATGCACGTGCTTGATGCCATGGTCGGTTCCGCCGCCGAGTCCCTTCAGGCGCTCCTGCAGGAAGAAGATGCGGATGAGGTTGCGCGCGGTCGACGTCGTGGCCAGCTTCGCCACCGACTTCGCCTCGAGCTTGAGGCGTTGCTGGATATTGCCGCCGCCGCGCGCCCAGACGTCGATCAGCGCGAAGGGGGCGGGATAATGTTCCCGGCGTACCTTGGCGGCCGTCTGCTTGCGCACCATCGGCGCGAGTATCGCCCGGGCGGGCAGCGTGTTGGTGGCCCACGCCTTGGCCCGCAGCGCGAACGGCCGCGCCTGTGGCCGCCTGGCCAGGTCCCGTGCTTCCGACAGCAGTTCATCCGGGCGGGCGAGGCGGTCGACCAGGCCCACGGCTTTCGCGCGTCGCGCGTTGAACGGCTTGCCGGTGAGCATCGCGGGCAACGCGTCCGGCGCGCCGATCAGGCGCGGCAGGCGGGCGCTGCCACCCCAACCCGGATGGATGCCGAGCATGACCTCGGGCAGGCCGATCTTCGTCGCGTCGTCGTCGGCGGCGATGCGCAGGCGGCAGGCCAGCGCCAGTTCGGTGCCGCCGCCCATGCACGCGCCATGGATCGCGGCGACCGTCGGGCAGGGCAGGCGGGCGAGGCTTTCGAAGACGCGCTGGCCGTTCTCGATGTTGTCGAGCACGGTGCCGGTCTGCGCGTATTCCACGAATTCCCGGATATCGGCGCCCACGGCGAAGCCCATGGGTTTCGCGGAGTGGATGACGACACCCTTGGGATTTTCGATGGCCAGGCGCTCGACGAGCGTGTCCAGTTCGTCGAGCACCTCGCGCGACAGCGCATTGGCGCTGGCGCCCTCGCGGTCGAGGGTGAGGACGACGATGCCGTCGTCGCCCACGCTGGTCTTCCAGTGCTTGAATCGGAGTCCTTCGAACATGGCGGGTCGTACGGTGGCGAATGAGCGCATCACCATACCTTCCCGCCGGGCCGAATGCGAGATGCCCCACCGTATGGTGCGCCGCGGGGGCGGCGGCGGGATGGCTGGCGCGGGGCCCATGTTGGGCGGATACTTCGCGCCACTCAAGCCGACCGATCGCCGATGTCCGTGGATGCCAACGTAGGAAACGATGTCTTCGACCGCATTCTGTCGGCCTCGGGACCCCTGGTCGCCCTGAAGACGAACGACACGGCCCTGCTGGTGGAACAGTTCCGGCTGGTCGCGCGGCGCACCGGGCAGGCCGTGTACCTGTGGCGCCACGCGGAGGGCCTGGTGAGCCTGCGCGACGCGCAGATGCGCGTGCCGGGCTGCCTGCGGCTCGGTGACGCCCTGCGCTACATCTCGCAGAGCCTGCACTTCGGCGTTTACCTCCTCGACATGCCTCCCGGCGTGCCCAGCGCCACCGACGGTGCGCTTTTACGGCAACTTTCGCGCGCCCAGACCGGACATGTCCGCCGGGTGGTCCTCATCGGGGCGAGCCCGAGCCTGCTCGCCACTTTCGAGAACGACGTGGTGCGCGTGGAAGCGGACTGGCACGCGCGTTCTGCCGCCCCCCGGCTGCGCGACGGCCGTTGGGTGGTCTGAGCGGATGACGCGCATGGACGAATCCACCGGCGTGCTCATTTTCACGCCGCGGCGGGATGTCCGCCGGGCGGCGTTCGACGCGCTCGACGTGGAAGGGGATTTCGTGCTGCTGAGCGCGCGCGACGCCACGCAACTGGAGGCGCTTCTCGCCGACGAACCTCCCTTGCACGTGGTCGTCTTCGGCGCCGATGGCAGCGCGGACATGGTCCAGGGCCTGCGCATCCTGCGAGCGTCGTCCCGTTATGCCGCGGTGCCGGTCGTCCACGTCATCGACGATCTGCCGGGCGTGGCTCCCGACGGCGTCGTCGACTGGCTGCGCGAGGGATCCATCGGCGTCGAACTGGCCCAGCGCGTACGCGCGGCCGTTCGTGCGCCAGCGCCCGTCGCCGAAGGACCGCAGCCACCGGACTGGCGCTTCGCTTTCGATGCCGGCGCCGCCTGGGTGCTCGCCTCGACGCCGGAAGGATGCGTCGTCGAGAGCGGCGCGGCCATGGACGTCCTCTGCGCCGGCGACGGCCCCGTCCAGGGCCGCCTGTTGACGGAACTCTTCTCGCTCGCCGATGGCCGTGCGTGGCCGGTGCCGGACGGCGACCGGCTCGCGTGTACGTTGCGCCGCCATGACGGTGGCGACATAGGCGGCGAGGTCGACGTGCGCCACGTCGTGGAGCGCGGCGAACACCGGATCGCCGTGGGCTTCCGTGACATGCGCGCCGTGGACATGGCGGAGCGCGCGTTGTCCCTGCTTGCGGTGCTGGACGCATGCCCCAGTGACGACGAAGGCATGGGCGAGGCCGCGGCGATGCTCGCCGATGCCCTCGAACTCGACGTCGTCGCCGTTTGGTCGGCGCTTCCCGAGAGCGAACACGGGCCGGAGGTGCTGGCGCGGATATGGAACGGACCGGGTCCGGTGGAATGGCCCGACGCCGCCGACCTACCTTTGCTCAAGGTGTGTCTGGCCGGCGAGACGCTGTCGCGCCTCGGGCACGGTGAAGAGGCGCCGGCGGCGGATCCCCTCATCGAGGCGCTGGGCCTGCGTTCCTACATGCTGCTGCCACTCCTGGACGAACGGCGCAGCGTGCTGGGCGCCTTGCTCGCCGGCCGCCGCCGCTCCGCGGGTGACGCCCGTGTCCTCGGTCCCGCGTTGCGTGCGGCCACCGCGCGCTTCGCCTCCGCGCTCGAATTGCGCCGGGCGCGAGAGCAGGGCCGGGTGCGGGGGCTCATCGATACGCTCACGGGCCTGCCAAACCGGCTGCTCTTCAATGACCGCCTCGAGACCACGATCCGCGAGGCGGGACGTACGGGCGAGTGCTTCGCCACGCTGCTGGTCGACCTCGACCGCTTCAAGAACATCAACGAAACGCTCGGCCACACCGTGGGCGACCAGGTGCTGACCGCCCTGGCCAGGCGACTGCGGGCCAGCGTGCGCGCCTCCGACACCGTGGCCCGTTACGCGGGCGACGAGTTCACCCTGATCCTGCGCCACATCATCAAGCGCGACGACGTGCTGCGCATCGCCGAAAAGGTGGTGCAGGCGATGGAGGTGCCGTTGTCGCTGGACGATGGCTCCGAACTCCAGGCGACGATTTCCGTCGGCATTTCATATTTTCCCGACGACGCCGTCGACGGGGAATTGCTCCTGCGCCATGCCGACGAGGCGATGTACGGCGCGAAGAGCCTCGGCCGCAACAACTACCAGGTATATGCCGCCAATGTCGACGCCGCGCAGCAACAGCAGGCCGAGCTGAAGGTCCGCCTGCGTCACGCGGTACGCAACGACGAATTGCGTGTGTTCTACCAGCCGCAGGTCGACGCCGTCACCGAGGACATCATTGGCATGGAGGCGCTGGTCCGCTGGGAGCATCCGGAACTGGGCATGATCAGCCCGGCGTTCTTCATCCCACTGGCCGAAGCCAGTGGCTTGATCGTTCCGATCGGCGAGTGGGTGCTGCGCACCGCCTGCGCGCAGGCCAAGGCGTGGGACGCCCGCTATGGGCTGGGCCTGCGGATCGGCGTGAACCTGTCGGCGGTGCAGCTCATGCAGCAGAACCTCGCCGCCGTCGTGGCTTCCGCGCTGCATGACACGGGGCTCGACCCGCGGCAACTCGAACTCGAGGTCACCGAGAGCATCAGCGTGAAGACCGTGCCGCATCTGGTGGAGACGCTCGATGCGCTGCATGCGATGGGTTGCGGCATCGCCATCGACGACTTCGGCACCGGCGCCGCGTCGCTGGACTACCTGCGCCGGCTGCCCGCCGACCGGATCAAGATCGACCAGAGCTTCGTCCGCAACATCGGCGTGGACCCCGACGATGAAGCCATCGTCCGCGCCACCATCGACATGGCCCACCGGCTCAAGCGCGGCGTGGTGGCCGAGGGCGTGGAGATCGAACAACACCTGCAATTCCTTCGCGCGAACGGCTGCGACGAATTGCAGGGCTACCTCTTCTGCCGGCCGCTACCCGTCCCCAGTTTCGAGAAGCTGCTGGCAGAACGCGAGCGCCTCGTGCACGAAGGACAGGCGGTCCCGGCCTGATACCCTGTCGGTCAGAATGAACTTGCACGGCGTCCGCATGTCTCAGCTGCGCCCGCGACTGGCCCCGATAGAGTTGAGGAGACGGCCCGGATGGGCGAAAACGAATTGGATCAAGCACTTGTCGAACGGGTGCAGCAAGGGGATCGCCGCGCCTTCGACCTGCTGGTCCGCAAGTACCAGCACAAGGTCATCGCGCTGATCTCGCGCTACGTGCACGACCGGACCGAGTGCGAGGACATCGCCCAGGAGGCCTTCGTGCGCGCGTGGCGCGCGTTGAAGTCGTTCCGGGGCGAAAGCGCGTTTTATACCTGGCTCTACAAGATCGCCGTGAACACGGCCAAGAACCACCTGGTGGCCATGGGCCGCCGTCCCCCCACCGGCGATATCGACATCGAGGACGCCGTCTACGTGCCCGGGGCCACCCGTATGCACGAGAGCGCCACGCCCGAGCGTGAAATGATGCGCGAACAGGTGGAACAAACGGTGTTTTCCACTGTCCAAGCCTTGCCCGAAGAACTTCGGGCCGCGATTACCCTGCGCGAGGTGGATGGCAAGAGCTACGAGGAGATTGCCGTCATCATGGACTGTCCCATCGGAACCGTCCGTTCGCGTATTTTCAGGGCTCGTGAAGCCATCGACCAGAAACTGCGGCCGCTGTTGTCCGACCGCGAGGACCACAACCCATGAGCGAAGCCAATCGGGAAATTCTCTCCGCCGGTATGGACGGAGAGCTGTCACGGGAGGAAATCCGCTTCCTGCTACGTCGTCTCGAGGCCGATCCGGTCCTCGCCGATACGTGGGCGCGCTTCCACGTGGCACGTGACGGCCTGCGCAAGCAGGGTGCGCCGCTGGTCTCCAGCGACTTCGCCAGCCGGGTCATGGCCGCCATCGAGGCCGAGCCCGTCGCGATGACGGCGCCTCGCCGTCGCTGGCTGCACTGGTCCGCGGGTGGCGCCATCGCCGCCAGCGTGGCGGTCGCCGCCCTGATGATCTCCCAGCCGGCGGGCAACAACCGCTCCGGCACGCCGGATATCGCCCAGCGCGCTCCTCTGGTGGGCGATTCGCCGGTGGCCGATGCCACGCCCCCACCCGCAGCGGCACCCGTCGCGCCGCAGTGGCTCAGTGGCGGCAGCATGGCCTCCCAGTTCACGCAGAAGGCCGCTTTCGACAGTTCGGAAGACGGCGGAGCCGCGGCCTACCTGCCGCGTTCCACGCCTTACCAGATACATCGCGCCCGGGCCGCCGCGACCCCGGAAGGCAATGGCTACATGCTGATGATCCGTCCCGACGGTACCCGGTATGTGCAGCCGGTCGTCGTACCGCAGGCTCGTTGAGCCGCGGTCGCGTGTTCCACGCGCGCCTGACGTCCCCAGGCGCGCTTATTCTCCAGGTTCCAGTAACGAAACGTGCGGGGTCATTCCTCGCACGGGCAGCCGTGGTTAGGTAAAAAGGAGGAAATCGATGGCTCTCTGGCAAGCACGCGCGCTACTCGGTGGCGCACTGCTCTTGGTGACGGCAGGCACGCAGGCGCAATCGTTGCCGGATTTCACCGGCATCGTCGAGAAGTACGCGCCCGCCGTGGTTCACGTGGAGGCGAAGACGACGGGCGCGGCCCGCAAGGCCCGCAGCGGGCCCGACGCGGCACCCGACGACCAGGAAGAACTGCTGCGGCGCTTCTTCGGCATGCCAGGCATGCCGATGCCGCCGCGTGAGCAGACCTCGCTGGGCTCGGGCTTCATTATCTCCGCGGACGGCTACATCCTCACCAATGATCATGTCGTCGACGACGCCGACGAGGTGAAGGTCCGCCTGCAGGATCGCCGTACCTTCACCGCGAAGGTCGTGGGCAAGGACCCGCAGTACGACATCGCGTTGTTGAAGGTGGACGGCAGCTCGCTTCCCACGGTCGCCATCGGCGACTCGCGCACCGTGAAGCGTGGCCAGTGGGCCCTCGCCATCGGCTCGCCGTTCGGTCTCGATGCCACCGTGACGCATGGCATCGTAAGCGCCGTCGGTCGCAACCTCGGCAGCGGCGACCAGCCCTACACTTCCTTCATCCAGACCGACGTGCCGATCAACCGCGGCAATTCGGGTGGCCCGTTGTTCAACCTGCAAGGCCAGGTCATCGGTGTGAACTCGCAGATCTACTCCACATCGGGTGGCTACCAGGGGCTTTCGTTCTCGATCCCCATCGACGTGGCGATGAACGTCGTGCAGCAGATCAAGGAGAAGGGTTATGTCTCGCGGGGCATGCTCGGCGTCACCGTGCAGCCCGTCGACCAGTTCGTGAAGAACCTCGACCTCCCCGACGCCAACGGTGCCCTGGTGGCCCAGGTCACGCCGGGTAGCGGTGCCGACAAGGCGGGCATCAAGCAGGGCGACGTGATCCTCTCGTTCAACGGCACGCCGATCACCCAGTCGCCGGACCTGCCGCCCCTGGTCGGCATCACCAAGCCGGGCTCCACGGCGAAGGTGGAGATCCTGCGCGACCACAAGAAGCAGGTGCTCGATGTCAAGGTTGGCGAGTTGCCGCGCGACAAGAGCGCCCTGGCCGCCGCGGCCGGTGGCGACGAAGGGTCGGCCGGCGGTTCGGCCGCCGCCCTGGGCATGTCGGTGCAGGACATCGATGTTTCGGCCCGCGCGGAACTCGGCCTGAAAGCGGGCGAGGGCGTCGTGGTCAGCCGGATCACCGGGCGCGCCGCGGCGAGTGCCGGCCTTCAATCGGGCGACGTGATCCTCATGGTCAACCAGAAGCGTGTCGGCAGCGCCGCCGCCTTCCGTGACGCCGTGAAGGGCATCAAGCCGGGCGACACGGCCATGCTGCTGGTCCGCCGCGACGATTCCACCCGCTTCGTCGGGGTCACCGTCCCCAGCGAACGCTGAGGGTCCCGGCCGGCCGCCGTTCGGCGGCGGTCGGCCTTCCATGCGATAATGCTGGATTCGCAGCGGCCAAAAGGGCCGGTGCGCGTCGTTCGCGCCGCGAGCGATGGTGAACGTGACCACGGCGCTCCATGGAACTCATCCGCAACTTCTCCATCATTGCCCACATCGACCACGGCAAGTCGACCCTGGCCGACCGCATCATCCAGTTGTGCGGCGGATTGTCCGAGCGCGAAATGGAAGCGCAGGTGCTCGACAACAATCCGATCGAACGCGAGCGCGGCATCACCATCAAGGCCCAGTCGGTATCGCTGCCGTATACGGCGCGCGACGGCAAGACCTACCAGCTGAACTTCATCGACACCCCCGGGCACGTCGACTTCTCGTACGAGGTCAGCCGCTCGTTGTCCGCGTGCGAAGGCGCGCTGCTCGTCGTCGACGCCGCGCAAGGCGTCGAGGCTCAATCCGTGGCCAACTGCTACACGGCGATCGAGCAGGGCCTGGAGGTGATCCCGGTCCTCAACAAGATCGACCTGCCCACGGCGGACATCGACAAGGCCAAGGCCGAGATCGAGGCCGTCATCGGCCTCGACGCCAGCGACGCGATCCCGGTCAGCGCGAAGACCGGCCAGAACGTGGTCGAGGTACTGGAAGCCATCATTCAGCGCATTCCCGCGCCGAAGCCGGGCGACACGGACAAGTTACAGGCGTTGATCATCGACTCCTGGTTCGACAACTACCTCGGCGTGGTGTCGCTGGTCCGCGTCATGCAGGGCGAAATCCGCCCCGGCGACAAGATCCTGGTCATGTCCACGGGGCGCACGCACCTGGTCGACGACGTCGGCGTGTTCACGCCGAAGCGAAAGAAGCTCGAACGGCTCGCGGCCGGCGAGGTCGGCTGGATCAACGCTTCGATCAAGGACGTCCATGGCGCTCCCGTGGGCGATACGCTCACCCACGCGGGCAAGCCGGCGGCGGCCCCGCTGCCGGGCTTCCAGACCATGAAACCGCGCGTCTTCGCCGGTCTCTTCCCGGTGTCGGCCGACGATTACCCCGCGCTGCGCGAGGCGCTGGACAAACTGCGCCTCAACGACGCCGCCATGTTCTTCGAGCCGGAAAGCTCCGAGGCGATGGGCTTCGGTTTCCGTTGCGGCTTCCTCGGCATGCTGCACATGGAAATCGTGCAGGAGCGCCTGGAACGCGAGTACGACCTCGATCTCATCACCACGGCGCCCACCGTGGTCTACGAAGTGCTGAAGACCGATGGCAGCGTGCTCGCCATGGACAACCCGGCGAAGCTTCCGCCACCGCAGCAGATCACCGAGATCCGCGAACCGATCATCGTCGCGACCATCCTCACGCCGGGCGACTACGTCGGCAACGTGATCAAGCTGTGCGAAGAGAAGCGCGGCGTGCAGCGGAGCATCCAGTACCTGGCCACCCAGGTCCAGGTCACCTACGAACTGCCGCTGGCCGAGGTCGTCCTCGACTTCTTCGACCGGCTGAAATCCGTCTCGCGCGGCTACGCGTCCATGGACTATCACCTTGACCGCTTCGACGCGGGCCCGTTCGTGCGCGTGGACATCCTGATCAATGGCGACCGCGTGGACGCGCTCAGCCTGATCGTGCATCGTTCGCATGCCGACCGCCGCGGGCGGGAACTTGTGGAACGGATGAAGGATCTGATTCCGCGCCAGCAGTTCGACGTGGCCATCCAGGCGGCGATCGGTGCGGCCGTCATCGCCCGCTCCACGGTGAAGGCGCTGCGCAAGAACGTTCTCGCCAAGTGCTACGGCGGCGACGTGTCGCGCAAGAAGAAGCTGCTTGAGAAGCAAAAGGAAGGCAAGAAACGCATGAAGCAGGTCGGCAGCGTGGAAATCCCACAGGAAGCGTTCCTGGCCGTGCTCAAGGTGGACAAGTAAGCGCCGCCGTCGCGGCATGACGTTTCACCTATGGAACCCCGGCGCCGGATGCGCCGGAATGGGCCTCACGGCCCCTCGACACGACTGATGGAGTTGGCATGGCGGCATTCGATTTTTCGGCGATCCTACTCGGCCTCACGGTCCTCTTCGGAGTGATCTGGCTGTTCGATCGCCTGTTCCTGGTGAAGGCGCGCCGCGCCCGGGCGGACGCCGCCGGTACGGAGCAGCCCGAACCCTGGCCGGTCGACTGGGCGCGTTCCCTGTTCCCGGTGATCCTGGTGGTGCTCATCCTGCGTTCGTTCGTGGCCGAGCCCTTCCGGATTCCCTCCGGCTCGATGATGCCCACGCTCGATGTCGGCGATTTCATCCTGGTAAACAAGTTCGCCTATGGCCTGCGCATGCCGGCCTTCAACAACAAGCTGGTCGAGAACGGCGAGCCCCGCCGCGGTGACGTCGTGGTGTTCCGCTTCCCCGGCTACGTGTGCAAGGACGAAAACGGCAAGGCCATCCGCAGTGGCGACATCTCCTGCCAGGACCCGCACGCCCCCGTTCCCAGCGAGAACTGGATCAAGCGGGTGATCGGCCTCCCGGGCGACCGTATCGAAACCCGCGGCAGCGAGCTGTATATCAATGGCGAGCGTGTGGGAGCCGACGAGATCGGCCCGTTCAAGGGCAGCATGAACCGCCCCGAGGACCGCCTGCTGATGACCTACGGGTCGAAGCTGTACACGGAGCACCTGGGCAGCATCAACCATACGATCGCGCTGACCCCGGCCTTCAACATGCCCCAGGACATCCCCAACGCGTCCGTCCCGTCCGAGGTGCCCAAGGGCTGCTATATCGTCATGGGCGACAACCGCATGAACAGCACCGACAGCCGCTGGTGGGGCTGCATGCCCGAGCAGAACCTGGTCGGCAAGGCGTTCTTCGTCTGGCTCGCCTGGCGCGGCCCGGGCAACGGCTGGCTCGATTTCTCCAAGATGGGCAAGGTCATCCATTGACCGAACGGAGGCCTCCGTCACGCCGGCGGGCGTTGCGGATGGCGCCGGACAAGGTAATCTCCGCTGCGGGGCGCATATCGCGCCCCGCGCGCATTCATCGTCTTGAACAGGGGAGCCGCCGCGGCGGCGGGACACGATCATGAAATCCAGGCAATCGGGTATTACTCTCATCGGCTTCGTCATCGTGCTGCTCGTGCTGGGCTTCTTCGCCTTCATGGCCATGAAGCTGGTGCCGGCCTACATCGAGTTCTTCGGCGTGAAGAAGGCGATGAGCCAGCTGGCGACGAGTGGCAACACGCAGGATCTCGACAGCATCCGCCGTGACCTCATCTTCAAGATGGGCTTCCAGTACGTCGACGACGCGACGATCCAGCCCAAGGACATCACCCTGGACCGCAGCGGCAACGGCGCCACGCTGAACGTGAACTACGAGAAGCAAATCCATTTCATCTACAACATCGACTTCCTCCTGCACTTCGACAACGCCGTGCAGTTGAGGAATCCGTCCATGTAACGAGCGATCGTGCAGTTTCCTCATTCCTTCCGTAACCCCGACCTCGCGGCCCTGGCGCTCACCCATCGAAGCGCCGGCCGGCCGAACAACGAGCGCCTGGAATTCCTCGGTGACGCCCTCTTGGGTGTCACGGTGGCCGAATTGCTCTTCGAGGCCCACCCCAACGCGAGCGAAGGCGAACTCTCGCGGTTACGCGCGCAACTGGTGAATGGCCAGGCGCTGGCGGTGATCGCCCGCGAGCTCGAATTGGGGGATATCCTCAAGCTCGGGCCCGGTGAGCTCAAGAGCGGTGGCTACCGCCGCGATTCCATCCTGGCCGACGCCTTCGAAGCCCTGGTGGCGGCGGTCTACCTCGACGATGGATACGACGCCTGCCGCCAGGTCGTACGCCGCTTGTTCATGCCCCGTGTGGCGGAAATCAAGCGTTCCAGCAAGGACGCGAAGACGCGCCTGCAGGAGTGGTTGCAGGGCAGGGGACTGCCCTTGCCCGTTTACGAACTCACCGACAGCTACGGCGAAGACCATGCCAAGATCTTCGATGTCAGCTGTTCCATCGACGAACCTGAGCCGATCCGCGTCGAAGGGCGCGGCGGCAGCCGTCGCGCCGCCGAGCAGGACGCCGCCGAAGCGGTGCTTCGCCGCCTGCTGGAAACCAAGATATGAATGACATCGACATCACTGAACGCGACTCCGTCGTCGACGACGACTTCCGCTGCGGCTACGTGGCCCTCGTCGGCCGCCCCAACGTCGGCAAGTCGACGCTGCTGAACGCCCTGATCGGCGTCCGCCTGAGCATCGTCAGCCACCGGCCGCAAACCACGCGCCATCGCATCCTGGGCATCGCCAGCAAACCGGAAGGGCAGATCCTCTACGTGGATACCCCCGGCCTGCATCGCGGTGGCAAGCGGGCGATGAACCGCAGCCTCAACCGTGCGGCCCGCGCGGCGATCACCGAGGTGGACCTTGCCGTGCAGGTGATCGAGGCCGGCCGCTGGACCGACGAGGACGCCACCATGTACGCGGCGCTCTCCGAGCAGAAGGACATGCCTAAGCTGCTGGCGATCAACAAGGTCGACCTTCAGAAGGACAAGACCGTCATGCTGCCCTTCGTCGCCGACCTGATGCAGAAGCATCCGTTCGACGACGTGTATTACGTCAGCGCGTTGAAGTCCAAGGGCCTCTCCGGCCTGGAGAAGGGCATTCTCAAGCGTCTGCCCGAGCAGGCGGCGATCTACGGCGAAGACGAGATCACCGATCGCAGCGAACGCTTCCTCGCCGCCGAAATGGTCCGCGAGCAGCTGATGCTGCGCCTGGACCAGGAACTCCCGTACGCGACCACGGTGGAGATCGAAGCCTTCCACGACCGCCCCGACGGCATCGCCGAGGTGCATGCGGTGATCTGGGTCGAGCGCGACGGCCAGAAGGCCATCGTCATCGGTGAGGGCGGCGCGCAGCTGAAAGCCATCGGCACATCGGCGCGCAAGCAGATGGAAAACCTGTTCGAACGCAAGGTCTTCCTCAAGTTGTGGGTCAAGGTGCGCGAAGGCTGGGCCGACGACGAGAACCTGCTCAAGCGTTTCGGTTACGAATAAGCGGTCCGGCCGGCGGTCGCCATGCGCGTCGAGCAACAACCCGCCTTCGTCCTGCACGCCCGGCCTTACCGGGAAACCTCGTTGCTGGTCGAATGCCTGACCCCTGACTACGGCCGCATCGGCGTCGTCGCACGGGGCGTGCGAAACGAGCGGGCTCGGCTGCAACGCGCCCAGCTCGAACCGTTCCAGCGCCTCCAGCTCGACCTGCTCCTGAAAGGTGAACTGGCCACGCTGCGGGCCGCCGAACCGTCCGGTGCGGTCATGCGGCTGACGGGCGACGCGGGCCTGGCCGGGTTGTACCTCAATGAACTGGTGGTCCGGCTCACCGGGCGACAGGACCCGAACGCGGAACTGTTCGCCTTCTACGAACGCACGCTGCGGCGCATGGCCGCCGGCGAACCCCTGGCCTGGACCCTGCGACGATTCGAACGGGACATGCTCGACTCGCTGGGCTATGCGCTGCAACTGGACGTGGACGCGGTGCAGGGCGAGCCGCTCGACCCCGCGGCGACGTATTTCTACGATCCCGAATCCGGCGCCATGCCGGGGCGTGCGGGCGATCCGCGGGCCGTGCGCGGCGTCGACCTGCTGGCCCTGGCCACCGACCAGTCGCCGGACGCCGCGGGACTCGCGTCGCTGCGGCGCATGATGCGCCAGGTGATCGGCTTCCACCTGGGCGGTGGCGAACTGCGGGCGTGGCGCGTGCTGAGGTAGGCCCGGCTCAGGACAGCCCCAGGGCCGTCCTGAGCGATGCCACTTTCTGCTCCGCCTCTCCAGCGCCGTATGGTTCGGCAGCGCCGTGTCCCCAGACGGGACCCGGCCACGCCGCATCGCCCTCGACCCGCGCCACGACGTGCACGTGGAGCTGGCGCACGATGTTGCCCAGCGCACCGATGTTGAGCTTGTCGCACGGCTCCACCGTGCGCAGGGCGGCGCTAGCGGAGTCCACCTCTCGCCACAGCGCCTCGCGCTCATCAGGATCGAGGTCGGCCACCTCCACCATGCCGCTTCGGCGAGGCACCAGCACGAGCCACGCGTAGCGGCGGTCGCGCATCAGCAGGACCTTGCACAGCGGCAGGTCGCCCACGGGCAGGGTGTCGCCCGCGAGGCGCGCGTCGAGCATGAAACCTCCGTTCACTTCAGCTCGCGGGCGAAGAAGGCCAGGGTCCGCTCCCAGGCGAGCCTGGCGCTGGGTTCGTCGTAGCTGGCGCGCACGTCGCAGTTGAACCCGTGGTCGGCCGGATAGACCCAGGTGTCCATTTCCGGCTTCAGTTCGCGGTGCTTTTCGACCATCTCCGGCGGGATCGAATGGTCGCGCTCACCGAAGTGGAAGATTACGTTGGCCTTTGCCGGCTCGGACAGGAACGGCACGTTCCTCGATCCGTAGTAGCTGGACGAGGGCAGGCCGAGGCGCAGCGCGGCCAGCGCGGCCACCGTGCCGCCCCAGCAGTAGCCGACCGTTCCCACCTTCACCTTGTACTGGTCGGCGATGAGACTGGCAGCGATCGCGGTGTCCTGCAACGGACGGAGCAGGCCCAGCTCGGCGATCAGCTTGCTGCCCTTCTGCATGCCTTCCTGGTCGTACCCCAGCTCCACGCCTTTCTCCACGGGATCGAACAGGGCGGGTGCGATGGCCACGTAGCCTTCCGCGGCGAAGCGGTCGGCCACGCTGCGGATATGGGCGTTCACGCCGAAGATCTCCTGGATCACCACGATGCCGCCCTTGGGCGTGCCCGAGGGTTCGGCCAGGTAGGCGTCCATGCTTTCGTGCGGGCGGGAGGTGTCGAGGATCAGGGTGCGGCCCATGGGGCGGATCTCCGTCAGGGTGGGGTAGGGAACACGAAGATTAACCGGGAGGCCGTGCCGGGTGGGAGCCACCCCTGGCGGGAGCCGACCTTTGGGGAGCCGACCTTTGGGGAGCCGACCTTTGTGGGAGCCGGCCTTGGGGAGCTGAGCCTTGTGGGAGCCGACCTTGTCGGCGATCCCGCGGCAGCGGGCCAGACCAAGGCAAGCACCCATCGCCGACAAGGTCGGCTCCCACCAGGATGGCGCCCGGCAGCTCCCCGCACCAGGCGAACCACGGGAATGCGCGAAGAGTTTATAATGCGCGGTTCCCTCTCTCCGGTACCCACGGCAATGTCCCAGGCCGCTCCCAAAGTCGGTTTCGTCAGCCTAGGCTGTCCGAAGGCGCTCGTCGACTCCGAACGCATCCTCACCCAACTCAAGGTCGAGGGCTACGAGATCGTCCCCAGCTATGGCGAAGCGGATGCCGTGGTGGTCAACACGTGCGGATTCATCGATTCCGCCGTGCAGGAGTCGCTCGACGCCATCGGCGAGGCGCTGCACGAGAACGGCAAGGTGATCGTCACCGGCTGCCTGGGCAAGCGCGAAGCGCTGATCCGTGAGAGCTACCCTGACGTGCTCGCGATCACCGGTCCGCAGGACTACGCCAGCGTGATGAGCGCCGTGCACAAAGCACTGCCGCCCGCGCGCAACAAGTTCCTCGACCTCGTGCCCGACACGGGCGTCAAGCTCACGCCCAAGCACTACGCGTACCTCAAGATTTCCGAGGGCTGCAATCATCGTTGCAGCTTCTGCATCATTCCCTCGATGCGCGGCGACCTCGTCAGCCGTCCGGTCGACCAGGTGCTGCTCGAAGCCGAGAAACTCGTGAAGGGCGGCGTAAAGGAATTGCTGGTGATCTCGCAGGACACCAGCGCCTATGGCGTGGACGTCCGTTATGCCGAGCGCGAGTGGCGCGGCAAGGCCTATCGCACGCGCATGACCGAGCTTTGCCAGGGTCTTTCCGAACTGGGCGCGTGGACGCGCCTGCACTACGTCTACCCGTACCCGCACGTCGACGAAGTCATGCCGCTGATGGCGGAAGGCAAGATCCTTCCGTACCTCGACATCCCGTTCCAACATGCCAGCCCGCGCATCCTCAAGCTGATGAAGCGCCCGGGCAACGTCGACAAGACGCTGGAGCGTATCCAGAACTGGCGCCGCGAGGTGCCGGACCTCACGATCCGCAGCACCTTCATCGTCGGTTTTCCCGGCGAGACGAACGAGGAATTCCAGGAACTGCTCGACTTCCTCCGCGAGGCGGAACTCGATCGCGTGGGCGCGTTCGCCTACTCGCCGGTGGATGGTGCGAAGGCCAACGAGCTGCCCGGGCAGATCGACGAGGAACTGAAGGAAGACCGCCTCGAACAGTTCATGGCCGTGCAAGCGGAGATTTCCGCCGCGAAGCTGCAACGCAAGGTCGGCAAGACGATCAAGGTGTTGATCGACGAGATCGATGCCGACGGCGCCTGGGGCCGGTCCAGCGCGGATGCGCCCGAGATCGACGGCGCGGTGCGTATCGACGATGGCCAGTTGCTCAAGCCAGGCCAGTTCGTCGACGTGGTCGTGGAAGAGGCCGACGCGCACGACCTCTACGGTCGCCTGGCCTGATCCCTCATGCGGCATGTGGCGCCGACGCGGGATGCGCTCGACCGGCGCGTGCTGGCGTCGCCGCCGCTGTCGCATTGGTCGCCGTTCGTCCGTTTCATCGAGGACGACGCGTGGCCGCAGGTCGAGGCGCTGAACTCGCTGTGGCCCACGCCCTCGGATTATCGCTTCGCGGCGCAGGCCCCCGGCCTGCTGGCCGATGGGCTGCACTATGAGGAACGCATCGCGCGTCTCGGCGTCATCGCCACGCGGCAGGACAACTGGCACGACCTCTTCAACGCGTTCGTATGGCTGCGGTATGGCGCGCTCAAGCGCGCGCTGAATGCGCGCCAGATGGCGGAAATCGAGGTGATGGGGCCGCGCCAGCGCTCCCGTCCGCAGTGCGCGCTGACGCATTTCGACGAAGCCGGCTTGATCGTGACGCTACGAGACCGGGCGATGCTCGATGCGTGGGATGCCCATGACTGGCACGGCTTGTTCTGGACGCATCGAGAGGCATGGCTGAGCGGCCAGGCGCGCGTCGAGGTTTTCGGCCATGCCTTGCTCGAGCATGCGCTGACGCCGGGCAAACTGCTGGTGGGTAAAGCGCTGGTGATGATGGGCGAGGGAGACGCCGCCGCTCGATGCGCGGAAGCGATCGCCGCCGGTGTCGTTCTTCGCGATCCGCAGGAGCTCCGTCCGCTTCCCGTATCGGGCGTTCCGGGATGGCATCCCGAGACGGAGGATGAGGCGTTCTACACGCGCGCGCCGTGCTTCCAGCCGCTGCGCCCCGGCCGCGTCTATCCGTCACCGCTCAGTTCGCGATAGCGAAGCTTCTCGTGTGTGTGGGAACCGGCTTTGGTGGGAGCCGACCTTGTCGGCGATGGGTGCTTGCCTCGGACTGGCCCGCTGCCGCGGGATCGCCGACAAGGTCGGCTCCCACCAGTGTGCTGCCGTGTGCTGTCGCAACCTTTCACACCAGGCCGTGGTCTCGCGCGTATTCGCCCAGCAGGCTGTCGTGATCCACGCCCAGCTTGCGCATGGCATCGCGTTTCTGCCTGCTGATCGTCTTCACGGATTTGCCTTCGCGATCGGCGATCTGCTGCAGCGACATGCCGTTGACGAACATGCGGATCACCTCCGTCTCGCGCGGTGACAGCGGTGCGCCGGGCATCGCCTCGGAGGCGTCGTCCGCTTCGTTGAGGATGTCGAGCAGCGTCTCGCTCAGATAGGTCTCGCCATCCGCCACCGCGCGCGCGGCGGTGGCCAGCTCGTCCATCGGCGCACGTTTGTCGACGATGCCGCGGACGCCGCGATTGAGCATCGATTGCAGCGCGGCAGGACGATTGATCATCGTCAACACCACCAGCGCAAGCTGCGGATACTCCTTTACGATCGTCTCGATCAGGGCGAAACCATCGTCTTGCCGATCGCTCGGCATGAGAAAATCCGTAATAACGACGTCGCAGGGACGCTCGACGAGCATGGCCAACAACTCGTCCGCAGCCTTTGCCTCACCGACCACGTCTATGTGCGCGTTCCGCAGCGCAAGGGCGCCGCCGACGAGAACCAGGGGGTGATCGTCTGCCAGAATGACCTTCAGTGGCATGCCTTGTGTTCTCCTAGTTGCGTTACACACAGCTAACTTCGAACCGATTATGCCCATGATGGTTCCCCTGACGAAGCCTGCGATGTGATCCGACGCCTGATCCTCCTCATCCTGATCGGCCTGGCCGGCCCCGCATGGGCCTTGCCGGACCGCTCGCTGACGCGCGAGGACGCGGATTGGCTGCGTCACCATCCGGTGCTCACCGTCGGCGCCTACCGCGAGGGCTACCCGCCCTTCGAGGAGCTGCGCGATGGCGAACTGGAGGGCCTGGGCCCGGATTACCTGCGTGAGATCGCGCGCGACCTGGGCGTGACCCTGCAGACACGGGTATACCCCACGTGGCCCGACCTGCTCGCCGGGCTGGCCCGCGGCGAGATCGACGTCGCCACCTCGGTCACGCCGCTGGAACAAGGCATGCCGGGCATCCGCGTCGGCGCCACCTACTTCGAATCCCTGCCTGCGCTGGTGGAGCGCGCCGACGCGCCGATCGTCCACCGGCCGGGTGACCTGCGCGGCAAGCGCCTGGCCGTACACGCGGGCTACTTCGACATGGCGGCACTGCGCCGGGAACTGCCGGAAACGACCCTGGTGGAGACGACCTCCACGGCCGATGCGTTGGCCCGCGTACGTTCCGGCGATGTCACGGCGTACCTCGACAACCCCTATTCCGCACGTGAGTTCGTCGCCCGCCTGGGATTCGACCGCGACCTTCGCGTGGGCGCTCCACTGGCCCTGCCCATCAGCGCGCTGGCGTTCGCCGTGCCGGCCGACCGGGCGCCGCTGGGGCACGCCATCGACCGTGCCGTGGGCAAACTCACCGCGGCCGACCACGGGCGCCTGCGCGCACGCTGGGTTGGCCGGGACATCGCGCCCCGACCGCGGCAGAGCGACATCCCGCTCAGTGAAAAGGAAAAGGCCTGGTTGAAGGCGCTGCCGCCGCTGCGCCTCGGCGTGGACCCCAGCTACGCACCTTTCAGCCTGTTGTCGGGGCAGGGCGAGGCCGAGGGACTGGCACTCGACTACGTCCGCGAGATCGCCGCCGAACTGGGTCTCCGCCTCACCCAGGTGCCCAGCGAAAACTGGATGGGCACCGTGGAGAGGGTGAAGCGAGGCGAGGTGGATCTCGTCGCCGCGATCAATCCGCAAAGCGCCACGTCTCCCTACCTGGAGCCCAGTGTTCCCTACCTCGACTTTCCGATCATGATCGTGACGCGCGAAGGCGCGCCGACGATGGCCGGCCGCGACGACCTCGCCGGAAAGCGCGTCTTCGGCAACGTCACCCGTGAACCGATCCGCCGCCTGCTGGCGCGCATTCCCAACGTTCAGGCCATTCCCGTCGATACCGAGGCCGAAGGGATGCGCCGGCTGGCGGCGGGCGAGGGCGACGCCTTCGTCGGCAACCTCGCGTCGGTCGACTACCACATCCGCGAGACCTTCCTCGGCCAGCTCAAGGTCGCGGCGCCCACCGGAGACACCGAAGCCATCGCGGTGGGCGTGCGTCATGACCTGGCGCCCTTGTTGCCCCTGGTCAACCGCGTGCTCGTCAACCTGCCCACTCACCGCCAGCAGGAGATCCGTAACACCTGGTTCGCCTCCCACTATGTCGTCGGCCCCACCTGGCGCGAAGTCGCGGGGCGCGTGCTGCCGTTCGTGGCGGTACTGCTGATCTCACTTATCGCCATCAGCTACGCATACCTGAACCTGCGACGGGAGACCCGCCGGCGCGAGCGGACCGAGCGACGGCTCGCCGAGGTCACGGCGCACGTTCCCGCCGTGGTGTACGAGGCCGTGCGCGGCACCGAGGGTGCCTATGCGATGAGTTACGTCGGCGGCGATCCGCAGCGCATCCTGGGCATGGAGCCCGGTGAATTGCTCACTGGCGACGCGACCATGCTGACGCCCGTGGCGGATGAGGATCGCGAAAAACTTCGCGAGGCGTTCGAACGGTCCGCGCGCGAACTCACGCCCCTGCACGTGACCGTGCGTGCGCAGGTCGGCGAGCGCATCCGCTACCTCAGTTCGGATGCCGTGCCGCTCGCGGCGGCGGATGGCAGCGTGCGCTGGAATGGTTACTGGGTGGATGTGACGGCGCAGGAACTGGCGGCGCGCGGGCTGGCCCATGCGCGTGACGAAGCCGAGGCGGCCACACAGGCCAAGAGTGACTTTCTCGCCACGATCAGCCACGAGATACGCACGCCGATGAACGGCGTGATCGGCCTGCTCGACGTCCTCGAGCGCACGCGCCTGGACGAAGGCCAGCGCAAGATGGTTTCCACGATCGAGCACTCGGCGGAGGCGCTGCTGCACATCCTCGACGACGTCCTCGATTTTTCGAAGATCGAGGCGGGTCACCTCACCCTCGATCCCCAGCCCTCGGATCTGCGCGAGATCGTCGAAGGCGCCGTGGCCATCCTTTCGGCGCAGGCCGAGGCGAAGGGTCTGTCACTGCGCGTGCACTTCGATCCCGCCCTGGCGCCCGCGGTCGTCGTCGACGACGGACGTCTGCGACAGGTCCTGCTGAACCTGCTCGGCAATGCGATCAAGTTCACCGCCAGTGGCGACGTCGCCGTGGAAGTGCACGTCGACGAACGGCACGGTTCGCGCCAGCGCTTGCGCATCGTCGTCGCCGACACGGGCATCGGTATTCACGCAGCCAAGTTGCGCCACGTCTTCGCGCCGTTCAGCCAGGCCGAGTCGTCGACGACTCGGCGTTTCGGCGGGACCGGCCTTGGCCTGAGTATCTCCCGTCGCCTGATCGAACGCATGGGCGGGCACATCGCCCTGGAGAGCGAACCCGGCCGTGGCACGGTGGTGAGCGTGACGCTGGAAGTCGCCGTGGCGGATGCCCCGCGCGTGCGGGACGAAGCCGTGTCCCCGTCGTCACTCCCGCCACGGGGTGAGCCGGGCAAGGCGCGCATCCTGCTGGCCGAGGACCATCCGGTGAACCAGGAGCTGGTGCGCGTGCAACTGGCCTTGCGTGGTTATCGCTGTGACATCGTGGACGATGGCGCCGCTGCGCTCGTCGCACTCGACGGCACCGAGTACGACCTCCTGCTGGTCGATTGCCACATGCCGCACATGGATGGCTATGCGGTGGCGCGCGAAGTACGCCGGCGGGAAGCGGGCACGGGACGCCACCTGCCCATCGTCGCGATGACGGCCGATGCGCGTGCCGATCAGCGGGAGATCTGTCTCGCAGCCGGCATGGACGATCTGCTGCGCAAGCCCATCCGTCTGGAAGCGTTTCATGCGACGGTCGAACGATGGCTCGCGAAGACGGCACCGGCCGCGCCCATGATCGACATGGAGCGCATGCGCAAGGCGTTCGGTTCGGACGAGAACATCTCGCGCGTGATACGCGCCGGCGTGGACACGACGCGCGAAGCGCTGTCACGGCTGCCCGAAGTGCTCGACCGGGCTGCCCGCGACGAAGTGGCGGGATGGATCCACCACGTGCTCGGTGGCGTGAACGTGTTCGGTTATTCGGCCGTGGCCGAAGAAGGCGAGCGACTGGAACTCGCCCTTCGTGAAGGTGCCGACGTCGACATCGTCGCCGTCGATGCCTTCGCTTCCCACGTCGCGCAATTCACCGACGGACTGGAGCAACTGGCGGTGAACACGGATCAGTCGTAGTCGACGGCGATCACGGCGAAACGGGTGCGGCCGCCCGGTAGCTCGGCGTCGAACTCGTCATCCACGCGCTTCTTCAGCACCGCGCGTGCGAGGGGCGAGTCGATGCTGATCCAGCCGAGCCGCGCGTCCGTCTCGTCCGGCCCCACGATGCGGTAGCGCACGGTGTCACCGGTGTCGACGTTCTCCAACTCGATCACGGCGCCGAAGAACACGGCATCACGTTGCGAAGGGGCGGTTTCCACCACCTTCAGCACCGGGATGCGCTTGCTGAGATAGCGCGCACGGCGGTCGATCTCGCCGAGCTGCTTCTTGCGGTAGGTGTACTCGGCATTCTCCGACCGGTCGCCTTCGGCCGCCGCGGCGGCAAGCGCCTTGACCACTTCCGGACGGACCGTATGCCAAAGGTGGTCGAGTTCGGACTTGAGGCGTTCGAAACCTTCACGGGTGATGATCGCCGTCGACGACGGCGACGGTGGACGCCACCGGCTCATGGCGAAACATTCCGTGTCGAGGCGAGCGTGGCGAGGAAGGCCTCGATGTCGCGCGCGAGGGGATGTTCCGGATAGTCGGCCAGCAGCCGGCGCGCCAGGGCCGCGGCCTCCGCGGGCTGACCGAGGCGATCGTGCATGCGCGTGGCCAGCAGGCCGTAGTGCGGCGCGCCCATGTCGCGCGGCCAGCAGCGCAGGTAGCCTTCGGCGAGATGCAGGGCCAGCCGTGACATGCCACCGTGCGCCGCGGTGTCGGCGAGCGGGCCGCAGGTGACGGTGTCGTCGGGAAGAAAGGATGGGTCGACATCGAGGCAATCCTGCACCACGCCGAGTGCCCGCCGCGTTTCGCCGCCGACCACCAGCGCGGCGATCCAGATCTGTCCGTGCACGAGAAGTTCCGGCAGGCGCTGTTGTGCACGCAGCAGTTCGCGATAGCGCAGGTGCAGGGCGGGCGGAGCCAGGCCTTCGCGCAAGCGCTCGGTGAGGATATCCGTCGCCCCGGGCACGTCGTCCCGCGCGATGAGGTTCACATGCGAGAGCAAGGTGCCATCGTCGTCGGGTTCCGCCGCGGCGGCGATCGCCATCGACTCCGGCTGGTAACCGAGCACCTCATGCTTATGGTGGATCAGTGCGCCCATCAGGTGGAAATTGTAGATCGTGAGGTAGTTGGCGATGAGGTAATAACCGAGCGTGCCGAAGAACGTGGGACCGTGGTCCTTCATCGCGTACTGCGCGGCGGCCTGGAGCAGGCTGCTGGCCAGCATCATCGCGAACAGCATGAGGTAACTGCCGCCGAGGCGGGCCACCGCCTGCACCCAGATGACGGGATTCAATGCCGCGCCCACGCCGTCGAAGGCCAATGACATCGTGATCACGGGCAGGACGAAGGCGAATAGCAGGGAGACCAGCAAACCCGGCACGCCGAAGACGAGCGGCGCGAGAACCGCGATCGCGGTGCCCGTCAACTGGATCAGGATCAGCGCGATGCTGGTCCTGTCCGTCGTGTTGATCGCCATCTCCGGCGGATCGGCGTAGCCGTCCGCGGTATGCCTAAGGCATTCGAAGGCATACGTATAGAGCGCCATCCAGCCGAGGCCGATCACCAGCAGCTTCAGCCCCGTCACCGGCAGGAAGGCGATCGACTCGAACAGCGTGATGGCGCCGATCGTGAACGGTGCCGCCCCGCGCATCGGATAACGCCATCCGATGCGGATGCGCTCGCCGAACGGCGTACTGGCGTCCGCCAGTTCGTGGCGTGGCACGCTCAGCGCTTCCCGCCGAAGATGCTGCCGAGGATGCCGCGCACGATCTGCTGTCCCGCACGCGAGCCAGCCGTCCGCACCATGGATTTCGCCATGGTCTCGATCATGCCCTGACGGCGCTTGGTGCCGAAGACGGCGTCGCGCACGGCACCGCCCCAGCCGCTGTCGCCGTCGTCCTTGCCGCCCGCCTGGCCGGCCGTTTTCACCGGTGGCGCGTCGTCCGCGCTCTTTTCGCTGGCACGGGCCGCGAGGCGTTCCTGTGCGGACTCGCGATTCACCAGGGTGTCGTACTTGCCACCCACGGGTGAGCGCGAGCGCACGGCGGATCGCTCTTCGGGCGTGATGGCCCCGATCCGGCACACGGGCGTCGCCACCAGCACCTTCTGCACGGGCGAGGGCACGCCACCGTCGCCAAGCGTGGAGGCCAGGGCCTCGCCGGTGCCCAGCGTGCCGATCGTTTCCACCACGTCGAGTTTCGGGTTGCGCGCGAACGTTTCGGCCGCGGCTTTCACCGCCTTCTGGTCGCGCGGCGTGAAGGCGCGCAACGCGTGCTGCACGCGGTTGCCCAACTGGCCGAGGATCTCGCCGGGCACGTCGTCCGGGTTCTGCGAGCAGAAGTAAACGCCCACGCCCTTGGAACGGATCAGCCGGACCACTTGTTCCACGCGCTGCCGCAAGGCAGCCGGCGCGTCGTCGAAGAGCAGGTGGGCCTCGTCGAAGAAGAACACCATCCTGGGCACGTCGAGGTCCCCCACCTCGGGCAATTGCTCGAACAGCTCCGAGAGCAGCCACAGCAGGAACGTGGAGTACAGCCGTGGCTTGAGGATGAGCGTGTCGGCGGCGAGCACGCTGATGACGCCGCGCCCGCTCATGTCCTGGCGCATCAGGTCGGCCAGTTCCAGTGCCGGTTCGCCGAAGAACGAATCGGCGCCGTCCTGCTCCAGCTTCAGCAGCGCACGCTGGATCGCGGCCACGCTCTGCGCGCTGATCAGGCCGTAGCGCGCGGAAATGTCCTTGGCGTGTTCCGAGGCGAAGCCGAGCATGGCGCGGAGGTCGGCGAGATCGAGCAACAACAGGCCTTCATCGTCGGCGACGCGGAAGACCACTTCCATCACGCCTTCCTGCGTGTCGTTGAGTTCGAGGATGCGCGAGAGCAGGGTGGGACCCATCTCCGACACCGTGGCGCGCACGGGATGGCCGGACTTGCCGTAGATGTCCCAGAACACGACGGGGTTCGCCTGCGGCTTCCAGTCGGTGAGGCCGAGCTTCGCCAGCCGGGCGGCCAGTTTCTCGGAGGGCGCGCCCGCCGCCTGCGAGAGGCCGGCCAGGTCGCCCTTGGCGTCGGCGAGGAAGCACGGCACGCCCAGCTTCGAGAAGCCCTCGGCCAGCAGCATCAGGCTTACCGACTTACCGGTGCCCGTGGCGCCGGCGATCATGCCGTGGCGATTGCCGTAGCGGGAGTCGAGTTCGACGGCCGTTTCGTCGTTCCGGCCGATCAGGATCGTGGGCATGGCTTCATCCTTAAGAATGTCCTGAACAAGTGTACGCAACGATGCGCCGTTACGGAGAAAAGTTGCGCCTGCCGCTTGAGTCCCGGAGGCCCCGGCAGTAACGTGGCCGGCATTGTCCGACCCCCGAGTAAGTGCATGTCTGTCCGTGTCCCGCGTTCGCTCCTGATCCTGCCCCTGGCCATTCTCGCCGGTTGCGCGTCGAGCGGTGCCCCCCGCTCCGGCAAGGCCACGCCGGAGGTGAATGCCTTGTACGACCGGATGAACCAGGCGAGCAAGGGCTACGAAGCCTCGATCGACCAGGCCCGGCGCGGCGACACCCCGCAGGCAGCGCAGACGCGCAAGCAGTCCCTCGACCAGCTGAAGGACGCCTCGGCACGCTGCGCCCTCACGCCGGGCTGCGACCAGCAGCGCTTCGCCGCCGTCTTCGACCGCCTGCTGCGGCTGAAGGACGGCAGCTTCATCGAGGGCGAGGACGCCGACGACACGGAGCAGGGCGCGGAAGTGGGCGAGCAGCCCGGCGACACGGCCAGTTCCGTCGCCGTCGGAGCGCTGCCGCAGGCGCAACGCGCCGTCACCATGCTCAAGGGCCAGCAGTTTTCCGACCTCATGGTCATGAACGGGCCGGTGAAAGCCGCGCTGGAAATGTGGCTGACGCAATTGCGCCCGAACCTGATGGACGCCTACGTCAACTACCAGATGATGCGCTACAAGATGTGGCCGGCCTACAAGAAGGCCGACCTGCCCGAGGCCTTGCTGTTCGGCATCATGGCGAAGGAATCCGGCGGCAAGGTGCACGCCGTGTCGCGCTCGGGCGCCTCCGGCCCGTTGCAGTTCATGTATGCCACCGGGTTGCGCTTCGGCCTGTCCAACAGCGACGGCTTCGACCAGCGCTTCGATCCGACGATGGCCGCCCAGGCCAACGCGGAATACATCGACGAGCAGCTTCGCGCGTTCAACAACAACCTCGAACTCACCCTGGCCGCGTATAACGGCGGCGAAGGACGCATGCGCCGGATCGCGGCGACGAGTCCCGGAGCCAGCTTCTACGACCCCCAGATCTACGGGCAGATGTCGGCGGAAACGCGCGACTACGTGCCGATGGTGCTCGCCGCGGCATGGTTGTTCCTGCATCCGGACAGCTATCACCTGACCTGGCCCAAGATCGACGGCGAGCCCGGCCAGATCGTGCTGAAACGCCCCGCCTCGATCAGCGAACTGACCGTCTGCCTCGGTTCCGCCCAGGGCATGCCGGAAGGCTGGTTCCGCACGCTGCGCAACCTCAATCCCCGACTCGACCCGCAAGTGAGCCAGCCGGTGGGTGCGCGCCTGGAAGTGCCCAAGCAGTTGGAGAAGGCGTATGCCTCGACGTGCACCGACGGCCCCTGGCCGATCCTCGCCAGCGACCTGCACAACGCCGTGAAGATCATCGCGCCACCCCCGCCGGCCGCCACGTCGGCCGCGCTGGCCAATGGACCGTCCACGTCGTCGTCGAAGCCGTCGTCCACCGCGTCGAAAAGCTACACCGTGCGCCGCGGCGACACCCTGGTCAGCATCGCGCGCAAGAGCAGCTGCGCGGACGTCGAAGACATCGCGCGGATGAATGGCTTGAAGGGGCACCAGTTGAAGGTGGGGCAGGCGATTCGCGTGCCCGTGTGCCGCTGACGCGAGTGCTTACGCGACGGCGTGCGGCTCGTTCGCCCAGGCCGTGCCCGTGCCGCGCCGCTCGGATGCCGACAATTCCTTGATCTGGCGCATCAGGCGCAGGATCTGCCGGTGCAGGTCCTCCATGTTCGGACGGCGCGAATCGAGCGTCTCGTGGTACACCGCGGCGATCCACAGCGCGACGCCACGCGTGGCGATCAACGGGTTTTCCGAGCGGGCCTTGGCCAGGCCGATATCCGGGCCATGACCATAGGTGCTGTAGCGTTCATCGGGCGGGGTGCCATAGAGATGCGGGAAGTCGCACGCGGCGGCTTGTTCCATCTCGCGCCGGACCAGTTGCTGCAGGTCCGCGTGGGCTCGTACCGGCAAGGCCAGGACGACACGTTCGATATCGGCGAGTTGCCGGCGAAGGCGGATTTCGCGATTGACAGCGATGAGATGGGTGACCAGACGCATGGACTACTTCCCCTAGTACGGATGCTTCTTGCGGTCCCGTGCCCTTCCCCGGTCGGGCAGCGGTCCGCCGAGAATACGCCGCCGATGCGTCAAATGTAAGACGTTTTCGTCACATTGTGACGCGGTCCGTCATTGCGCCGCGCTGGCACCGGTCCAGGTGCCGATGCGCTGGCCGACGATAACCTGTTGTTGCGGCTTGAGTTCGTCCAGGGTGTAACCCTCCGGCAACAGGAGGATGACCGTCGAGCCCATGTTGAAGCGGGCCATTTCCGCGAAACGCTCCAACTTCACATTGCGGCCGCGGCAGTCGTTGCGGATGATCTCCGAGGCGTACGGCGGAATGGCCATGCCGTCCCATACGGTGGCCACGCTGGAGACCAGGATCGCGCCGACCATCACCGAGACGAAGGGGCCGTGTTCGCCCTGGAAATGGCAGACGAGGCGCTCGTTGCGCGCGAACAGCCGCGGGATCGCCTCGACCGCGAACGGGGCCACGCTGAAGATACGGCCCGGAACATGGGTGGTGCCGGTCAGTTCGCCCTCGAGCGGCATGTGCACGCGGTGGTAGTCGCGCGGCGACAAATAGATGGTGACGAAGCTGCCGTTGCGGAACGGGACCGCCGCGGCTTCGTCGCCGAGCAGCTCCGCCGCGCTGTATTCCTGGCCCTTGGCCTGGAAGATACGGCCGTCACGGATACGTCCTGACTGGCTGATCCGCCCATCGGCCGGCGAAACGATCGCGAGCGGGTTCGGGTCGGCCTCGCGTGCCCCGGCTTTCAGCTTGCGGGTGAAGAACGCATTGAAATGCTGGTACGCGAACGGGTCCGGCTGGGCGGCCTGGCTCATGTCGACGGCATAGCGCTGCACGATCTCCCGGATGAGAAAATTCTTCCATGGAGCCCACTCCCACCGGGTCGCCTGATAGACGATCCGCGAGAGGAAGCGGTGCGGGAGGATGTATTGCAGCAGGACGTTGGGCTTCATGCGCGGGAGTATAGGGGAGACCGCCGGCTCCACCACCTTGTGCGCCGATTCGGCAACGGATGGCCTCCCTGCACGTTTCCTTCATCTGGCACGTCGATAAATCCGCGCAAGGGGGGCACGCCGTACGACGCGGCGCCGTTGGGGTAAGACAATATGAGAACGCGCAGTGCGAACGACCGTCCTGGAAAGGACGGCTGGCGACATCGTGTGCTTTTCCTGGCCGTCGCGGCGAGCCTCGGCGCTCCTTCCGCCTCCATCGAGGCACAAACCGTACCGCTGGCGGCCTACGACCCCGTCAACAACGACACGAAGGTAGGTCAGACCGTCGTCGCGGCGGGCGGCACGGTCACCATCTCAGGTAACCAGCAATTCCAGGCCGGCGACACCGGAACACGCAACACGACGCTCGGAGCCCTGGACAGCCTGGGCCGGCTGATATCCGGAACGCAATGGATCGGCGCGCCACGTCTCAACCCCGGTTCGCAGAACTTCGGTGTCAGCGTGCCGGACCCCATCACCGGTGGGCGCCGTGTCGTTTCCGCCTATAACACCGCCAACCTGTCGCCCTTGGGCGCGATCGGGCTCGACACCACGGTGCCCGACGTGGTCAACGTGAACGACCAGCAGTACATCGACGCACGGGTGGGCACGGTCACCTCGGCAGGCGGATCGCTCGCGGTGAACATCGGCACCGCCGGCGCGGCGACCGACGCGGCGACCAATGGCTGGACCATGGCGGCGAAGCAGACCTCGCTCTTCTATGCCGACGGGACCGGCGGCGTCGCGAGCAACCTCGACTGGACCTCGAACAACCGGATCGCCTTCACCGGTGAGGTGGCCAACCCGACGCTGCCGCAGACCTATGGCGTGAGCTTCGTCTCCCACTATGGTGGCACGTTCAACGTCACCACCACCGACGGAGCGACCACCACGCACACCGTCACCAACGATGCCCAATTGCGCGAGTACAACGATTTCCTGATCGCGCAGATGCAAGCCGGTAACCTCGACCCGACGCTCTATGCGGGCTTGTTCGCCAGGGGCTATACCTCGACCACGGAACAGATCGTCTATGGCATCACGGCGGACAGCCCGCCGGACGAGGTCGCCCAGCCCATCGGCAACCGCATCGTGATGCACCTGGTCGGGCCCGATGCCCACGGCACGATCGCGTCGGGTGCCACGCTGGAAGTGGTCAATGCCAACAACGGCGCGGTACGCGGCGAGGCCGGGGCCACCGTCACCGTGAACGGCACGCTGGCGACCACGCATACCTCGGGCGATGGTTCGGCGGTGATCCTCACCGGGGCCAGCACGGGCACGAACAATGGCGTGATCAATGGCAACTTCTTTCGCAGCGTGGCCGGCACGATCGTCAACAGCCCGTTCGGTTCCAACGTGGTCGATGTGCAGGCGGGCAGCAGCTTCGACAACGCCGGCATCCTCAATCTCGCCACCGGCTCGACCAATGGCGCGGGCAAGTCGACCGGCATCCGGCTCGGCGCCGGAGCCACGGGAACCAACAGCGGCATCGTCAACGTGGGCGTGACCGGCTCGCGCTCGAATGGATCGATGGACGGCATCTACCTCAACGACGCCACCGCCCGATTCACCAACGCCGCGGGCGGGACCATCTATATCGGTCGCGGCCCGCAGACCGATCCATCGGTGCCCGCCGCCGACGTCGGCGTGAACCAGGGCACGATCACCACGGGCATCAACGTGCCGACGGCCGCCACCGTGACGAACCTGGGCGGCATCACCATCGGGACGTTGACCCAGAACGCGGCCGGCATCCTCGTCACGGCGCCGAATGCCGTCGTGAACAATGCAGGCACCATCGACATCAATGGACGTGCGGCGGCGGTGCCGCGCGAGAACGTGGGCATTCTGGCGCAGAACGCGGGAGCGGGCGGCGCGATTTCCAACAGTGGCACGATCAACCTCAATGGTGTGAATGGCACCGGCGTCAAGGCGTTGTCGACGGCCGGCGTCGCGTCGCTGGTCACCTCCACCGGGACCATCAACGTCGCCGGTGGCGCCGATCCGTCCAGTGGCACCCGCAACATCGGCGT
This sequence comes from Luteibacter sp. W1I16, assembly GCF_050434905.1. Classification (NCBI taxonomy): domain Bacteria; kingdom Pseudomonadati; phylum Pseudomonadota; class Gammaproteobacteria; order Lysobacterales; family Rhodanobacteraceae; genus Luteibacter; species Luteibacter sp. W1I16. Next base: position 3,926,926 of record NZ_JBNDJJ010000001.1, read on the forward strand.
ATGGGCGGAAGGGCAAGGCCTGGCGACCGCGCGGGCGAACGTGCAGGGTGCGGTGAACCTGTTGGGGGATGGCGCGATCGGCATCCATGCGCGCGGCCGGGCCACGGTGGATGTCGCCGCGGGCGCGGCGCCCGCCTTCGACAGTGGCAGCAAGCAGATTGGTTTCTTCGCGTTCGGCGACAACGCGCATATCAACGTCAACGGCGGCTCCACGCTCGACGTCTCGACGCCGCAGTCGACCCTGTTCCGGCTGGACAGTGGCGCGGATTTCGACGGCACGGGCCTGACGATGAGCGTCTCCGGTGCGCAAGCCACTGGCGTGCTCGGCAGTGGCGGTGGTTCCGTGCTCAATACGCGTAACGCCAATATCACCGTTTCCGGAAGTGGCGCGCAGGGTGTGATCGCGGAAGGCGGTGCGGCCGGGACCATCGACGCGGCCACCACGATGTCGTTGACGGGTCCCGGCGCGATCGCAGGCATCGCGGACGGACAGAAGCACGATCTCACCGGAGCCAATAGCGGTTCGGTGGTCCCGAGCACGTCGTTGGCCAGCTTCGCGGCGCTGAATTCCGCGCAAGCCGGTGTCATCGGTTACATCGCGCGCAATGGCGCGTCGCTTTCGAACGCCGGCGCGATGCATTTCACGGGCGCCAACGCGACGGGCTTTATCGTGGAGACCGGTGCGGCGGCGACCAATACCGCCGCCGTCGACCTCGGCGGCCCCGCCGCCACGGGCGCGATCCTGCGCACGGGTGGCACGTTCGCCAACAACGGCACGATCCACGTCGGCAGCGGCACCGGTGTGCGCGTGGAAGGCGCCGGTACACAACGGCTCAATCCCGCCGGTTCGATCACGGTGGACGACGGCATCGCCGGTGTGCAACTGATCGACGGTGCGGGGCTGGTGTTGGGCGCCGGGGATTCCGCCATCGTCACCCGCGGCAGTGCGCATGGTGTTCTTCTCGATGCCGGCGCCTCGTCGCTCGTGGCCAACGGCACGACGATCACTACGCTGGGGTCGGGCAACGCGATCGAGAACGCCGCCGAAATCGGAGCCATCACGCTGGCGGGGGCCACGCTGCGCGTCGGCAACGGCGCCGGATTACGCACCGCCACCGCGATCGATCCCGCTTCATCGGCCACCGTGGAAATCGATGGATCAGGCACGGGATATGCCTTCCGCCATGCCGACGGCTCGGTGACCAGCGGGAACCTGGATATCGGACCGGGCTTCGTCATCCATGGCAATGGCGCGGGCGCGACCGGTATCCAGGCCTTCACCACGGGCGAGGTCACCAGTGCGGCCACCGTGGATATGCGCGATGCGGCGGGTGGCTCGGCCCTGGTCGCGGGAACCGCCTCGTCGGTGACGAACCGTGGCCGTCTCACCTCGGCCAGCACCGTCGCGCCCGTCGTCGACCTCGCCAATGGCGATGGCACGGCGTTCGCCAACACCGGCACGATCTCGGCGGTGACGCCCTCGGCGCAAGCGATACGCGGCAGCGCTGGCAACGATGTGGTGACCGTGGCGGCCGGCGCGATACGCGGCGACATCGCGTTGGCCGGTGGCACCGATACCTTCGCCTGGAGCGCGGGCACGCTCGACGGTGGCCTGACCATGGGGAACGGACCCGGTAACCAGGCAACCGTGGGCGCGGTCGATACGTCGACCACGTATCACCTGCTCGCGGGCGGTGGTGGTGGCAACACGCTGTCCTTCGACGGCACCGAGGCCCGCGGCGGTTCCTTCGCCGCCGACGCGCTGGGCAAGGGCGTGAACCTCGGTACGGGCTGGAACACCATAGCCTTCGCCGACGGCGCCGCTTTCACCCTCACCGACAACCTGCGCCTGGCGAACAGCGATGTGACGATCGATCCGACCTCGACCCTGTTCGCGGGCGACAACGTGCATCCCGTGATCGCGGGCGGATCGCCCGGTTCGGCAAACGTATCGAACGCGGGCACCATCGATCTCACCAACGGCGCAGGTTCACCGGGCAACAGCCTGACCATCGATGGCGACTACGTGGGTGCGGAAGGTGGCTCGCGGCTCGTCACCCGCCTCGATGAAGGCGGGCCGCTGGGCGCGCAAGCGACCGATCGCCTCCTGGTACAAGGCGATGCGTCGGGCGAAACGATCATCGACGTGACGCCCGCCGCCCTGAGCAGCGGTGCGCTGACCGATCTCGACCACAGCGGCTATGTGGGATCGGGCGAGGGCATTTCGATCGTGCAGGTGGCGGGCGCGTCGACCGGCGGCGCGTTCCGACTCAAGGGTGGTTATCTCGCGTTCGGGCCGTGGCAATACGGCCTTTACGCGTTCCAGCCAGGCGCCAGCGATGCCGGCCAACGCGTGGTCGGTGGCCCGACCGGCGGCGATGCCTTCTGGGATTATCGACTCGCGAACGTGCTGGTATGCGATGGGCCCTGTCCTCCACCGACCACCGAATCGCCGGCACCGACGCCGGCGGCGGGCGTGGCCTATATCGCTCCACCCGTGCCCACCGGTCCGCTGGCCGAGGCGGATGCGCGGCCCGCCGTGGTGCCGCAGGTTCCCGCTTATATCGTCTCGCCGTCGGCGCTGGCGATCTACGGCTATCGCACGGTCGACAACCTGCATCGCCGCCTCGGCGAAATCCGCGACATGGACGATCTCGGCGAAGGCCTGGGTGGCGAGCCGTTCGTGCGTTTCATGGGCGGCGATTACAGCTACTCCACCGATCGCTCCTTCCATGAGTACGGCTACGATTTCGATGTCGATACGCGCGCGGTGCAGGTCGGCATGAACATCTTCGCCCTCGACGCCGACCGGTCGTCACTGCGGGCCGGCATCGCGTATACGCACGGTACGACGCGGCTCGATCCCAAGGCGGCCGATGGTTACAGCCATGCCAAGTTCAATTCCAACTCGATCGCCATGTTCGTCACCTGGCAGCAGCTCAACGGCTTCTATGTCGACGTGGTCGCTTCGGGCGATCGCCACCAGGGCGATGTGGACACCGCGCGTGCCAAGGATGTCGCGCGCGTGCGTGGTTCCGGGTGGACCGGATCGATCGAGACCGGCTACCCGTGGAAATTCGACAGTGGCTGGGAGCTCGAGCCGCAATTGCAGTTGACCCGGCAGCACATCGGCTTGCGCGACCAGGTGGACCTCGACGATGTGACGACGCGTTACAACGCCTTCGAACAGACCATTGGCCGGGTCGGGTTGCGCCTGGATCGCACCTGGACCACCGATGCCGGCCGCAAGGCGACGCCCTATGCGCGGCTCAACTACATACGTGGCTGGGGCGGTCGTTCCGACGTGACCGTGGGGGCGCAGGGTTACGATATCTCGCAACAGTTCACCGGCGGTTCGTTCGGACGGATGATGGAGATCGGACTGGGCGGGACGTTCGCATGGGCGAACCGCATATCGCTATACGGCGAAGCCGACTGGCAGAAGAACCTGGGCGATGCGGGGGCGCGAGGCTGGTCGGCGAACCTTGGCGTTCGTTGGGACTTCTGACGTTTTCGCACGCCGTATCGCGGACAGGGTCCGCTCCCACCGAGTAGGCACCAGCTCGCTAACAGCGCAGCGCTTGCTTGGTGGGAGCGGACCCTGTCCGCGATAGGCCTCACCGTTTCATTGCTATCCGGTCCGTCAGGAAATCGATGAACGCGCGCACGCGCGGCGGTACGAACCGGCTGTGCGGATAGAGCAGGTTGTAAGGGCGGGAACGCCCCGCCAGCTCGGGCAACACCTCGACCAGGGAGCCCTCGGCGAGATCCTTCTCCACGATGAAACGGTAGGTCTGGAAGAGGCCCGCGCCCGCGCGGGCCAGGGTCACGCCACCGAGCACGTCCTCCGATACCGTGAACGCGCTTTCCGCCTCGAACTCCACGTCTTCACCCTCTTCCCGGAACAACCAGGGGATACGCCGGCCGCTGCTCGGCAGGTCGAACTGGATGCACTCATGGGCGGCCAGGTCGGCCAGCGAGCGTGGCACGCGATGCGTTTCCAGATAAGCGGGCGTGGCGACCAGCACCAGTGGCGCATCTTCGAGGTGACGCAGGATCAGCGTGGAGTCCGCCTGCGGCCGCACGCGGATGGCGAGATCGAAGGCCTCGTCTGAAAAACCGATGTTGCGATTGCTGATGTGCAGGTCGAAGCGCACGTCCGGATGCTCGCGGTGGAAGTCGGGCAGCATCGGCAGCAGGCGATAGTGCGCATACGTGGTCGGCACGCTGATGCGCAGCCGTCCGGACAGCTGCGCCTGCTGCCCACTGGCGAGGCGCTCCGCGTCGGCGAACTGGGAAAGCGCTTGCCGGCACTGTTCCATGTAGATGCGGCCCGCGTCGGTGAGCCGTATCTGCCGGGTGCTGCGGACGAACAGGCGAACGCCGAGGCGTGCCTCCAGCCGGGCGACCGAACGGCTGACGGCGGCCGGCGTCACGCCCGCCGCCGTGGCCGCGGCGGTGAATCCACCCAGCTCGCCGGCCAGGCAGAACAGCTCGACGCTGCCGAGCATCAGGTCGTCGAATTGCCTGTGCATCGATTACACCATGTAATGATTCAATTGCTTCCGATCTTATTTATGCGCACCAGGCGTGGCAATAGATTGTGGATCAGCCCGGAACGCCTGTTCCGGAACCCTGACCATCTTTGGAGCAAGCACCATGAGCACCCGTCAAACCGTCATCGTCACCGGCGCCTCCAGCGGCCTCGGTTTCGCTATCGCCAAGGCCTTCCTCGACCTCGGCTACAACGTGGTCGGCAACGGCCGCAGCCAGGCCCGCCTGGACGAGGCTGCCGCGTCGCTCGGCCATCCCGACCGATTCCTCTCCGTCGCCGGCGACATCGCCCTGCGTGAGACCGCCGAGCGCCTGTTCGACCACGCCATCGAGGCCTTCGGCCAGGTCGACGTGCTGGTCAACAACGCCGGCATCTTCATCGCCAAGCCCTTCGCCGAATACACGACCGACGAGATCGACACGCTGATCGACACCAACCTGCGCGGTTTCATCTACCCGTCCCAGGTCGCGGCGCGCCACATGTCCGCACGCAAGAGCGGACACATCGTCAACATCACGGCGAGCCTGGGCTTGCAGCCGGACCGTAACGTGCCTTCGGCGTTGCCCGTGCTGATCAAGGGCGGCCTCAACGATGTCACGCGTGGCCTGGCGATCGAACTGTCGCCGCATAACGTCAAGGTGAGCGCGGTCGCCCCCGGCATCATCGAGACCCCGATGCACGCACCGGAGACCCATGGCTTCCTGAGCGGCTTGAACCCGATGGGCCGGCTGGGCCGCCCCGAGGACATCGCCGAGGCGGTGGTCTACCTCGTGACCAGCAAGTTCACCAATGGCGTCGTGCTGCCGGTCGATGGCGGTTCGAGCGCCGGCCGCTGGTAAGCCATCATGCCCTACGTCAACGTTCGCATCACGCGGGAAGGCAACACCCCCGCGCAAAAGGCCAAAGTGATCGCGGAGATCACTGAAACGCTCGAACGCGTGCTGGGCAAGTCGCCGGAGCTGACCCACGTGGTGATCGACGAGGTCGCAATGGAGGACTGGGGATATCGCGGTGTCCCGACATCGCGATTGCGCGGTCCGAATCCCGGCACGTAACGGGAGCGGCGGCCCGGGCGGTGACGTCCGGGCCGCCGGACCGGCGCGGCGGGGAGATTCCTTCCAAGCCAGCCGGCGTCACGGCGGTGAATGCTTCGGGCTTTGGCAAGGACGGAACCCATGAGCAAACTCACCACCGCGTTCGGCGCGCCCGTCGTCGACGACAACAACACCATGACCGCCGGCCCGCGCGGGCCGGCTCTGCTGCAGGATGTCTGGTTCCTCGAGAAGCTGGCGCACTTCGATCGCGAGGTGATTCCCGAGCGCCGCATGCACGCCAAGGGTGCCGGTGCCTTCGGTACCTTCACCGTGACCGGCGACATCACGAAGTACACCCGGGCGAAGATTTTCTCCCAGGTGGGGAAGACCACGGAGATGGTGGCGCGTTTCTCGACGGTGGCCGGTGAGCGCGGGGCGGCCGATGCCGAACGCGACATCCGCGGCTTCGCGTTGAAGTTCTACACCGAGGAAGGCAACTGGGACCTCGTGGGCAACAACACGCCCGTCTTCTTCATCCGTGACCCGCTGAAGTTCCCCGACCTCAACCACGCCATCAAGCGCGACTCGCGGACGGGGCTGCGCAGCGCCGACAACAACTGGGACTACTGGACCCTGCTGCCCGAGGCCCTGCACCAGGTCACCATCGTGATGAGCGAGCGGGGCATCCCGAAGTCGTTCCGCCACATGCACGGCTTCGGCAGCCATACCTATAGCTTCATCAACGCGAACAACGAGCGTTTCTGGGTGAAGTTCACCTTCAAGACCCAGCAGGGTATCCAGAACCTCACGGATGCCGAGGCGAAGGATGTCGTCGGCAACGACCGCGAAAGCAACCAGCGCGACCTGTACGAGGCGATCGAGCGGGGCGAGTTCCCTCGCTGGACGATGTACGTGCAAATCATGCCCGAAGCCGAGGCAGCGACGACGCCATACAACCCGTTCGACCTCACCAAGGTCTGGCCGCACGGCGACTATCCTCTGATCGAGGTCGGTGTGATGGAACTCAACCGCAATCCCGAGAACTTCTTCCAGGACATCGAGCAGGCTGCTTTCGCCCCCGCGGTGATCGTGCCGGGCATCGGCTTTTCGCCGGACAAGATGCTCCAGGGCCGCCTGTTCTCCTATGGCGACACGCAGCGCTACCGCCTGGGCGTGAACTACGCGCAGATCCCCGTCAACGCCGCGCGATGCCCCGTGCATGCCTACCACCGTGACGGTGCGATGCGCGTGGATGGGAACGGTGGCGGATCGACCCACTACGAGCCGAACAGCCACGGTGCCTTGCAGGCCCAGCCCGATTTCTCGGAGCCGCCGCTGCATATCGCCGAGACCGCCGCCGCGCGCTGGAACCATCGCGAGGACACTGATTATTTCTCGCAGCCGCGGAAGCTGTTCGAGCGGATGAGCGCGGCGCAGCGGCAAGTCCTTTTCGACAACACCGCGCGTGCGATCAAGGGCGCGTCGGCACCGGTCGTGCAACGTCACATCGCCAATTGCACCGCCTGCCATCCCGACTATGGCAAGGGCGTGGCCGGGGCGATCGCGGCGCTGGGTTGACCGGCGCCGCGACGGCCGCTATGGGCTGGCGGGGACGATCGGCAACTCCAGGTAGGTGCCGTTCTCGCCGTCGCGAACGATCTTCTGCGTGGCCTTGCGATAATCGCCGGGTTTCGCGTTGAAGATGTTCGGCACGAAGGTCTGCGGGTTGCGGTCGTACAACGGGAACCAGCTCGACTGGACCTGCACCATCACGCGGTGCCCGGGCTGGAACACGTGGTTCACCGTCGGCAGCGGGAAGCGGTATTCCAGCGGCTTGTCCGGTGTCAGCGCCACGGGCTTGTCGTAGCCTTCGCGATAGCGCCCACGGAAGATCTCCATGGCGACCGGTAGCTGGTAGCCCCCCATCGACGGCTTCTCCTCGACCTCGTCGGGATAGACGTCGATCAGCTTCACGACCCAGTCGCTGTCCGTGCCGCTGGTGGAAGCGAGCAGGTGCACCAGCGGTTCGCCGGACACGCCCATCGGCTTGTCGAGCACGGGCGATACATAGGTGAGCACATCGGTACGGGTGGCGAACTGGCGCTGGTCGTCCACGAGCCATTCCGGCCAGGAATCCTCGCGATCGGCCACGCCGTGCGACCACGACTGGATCGGCCGCACGCGGTAGGGCACCGGCTTTGCGGGATCGGAAACGTACTCGTCTTCGCCCTTCGCGGGTGCCGTCGTGGCGAGGCCGCCGTCGGCCTCGACGAACCAACGCTGCATCGCCGGCACGCAGCCGGTGCGGCAGGCCGACGGCCAGGTATCGAGCTGGCGCCAGGTGTTCTCACCGGTGACGAAGGCGTTGACCGGAGCGATGTCCGCCTTCGGCGCATCGTCCTTCAGGTATTGAGCGAGGAAGGGTCGGAGGATCTTCTGGCGGAACGTGGTACCCGTATCGCTGCCCAGGTCGATCGCGCCGATGGTATCGCCCTTTTCCCAGGTCTTGGCATGACGCCACGGACCCAGCACGAGCCACAACTTCGTGTGCCCGGGATCCCGTGGGGCGAGCGCGCGATACACGGCCATGTCGCCGTAGTTGTCTTCCTGGTCCCACAAGCTATGCACCAGCATGGTCGGTACGGTCATTGGCTCCTTCGCCGCGACCTTGTCGATCGCCTGGTCCGACCAGAAGCTGTCGTATGCGGGGTGGGCAAGGATCTTCTGCCAGAAGCCGAGCGCTTCCATGCCATAGGCGCGACCGATGTCACCGGCCGAACCGCCCTGAAGGTACAGGTCGTAATCGTCGCGGTAGCCCGTGGTCCACCCAATGTCGCTGCCGCGCGAGTTCACCATGCCGTAGATGTACGGAATCATCTGCTGGCGGAACGCGCCACGGTGGAACCAGTCGTCACCCATCCAGCCGTCGATCATCGGGTTGATCGGCACGGCCACCTTGAGCGCGGGATGCGGACGGATCGTGGCGACCATCGCCTCGAAGCCGTCGTAGGAGATGCCGATGATGCCGACCTTGCCGTTCGACTCCGGCACGTGCTTCACCAGCCAGTCGATGGTGTCGTAGATGTCGGAGGATTCGTCGACGGGGGTGGGATTGCCGCGCCCGATCGGCGGCCGGTTCATTACGAAGTCGCCTTCGGAACCGTTCTTGCCGCGGATATCCTGGATCACGCGGATATAGCCGTCCTGCACGATGATGTCGGCTGGATTGTCGTAGCCGCGCAGGGCCGGTCCCAGGTGCGGACTGTCGCTGCGATGTCCCATGCCGTCGGCGCCATAGGGCGTGCGCGTGAGCAGGATGCCAGCGTGTTTCGTGCCCTTGGGCATGAGGATCACGGTATGCAGCTTGACGCCGTCGCGCATCGGGATTTCGACCGTTCGGCGCACGTAGTCGAAGCCGGGGTTCGTCGGCGTGAAATGGGCCGGCGTCTCCGTCGGCAGTTCTTTATAGGTCTTTTCGCCGCCGACCGCCGGAGTCGCGAGGACTCCGGCGGCAAGCGCGACGATACCCAGTCGCAGTAGTGGATGCATGGGCTTCCCGTTAGAAGTCGTAGGTGACACCGAAGCGGGCGTAACGCGGCTGCGTGTAGCTGATGACCTGCTGATAGCCGTCGTTCACCGAGTTCTTGCTTCCCGAGACCGGGTTCGTCCGCTGCGACCGCTGCTGGTTGAGCACGTTGAACACCGAGGCGGTGAAGGCCAGCTTGCGGTCGGCCCACAACGGACGGTACTCGAGGTTGACGTCGACCAGCTCTTCCCACGGCTCGCGTCCCTTTGCGCCGTAGGCCGAGGGTTCGCCGAAGCAGAAGTGGTAATAGCTGCCGTAGCCGGAAGGATCGCTTTCGGCCTCGCCGTAGCGGCCCAGGCACGACTTCGGCAAACCGGACTGGATGAGCAGGTTCGCGGAAACCAGCCATTCGGGAGCGATCTGGTAGGAGCCGTAGAGCTTCAGCTGGTGCTTGCGGTCGTTGGCCAGGTAACCGTTGGCGTAGTTCATCAGCGTGGCGTAATCCCAGTCGCGCGAGGCCGCGACGGAGCCCTGGCCGACGTCCGAACGCACCTGGCCTTCGGTGTTGCCGTAGCTGCGCGAATACAGGTAGTCGATCTTGCCCGACCAGGTGCCGTCGAATGGATGCGAGAGGTACAGGTCCAGCCCGTAGTAATTGCGCTTGAGGTGGCTGAAGCCGAAGTCCGCGTTCGTCACCGTCACGTTGGTATAGCCGCCGTTGTTGTTGGCCAGCTGGTAGACATTCGCCCGTCCGGGGTTGGACAGGTAGCAGCTGCCGACGGTGACCGCGTCGATGTCAGCGCCCTGGGCGATAGCCGCGCGGGTGATGGCGCCGTTGTCGCAGACATCGTCCAGCGCGTTGCGTAGCTTGCGCACCGTGGCCTTCGCGCCAGCTACCCAGTTGGCGTCGATTTGCTTGTCCATGCCGAGGATGAACTCGTCCTGGTACTCCGACTTGATGTTCTTGGCGCTGACGGTCCTGGGATCGGGCGGCTGGCCGTACTCGCCATTGGGAGACACGGCGCCGCCGGTGGCCGACTGGATGAAGGTCACGCCGGTTGGCATGCCACCGGCGTCGATGCCCGTATAGGTGAAGTACTGGTTGGTGGCGAGCGAACCGGCGGACGTGCGCAACGCGACGGATGCCGGCATCGCCAGGAAGTAGCGGCCGGCGTTGCCGTAGATCTTCATGCTGGAGTCGCCGTTCACGTCCCAGCTGAAGCCCAGGCGCGGCGCCCACTGCGGCTTGGTCAGTTTGAGGTAGGGCTGGCCGGCGGGGTTGTAGTTGGTGAACTGGTCGTTGCGCAGGCCCAGCGAAAGCAGCAGGCGGTCGGTGACCTGCCAGTCGTCCATGATGTACTGGGCACGCTGCTTCACGCGCACGGAGGCGAGCGTGTTGTAGTGACGGTAATAGCCGTAATAGCCGGTTTCGCCGCCGGGATAATTGCCCGGTTTGTCGACGAAGGGGCTGTCGCTGATGTTGAGGTTCTGGTCGCCCTTGGCGTACCACAGCTCGTAACCGTCCCCACCGATCGTCGTGCCGTCGTCGATGTCGTGGGAATCCTGGTTGTCGATGCCGGCGGTGATCGAGTGGTTGCCGATCTTGTAGTTGAGGTCGACGCGAAGGTTGCGGTTGGTCGACTCGTGGTCGGGGTTGTCGATCGTGTCCAGCGTCTGCCCGTTGGTGATCGGCGTGCCGCCGTTGAGCGCGGGGTTCTGCTGGCTCACGTTGCCGATGAACGGCCCGGTGACACCCGTCGCCGGCGGCTCGTTGTAGTAGGTGAGCTTGGACTTGCCGTACAGCGCGGTGAGGGTCAGGTCGTCAGTGATGTAGCTGGTGAACTTGGCGACATAGACCATGGCCTTGGTCTTGTACGTCGAGTCGGTGCTGGCGAAATCGCCGACGGTATCCGTCGGGTAGTCGTAGGTGTACTTGTTGCCGTTGGAACGGTGGGTCTGGTTGACGCCGGTCAGCTCGAGGATGTTGCTGTCATTGATGTTCCAGTCGAGCTTGCCGTACCACTTCGGATCCTTGTACGTGTACTTCGTGTCGTACGCGTGGTTCACGTCACCGATGCTGTTGCCCTTGCTGCGCTCCATCTCCACGGCGGCGAACGCGTACAGCTTGTCCTTGATCAAGGGACCACCGGCATAGGCACTGACCGTGGTGCTCCACTCGTGGTTGTCGTCGTTGCGCTGGTTGATCGTGCCCGGAGGCGCCGGGTTGTCGTGGCCATAGGTGATGTTGCGCGCACTCGCGCGGGCGAAATCCGGTTCCCAGAGCACCTGGGCACCGAAATGCCATTCGTTGGTGCCACGCTTGCCGACCTGGCTGATGACGCCGCCGTCCGAACGGCCGTACATCGCGGAGTAACCGCCGCTGAGCACTTCCTGCTGGTCCACCGCGCCATAGGGCAGGGTGACGCCGCCGAAGCCACTGAGCGGGTCGGTCGTGTTCATGCCGTTGATGTAGTAGGCGTTCTCCGAGACCGCCGAACCGGCGAAGCTGACCAGGCTGCCGCCGAAGGCGTTCTTGAAGCCGGTGTAGCCAGGCGAGGCGCCGGGCGCGAGCAGGGCCACGGCTTCGGCGGAGCGCTGCAACGGCAGGCGTGCCATGTCGGCGGCCGTGATCACCGTGCTGGAAGCGACGGTGGCGACGTCGATCTTCGGCAGGTTGGTGGCCGAGACGGTCACGCCTTCTAGCTGCTGGGCCGTGCCCGAGGCCGCTTCGAACGAGACGTCGGTGGCGGCGCCCACGCGCAGGGTGATGTTGTCGCGCGAGTCGACGACGTTGCCGTTCGACTTCAGCGAGACCTTGTACGTGGCCAGGGGCAGCGCTTCGGCGGTATAACGGCCGCGGGCATCGACCGTGACCTCACGGGTGATGCCGTTGCTGCCTTCGATGAGGACGGTCTCACCGGCGGCGATGGGCGCGGCGCCGGTAATGCGGCCTGTCGTTGCCTGGCCGTGGGCGAGGCCGGTCAGCGACGCCGCGACGGCGGCGCACAACAGGGTGCGTCGAAGATTGGGGCGGGGACTCATGGTTTGCTCCGGGAAGGACATGGTGACGGTTGGGTTTCTATCGATCTAAGTGGCGAACGGGATGTGGCCTTCCTGGCGCGGTGTTGTTTCAGGCGTAGGCGATGTCGCCCACGGCCTTACGAATGGCGGCGATCGCGCGGGACTTCTCCGAGCGACGGTCGGTGACGAGCACGTCGATGCGGTCCGCGGGACACCAGGCGACGCGGCTGCGCACACCCATCTTTGAATGGTCGGCGGCGATGACGATGCGGCGCGCGTTGGCGCACATGGCTCGTGCGATCTCGGCTTCCTCCATCTCGAAGCTGCTCGCACCGGCCTTGGCGTCGATACCGACGGGCGAGAGGATGGTGAGGTGCGGTTGATACCGTGCGATCTCGGCGACGGTGGCGGCACCCTGGGTGCAACCGGTCTGCGCATTAAAGCGGCCGCCGAGCAGGTGCACGTCGTTGCCGGCCCGCGCGGCGAAGCGCGCGGCCACATCCACCGCATTGGTGACGATGGTGAGCCCGCTGCGCGTGGCGAGCGCCTCGGCCACAAGGTTCATCGTGCTGCCCGCGTCCATGAAGATGGTCTGGCCGCTTTCGACGAGGCTGGCCACCTTCTTGGCGATGGCGCGTTTCTCGCGCACCCGCGTGGCGTGGCGCACGTCGATCGGCGGTTCGTCGCCGGTGAGCACCGCGCCGCCGTGCACGCGTCGGATCTCGCCGCGTTCGGCCAGTTCGACGAGGTCGCGGCGGATAGTCTCGCGCGACACGCCCAGTTCGGTGACGATCCGCTCGACGGACACCTGTCCGCTGGTGCGCAGCAGGTCACGGATGCGGGAATGCCGTTCTTCATGCCACATGGCGTCGGTCCTTGAGTACGTGGAGGAGGAGGCGCATGGCGCCGAGTGCGAGTGCGCTGGCAAGCACGACGCACATCGCGTAAGCGGCAGCCTGCGCGAGGAAACCGTTCTCGTCCAGGCGCATCACCGTGACGGAGGCGAGCCCGAGTTCGGGCGTGACCAGGAAGATCACGCCCGACAGCGTCACCATTGAGCGCATGAACAGGTAGAAGAAGGTGGATACCGCCGCCGGCGCGGCGAACGGCCATACGGCGTCGCGCAGGACATGGAAGGTCGTGCCGCCGGATACCGCCACCGCATCATCCAGCGCTTCCGGCACCTGGCGCATGCCGGTCTGCATGGTGAGGAAGGCCTGCGCGTGGTAATGGAAAAGGCTGCACGCGGCGACGATCGCCACGCTGCCATAGAGCCAGCCGGAAAGTGGTCCGTGGTTGAAGGCCAGCACGTAGCCCAGCCCCAACACGAGGCCCGGCACCGCGGCGGGCAGGGAGGCGACGAACTGCACGGGCTTCGCGATGAACGGCGGCACGCGGCGCAGGCCCGCGGACAGGGCGAACACCAGCAGCACGCCGGCGCATGCGGCGAGCAGCGACATGGTGATCGACGTGGCCACGGGGCCGTAGCCGTCGGGCATGCCGCCCGTGTAATTGGCGAGCGTGAGCGTGCGGTCGTAGGGCCACAGCTTCACCACGCTGACATAGGCGACCGTCGCGACGACGCCGACGAGCGGCAACAGGGCCAGCAGCGAGATGCCGCCCAGCGCGACGTCGCGCCATGGGTGCCTCGCGGGAACCAAAGTGCGCCCCGGACTCGCGTCGCCCGTGTCCTGGCGGCGCCTGGCCATCCGCGCCAGCCACACCGAAAGCAGGGCGGGTGCCAGCAGCACCACGCCTAGCGTCGCGCCCATCGCGAAGTCCAGTTGTCCGACCACTTCCCCGTAGATCTCCACCGCGAGCACGCGATAGCTGCCGCCGACGACCACGGCGCTGCCGAAGTCGGTCAGCGTCTCGGTAAAGACCAGGAAGGCCGCCGCGAGCAATGCGAAGCGGAGGCGGGGAATGGTCACGTCGAGGAACTGCCGCCATGGCGTGGCACCCATCGATTCGGCGGCGTCATAGTGGCGCGCCGGGGTGCGGCCGAGAGCGGCGGAAACGATGATCACCACCTGCGGCAACCCATAGAGCGTGTTCGCGATGAGCAGGCCCCAGAATCCGTAGATGTCGGTGGGCAGGCCGGTGACGCGATGCACGAGCCCGTTACGTCCGAGCAGGCACACGAGGCCGAGCGCGAGCACGAGCGAGGGCGCGAGCATCGGCAGGAGCAGGGCGCCGCGGATCAGGGCCTTGCCGGGCAAGCGGGAACGATGCAAGGCCATCGCCAGGCACAGGCCCAGCGAGACCGTGCATAGCGTGGTGGCAAGGCCGATGGCCAGGCTGCGCAGCGCCGCTCGCGGAAGCCCGGGATCGTCGAACAGGCGGCCATAATTCGCGAGGGTCCATGCACCGTTCGCATCGGTGACGCTGCGCACGAGCACCGTCGCCAGCGGATGCAGGAAGAACACGAGCAGGCACAGCAGCGGAACCGCCAGCAGGACGATGCCCATGGCGCGTCCACCGTTCACGCGCACACCCAGGCGCCGCGCAGCGCATCCACGGAAACAGGCTCTCCACGACCCAGCGCGCTGCGCCCGGGCTGTTCCACCAGCAGCTTCCGCCCGCGCCACGCGAGGGTGATGCGCGCGAGATTGCCGAGGAAAACGGTGTCCTCGATCACGGCTTCGCCGCGCGGATCGCTCTCGATCACGATGTCCTCGGGACGCAAGCAAAGCTCGTACGTGCCCGCGTCACCGGGTGGCCGCCGTTCCAGGAACCCGGGCATCGCCTCGCGCACGAACGCCGTCGGCAGCAGGTTGGCGCGGCCGATGAACTCGGCGACGAAGCGGGAACGCGGCCGCTCGTACAGGTCGCGCGGACTGCCGGTCTGTTCGATCCTGCCGCGATTCATGCAGACGATCGTGTCCGCCATCGCCAGCGCTTCTTCCTGGTCGTGCGTCACCATGATGGTAGGGATGCCGAGCGCGCGCTGGAGCAGGCGGATCTCGCTGCGCAACTGCCCGCGTATGGCGGGGTCGAGGGCGGAGAGCGGCTCGTCGAGCAGGAGCATCGCCGGTTCGGTGGCGAGGGCGCGGGCCAGCGCCACGCGCTGTTGCTGGCCGCCGGAGAGTTCGTCGGGGAATCGTGCGCCGAGACCGCCCAGCCCGACGCGTTCGAGGAGCTCGCTGGAGCGCGCGGCGATCTTCGCCGGTGCGTCGCGGCGCAGACGCATGGGGTAACCGACGTTGGCCGCCGCGGTCATGTCCGGGAACAACGAGTAGGCCTGGAAGACCAGGCCCATGCGCCGTTCGCGCGCCGGCACGTTGCTGATATCGCGACCGCCCAGGATGACGCGGCCGGCGTCCGCCGCGGTCAATCCCGCGACGATGCGTAGCAGCGTGGTCTTGCCACAGCCACTGGGCCCGAGCAGGCAGACGAATTCGCTCTCGCCGGCGTCGAAAGAAACGCCGTCGAGCACGGTCTGCCCACTCCATGCCTTCGAAATGTCGTCGATCCGCAAGTGCATTCCCCAACTCCCCCGGCCCGCGCGCTAGCGCGTCAACCGCTTGTATCTGGCGATGAGCGAGGCGCGTTCGCGCGCCGCCGTGGCGAAGTCGCGCGCGGGCAGCGTCGCGACCAGGTCGGCGGGCAAGCCCTGCCGCTGTTGTTCCGCGCTAGGGGTGCTGCCGGGCGCCGCGACGATTTCCTTGTAGCCCCGGTACAGCGCCGCCGCTTCGGGCGACGCGGTCCAGTCGAGGAAACGCTTCGCGTCTTCGGTGTGCGGCGACCCCTTCATAAGCGCCGACGCTTCCAGTTCATAACCCTTGCGTCCCTCGGGGATCACCATCGTTATCGGGTAGCCCTGCCGGATGGATTGCATGGCCGAGAAGGCGAACGAGATGCCGATGGGAAATTCGCCGATGCGCGCGAGCTTGCACGGCGCCGAGCCGGACAGGGTCACCTGGCCGACGTTGCGCGAGATATCGCGCAGGAGATCCATGCCCTCGGCGTCGCGGCCGGCATCCGATAACGAGGACACCAGCATGTACCCGGTGCCCGACGAGGAAGGATCGGGCATCGCCACCTGGCCCTTGTATGCCGGCGAGGCGAGGTCGCGCCAACTGCGAGGCATCGGCAGGTGACGCTCGGCCAGTGCCTCGCGATTGACGCACAGGGCCGCGAGGTAGCCGGTGGGCGCGAACCACGTTCCGTCGGTGGCGCGAAAGGCAGCGGGCATGCGGTCGATGTTGGGCCCATGCACCGGCGCGAGCAGCGCGGCGATGCGCGGTTCCAGCATGTCGGTGACCGCCATGCCCCAGATCGCGTCATTGCGTGGTTCGGCGGATTCGGCGAGCAGGCGCGCGGCGAGGTCGCCGCTGGACAGGCGCAGGACCCGGATCTCGAGGCCGGGCAGGGCCTTCTTCGCCGCCCCGAGGTAGGTGGCGATCTCGTCGCTTTCCAGCGCGGAGTACACGGTGACCGTACCGGCACGGGCCATGCCACAGGCGGTCATGAGCAGCGCGATGACGCTTCCGATGTGGCGGTATGGACGCATGGCCGGCTTTCACCCTGTGACGCGGTTCGTCGAAGCTGCCCCCGCGGAAGGTCCATGATGCACCAACCGTGTGGCATTTTGGGTATATTTGCAAACCTGTGGGTTCTGCGTCCACCAGAGAATTTTCGTTCTTGTCATCATCCCGAAACGTGCGGCCGCTAGCGGCGCGCGTTTTTCCAGCCAGGAGTGTCGTTGATGGAATCGTTGTCCGCCGCTGAGCGGAAGGAGTTCGAGGCATTCGCCGCGGGTATCGCCGATAACGCGCGTGCGTTGTCCCTGCCGCGATTCCGCCGTCCGGTGGACGTGACGCTCAAGGGTGACATGAGTCCCGTGACAGCCGTGGACCGGGGCGTGGAATCGATGTTGCGCGAACGCATCGAGCTGGCGTGGCCATCGCACGGTTTGCTCGGCGAGGAATACGGCGCGACACGCATGGACGCGGAATACGTGTGGTCGATCGATCCCATCGACGGCACGCGCAGTTTCATTTCAGGCTGGCCGCTCTGGGGCACCTTGCTGGCCTTGCTCCGCCACGGCAAGCCGGTGCTCGGCGTGCTGGACATGCCCGTGCTGGACGAACGTTGGATCGGCCATGCGGGGGTGGGAACGACGATGAACGGGCTTCCCTGCCGTACCCGAGCATGCGAGGCCCTCGCTGCCGCCACGCTCTACACGACCACGCCTGACATGTTTAGTCCCGACGAGTGGTCGCGTTTCGACCGTACCAGTCGCGCGGCATACGCTCGCCGCTTCGGTGGCGACTGCTACGGCTATGGCATGCTGGCGGCCGGGCACATCGATGCCGTGGTCGAGGCCAACCTCATGCCATACGACTACCTCGCGATCGCACCGGTGGTCGAAGCCGCTGGTGGCGTCATGACGGATTGGGAAGGCCGCGCACTCGGCCTCGACAGTGGCGGCCGCGTCGTCGCCGCCGCCACGCCTGCCTTGCATGCGGCCCTCATCGAATCGCTCGCCAGGGACTGATACCGCATGTTTTCCCGCGACCGCCGCCGTTTCCTCCATGCCGCGGGCGCCACCGCCGCCGCCTCGCTGGTCGCACAGGGCTTCCCGGCGGCGATCGCCAAGGCCCTGGCTACGGGCCCCGACAGGCGTACCGGCACGATCGCCGATGTGGGCCACGTGGTGATCCTCATGCAGGAAAACCGCTCGTTCGACCACTACTTCGGTAGCTTGCGTGGCGTCCGTGGCTTCGCCGATCCGCGCGTGCTGGAACTGGGCAACGGCGATCCCGTGTGGCGGCAGCCTGTGACGGCGGCGCGGAGCAAAGTCTGGAAGGGGCGCGGCATCGGCGAGGACGTGGGCTGGGTCTATCCGTTCCATCTCGATACGCGCGCCTGCGGCGATCATCACGAGGGCACCGATCACGGCTGGAGCAGCGGTCACGGCGCCTGGAACCTCGGCCGTAACGACCGCTGGATCGAACAAAAACAGGACGTGCTGACGATGGCGTACCTGCGCCGCGAGGACGCGGCGTTCCATTACGCGCTCGCCGATGCCTTCACCGTGTGCGACGCGTACCACGCCTCCGCGCTCGCCGACACCGCGATCAACCGGATTTATCTCTGGAGCGGCACGGCCGATCCTTCCGGACGGCTGGGTACGAAGGACAACGGACCAGGCACCGAGGAACGCCCCGACGCGGATGGCTATACGTGGACCACGTATCCGGAACGGCTGGAGAAGGCGGGCGTCACTTGGCGCGTGTACCAGGGCGGTACCGGCGACCCGGGTTCGCCAACCGACAACTACACGGACAACTCACTGGAGTTCTTCGCGAAGTACCAGGTGAAGGAGGGCGCCGATCCGAACGGTTCGCTCGTGCGCGACGGTGTGTCGAACCACAGCCTTCGCGAACTGCGTGACGATGTGTTACACGACCGGCTGCCGCAGGTGACGTGGATCGTCGCGCCGTACAAGTACAGCGAACACCCCACGTCGTCGCCCGCCGATGGTGCCTTCTACATCCGTCGCGTCATCGAGGCGCTGACCGCGAATCCGAAGGTATGGAGCCGCACGGTCCTGTTCCTCAACTACGACGAGAACGACGGTTTCTTCGATCATGTCGTGCCGCCAGCCCCGCCGCTGGAAAGCGGCGAGGACGGGCAGGGCATGGTATCCGACGACCTGCTCGCCGGCCTGGGCGACGAGATCATGGACCTCGACGCCCACCCGAGGATTTCCTCGCCGCTCGTGCCGGGCAGCGACCCACGCGGCGAACAGCCGGTCGGCCTCGGCAATCGCGTGCCGATGATCGTGGTCTCGCCGTGGACCCGTGGTGGCTGGGTCTGCTCGGAAACCTTCGATCACACCTCGGTGCTGCGTTTCCTCGAAAAGCGCTTCGGTGTCGAGGAGCCGAATATCAGCACATGGCGCCGTTCGGTCTGCGGCGACCTGACCAGCGCCTTCGACTTCGCCGGCAACGCCGACCAGCGCATGCCGACGCTCGGCGTGCCGGCCGGTTCGAATGGCAAGGCCGCGATCGCGGTCCCGCGCGAGCAGGTCATGCCCGTGCAGGAGCCGGACACGCGCCCATCGCGGGCACTCGGTTACGCCTGGACGGTTGAACATCGCCTGGATGCGGACAGCAGTCGCATCGCCTTGGCCAACAACGGCCGCCTGGGTGCGGCCTTCCTTGTCTACGACGGACTCCAACGCGAAGCCCCGCCACGGCGCTATGCGGTGAGTGCGGGCAAGCGGATCGAAGACCGCTGGGCGCTGGCGAAAGCCGGCGATGGCTACGACCGACGCATCCACGGTCCGAATGGTTACTTCGCGCATCTACGCGGGTTTGCCGACGATGGGCTGGAAGTGGTCATCGCGGGCAAATCAGGCACCCGTGGCGTCGAGGTGCGACTGAACAATCGGGGGACGGCGAGCGTGACCGCCCGCTTCACGGATGCTTATGGCAACACGGCACCCCGCGATCTTGAACTCGGCGCTGGACAGTCGCAGACCGTGCCGCTGGATCTGACGGGCAGCGCAGGCTGGTACGACGTCGCCGTCACCACGGCCAGCGCGCCACGCTACCTGAGGCGTTTCGCCGGGCACCACGAAGACGGTAAACCGGCGACAAGCGATCCTGCTCGCGCCAAACCCGAATTCGCTTCCGGCTAACGCGCCGCTTCGGCTGCTGCCTTCTCGCCACGTAGCGCGCCGGCGCGACCCGGTGCCTGCGCAAGCGCGTTCTTGAACGCCGCCTGCGCCGGTCCCGGTTGCTTCTGCGCGAGCAGCAGTTCGCCGAGTTGTTCGCGCGCGGGGACGATCGGCCCCGGTGTCACAGGCCGCTTCTCGACCCGGTCTTCCCGTTCGGCGGCATCGGTCATCAGGGCGACGGCGCCCGAGGCGTCCCCGCTGGCTTGCGCGATCCAGGCCTTTACTTCCGAGGCGAGGACGCCGGTCTGCGTGGACCAGTAATCGTCGCCGGAGGTTTTGAGTTCGGCCTCGATCTGGTCGAGACGGGCCGCCTGGGCGCGAGCTTCGTCAGGATGGCCGCTACGTGCGAGGCCCAGCCCCTTCGCCCACACCGCGATGGCCACCACCGAGGCGGGTGCGCCGTCGGGTGGCTCGATCGTGGCGGCCTCGTTCCATCTGCCTTGCTCGACAATCTCGCGAATCGGCATGGCGGTCGCGGGATAGGCGACCCCGAAATCGTTCATGTCGAGGCCGCGCATGCTCTTCATCTCGCCGATGACTGTCCGGGCGTCCTCGTCACGACCGGTCTGCATGTACGCGTAGACGAGATAGTCCATGGCGTGCAACTGGCCCATGGTGTCGCCGTGCTCGCGCGCTGCCTTTTTCGAAGCGAGGTTCGATTGGATCGAATCGTCCCATAGTCCCAGCCGGGTGAAGATGTGCGAGGGCATGTGCAGGGCGTGCGGCGCCGAAGGCGCGATGCCGGCGTACTGCCTCGCGGCCGGCAGCCCGCGTTGCGCGAGTTCGGCGCTGTCGCAGGCATGGATCAGGTAATGGGCGATGCCGGGGTGGTCCGGATGCGCGCGGAACAGAGGGTCGAGGATCGCGATGGCTTGCTTCTGCTTCGCGTGTGTCTTGTCGGACATCGATGCGTTGGACAGCAGGGCCACGGCATAGAACACCTGTGCCTCGACGTCCTTCGGGTTGTCGCGCGCGACGCCGGCCATCGCCTGCTCGTAGGCGAGGGTGCCCTGCGCGGGCTTGACGTCGCCGGTTCGATAGAGCTGTCCCAGCGCCTGGATGTACGCCCGTTCGCGCGGCGACGAGGTCGCCGCCAGGCGAGCCGCCGCCTGGGCCTCCGCCTGCCCGCGGGCGAAGGTCTCCGGCGGCAGGGCAGGCGACCAAACCGGGTGGAAGAAAACCATCGCAACGCCCCAATGGCCCATGGCGCATGCCGGATCTTTCGCCACGACGCCTTCGAAGGCCTCGCGGGCGGCGGCATAGGCGAAGGAGTGGAGGAGGGCGACGCCGCGGTCGAATGGCTTCTGTACCGAAGGGGCGCAGGAGATCGGAAACGACACGGCGCCGAGCTTCTCGGGAACACCGTGGTCGTGCATCTCCTGGGCCTGGGCAGCGAACGCGATGAACAGCGATAGGGCGAGGATGCGCAGGAAACCGGTCATGCCAGACTCCGTTTGACGGGCGTCGCGTGCCCGCGGGACCGTTGGAATGTACGCCCGCCGGAAGCCGGTGCCCATCGGCAGAAAGGCCGATGGCGATCGTGTGGCCCCGGACCCGGACGGCTATACTCCCCTGTCAGCCCCATCGAACGCCGCCGCCCGTGACCAGCGAACTCTCCTCGATCATCGATTTCATCCGCTACGGCGCCAGCCGTTTCTCGGCCGCCGGCCTGACCTTCGGGCACAGCCACGACAATCCGATCGACGAGGCGACCCACCTGGTCCTGGCCGCGCTGCACCTGCCGCCGGATATCCCGCCTGCCTACGGCGCGGGCAACCTGGTCGCCGACGAGAAGGCGAAGGTGCTGGAGCTGATCGAGCGCCGCGTGTCCGAGCGCGTGCCGGTGGCCTACCTGGTGGGCGAGACCTGGTTCGCCGGGATGAAGTTCAAGAGCGACCGCCGCGCCCTGGTGCCGCGTTCGCCCATCGCCGAGCTGATCGAGAGCCGGTTCACCCCGTGGCTGGACGACCGCCACGTGGAACGCGCGCTGGATCTCTGCACGGGCTCCGGTTGCATCGGCATCGCCATGGCCGAGTACAACCCCGACTGGCAGGTTGATCTCGTCGACGTCAGCGACGACGCCCTCTCGCTGGCCAACGAGAACATCGTGTTCCAGCACGTGGAAGACCGCGTGCGGGCGATCAAGTCCGATCTCTTCGACGGCGTGAAGGGCGAGGTCTACGACCTGATCGTGTCGAACCCGCCGTACGTCACCAATGACGAATACGCGGCGATGCCGGCCGAATACAGCCATGAACCGGTCCTCGGCCTGACATCCGGCGATGATGGACTGGACATCACCTTGCGCATCCTCGACGAGGCGGCCGACCACCTCAGCGAGGATGGTCTGCTGATCGTCGAGGTGGGCGACAGCGAGCATGCGCTGGTCAACCTGCTGCCGCGACTGCCGTTCGTCTGGCTGGAGTTCAAGGTCGGGCAGATGGGCATCTTCGCGCTCGAGCGGCGCGACCTGGTCGAACATGCCGCGGACATCGCCGCGGCGCGTGCCGCAAGAAACTAAACCTCACCGGAAGTACCGTGTCCTCCAATACGTTCGGCAAGCTCCTCTCCGTCACCACCTTCGGCGAAAGCCACGGCCCGGCGATCGGGTGCGTGGTGGATGGTTGCCCACCCGGCCTGCCGCTCGACGCGGCGGAGTTCCGCTCCGACCTCGAGCGTCGCGCCACCGGGCGCTCGCGGCATACCTCGCAGCGCCGCGAGGCGGACGATATCGAGATCCTCTCGGGCGTCTATGAAGGCGTGACCACGGGTACGCCGATCGCCTTGCTGATCCGCAACACGGACGCCCGCTCCAAGGATTACGGCAACATCCTCGACACGTTCCGTCCGGGCCATGCGGATTACACGTACTGGCAGAAGTACGGTATCCGCGATCCTCGCGGCGGCGGCCGTTCCTCGGCACGGGAAACCACGATGCGCGTGGCCGCCGGCGTCATCGCCAAGAAGTGGCTGGCACAGCGCCACGGCGTGACCGTGCGCGGCCACGTGGCCCAGATCGGTGAACTCGTACCGCGCGGTTTCGACGCGGGCGCGATCGAAGGCAATCCGTTCTTCTGGCCCGACGCCGCGCAGGTGACGGAACTGGAGTCGTACATGGACGCCTTGCGCAAGTCGGGTGATTCGGTCGGCGCCAAGGTCACCGTGGTGGCCGAGGGCGTGCCCGCAGGGTGGGGCGAGCCGATCTACGGCAAGCTCGATGGCGAACTCGCCGCCGCCATGATGTCGATCAACGCGGTGAAGGGCGTCGAGATCGGCGATGGCTTTGCCGCCGTCGCCCAGCGCGGCACGCAGCACCGCGATGAACTCACGGCCGATGGCTTCCTCTCCAACCATGCGGGCGGCATCCTCGGCGGTATCGCCTCCGGGCAACCGGTGGTCGTCTCCATGGCGTTCAAGCCCACCTCGAGCATCCTCGTGCCCGGCCGCAGCGTCGACCGGGCGGGGCAGCCGGCCGAGGTCGTGACCAAGGGCCGCCACGATCCCTGCGTCGGTATCCGCGCCGTTCCCATCGCCGAGGCGATGCTCGCCCTCGTGCTGATGGACCAGGCCCTGCGTCATCGCGCCCAGTGTGGCGACGTGGGCGAGGTGCCGCCGCGCATTCCAGGCACGTTGCAGGAATAGATGATGAGCAAGCCGATCGTCTGGATTTCCCGTCCGTTCTTCCCGGACATCGTCGACCGCCTGCGTCCCTGGTTCGAGGTGCGCGCGGAAACGGAGGAGCGTTCCTTTTCATCGGCCGAACTGGCCGGGCATCTGGCTGGCGCCGATGCCGCCATCGTCGGCCTGGCCGAGCGCATCGACGCGGCGGCGATAGCATCCGCGCCGCGCCTGCGCTTCGTGGCCAACCTCGGCGTGGGTTACAACAACCTCGATGTTGACGCGCTGACCGAGGCCGGGATCGGCGCATCGAACACGCCGGACGTGCTCAACGAGACCGTGGCCGACTACGCCTGGGCGCTGATGCTCGCGGCGGCCCGCCGCATCGGCGAAGCCGAGCGCTGGTTGCGCGACGGCCAGTGGCATGGTTCGCGCTTCGAAGGTTGGCTCGGCGCCGACGTGCACGGCAAGACCATCGGTATCCTCGGCATGGGCCGAATCGGCCAGGCCATCGCACGGCGTGCGTCCGGTTTCCGGGCGAAGGTGATCTATCACAACCGTTCCCGCCTGGCGCCGGAGATCGAGCGCGAATTCGCGGCGACCTATGTGGACAAGGCCAGCCTGCTGGCCGCATCCGATCACCTGATCCTGGTGCTGCCGTACACGCCGCAGAGTCGCCACGCCATCGGCGATGCCGAACTCAAGGCCATGAAACCGACGGCCACCCTGGTCAATGTCGCGCGCGGCGGCATCGTCGACGATGCCGCGCTGGCCCGCGCGCTGGCCGATGGCACGATCGCCGCGGCGGCCCTCGACGTGTTCGAGGGCGAGCCGGCGGTCCATCCCGAGCTCATGAAGCTGCAAAATATCGTGCTCAGCCCGCACATCGCCAGCGCAAGCCGCGACACACGTCGCGATATGGCGGCGCTGGCTGTGGACAATGTGCTGGCGGCGTTCGGGCATGGTCCTGACGCCGGCCGGCCGCCCACGATCCTCAATCCGGGTGTGCTGGCCGACGCCAGCTGAAACCTGTTTTTCCACGCCTGACGAAAGCGAAGCATGAGCAAGAAGACGAGTTACAAGGTAGCCATGGTGGGAGCGACCGGCGCGGTCGGCGAAACCCTCCTGTCGATCCTCGCCGAGCGGGACTTCCCCGTGAGCGAACTGGTGCCCCTGGCGAGCGAGCGCTCGGCGGGCGGTACCGTCGACTTCAATGGAAAATCCTACGTCGTCCAGGACCTGGCCAAATACGACTTCGCCGGCGTGGACATCGCCTTCTTCTCGGCCGGTGGTTCCGTGAGCCGCGAACACGCGCCGCGCGCGGCGGCGGCCGGCGCCGTGGTGATCGATAACACCTCCGAATTCCGCTACCAGGACGACATCCCCCTGGTGGTGTCCGAGGTGAACCCGCACGCCATCGCTGACTACACGGTGCGCGGCATCATCGCCAACCCGAACTGCTCCACGATGCAGATGCTGGTGGCGCTGGCGCCCATCCACCGCGAGGTGGGCATCGAGCGCATCAACGTCGCCACCTATCAGTCGGTGTCGGGCGCGGGGCGCAGCGGCATGGACGAGCTGGGCAAGCAGACCGCGCAGATGCTCAACTTCCAGCAGGTGGAGACGGCCAAGTTCCCGAAGCAGATCGCGTTCAACGTGATCCCGCACATCGACGACTTCCAGGCCAATGGCTACACCAAGGAAGAAATGAAGATGGTCTGGGAGACCCGGAAGATCCTCGAGGACCCATCCATCCAGGTGAATCCGACCGCGGTGCGCGTGCCGGTGTTCTACGGCCACGCCGAGGCCGTGCATATCGAAACCCGCGACAAGATCACGGCCGAGCGCGCGCGCGAACTGCTCGAGCAGGCCCCGGGCGTGGTCGTGCTGGACGAGCGCAAGGCGGGCGGTTATCCCACGCCGGTGGGCGACGCGGCGGGCAAGGACCCGGTGTTCGTCGGCCGCATCCGCGAGGACATCTCGCACGAGCGTGGCCTCGACCTCTGGGTGGTGGCCGACAACATTCGCAAGGGTGCGGCCCTCAACGCCGTGCAGATCGCCGAGATCCTGATCGAGGACTACCTGTAATGAACGCGCGCGTGGCTGCCGGCTGCCTTCTCCTGCTGGTTTCGCCGCTGGCGACGGCGCAACAACCGCCGTCTGCGGCGGCCCCGGCAACGGCGGGTACCGCGGCCGCCCGCGCGAAGCTGCAGGCCTTGCAGGGCCAGGCGAAGTCCCAGGACGCCGAGGTGAAGCAGCTCAAGGCGAAGGTCGATACGCTGGAGTCGAGTACGCAGGCCGCCCGCCGGGCGCTGGAAGAGCGTGATCGCAAGATCGCCGAACTCCAGCGCCAACTGGAGGCGAAACAAGGCCACTGACCGGGCCGGGACATGTAAGGGGGGCGTGTACGGGGCTCGCGAACGACTTAACGTTGTCGCGTAACTCCCCGTAGCCGCTATTGTTAGTTGTTGCTGGGGTGCACTACAGTGGCGCCTTCGTGGCCGATCGCCCTATAGAGGCGCGCCGCCGGCATGGGTTTAGTTCGGGGGAAGCGAGTGATGAACCGTACGTTGAAGCTTTCGATCATGCTGGCGCTCGCCACATGGGGCAGTCAGGCCCTGGCGCAGAACCTGGGTCCAGTCCAGGTCCGCTCCACGATGGACCAGCCGCTGGCGGCGGAAATTCCGCTGACCGGTGTGTCTGGCAATCTCGATAATGTCCACGTCGCGCTGGCCTCGGAAGAAGCCTTTACGCGAGCGGGCCTGAATCGCGGCGGCTTGCCCGTCGCCCTGAATTTCACCGTGGGCAAGAACGCCTCCGGGCAACCGGTAGTCCGCGTCAGCAGCGCCGAGCCGGTGCGCGACACCTATCTGGACTTCCTGGTCGAGGTGTCCACGGGCGGCAACAAGGTCGTCCGCGAGGTGACCATGCTGCTCGATCCGCCGGGCACACCGGTGAATGCAGCCGCCGCCACGCCCGCGGCGCAACCCTCGCGCACTTCCGACGTTCCCGCGCGCGTTCCCTCGCATGCCGAAGCCAGGCCCTCGCGTGCGGAGGCTCCCGCGAAGACCGCTCCGGCGAAATCCGCGCCCGCCACGGCGGCGCCCGGCGATACCTACGGTCCGGTGCAGCGCGGACAGACCCTGTCGACCATCGCCCGCCAGCATGCGGGTGGCGCCGATATGAACCAGATGCTGGTGGCCTTGCAGAAGGCCAATCCGGATGCCTTCTATCGCGACAACATGAACGCGCTGAAGACTGGCGCGGTCCTGCGTATTCCTTCCTCCGATGACGTGCAGGCGCTATCCGCTTCCTCGGCACTGGCCGAAGTGCGCCGCCAGAACGAAAGCTGGCGCGCCGGCACCACGCGCGCGCCGTCCGTGGTGGCGGATGCCGCCTCGACCCCCGCGAGCCAGGGCGAAACCAAGCCGTCCGCGCCGGTGAACGACCGCCTGGCTCTCGTTCCCTCCAAGGAAGGTGGCGACGCCGCTTCCACGCGTGCGGGCAGCAAGGGTGGCACGGGCGATGCCCAGGTCGCCGGCCTCAAGCAGGAACTGGCCACCTCGCAGGAAAGCGTCGCGTCGCTCAAGCAGCAGGGCGAGGAACTCAAGTCGCGCATCGGCGACCTCGAGGACATCAACGCGAAGAACCAGCGCCTGCTGAGCCTCAAGGATTCCGAAATCGCCGAGCTCCAGCGCAAGCTGGCCGAGGCCCAGAAGAGTTCAGGCCAGCCCGCCGTGGCGAGCTCGCCGGCCCCGGCCGCCGCAGCGACGTCGCCGGCACCGGCACCGGCCGCTCCGGTCGCCGCTACCAGCGCGCCAGCGGCGGCTCCCGTCGCTTCGGCAGCCCCCGCGGCTTCCGCACCGGCTCCCGCCTCGACCGTGGCGATTTCGCCGCTGAAGGAGCCTTCGGCGGCGACGCCGCCGGCCGCCAAGCCGGAGACGAAACGGACGCCGGTCGCTCCGGTTCCGGTCGAAGAAGACCCGTGGTACATGCAGCCGTGGGCGTGGGGTGGCGGTGCCGTCGTCATCCTGCTGCTGTTGGTCGCGGCCGTCTTTGGCCGCAAGAAGCCGAAAGCCACGGCCACCGCCGGCACCACGTCGCTGGCCGATCGCTTCGGCCAGGAACCGACCTTCGGTGGCTTCGGTGAGCCCAGCGAAGTCATGGACCAGGATCAGCGCGAAATTCTCGACGCGCTGGCCGAGCATCCGGACGACATCGGCCTGCATCTGGAGCTGGTGAGCCTTTACTACGGTCGTCGCGACGTCGAGCATTTCGAAGCCGCCGCTGAAGCGATGTTCGCCCACGTCGCCGATCCGGACCAGCCGGAATGGCGCGAAGTGATGATGATGGGCGAGGATCTCGCACCGAGCCATCCGCTGTTCGGCGGCGTGCCCGTGGACGAGATCGATGAACCGTACGAGGACACCTATACGGCCTCGCGTCCGCACAACGAGGACGAAGCCGCCGCGCTGGAGGAGTTCGACCTGGGCAACTACGTCACCGGTCCGGACGAGGAAGAAGTCCAGCAGAAGCCGTCGCCGCAGAAGCACAGCGAATACCACTTCAACTTCGACCTGACGCCGGTGCAGCGTGCCGAGGCCGATCGCCGTCCGAACGCGCCGGATGTGTTCGATGTCGACGCACCGGAATCGCCGTATACCGAACCGCATGAGAACGACGCCCCGGCCATCGTTGGCGAAACGGTAGCCAAGGACGAGGAACCCTCCACCTGGTCTTTCGAAGACGAGCATGACCTCGCGTCTCGCGGCCATGCCGAACCGGCCGCGACGACCGGCCATGTGCCTCGCTTCGACGAGCCGACCTTCCCGGACGAAGAACCGCTCGAAGACCATGGCCCGGAGAGTTTCAGCGACGACCCGGTCGACACCAAGCTCGACCTGGCCCGCGCCTACCTCGACATGGGTGATGCCGAAGGCGCCCGCCTGATGCTCGACGAAGTGCTCGCCGAAGGCTCGCAGATGCAGAAGGACACGGCCCGCCGCATCCTCAACGACATCGTCTGACGACCGGTTTCGTCAGAAGACCGGTTTCCGAGCCAGACAGAACCCCGGCCACGGCCGGGGTTTTTCTTTGGTGGCTCCGCTGGGAACACCGCTCTGATGTAAGAACCGCTCCGGCGAAAGCTCTGGTGGGACCCGACCCTGCCGGCGATGGGGTGCTTGCCTCGACCCAGGTGGGAGCCGACCCTGTCGGCGATGGTGCTTGCCTCGAACTGGCCCGCTGCCGCGGGATCGCCGACAAGGTCGGCTCCCACCAGGTCCCCACCAGGCTCCTGCCACCTCCGCAGTGGTAACCTTTCCCGTTTCCACCGCCCCTCGAACAACTCCATGCGCATCGCCTTAGGCGTCGAATACGACGGCACCGACTTCCGCGGCTGGCAACGGCTCAGCCATGCGAAGACCGTGCAGGGGTCGCTGGAGGAAGCGCTGAGCCGGGTCGCCCACGAGCCCGTCGAAGTGACCGCCGCCGGACGCACTGACGCCGGCGTGCACGGCCGCTGCCAGGTGGTCCACTTCGACACCGAGGTGGTGCGCGACATGCGGGGCTGGGTCCTGGGCGCCTGCTCGAACCTGCCGCACAGCGTGGCGGTGACCTGGGCGCAGCCGGTGGCCGAGGATTTCCACGCGCGCTTCTCGGCGCGTGGCCGCCGGTATCGTTACCGCATCCTGCCGCGCTTCGTCCGTCCCGCGCTGGACGCCCGCTTCGTGGCTTGGGAGCGCAGGGCGCTCGATGCGGAAGCGATGCACGAGGCCGCCCAGGCGATCGTGGGTGAACACGACTTCTCCGCGTTCCGCGCCATCTCCTGCCAGGCCGCGCACGCGCGGCGCAACGTGCGCTCCATCCGCGTATTCCGCGAAGACATCCACGTGGTGGTCGAGATCGAGGCCAACGCCTTCCTTCATCACATGGTGCGCAACATCGTCGGCTCCTTGCTGCCCATCGGCCGTGGCGAGCAGCCCGTCGGCTGGATGGCCGAGCTGCTCGCCGGTCGCGATCGCGAAGTCGCCGGTGCCACGGCGCCCGCTGAAGGCCTGACCTTCATCGGCCCGCTCTACGAAGCCCATTGGGGCCTGCCACAGGAAGTGACGCTATGACCCGGATCAAATGCTGCGGCCTGACCCGCATCGACGATGTGCAACTCGCCGCGCGACTGGGCGCCGACGCCGTCGGCTTCATCATGACGCGCAAGAGCAAGCGTTTCGTCGACCCCGCGTCCGCCGCGCGCCTGCGCGATGCCGTACCGCCCTTCGTGACGACGGTGGCGCTGGTGATGGATGACGATCGGGCCTATGTGGAGGAAGTGCTGCGGGTGCTGCGTCCGGACATGCTGCAGTTCCACGGTGCGGAAACGGATGCCGAGTGCGCCGCCTACGGCGTGCGCTACCTGAAAGCCATCGCGATGGGCGAAGGTGCCCCGGCTTTGGCGCGCCTGCGTGATTACCCGGGCGCCACCGGCCTGCTCCTGGACGGCCATGGCCTGGGCGAGCAGGGCGGCAGCGGCCAGCGGTTCGACTGGTCGCTGATGCCGAAGGATCTTGCGCAACCGCTGCTGCTCGCCGGTGGACTCACGGCCGGGAATGTCGGCGAGGCGATCCGCATCGCCCGGCCCTGGGCGGTGGACGTGTCCAGCGGCATCGAATCGTCGCCCGGGATCAAGGATCGGGCTAAGATGGAACGCTTCATTTCCGCCGTGCGCGCCGTCCCCACCGCGTGACACGGCCTCCAGCAGGTAACGAGAAGGCAATGACCGATATCGCGGATTTCCACGCCTATCCCGATGCGCATGGGCGCTTCGGCGAGTACGGCGGCATCTACGTGGCCGAGACCCTCATGGAGCCGCTCGCGGAACTCACCGCGGCGTACGAGAAACTGCGCAAGGATCCGGCCTTCATCGCCGAACTCGACCGCGACCTCAAGTATTACGTGGGCCGCCCTAGCCCGGTGTACCACGCCGAGCGCCTGTCGAAGCATGTCGGGGGCGCGCGTATCGTGCTCAAGCGCGAGGACCTGAACCACACCGGCGCGCACAAGATCAACAACACCGTGGGCCAGGCGCTGGTCGCGCGGCACATGGGGAAGACGCGCATCATCGCCGAGACCGGCGCCGGCCAGCATGGCGTGGCCAGCGCCACAGTCGCCGCGCGCATGGGCCTGAAGTGCGTCGTGTACATGGGTGCCGTCGACATCGAGCGGCAGAAGATCAACGTCTACCGCATGCGCCTGCTCGGCGCTGAGGTAGTCCCGGTGACCTCCGGCTCGAAGACCCTGAAAGACGCCCTGAATGAAGCGATGCGCGACTGGGTCACCAACGTCGCCGACACCTTCTACATCATCGGCACCGTCGCCGGCCCGCATCCGTATCCGCAGATGGTGCGCGATTTCAACGCCATCGTCGGCCGCGAAGCGCGCGAGCAGACGCTCGAACAGTTCGGCCGCCTGCCGGACGTGATCACCGCCTGCGTGGGTGGTGGTTCGAACGCCATCGGCCTGTTCCACGCCTTCCTCAACGACCGCCAGGTGCGCATCGTCGGCGCCGAGGCGGCGGGCGAGGGCATCGGGACGGGCCGCCATGCCGCCTCGCTCGCGGCGGGCAAGCCGGGCGTGCTGCACGGCAATCGCACGTATGTGTTGTCCGACGCGAACGGCCAGATCATCGAGACGCATTCGGTCTCCGCCGGACTGGATTACCCGGGCGTGGGTCCCGAGCATGCCTTCCTCAAGGACGCCGGCCGTGCGGAATACGTCGGCGTGACCGACGACGAAGCGCTGGAAGCCTTCCACCTGCTGGCACGCACCGAGGGCATCCTCGCCGCGCTGGAATCGAGCCATGCGATCGCCCAGGCGATCAAGCTGGCCCGCGAGCTGCCGAAGGACGGCCTGGTCCTCGCCAACCTTTCCGGCCGCGGCGACAAGGACGTGCACACCATTGCCGCGCGCGAAGGAATCGAACTCTGATGAGCCGCATCGAACGCCGTTTCGCGGCGCTGAAGTCCGCGGGCCGCACCGGCCTCGTTCCGTTCATCACCGCCGGCGACCCGTCGCCCGACGCCGTGGTGCCGTTGATGCACGGCCTGGTCGCCGCGGGTGCCGACGTCATCGAGCTGGGCGTGCCGTTCTCTGACCCGATGGCGGACGGCCCGGTGATCCAGCACGCCAGCGAGCGCGCCCTGGCCAAGGGCGTCGGCCTCGGCAATGTGCTGGCCTGGGTCGCAGCCTTCCGCGAGACCGATAACGAGACCCCGATCGTCCTGATGGGTTACCTCAATCCCGTGGAAATGTATGGATACGCGGCGTTCGCCGAAGATGCCGTCGAAGCGGGCGTGGATGGTGTCCTGATGGTCGATTGCCCGCTGGAGGAATCGCATGTCCTCGAGCCCCTGCGCAAGGCCGGCCTCGACCAGATCCTGCTCGCCTCGCCGACCACGGCCGAGGCCCGTCTGGCGCGCCTTTGCGAGGCCGCTTCGGGCTTCCTGTACTATGTGTCGTTCGCCGGCATCACCGGCGCGGCCCAGCTGAGCACCGGTGAGATCGCCGAACGCGTCGCCGGTATCCGCGCACGGGCGAAGGCTCCGGTGGCCGTGGGCTTCGGTGTCCGCGACGCCGCGAGCGCGAAGGCGATCGGCGAATTCGCCGACGCCGTGGTCATCGGCAGCGCCCTGGTCGACCGCCTCGCCGGTGCGACCTCGGCCGACGATGCCGCCGGCAGGGCACGGGACTTCCTCGCGCCGATCCGCGCCGCGCTCGACGCGCGCTGACGGTCGGTGCGGTAGTACAGATACTCGGAGAAACACGATGAACTGGCTGCAGAAAATCATGACGCCGAAGACCCGCGCACCCAGCGCGGCCGGCGGCAAGGGCAAGGTGCCCGAGGGTGTGTGGGAGAAGTGCGCCGGTTGCGGCACCGTGCTCTACAAGCCGGAGCTCGAGAAGTCGCTGATGGTCTGCCCGAAGTGCGGCCACCACCACGCGATCTCCGCGCGTGCGCGTCTTGCCGCCTTGTTCGACGAAGGCAGCACCACCGAACTGTGGCCGAAGATGGAAGCGGTCGACGCGCTGAAGTTCAAGGACCAGAAGAAGTACAAGGACCGCGTCGCCGCCGCGCAGAAGAACACCGGCGAGAAGGACGCGCTGATCGCGATGTCCGGCCGCCTGCTGGAGCGTCCGCTCGTCGCGGTGGCGTTCGAGTTCTCCTTCATGGGCGGCTCGATGGGTTCGGTGGTGGGCGAGAAGTTCGCGCGCGCCGCCGAGAAGGCCCTCGCCGAGAAGAGCGGCCTCGTGTGCTTCTCCGCCACGGGTGGTGCGCGCATGCAGGAAGGCCTGTTCTCGCTGATGCAGATGGCGAAGACCTCGGCCGCCCTCGCTCGCATGCGCGACGCGGGTGTTCCGTATATCTCGGTGCTCACGCATCCCACCACCGGTGGCGTGTCGGCGAGCCTGGGTATGCTGGGCGACCTCAACGTGGCCGAGCCGAAGGCGCTGATCGGCTTCGCCGGTCCGCGCGTCATCGAGCAGACCGTGCGCGAGACCTTGCCAGAAGGCTTCCAGCGTTCGGAATTCCTCGTCGACCACGGCGCGGTGGATGTGATCGTCGACCGTCGCGAGATGCGCGACAAGCTCGGCTCGATCCTCGGCATCCTGCAGAAGGCGCCGCGCGCCGCCGCCTGATCCTGCGAAGATCAGACCAGCACGCGTTCCGCCCACAGCGACAACGTGCCCAGTCCACCGCCGATGGCGGTGGCTGCGAGCACGTCGCTGGGATAGTGCAGGCCGAGCACGACGCGCGATGCGCCGACCAGGGCCGCGAAACCGATCAGGAACGGCGCCAGCACCGGGTAATGCGCCACCGCCACGACGGTGAACGCCACCGCTTGCAGCGTGTGCCCCGAGGGGAAACTGAACTCGTCCAGCGGCGGCACGTGAGCGATCACGCCCGGGCAGGTGCGGAAGGGGCGCGGACGTCGCGTCCAGCGCTTCAGTACGCGATAGAGCATCAGCGCCGTGAGGCCGGTGATCGCCATCTGCACCGCCACGGCCACGCCGTGCCAGCCGCCCACGAGGACGATGACGCTCATCAGCGCATACCAGAACACGCCATCGCCCAGGCGGCTGATGGCGCCGAAGAAGATGCCGATCGCCCGGCGCGCACCCCAGCGATTGGCGGCGACGCACATGCGGCGGTCCAGGTTCGCCCTACGCGGCGACGGCGGTGCTGCGTTCATGGACGTGCTCCTCGGCGAGGGATTGCATGGTCGACTCGAATTCCGTCACGACCGATTCCGGCGAAAGGCCGGCCACCGAATGGCGTGCGGCGGCACCCATGGCGGCGCGCACCGTCGCATCGGCGCCCAGCGCGGCGGCGCGTTCTACCAGCCCACCTTCGTTGCCCGGCGCGACGCGAATGCCGTTCTGGCCATTGCGGATGAACTCGCGCGCGGCGGCTTCCGCGTAGGCGACCACAGGGACACCCGAGGCCATCGCTTCGAGTACCACGTTGCCGAACGTCTCGGTCAGGCTCGGGAAGACGAAGAGATCGGCGCTGGCGTAGAAGGCGGCCAGGTCGTCGCCACGGCGCGTGCCGGCGAAGACGATGTCGGGATGGGCGGCTTCGAGCGCGGCGCGACCCGGGCCGTCGCCGACGACCACGCAACGAGCCCCGGGCACCCGGCGGACGAGGGCGCGATAGGCGTCGATCACCACATGCAGGTTTTTCTCGGGCGCGATGCGGCCCACGCTGAGCAGCACCGGGGCGTCGGGCGATGCGCCCCACGAGGCACGCAGGCTTTCGTCGCGGCGCTCGGGATGGAAGCGCTGCGTGTCGACGGCGCGCCGCAGCACGCGCACGTCGTGCACGCCGAGGTCGTTCAGTTCGCCGGCGAGCTGGCCGGTCGGCACCAGGGTGGTCTGCGCGCGGCGGTGGAAGCGGGCCAGGTAATGGCGTACCAGTGGCGTCAGCGCGCCGAAGCCGTAGTGGCCCACGTAGAAGTCGAAGCGGGTATGGAAGCCGGTGGCGACAGGGATACCGAGGCGGCGGGCGGCGCTCACCGCGCTCCAGCCCAGGGGGCCTTCCGTGGCCACATAGATGGCATCCGGCCGGTCGGAGCGCCAGCGGCGCTCGATGCGAAAACGGGCGGGCAGGCCAAACCGCAGGCCCGCGTAGCGGGGCACGGCGGCGCCTTCCACGGCCAGCACGTCCATTCCCGCATCGGCCAGCGGTGGGGTCGCCGGGTGGATCGGTCGGACGAGGTCGACGGAGTGGCCGCGGCGGACGAGACCGCGGGCGAGCGACTGGACGGTCAGGGCGACACCGTTGACATCCGGTGCATAGGTCTCGGTGACGATGCCGACGCGCATGGCGGTGCCCCTGCTGGCCTGGTTGGCTCATGCTGGCCCTCCGCCGTGTCGCGCGGGTTATGGCGGCATGACCGGCAGATGACAGCGACCGGCGTGGAAACGGGCCGTATCGGTTAAAATCGCTCGCTTGTCCGCCCGATGACCCCCACGATGACCGTCCGTACCCGTTTCGCTCCCAGTCCCACCGGCTACCTGCATATCGGCGGCGCGCGCACCGCGTTGTACTGCTGGCTGGAAGCCCGTCGTCGCGGCGGCGAATTCGTGCTGCGCATCGAGGACACCGATCGCGAGCGCTCCACGCAGGAAGCCGTGCAGGCGATCCTCGACGGCATGTCCTGGCTCGGCCTGACCCATGACGAGGGTCCGTACTACCAGACCCTGCGCATGGACCGTTACCGCGAGGTGGCCGACCAGCTGCTGCGCGAGGGCAAGGCGTACTACGCCTACGAGTCGAAGGAAGAGATCGAGGAGATGCGCAACGCGGCGATGGCCGCCGGCGTCAAGCCGCGTTACAACGGCTACTACCGCGATCGCAACGAGCCGTTGCGCGACGATCCCAACCGCGTCATCCGTTTCAAGAACCCGGCTTCGGGCAGCGTCGTTTTCGACGACAAGGTGAAGGGCCGCATCGAGTGGTCGAACGAGGAACTGGACGACCTGGTGATCTTCCGTTCGGACGGTTTTCCCACCTATAACTTCGCGGTGGTCGTCGACGACATCGACATGGGCATCACCGAAGTGATCCGTGGCGACGACCATGTCAACAACACGCCGCGGCAGATCAACATCTACAAGGCGCTGGGCGCGCCCGTGCCGGAGTTCGCGCACCTGCCGATGATCCTCGGACCGGACGGCCAGAAGCTGTCCAAGCGCCATGGCGCGGTCAGCGTGATGCAATACCGCGACGATGGTTTCCTGCCGCACGCGCTGCTCAACTACCTCGTGCGGCTGGGCTGGTCGCACGGCGACCAGGAGATCTTCTCGGTGGAGGAGATGACGGCGCTGTTCGACATCGCCGACGTCAACAAGGCCGCGTCGCGTTTCGACGTGACCAAGCTTTCCTGGCTCAACCAGCATTATCTGAAGAACGACGATCCGGCATCGCTCGGGCCTGAGCTCGCGTGGCACCTGGCGAAGATCGGCGTCGATGCCACGCAAGGCCCGAATCCCGCCGACGTGGTCGTAGCGCTGCGCGACCGCGTGCAGACGTTCAAGGAAATGGCCGAGCGCGCGAAGATCTGGTACGGCCCGATCGTCGAATGGGACGACAAGGCCGTGGAGAAGCACCTGCGCACCGACACCGCGCCGGCCGCCCTCGACGCCGCGAAGAAGGAACTGTCGGCGTTGCCGGAATGGTCGCCGGAAGCCGTGCACGGCGCGGTCGAACGCATCGCCGCCTCGCTGGAACTGGGCATGGGCAAGGTCGCCGCGCCGCTGCGCGTGGCGATGACGGGCACCCAGGTATCGCCGTCGATCGAGTACACCATCTATCTCGCCGGTCGCGAGGGTGCGCTCTCGCGTATCGACGATGCGCTGGCGCGTGCCGCGGCCTGAATCCCGGCAAACGAGCGGGGGTGAGCGGTGAACGAACTGCTCGCCCGCGCCATGCAAGGAGTCGACCCGGACGATCCGGGCGCCTTCCTGCAGATATTCATGAACCTCATGGCCCTGGTTCCCTGGGGCCAGTTGATCCTCTGGCAGGTCGTTTTCGTGGTGGTCGGCGGCCTGCTGGGCTGGTGGCGTGGCCGCACCATGGCGGGCGTGGTCGCCGCGCTGATCCTGGGGCCGTTCGGCTGGGTGGTGCCGTTCCTGCCGCGGCGCACGCCGCCGCCACTGCCGGGGTCGAAAAAACGCTGACCTGCCCTCATGTTACGATGACGGCCATGAGGATATGCCTGTGACGAACCACGCCGCCCACCGACATGCGCACGACCACCACGACGACGCTCGCAGCTTCGTCGCGGCCGTGGAGCATGCCTCCACGGAACGTGGCCTGCGGCTGACACCGCTGCGTCGCGAGGTGCTCGAACTGGTCGCCGGCGCCGGCAAGCCCGTGAAGGCCTACGACCTGCTCGACCGCCTGCGCGAGAAACACGGCAACGCGGCACCGCCCACGGTGTACCGTGCCCTCGACTTCCTGCTCGAGAACGGCTTCATCCACAAGCTGGAATCGATCAACGCCTACGTCTCCTGCCACCATCCGGCCGAAGCGCATCAGGTGCCATTCCTGATCTGCGACAAATGCCAGTGCGCGCAGGAAGTGTGCGATGAGCGTGTCGCCGAACTGATCGAAGCGCAGGCGAAGGCTTTTGGCTTCCGCGCGCAGGCGCAGACGCTGGAAGTGCATGGGATCTGCAAGAACTGCCGGTGAGATCGCGCTCGCGCTGGTAGTGTCACTGCGACTTATATTCGATTAGGTCCAAGGCGTCGGTATTCATGGTTTCACCCATTGCACTCGCGCTGCTCGTCTCGAATCCATCACCCACGCCTTTACAGGCTCCCCCCGAACCTCCACGCAAGTGTGTTATCCAGCAAAAGGCCTGGTGCATACAGGAAGGTGCGGCGGTCGAAATCACGCTTACCCAAAGGGAGGGGCGTGATGAAGTGAACAATAATGTCTGGAGACTCCGAGATATTCGGCATCCAGAGTTCGTGATGACCATTGTTGAGCCGGAAGGATGCAGACGCGGCTACGCCGATAGGGTGCAGGCGCTCGGATACAGCGCAAACGTCACATGGCGAGCTCAAACATGGGACGAGATGAAAGTGAGCCTTCGTAGTGACGGTGGCTGCACGCTTCGCATTCTCGTGACGCCATACAACGGCAGTGACTTCGAGTGGGCATATTCAACGGGCAGGTTGCTGCTTGCCGCGTGTAAGGATGCAGGTTGCGACGTACTCGTCCCAACGATCGCCGACGTCACGTCCGTCTATAGGGATAGGTTCCAAGGGGCAGCTAAGGGAAATTGAGCCTTTCAGGGGCAGCGGACTCGCTTCACGACCGTCGTCGGGCGTGTGGAGCATTCCTGCGGAGCCAGCTCTGGCACCGTCCGCCCCTTAACCTGTAGCCCGCAATAGAATTGCCGTGATGTTGTCGCGCGCACTGCCACCCAGCGCTTCCAGGATCAGGTGATCTACGCATTCCTGCGCGGCGATGTCGGTCCGTGAAACGATCTCGCCGATGCGCTTGTCCTCGACTTCATCGGTCAGGCCATCGGTACACAGCAATAGCCGCGCTCCCGTTGAAAGCTCCCCACGCGCCAGACCGATGTGCAGTTGCTCGGGCGAGGTAATGCCGAGCGCCTGGGTTAGCACGCTGCGCTGGGGATGCGTCCGGGCCTGAGCTTCGGTCAGTTCGCCCGCCTCGACCAGCGCTTCCACGATCGAATGATCGTGAGAAAGACGTGCTAAGGCCCCGTCCCAGCGGTAGATTCGGCTGTCGCCCACCCAGGCGGCCTCGTAGGACCGGCCGACGATACGCACGGCGGCGATGGTCGTGCCCATGGGGCGGGAATCGGCCATGCCGCTCGAACGGGCGATAAGCGCCTCGTTCACCCGCTGGATCGCGTCGACCAGCGATTGCCCGGCGGCGACCTGGGCCACGACGCCATCGCGGGCGGTCGCCGAAGCCACCTCGCCATGCTGATGCCCGCCCATGCCGTCCACGACCAGGAACAAGCCCAGGCCCGCGTCGGCGTAATAGGTGTCCTCGTTGCGCGTACGGCGGAGCCCCGTATGCGTGCCGTGTCCGAACTCGATCATGGAGACCTTGAAGAGCGAAGGGAAGGGCGCCAATACGCCCGTTGCCCGGGCAGGATGCCCCATCAAAAGCCTGTTGTCACGGCAGAACAGACCCACTATCATTGCGGGCCCGGCAGGGCTCAACCCCTGCCGTCGACCGTTCACGGAGAGGTGGCAGAGTGGTCGAATGTACCTGACTCGAAATCAGGCGTACGTGTAAGCGTACCGTGGGTTCGAATCCCACCCTCTCCGCCAGTTCGCAGAAAAGCCCGCCTAAAGCGGGCTTTTTTGTTGGTTCTTCACGGAAGTCCAGCGATCAGGGCACCAAGGAATGCTCTGGTGGGAGCCGACCTTGTCGGCGATCCCGCGGCAGCGGGCCAGGTCGAGGCAAGCACCTATCGCCGACAGGGTCGGCCCCCACCGGACTTCCGCACTACCCGTGGCGCCACGCAGGGAACTATCCTCCCGGCAACCATTCAGTGCGAAGGTCATGGCATGTTCGCTGATATCACAGAATCCAAAGCCGCCTGTCACTGCGGCACCGTCCGCTTTTCGGTCAAACTCACCGACGGGCTCCGAACCGCGCGACGCTGCAACTGTTCGTACTGCCGTATGCGTGGTGCCGTTGCAGTGTCGGCCGAACTCGATGGCATCGTCATCGAGCAAGGCGAAGATGCACTCAGCGTCTACCAGTTCAACTCCGGTACCGCGAAACACTACTTTTGTTCGAAGTGCGGCATTTATACCTTCCATCAGCGCCGTTCCAACAACGCACAATACGGTGTCAACGTGGCCTGCCTCGAAGGCATCAGTCCATTCGACTTCGACGATGTCCCTGTTCTCGATGGCGTGAACCATCCCGCCGACAGCGGCCGAAGCACCGGCACCCCCATCGGCCATCTCCGCTACATCCCGGTCGACTGACTCCTCAACGGATGAGATCCAATTCGGCGTATGTACTGCCGTGCAAATAAGCTCAATCCTGGCCGGCCGGAGTGTCCCCGATATCAAAGCGCACAACCTTCCCACCCTCCACCCGAAACAAATGCATCACCGTCTTGTCCTTCAACCCATGGTTCTGCCCCTCCAGCGGCTGCCCATCGAGATCGAACACGGTCTGGACCACCTCGACCGAGACGACACCATCGTCTGTTTCATGAAACGCCACCGGCTCAACGTGTGGGCTGACGACCGACCATTGTCGCGTCCAATAGTCTCTTAAGGCCTCATGCCCGTGAACATGGCCACCGTCCATGCCGTTGGCCCAGGCAACATCATCGGCAAGCGCTACGAGCACGCCGTCGATGTCCCTCGCGTTGAAGCGGTCATACAGACGCTCGATAAGTTTCGCGTGGTTTTCCGGCATGCAAAGTCCTCAAGGTGGGCGACCGTCAGTGAACGGATGAGCTGTACTTGCCAACTCGTCCCTCGATATATATACGTACATATATAGATGATCGTCAACCTGGGCAGAAGGTGAGTGGAATGAAAAATGACGTGCTTTCAACGCCAGGGCACCTCATCAGCCTGGCGGCACGAGGATTCGCCCGCCTGAGCGAAGCACGTCTCAAGCCCCTGGGGTTCGGCGTCGGCCAATTGCCGGTGCTGATCGCCTTGCGTGATGGAAAGGCAAGCACGCAACGGGAGTTGGCCCGTTTCGCCAAGGTCGAACAACCACCGATGGCGCAAATGCTCGCTCGCATGGAGCGTGATGGATGGATTCGTCGAACGCCCCATCCGGACGACGGCCGAAGCAGCTGCATCATCCTCACGAAAGCCGCGCAGAACCGCATGCCTGACGCCATCGAAATCCTCTTCAAAGGGAATCGTGATGCGTTGAATGGCTTCACGGAAGACGAAGCAAGTCAACTTGTGAACTTGCTTACCCGGCTGATCGCGAACCTCGATCAGATCGCCAGCGCGGCGACGTCACCAGACAACTCATAGGTTTCAATCGAACCACCCTGCAGTCACACACGCAGACCAGCTGCAAGCACATCCGCATGCTGTACACCAAGCGCACGCAGATCCGGTGCAAACGGGCTGTCCGGAAACGTCTCCCGAAAAAGAACCCCCATCAGCATCGGCCCCATCACGGAAAACAGCATCAAGGCCGGATCGCCTGCGCGAATGCTTCCCGCTTTCTGACCACGTTCGATGGCTCCTGTCAGAACGCCAGCCACCCGGGCGATGACCTCGTCGTGCCATACGCTGGCAAGGTCCGGAAACATCCGACCCTCGAGCAAGACCATCCGCACGATGCCCGGCAATCTGGCGTCACTCATCTTCCCGGCCACGTGCCCCAACAGCAGGGGGAGAAGGGTCAGGGCGTCGACATCGGCAGCACCAGGTGTGTTCTGGATGGCCATGAGGTTTTCGGAGGCAAGATGCCGCGCCACGGCACGGAAAAGGTCCGCCTTGGTTTCGAAATACCGGTAGATCGTTCCCTTGACCACGCCGGCCCGCCTCGCCACGTCGGTCAGTTTGGTATGGGCATAGCCCTTGGCGACGAATTCATCGATGGCGGCCTCGATGATTTCCTGAGGACGGGCGTCCTTGCGCCGGGTCCACTTCGGTTCTCTTTCATTCACGGATGCCGCCTTCCTTGCTGACCACGTAAGAGCGCGATGTGAAGTAGGCGTCCAGCGTATCGGCCGAACCGTCGGGATCGGCCAGCGCTACCCATGTATCGGGGCGAAGCAGATAGACGGCGTTTTGCTTCAGGCCCGCTTTGCCATGCTCGTCGGCCCATGCGAACTGCCGTAGCGTCACGCCGTTCTGCACGCACCAGGCTCTCACTTCAGGGGTTGCCGTACCGTAGACATGCACCTGCCAACCCATGACGGGCAGGGGCTCGAAATTGTCTTGCCCGTCGACGTTCACCCAGGGAAGCCGCTCGCCCCCTTCGACGTCACCGGCTCGGCCCTCGCTCAAGGCGCTGTCTTTGTATGCCAAGCCGGTCTGCGACACCATCCTGAAGAGCATCTCTCGCGTACTGCCGATCTTGAACGCCGCACCGGCGATCAATGGCACGCCGTAGCTCCGCATCAGGTTGGCGAATTCGCCGTCGGCGGTGATCAAGCTGAAGGCCCGGTCGGTGGTCTTCACGAGCTCGTGGGCGAACGTCTGACGCTCGGTGGCATAGGTATCGAGCAAGGCATCGGGCGCCTGCCCGTGAATGACAGCCGCCAGCTTCCAGGCGAGGTTGATGGCATCGAGGATGCCCGTGTTCATGCCTTGCCCGCCGACCGGGCTGTGGACATGTCCCGCGTCCCCCATCAAGAACACGCGGCCCTGGCGGAAGCGGTCGGCGACACGGTGATGCACCCGGTAGTGGGAAAACCAATTGACCTTGTCCACATGGATGCCGACGCTCGCCATGGCCTCGTGGCCGACGTCATCGAAGGTCAGGTTTTCCGGATGATCCGCCCGTTCGTCACGAACCGTGCCGATGAGCCGGGCCTTGCCGTTGCTGTCGTAAAACAACACGACAACGAAATCCTCGCCATTCAAGGCGACATGTGCCTCACCCGTGTTGTCGAGTCCGGAGAGATCCACGTCCGCCACATAAAACACATGCTGGTAGGTGCCGCCCTCGAATCCGATGCCGAGTTGCTTGCGAACGGTTGAGCTAGCCCCGTCACAGGCCGCCAGATACCGGGCAGAGGTGATTTCTTCCGTGCCGTCGGCACGGCGGAGGCGGACTTCGACGTGCTCACCCTTGTCTTCAAGGGATAACAGTTCCGTGTTGCGCTCCACCTCGATACCGAAGGATTGGAGCTTGGCCACGAGCGTCTTCTCGTGGAAGTCCTGGGGATACACGAGGATGTATGGGTGCGGCGAGATACCGGTGCCGATTTCCTGCAAGGGAATCCTGACCCGATGCTTGCCCCGCGCCCACATGTTCATGGCCGGGGTGCGGAAGCCAGCCGACACCACCTCGTCGGCGAGTCCTAGTTGGCGGTAGAGCTCCAGCGTCCTTGATTGCACGGCCATTGCGCGGGACGTCGTTCCCGGTTCCCCGGTCCGATCGATGATGCGGACCCTGACGCCCTGGGCGTGCAGCCAGAGTGCGTGGACGAGGCCGGTGGGGCCTGCGCCGACTACGAGTACGTCAAGCATGATGCACCCTCCGCCATCGTTAATGACTTATGGGTCATTTTGGCAGGAAGGGAGTTGCCGTCAAGGGCAATCGGAAGGATCCATTGAATCCACATTGTGTTTTGTATCCACGTGGATACAATGGTTCTTGGCGAGGACAAGGCAAAGAAGGTGGCGGCGGAACTCCTGCAGTCTCGGCGCCATCGGAGGACTACCAAATGAATATCAGGCTTCAACCGTTCGATATGTCCACTATCCTCGACAGTGACGCGGCAATCGCCGAATACGTCCATCAGGTTCTGGAGGATGGCGACATGGACGAAATGCTGCGCGCAGTGGGATATATAGCGAAGGCCCGTGGTATGGCCCAGGTAGCTAAGGATTCCGGCCTGGGCCGCGAAAGCCTCTATAAAGCACTTCGTCCCGGGGCGCAGCCGAAGTTCGAAACGATGAACAAGGTCTTCTGCGCCCTCGGGTTTCGCCTATCCGTAAAGCCCGCCAAACGCCGACGCGCCGCCGCGTAAAGCCTGCGTCACGGCAGCGCTGTAAACAGCTCAGTGACATCGCATTTACCGGCTCGGGTGTATCGATATGCCCTTTCCGAACAGGCCTCACCATGCATCACGTCACCGGCACCTTTCCCAACCAATTCTCCGCCGCGTCCATCGTCGACAAGATGCTCGACCGCGGCGTACCTCGCGATCGCATCGTCGTCGCCACCGATGAGAGCATCGGTGACTCACCCGCCAGTTCGAACGCGCCGTCCAACGTCCTTTCCGAAGTCAGCCACCTTGGACGGAACAGGCAACGGGATTCAGGCGGGCGCGGCCTCGGTTCAGACCGTTCGGTTACACCGGATGCGCCCGAAGCGCTCGGCAAGTCCGTTGTTACCGTCTTCACAGGCGGCGAATGGAACGAGACTGTGTTACGGGAGTTGATGGAGACCGCCGGTGCTGAAGATGTGGCGGTCGGTACCGACGAGGTGACGCGGGAGAACGACAGCGTTTGGCCGTCGCCCGTCGAGGGCGATGCCGTCGACGTCGAGCGTGCCATTGAGGCATCGCGGCGAGGGGCCGAGGACACCGGTCCATCGAAGTCATAGGACACGGAATGTGATTGCGGCAACGACATAAAAACCACGCTTCACCAAACCCACTCCCGCGACGCTACCCGGAAACCGCCCACATGGCCGGCGCCACCGCCAGGAGTACTCCGTGAACGACGATTCCCGCAAACACCGGCCGCAATCGGCCGACCGAAACGACAACTACGTCATGAAGCTCGACAAGCCCGCCCAGAAGAAGCGCGACAAGAAGGCCGCGGAGGGCGAGAAGAAGATGGATGAACTGAGCAAGCGCGACGAAGGCATCCGCTGACCGGAGAGCGTGTGCATGGGTAAGGCCCTGGGCGGAGTGAAGCGCGCGATCATGTCCGCCGTCGATGGTTTCAGCGACGACGAACTGATGACTCGTGCGGCGGCCCTGTCG
This sequence comes from Luteibacter sp. W1I16, assembly GCF_050434905.1. Classification (NCBI taxonomy): domain Bacteria; kingdom Pseudomonadati; phylum Pseudomonadota; class Gammaproteobacteria; order Lysobacterales; family Rhodanobacteraceae; genus Luteibacter; species Luteibacter sp. W1I16. Next base: position 3,971,075 of record NZ_JBNDJJ010000001.1, read on the forward strand.
TTCTACGCGGCGCTGTCGTTCGCGCCTTTACTGCTCCTGTTGGTCTGGATCGTCTCGATTCTCAATCCCGCATGGCAGGGTGAGTTGTCCGACGCCCTCGCGAGCGTCGTGGGGACACGTGCCGCCGAGGCCCTCAATAACGTCATCGCCAGCGCGAAATCGCATCCACGGCTGGGCGATCTCGCGGGAATCGTCGGTATCGGCGTGACGCTGTTCGGTGCCTCGGCGGTGTTCGCCCAGTTGCAGGCCACGCTCGACCGCGTGTGGCGCGTGAAGGCGAAGCCGGGCGAGGCGGTGGGGGCCTGGCTTCGTGCGCGGGCGCGAGCCTTCGCGCTGCTGGGTGGCATGGCCTTCATGATGATCGTCTCGTTCATCGTCAGCGCCTTGATCCAGGCGCTGATCCGCGGCGACGGCACGACCTGGAAGGTCATCGAATATGCGGTGTCCGTGCTGGTCTTCATCGCGGCATTCGGCGCGATGTACAAGGTGCTTCCCGACGCGGTGATCGACTGGAGCGAGGCCTTGATCGGCGCCGTGCTCACCACGGTGCTGTTCCTCGCCGGCAAGTACGCCATCGGGCTCTACATCCAGTACGCGAACGTCGGCGGCGCCTATGGGCCCGCCGGCGCCTTCATCGTGTTGCTCACCTGGACCTATTACTCGTCGATCATCGTGCTGATGGGCGCCGAACTCACCCGTGGAGTGGCCGACGCGCGCGGCAAGCCGATCCGCCCGAGCGAGCACGCGGTGGAGATCGAAGCGGCACCGGCCGAAGTACCTTCGTCGCCGGCGAAAAAGCCGGCGGCGCGGCTGTAGTATGGTGATCGCAAGCGGCGAAACCGCCGCCCCCGCGGAGCACTGAGCATGCTTCAGAAGGCCACGCCAGAGCGGCCCGAAGAACCGGCCATGCGCGAGGTGCTCGATGGGCACCGGCGTGGGCTCTCCGCGCTTTTGCCTTTCGCCGGTCCCGCCGTCGTCGTGTCGGTCGCCTATATCGACCCCGGCAACTTCGCCACGAACATCCAGGCCGGCGCCCGCTATGGCTACGCGCTGCTTTGGGTGGTGCTGCTGGCCAACCTCGTGGCCATGCTGTTCCAGAGCCTTTCGGCGCGCCTCGGCATCGTCACCGGGCACAGCCTGGCGGAACTGTGCCGCGAGCACCTGCCGAAGCCCCTGGTCTACGTCATGTGGGTGGTGAGCGAGCTTGCCGCCATGGCGACCGACCTCGCTGAATTCCTCGGTGGCGCGATCGGCCTCGCGCTGCTGTTCGACCTGCCGTTGCTGGTGGGCATGGGCATCACCGGGATCGTCACGTACGCGCTGTTGCTCCTGGAAGGCAAGGGCTACCGTCGACTGGAATTGACCATCGGCGCGCTGGTTGGCGTCGTCGGCCTGGCTTATCTCGCGGAGTTGTTCATCGCACCGATCGGCTGGCGCTCGCTTGGCCAGCAGATCTTCGTGCCGAGCCTTCCGGACGGCGCGGCGGTGGCGATCGCCGTGGGCATCATCGGCGCCACCGTGATGCCGCATGCGCTGTTCCTGCATTCCGGCCTGACCGAGCGGCGCGCGCGCCCGAAGACCACGGATGAACGGCGCCGCATCATCGGCCTGTCGAACCTGGAAGTGATCCTGGCGTTGTCCGTCGCCGGCCTGATCAACCTGGCGATGGTGGTGATGGCGGCGGGTGCCTTCCACGGAAGCCATCCGGATGTCGCCAAGATCGAGACGGCATACCAGACCCTGGTGCCGCTGCTCGGTGGCGCGGCGGCGACGATCTTCCTCATCTCGCTGATCGCCTCGGGCTTCTCCAGTTCGGTGGTGGGCACGATGGCGGGGCAGATGATCATGCAGGGCTTCGTCAACTTCCGCATTCCGCTCTGGTTGCGCCGGGCGGTCACGATGTTGCCGAGCTTCGCCGTGGTGATCGCCGGCGTGGATGCCACCCGTGCGCTGGTCCTGAGCCAGGTGGCCTTGAGCATCGCCTTGCCGTTCCCGATGATCGCCCTGGTCTGGTTCACCAGCCGCCGCCACATCATGGGCGTGTTCACGAACCGGCCGGCGGTCTCCATCGCCGCGATCGTGGCCTCGCTCATCGTGCTCAGTCTCAACATCGTGCTGCTGCTCGACACGTTCGGCGTCGTCTCACTTTGACCGCAAAGCTGGTAACCTCGCGCGCCTGACCGACCGGAGCATGCCATGAGCCTCATCCAGACCCCCGTGTCCTACGGCGAACTGATCGACAAGATGACGATCCTCCAGATCAAGCTGCAGGAGATCAAGGACGAAGCGAAGCTGGCCAACGTGCGCAACGAGCTCGAACTGCTCGAGGCCACCTGGAAGAACGACAAGGCGTCCGGGACCGACATCGCCGACGAGACGGGCCGCCTGCTGGCGGTCAACCAGCGCCTGTGGAAGATCGAGGACGACATCCGCATGAAGGAACGCGCCCAGGCCTTCGATGACGAGTTCATCAGGCTCGCCCGTTCCGTATATATCGAGAACGACGAACGCGCGGCGATCAAGCGCGAGATCAACCTGAAGCTCGGTTCCACCCTGGTCGAAGAGAAGTCCTACCAGGACTACCGCGCGCCCCAGGCCTGACCCGCCCGGGCGGGACTAGCCGACAAGCGGCAGGCGCAGATGCGCGGCACAGGCCTCGAAGCGGTCGACCATTTCGTCGACCTGGACCAGGTCCATGACGCCGGCTTTCTCGATCTTCGTGCCCCACGGGATTTCCGAAGCCGGCTTGCCGAGGAATTTGCGCGAGGCGGCGTCGTACTTGTCCACGCACCAGCGGCGGTCGGAATACGGCCCCGAGCGGTGTGGGTTGCTGGCCGCATGCAGGCCGAGGACCTTCACGCCGGCCGCGTTGGCCATGTGCATCGGCCCGGAATCGGGCGTGAGGATCATGGCGCTGCGCGATAGCAGGGCCATGAAGCGCTTCAGGGTGTCCTTGCCGGTCAGGTCCAGCGGCGCCTCTCGGACCGCCCCCAGGATCGCATCCGCGAGGCCGCGCTCGGCCTCGGATGGGCCGCCGACCAATGCCACGCGCATGCCGCGCGCCATGGCGTGGTCGATCAGCGCGGCATAGCGGTCCACGCGCCAGTTGCGCACCGTATGGCTCGACATCGGGCTCACGAGCAGGGTCGGCGCATCGCCCGGCAGCTGTTCCGCGGCCCATGCATGGGCATCGTCCGGCACGGGCATGTCCCAGCGCACCTCGGTCTGCTTCAGGCCCAGCGGCTCGATGAAGCTGGCCATCGCGTCCAGCACGTGTTCCCCCGTGCGCGCTTCGATCCGCTCGTTGACGAACAACCCGTGCAGGTCCTTCGAGCGGGCGCGGTCATAGCCGATCCGGCGATCGGCTTTCACGGCGAGGCTGAGCAGGTTGGAGCGCAGGGCCACCTGCATGTGAAGCAAGGCGTCGAAGCGGCGGTCGGCCAGTGCCTGCCTGACCTCGCGCATGCCTTCGCGTCCCTTGCCCTTGTCGAACGTGACGAACTCGACGCCTGGGAGGTCGCCGACCAGACGCCGTTCCAGCTTGCCGACGATCCAGGTGAGGCGGGTGGCCGGCGCCTGGGCCTGGAGGGTGCGCACCAGGGGGACGACATGGGTCACGTCGCCGATGGCCGAGGTGCGCAGGATGCAGAGGCTGGAATCTCCCGGCGGGAGGGGACGGCTTGGTAGACTGGACACGATCGGGTTACCGGATGAGTGGCCGCGGAAGGCGGCCGGCAAATGACAGAGCAACGAGTGGAGGAGGGCGCGGGCGGGACGATTCTGTTCGACGCGGCCCGTGTACCTCAAGTCGACGCCGACTGGTTCTCGCCCCTTCGCTGGCGCGAACGCGGTGCGTTGCGCGCGCAGGCCGGGGGCCGTGGTGGCGTGGCGATCATCGATACGCCCGCCGGCGAAGCCGTGCTCCGGCATTATCGCCGGGGTGGCATGGTGGCGAAGCTCCTGGGCGACCGCTACCTGTTCACCGGCGCCCAGCGTACACGCAGCGCGCGCGAATTCCGCCTCCTGGTCGAGCTCGCACGGCGTGGCCTTCCCGTGCCTCCGGCCCTGGCCTCGCGCTATGTCCGTCACGGCCTGCGCTATTCGGCCGATCTCATCACCTTGCGCATTCCCGATGCCGCCACGCTGGCGGAACGCCTCGCCGACGGGGCCTTCAACACCGGGCTGGCCAGCCGGGTCGGTGAACTGATCGCCCGTTTCCATCGCGAGGGGGCGTGGCACGCCGACCTCAACGCGCACAACATCCTCGTCAATGGCGACGGTCTCTATCTGATCGACTTCGACCGTGGCCGCCTGCGCGAGCCTTCCGCGGGTTGGCAACGGTCGAACCTCGCCCGGCTGAAGCGCTCGCTGGTGAAGGTGGGCGCGCGTGACGCGGCCGGCGACACTTTCGACGCCGAATGGTGGCCGGCCCTGATCGAGCAATACGAACGGAGCCTGCACGCATGACCTGGGACCTGCGTTTCCTCGGCACCGGTGCGGCGCATGCCGTCGAACTCGGTTCATCGGCGGTAGTGCTCGAACGCGATCGCCAGCCCGTGCTGCTGGTCGATTGCGGCCCTGACACGCTCGACCGCTATGTGGAAACCTACGGCGCGCCGCCGTCGGCCCTGTATGTCACGCACGTGCACATGGACCATGTGGCGGGCATGGAGCGGTTGTTTTTCCGACTGTGGTTCGACGAGGCGCTGCGCGGGCGCACCAAGGTGTTCCTGCATGCCGCGCTGTTGCCGTGGTTGCAGGGCAGGGTGGCCGACTATCCCGGCGCGCTGGCCGAGGGCGGCGTGAACTACTGGGAAGCCTTCCACCTCGTGCCCTGCACGCGTGGGTTCTGGCACGAAGGGCTGTGGTTCGACGTGTTCCCCACGCGCCACCACGTGCAGGGTACGTCGTACGGCCTGGCGTTGCGCGGCAGCTTCGTCTTCACCGGCGACACGCGCCCGGTGCCCGAGGCGATGGCGCTCCATGCGGCGAACGGCGAGTTGATCGCCCACGATTGCGGCGTGACCGGCAATCCTTCGCACACCGGCATGGACGACCTGGAGCGGGAATATCCCGCCGAGGTCCGCGTGCGCATGGCCTTGTACCACTACGGCAGCGCCGAGGACGGCGAGACGCTGGTCTCACACGGATACCGGATCGCCCGGCCGGGTGAATCGCTTGCGTTGCCTGAGCCGGAGCCGCCGCGGGCTACGGCGGGTTAGCGAGGTTTCGGTCCGGCCGATCGCGCGCCAGCGCGCTTCCCACCTTGGAGCGGATCGCGGCCCAGGCCGCTTCCCACCCGAAGGTAGGCAACCGGCTCGCATACATGTCACCTACTGCGGGTGGGAAGCGCGCTGGCGCGCGACCAGACACACCCACCTTCGGGTGGGAAGCGGCCTGGGCCGCGATCCGGGCCTCCTCGCCGCTTGCCCCGCCGGAGCGCTGACGTTATCCTTCCGCTTCTTTGCCGGACAGGAAGCCGGGGAAGAGGTTGTACAAGTGCGGAGAGGTGTCCGAGTGGTTTAAGGAGCACGCCTGGAAAGTGTGTATACGTTAATAGCGTATCGCGGGTTCGAATCCCGCCCTCTCCGCCAGTTTCACCTATCTCTTATGGTGGCCCTGTCGGTCCCCCCGCGACGATAGTCCGTAAACTCCGCCAGGTCCGGAAGGAAGCAACGGTAGCGGACGATTCGGGTGCCGGGGTGTGGCTGGCAGGGTCATCGCCTTTTCGGGGGCAAGCTTTCGCGACCCTCCGGTCCTTGGCACAATCCACTGTCGTCCCAAGGTACTACGCATGTCCTATCAGGTCCTCGCACGCAAGTGGCGCCCGCGCAAGTTCGCCGAACTCGTGGGTCAGGAGCACGTGGTTCGCGCGCTGACCAACGCGCTCGACTCCGGGCGCATGCACCATGCCTACCTCTTCACCGGCACCCGCGGCGTGGGCAAGACCACGATCGCGCGCATCTTCGCCAAGTCGCTCAACTGCGAGCGCGGTGAATCGGCCGATCCCTGTGGCGAATGCTCCGTCTGCACGGCGGTGGATGCCGGCCGCTTCGTCGACCTGCTCGAGATCGACGCGGCCAGCAACACCGGCGTGGACGACGTGCGCGAAGTGATCGAGAACGCGCAGTACGCGCCCTCGCGTGGACGCTTCAAGGTGTACCTGGTCGACGAGGTGCACATGCTTTCCAAGCCGGCCTTCAACGCCTTGCTGAAGACGCTGGAAGAGCCGCCGCCGCACGTGAAGTTCCTGCTCGCCACCACCGATCCGCAGAAGCTGCCGGTGACGGTGTTGTCGCGCTGCCTCAAGTTCAACCTCAAGCGCCTGCTGCCGGAGCAGATCTCCGGGCAGATGCGGCACATCCTGGGCGCGGAAGGCATCGAATACGAAGACGAAGCCATCGGCGAACTCGCGCATGGCGCGGATGGTTCGCTTCGCGACGGTCTTTCGCTGCTCGACCAGGCGATCGCCTACGGTGGCGGTTCGCTCCGCGCGGCCGACGTGCGCGCCATGCTCGGCAGCGTCGAGCGCGGCCAGGTGCTGGGCGTGCTCGAGGCGCTCGCCGCCGGCGACGGTACCGCGTTGATGGCGGAATCCGACCGTATTGCGTCGTTCTCGCCGGATTTCGGCGGTGTGCTCGACGACCTGGCCACCGTGCTGCATCGGGTGCAGCTGCTCCAGCTGGTGCCGGGCTATCGCGGCGAGGAAAGCGACACGGGGCTGGCCTCGCTCGCCGAGCGCATGGCGCCGGAAGATGTCCAGCTCTATTACCAGATCGCCACCAACGGCCGTCGTGAACTGCCGATGGCGCCCGATGCCCGCATCGGCTTCGAGATGGTGCTGCTGCGGATGTACGCGTTCCGTCCGGCCGAAGCCGGGCAGGGTGCCGTGCCGTCGCCGCGTGCACCCGCCGCGCCGTCGCCCGCCGCTCAAACGCCGGCTGCGCCGCCGCGTCCGGCCGCGTCCGCTGCGGCGTCTCGTCCACCGGCCGCACCCGCACCCGCGTCTCGTCCACAAGCCGTGCCCGCCGCGGCTCCGGCACCCGCTCCGGTTCCCGCTGCCACGCCACCCGCACCGCCGCGCCCGGTGACCGTCGACGCCAACGGTCTTCCTGACTGGCACGAGGTCGTCGAACGCGCCAACCTGCGTGGGCCGATCGGCCAGCTGGCGCAGAACTGCTCGTTGCGTGGCGTGGAGGGCGAAAGCATGGTGCTGGCACTGATGCCCTCGCACATGCATCTCGCCGTGGAACCGCTCACCAGCCAGATGGAAGAAAAGGTTTCGCAGGCACTGGGCCGCCGTGTTCGCTTCCGCTTCGTCGCCGACCACGGCAACCTAGGCACGCCGGCGGAGCGCCGGGCACAAGCGCTCAGCGAGGCGCAGGCCAACGCGGAGGCCTCGATGGAAGCCGACCCGCTCGTACAGACGCTCAAGCGCGAATTCGACGCGCGCGTCATCCCGCAATCGATCAAACCCGTGGAGCCAGGAACGTGAAAGGTCAAATCGGTCAACTGATGCAGCAAGCGCAGCGCATGCAGGATGAAATGAAGCGCGCGCAGGACGAACTCGCCAAGACGGAAATCACCGGCAGCGCCGGTGGCGGCCTGGTCACGGTGACGATGACCGGCGGCCACGAAGTGCGTTCCGTGCACATCGACCGCCAGGCCTTCGCCGACGATCCGGAAATGGCCGAGGATCTCGTCGCCGCCGCCGTCAACGATGCCGTGAACAAGATCGCCGAACTCAGCCGCAACCGGCTCGGTGGCGTCACCGCCGGGCTCAACCTGCCGCCCGGCTTCAAGATGCCGTTCTGACGGACCGCCACCGAGATCATGAGTAACGGTTCCCGCCTGCTTGGCGAGTTGATCGACGCCCTGCGTTGCCTGCCGGGTGTCGGCGCGAAGAGCGCGCAACGCATGGCTTTCCACCTGCTCGAACGCGAGCGGCAAGGTGGCCTGCGCCTGGCCTCGGCGCTGGAATCGGCGATGCGCGACGTGGGCAACTGCACGCGCTGCCGCAACTTCAGCGAGACGCCGGTGTGCTCGCTCTGCGCCAGCGCGAGCCGCGACAAGCAGGTGCTTTGCGTGGTGGAATCGCCGTCCGACCTCGCCGCCATCGAGCAGGCCACCGGCTATCGCGGCCATTACTTCGTGCTGCTCGGCCGGTTGTCGCCGCTGGATGGCCTGGGTCCGGATGAACTGGGTCTGCCCCTGTTGGCCGAACGGCTCGGCGAAGGCGAAGTCGACGAGATGATCATCGCCACGAATCCCACCGTCGAAGGCGAGGCCACCGCGCACTACATCGGCCAGTTGGCGAAGGCGGCGGGTATTCGTGCCACGCGCCTCGCGCACGGCGTGCCATTGGGCGGAGAACTCGAATTCGTCGACCGTGGCACCCTGGCCCACGCGTTCGGCAGCCGCCAATCGCTCGGCTGATCCTCAAGGAAAACGACGAATGACCGACACCATCTTCGCCAAGATCGTCCGCCGTGAAATCCCCGCCGATATCGTCTACGAGGACGACGACGTGCTCGCGTTCCGCGACCTCAATCCGCAGGCGCCCGTGCACGTGTTGTTCATTCCCAAGCGTGCGATCGCCACGCTCGACGATGCCACGCCGGCCGATGCCGAACTGCTCGGCAAGCTGCTGCTGGCGACGGCTTCGTATGCGCGTGCGCAGGGCCTGGCGGAAAACGGCTACCGCACCGTGATCAATACCAACGTGCACGGTGGGCAAACCGTGTTCCACATCCACGTGCACCTGCTCGCGGGCCGGCAGATGACCTGGCCGCCGGGCTGAGAATTGCCCTTGCCGCACCCGGGTAGGAAGCGGGCTGGCCCGCGATTCGCCACCCTCAGACGAGCGAATGAGGCTGTGCACTGATTCGAGCGAGCGATGTAAGCCTCGCCCGATCACTGCAAAGCTTCCTTCGCCAGCACGAAGATCGAGGAATCGCGGGGCCAGCCCGCTTCCCACCCGGGTGAGGGAGCTTGCCCCACCACCCCTAACGCGAGGGCAAAGCCGAGCCGTAAAAAAAGCCGGCTTTCGCCGGCTTTTTCGTTTCCACCGTCAGCGCGAACGCGGTGGCGGATGCGGGACCGGGCGCGGCACGATGATCGTGCGCGGGCGGTACCAGAACGGGTCGCCCCAGGGACCATAGCCGTATGGGCCCCAACCCGGACCCCAGCCGGGACCCCAGAATGGATCGTAGAAGCCTGGCGGATAGCGGGTCACCGGAACGCGCTTGGGCCAGAGGTAGACGACATCGGCCTCGACGCGGGGATAGGCATAGTCGAAATCGCCGACTTTCTGCGTGACGGCGCCGTGCAGGGTACCGGTGACCGTGATCTCGCGACCGCGGGTGAACACCTCCGGATCGTAGAAGCCGTCGCGGCAGGCCACGAAGCGGCCCTGGCTGTCGGTCTTGCTGGCGGTCGGGCGGGCTTCGCTGTCCAGCGGCTCGGACAGGACGAAGAAGCAGGTCTGCTGCGGGCCCGGCTCGGTCTTGATGATCTCGCCGCCCCAGCGCACTTTGGCGCCCGGCGCGCCGCCTTGCTGGGCGCCGGCCGTGGATACGTCGTTGAACTGGCCCTGCAACGGCTGCGGCACCGTGGCGCATGCGCCAAGGGCCAGCGTCGCGGCGGCGATGACCAGCGGTTTGTACATGGACATGTCACATCTCCTGGAGGCACCGGGCACGGCCGATACCATGCCTGTTATTTGACCACGCGGCGCGCCTTTAATTCCTTCACCGCACGACCGAATTCGCTCACCGATTCAGGCGGCGGTTCGTCATACCCGTAGCGCAACCGCAAGTAAAGCTCGCTCAACCTTTCCAGTGCATTTCTCTGCGCGGGCAACGCGCGCGCCGCGCGCGCGAAGAAATGCTTCGGTCCTTCGCCGGCTCGTCGCGAAACACCTGCCTTCGCAAGCTTTCGCTGTAGCCGCCGCATGCACGCATCCAGTGCATCGCCTTCACGACGCTGGAACAACGCCCAGCCCAGCGCGGCCGCCACCAGCAAGGCACAGCCGACCGCAAAGACCAGTGCAAGATCGGTGACCTCGGCATGGGCGATGCCGAACGGCTGCAGCAGTCCTTGCTGGCGTAACGCGTCGAAACCGATAACGCCGCGGTTCCACCATTGGTTGACGACGTCCCAGCGGTCGCGCAGGTTTCGCAGCCACGGCATGTCGAACCATCCGTCTTCGCCGCCATGTCCCGCCGCGGCGGCGGCCGCACCCAGTTGCACACGCTCGGGCCGAACCGAGGCGGTGGGATCGAAGCGCACCCAGCCGCGGCCTTCCAGCCAGACTTCCGACCACGCGTGCGCATCCGACCGTCGCACCAGCAGGTAGCTGCCGGTGGTGTTCCAGTAGCCGCCCTGGTAACCGGTGACCACGCGCGCGGGAATGCCTGCCGCCCGCATCAGGAAGGTGAACGTGGAGGCGTAGTGCTCGCAGTAGCCTTCGCGGGTCTGGAACAGGAAATCGTCGATCCGGTCCCGGCCTAGCGGGGCGGGCGCGAGGGTGTACGAGAAGTCGGCATGGAACATCGCCAGGGCGGCGCGTGCGATGGCGGCATGATCGGCGCCGTAGCGTTGGGCCCAGGATGCTGCCAGTGCGCGTGCCTTCGGACCGCTGCCCATCGGCAGTTGCAGGTTGTCGCGCCGGACGCCGTCGTCGAGCGAGGGTTCGAAACGGTAGCTCGTGGCGGCGAGCGCGGAGAAGGACAGCACCTCGTCGATGCGCCGGTTGGCCAGCACCGTGTGGTCCGCGCGCAGGACGGTATCGGGCGGCGCCATCGTCGCCAGATCGAGCATGGGCACGACGCGGTCGTGCGTCGGTTCCAGCGACGCCTGGTAGGCGATGCGCTTGCCGTATTCCGCTTCGGATGGTGGGCGCCGGGTGCTGCGCGAGCCGGGGCTCCATCCGTCGCCATCGAACAGTTGCATCGTGTATGCACGGAAATAGCGGGCGGTATTCGGCGGTGGCGGCCCGTCGAAGCTGACGCGCAACGCCGGCGTGTCGTCCGTCATCAGGTCGAGCATGCCGCCGGGCGCCAGCCGGTTCGACAAGCCGGTGACCGCCTGGCTGTTCTGCGGCGTGCCCCATAGCGGCGTGCTGAGCCGGGGCACGAAAAGGAACGCGAACAGCGACAACGGCACGGCCGCGAGCAACACCAGCAGGACCGGCGTGAATTCGCGCGACCACGGCGTCGCTTGCGGCTCTACTTCCTCGAGCGAGCGTAGCGTGGCCAGGGCGGGCACCAGGCCGAGGCTGACGAACAGGCTGGCGACCAGGCCCTGGTCGAAGAGCAGGGCGCTCATCAGGGCGAAGCACGCGAAAGCGATACCGACGCGCGCATCGCGGCGCTGCTCGCTCTCCAACAGTTTCAATACCAGCAGGCCGACCGCGAAGGCGCTGCCTGGTTCGCGCCCGAACAAGGTGCCGTTCTGCAGGATGACCGCGGCCAGGAGCAGGCCGATCAAGGGCAGCTTTATCCAGAAGGGCGCGTTGCGGCCGCCACGGCGACGCTGCTGCCAACGCGCGATCAGAATGACGCCGAGGGCGGTGGTCAGCCACCATGGCAGGTGCGCGGCATGGACCAGCAGCACGAAGCCCATGGTGAGGCAGAGCAGGTCGAACGATCGCGCGTGGAGCACGGGCTCGCCGATGGGCCGGCGGCGCAGCGAAGGACGGACGCCGGTCATGGACGCAGCGCCAGCGCGGTCATGCAACGGTGGTAGTGCTCATCACCCTGGGCGATGTCGAAATAGCCGTCCGGCAGTTTCAGGCTCCAACGCCGGCCGGTCTCCCTCGCCTCGTCGATCCAGCGGGCGAGCCGGGCGATACGCGACTCGTCATCGAGACCATGCATGCCGTCCCAATCCAGCCGCCAGTCTTCCTGCGGCGCGGGTTGCTCCAGATCCTTCACCAGCAAGCCGTGGTGACGCGCGCTCAGCTTCCAGGCGATCTGCCGCCGCGGATCCCCCGGACGGTATTCACGCAAGGCAGCCAGTTCGTCGCCCGGCCGCGGGCGCCCGCGGTCGGCATCCCCGCGCGGCTCGAAGGGCTTGGGGCCGAGTGCTTCGGGCCGGGGGTAGACGAGCACCGCGCGGTCCGGATGGAGCCAGCTCCATACACGGAACATGCCCAGCGGCCAGCGGCTGTGCACGCGCATGCGGGGCAGCGCCAGCCAGCCGCGAAATTCGGTGGGCAGGTCGAATTCAACGGTCGTGGCGGCACCGGAAGGCACGACGAAAACATGCTCCTTGCCTTCGACATCGAGCCGCACGGCCATGCGTTCGCGCTGGCTCGCGCCGATGTCGAGCGACACCCGGACAGGCTCGCCGGCACGGGCGGTTCCCGCGCGAAGGCCGCCGATGGTCAGGCCGTTGAGTACGCGGAACGCCACGAGCATGCTGCCGGCGGTGGCCGCCCCCAGCAGGCAGGTCAGCATCAGCGCCGCGTTGTTGGCGTAGTTGAGCGAACCCACCAGCATCACGGCGAGCAGTATGGAGAAGCCCACGCCGAAGCCGGTCGGCACGATGTAGATGCGCCGCCTGTGCAGTTGGATCGGCAGGGATTCGCGTTGGCGCAACCGGGTCAGCGAAGGCAGGCGGCGTTCCGCCCAGGCGACCAGTCGCTGAGCGCTTGGGGGCATCAGGGCACCGCGGTCTCGGCGAGGATGGAACGTGCGATGGACTCGCGATGGCTGCCGCGTCCGGGAACGAGCCGATGCGCGGCGGCCGGCACGAAGACCGTCTGCAGGTCCTCCGGAATGACGTAATCGCGGCCGCTCAGCAAGGCCCACGAGCGGGAGGCGGCCAGCAACGCCAGGCCCGCCCGGGGTGACAGCCCGACACGCACTTCGTTGTGTTTCCGGCTGGCGGCCAGCAGGGCTTGCAAATAGTCGAGCAACGCCGGGCTCACCTTCACCGCCTGCGCGGCGGCGTGGAGCTGGCCGATCGCGGTGATGTCCAGGCGCGGCGTGAGAGAGGCCATCATGTCGCGACGATCCTCGCCGGTGAGCAGCGCGCGCTCGGCGGCAGGATCGGGATAATCGAGGCTGAGCCGCAGCATGAAGCGGTCGAGTTGCGAGTCGGGCAGGGGGAAGGTGCCGGCGAGGTCGAGTGGGTTCTGCGTGGCCACGACGAAGAACGGGCGCGGCAGTTCGCGGGTGACGCCGTCGACCGTGACCTGGCCCTCGGCCATCGCTTCGAGCAGAGCGCTCTGCGACTTGGGTGTCGCGCGGTTGATCTCGTCCGCGAGCAGCAGGCTGGTGAAGATCGAGCCGGGATGGAACCGGAATTCGCCGGTCTCGCGCTCGTACACGCTGACCCCGATAATGTCCGATGGCAGGAGGTCACTGGTGAACTGGATGCGCTGGAAGTCGAGATCGAAGGTTGCTGCCAGCGCATGCGCGAGCGTGGTCTTGCCCACGCCCGGCACGTCTTCCAGCAACAGGTGGCCGCCCGCGATCAGGCAGGTGAAGGCCAGCTTCACCTGGCGCGGCTTGCCGAGCAGTACGCCATTGACTTGTGCCAGGGCGGCGTCGAGGCGATGCCGGAGCATTTCATCGTGGAGTGGATTCGTCGCGGACATGATCGATGCGTCTGCCCCCCGTCCTGGCCATGTCGATGAGTGAGCGTTCGAGTGTAGCGGTGCGGGAGCGATCCTGGCGAGGCGTGTTCCTCGTCCTGTTCGCCGTGTCCTTCATCGCCAAGGCGGTCATAGCGTGCACGCTGTCACCCTTCGGTGACGAAGCGTTCTATTGGCAGGAGAGCCTGGCGCCGGCCTGGGGCTACAGCGACCTCCCGCCGCTCACCGCATGGCTGATCGCGCTCTCCGAAAGCGTGCTGGGCCACGGCCTTTTCGCCATGCGTTTGCCGTTCCTGCTCATCGGGGCCTGTGTGCCGTGGCAGGTTGCCGCGATCGCAAGACGTTACGGCGGCGAGGTGGAACGATGGCAGGCGGCCACGTTCGCGCTCCTGCTACCGCTGGCGGGAAGCCTTGGCGTGCTGGCGTTGCCGGACGTGCCGCTGACCTTCGCCATCGTGCTGGCGACGCGAGGCCTGCTCGTGGCGCTGGACACCGACCGGCTGCGCGACTGGGCCTGGCTCGGCCTTGGCCTGGCGATCGCATGGCTCACGCATTACCGCGCCGCGATGGCGATGCTCGCCGGTCTCGTCTTCCTGGTGGCGATGCCACGTGGCCGGCCGCAGTGGTCGCGGCCGGGACTTTGGGTGGCGTCGGCGATCGCCTCCCTCGGCCTGCTGCCGCTCGTCTTCTACAACCTGGAGTCGCAGGGCGCCGGGATCGCCTTCCAGGTGGTCGAACGGAATCCGTGGCGCTTCCACGCCGACGCGCTGGTGCAGCCGCTCGAACAGGCGGTCACGTGCACGCCGCTGGCATGGGTGGTGATGTTGTGGGCGTTGTGGCGATCGTGGCGGCGGCGGAACGAAGCGCCGTTCGACGCGGTGGCGATCATCGCCGGCACCTTCGTCGTGGCGTATTTCGTGCTCGGCCTGTTCGCGGACGACCTTCGGTTCCGCGTGCACTGGCCACTGCCGGGATACGTGCTGATCTGCGCGGTACTGCCGCGGCTGCTGGGCGACGCTTCCACGGCCTGGCGGAAGGCGGCGTTTGCCGGGTTCGTCCTCGCCGGCGCCGGCCTCGTGGCGGGACTCGGTTATCTCGGGTTCGCGGCGTCGGCGGACGGCGCGACGCGTCTCGCCGGCGTGAAGGCGTTTCCTTCGAATTTCACCGGTTGGCGCGAAAGTGCGGAGGCGGTCCGCGCGCAGCTTGCCACCCGTCCCGGTGCGATCGTGGTCGCCGACAACTTCATGCTCGCGGCGGAACTGCGCTTCGCCCTCGGTGGCGCGCGCGAGGTGTACGCATTGGACAATCCCTTGAACGCCAAGCATGGCCGTGCGCCGCAACTGGCCACCTGGCGCCTCGACGAGACGGCGCTGGCGACGCATGCGGGGCAGCCGCTGCTACTGGTGGTCGACGAGACGGCGCTGCGGGAACGGGAGAAAAGGGACTGGCTGGGTTCGGTCTGTTCCCGCGTGGATGTCACTACGCCGCTGGAACGGGTGGATCGTTTCGACGGGCGGCGGCGCTTCGCGTTGTACGCGGCCACGGCGCGTGCGGCGCGCGGCCCATCGGCCGGCCCCGACGATTGCGTGGTGTGGACATCGGCGTACCGGGCATCGCTCGTCCCGTAGCGTTCGCGCACCTCAGGGAAGAACGACCCCGGCGGCGCGCAGCAAGCGCGCCGTGGCGATCAGCGGCAAGCCGACCAGCGCCGTCGGGTCTTCATTCTCGATCCGTTCGAACAAGGCGATGCCCAGGCCCTCGCACTTGAAGCTGCCGGCGCAATCGAGGGGCCGCTCGCGCTCGACGTAACGGGCGATGTCCTCGGCGGTCAGTTCGCGAAAACGCACGCGGGTCTCGTCGACATGCGTCATCGCGTCCCCGTGCAGGTCGATCACGCACACGGCCGTGTGGAAGACGACCTCGCGCCCCGAACTCGCCGCCAGCTGTTTATGGGCCGTATGCACCGTGCCTGGCTTGTCCAGCACGGTGCCGTCGAGGTCCGCGACCTGGTCCGAACCGATGACGACGGCGCCCGGCCGCGTCGCCGCCACGGCGAGCGCCTTGGCTTCCGCGAGCCGTGCCGCCCGCGCGGCGGGTCGCTCGCCCGGAAGGGGCGCTTCATCGGTGCCGGGCGAGGCCTGCTCGAAGTGCTCGAGCAGTCGCCGCATCAGGCTGGCACGGTAGGGCGAGGTGGAGGCGAGGACGACGGTGGCTTGCGGCGACACGATCAGAACTCCTTGTGGATATGTTCGCGTACGGCGGTATCGAGCGCGGTCTGGGCATCGTCCAGGGCACGCAACCGGGGTTCCAGTTGATGCCGGGCCCGGACCAGGGCATCCACCGCCTCGTCCAGTTCGCGCTGGCTGGCGCCGGGCGCCCGGTCGCGGATCCACAGGCGTTGCTGGAGCAGCGCGCGCAGGCCGGAGTCGACCGCTTGCTGGGCTTCGACCTCGCCCGTGGCGGGCAGGTCGGGACTGACCGACATGACGGCATGGGCACGCTGCAAGCGGTCGCGGCAATCCTTGAGATCCGACTCGAGCCGGTCGGCATTGTCCATGAGGTCTTGCAAGGCCCCGTGCCGGCGTCGCGAGCGTTGATGCCGCACCGTCCACGCGCACAACACCACGGCAAGCGCGATCACTCCGGCAAGTGCATAATAAGCAAAGGAAAACACGCGAGCTCTTCCCCCTGGTGGGCGTGCTGCGGCAAACTGGCCGGAAGGATGCGAGTCTGCCCGAAAGTCCCGACGCTGCGCAAAAGCGCGCCGTTCCTGGATACCGGAGGTCTAACCGGTTGACTTCAGGGGTGTTGATGCCTACCATTTCGCGATTATGTCCGTGACTTTGCCATCGTCCGTGGACGCTTGGCGCGAGGTTCGTGCGCGGCGTTCGTTTCAGGGTCAGCTCCCCGTGTCCGCGTTCAAGCGTCTCGGAGAGGTGGTCGCGTCCCCCGATGGGGATGTGGCCTACACGCTGGATTTCGGTCGCGACGAATTCGGTACCGCCTATGTGGCCGTGCTTGCGAAAGCCCAGCTGACGCTGATCTGCCAGCGTTCCCTGGAGCCTTTCCAGCTGCCGGTCGAGGTCGATACCCGTCTCGGACTGATCGTCGAGGAAAGTGAAGAGGCTTCGCTGCCCCCGGGCTACGAAGCGTTGCTGGTCGAGCAGGACGGCAAGCTCGACCTGATCGCGACGATCGAAGATGAACTGCTGTTGGCGCTGCCCCTGGTTCCGGTCAATCCGGACCATGAGTTGCCCGACGATGTAACTGGACCCGGCGAGGACGAAACACCCTCGCAGGAAACATCTGAAAACCCGTTCGCGGCACTCCGCGGACTCATAAAGTAATTTCGCTGGAGATTTGTCATGGCCGTTGCCAAAAGCCGCAAGACCCCGTCCACCCGCGGCATGCGTCGTTCGCACGATGCGCTGAAGACCGTGCAGCTGTCGACCGATCCGACGAGCGGCGAAGTCCACCTGCGTCACCACGTGACGAAGGACGGCTTCTACCGTGGCAAGAAGGTCATCGACACCCGCGGTGCGGTTGAAGTCGAGGACTGATCTCCCTACCTTGGGGAAGATCACAACGCAGGCGGCGCGGTAACGCGCCGTTTTGCGTTTGTGGCATCCAGCTTTCCGGCCCCGGGACAGACACCGCCCCGGGCGAATCCTCCCTCACATGGGGATACGGTTCTGAAATACGCCCGCATCATCGGTACCGGCAGCGCGCTTCCCGAAAAAGTGCTGACCAACGCCGACCTCGAAAAGATCGTCGACACGAGCGACGAGTGGATCCGCACGCGCACAGGCATCACCGAGCGCCATATCGCGGCGGACGGTGAAACCACGGGCGACCTCGCTTTCCTCGCCGCGCAGCGCGCGCTCGAGGCGGCCGGCGTCAAGGCGTCCGAGATCGATCTCATCGTGCTCGGCACCACCACGCCGGACATCGTGTTCCCGTCCACCGCCTGCCTCGTGCAGCACCGCTTGGGCGCCAATGGTTGCGCGGCGTTCGACGTCAATGCCGCGTGTTCTGGCTTCGTCTATGCGCTGGGCGTCGCCAACGCCTTCATGCGTAGCGGCCAGTCGAAGAAGGCGCTGGTGATCGGCGCCGAAACGCTGACCCGCATGGTCGACTGGACCGAGCGCGAGACCTGCGTGCTGTTCGGCGACGGTGCCGGCGCCGTGGTGCTCGAAGCCTCCGATGAGCCGGGCATCTTCACCACCCGCATGCGCGCCGATGGCGGCTTCAAGCACCTGCTGTTCAATCCGGTGGGCGTGTCCGCCGGTTTCACCGACGGCCCCAACCACGGCGTCCGCATCAACATGCTCGGGCGCGAGGTCTTCAAGGTCGCGGTGAAGACGCTCGACTCCCTGGTCGGCGAGACCCTCGAGGACGCCGGCATGAAGGAAGAGGAAATCGACTGGTTGATCCCGCACCAGGCGAACCTGCGCATCATCGAGGCGACGGCGAAGCGTCTGAACATGTCGATGGACCGCGTCATCGTCACGGTCGACAAGCACGCCAACACCTCGTCGGGCTCGGTGCCGCTGGCGCTCGACTACGCCGTGCGTTCGGGCAAGGTCCAGCGCGGCCAGAACCTGCTGCTGGAAGCCTTCGGCGGCGGCTTCACCTGGGCCTCGGCCCTGCTGCGCTACTAGCCACCGGCATCGCCGACAGGGTCGGCTCCCAACGGGGTTTCGGGGCCTGTCGGGATGGCGGCTCTGGTGGGAGCCGACCTTGTCGGCGATTGGGTGCTTGCCTCAGCCTGGCTCGCTGCCGCGGGGATCGCCGCTTAAGCGGCTTCCCACCCTCGCAAGGCTGCTTCCCCTCCACGGGCGACATGCTCCACACGCCTGCGAATGGTGCATTCGCCCATGGGTTGCTGGCACCATGCGCGGTTTGAAGTACCGGAATCGCTTCGCATGACCTCATCCAGCGCCTCGCTCGCCTTCGTTTTCCCCGGACAGGGTTCGCAGTCCGTCGGCATGCTCGCCGACCTGGCCGCGGCCCATGGGGAAGTCCGTGCCGCCTTCGATGAAGCCTCGGCCGGCGCTGGCGTCGATCTGTGGGACATCAGCCAGAATGGCCCGGAAGACACCCTCAACAGCACCGAAAATACGCAGCCGGCCTTGCTGGCTGCCAGCGTCGCCGTCTGGCGCGTCTGGCGGAAGCTGGGCGGCCCCACGCCGGCCTACCTGTCCGGTCATAGCCTCGGCGAATACAGCGCCCTGGTCGCGGCTGGTGCGCTGTCGCTGAAGGACGCCGCCGGCCTGGTCGCCCAGCGCGGGCGCCTGATGCAAGCCGCCGTGCCGGCGGGGGTGGGCGCGATGGCGGCCATCCTCGGTGGCGATGACGCACAAATCGCCCAGGTCTGCGACGAGGTCGCGGAGGGCCAGGTCGTCGCCCCCGCGAACTACAACTCCCCCGGCCAGCTGGTGATCGCAGGCCATGCGGAAGCCGTGGACCGCGCGCTTGCGCGCCTTGCCGAACTCGGCGTGAAGAAGACGGTGAAGCTCGCCGTCTCCGTGCCCTCGCATTGCATGCTCATGCGCGACGCCGCCGACAAGCTGGGCGAGGCGATGAGCGCGCTGGAGTGGAACCTGCCTTCGATCCCGGTGGTGCAGAACGCCGACGCCAGGGTGCACACGTCGCTGGAGGACATTCGCGGCGCATTGATGCGCCAGCTCTATCTTCCGGTGCGCTGGACGGAGTGCGTGCAGGCGCTGGCCACCGCAGGAATCGTCCAGACGATGGAGTGCGGCCCGGGTAAGGTGCTTTCCGGCCTCATCAAGCGCATCGATAAATCGATCGACGGCAAGGCGATCGGCACCCCCGCCGATCTCGACGCGGCACTGGCCGCGGTCTCCGCCTGACTTCCATTCCAAGCACTACAGGACATCCCCATGAGCTCATCCCTGAAGGGTGAAATCGCCCTCGTCACCGGTGCCAGCCGCGGTATCGGCGCCGCCATCGCCGACCGCCTCGCCTCGCTCGGCGCCACGGTGTTCGGCACCGCGACCAGCGAAACCGGCGCCGCGGCCATCGGTGAGCGCCTCGCCGCGCATGGTGGCCACGGCCGCGTGCTCGACGTGACCGACGCGGCGGCGATCGAGTCGCTGATCGACGGCATCGCCAAGGAAACCGGCGCGGTCTCGATCCTGGTGAACAATGCCGGGATCACTCGCGACCAGCTCCTCATGCGCATGAAGGAGGAGGACTGGAGCGCCATCATCGAGACCAACCTCACTTCCGTGTTCCGTACGTCCAAGGCCGTGATGCGCGGGATGATGAAGGCGCGCAAGGGCCGCATCATCAGCATCGCCTCGGTGGTCGGCGTCACCGGCAATCCGGGGCAGGCCAACTACGCGGCCGCCAAGGCCGGGATCATCGCCTTCTCGAAATCGCTGGCCCGTGAGATCGGGTCCCGCGGCATCACCGTGAACGTGGTGGCGCCCGGCTTCATCGACACGGACATGACCCGGGCCCTGCCGGAAGAGCAGCGTGCCTCGCTGCTGTCGGGTATCGCCCTGGGCCATCTGGGCGAAGCGGTGGACATCGCCGAGGCAGTGGCCTTCCTGGCCTCGCCGGCGGCCAGATACATCACTGGCGAGACGCTGCACGTCAACGGCGGCATGTACATGCCCTGATCGGGTCCGGCCGGTGGCAGTCGCCACCGGCCCGTTTTTGAGAGACAATCGTCATTTCGCGCCCGGCTAAGAAAAACCGGGCGTCACCCACGTGACGGCGGTGTGTTGGCGGGTTATCACCTTAGCCACTACAATGCCGCCGGATTTTTCCCTCGGGAGGTAAAGGCAACATGAGCACCATCGAAGAGCGCGTCAAGAAGATCGTCGTTGAACAGCTGGGCGTAAAGGAAGAGGAAGTCACCAACAACGCTTCGTTCGTGGACGATCTGGGCGCCGATTCGCTCGACACCGTTGAGCTCGTGATGGCTCTCGAAGAAGAGTTCGAGTGCGAGATCCCCGACGAAGAAGCTGAAAAGATCACCACGGTCCAGCAGGCGATCGATTACGTCACGGCCCACGTCAAGGCCTGATCGAGCGATTGGCTGTCGATCGGAGGCGCCGCCTCCCGTCGATCTCCGAGCGACACGGAAGCTGCGCCTCATGGCGCAGTTTTCGTTTGCGTCTAACGCAACCTGCGCCCGCGTATGGTTTGCGCGGAATAAGTGAAGGATGAGAACGCATGAGTAAACGACGTGTGGTAGTGACCGGCATGGGCATCGTCTCGCCGGTCGGCAACGATGTCGCCACCGCCTGGAAGAATGTCGTCGACGGCAACAGCGGCATCGGCCCTGTGACCGAATTCGACGCCAGCGCCTATACCACCCGCATCGCGGGTGAGGTTCGTGGTTTCGATGCCGTCGACGCGTACTTCGCCGGCACCGATACGCCAGATGACGAACGGCGCTCCATCGCGAAGGACTTCAAGCGGATGGATCCGTTCATCCACTACGGCATCGTCGCCGGCACGCATGCGTTCCGTCAGTCGGGCCTCGTCGTGACCGACGAGAACGCCGGCCGGGTCGGCGTCGCCGCCGGTGCGGGCATCGGTGGCCTGCACACGATCGAAGGCACGGCGCTCGAACTCGCCGAGAAGGGACCGCGCAAGGTCTCGCCGTTCTACGTGCCGAGTTCGATCATCAATATGGTGGCCGGCAACCTGTCGATCTACCACGGCATGAAGGGCCCGAACATCGCCTTGGTGTCGGCATGCACCACGGCCGCTCACAACATCGGCATGGCGATGCGCCTGATCCAGTACGGCGATGCCGATGCGATGCTCGCGGGCGGTGCGGAATTCGCGACCACGCCGACGGCGATGGCTGGTTTCTGCTCGGCCAAGGCCATGTCCACGCGCAACGACGACCCGGCGCACGCCAGCCGTCCGTGGGATGTCGGCCGTGACGGTTTCCTGCTGTCCAACGGCGCGGGCATGCTCATGCTCGAGGAATACGAGTTCGCCAAGGCGCGCGGTGCGAACATCCTCGCCGAGCTGGTCGGTTTCGGCATGAGCGGCGACGCGTTCCACATCACCGCCCCGAGCGGCGACGGTGCCGAACTGGCGATGCGCAACGCCCTGCACGACGCGGGCATCCAGCCCTCCGAGGTGCAGTACGTGAACGCGCATGGCACGTCCACGCCGGTGGGCGACCTGGGCGAAGCCAAGGCCATCCGCAACGTGTTCGGTGAACACGCGACGAAGAAGGGCCAGTTCGCGGTCAGCTCGACCAAGTCGGTCACGGGCCACCTGCTGGGTGCCGCGGGCGGCGTGGAGGCGATCTTCTCCATCCAGGCGCTGCGCGAGGGCATCATCCCGCCGACGATGAACCTGGTGGACGTCGATCCGGAAGTCGCCGCCCTGGGCATGGACCTCGTGCCGAACAAGGCGGAGAAGGCGAACATCGAGGTGGTCATGTCGAATTCGTTCGGCTTTGGCGGCACCAACGGTACGCTCGTTTTTCGTCGCGTCTGACGCGTTGGCTTTCGTCACGCGAACCCTGGCCGGCCGGCGCGATCTCCTCGCGCCGGCCGCGTCACATCCTGAGCGCTATGTCGCGTTGCTGGCCAGCGCGGTCACGGGTACCCCGCAGTCGCGCTACGACATCCTGTTCGTGGCGGGTGACGCTTCGCTGACCTTATCCGCCGATGGACTCACCCGCGATGCGCGGGGTGCCATCGTTCCGGGCGACTTTCTCGATGCGCTGGACGCTGCCTGCGCCGGCCAGCGCAAGCCACGCGTCGACGACGGCCTGCCGTTCCACGGCGGGTGGGTGATTTACCTGGGTTACGAACTCGTCGGGCAGATCGAGCCGAGCCTGCGTTTGCCGCCGCCGCGAGGCGTCGCTCCCGTTGCGTTCGCGCTGCGTGTTCCCGCGGCCGTCATCGTCGACCATGTCGAGCAACGCACGGTCCTGATCGCCGACGAAGGCGCCGGGCAGTGGCTCGACATCCTCGCCACCGACCTTGAAACGACGCTTCCGGATCGTCCCCTCGAGGCGCCGCGTGACGTGGAAGAGGACGAACCGTCGCGCTTCATCGATGGCGTGCATCGCGTGCACGAGCACCTGCGCGCGGGAGACGTGTTCCAGGTGAACCTGTCGCGCCGTTGGACGGCAACGTTCGACGAGACGCCGTCCGCCGCGAGCCTGATGCAGGCACTGCGCCGCGCGAATCCGGCACCGTTCGCCGGCCTCTTGCAGCGGCCTGGCTGGGCCATCGTCAGTTCCTCGCCGGAGCGGCTGGTGGAGTCGCGCGACGGTGTCCTGCAGACGCGACCCATCGCCGGCACGCGGCCGCGCGTGGCAGGTGACGACGACGCGGCGCGCATCCGCGAGCTCACCACGCATCCCAAGGAGCGGGCCGAGCACGTGATGCTGATCGACCTCGAACGGAACGACCTCGGCCGCGTCTGCGTGCCAGGCAGCGTGAAGGTCGACGAACTCATGGTGGTGGAAAGCTACGCGCACGTGCATCACATCGTGTCGAATGTCCGCGGCCGTGCCCGCGCGGGTGTCACGCCGGGGCAGGTGATCGCGGCGACCTTTCCGGGCGGCACGATCACGGGTTGCCCGAAGGTGCGCTGCATGGAGATCATCGGCGCGATCGAGCGGGAGCCTCGCGGCGCTTACACGGGCGCGCTTGGTTATCTCGACGACAACGGCGACATGGACCTGAACATCCTCATCCGCACACTGGCTGTCGAGGGGAAACACGTGTCGCTGCGCGCGGGTGCCGGCATCGTCGCCGATTCCGTGCCCGAGAAGGAACTCGACGAGACACGAGCCAAGGCGCGCGGCCTGTTGCGCGTGTTCGGCGCGGCATGAGCGTGCGCACTTCCGTCGATTTCGTCGACGCCGACAGGGTTTCCGTCGCCGATCGCGGCTTCGCCTATGGCGATGGCCTGTTCGAGACGTTGCGGATCGCCGGTGGCCGGGTGCCGCTGTGGCCGCGCCACGAGGCGCGCCTGCGGCACGGTTGCGAACGCTTGCATCTTCCTCTGCCGGACATGATCGCGGTCCTTGCCGAGGTAAGACGCCTCTCCGGCGGTATCGCCGATGGCGTGGCGCGCGTGACGTACTCGCGTGGCGAAGGCGAGCGCGGTTACGCGCCACCCGCTTCACCGCGTCCCACCGTGGTGGTGACGGTGTCGCCGCTTGCCTTGCAGGCGGCGCCGTACGACGACGGTATCGCCGTTCGCCTGTGCGATACGCGCCTGGCGAGCCAGCCCCTGCTGGCCGGCCTGAAACATCTCAATCGGCTCGAGCAGGTCATGGCGCGAGCGGAATGGGACGATCCGGCGCTGGGCGAAGGCCTGATGCTCGACATGGACGACCAGGTCGTCTGTGCCACGGCCGCCAACCTGTTCGCGGTCTTCGACGGCCGTCTCGTCACGCCTCCGCTGGACGCCTGCGGCGTGGCCGGCGTGGCGCGCGCCGAGATACTGGCCGTGCGCGACGTGGCGCTGGCGAGGATGAACCTGGCTCGACTCGCCGAAGCCGACGAGGTCTTCCTCACCTCCGCGGTTCGCGGCATTCTCCCGGTTCGGGTCCTGGCGTCGCGTTCGTGGCAGCCCGGTCCCGTCATCCGTGCCTTGCAGGCACACTGGCGCGATATCGGGCTGCCATTGCCCGCAGGTTCGAAGGATTCCCATCGATGAAAGTGCGTGGCATCGCCCTGTGGCGAGTCATCCTGCTGGTGGCGCTGCTCGTCGCCATCGCCGCCGGTTCCTGGCTGTGGTTCGACTGGGCCCGCTTCGCCCGCACGCCGCTGGCCGTATCCAAGACCGGACAGAGCATCGATGTCGCGCGCGGTGCGTCGTTCAAGGACATCGTGCGCGACTTGCGCAACCGCAAGGCCAGCGGCGCGTCGCCGTTGTACTGGCGCTTGCTCGTCATGCAGATGCACGCGTCCGGCCGGTTGCACGCGGGCGAATACGCCTTGCGCCCGGGCATGACCCCGCGCGAACTCATCGGCGACATGGCCAGCGGCAAGGTGATGCAGCGCAACTTCACCATCGTCGATGGCTGGACCTTCGCCGACCTGCGCCGCGCGCTCGCCTCGGTCGATACGCTCCGGCACGATACCGCGAGCCTCGACGACGCGAGCCTCATGAAGCAGCTCGGTGCCGAGGGTGACAACCCGGAAGGGCGCTTCCTTCCGGAAACCTATGCCTACGTCAAGGGCGATACCGATTCCAGCATCCTCAAGCGCGCCTACGCGGCGATGACGAAGACGCTGGACGCCGCGTGGCCCGCCCGGGCGCCCGGCCTGCCGCTGGCGACGCCCTACGAAGCACTCATCCTCGCCTCGATCGTCGAGAAGGAAACGGGCAGGGCGGACGAGCGTCCGCGCATCGCCGGAGTGTTCGTCCGCCGCCTGCAACAGCGGATCATGCTGCAAACCGATCCGACGGTGATCTACGGCATGGGTCCGGCGTATGCGGGGAACATCCACAAGAGCGACCTCACCGCCGACACCCCTTACAATACGTACACGCGGATGGGCCTGCCGCCCACGCCGATCGCCCTGCCCGGGCGCGCGGCGATCCAGGCGGCGCTGCATCCCGCCGAGGGCAAGGAGCTGTACTTCGTCGCTCGCGGCGATGGCAGCCACGTCTTCTCGTCCACACTCGAAGAACACAACCGGGCCGTTGCCTGCTATCAATTGAAGCGATGCCAGTGACCCTTCCCAAGCGCGGCCGTCTGATCACACTCGAAGGTGGCGAAGGCGCCGGCAAGAGCACCTTGCTGCGCGGCCTCGAAACGCACCTGCGCGGGCAGGGCGTCGATCTCGTGGTCACCCGCGAGCCCGGTGGCACGGCCGTCGGCGAGGCGGTGCGTGGCGTCGTGCTCGACGCCGCCAACAACGAACTCTGCGCCGAATCCGAACTGCTGCTGATGTTCGCGTCGCGCGCCCAGTTGGTGCGCCAGGTGATCGAACCCTCGTTGTCCGCGGGCCGCTGGGTACTCTGCGATCGCTTCACCGACGCCAGCTACGCGTACCAGGGCGGTGGCCGCGGCCAGCCGGTGGAACGCATCGCCGAACTGGAACGTTGGGCGGCCCTCGGGTTCCGGCCCGACGTGACCCTGTTGCTCGACCTGCCGGTGAGCACGGGCCGCGCGCGCGCAGCCGGCCGTGGCGAAGCCGACCGCATCGAGGTGGAAGGCGACGCCTTCTTCGAGCGCGTGCGCGGGACGTATCGCGAGCGGGCGTCGGCCGATCCGGCGCGCTTTCGCGTGATCGATGCCAGCGCGGCACCGGACGAGGTGCTCGCCCAGGCCATCGCCAGCATGGCCGGCCTCTTCACCACGGTGGCCTCGTGACGATCCGTCCGTGGCATGCGGACGCCTGGACGCGCCTGCAAGCGCGGCGCGAACGTGACGCCATGCCGCATGCGCTCCTGCTCGCCGGTCCCGCCGGCCTCGGCAAGCGCGACTTCCTCGCCGCCTTCGTCGGTGGATTGCTCTGCCAGCGTCCTTCCGCCGGCGTGGCCTGCGGCACCTGCCGTAGCTGCCAGTTGCTCGCGGCGGGCACCCATCCCGACCAGGTCGCGCTGTCGTTCGGCCTGCGCAAGGACGGGGTCACCCGCAGCGAGATCGTGGTCGACCAGGTTCGCGATCTTTCGCAGCGGCTTTCGATGGCGAGCCAGTTCGGCGGTTGGCAGGTGGTCACGATCGATCCCGCCGACGCGATGAACACCGCCGCGGCCAACGCGCTGCTGAAGACACTGGAAGAACCGACACCGTCGACCTTGCTGGTCCTCGTGGCGGACCAGCCCGCCCGCTTGCCCGCGACCATCCGCAGTCGCTGCCAGCGCATCGATTTCCTGGTCCCGTCGCGCGAGGTCGCCCTCGACTGGCTGCGCGCCGAGGGTGTGCAGGATGCCCCCGCCGCCCTCGAAGCGGCAGGTGGCAATCCCGGCATGGCCCGCGCCTGGGCCACCGATGGCGCCTTGAAGCAGCGCGGCGAGGTCCGCCACGACCTCAAGGCGCTCGCCGCGGGACGGGGCGATGCGATGGAAGTCGTCAAACGCTGGCAGGCGGCCGATCCCTCACGCTACCTCTGGTTCGCCGCGCAGGCGGTGACCGACGAGCTTCGCGCCCGCACCTCGGGCAAGCCCGTTCCGCTGGACAGCCAGCTCGACGACGAGGCACTCGACGGCTGGTATGGCAAGGCCAACCGCGCGCGCGACGCCCTGCGCGGCCCGTTACGGGTGGACCTCATCCTCATCGAATTGCTCGCGGCGTGGCGTTGACGCGCTCTTATCGCGCGTTCGGTCCTAATCGGACCGACGTTTCCGAATCGTAAGGAGAGCCACGTGTCGCGCCATCCGGTCATCGACGGCAGCACCCGCCTCCTGGTGGTCGCTCCGCATCCCGACGACGAATCCCTGGCCGCCGGCATGCTGATCCAACGCACGCTGGCCGCGGGGGGGCGCGCCGACGTGCTGTTGCTGACCGACGGCGACGACAACCCGTGGCCGCAGCGGTGGATCGAACGGCGCCTGGTCATCGATGCCAGCGGCCGCGCCCGCTGGGGTGCCCGGCGCCGGGGCGAGGTAGCCGCGGCACTGGCCCGGCTCGGTGTCGGTCCCGACCACCTGCACGCGCTGGGCTGGCACGACATGCGGGTGACCGAGGAGCTGCGGTTGCGTCATGCCAAGGCCGTCGGCGCCATTCGCCGGGTGATGGAGCGGACGCGGCCCAGCCTCATCGTCATTCCCGATCTGGGCGACACCCATCCCGACCATGGTTCGGCTCACGTGCTCGCACGCCTTGCCCTTGCGGCGGCCGGGTCACGGGCCGATGTGCTCACCTACATGGTGCATGGCACGGAGCGGTCCGCGCCCGAAGACCTGCTGGTGCCGGATATGGACCCGGAGCGGCAGGCGACCAAGGTCGAGGCCGTGCTGGAACACGCCACCCAGATGGCCTTGAGCCGCAAACGAATGCTCGCCGTGGCCTCGCGTCCGGAGCGGTTCGACCGGCCACCGCCGGCGCCCGGCAGCGGCTTGCTGCGCTTGCCGTGGCGTCCCGGCCCCCTGGCGCGTACCCGCTTGCGCCTGGTGCTGGCGGACGGGCAGGGCGTGGTGACATGGACCTGGCGCAAGGCTCCGCTCGAGCGGGCAGGCGATGGCTGGGCGTTGCCGTTGCGCGACGCCCCCGGGCCGGCCTTCCTGAAGCTCACCGCCGACCTTTCCACTCCCTGGATCTACGACCGCTACGGCTGGACGGGCCCCGATCCGGAGCCGTTCGGGCTTGTGGCGCGGCCCGCCGCCTAGCTAGGATGCCGCTCAACCAAGGGGATTCCACGCCATGACCGCCACCAGCTCATCGCCGCGACAGGGCATTCTTTCCCTGAAGATCAAGGATGTGAACTCCCTGTACATCTCGTATATGCCCTACCTGAAGACGGGCGGGTTGTTCGCACCCACCGCCCAGCGCTACAGCCTGGGCGACGAAGTGGCCCTGCTGGTCACCCTCATCGACGAAAACGAGCGGCTGTCGGTCGCCGGCAGGGTGGTCTGGATCACCCCGGTCGGTGCGCAGGGCAATCGCACGGCTGGCGTGGGCATCCAGTTCAACGAGTCGCCCGAGAGCGAGGCCGCGCGGCAACGCATCGAGGGACTGCTGGCCGGAACCCTCGCCTCAGAGCGTCCCACCCAGACGATGTGACTCCCCGATTGCACCATCGCGATGCAGTTTTTCCCTCATTAAGGCTTGTCGTAATACCTGCACGCACTGGTACAATAGATCGGTTCCCCAACGTGAGATTGTGGATATCCGGAGTCGTTGGCGCGCCCGCCGCGCCGGCACGGGTCGGTCCGTTTGGATCGATTCGAAAAAAGCTCCGGCGACACTAGCCGGACCGCTCGTCCCCGTCGACGGTCACTGATGCGCCCAGCGAGGCGCGGAGGTACGCAGCATCGTGCTTGCCCAATATTGGCCCGTCCTGTTGTTCATCGCCGTCGCCATCGGCCTTGGCAGCGTTCTTCTGGTGGTCGGCATGCTCGCCGGGCCGCGCCGTCCGGAATCGGAGAAGCTGTCGCCCTACGAGTGCGGCTTCGAAGCCTTCGAGGATGCGCGCATGAAGTTCGACGTGCGCTATTACCTCATCGCGATCCTCTTCATCATCTTCGACCTCGAAATCGCCTTCCTGTTTCCGTGGGCGGTGGTGTTCGACAAGATCGGCGCCATCGCGCTGATCGAGATGGCGCTGTTCCTCGCGCTGCTCGTGGTCGGTTTCGCTTACGTCTGGAAGAAGGGAGCGCTCGAATGGGAGTGATGACCAGCATCGACCGGGTGATGCACAACCCGGAACCGCTGAACCTCGTCGACGACATCCTCCGTCCGAACGGCGACGCGCCGGTCGTGAACCGTGGTTTCGGCGTCACCAGCATCGACGCGCTGATGAACTGGGCCCGCACCGGTTCGATGTGGCCGATGACCTTCGGCCTGGCGTGCTGCGCCGTCGAGATGATGCACGCGGGTGCCGCGCGCCTCGACCTCGACCGTTACGGCGTCATCTTCCGCCCCAGCCCGCGCCAGTCCGACGTGATGATCGTCGCCGGCACGCTGGTCAACAAGATGGCCCCGGCGCTGCGCAAGGTCTACGACCAGATGCCCGACCCGAAGTGGGTCATCTCCATGGGCTCCTGCGCCAATGGCGGCGGTTACTACCACTATTCCTACTCGGTCGTGCGCGGCTGCGATCGCATCGTTCCGGTCGATATCTACGTGCCGGGTTGCCCGCCGACGGCCGAAGCGCTGATCCACGGCATCCTGCAATTGCAGAAGAAGATCCGCCGCACCCACACGATCGCGCGTTAACAAGGCATCGCACATGAGCGTTACTAACGAGACCTCGCTGGTCGAACGGCTCGCCGCGCGCTTCGGCGACATGCTGGCGGTGAAGGTCGAGCGCAACGAGGTCACCGCCGAGGTGGCCCCGCGCGACCTCATCTCCGTCGCCACGGCGCTGCGCGACGAGGCCGGATTCCGTTTCACCACCGTCATCGACGTCTGTGGCGTCGATTACCTCAGCTACGGCCAGACCGAATGGGACACCGACACCGCGCAGGGCGAGAGCTTCTCGCGTGGCGTGGAAGGACAGTCGGCCGGCCGCTTCACCTGGGCCGAGCGTCCTCGTGCCGTCGAGCTGCCGCGCCGCTACGCCGCCGTCATCCACCTGCTGTCGATCGAACTCAACCAGCGCATCCGCCTGCGCGCGTTCTGCGAAGACGACGCCTTCCCCGTCGTGCCTTCGATCACGCCGGTGTGGCCGGGCGCGGACTGGTTCGAGCGCGAGACGTTCGACCTGTTCGGCATCATCTTCGACGGGCATCCCGATCTTCGCCGCATCCTCACCGACTACGGCTTCGTGGGCCATCCGTTCCGCAAGGATTTCCCGCTGATCGGCAATGTCGAGGTCCGCTACGACCCCGAGCAGAAGCGTGTCGTCTACGAACCGGTCTCGATCGAGCCGCGCGTGCTGGTGCCGCGCACGATCCGCAACGACGCCGACCTCGATCAGGCCAGGGCGGAATCCGCCGATCACTGGCGGGAGAACTAAGCCGTGGAAGAAATCCGCAATTACACGATGAACTTCGGCCCGCAGCATCCCGCTGCGCATGGCGTGCTGCGCCTCGTGCTGGAGATGGACGGCGAGACCATCGTCCGCGCCGATCCGCATATCGGCCTGCTGCACCGTGGCACCGAGAAGCTGGCCGAATCCAAGCCGTTCAACCAGTCGATCGGCTACATGGACCGTCTCGACTACGTGTCGATGATGTGCAACGAGCACGCCTACGTGCGCGCCATCGAGAACCTGCTCGGTATCGAGGCGCCGGTCCGCGCGCAGTACATCCGCACGATGTTCGACGAGATCACGCGCATCCTGAACCACCTGATGTGGGTCGGTTCCAACGCGCTCGATCTCGGCGCCATGGCCGTGTTCCTCTACGCGTTCCGTGAGCGCGAGGAATTGATGGACGTCTACGAGGCGGTGTCGGGCGCGCGCATGCACGCCACGTACTACCGTCCCGGCGGTGTCTACCGCGATCTGCCCGAGCAGATGTCGAAGTACCGCGAGTCGCCGTGGCACAAGGGCAGCGACCTCAAGCGCCTGAACGCCTGGCGCGAAGGCTCGATGCTCGATTACCTCACGGAATTCACCAACGACTTCCCGGCCCGCGTCGACGAATACGAGTCGCTGCTGACCAACAACCGCATCTGGAAACAGCGCACGGTCGGCATCGGCGTCATTCCGCCCGAGAAGGCCCAGGCCTGGGGCATGACCGGTGCGATGTTGCGTGGCTCGGGCATCGCCTGGGACCTGCGCAAGAAGCAGCCGTACGCGGCCTACGCCGACATGGATTTCGACATCCCGGTGGGCGTCAACGGCGATTGCTACGACCGTTACCTGGTCCGCGTCGAGGAAATGCGCCAGTCGAACAACATCATCAAGCAGTGCGTGGCGTGGCTGAAGGCCAACCCGGGCCCGGTGATGACGCAGAACTACAAGGTCGCACCGCCCAGTCGCGAAGAAATGAAAAGCGACATGGAAGCGCTCATCCATCACTTCAAGCTCTTCACCGAGGGCTATGGCGTGCCGGCGGGCGAGACCTATGCCGCGGTCGAGGCACCCAAGGGTGAATTCGGCTGCTACCTCGTGTCCGACGGTGCGAACAAGCCCTTCCGCGTGCACCTGCGCGCGCCGGGCTTCGCGCACCTGTCTTCCATGGACGCGATCGTTAGGGGCCACATGCTCGCCGACGTCGTCGCGATGATCGGCACCTACGATCTCGTCTTCGGCGAAGTCGACCGCTAAGTCGACGGAGTGAACTGAATCATGAAAGCCACCGGTCATTTCGAGCAGGTGAAGGACGTCGATCCTCTCGTCGTGCTCAACGATCACACCCGTGCCCATATCGATCATTGGGTGTCGAAGTTCCCGCCGGACCGCAAGCGTTCGGCGCTGATCCAGTCGCTCATGGGCGCTCAGGAGCAGAACCAGGGTTACCTCACGGACGAACTGATCACCGCGGTCGCGAAGTACCTCGACCTGCCGGCGATCTGGGCCTACGAAGTGGCGAGCTTCTACTCGATGTTCGAGACCTCGCCCGTCGGCCGCAACAACGTCGCCATCTGCACCAACATCTCCTGCTGGTTGAACGGTGCCGAAGGCCTCGTTCGTCATTGCGAGAAGAAACTCGGCATCAAGACCGGCGAGAGCACGGCCGACGGCCGTATCTATCTCAAGCAGGAAGAGGAATGCCTGGCCGCATGCGCCGGCGCCCCGATGATGGTCGTCAACGGTCACTACCACGAGAAGCTGACGGCCGAATCGGTCGACGCCATTCTCGACGGTCTGAAGTGAGGTAAGGGCAATGGCTAGCAGCACTGGTCCGGTCGGACCCGCACCGCAGGAACACCAGGTCGTCTACACGACCCTGCATTTCGAAAAGCCCTGGGCCCTCGATAGTTACGAGAAGGTCGACGGTTACAAGGCGTGGCGCAAGATCCTGGCCGAGAAGCCCGATCCGGCCGCGCTGATCGAAGAGATCAAGAAGAGCGCGCTGCGCGGTCGCGGCGGCGCCGGCTTCCCGACGGGCCTGAAATGGTCGTTCATGCCGCGCACGGCGCCGGGCCAGAAGTACATCCTGTGCAACTCCGATGAATCCGAGCCGGGCACCTGCAAGGACCGTGACATCCTGCGCTTCAACCCGCATGCCGTCATCGAAGGCCTGGCGATCGCCTGCTACTGCACCGGTTCCACCGTCGCCTACAACTACCTGCGTGGCGAGTTCCATCACGAGCCGTTCGAACACATCGAAGAGGCGTTGAAGGAAGCCTACGCGGCGGGCCTGCTCGGCAAGGACATCGCCGGCTCGGGCATCGACGTGGACATCTACAACGCCCTCGGCGCCGGCGCCTACATCTGCGGCGAAGAGACCGCGCTGATGGAATCGCTGGAAGGCAAGAAGGGCCAGCCGCGCTTCAAGCCGCCGTTCCCGGCCGGTTTCGGCCTGTATGGCCGTCCGACCACGATCAACAACACCGAGACCTACGCCTCGGTGCCGGCGATCCTGCGCAATGGCGCGGAGTGGTTCCTCAACATCGGCAAGCCGAACAACGGCGGTCCGAAGATCTTCTCGGTGTCCGGCCACGTGGCCAACCCCGGCAACTTCGAGATCAGGCTCGGCACGCCGTTCTCCGAACTGCTGCAGATGGCCGGCGGTATCCGCGGCGGCAAGAAGCTCAAGGCGTGCATCCCCGGCGGTTCCTCGATGAAGGTGCTGCCGGCCGAGAAGATCATGGAATGCACCATGGACTACGACTCGCTGCAGAAGGCGGGGTCGGGCCTGGGTTCGGGCGCCGTGATCGTGATGGACGAGACCACCTGCATGGTCCGCGCCTGCCACCGTATCGCGCGCTTCTACAAGGCCGAGTCGTGTGGCCAGTGCACGCCGTGCCGTGAAGGTACCGGCTGGATGTACCGCGTGCTGTCGCGCATCGTCGAAGGCAAGGGCACGCAGGACGACCTGCATCGCCTGAAGGCCGTCGCCGGCCAGATCGAAGGGCACACCATCTGCGCCTTCGGCGAAGCCGCCGCGTGGCCGGTGCAGGGTTTCCTGTACCACTTCTGGCACGAATTCGAATACTACGTGGAGCATGGCCGTTCGATCGTCGACGGTCCGGCTGACACGGTCACCACTGGAGTCGCTGCATGAGTGCGCAGCCCGTAGCCAATGCCGCGCCGGACCTCGTCAACATCGAGATCGATGGCGTTCCGGTGCAGGTAGCCAAGGGGTCGATGATCATCCAGGCGGCCGATGCCGTCGGTATCCCCATCCCGCGCTTCTGCTATCACCGCAAGCTCGCGATCGCCGCCAACTGCCGCATGTGCCTGGTGGAGATCGAGAAGATGCCGAAGCCGGCGCCGGCCTGCGCCACGCCGGTGGGCGAGGGCATGAAGGTCTTCACGCGTTCGGACAAGGCGCTCAAGTCGCAGCGCAACGTGATGGAGTTCCTGCTCATCAACCATCCGCTCGACTGCCCGATCTGCGACCAGGGCGGCGAGTGCGAACTGCAGGACGTCTCCCTCGGTTATGGCCGCTCGGTGTCGCGCTTCAACGAGCGCAAGCGCACCGTGGCCGACGAGAACCTTGGCCCGCTGATCGCCACCGAGATGACCCGCTGCATCCAGTGCACGCGCTGCGTCCGCTTCACCAGCGAGATCGCCGGCACGTACGAACTCGGCGGCATGAGCCGCGGCGAGAACCTGGAGATCGGCACCTATATCGGCAAGACGATCGAGAGCGAGCTGTCGGGCAATATCATCGACGTCTGCCCAGTCGGCGCGCTGACCAACAAGCCGTTCCAGTTCCAGGCGCGCGCCTGGGAACTGATCGCGCGCCCGTCCATCGGTTACCACGATGCGCTGGGCTCGAACCTGTGGATGCACACGCGCCGCGGCGAAGTGCTGCGCAACGTGCCGCGCGACAACGAGACGATCAACGAGTGCTGGCTCTCCGACCGTGACCGTTACAGCCATCAGGGCCTGTACGCCGCGGACCGCGTGAAGTCGCCGATGGTCAAGCGCAACGGCCAGTGGTCGGCGACGACGTGGGACGACGCGCTGTCCGTCGCCCGCGAATCGCTGAAGAGCGTTGCCGGTTCCGATCTCGGCGTGCTGGTGCACGGTGCCACCTCGAACGAGGAAGGCGAACTGCTGGTCCGCCTCGCCCGCGGCCTGGGCAGCGCCCACGTCGACCACCGCCTGCGCCAGCTCGACTTCGCCGACAACGCCTTCGCCAAGCCGTTCGCCTCGTCCATCGCCTCGTTCGAGAAGGTGAAGGCCGCGCTGCTGGTCGGTTCAGACCTGCGCCACGAAGTGCCGCTGCTCAATCACCGCATCCGTCAGGCGGTGAAGAAGGGCGCGAAGGTGTACGCGGTCAACCCGGCCCACTTCAACTTCAACTATCCGCTGGCTGGCGAGTCCGTCGCCGCGCCGCATGCTCTGGTGAACGAACTGCTGATCCTGGCCAAGGCGGCCAGCGAGGGTGGCGCCAGCGTGCCGGAGGCGATCGCGCCGGCACTGAACGGCGTGGAGACCACCGACGCGCATCGCGACGCCTTCAAGGCGCTGTCGAACGAAGCCGTGGTGATCCTGGGTCATGCCGCCGCCACGCATCCGGAAGCTTCCTGGCTGCGCGCGGTCGCCCGTTTCATCGCGCAGGCCGCGGGTGCCGCGTTCAACGAGATCCCGCTCGCCGCCAACGCGATCGGCCTGTCCTCGGTCGGCGTGCTGCCGACCGCCGGTGGTCTCGACGCACGCGCCATGTTGGCCCAGCCGCGCAAGGGCTACGTGCTCTACAACGTCGAGCCGCCGCACGATTTCGCCGATGGTGCGCTCGCCCTGCAGGCGATGCATTCGGCGCAGACCGTGGTGGCCTTCGCCGCCTACGCCAGCGATGCGCTCAAGGATTCGGCGGACGTCATCCTGCCGATCGGCCTCACGCCGGAGATCGACGCGAGCCTGGTCAACGTGGAAGGCAACACCCAGACCATGCTCGCCGGTGCCAAGGCGCCGGGCGACGCCCGTCCGGGTTGGAAGGTCTTGCGTGCCCTCGGCGGCCTGCTCGGTCTGCCGGGCTTCGAGTTCGACGACCTGGCCGGCCTTCGCGACGGTCTCACGGAGCGTGCCTCCGAGGCCCGTCACCAGCTCGCGCCGCGCGCCTCGGGCGTGACCTTCTCGCGCCTGGCCACGACGCCGATCTACCGCGTGGACGCGGTGCTGCGCCGTGCGGGTGCCCTGAACGCACATCCGCTGAACCGCCCGGCCGCCATCCGCATCAACGCGGACGACGCCGGCAAGCTGGGCCTTGCCGAGGGTGGCAACGCCCGCATCGGCGATACCGTGCTGCCGGTGGCGATCGATGCCGCGGTGCCCGCGGGCGCCGCCTGGATCGAAGCCGCGCATTCCGAAACCGCCATGCTGCCTCCGTACGGCGCGGCCATCACTTTGAGCAAGGCATAAACCATGGGTCAGCAACTCTGGGACCACCTGTTGATGCCCGTGCTGTTCATCGTGGCGATCGTCCTGCCGCTGATTATCGCGGTGGCGATGTTCGTCTACTGGGAACGCAAGGTCATCGGTTGGATGCACGTGCGCATGGGGCCGAACAAGGTCGGCCCCCTCGGCCTGCTGCAGGCCTTCGCGGACGTGGTCAAGCTCCTCATCAAGGAAGTGATCCTCCCGACCAACGCGAACAAGTTCCTCTACTACCTGGCACCGATGCTGGCCCTCGTGCCCGCGCTTGCCGCCTGGGCGGTGGTGCCGTTCGGTCCGGAGACCGTGCTCGCCAACGTCAACGCCGGCGTGCTGTACCTGCTCGCGATGACCTCGATGGGCGTGTACGGCATCATCCTCGCCGGCTGGTCGTCGAACTCGCGCTACGCGATGCTCGGCGCCATGCGCGCGGCGGCGCAGGTCATCTCGTACGAACTGGCGATGGGCATGTCCATCGTCTGCGTGCTGGTGCTGACCGGCAGCCTGAACCTGACGGCGATCGTCAACGGGCAGTCGGGTAATTTCTTCGACTGGTACTGGCTGCCGTTGCTTCCGGTCTTCGTCATCTACTTCGTCTCGGGCGTGGCCGAAACCAACCGTGCGCCGTTCGACGTCGCGGAAGGCGAATCGGAAATCGTCGCGGGCTTCCACGTCGAGTATTCCGGTTCCGCGTTCGCCATCTTCTTCCTGGCCGAATACGCCAACATGATCCTGGTGAGCTTCCTCACCTCGATCCTGTTCATGGGCGGCTGGCTGTCGCCGTTCCCCGAGTCGTGGGGCGTGGTCGGCCACGGTGGCTTCCACTGGCTGTTCATCAAGGCCTTCATCTTCGCCTTCCTGTTCCTGTGGTTCCGCGCGAGCTTCCCGCGCTACCGCTATGACCAGATCATGCGCCTCGGCTGGAAGGTCTTCATCCCCATCACCATCGTCTGGGTCCTTGTCGCCGGCTGCATGAAGTATTTCGGCTGGGTCCACATCGGCACGGGAGCCTGAAAGCCATGACCCGCGTTACCCACTATTTCAAGAGCCTGCTGCTCATCGAGCTGTTCCAGGGCATGGCGCTGACCATGCGCTACATGTTCAAGCCGAAGTACACGATGCGCTACCCGATGGAGCACATCCCCAAGTCGAACCGCTTCCGTGGCCTGCACGCCTTGCGCCGTTACGCCAACGGTGAAGAGCGCTGCATCGCGTGCAAGCTGTGCGAGGCGGTGTGCCCGGCGCTGGCGATCACGATCGATTCGGCTCCGCGCGCGGAAGACGGCCAGCGCCGCACCACGCGCTACGACATCGACCTGTTCAAGTGCATCTTCTGTGGTTTCTGCGAAGAGAGCTGCCCGGTGGATTCGATCGTCGAGACGCACGTGCACGAGTATCACTTCGAGCATCGTGGCGAGAACGTGGTGACCAAGGGCCAGCTGCTGGCCATCGGTGACCGTTTCGAGCAGGACATCGCTGCCGCCCGCGCTCAGGACGCGGCTTACCGCTGAGCGCCGAAGAGACCTATGCGATGAATAACGATTTGCTCCAACTCATCTGTTTCTACTTCTTCGGTGCCGTGTCCGTCATCGGCGCGTTGATGGTCATCTCGGTGAAGAACTCGGTGCACGCCGTGCTCTCGCTGGTGCTGACCTTCTTCAGCATGGCCTGCGTCTGGCTGCTGGCCGAAGCGGAGTTCCTCGCCATCGCCCTCGTCGTGGTCTACGTCGGCGCGGTGATGGTGCTGTTCCTCTTCGTCGTCATGATGCTCGACATCAAGCAGGAGCAGGTCCGCGAGGGCTTCATCCGCTACCTGCCGGTGGGCATCGTCGTGGCCCTGGTCATGCTGGCCGAAATGCTGGCGATGATCGGCGTCAAGGCCATGCACACCCATACGCTGGGTCCCAACCCGGCCGGCGATTCCAACGTGGCGTGGTTGGGCCAGGCGCTCTACACGGAGTTCCTGCTGCCGTTCGAGATCGCCGCGCTGATCCTCACCGTGGGTATCGTGGCCGCCGTGGCCCTGACCCTGCGCCAGCGCGCCGGTGTGCGTCATCAGACCGCCGCGCAGCAGGTGGCCGTCAACGCCGTCGATCGCGTCCGCGTGGTCAAGGTGGCCAGCGAACAGATGGCTTCCGTCAGCCCGGCCCCGGTCGTCGTGCCGCCGCAGGAGAACGCTCCGTGATCACGCTTTCCCATTACATCGTCCTCGGCGCGATCCTCTTCTGTATCGCCGTCGCCGGCCTGTTCATCAACCGCAAGAACGTAATCGTGCTGCTCATGGCGATCGAGTTGATGCTCCTGGCGGTGAACACCAACTTCGTGGCCTTCTCGCGCTTCTTCGGCGACGTGGGCGGCCAGGTGTTCGTGTTCTTCATCCTCACCGTGGCCGCGGCGGAATCCGCCATCGGCCTGGCGATCCTGGTCCTGCTGTTCCGTAACCGCAGCACGATCAATGTCGCCGAAATCGACAGCATGAAGGGTTGATCCGATGAGTCTCTCGCTTTCAATCCTGCTGACGATCGCCCTCGCGCCGCTGGTGGGTTCGATCCTGGCCGGCCTGTTCGGCAAGGTGATCGGCCGGGCAGGGGCGCATACCGCCACGCTGCTCGGCGTCGCGATCGCCTGCGGCCTGTCGTTCTACGTGCTCTACCAGCTGGTCTGGGGCGGCGCGCAGAACTTCAACCAGGACATCTACACCTGGTTCCAGATCGGCCAGTACCACGCCTCCGTGGGCTTCATGGTCGACCGCCTCACCGCCATGATGATGGTGGTCGTGACCTTCGTGTCGCTGCTGGTGCACCTGTACACCATCGGTTACATGGCGGACGACCCGGGCTACCAGCGCTTCTTCAGCTACATCTCCCTGTTCACCTTCTCGATGTTGATGCTCGTCATGAGCAACAACTTCATGCAGCTGTTCTTCGGCTGGGAAGCGGTGGGCCTGGTTTCGTACCTGCTGATCGGCTTCTGGTACAAGCGCCCGACGGCGATCTTCGCCAACCTCAAGGCCTTCCTGGTCAACCGCGTGGGCGACTTCGGTTTCCTGCTCGGCATCTCGGCGATCCTGTACTTCATGGGCACGCTGGACTACCAGACGGCCTTCGACCACGCTCCGGAACTGGTCGGCAAGACCCTGCAGATCACGCAGAACCATGCGTGGGATGCCGCCACGGTGATCGGCATCCTGTTGTTCATCGGCGCGATGGGCAAGTCGGCCCAGGTGCCGTTGCACGTGTGGCTGCCGGATTCGATGGAAGGCCCCACGCCGATCTCGGCGCTGATCCACGCGGCCACGATGGTGACCGCGGGTATCTTCATGGTCGCCCGCATGTCGCCGCTGTTCGAACTGACCGATGCCGCCTTGTCGTTCATCCTCGTGATCGGTTCGACGACGGCCTTGTTCACCGGCCTGATCGGCATCGTGCAGAACGATATCAAGCGCGTGATCGCGTATTCGACGCTCTCGCAGCTGGGCTACATGACCGTCGCCCTCGGCGTGTCCGCGTATAGCGGCGCCGTGTTCCACCTGATGACCCACGCCTTCTTCAAGGCGCTGCTGTTCCTCGGTGCGGGCTCGGTCATCATCGGCATGCACCACGAGCAGGACATGCGCTACATGGGTGGCCTGCGCAAGTACATGCCGGTGACCTGGATCACGATGTGGATCGGCTCGCTGGCCCTTGCCGGCACGCCGTTCTTCTCGGGCTTCTATTCGAAGGACGCCATTATCGAGGCCGTCGGCGAGTCGCATCGCTGGGGCGCGGGTTACGCGTACTTCTGCGTGCTGGCCGGCGTGTTCGTCACGTCGCTGTACAGCTTCCGCCTGCTCTACATGACCTTCCACGGCAAGGAACGCTTCACGGTCGCGCATGGCCATGCCCATCACGATGCGCACGCGTCGCATGACGACGCGCATGGCGATACGCACAAGGAAGACCCGCATCACGAGCCGGGCGTCCTGGAACACGCCCCGCACGAGTCGCCCTGGGTCGTCACCGTGCCGCTGGTGCTGCTGGCCATCCCCTCGATCCTGATCGGCTTCTTCACCGTCGGCCCGATGCTGTTCGGCGACTGGTTCGGCAAGGCCATCCATGTGAACGAGGCGAACAATGTCCTCGGCGAACTAGCGCATGAATTCCATGGCGCGTTGAACATGGCGATCCACGGCTTCACCGCCGCGCCGTTCTGGCTGGCCTTCGCGGGCTTCGCCGTCGCCACCTACGTCTACCTGTTCAACCCGTCCGTCGCCGACAAGGCGAAGAGCGCGCTGAAGCCGGTGTACGAGTTGCTCAACCACAAGTACTGGATCGATGAACTCTACTTCGCGGTGTTCGCGAAGGGTGGCGTGAAGCTGGGTGAAGGCCTGTCGAAGGTGGGCGATGCCGCCATCATCGACGGTGCCATCGTGAACGGCTCGGCCGGCCTCGTGCAGCGCATCGCCAGCGGCACCCGCCGCCTGCAATCCGGATTCCTCTTCCACTACGCGTTCGCCATGATCCTCGGTCTTATCCTGCTCCTCGGCGGGTACTGGCTGATCGGGCAATAAGGGAAACGAGCTCTATGTCGAATCACTTGCTCAGCCTGTTGATCTGGCTCCCGGTCGTCGGCGCCATCCCGGTGCTGCTGGCCGGCTCCGGTCGCCCAGGCCTCGCCCGCTGGATCTCGCTGCTGGTCGCGGTCGCCACCTTCGCCGCCAGCCTGGCCCTCCTGCCTGCCTACGACGCCTCCACGGGTACCCTCCAGCTCGGCGAATCGATGAGCTGGATCCCGTCGCTGGGCATCAACTACTCGTTGGCGGTCGACGGTATCTCCGTCGCCCTGATCATCCTCACCACCTTCGTCCAGATTCTCGTGATCGTGGGTGCGTGGGAGATCATCCAGAACAAGCCGCACCAGTACATGGCGGCGATGCTGATCCTCGAAGGCATGATGATCGGCGTGTTCTGCGCCACCGACGCGTTGCTGTTCTACGTGTTCTTCGAGGCGATGCTGATCCCGATGTTCGTCCTCATCGGTATCTGGGGCGGTCCGCGCCGCGTCTACGCCACGCTGAAGTTCTTCATCTACACGTTCTTCGGCTCGATCTTCATGTTGATCGGCCTGATCTACCTGTATCACAAGACCGGCGGCAGCTTCGCCATCGCCGACATGGCCAACGTCCACCTGACGATGACCGAGCAGAGCTGGCTGTTCTTCGCCTTCCTGCTGGGTTTTGCGATCAAGGTGCCGATGGTGCCGGTGCATACGTGGCTGCCGGATGCCCACGTGGAAGCGCCCACCGGCGGTTCGGTGGTGCTGGCGGCGGTGATGCTGAAGATCGGCGGCTACGGCTTCCTTCGTTTCAGCCTGCCGATCACGCCTGACGCCTCGCATCACTTCGCCTGGCTGGTCATCGTGCTCAGCCTCATCGCGGTCTGCTATATCGGCTACGTGGCGCTGGTCCAGCAGGACATGAAGAAGCTGGTGGCGTACTCGTCCATCGCGCACATGGGCTTCGTCACGCTCGGCATCTTCATCGCTTTCCTCCTGGTTCGCGAGACGAACAATCCCGAGGCCGCGCGCCTTGGCATGCAAGGTGCGATGGTGCAGATGATCTCGCACGGCTTCATCTCCGGCGCGATGTTCAGCTGCATCGGCGTGCTCTACGACCGCATGCATACGCGCCAGATCAAGGACTACGGCGGCGTCATCAACGTGATGCCGATCTTCGCTCCGTTCTACGTGCTCTTCGCCATGGCCAATAGCGGCCTGCCGGGCACGAGTGGTTTCGTCGGCGAGTTCATGGTCATCCTGGCTTCGTTCAGCGCCAACCCCTGGATCGCGTTGTTCGCCGCGTTCACCCTGATCATCGGCGCCGCCTACACGCTGTGGATGGTCAAGCGCGTGCTCTGGGGCGATGTCACGAACAAGCACGTCGCGGAACTGACGGACGTCAACGGTCGCGAGATCTTCATGCTGAGCGCGTTCGCCGCCGGTGTGCTGATCCTCGGCATCTGGCCGGAGCCGCTGGTCCACCTGATGGATGCCTCGGTCGCTCGTATCGTCGAGCAACTGGCCATCACCAAAGTCTGAGCGGGAACTATCCATGCCGAGTATCAACGACATCCTGATCCTGCTTCCCGAGGTCTACCTCGTGGTCGCGGCTTGCGTGCTGCTCCTTCTGGACGCGTACCTCAAGCCGGGCCAGAAGGGCGCGGTCCATTGGCTCTCCATCCTGGTCATGCTGATCGGGGCCTACCTCGTCGTCAGTGGCCAGCCCGCGGCGCCAGTCACGGCCTTCAGCGGCATGTTCGTCCGCGACGGCGTGGCCGAGGTCCTCAAGCTGTTCTCGCTGCTGATCACCGCGGTGATCTTCGTCTATGCGCGCCCCTATCTGAAGGAAAGGGCTATCCCGTTCGGCGAGTTCTACACGCTGACGATCTTCGCCACCGTGGGCATCATGTTCCTGGTGTCCGCCGGCAGCCTCGTCACGGTCTATCTCGGCCTCGAACTGCTGACGCTCTCGTCGTACGCGCTGGTGGCGTTGAACCGCGATTCGGCGCTTTCCTCGGAAGCGGCGATCAAGTACTTCGTCCTCGGCGCGCTGGCCTCGGGCATGCTGCTATACGGCATGTCGATGGTCTACGGCGCCACGCACAGCCTCGACCTGCACACGATCCATGCGGCCATCGTCGGCACGGAGTGGAAGACCCTGCTGCTGTTCGGCCTGGTCTTCATGATCGTCGGCATCGGCTTCAAGCTGGGTGCCGCTCCGTTCCACATGTGGATCCCGGACGTCTACCAGGGCTCGCCGACGGCCGTGACCGTGTTCATCGGTTCGGCGCAGAAGCTGGCCGCATTCGGCATGGCCTACCGCCTGCTGTCCACCGGCATGGGCGATGCCGCCGGTGGCGCCACCGGCCTGGCCTCGCAGTGGCAGCTGATGCTCGCCGTGCTGGCGGTGCTTTCGCTGGCGATCGGTAACCTCGTCGCCATCGTGCAGACCAACCTCAAGCGCCTGCTGGCTTACTCGACCATCTCGCACATGGGCTACCTGCTGCTCGGCCTGGTGAACGCCGGTCCTGAAGGCTACTCGGCCTCGATGTTCTATGCGGTGAGCTACGCCCTGACCAGCGCCGCGGCCTTCGGCATGATCCTCGTGCTGTCGCGCTCGGGCTTCGAGTGCGAAGAGATCGACGACCTGCGCGGCCTTAACCAGCGCTCGCCATGGTTCGCCTTCCTGATGCTGCTGGTGATGTTCTCGCTGGCCGGCGTGCCGCCCTTGTTCGGTTTCTTCGGCAAGCTTCTGGTGCTGAAGGCGGCCGTCGACGCGGGCATGCTCTGGCTCGCCCTGGTCGGCGCGGTCTTCGCGATCATCGGCCTGTACTACTACCTGCGCGTGGTGAAGGTCATGTACTTCGACCAGCCGGCCGAAGGCACCGACGTCCGCGCCACCGCCGACGCACCGGCTCGCTGGGTGCTGTCGATCAACGCGCTCGCGCTGCTGGTCCTCGGCTTCACCTGGGCACCGCTGCTGGCATGGTGCCAGCGAGCTTTCGCAGGCTGATCCCGCGGG
Source organism: Luteibacter sp. W1I16 (assembly GCF_050434905.1). Lineage (NCBI taxonomy): Bacteria > Pseudomonadati > Pseudomonadota > Gammaproteobacteria > Lysobacterales > Rhodanobacteraceae > Luteibacter > Luteibacter sp. W1I16. The sequence continues at coordinate 4,014,315 of NZ_JBNDJJ010000001.1, forward strand.
GCAAGGAACGATCGAAGGGCGCCGGTGATCCGGCGCCCTTTTTTTTTGGAGGCAGGATGCTGTGGAGGCAGGATGCTCTGGTGGGAGCCGACCTTGTCGGCGATTGGGTGCTTGCGCCAAGCTGGCGCGCTGCCGCGGGATCGCCGACAAGGTCGGCTCCCACAGAACCTTTTTTCACACGAACGTAAGAAAAGGGCTTGCAAGAATCCGGCCACATCCATATACTTGCTGACTCTGATGCGGGGTGGAGCAGTCTGGCAGCTCGTCGGGCTCATAACCCGAAGGTCGTAGGTTCGAATCCTACCCCCGCTACCAGTTTTCTAAAGGCGCGAACTCCGGTTCGCGCCTTTTTCTTTTGCTTGTTCGTCTAGGTATTCCGACACTTATCCCACCGGCTTTTCGCGATTACGTTTCACACCAGGTCACCAAAAGGAGCAAGGCATGAGAGCGATTGGAAACGTGTTGTGGTTCGTGATGGGCGGGTTCCTCATGGGCCTGGGCTGGTGGTTGGCGGGACTTCTGTGCTTCCTGACCATCGTCGGTATCCCGTGGGGTCGCGCCTGCTTCGTGATCGGCCAGTTCGCCTTCCTGCCGTTCGGCCGGGAAGCCATCAGCCGCCGTGATCTCTCGGGACGCGGCGATATCGGCACCAGCGGCCTCGGCACGATCGGCAATATCGTCTGGTTCGTTTTCGCCGGCATCTGGCTGGCGATCGGCCACGTGTGCTCGGCGATCGCCTGCTTCGTGACGATCATCGGCATTCCTTTCGGCATCCAGCATCTCAAGCTGGCCGGCATCGCGCTGGCGCCGATCGGCAAGGTCATCGTCAGCAAGGAAGTGGCGGAAGCCTCGCGCCGGATGGGCGCCGAAGCGGCGGTGTTGAAGGCTCGCGGGATGGCCTGAAAGGCCACCCCGCCTGACGCCGGTTACTTCGCCGCCGGCCCGAAGATGGGGTCCTTGAGTCCTGCGACCGCGTGCGTGCCGCCGGGCTGCATTTCGAGGACGACGATATCGTTGTGTCCTTCATGCAGCCACGACGGCGGCACGTAGAGCGTCTGCTGCGGCCCGATGTTCCAGAAACGTCCGAGGTGATGTCCGTTCACCCAGACGTTGCCCTTGTTCCAGCCGCGCATGTCGAGGAACGTGCCGGCGACCTTGCTCACGTCGAAGCTGCCGTGCCAGAACGCCGGTCCTTGTGACGGTGAGCCTGCCTTGAAGGTGAGGTCGGAAAGATCGTCGAGGGGCAGGGGATACACGCTCCAGTTCGTGAGGTCGTTTCCGGCGACCTGCACGGACAAGGTGATGCCCTTGTAATCTTCTTCCATGCCGGTGCCGATGTTGATCCGGCCCATGTTCTCGACGAGCAGATCGAGCGTGTCGCCGCTCTTCAGGTCCACGGGCAGTTCGTGTTCCTGCTTGCGTCGGTCCAGCGTGCCGGTGGGACGGCCATCGACGAGGACGGTGGCGTAGTCGTGCACGTCGCTGACGTCGAGCTTGCCCTTCGCTTCCGCGTCGAGCTTCTTGCGATAGAGAATCAGGCCGTAGTCCTGTCCATAGGTTTCCATGCCATGCGGCGTCAGGCTCGTCTGCGGCTTCGAGAGCACGGGCAGGGCGTCCAGCAAGGCCAACGATTCCTTCAACTCGAAGCGGGCGATGGCGACCGTCGGCGACGACGCAGGCACCTTCGGCAACGACTCGCCCTTGGGCAAGTGGCCGGCGATGACCTTGCGCAGCGCCTGGTATTTCGGCGTGATGCGGCCGGCTTCGTCGATGGGTGAATCGTAGTCGTAGCTGGTGGTGACAGGCAGGTACTTGCCGTCCTCGTTATTCGCGCCGTTCATCCAGCCGAAGTTCGTGCCGCCGTCGACCATGTAGAGGTTGAACGAGATACCGCGATCGAGCATCCAGCCGACGGCCCCCGCCACTTCGCCGGCCGTGCGCGTGTTGTGCGGCTCGCTCCAGCGGTCATACCAGCCACTCCAGTACTCGCCAGCCATCCTGGGCATGCCCTGCATGATGGGCTCCGAACGATGGAACGCACGTTCCGTTTTCGCCGCGTCGCCGGTGAAATTGATGACCGACAGCATGCCGGGCAACGTACCGCGCGACATCCAGGTGGGCCCCGGACCATTCGACATGAACAAGGGCAGGTCGAAGCCGGCATCGGTCATCTGCCGGCGGATCGCTTCCATGTAGTCGCGATCGTTACCGACGTAACCGTATTCGTTCTCCACCTGCATCATGAGGATGGGCCCGCCGCGCGTGCTCATCAGCGGAGTCAGCTCCTGTCCGAGGCGCTTGAACCACGCGGCGCTCGCTTGCAGGAAGCGCGGGTCGAGGGAGCGCACCCGCAGGCCCGGCGTGCGCAGCAGCCATGCGGGAAAACCACCGAACTCCCATTCCGCGCAAACGAACGGACCGGGGCGCACGATCACGTTGAGCCCTTCTTCCTGCGCGGTGCGGACGAAGGTCGCGATGTCGTTGTCGCCGCTGAAATCGAACTTGCCCGGTTCCGGCTCGCTGGCGTTCCAGAACGCATAGGTGGTGATGGTGTTGAGACCCATGGCCCGTGCCTTGCGCAGGCGGTCGCGCCATTCCGTGTGCGGAATGCGCGGGTAGTGCATCTCACCGGAGCGGATGACGTAGGGTTTGCCGTCGAGCAGGAAGTGGTCGCCTTCGATGGCGAAATGCGGTGGCGTGGCGGCCAGGGCGGAGGAAGACAAGGCCGCCGAAGCGACGAGGCAGGTCGAGAGGATCAGGCTCAGACGCTTCACGGAGGTCCTCCATCGTTGGGAATCGCCCGACGTTACACAGCAGGTCGTTCCCGCGGCAAGGGACCGGGTCACATTCCCGGAGCCCTTCAGGGCCTGGCGGGCTGCAGTGCCTTCAGCCGCTCCAACGCATGCGCGTTCGCAGGATTGAGCGCGAGTGAGCGCCGGTAGTTCTCGATCGCCTTCGAGGAGTCACCCGCCGTCTCGTAGCCTTCGGCGAGGCTGTCCCACGCATTCCAGCTCTTTGGCCAGCGGCCGGTGTTGTACTCGAACACCTCGATCGCCTGCGCGGTCTTCTTCGCCTTGAGCAGCGCGTAAGCCCAATCGTTGACCTTGCCTTCGCCGAGGTGCAGCTCCGGGTGCTTCTGCCGGACCGAGGCGACGGTACTGGCGAAATCGTGGAACTCGGACGCCGCGAGGGCGGTTTCCAGGGCTGTCTGGGCCGCTGGTTTACCGAGCATGTCGAGGCGCGCCTGTTCCGCCAACGCTTCCAGTTCGCTTTGCGTGCTACCCGGGCGATTCGCCAGAAGGATCACGCCATACGCCATGTCCGGATAGATCTCCATGTAGCTCGAAAAGCCGAAGGTGCCACCGGAAGCACGCAGGCGGCGTTTGCCGTCGATGGTCGTGTCCACCTTCCAGTTGAATGCGACGGCATCGCCTTCGGGATCGCCCCAGGCCACCCGCTGGCTGAGGGCGATGGCAGGGTCGGTATCGTTCAATTGCGCCAGGACGAATCGCGCCATGTCCTGTGTGCTGTAGCGCAAGCCGCCAGCGCTGGCCACGTAGGGCGCGTCGAGTGGCGGCAAGGGCCGGTGCTGCGCGTCGTAGCCGACGGCGAGGCTCTCTTCGCGCGTGTGACCCAGGCCCCGGCCCATGCCGAAGGGTTTCTCGATATGGCGCTCGAGCAATACGTCGTAAGGGGCGCCGAGGGCTTTCTCCACCGCCACGGCCAGGAGGATGGAGGCGAGGTTGGAGTGCCGGGGCGCCGTGCCGGGCCGTGCGGAGAGCCGCACCGTCGCGAGGTCCGTGAACATGCGGGCCCGGTCGTATGCGGCCAGGGCCTTCGTGGCGACGAACGGTACGCGATCGGGAGGTACGCCGGCAGCGAGCTTGCCCATGTCGGGAAGATTGTCGGGAAGGGCGGAGGTGGTATCCGCGAGATCGACAAGGCGGATCGGCGTGCCCTGATAAACCAGGTTGGGGTAGGGGCCGGGGAGGTAGCGGCGCAGGTCGTCGTCCGCTGTCGCCCGGCGCTGGATCACGGCCTGTGCGAGCAGCAGCGAAGTGAAGACCTTGCTGATCGAGCCGATCTCGTAGACCGTCCGTTCACTGGGCGCGGTGGATTTCCCCGGCACGAGGGTGCCGGCGTTGTAGTAGCGCACCTTGCCATGATCGACGACGGCGATGGAAAGGGCGTCGGTCTTCCCGGCGTCGACGAAGGCCTTGCTCAGCCGTTCATAGGCATGATCCATGGCCGCTGGATCGATGGGTGGCGTGGACCGCGCGACCGCGGCTCCGCAGGCGATGAACAGGGACAGCGAGGCGAGCAGCGTCAGGCGCGGCATGGAGCTTCCCTTGCGGAGGTCGGTAGGCTCATTTGCGGTGGATGGAGGCATCGGCGCAATGCCCATTGGTCATGCGGGTCCCGTCCGCCATTCTCATGATTCCCGCCATACGGTATGCCACCCCCGTGAGTTAAGGGGTGCCTTTTCCGCAAGTTATTGCGAGGCCCTCGGCCACCGTGTCGCGCGGGCGCCGACGTTTGCGGCGCACCGTTGTCTCATTTCGTCCCGGATTCTGCGGGGCACGTCACGGACAGACCTTTCCGGCGCCCCCGTCCGCCGACCCGGAAAGCCTGGCGAAAGCTCGCTCACCCCTTCCTCGACCGGGCAGGGGGTGCAACAGGCGGGACGGTGGGGGAATTCGCGATTTCCTGCGATCTACGCAGCAGGGGTCCGTCGGACCGGCGGGGAAGGTGCCGCTTCAGCCATAACGCCAGCAGTGTCAGGGCTTCCGCCCCGGCGGAAGCAATCTACGGGCTAATGGAAGGATCAATCATGAAGATCGATGCATTTGCTTCAGGGATCACGCGCAAGACGGTACTGACGATGGCCATCGCACTGGCGATGTCCTCCCTTTCCGCGCATGCGGAGGACGCGTGGGTATCCACGCATACGAGGGCGGCGATGCTCCCGGCGGCGGCGTCATCGACGGCGACGACCGGTTACTCACTCAACATGACCGGGTCTCCGCATATCGACGGCACGGCGGTGACGGCGATGGCGGCCGACCAGCCGTTGCACGTCACGGTCAGCCTCAAGCTACGCAATCCCGATCAGTTGCAGACTTTCCTGGCCGGCGTCACCACGCCGGGCAACCCGCTGTATGGCAGATTCCTCACGCCGGAACAGTTCAAGGCGCGTTTCGCGCCGACACAGGCCCAGGTCGACGCGGTCGTCGCGCACCTGAAGCAGGCCGGCTTCACCAACATCGACGTCGCTCCGAACAACCTGCTGGTCTCCGCCGACGGCACCGCGGGCACGGCGTCCAATGGTTTCCACACGTCGATCAAGCGGTTCAACGCGAACGGACGCGAGTTCTTCGCCAACGACACGCCTGCCCTGGTTCCCGCTGCGCTCGGCGATTCCGTCGATGCGGTGCTGGGCCTGCAGAACGTGTCGGTGAAGCACACGCTGCACCATGTGTACAAACCCGAGAACGTCACCGTGCCGGGGCCGGCGTCTAGCACGCTAGCCACCGCGGCCGTCAGCTCGCACCACCCGCAGGACTTCGCCGCCATTTATGGCGGCTCCAGTGTGCCGACGGCGAGCAACACCGCCGTCGGCATCATCACCTGGGGCTCGATCACCCAGACCGTCGCCGATCTCAACAGCTTCACGTCGAGCGCGGGCCTGGCCACGGTGAACTCCACCATCACCAAGGTCGGGACCGGTACGTTCGCCAATGATCCGGATTCCAACGGTGAATGGTCGCTCGACAGCCAGGACATCGTCGGCATCGCCGGTGGCGTCAAGCAGCTGATCTTCTATACCTCGGCAAATGGCGATTCGAGCTCCAGCGGCATCACCAACGCGGGCATCACGGCGACCTTCAACCGTGCAGTGACCGACAACATCGCGAAGCTGATCAACGTCTCGCTCGGCGAAGACGAAACGGCCGCGGAACAATCCGGTACGCAGGCCGCCGACGACGCCATCTTCCAGCAGGCCGTGGCCCAGGGGCAGACCTTCTCGGTCGCGGCCGGCGATGCCGGCGTGTACCAGTGGTCGTCCGATCCGCTGTCCGGCTCGCCCGGTTACGTGGCCAACTCCGCGGGTACGGTGCAAATCAACCTGTCCCACTACTCGGTGAGCGAACCGGCCAGCTCGCCCTACGTGATCCAGGTGGGCGGCACGCAACTCTCCACAAGCGGCACGACGTGGACGGGGGAAACGGTGTGGAACGAGGGCCTGTCGGCCATCGCGCCGAGCCAGGGCGACAACAACCAGCGCCTGTGGGCCACCGGCGGCGGCACCAGCCTGTTCGAGACGGCGCCCTCGTGGCAGTCGTCGGTCACCAGCTCGACCAAGCGCGTGGGCCCGGACGTGTCGTTCGACGCCGCCTCGTCGTCCGGTGCGTTGATCGTCGTGAACGGGACGACGGAGCAGGTCGGCGGCACCAGCCTTGCCTCTCCGTTGTTCGTCGGCGCATTCGCGCGCATCGAATCGGCCGCGAATAACGTCATCGGCTTCCCCGCGTCGAAGTTCTACCAGACGTTCCCGACGCAGACGACGTTGCTGCACGACGTGACCTCGGGCAATAACGGTTACCAGAGCCACGGCTACACCGCGGCCACGGGGTTCGACCAGGCGACCGGCTTCGGCAGCTTCGACATCGGCAAGCTGAACACCTATGCCCAGGCCAATTGGGTGAGCGGGGGCGGCACGACTCCGCCGCCCACCAACGTGTTGCAGAACGGCGTGGCGGTGACGGGCCTGGCGGCGGCGCAGAACGGCAAGCTCAACTACACCGTGGCGATTCCCTCGGGCGCGACCAACCTGAAGATCGCGATCTCGGGCGGCACGGGCGACGCCGACCTGTACGTGAAGTTCGGATCGGCACCCACGACGTCGAGCTACAACTGCCGCCCGTACATCACGGGCAACACGGAAAGCTGCTCGTTCGCCTCGACGCAAGCCGGTACCTACTACGTGATGCTCAACGGCTACACCGCGTTCTCGGGCGTGACCTTGAAGGCGACGTGGACGAACTGATCGACGTGTAGTCGACGCTGTGAAGCAGGCGCCCGCTCGAAAGAGCGGGCGCTTTTTTTGTGGAGAGTTTTCTTTGCCGCACCTGGGTGGGAAGCGGGCTGGCCCGCGGTTCCTCGATCTTTCTGCTGGCGAAGGAGGCCTTGCGGTGATCGGGCGAGGCGAATCGCGGGCCAGCCCGCTTCCCACCCGGTTACGTAGCATGGCGTGAATTGTCCGGTGCGTGTCCGCGCGTGGCCTGTCGGGTTGGCTCGGTGAAGCGGAAACTAGCCTTCTCTTCCCAAAGGAAAACCGCCATGTCCCTTGCCGATACCGCCTTGATCGTCATTGATGCCCAGGAATCCTTTCGACAGCGCAGCTACTGGCGCGATGAGGACGTCGCTGCTTATATTGAGAGGCAACAGGCCCTGGTCGATGGGGCGAAGCGAAGCAGGATTCCCGTCGTGCAGATTTTCCATGTGGAAGAGAGCGGGGTGTTTTCCGAAGCGTCGGGTTTCGTGACCACGCTGGCGCCGCTTCGTGTCGATGCCGATGCCACGTTCCGCAAGCGGCGCCACAGCGCCCTGGTGGGTTCGGGCCTCGATGTCTGGCTGACGATGCACGGCGTTCGCCGCCTCATCGTCTCCGGCGTGCGCACCGAACAGTGTTGCGAGACCACCACGCGCCATGCCTCCGACCTCGGTTACGAGGTCGACTACGTCGGCGAAGCGACGCTCACCTTTCCGATGGTCGATGTCGATGGACGCGAATGGAGCGCGGCGGAGATCCGCGCGCGCACGGAACTGGTGCTCGCAGACCGGTTCGCGCGGATCGCCACGGTGGAACAGGCGCTGGCGGGACCCCCGCGCGTGGCGTCCTGATGCCGAAGGTTTCGCCACGGCCGATCCCTGTTTATGTGGTGGTCCCGCCGCGAGTGCTGTTGCTCGATGTCGCGGGGCCGATCGAAGTGTTGCGCAGGGCGAACGTGGAGCAAGCGGTCGTCCGCTTCGACGCCGTCTTTGTGGGTCCGGCGCGGAAGGTCGGCAGTTCAGTCGGCCTGGATGTCGCTGGCATCTCGCCGTTGCCTGCTCGCATCCCGGAAGGGGCCATCGTCGTGGTACCCGGAGCGGCGGATGTGCCGCTGGGCGCTGGCCGGACGGCGGCGGCAGCGGATGCTGCGAGTGAGTCCGCGATCGTCGCGTGGCTGCGCAAGGTCGTGCGGCCTGGCATGCGCGTGATTTCGATCTGTTCCGGCGCCTTGCTCGTAGCTCGCGCGGGGCTGCTCGACGGCTACGAATGTACGACGCACCACGGTTGCACCGCGCAGTTGATGCGTGCGGCGCCAGCGGCCCGTGTGCGGGAAAACCGGCTGTATGTGGAGGACGGCGAACGGCTGACCAGCGCGGGAATCACCGCGGGCGTCGACCTCATGTTGCACCTCGTGGCAACCCTGGTGGGGCCACCCGTGGCGCTCGCCATCGCGCGCTTCCTCGTGGTCTACCTGCGCAGGGCTGGCGGCGATCCTCAACTCTCTCCGTGGCTGGAGGGACGCAATCACGTGCATGCCGCGGTCCATCGTGCGCAAGACGCGGTAGCGGCCGATCCGGCCCGCGATTGGTCGGTGGGGTCGCTGGCGTCGGTCGCGGCATCGAGCCCGCGGAACCTGTCGCGCCTGTTCAACGAGCACACGGGCATGAGCGTCACCGACTACGTGAACCGCATGCGCGTCGCCCTGGCTCGCGAGTTGCTGACCGGTTCGCGTCTGGATGTCGAGACCGTGGCGGAGCGGGCCGGGTTCGGCTCGTCGCGCCAGTTGCGTCGCGCATGGGCGCGCATGAACGATCTGCCGCCGAGCCGGATGCGCGGGGGCGAGGTATAAAATGCATCCATGAGCCGAACCCTGCTTGCCTTGATGGTTCCGGAAGCCGAACCCCTCGTCGGCGATCTGCGCGCGCGGCTCGACCCTGCGGCGCAACGAGGGTTGGGAGCGCATATCACGCTCGTTTATCCCTTCGTCGACAGTGACAACGTCGATGACGTGGCGCTCGAACGGTTACGCGGTGTCGCACGAGCCCATGCTCCACCCTCGTTCCAGTTGGACTCGGTGCAGGCGTTTCCCTCGACCGTCTGGTTGAAACCGTCGCCCGGTAACGCCATCGTGGCCCTTGCCGCCGCGCTGGAGGCGGCGTTTCCCGAACGGCCGCGCGATGGCCGGGCGTTCCCCGATTACGTACCGCACCTGTCGGTGGCCAGGAACGTTCGCGGCGACCGCGCCATCATCGTGACGACACTGGAAGACCGCTTGCATGCGAGCGGACCGATTCCCTGCACCTGCCGCCACGTCCACGTCATGCAGCGTGCCTCCGGTGCATGGCGGAGCCTGGTGTCCGTTCCGCTGGGGACATCCTGCTAGACGCGGTCTTCGCCGAAAAGGCGGCGATGCTCGCCATGGTCGTACCAGTGGACGACGGCGGCGGGGACCAGCGACCGGACCTCGATCTCCGCTGCTTCGAACATGGCCCATGTGTCCAGCAAGGCTTGGCGGAGGCGTACCGCGTCCCTGTCGTCCGGGACATTGTGACGGGCCCAGTCGAGCGTCTCGACGATGCGCAGCGACCAGTCGTGGAGCAGGTCCGCGCGGGTCATGAGATGGGCGCGGAGCCAGGGCCTCAGGCCGTCCTGCAGCACCAGGCCTTCCTCCGTCGCGATGCTCCGTAGCAGGCCGGCCACTTCAGGGTGGCCCCCGCGATACCACTCCGTATGTCCGCCCGCCGTGGCCGGCACCACCAGCGGGGCTATCGCGTGATATTCCGTGAAGGCGCCGATCAGGCGGCGCTCGATCCGCCGCGCCGCCGCGACACGCTCGGCATCCACCAGCAGGCCCCGGTCGAGATCGAAGAACTCGAAGAAGCGCCGGTGCAGGGTGCTGAACCGGGTGAAGGGATCGCGCGAGAAGCCGAGCTTGAGCAGGTCCTCGTCCCGGCACGGGACTACATAGACGTAGGCGCGGCCTCGGGAGGCGAATCGGGGGTAGGGCGGTTCATCCGTCATCGTGAAAGTATCCCCGGAAGAGGGGTAGGCCAACTTGCATGAACGGACAAAAATGCGATAGAATTCGTGAATCTTAAGTGGCGTTGACGGCGGTTTCGACCTTTCGTCGAGCGGCGCTTCAAGGAACTTTCTTTTTACAAGAAAGCCTCCTCGTGAGGCTTTTTTGTTGGGCGCACGGAGGCTCCCTGCGACACACTGTGAGCGCCGTCAGGGCATCGCGGAGGGCGCTGGAGGAAAGTGTCGGGATACATCGGCGACGAAAGGAATGGGCCGTTCGCGCCCTTTTTTTGTTTCTGGCGACCGGAAAAACCGCAAAAACCGCAGGTAACGTGGATACCAACGCACTTTCACAGCGATTCTCGGACATCGTGGCCGATCTCGGTCTCGAGGTCCTCGGCATCGAATTCATCCCGTCCGGCGGGCAGAGCACCCTGCGCGTCTATCTCGACGTGCCCGGTGGCGAGCGCGAGGTCACGGTGGAGGACTGCGAGGCCGCGAGCCGCGAGTTCTCGGCCTTCCTGGACGTTGAAGATCCGATCCCCGGCAACTATGTACTGGAGGTCTCCTCCCCTGGCATCGACCGCCCCCTGTTCACGGCCGGGCAGTTCGCCCGCGTGGCCGGCCAGGAGGTCAAGGTGCTGCTGAAGGCTCCCATCGAGGGGCGCCGCCGGCTCAAGGGCAGCGTCGTTGAAGTGAACGGCGAGCACATCGTGGTCGAGGGCGAGGCCGGTAGATTCGAATTCGAGCATGCGGACGTCGAAAGCGCCCGCGTGGTTCCCGACTGGGTGGCCCTCGGCTATGCGCCGCAGCCGAAGCCCACGCCGGGCGGAAAGAAACCCAAATAACGAAACGACGGGGTGCCGCGGGGCATCCTTACGGGAGTAGCGGCAATGAGCAAAGAACTTTTGCTGGTAGTTGACGCGGTCGCCAACGAAAAGGGCGTACCGCGCGAAGTCATTTTCGAAGCCATGGAAGCGGCGCTGGCCTCGGCTGCCAAGAAGCGCTACCCCGATGAGGATCCCGACATCCGCGTCGAGATCGATCGCAACACGGGCGATTACGAGACCTTCCGTCGCTGGGAGATCATCGCGGACGATGGCGAGATGGAGGATCCGTCCTTCCAGATCCGCCTGATGGACGCGCAGGACGAAGCGGGTGAGGACGAAGTGGCCGAGGTCGGTGGCTGGATCGAGCACCAGATCGAGAACGCCGAGTTCGGCCGCATCGCGGCCCAGGCTGCCAAGCAGGTGATCGTGCAGCGCGTCCGCGAGGCCGAGCGCCAGCAGGTGGTTGACGCCTTCGCCGATCGCGTGGGCGAACTGGTCACGGGCATCGTCAAGCGCGTCGAGCGTGGCAACGTCTACCTCGACCTGGGCAGCAACGCCGAGGCGTTCATCCCGCGTGACAAGACCATTCCCCGTGAGTCGGCCCGCGTGGGCGACCGCGTGCGTGGTTACCTCTATGAAGTGAAGTCGGAAATCCGCGGTCCGCAGCTGTTCGTTTCGCGCAGCGCGCCGGAATTCATGATCGAACTGTTCAAGCTCGAAGTGCCGGAAGTCGGCCAGGGCCTGGTGGAAATCAAGGGCTGCGCCCGCGATCCGGGCGACCGCGCCAAGATCGCCGTCGTGGCGCACGACAGCCGCACCGATCCCATCGGTGCGTGCATCGGCATGCGCGGTTCGCGTGTGCAGGCCGTGTCGAACGAACTCAATGGCGAGCGCGTCGACATCATCCTGTGGCACGAGAACCAGGCGCAGTACGTCATCAACGCGATGGCGCCGGCCGAAGTGCAGTCGATCATCATGGATGAAGAGAAGCACTCGATGGACATCGCCGTCGCCGAGGACAAGCTGTCCCAGGCGATCGGTCGCGGTGGCCAGAACGTGCGCCTCGCCAGCAAGCTCACCGGCTGGCAGCTCAACGTGATGACGCAGGACCAGGTCACCGCGAAGAGCGAGGCCGAGCAGGCCGCCGCCCTGGCGCTGTTCCAGGACAAGCTGGAAGTGGACGAAGAGATCGCCAGCATCCTGGTGCAGGAAGGCTTCTCGTCCGTGGAAGAAATCGCGTACGTGCCGAGCGCCGAGCTACTGGCGGTCGAAGGCTTCGACGAGGACATCGTCGAGGAACTTCGCGCCCGTGCCCGCGACGCCCTGCTGACCGAGGCGCTCGCCGCCGAGGAAGGCGTGGAGGAAAACGCTCCGTCCGAGGAACTGCTCGGGCTGGACGGCATGGACGATGCGACCGCCTTCGCGCTGGCGGATCGTGGTGTGAAGACGCTCGACGACCTGGGCGACCTCGCCGTCGACGAGCTCATCGATATCGAAGGCATGACCGAGGAGCGCGCATCGCAGCTGATCATGGCTGCGCGCGCCCCGATGATCGCCCGCCTGGAGAAAGGTGGCTGAGCGCGAGACCGGAAGCGTCCTGGACGGGCGCCTCGAGGGAGGCCATGAGGTCTCCCGCCATGGATGGAGGCAGCCGTACGGGTCATCGTCGGCACGTAGGGTTACGCGCGGGAACGGCGGAGAATAAATAACGATGTCGGACGTCACTATCAAACAACTCGCCCAGCAACTGGGTTTGCCGGTCGACAAGCTGCTTGGGCAGCTTGGCGAGGCCGGAATGAAATTCTCCGATGCGGAGCAAGTCATCAGCAGCACTGAAAAGTTCAAGCTGCTCGGCTTCCTGCGTCGCACGCATGGCAAGAACGACGCCGCTCCCGAAGCGGACGAGTCGGCGCCGCGCCAGATCACGCTCAAGCGCCGCACCGTTGGCGAGCTGAAAGTGAACTCCGGCACGGGCCGGGGCGCTGGCGCCGCCAAGACGGTCAACGTCGAGGTCCGCACCAAGCGCACGTACGTCAAGCGCAGCGCGATCGCGGAAGATGCCGCGCACGAGCCGGAACGCGAGGAAGCCGCGCGCAAGCTGGCCGAGTCCCATGCCCAGCGCGAGCACGAGGAATCGGCACGCCGCGAGGAAGCCGAGCGCCGTGAACAGGCCGAAGCGGCCCGTCGCGACGCCGAGGCCGAAGCGCGTCGACAGGAAGAGGCCGCCGCGGAAGCGCGTCGCCAGGCCGAGGCCGAGCAGGCCGCGGCGGAACGTGTACGCGCCGAGCAGGCACAGGCCCCGGCGGACGCTCCGGCGACGATCGAGGCATCCACGCCCGCACCGGCAGCCGCCACGTCCGGCAACGACGATGGCGTGACCCACCAGACGGGCAAGCTCGATACGCGCTCGCTCGGCATGATCCTGCCGCGCATCCACGAGCCGCGTAAGCGTGAGCGCGTGATCGCCAAGCCGGCACCCGCTCCGGTTCCGCCGCCGGCGCCCGCACCCGCGCCAGCTCCTGCACCGGCTCCGGCCGCCGCGCGTCCCGCGGCTTCCACGCCCGCTTCCCGCCCGGCACCGGGCGCGGTCGCGGCCGCCAACGATTCGCGCGGCAACGCGCGTCCGAAGCAGGGCGGCGGCGGCGGTGGCGGCGGTGGCCGTGATCGCGAGGCGGGTGGCAAGCGTTTCGCCGCCGGCGAACTGCACCTCTCCGACGCCGATCGCGCGCGCCGTTCCAGCGGCAACCGCCGTGGCGGCAAGGCCAAGGGCCGTGCCGAGGCGCCGCGTGGCGGCGCTTCGTCGGGCGGCCCGCACGGCTTCACGCGGCCGACCGTCGCCGTGGTTCGCGATGTGGTGATCGGCGATAACAATCTCGTCGCCGAACTGGCGCAGAAGATGGCCGTGAAGGGCGCCGAGGTCGTCAAGGCGCTGTTCAAGATGGGCGTCATGGCGACCATCAACCAGACGATCGACCACGACACCGCGGCGCTCGTCGTCGAGGAACTGGGCCACAACCCGGTCCGCGCGACCGACAACGACGCGGAAGCCGCGCTGGCCTCGCACACCCAGAGCGTCGAGCTCGAGGGCGAGAAGGTCACGCGTCCGCCGGTGGTCACCATCATGGGTCACGTCGACCATGGCAAGACCTCGCTGCTGGATTACATCCGCCGCACCAAGGTCGCCTCGGGCGAAGCCGGTGGCATCACGCAGCACATCGGCGCGTACCACGTCGAAACCAGCCGCGGCGTGATCACCTTCCTCGACACCCCGGGCCATGCCGCGTTCACGTCGATGCGCGCACGCGGTGCGCAGTCCACGGATATCGTGGTGCTCGTGGTCGCCGCGGACGACGGCGTCATGCCGCAGACGCAGGAAGCCGTGCGTCACGCGCGCGCTGCCAAGGTGCCGCTGATCGTCGCGGTCAACAAGATGGATAAGTCCGACGCCAATCCGGACAACGTGAAGCAGGGCCTCGCGAACCTCGAAGTCATCCCGGAAGAGTGGGGCGGCGACACGCCGTTCGTGCCGCTTTCGGCGAAGACCGGCGACGGTGTCGAGGCGCTGCTCGACGCGATCTCGATCCAGGCGGAGATCATGGAACTCAAGGCGGTGGCCGATGGCCGTGCCTCGGGTGTCGTGATCGAATCCAGCCTCGACCGTGGCCGCGGCCCGGTGGCGACGGTGCTGGTCCAGCAGGGCACGCTGAAGAAGGGCGATTTCGTCGTCTGCGGTATCGAATACGGCCGCATGCGTGCGCTCGTGGACGAGACCGGCAAGCAGGTGAATGAAGCCGGCCCGTCGATTCCCGTGCAGGTGCTGGGCTTGTCCGGCGTGCCGGAGTCGGGCGACGACTTCGTCGCGGTCGAGGACGAGCGTCTCGCCCGTCAGGTCGCCGCCGAGCGTCAGCAGAAGCGTCGCGAAAACCGCCTCGTTTCGAAGTCGAACCGTCTCGAAGACATCATGGCCCAGATGGGCCAGGGCGAAGGCCAGCAGACCCTCAACATCCTGGTCAAGGCCGATGTGCAGGGTTCGGTGGAAGCACTGCGCGATTCGCTCACCCAGATCGGCAACGACCTGGTGAAGGTGAACGTGATCTCGTCCGGCGTGGGCGGCATCACCGAGTCGGAAGCCACGCTGGCGGCGGCCTCCAAGGCGCTGATCATCGGCTTCAACGTCCGTGCCGACGCGTCGGCGCGCAAGGTGATCGACACCAACGGCCTCGATGTCCGTTACTTCTCGATCATCTACGACGTCATCGACCAGGTGAAGCAGGCGGCATCGGGCCTTCTCGGCGTGGAAATCCGCGAGGAAATCATCGGTATCGCGCAGGTCCGCGACGTGTTCCGTTCGTCGAAGTTCGGCGCGGTGGCGGGTTGCATGGTCACCGAGGGCTTCGTCAAGCGGTCCAAGCCGATCCGCGTGCTGCGCGACAACGTCGTCGTGTTCCAGGGCGAGCTGGAATCGCTCCGCCGCTTCAAGGAGCTGGTGGACGAGGTTCGCAACGGCATGGAATGCGGTATCGCCGTGAAGCAGTACAACGACGTGAAGGTCGGCGACCAGATCGAGTGCTTCGAACGCATCGAAGTCGCCCGCACGCTGTAACCGCGGGCAATGCGCCTCCCCGGCATGCGCCGGGGAGGCTTTATTCGTTATTGCACCCCTAAAAACTGGAGGCGGATATGCCGTCCCGTGATTTCAAGCGCACCGACCGCGTTTCCGCCGAACTCCGGCGCGAGATCGGTCTCCTGGTGCATGCCGCGGTACGCGATCACGCGTTGCCGTCGGTCAGCGTGTCCGACGTGGAAGTGACCAGAGACCTCGACTGGGCCACGGTGTGGGTCACCGCGCTGATGCCCGAGCAGTCGGTCGTCGCGGTCAAGGCGCTGAAGGAGCTCGCCCCGGAATTCCGCCGCGCGCTGTCGCGTTCCATGCGTCTTCGCCGCGTGCCCGAACTGAAATTCAAGTACGACGAATCCGTGGACACCGGCGAGCGGATCGAACGCCTGCTGCGCGAGAACCCGGTTCCCCCGGCCGAACCCGGGTCGCCGGACGAGACCTGAGTCGTCGGACAATATCTGAGCCCATGGGCTCATGTGGGAGCCGCTTCAGCGGCGATAGGGTGCTCGCGACAAGGTTGCCCGCTGCCGCGGGATCGCCGGCATAGCCGGCTCCCACAAGAGCATCGCCGACAAGGTCGGCTCCCACCCGAGTCCTCCCAGTCTTGGGGTTGGCCGGCTCCCACCCGAGTCCTCCCAGTCTTAGGGTTGGCCGGCTTTGGTGGGAGCCGACCCTGTCGGCGATGGCCCGCCAGCCACCGAATCGTCGCAACCCTGCCGCACCGCCCCTGTTTCCGATACCCATGAACCGCCGAATCTTCCGAGACCTCCACGGTATCCTCCTGCTCGACAAGCCGCTGGGCCTGAGTTCCAACCAGGCCTTGCAGACGGCGCGCCGGCTCGTGGGCGCGGCCAAGGGTGGGCATACGGGCAGCCTCGATCCGCTGGCGACGGGATTGCTGCCGCTCTGTTTCGGCGAGGCCACCAAGATCGCCGGCTGGTTGCTGGGCTCGCGCAAGGCCTATGAGGCCGAGGTGCGGCTGGGTGTCACCACCACGACCGCCGACCTGGAAGGCGACATGGTCGAGACGCGCCCGGTTCCGTCACTGGACGACGCGGCCATCGAGGCCGCCCTGGCGCCCCTGCGCGGACACATCGTCCAGGTCCCACCCGCTTATTCGGCGATCAAGCAGGATGGCGTGCCGCTGTATGTCCGCGCCCGCCGTGGCGAGGCCGTGGACGTTCCCGCCCGCGAAGTCGATGTCCATCGCCTGGACGTGCTCGATTGCGAAGGCGACACCCTGCGCCTGTTCGTCGAATGTGGCTCGGGCACGTACGTGCGCAGTCTGGCGGTCGATTTTGGCGCGAACCTGGGTTGTGGCGCCCACCTGACCGGGTTGCGCCGGCTCTGGGTCGAACCGTTCATGGCGCCCGCCATGGTCACGCTCGACCAGTTGCACGAGGCCGCCGAAACAGGTCCGGATCAACTCGAGGCCTGCCTCCTGCCCGTGGACGCGGGCCTGTCCCATATCCCCCGGGTGGATCTCGACCCGGAACAGACCCGGGTGCTGGGTTTCGGCCAGCCGGTGCCACTGGGGCAGGGAGTCACCCTTGGCCGCTGCGGGGTCTGGGGCGCCGACGGGCGCCTGATGGCCTTGGGCGAGGCCGGCGAAGACGGTATCCTGCGCGTCCTCAGGGGCTTCAACCTGCCGCCCGTCTGACCGGGCTTGTTGCCACTACGCGCAGGACGTTACAATTACGTGCTCGTTTAACGGCTTTCATCAAAAGCGAGGCTTGCGCAACTTCATCGGTAGCCGTTGAGGTTGCGCAAGTCTCGCACCCGCTTTTAAGGAATCGATACACATGTCGCTCACCGTCGAACAGACCAGCCAGATCATCAAGGACTACGGTCGCAAGGAAAACGACACCGGCTCGACCGAAGTCCAGGTCGCGCTGCTGTCCGCGAACATCACCGCGCTGCAGGATCACTTCCAGGCGCACAAGCAGGACCACCACTCGCGTCGCGGCCTGATCAGCATGGTCAACCGTCGCAAGAAGCTCCTGCAGTACCTCAAGGCGAATGACCTCGCCCGCTACCAGACCCTGATCGAACGCCTCGGCCTGCGCCGCTAAACCACCGGAACAGGACGAGGAGAGATCGAAGTGGCGAAAGTAACCAAGTCATTCCAGTACGGTAGTCACGAAGTCACACTGGAGACGGGCGAAATCGCCCGGCAGGCCTCCGGTGCGGTCATGGTCAGCATGGGCGGCACGGTCGTCCTGGTGACGGTCGTCGCGGCCCCCAAGGCACGCGAGGGCCAGGACTTCTTCCCCCTCACGGTCGACTACATGGAGAAGTTCTACTCCGCGGGTCGCATCCCGGGTGGCTTCTTCAAGCGTGAAGGCCGTCCGACCGAGAAGGAGACGCTGACCTCGCGCCTCATCGATCGCCCGCTCCGTCCGCTGTTCCCGGAAGAGTTCCGCAACGAGATCCAGGTCATCGCACAGGTCGTGTCGCTGAACCCGGAAGTCGACGGTGACATCCCGGCGCTGATCGGCGCTTCGGCCGCCATGACGCTCGCCGGCGTGCCCTTCAAGGGTCCGATCGGCGCCGCCCGCGTCGGTTACGCCAACGGTCAGTACATCCTGAACCCGACCGCTGCCCAGCTGAAGACCTCCGACCTCGACCTCGTCGTCGCCGGTACGGCCAAGGCCGTGCTGATGGTGGAATCGGAAGCCAAGCTGCTCAGCGAAGACGTCATGCTCGGCGCGGTGGTCTTCGGCCACCAGCAGATGCAGGCCGCCATCGACACGATCAACGCCTTCGTCGCCGAAGCCGGCGTGAAGTCGTTCAAGTGGGAAGCCCCGGCCGCCAAGACGGCGCTGTACGACGCGGTCAAGGCCGTTGTCGGCAACCGTTTCGCCGAAGCCTTCCAGATCCGCGACAAGCTGGCTCGCCGCGACGTCATCAGTGCGCTGAAGACCGAAGTGAAGGCCGCGCTCGCCGCCCAGTCCGAAGCCAATGGCTGGACCGATGGCGACATCGGCGCCGCCTTCGGCGAGGTCGAGTACCGCACCCTGCGCGACGGCGTGCTGTCCACCAAGGTCCGCATCGACGGCCGCCAGCTCGACGACATCCGCCCGATCTCGGTGCGCGTCGGCGTCCTGCCGCGCACGCATGGCTCGGCGCTGTTCACCCGCGGCGAGACGCAGGCCCTGGTCGTCGCCACGCTCGGCACCACCCGCGACTCGCAGATCATCGACGCGCCGGAAGGCGAGTGGAAGGACACGTTCCTGTTCCACTACAACTTCCCTCCGTTCTCGGTGGGTGAAACCGGCCGCGTCGGTAGCCCGAAGCGTCGCGAGATCGGCCACGGCCGCCTCGCCAAGCGCGGCGTGCAGGCCGTCAAGCCGACGATCGAGGAGTTCCCGTACGTGGTTCGCGTCGTCTCGGAAATCACCGAGTCGAACGGTTCCTCGTCGATGGCTTCGGTCTGCGGTTCCTCGCTGGCCATGATGGACGCGGGCGTCCCGCTGAAGTCGCCGGTCGCCGGTATCGCGATGGGCCTGGTGAAGGAAGGCGACGACTTCGTCGTGCTCTCCGACATCCTGGGTGACGAAGACCACCTCGGCGACATGGACTTCAAGGTGGTCGGTACCGCCGATGGCGTGTCCGCGCTGCAGATGGACATCAAGATCGAAGGCATCACCGAAGAGATCATGCGCACGGCGCTGGCCCAGGCCAAGCGCGGTCGCGTGCACATCCTCGGCGAGATGGCCAAGGTGATGAGCACGGCCCGTTCGGAAATGAGCGAGTTCGCGCCGCGCCTGCTGACGATCAAGATCCACCCGGACAAGATCCGCGAAGTGATCGGCAAGGGTGGCGCCACCATCCGTTCGATCACGGAAGAGACCGGCACCACCATCGACATCACCGACGATGGCAATGTCGTGATCGCGTCGGTCAACCGCGAAGCCGCCGAAGCCGCGCGCAAGCGCATCGAGCAGATCGTGTCCGACGTCGAGCCGGGCCGCATCTACGAAGGCAAGGTCGCCAAGCTGATGGACTTCGGCGCGTTCGTCACGATCATGCCGGGCAAGGATGGTCTGGTCCACGTGTCGCAGATCTCCAGCGAGCGCGTCGAGAAGGTTTCCGACAAGCTCAAGGAAGGCGACCTGGTCAAGGTCAAGGTCCTGGAAGTCGACAAGCAGGGCCGCATCCGCCTGTCGATGAAGGCCGTCACCGAAGACGAAAACGTCACCGGCTGATCCCTGGCTTTCAGCGTTGAACAAGAAACCCGGCATCGCGAGATGCCGGGTTTTTTTGTGTGGTATCGGGTGGCTCGGCTTCGCCATCGGGTTGGTTCTTTGCGTCGAGGAAGGGGGAGCCGTGGGCTGCCATTCTCGTCGCTAAGTCCTCGTCCGGCCTTCGCCTCCCTGCGGAATCGCTCCGAGAACGACAGCCCACGGCTCCCCTCCGACCGCACGGCGACTTGAGTGGAGAGCAATGCAAGGGCGAAGTGCGAAGGGCATAGCGCAAGAAAACGGCACCCGACGCCTCCCCTGCCTCGACGGCAAATCAGCACGATGGCGAAGCCGAGTAAGCAAGGTTTACCTGGGCTGCCGCAAACGTTTACATTCCTGAGTCGTCCCCGTCGCCGCCACTTGGCGACGCCTCCCCGGAGAACGCATGAGCTTCCGATTTCGTCCTCGCCTGTCCACGCGCATGTTCGCGCTCGGCGCATCCATCGCCCTGGCCGGCGCCGTGGGCGCCACATCGGTTGGTGGTGCCGCTGTCGTTCCAGCGTCGAACGCGCAGCTCGCTTCGCCGGAGATCGAGCGGAAGGTGGATGCGCTGCTGGCGCGGATGACGCTGGCCGAGAAGATCGGTCAGCTCGTGCAGTACGGTGCCAGTGGAGCCTCCACGCCGACTGACGGCGACGCGGTTGCCGTCAATCCCGAGACGCTTACACACGTGGATGCGATGGCGTTGGCGCGGAAG
Organism: Luteibacter sp. W1I16; assembly: GCF_050434905.1. NCBI lineage: Bacteria > Pseudomonadati > Pseudomonadota > Gammaproteobacteria > Lysobacterales > Rhodanobacteraceae > Luteibacter > Luteibacter sp. W1I16. The sequence goes on from NZ_JBNDJJ010000001.1 coordinate 4,034,776, forward strand.
GGTGAGTTGGGTTCGATGCTCAACGTCGTCGGCGTCGACAAGACGCGGCCTTTCCAGGAAGCGGCGCTTGCCAGTCGCCTGGGTATTCCCCTCTTGTTCGGCGCCGACATCATCCATGGATACCGCACCATCTACCCGGTGCCCCTCGGCCTGTCCGCGACGTGGGACCCGGCCCTGGTGCAGGAGCTTTCGCACATGGCCGCGGTGGAGGCGACGACGGGTGGCGTGAAATGGTTCTACTCGCCGATGGTCGACATCTCGCGCGATGCGCGGTGGGGTCGTTCGACCGAGGGCGCGGGAGAAGATGCCTACCTCGGCGCGGCCATGGCGCGCGCCTACATTCATGGATACCAGGGAACGAACCTCGCCGACCCTGAAAGCGTGGCGGCGTCGGTCAAGCATTTCGCGGCGTACGGCGCGGCGGAGGCGGGGCGCGAGTACAACACGACGGACATGTCGGACGTCCGTTTGCGCCAAGTATACCTGCCGCCGTACCGGGCGGCTGTCGAAGCCGGTGCGGCGACGATGATGAGCGCCTTCAATGCACTCAATGGCGTGCCGGCCACCGCCAGTCCGTATCTCATGACGGACATCCTGCGCAAGGAATGGGGCTTCGACGGTTTCGTGGTGAGCGACTTCACCGCCGTGATGGAGTTGACCCATCATGGCATCGCGCTGGACGCCGCCACGGCGACGCGGAAGGCGCTGCAGGCCGGCGTGGAGGTGGACATGATGAGCCACTTCTACGACACCCAGATTCCGAAGCTGCTGGAGGAAGGCACGCTGTCGATGGCGACCGTGGATGAAGCCGTACGGCGGGTGCTGCGCGTGAAGTTCGCGCTGGGATTGTTCGAGCATCCATATGCCCGCGGTACCGAGGTGGTCAAGGCCGTCGACGCGCATCGTCCCCTTGTACGGCGCGCCGCCGAAGAGTCTTTCGTGTTGCTGAAGAATGGCGGGCAGGGCTCGCCGCCGGTCCTGCCGCTCGACCGTCGCGTGAAGACGCTGGCGCTCATCGGGCCGTTGGCCGACGCGGCTAGCGAGATGCAGGGAGCATGGGGCGGCGCCCAGCATTTCCCCGACGTGGTCACGTTGCGCAGTGGCCTGGCCGCGCGCATGCAGAAACAAGGCGGCGAATTGCTATACGCGAAGGGCACGGACATCGAGACGGATTCCGAAGCGGGCTTCGCCGAGGCACTGCATTTGGCCGCCAGGGCCGACGTCGTGGTGATGGCCCTGGGCGAATCGTCGCGCATGAGCGGCGAAGCCGGTTCGCGCGCGCACCTGGATCTCCCGGGCAACCAGCAGGCCTTGCTCCAGCGGATCGTGGCGACGGGAAAGCCCGTGGTGCTGCTGGTGTTCTCGGGGCGCCCGCTGGTGCTCGACTGGGCGGACCGGAACGTGCCGGCGGTCATGGCCATGTGGTTCCCTGGCACCGAAGCTGGGAACGCGGTGGCGAACGTGCTGTTCGGCGACGTCGCCCCCAGTGGCAAGCTGACCATGAGCTTTCCACATGCGGTCGGCCAAGAGCCGCTCTACTACAATCAGTTCCCGACCGGCCGACCACCCGGCGATGCGGATCTGTCGAAGCCACCGGGACGCGACACGGCGTTCATTTCGCGCTACATCGATGTGCCTAACGATGCCTTGTATCCCTTCGGCCACGGCTTGTCCTATACGACGTTCGGCTATTCGGACGTGCAGGTGTCGCGTACGCATGTGCCGCTGGCCGAGGTCGGTAGCAAGTCCGCGAAGAACCTGGTCAGCGTGACCGCCACGGTGAAGAACACCGGGCAGCGCGCAGGCACGGAGGTGGTGCAACTCTATGTGCGCAACCTGGGCGCCAGCGTCGAGCAGCCGGTCCGCGGCCTGCAGGGATTCCAGCGCGTCACCTTGCAGCCGGGTGAATCGAAGCGCGTGACGTTCCAGCTCGGCTTTCCGGAGCTGTCGTTCTGGAACGCGAAAAGCGAGGAGGTGGTCGAACCGACGCGGTACACCGTCTGGGTCGGCGGCAGTTCCCGGGCCGACCAGCAGGCGACGTTCGAGATCGCGCCCTGACGGCGTACCATATGCCCATGGCAGACAAACCGACCGATTTCATCGAACAGTACCAGGCCTTTGTCCGCCAGGGCGTCGAGGCGTGGGCGAAGCAGCTGGATCCGAAGGCCGCTCCAGCGGAAGCCTCGCCGGTCACCGATGTCATGGGGCGGCTTTTCGCCGGTCTCGGTGGCTTCGGTGATTGGATGCGATCCATCGCGGGTGGCGACGCGCCGGGAGCGGGGTTCTCTGCCGGCCTGCCGCCATTCGGACACGGGCCGGGCGTGCCCGACGGCTTCGACGAGTGGGCCCGGGCCGCCAACGACTCGTTGTCGATGCCGGCCTTTGGCCTGACCCGCGAGCAGCAGGAAGAGCAGCAGGCGCTGCTTCGTGCGTGGATCGAGTATGCAGGGCACTACCAGCGATACCAGGCGCTGCTGCAAGGCGTGCACGAGCGGGCGAACGCGGCGCTGCGCGACCAGTCGCCGCCGACGGACGCCGATTCGATGCGTTCGGTCTACGACCGTTGGGTGAACCTTGCCGAGGAAAGCTATGCCGAGGCGGCGTTGTCCGAAGAGTTCCGCGAGGTCTACGCCGCGCTCGTGAATGCCCAGATGCGCCTGCGTGTGCTCCAGCAGCGGCAGGTCGAGCGGATGGCCGTGCAGGCGGGCATGCCCACGCGCAAGGAAGTGGACAGCCTGGGCGAGCGCCTGCAGGCGGCTCGCCGCGAGCTGCGCCATTTGCAGGGCCTGGCCGCCGAGGTCGCCGCGCTGAAGGCTGAAGTGGCCGAACTTCGTGGCGCCAGGGCGGCCGTAAAGACGGCCGGACCGGACCGCGTCAAGAAGAAACCCGCGGCGACGGCGAAGAAGGTGGCCGCGGCCGCGAATCGCGCCGGCGGCATGAAGGCCGTGGCGAAGACGAAGCCCGCCCCGACGGCGGGCAAGCGCGGTGCGACGGCCAAGGGCCGCGCACGATGAACGTGCCGCCGTTTCCGTTCGACCCGGAACGGGCGCAAGCCGAGATCGAGGCGTTCCGGCGCAAGCTCGAGGCCGGGATGGAGACACTGAAGCGCGTGGGGCCGATCGAGCTCGGCACCACGCCCCGCGAGGCGGTCTACACCGAGGACAAGCTGACCCTCTGGCACTTCAAGGGCGAGAAAGCGCCCACGGCCAAGGTGCCCCTGCTGATCTGCTACGCGCTGGTCAACACGCCATGGATGATCGACCTGCAGGAAGACCGGTCGATGGTGCGCAACCTGCTGGAACAGGGCGAGGACGTCTATCTGGTCGACTGGGGCTATCCGGATGGTGCGGACCGCTGGCTCACGCTCGAGGATTATATCGACGGCTATCTCGATCGTTGCGTGGACGTGGTGCGCGAGCGCCACGGCTTGGAGGCGGTGAACCTGCTCGGCATCTGCCAGGGCGGCGTGTTCTCGCTCTGCTATGCGGCACTGCATCCGGAGAAGGTGCGCAACCTCGTCACCATGGTGACACCGGTGGATTTCCACACGCCCGACAACATGCTTTCGCACTGGGCGCGCAATGTCGACATCGACCTCTTCGTCGACGCGACCGGCAACATTCCCGCCGACGTGATGAACTTCGCCTACCTCACGTTGAAACCGCTGCGCCTGAACCAGCAGAAATACATCGGCCTCGTCGACATTCTCGACAATCCCAAGGAAGTGGAAAACTTCCTGCGCATGGAGAAGTGGATCTTCGACTCGCCCGACCAGGCGGGCGAGGCGTTCCGCGAATTCGCTCGTGACTTCTTCCAGAAGAATCTGCTGATCAAGGGCGAGGCGCATATCGGCGGCCGCCGTGTCGACCTCAAGAACATCACCCAGCCGGTGCTGAACATCTATGCGGAACAGGATCACCTGGTTCCGCCCGCGGCATCCGCGCCGCTGGGAAAGGCGGTGAGCAGCGACGACTACACCGCGCTGGCGTTCCAGGGCGGGCATATCGGCATCTATGTCTCCGGACGCGCGCAGAAGCAGGTGCCTCCGGCGATCCACGCGTGGCTTGCCGATCGATGACGGTGCGGCTGGCGAAGATCCTGCTCACCCTGGCGCTCGCCGCCTTCGCCTTCGTGGTGACCTACGACAACCTGGTCGATTACGGTTCGAATTTCGCTTTCGTGCGGCATGTGTTGTCGATGGATACGACGTTTCCAGGCAACGAGCTGATGGGGCGGGCTATCACCAGCCCCGTCCTGTGGCATGTCGGCTACGGCCTGATCATCGCGGCCGAGGGCGCGACTTGTGTGCTGTTGTCATTGGGCGCGTTCGCGCTCTGGCGCGCCCGGCACGCGAGTGGCGCACGCTTCGACGCGGCGAAACGCCTTGCCGTCGCCGGATGCATGCTGGGCTTCCTCGTCTGGTTCTTCGGCTTCATGGTCGTCGGTGGCGAGTGGTTCGCCATGTGGCAGTCGAGGGTGTGGAACGGGCAGGAGGGGGCGTTCCGGTTTTACATGGCGTTGCTGGGGGTGTTGATCTTCGTTAACCAGCGCGATGGCGACCTGGACGAGCATCGCCGCTGAAGCGGCTTCCCACCCGCGGGGATGGGTGCCGGGTGGGAAGCCGCTTCAGCGGCGATAGCTCTCCCACACCCACACCCCATGCGATAATCACCGCATGAACTCCCACGCCTCCCACGATTCCATCCGTGCCGTGCAGTGGCACGGCGACCGCCTGCGCCTGCTCGACCAGCGCCGTCTCCCCACCGAGGAGACGTGGTTCGACTGCACCACCTCCGACGATGTCACGCAGGCCATCCGCGATCTCGCGGTGCGCGGTGCGCCGGCCATCGGCATCGCGGCGGCCTGGGGCGTGGTGCTCGCGGCGAAGGCTGGCGTGGACCTGCCCTCGGCCATGTCCAGGCTGCGTGCCGCGCGCCCGACCGCGGTGAACCTGATGTGGGCGCTGGATCGCATGAACCTGCGCATCCTCGAAGGCGCCGATGCCGCCGCGCTGGAACACGAAGCGCAGGCGATCCAGGAGGAAGATCTCGCCGCCAACCAGCACATGGGGCAGTTGGGCGCCGCCTTGATCGAGCGGGGCTCGCACGTTCTCACGCATTGCAATACCGGTTCGCTCGCCACGGCCGGCTATGGCACGGCGCTCGGCGTGATTCGCGCCGGCGTGGCCTCGGGTCATATCGAGCAGGTGTACGCGGGCGAAACGCGTCCCTGGCAGCAGGGCGCGCGACTCACGATGTGGGAACTGGTACGCGACGGCATACCGGCGAAGCTCATCGCCGACTCGGCGGCCTCGCATCTGATGAAGGACGGCAAGGTGAAGTGGGTGATCGTCGGCGCCGATCGCATCGCCGCCAACGGCGACACCGCGAACAAGATCGGTACCTACCAGCTCGCCATCGCGGCGCGCCACCACGGCGTGAAGTTCATGGTCGTCGCGCCGTCCACCACGGTGGACATGGCGACCGCGACGGGTGCCGATATCGAGATCGAATTGCGCGACGCCACGGAATTGTTGTCGGTCTCGGGTACGCGTACGGTGATCGACGGCGCGGATGCCTGGAATCCCGTCTTCGACGTGACACCGGCCGACTTGATCGATGCGATCGTCACCGAGCGCGGCGTGATCCTCCAGCCCGACGAAGAACAGATGCGGATCCTGTTTCCGTGACACGGCTGCGCCGCGAGGTCGCGCTGTTCGCGGTCGGCGGCATCCTCGGGCTGGCCGTCGACGCCGGCATCGCGCAATCGCTTGTCGGCCTGGCGGGCTGGAACGTCTACACCGCGCGCGTCGTCTCCTTCCTCAGTGCCGCCACCGTGACGTGGTGGTGGAACCGCACGCACACCTTCGCCCACCGCGATTCCGGCCGTGGCCACCGCGCCGAATGGCTGCACTGGATGGGCCTGATGGCGCTCGGCGCGGTGATCAACAACGGTCTCTACGTGCTGTCCTTCAAGCTGTTTCCCGCCTTGCACGCGTGGCCCGCGGTGGCCGTGGCGGTGGGCTCGGCGGCGGGTGCCGTCGCGAATTTCCTGCTGGCTCGCGCGGTGCTTTTCCGCACCGCCAAGACGTCGATATAAGTCCTTGAATTTACGCGGGTTTTTGCTGTCATTTCCACGCCCGATGTGATATGATTCCCGGGTTGAGCCGACGGCATCGCGTGAGCGCGATACATAGGGCCGGCGGGGGTATTTTCACGGACATCCAGGAAGCCGATTGATGGCAGAACTCGCCAAAGAAGTCATCCGCGTCAACATCGAAGACGAGATGCGCCAGAGCTATCTCGACTACGCGATGAGCGTCATCGTGGGGCGTGCGCTACCCGATGTTCGCGACGGCCTGAAGCCGGTGCATCGCCGCGTGCTGTTCGCGATGAACGAACTGGGCAATGCCTGGAACAAGCCGTACAAGAAGTCGGCCCGCGTGGTCGGTGACGTGATCGGTAAATACCATCCGCATGGCGACGCGTCGGTCTACGACACCATCGTCCGCATGGCTCAGCCCTTCTCGCTGCGCTACATGCTGGTCGACGGGCAGGGCAACTTCGGTTCGGTCGACGGCGACAACGCGGCGGCCATGCGATACACCGAGGTGCGCATGGCGCGCCTCACGCACGAGTTGATGGCGGACATCGACAAGGAAACCGTCGACTTCGGCCCGAACTACGACGAAAGCGAACACGAGCCGCTGGTCCTGCCGACCCGCGTGCCGAACCTGCTCGTCAACGGCTCCGCCGGTATCGCCGTGGGCATGGCGACGAACATCCCGCCGCACAACATGACCGAGGTCATCAACGCCACGCTGGCGCTGATCGAGGATTCCTCGCTCGGCGTCGACGACCTGATGACGTACATCCCGGGTCCGGATTTCCCGACCGCGGGCATCATCAACGGTTCGTCGGGCATCGTCGAGGCCTATCGCACGGGTCGCGGCCGTATCCTCGTCCGCGCACGGACCGAGATCGAGACCGAGGCCAATGGCCGCGAGACGATCCTCATCCATGAGTTGCCGTACCAGGTGAACAAGGCCCGCCTGATCGAGAAGATCGCGGAGCTGGTCAAGGAAAAGAAGCTCGAAGGCATCAGCGAACTGCGCGACGAATCCGACAAGGACGGCATGCGCGTCGTGATCGAGATCCGCCGCGACGCGATGGCCGACGTGGTGCTGAACAACCTGTTCCAGCAGACCCAGTTGCAGGTCACCTTCGGCATCAACATGGTGGCCTTGCTCGATGGCCAGCCGAAGCTGCTGAACCTCAAGGACATCCTCGAGGCGTTCATCCGCCACCGCCGCGAGGTGGTCACCCGCCGCACCATCTTCGAATTGCGCAAGGCACGCCAGCGCGCGCATATCCTCGAAGGCCTCACGGTCGCGCTCGCCAACATCGACGAGATGATCGAGCTGATCCGCACGTCCGCGTCGTCGGCCGAGGCGCGCGAGCGCATGGTCGCCCGCCGTTGGGAGCCGGGCCTGGTGAAGGCCTTGCTCGCCGCCACCGGTGCCGCCTCGTCGCGTCCGGAAGACATGGACCCGCGCGACGGCCTGCGCGAGGACGGTTACCAGCTGTCCGAATCGCAGGCGACCGAGATCCTGCAGATGCGCCTGCACCGCCTCACGGGGCTGGAGCAGGAAAAGCTCTCCGACGAATATCGCGAAATCCTCGACACGATCCGCGGCCTCATCGAGATCCTCGAGAACCCGAATCGCCTGCTCGAAGTCATCCGTGAGGAACTCGAGCAGATCCGTACCGATTACGGCGATGCGCGCCGCACCGAGATCCAGCATTCGCAGGAAGATCTCAACGTGCTCGACCTCATCGCGCCGGAAGACGTGGTGGTCACGCTCTCGCACACCGGCTACGTCAAGCGTCAGCCGGCCAGCCTCTACCGTGCGCAGAAGCGCGGTGGCAAGGGCCGTTCGGCCTCGGCGTTGAAGGACGAAGACGTCGTGCAGCAGCTGTGGGTGGTGAACACCCATGACACGCTGCTCACCTTCACCAGCACCGGTCGCGTCTACTGGCTCAAGGTTTACCAGATGCCGGAGGCGGGCCCGGGCGCACGTGGCAAGCCGATCGTGAACCTGTTGCCGCTGGGCGAGGGCGAGAAGGTGCAGGCACTGCTGCCGGTGCGCGATTACGATCCGACCTGCTTCGTGTTCTTCGCCACCCGCAAGGGCACGGTGAAGAAGACGCCGCTGACCGAATTCGCCTTCCAGTTGCAGAAGGGCAAGGCCGCGATCAACCTCGAAGAAGGCGATGCGCTGGTCGACGTGGCGATGACCGCCGGCGAGAGCGACGTGTTGTTGTTCGCCTCGAACGGCAAGTCGGTGCGCTTCGACGAGAGCACCGTGCGCTCCATGGGCCGTACGGCCACCGGCGTGCGCGGCATGCGTCTTGCCGAGGATGCCGAGGTGGTGTCGCTGATCGTGGCGGCGGGCGAGGGCGATATCCTCACCGCCACCGCGCGCGGCTACGGCAAGCGCACGGCGTTGACCGAGTTCCCGAAGAAGGGTCGCGGCACGCAGGGCGTCATCGCCATCCAGTGCTCCGAGCGCAACGGTAACCTCGTCGCCGCCGAGCAGGTCACGGAAACGCAGCAGCTGATGCTGATCTCCGACCAGGGCACCCTGGTGCGCACGCGTGTCTCCGAGGTATCCCAGCTCAGCCGTAACACGCAGGGCGTCACCTTGATCAAGCTGCCGAAGGACGAGACGCTGATCGGCGTCGTTCGCCTGGAGGCCGAGGAAGAGATCGAAGGCGAGGGCGAGGGCGAAACGCCTGAGGGCGAAGCCGCCGCCGACATGCCGCCGATCGAGAGCGGTCCCACAGGGGATGGCGATCCGGCCGGGCCTGGCAACGAGTAAAAAAGAAAACCCGCGGCGACGCGGGTTTTTCTTTGCCTGGCGATATCAGGCGTCGATGGCTTCCAGCATCGCCTCGGCCGTCGACACGCGGAACTCGCCCGGCGCCTCGACCTGGATCGCCTTCACCACGCCATCCTCGGCGTAGAGGGCGAAGCGCTTGGCACGGATGCCCATGCCGTTCTTCGTGCCATCGAGCTCCAGTCCCAATGCCTTGGCGAAGGTGGCGTTGCCATCCGCCAGCATCAGGAGATCCTCGGGCACGCCCTGCGACTCGGCCCAGGCGTGTATCACGTAGGCGTCGTTCACCGACATGCATGCGACCTTGACCCCGCGCTCGCGGAAGTCCTCCATGTGCTGCACGAAACCCGGCAGGTGCTTGTTCGAACAGGTGGGCGTGAAGGCGCCCGGCACGGCGAAAAGCACCACCTTGCCCACACCGAGAACATCGGTGCTGCTGACGGTCTCGATGCCATCTTTGTAGATGGCGAGGGTCGCTTCCGGAAGTCGTTCGCCGACGGAGATGGTCATGGGAGTGCCTCTTCGGTGGAAAGCGCCGAGTGTACGTCAAGCTTTGTCGAGCTGAAGAAACGGCAACCGGTGTGTCCTCGCTCTTGAATTGCCCCGCGCTGGTCATATGTTGATCACCAGACGGCCACGGGGCCGAAACTTCTTTGGAGTCAAACAGATGAACCAGCTTCGTCAGGTATCGTTTCGCCGTGCGCCGGTGTTCGGCAGCGATGTCCGCCATGTGTTCGAACACCTTTTTGGCGGCGACATCGCCGTGCCGGCGAGCACCGTTTCCAGTGCCTGGGCGCCGCGCGTGGACATCCGTGAAGAGGGCGGGCGCTTCCTGATCCTGGCCGACGTGCCAGGCGTGGATCCCGCCGATATCGAGATCCAGATGGACAAGAACGTGCTCAGCATCAAGGGTGAGCGGAAGGCGTTCGCCAGTGAGGCCGAGGGCAAGTTCAGCCGCGTGGAACGTGCGGCCGGTGCCTTCAAGCGCAGCTTCACGTTGCCCGAGAGCGCCGATGCCGACGGGATCATCGCGTCGGGTGCCCATGGCGTGCTTGAGATCGCGATTCCGAAGAAGGCGCAAAGCGCCCCGCGTCGCATCGCCATTAACGCTGCGGGCTAAAACGGCCTAAGCTTAGCTGTCTGGCCCGCGGCGGACCCTGTCCGCCGCGGGTGCTTCGTTTTTGGTTTTCGACACAAGCCCGGGAGAGCCTGTGGAGTTCAAGGATTATTACGAGACATTGGGGGTCAAGCCCGACGCGACCGACGCGGAGATCAAGGCCGCGTACCGCAAGCTTGCCCGCAAGTACCATCCCGACAAGAACAAGGACGCCGGTGCCGAAGAGAAGTTCAAGGCGGTCAACGAGGCCAACGAGGCCCTGAAGGACCCCGAGAAGCGCCGCGCCTACGATCAGTTCCGCGCCGGCGGATACCGCCAGGGCGAGCAGTTCCGTCCGCCGCCGGGCTGGGGCCAGCAGGGCAACGGCTTCGACTTCGGCGACATGGGCGGCCGCGGTGGCGGCGACTTCAGCGATTTCTTCGAAAGCCTGTTCGGTGGTGGCGGCCGTGCCCGCGGTCAGCAGCCGCAGGCGCGCCGCGGACGCGATATCCAGGCCAGGATCGAGACCGACCTGCAAACCGCCTACAACGGCGGCAAGACGCGCGTGGTGCTCAACGATTCCTCGGGTGGCGAACGCGTGCTCGAGGTGAAGATTCCCGCCGGCATCACGTCCGGACAGACGATTCGGCTTGCCGGCCAGGGACATCCCGGCTCGTCCGGTGGGCCTTCGGGCGACCTGTTGCTCGAGATCGCCATCCGGGACGACGCGCGCTTCCGGCTGGACGGACGCACGGTGACCCATGTGCTGCCGATCACGCCTTGGGAGGCCGCGCTCGGGGCCACGGTGCCCGTGCCGACGCTCGGTGGGCACGTGGACCTGCGCATCCCGGCGGGCTCGCAATCGGGGCGGAAGCTGCGACTGAAGGGGCGTGGCCTGCCGGGTTCGGAGCCGGGCGACCAGATCGTCGTGCTGGAGATCCGCGTGCCGGTGCCCGAGACCCATGAGGAGCAGGCGGCGTACGCTGAGTTCAAGGATGCGTTCGCCGGGTTCGATCCGCGGCGGGGGTGAGGGCTACCGCATCGCCGACAGGGTCGGCTCCCACCAGGTCAGGGTCGGCTCCCACCAGGTCAGGGCGGCTCCCACCAGAGCCGGCTTTGGTGGGAGCCGACCCTGTCGGCGATGGGCCTTGCCCCGGTGCCTGAGGCCCCTCAGCCCGGCAGGTGTTCCTTCAGCGCCGCGACCAGTTCCTCTTCCTTGATCGGCTTCACCACATAAGCCTTGGCGCCCTGGCGCAGGCCCCACACCTTGTCCGTATCCTGGTCCTTCGTGGTCACCAGGATGATCGGGATGTGCTTGGTGGTGTCTTCCTTGCTGATCGTGCGCGTCGCCTGGAACCCGTTGAGGTTCGGCATCACCACGTCCATCAGGATCAGGTCGGGAATTTCGCGCTTGGCCACCTCGACGCCCTGGGCGCCATCTTCGGCGGTGATGGCCTCATGGCCCAGTTTCTCGACGATGCGCTTGATGCCAAGCAACTGAGACGGCGAATCGTCGACGATCAGGATACGAGCCATTCAATTTCCCCCGGGTCGATGCCCGATGTGTTCTCTTTGGTGACGCCGGCCATCCGGGCTGGCGTCTCGGACCCGCGGTGACGAGAAAACGTCACGCGTGGCGCCTTTGGCGAGGGGCCATTCTACCGGCCGCCGCGCGGGTATCAATGGTGCGAAGCACAGGTAGCCGCCCTGGCAGGCGATTACGAGCCGATACGCACGACGGTGCGGCCGAAGGAACCGCCTTCGAGCATCGTGCCGAAAACGCTGGCGACGTCTTCCAGTGCCACTTCCTTCGTGCAGATGGCGTCGAGGTGGCGTGGCCTCCACTCACCGGAGAGGCGCTTCCACACCTCGTCGCGAACGCCGCGCGCGGTGCCGGCCGAGGCCACGCCCAGCACGCTCACGCCACGGATGATGAAGGGCATCACCGTGGTCGACAGATCCGGGCTGCCGGCCAGGCCGCAGATGGCGGCGTTGCCGTAGGGGGCGATCAGCGGCAGGAAACCGGCCAGGGTCTTGCCGCCGACATTGTCGAGCATGCCGCCGTATGTCGCCGAATCCATCGGCTTGCCGCTGAAAGCCAACTGGTGGCGATCCACGCATTCGCTGGCGCCGAGCATGCGCAGGAAATCGAAACGGTCGGCCTTGCCGCTGATGGCGTGCACCTCGTAGCCGGCGCGGCTGAAGATGTCGATGCCGAGCATGCCCACGCCACCCGTGGCACCGGTGATGGCGATCGGGCCGAGCGCGGGTGTTTGGCGGTTGTCGGTCATGCGCAGGAGGGCCAGCGCGGCGGTGAAGCCGGCCGTCCCGATGATCATCGCCTCGCGCGTGGTGAGCGAAGCGGGCAGGGCGACCGTCCATTCGGCCGGCAGGCGCACGTATTCGCCGTAGCCGCCGTCGCGGGTCTCGGAGAGGCCGCTGCCGGTGGCGAGCACCTTGTCGCCTTCCTTGAAGGCCGGGCTGGTCGACGCGACCACGGTACCGGCCACGTCGATGCCACCGTTCAAGGGGAAGGTTCGCAAGATCTTGCCCTTGCCGGTGCCGGCCAACGCGTCCTTGTAATTCACGGACGACCACTCGGCCTTGACCAGGACCTCGCCCGGAGCGAGGGCGTCGATGTCCATGGTTTCGATGCCGGCGCGATAGCCGGCATCGTCCTGGTGGATACGGAACGCGCGGAAATTCGTCATGCGTGTGTCCTTGGGCGGAAGCGATCAGTCGATGCTATCCACAGACGTACCCGTGATCCACTTCGGTGTGTAGGTGGATTCGTAGTGCTTCATCCAGTCGAACAACTGGTCGATGTCATCGCCGAACCACACCTGCTCGCGCTGGTTCTGCTTGACGAAGCCCTCGGCGACCATGTGGTCCATGCTCGCGGACAGGCCACGGTAGAAGCCGCGCACGTCGAGGAACGCACAAGGATAACTATGCAGGCCGAGCTGCGCCCAGGTGAGCATCTCGAACATCTCGTCCATCGTGCCGAAGCCGCCGGGCAGGGCCACGAAGGCGTCGGCGATCTCGTACATGCGCGTCTTGCGCTGGTGCATCGTCTCGACGACCTGCAATTCCGACAGCCCGGTATGGGCGACTTCCTTCTCGACCAGCTGGCGCGGAATGACGCCGATGACACGTCCACCGGCGGCGAGCGTGGCATCGGCGGCGGTGCCCATCAGCCCGACCTTGCCGCCGCCATAAATCAACGTGATGCCTTCTTTCGCCAGCCGCGTGCCGAAGGCCCGGGCGGCTTCGGTGTATTCCGGATGCGAGCCACTGCTGGAACCGCAGTAGACGCAGAGGGATGTGATCTCACGCATGTTCAAGTTCTCCATGTTCCCCGAAACGACGAAGCCCGCCCATGCGTTGCGGCAGGGGCGGGCTCCGGTGACACAGGGACGATCAGTTGCCCTTGTGGATGGCGCGCTTGTCGACCGAGAGTGCCGCCTCGTGCACCACTTCCGACAACGCCGGGTGCGCATGAACGATGCGGGCGAGGTCTTCCGACGAACCCTTGAACTCCATCGCCACCACGCACTCGTGGATCAACTCGGAAACGACCGGGCCGACCATGTGCACGCCGAGGATGCGATCGGTTTCGGCGTGGGCGATCATCTTCACCTGACCGATGCCTTCGTTCATCGCCACGGCGCGACCGTTGGCGGCGAATGGGAAGGAGCCCGTGCGGTAAGGGATGCCTTCTTCCTTCAGCTGCTCCTCGGTCTTGCCGACCCAGGCGATTTCCGGCTCGGTGTAGATGACCCAGGGCACCGTGTCGAGGTTGACGTGGCCCGGCTTGCCGGCGATAAGCTCGGCGACCATCACGCCTTCCTCCGAGCCCTTGTGCGCGAGCATCGGGCCGCGCACGGCGTCGCCGATCGCCCAGACGCCATCGATGCCGGTGTGGTTGTGTTCGTCGACGACGATGCGGCCACGCTCGTCGAGCTTCACGCCCGTGTCGTCGGCCAGCAGGCCGGCGGTGTAGGCACGACGGCCCACGGCCACCAGCAGCTTGTCGACGACCAGCGACTGCGCGTTGCCGTCCTTGTCGGTGTAGCCGACATGGACTTCGTTGCCCTTGACCTCGGCGGAGGTGACCTTGGCGTTGACCTTGATGTCGAGGCCCTGCTTGGCGAACTCGCGCGCCGCCAGCTTGGCGATGTCCTGGTCGGCCACGGCGAGGAACTTCGGCAGCGCTTCCAGCACCGTCACGTCGGCGCCGAGGCGCTTCCACACGCTGCCGAGTTCGAGGCCGATCACGCCGGCGCCGATCACGCCCATGCGCTTGGGCACTTCGGTGAGGTCGAGCGCGCCGGTGTTGTCGATGATGTGCTTGCCGTCGAACTTCGCGAAGGGCAGCTCGATGGGTACCGAGCCCGAGGCGAGGATGACGTTGGTCGCCGAGATCGTCTGGACGCTGCCGTCGTTGCCCGTGACTTCGACCTGGTTGCCCTTGAGCAGCTTGCCCTTGCCAAAGAACGAGGTGACCTTGTTCGCCTTGAACAGCATCGTCACGCCGCCGGTGAACTGCTTGACGATCTTGTCCTTGCGGCCGATGAACGTGCCGATGTCGATCTTCGGGTTCTCGGCGGTGATGCCGTGATCCTTGAAGTTGTGCGTCAGGTTGTGGAACTGCTTGGAGGAATCCAGCAGGGCCTTGGACGGGATGCAGCCCACGTTGAGGCAGGTGCCGCCGAGGGCGGCCTTGCCGTCCTTGCCGACGAAGGCGTCGACCACGGCGGTCTTCAGGCCCAGCTGCGCGGCGCGGATCGCGGCCACATAGCCCGCGGGGCCGGCACCGATGACGATGACGTCGAACTTGTCGCTCATTGCTTAGCTCCGGATGTCACTGCGGTATCTGCTACCGCCAATATGGGGGCGGAACATGAAAACGGGAGTCTTTCGACTCCCGCCTTCACGTTTCGGCTCAACCGGCCATCACAGGCCGAGCAGCATCCGCTGCGGGTTTTCGAGCTGGTTCTTGATGTCGACGAGGAACAGCACGGCGTCGCGGCCGTCGATGATGCGGTGATCGTACGACAGCGCGATGTACATCATCGGCGCGGCGATCACCTGGCCGTTCTCGACCACCGGGCGCTCCTTGATCGTGTGCATGCCCAGGATGGCGCTCTGCGGCGGGTTCACGATCGGGGTGGAGAGCAGCGAACCGAAGGTGCCGCCGTTGGTGATGGTGAAGGTGCCGCCCTGGAGGTCGTCCAGGCCGAGCTTGCCGTCACGCGCCTTCTTGGCGTAACCGATGATGCCCTTCTCGACGTCGGCGAAGGACATGTCCTGCACGTCGCGCAGCACCGGCGTGACCAGGCCCTTGTCGGTGGACACGGCGATCGAGATGTCCTGGTAGCCGTGATAGATGATGTCGTTGCCGTCGACCGAGGCGTTGACCACCGGGTAACGCTTGAGCGCTTCGGTGGCCGCCTTGACGAAGAAGCTCATGAAGCCGAGCTTGACGCCGTTGGCCTTCTCGAACTGCTCGCCCAGGGACTTGCGCAGCTTCACCACCTCGGCGAGGTTCACTTCGTTGAACGAGGTGAGCATCGCGATGGAGTTCTTCGACTGCATCAGGCGCTCGGCGATGCGGGCGCGGATGCGGGTCATCGGCACGCGCTCTTCCGGACGGCTGCCGGGGGCCGGCTTGGCGGCCGGAGCGGCGGACGCGGCCGGGGCGGAACCGCCCTTGCCGGCATTGACCAGGTCTTCCTTCGTCACGCGGCCATCGCGGCCGGTGCCGGCGACCTTGGACGGATCGATGTTTTCCTCGACGGCCACGCGGCGGCCGGCTGGCGAGAGCTCGTCGACGCCCTTGGGCGCGGCCGGGGCGTCGGCCTGGGTGGCCTTCGGCGCTTCGGCGGCGGCGGGCGCGGCGGCCGGGGCGGGCGCGGCAGCGGCGGCGCCTTCCTCGATCACGGCGATCACCTGGCTGCTGGTGACCGTGGAGCCTTCCTCGAACTTGATTTCCTTCAGCACGCCGTCGACCGGCGCCGGCACTTCGAGGACGACCTTGTCGGTCTCGAGGTCGAGCAGGTTCTCGTCGCGCTTGACCGCATCACCGGCTTTCTTGTGCCAGGTGGCGATGAGCGCGTCGGAGACCGACTCGGGCAGGACCGGGACTTTGACTTCGATGGACATGCTTGTCTTACTCCGCTGCGTGATCGGTGCCGACGGGCGCGACCAGCGCCTGTTCGACGAGCGCCGTCTGTTCGGCGACATGGGTGTTGAGGTGACCTGCGGCCGGTGCCGGCGAACGGGCGCGTCCTGCGTAGGACAGGCTGTGCTTCGGCCCCACGCTGGCCTGCAGGTGGTGACGGATCTGGAACCAGGCGCCCTGGTTCATCGGTTCTTCCTGGCACCACACCACTTCCTTGGCGGAAGGGTACTTTTCCAGTTCGGCCGAGACTTCCGGGCGCGGGAACGGATAGAGCTGTTCGACACGCACGATGGCGACGTCGGTGAGCTGGCGCTTCTCCGCGTCCTCGAGCAGGTCGTAGTAGACCTTGCCCGAGCAGAGCACCACGCGCTTGACCTTCTTCGGCTGAAGGTCGCGATGCTCGCCGATCACCAGCTGGAACTTGCCGTTGGCCAGTTCGTCGAGCGAGGACACGGCCAGTTTGTGGCGCAGCAGCGACTTCGGCGTCATCACGATCAGCGGCTTGCGCACCGGGCGCACCTGCTGGCGGCGGATCATGTGGAAGGCCTGGGCCGGCGTGGTGGGCACGCAGACCTGCATGTTGTCCAGCGCGCACAGCTGCAGGAAGCGCTCCAGGCGGGCGGAGGAATGCTCCGGGCCCTGGCCCTCGTAGCCGTGCGGGAGGAACAGCGCGAGGCCGCAGAGGCGGTCCCACTTGGCCTCGCCCGAGCTGATGAACTGGTCGATCACGACCTGGGCGCCGTTGGCGAAATCGCCGAACTGGCCTTCCCAGATAGTGAGCTGGTCCGGCGAGGTGGTGGCTTCGCCGTACTCGAATGCCATCACGGCTTCTTCGGAGAGCAGCGAATCGATGACCTCGACGCGGGCGTCCGCACGCAGCCGGGACAGCGGCATGTAGGTGTCGTCGCTCTTCTGGTCGTGCAGCACCGCATGGCGGTGGAAGAACGTGCCGCGGCCGGCGTCCTGGCCGACCACGCGGAGGTCGTTGCCCTCGGTGATCAGCGTGCCGTAGGCGAGGTTCTCCGCGAAGCCCCAGTCGCCCGGGAGTTCGCCTGCGGCCATCTTGCGCCGGTCTTCGTAGATCTTGGCGACGCGGGGGTGCAGCGTGACATCGGAAGGGACGTCGAGGATGACATCGAGCACCTTGCCCAGCTGGTCGCGCGACACACCCGTGTCCACTTCCATCGACAGCTTGTTCTTCTGGAAGCGGGTCCAGTCGACCGGGATGTCGCGGGTGGGGTTGGGGTCGATGGCGATCAGCGGCTCGCCCTTCTCGAGGCGCGCGCGGTAATCGTCGAGCATCTTCTGGCCGTCGTCGGCGCCGATGGCCGATTCCTTCACCAGCTGCTGCGCGTACAGATCGCGCGTGGTGGGGCGCTTGCGGATGACCTGGTACATCAGCGGTTGCGTCGCGGCCGGCTCGTCGGCCTCGTTATGGCCGTGGCGGCGGTAGCAGACGAGGTCGATGACCACGTCCTTCTTGAACTGCTTGCGGAACTCGTAGGCCAGGCGGGTGACCTGGATCACGGCTTCCGGGTCGTCGCCGTTCACGTGGAACACCGGCGCGTTGACCATCTTCGCCAGGTCGGTGCAATACAGCGTGGAACGGGCGTCCTCACGCTTGGACGTGGTGAAGCCGACCTGGTTGTTGACCACGATGTGCAGCGTGCCGCCGATGGCGAAGCCACGGGCCTGCGACATCTGCATGAGTTCCATGTTGACGCCCTGGCCCGCGAAGGCGGCGTCGCCATGGATCAGCACCGCGATCGACTTGTCGCGGGCGGTGTCGCGGCGGCGCGACTGGCGCGCGTGCACGGAACCGGCGACCACCGGGTTGACGATTTCCAGGTGGGACGGATTGAAGGCCAGCGCGACGTGCACGCCGCCGTTCGGCGTCTTGACGTCGGCGGAGAAGCCCATGTGGTACTTCACGTCGCCCGAGTGGATCGGGCTGTCGTCGTGCTCGAACTTGCCTTCGAACTCGTTGAAGAGCTGCGAGGGAGCCTTGCCGAGGATGTTCACCAGCACGTTCAGCCGGCCACGGTGGGCCATGCCGATGACCAGTTCCTTCACGCCGTTGTCGCCGGCGGCGCGGACCACGTCGTCGACCATCGGGATGAGGCTGTCGCCGCCCTCGAGCGAGAAGCGCTTCTGGCCGACGTACTTGGTGTGCAGGTAGCGCTCCAGGCCCTCGGCGGCGGTGAGTGCCTCGAGGATGCGGACCTTGGCGGCCTTCTGCAGCCCGGCGGAGCCGGCGGCCTTTTCCAGCCGCGAGTAGATCCAGGCGCGCTGGTCGTAGTCGGAGATGTACATGAACTCGGCACCGATGGTGCCGGTGTAGATGTGCTTCAGCTTCCCGAGAAGGTCGCGCAGCTTCATGCGCTGACCGCCGCCGGCGAAGGTGCCCGCGTCGAATTCGGTGTCGAGGTCGGCGTCGGACAGGCCGTGGAAGGCGAGGCCGAGGTCGGGCGTGTCGATATCCGGGACGGTCAGGCCGAGTGGATCGAGCTGGGCGGCGATGTGGCCGCGCGAGCGGTAGGCCGTGAGCAGGCGGAGGACACCGGCCTGTTTCTGGGCGTAGGCGTTGTCGGCGGAGCCGGCAGCGGGCGCGGCGGCCGCGGTGCGGCGCTGCTTCTGTGCCGCCTCGATGCGGGCGATGGCGCCGGAATGGGCGACGTCTCCGGCCTCACGGCCCTTGAAGGATTTGAAATACCCGTCCCATTCGGCCGGGACGGAGCCAGGATCGGCTAGCCAGGCTTCGTAGACTTGCTCTACGTAATCGGCGTTGCCGCCGGCGAGTTGGGAGGATTCGGAAAACTCGCGGATCAGGTTTGCGCTCACGTCACCACCGGCACACACGAAAAGGACGGGCTGCCGCGCGGCATGTGGGGAGCGCCTGCGGCATAAGAATCCGTTAATTATAGCCCCGTGCTGCTGCGCTGCGCCAACCCATCCGCACGTTTCCGCGGAAGGTCAGATCCCGAGTGGTCTTATCTGCCATGCGGGCTCGGCCCGCTCCCAGACTTCATCGAAATAAGCCGTCAGGCGAGAGGTCTCACCCGGTTCGTCGAGGGCACCCCTCGCCTCGAAGCGCCCGGCCACGGGCCTGAACAGAAAGCCACCGGCGTGATCGGCGGTGAAGGCCGATCCGTATCGCAAGTGGGCCTCCTCGGTAGGAACGCGGACACCGATCGCCGTGGGAAGGCGCTGGGCGAGGGCGAGCAGGCGGTGTCCGTCACGATGCCCGCGTTCGGCGTCGTGGGTGAGAATGCGGATCTGCGCCTGACGGCCGCTGGTGGCGATCCGGCGCAACTCCGCATGCACGGCGTCGCTGTCGAGCACGCCGGGTTCCAGCACGGGCAGGTAGATGGAGACGCGGTGACGCGCGCCCGCAAGCAGGCGGAGGTGGGCGGCTTCGAGACCGGCACGGTCTTCCGCCGCCAGGATCGAGTCCGCCCCGCCGCTCACCGGCGCCGGCCCTTGCGCACGCCGAACTGCCCATCGTTGACGAGCGTAAGCAGCACCTGCTTTTCCACTGCCGAAGGACGGCGGTCGAAGGCGAGTTCGCGCTCGGCGGCCAGGCGTTCTGCCAGCGCCGCCGGGCATTCGTAGGCGTTGCCGCTGACGAAGAGGGTGGCCTCCTTCTTCCCCTTGACCCAGGCGATCCGGGCGTAGGGATGGCGGACGAGGCTGGCACCGCCATCCAGCGCCTTGTCGAAGGCGGCTTCCGTGGTGGCCTTCGGCGGCGCGGCGGCGACCTGGGCGTTGCGATAGCGGGTGATGAAGCGGCCGAACCAGTCCGCCAGCAGATCACGGTCGAGCGCCGCGGCGAAGGGCAGGGCCTGACGCAGGCGGTTCAGGGCTGCCGTGTCGATTTCGCCGGCGCGTTTCGCCGGGACGAGGTCGGGGTCGGCATAGCGCAATTCCTCGGGCATCCGCTCGGCGAGGAAATCGGCGAGGTCGCCGGTCAGTTCGGCCTGCGAGGGCGCGCGCATGCCGATCGAGATCGTCATGCAGTTGCCGATGGCTACGCCGTCGTGAGGCACGCCGGGTGGCAGGTAGAGCATGTCGCCCGGGCCGAGCAGCCATTCGTGGGTCGGCTCGAAGACCCGCAGCTGCTTGAGCTCCACGTCGTTTCGGAAGTCGAGCGGTGCGTCCGGATCGTCGCTGATCGCCCAGTGGCGCTCGCCGATGCCTTGCAGCAGGAAGACGTCGTACTGGTCGACGTGGGCGCCGACGCCGCCGCCGTCCTCGGCATAGGAAATCATGATGTCGTCGAGGCGCCAGCTCGGCAGGAAGGTGAAGTGGTCGAGCAAGGCGGCCACGTCGGCGTCCCATTTGTCGACGTCCTGCACCAGCAGGGTCCAGTCGCGCTTCGGGGTCTTGCCGAACTCGGCTTCCTCGAACGGCCCGTTCTTCACCGTCCAGCGGTCGCGCTTCTCGTCGTGGATGATCAGGCGGGCGAGCGCGCCTTCTTCGCAGGCGAGGCCGGCGAGATCGTCGGGCTCGATCGGTGCCTGGAAATCCGGGAAGGCATTGCGGATGAGCAGCGGACGTTTCTGCCAGTAATCGCGCAGGAACTGCGTGGCGCTCATGCCGAGCGGCTGGCTGGCGCTACCGCGCACTTCGATCGGGAGGGGCTTGCGTGTGGGGTTCTGGATGGCCATGCGCGGCATTGTAGTGGCTGGAAGCCATGCCTTGGTGGGAGCGATGCCCTGATGGGAGCGATGCCCTGGTGGGAGCCGACCTTGTCGGCGATCCCGCGGCAGCGGGCGAGGTTGTGACAAGCACCCATCGCCGCTGAAGCGGCTTCCCACCGAAGCAGCTTCCCACCGAAGCAGACTCCCACCGAAGCAGACTTCCACCGAAGCAGACTCCCGCCAAGGCAAGGGGGTCGCCGACAAGGTCGGCTCCTATCGGATCAGATGGCGCGGGCCAGCTTATCGGCCAGGCCGATGTACGAGGCGGGCGTCAGTTCGGCGAGTGCTTTTTTAGCATCGGCCGGAAGGTCGAGGCCGTCGATGAAGGCGCGCATCGAGTCCTTCGTGATGCCCTGGCCACGCGTCAGCGCCTTGAGTTGCTCATAAGGTTCCGGCAGGCCGAAGCGGCGCATCACCGTCTGCACGGCCTCGGCCAGCACTTCCCAGCTGGCGTCTAGGTCGGCGGCGATGCGTTCGGCGTTGACGTTGAGCTTGCCCAGTCCCTTCATCAGCGATTCCAGCGCGACCAGCGAATGACCGAACGCGGTGCCGAGGGCGCGCAGCACGGTGGAGTCGGTGAGGTCGCGCTGCCAGCGGCTGATCGGCAGCTTCTCGGCGAAGTGGCCGAGCAGGGCGTTGGCGAGGCCGAAATTACCCTCGGCATTCTCGAAGTCGATCGGGTTGACCTTGTGCGGCATGGTCGAGGACCCGACTTCGCCCGCCTTCAGCGCCTGGCGGAAATAACCCAGCGAAATGTAGCCCCAGACATCGCGGGCGAGGTCGATGAGGATGACGTTGATCCGGCGCAGCACGTCGGCGAATTCGGCGATGCCGTCGTGCGGTTCGATCTGCGTGGTGTACGGATTGAAGACCAGGCCCAGGCCGTCGACGAAACCCGCCGCCAGCGCGGGCCAGTCCACGCCGGGATAGGAGATGACGTGCGCGTTGTAGTTGCCGACCGCGCCGTTGATCTTGCCGGGGATCTCGATGGCGACCAGCTGGCGGCGCTGGCGCTCCAGGCGGGCGACGACATTGGCGATCTCCTTGCCCATGGTGCTGGGCGAGGCGGTCTGGCCATGCGTGCGCGAGAGCAGCGACAAGCCGGCGTGCTCGTGGGCGAGGGCGCGCAGCGTCGCGATGACCTGGTCCAGCGCGGGGAGCAGCACCGATTCGCGCGCGTCGCGCAGCATCAGCGAATAGGCGAGGTTGTTGATGTCTTCACTGGTGCAGGCGAAGTGGACGAACTCTTTGGCTTGGGCGAGGGCGGGATCGTTGCCGATCTTTTCCTTGATGAAGTATTCGACCGCCTTGACGTCGTGGTTCGTGATGGCCTCGATCGTCTTGATCCGCTCGCCGTCTTCCGCCGAGAAATCGTCGGCGATGGCGAGCAGGCGCGTGACCGCCTCGGACGGGAAGGCAGGCAGTTCGACGATGCCCGGGTGCGCGGCGAGGGCCAGCAGCCAGTGGATTTCCACGTGCACGCGCCGATGCATCAGGCCGAACTCGCTGAAGATCGGGCGCAGCGAGCCCACCTTCGCGGCGTAGCGGCCGTCCAGGGGCGAGAGGGCGGTCAGCGTGGCGTGGGACATGGTCGTTCCTGGAGGCGTGGCGGGTGCAGCCCGCGATTATAGCGCCCCATCGCCGGCAGGGTCGGCTCCCACCGTGGCCGCGAGGGCGGGTACTGTATGTAAATTCCCCCACCCGGAGTTCCCGCATGAGCAAGTTCCGCACAGAACGCGACAGCATGGGCGAGTTGAAGGTACCGGCCAAGGCGCTCTACGGGGCGCAGACCCAGCGCGCGGTCGATAACTTCCCCGTGTCCGGCCTGACCATGCCGCGCGAGTTCATCCGGGCGCTCGGCCTCATCAAGTCGGCCGCGGCCGAGGCCAACGTCAAGCTTGGCCACCTGGACAAGGCCTCGGCCAAGGCCATCCGCGCGGCGGCCGAGAAGGTCGCCGCCGGCGAGGTCGACGAACACTTCCCCATCGACGTCTTCCAGACCGGCTCGGGCACCAGTTCCAACATGAACGCCAACGAGGTGATCGCCCATCTCGCCGAGGCCGCCGGCAGCAAGGTGCACCCGAACGATCATGTGAACGCCGGGCAGAGTTCCAACGACGTGATTCCCACGGCGATCCTGGTGAGCGCGACGCTGGCCACGAGCGAGAAGTTACTGCCGGCCCTCAAGCACCTGCGCAAGACGATAGACACGCGTGCCAGTGAATTGAAGAAGGTCGTCAAGACGGGGCGCACCCACCTGATGGATGCCATGCCGATCACCTTCGGCCAGGAATTGTCCGGCTGGTCGGCGCAGATCGGCGATGCGGCCGAACGCATTACGGATACGCTGAAGCGCACCCGGCGGTTGCCGCAAGGCGGCAGCGCGGTGGGTACGGGCATCAATGCCGATCCGAAATTCGGCCCCACGGTCGCGGCCGAACTGTCGAAGCTGACGGGAGTGAAGTTCGAGTCGGCGGATAACTATTTCGCGGGCATGGCCGCGCAGGATGCGCCGGTGGAACTCTCCGGCCAGCTACGCGCGCTGGCGGTCGGTGTGATGAAGATCGCCAACGACCTGCGCTGGATGAATTCCGGTCCGCTGGCGGGCCTGGGCGAGATCGAACTGCCTGCGCTGCAACCGGGGTCGTCGATCATGCCGGGCAAGGTCAACCCGGTGATCCCCGAGGCGGCCGCCATGGTCGCCGCCCAGGTGATCGGCAACGACGCGACGATCGCGGTGGCGGGGCAGTCGGGCAATTTCCAGCTCAACGTGATGCTGCCCGTGATCGCGTACAACCTGTTGCAGTCGATCGAGATCCTCGCCAACGTCGTCACGCTGCTCGCGGACAAGGCGATCGCGGGCTTCAAGGTCAACGAGGAACACATCCGCGAGGCGCTGGACAAGAACCCGATCCTCGTCACGGCGCTCAACCCGGTGATCGGCTACGAGAAAGGCGCGGCGACGGCGAAGCAGGCGTACAAGGAGAAGCGCCCCATCATGGACGTGGCGCTGGAGACCACGGGCTTGTCCAAGGCCGAACTGGCGAAGCTGCTCGATCCCACGGCCTTGACCAAGGGCGGCATCCACGGCGGTGGCGGTGGTGGCGGCTGACCGCTGGCCGCCTAGGCGGCGAATCCCTGCAAGCCCTGCTCGATTCGCCGCAGTTTGTCCGGGTTCCGCTGCACATGGATGCTCAGGATCTTCTCGCCGTTCGTCACGAAGGTCTGCGCGGATTCCAGCTGGCCCTCGATGTAACGCAGGAAAGCCCATTCGCCATTGATGCGCGTCAGCCGTACTTCCACCGCGGCGCCATAACGAAGGTACGAGGCGTAGAAAAGCTGCGCGATGCGCTGCCCGCCGAGCATGGGCTTGGGGAAGCTGGTGACCTTGCCGCCACCGTCGCCGCTGAGTTCGGCATCCACGGCGAGCAGGGAACGGATGGCGGGAAAGTCGCCATCCGCCAGTGCCTGGGCGAAGCGCCTCATGAGGGCCAGATGCGCCTCGCGCGGTGCGGCATGGCGCGGGCGCTCGTCGCGCAACTGGTCCTTCGCGCGATGCACGAGCTGGCGGCACGCGGCTTCGCTCTTGCCGAGGGTGCCTGCGATCTCGCTGTAATCGATATCGAATACCTCGCGAAGCAGGAACGCCGCGCGAGCTTCAGGGGATAGCCGTTCCAGGAGCAGGAGGAACGCGACGGACACGTCGCCCGCCAGTTCCTGCACGTCTTCCGGCGAGGCCCCGTGGTCGGTGAGGACGGGCTCGGGCAGCCAGATGCCGATGTATTCCTCGCGCCGGACCTTCGCCGCCCGCAGCCGATCGATCGCGCGGCGCGTCGTGGCGGCCACGAGCCATGCCTCCGCGTTCTCGATAGAGGCGTGTTCGCTGGCGTTCCAGCTGAGCCAGATGTCCTGCACCACGTCCTCGGACTCGGCCACCGACCCCAGCATGCGGTAAGCGATCCCGTGCAGGCGGGGCCGCAAGGCGGAGAAGGTGGCCGTGGCGTCGTTCATATCCATGGAGACGATCTTGCCAGCTACCTTGTGACAGGTCCTTGCAAAATCGTCTCACATGGCGGGTTTTCCGGCTTAGTGGACCAGGGTCAGCACCGGATTCTTCTTGTCCTTCAGCAGGAACACGACGAATTTGGCTGGCTGGGTCTTGCTGGCGTTGCGGCCGATCGTGTGCACGTCGTCCGGACCCTCGTAGAACGTCTGCCCGGCCTTGAGCGTCTGCTCGGGCTGCCCGCGCACGCCCATCACGATGCTTCCTTCCAGTACGTAGACGATAGCGTGCGCATCGTGGCGATGCACCGGATCGACGGCGCCGGGCGGGTAATCGACATTGATCAGGGTGATTTCCTTGCCGGGGTAGTCCTTCAGGGCCTTGGTCATGAGATCGGTGACGGTGGCATGGGGTGCCCCGGCATCCTGGGCGAGCGCGAAACCGGGAGAAAGCGCCAGCAGGAAGGCGAGTGTCTTGAAGATGCGCATGGGAAATTCCTCAGGCAGCGGTGGCGACGGGCTCGGAAAGACCGGCCTTGTCGAGGCCCCAGGCTTTGTCCATCGTGCCGGGAACACTGCGGAAGGCCACGTTGATGCGGTTCCATGCATTGATGGCCGCGACGACGAAGGTCAGGTCGGAGATCTCCTTCTCGGAGAGTTGGCCGCGAACGCGCTCGTACACGTCGTCCGGCACGCCCTGCGCCGGGATCTGCGTGAGCGCTTCGGTCCAGGCCAGGCTGGCGCGTTCCCGCGGCGAGAACAGGTTCGACTCGCGCCAGATGGCGATGTGGTGCAGGCGCAGCGGACGCTCGCCGTGGATGACGGCCTGCTTGACGTGCATGTCGACGCAGAACGCACACCCGTTGAGCTGCGAAGCGCGAATGTGGACCAGGTGGCGGATCGATTCCTCGATCGCGCACTTGGCCTCCGCCATGCTGAGTTCCATGAGCTTCCTGGTCAGCTCGGGCGACTGCTGCTGGTAATCGAGACGCTGGGTCATGATGCTTCCTCATTCGGAGTGATGACCCGCCGTAGCCTAGGTCCGCGCGACAGGGACCCGGTAGGTCCGCGCGCGGGATCACCGTGTTGTGCGGGGCGCACCAATCGGCGCGTCACAAATCGCCGGAAGCCCACGTCTATGAGACATGGACCCGATAACCCACACCTATGAATGGCTGCGCAAGCAGCTGTCGACACGACACACGGTCGATGCCGTGTGGGCGGGATTCCTGGATGTGCTCGACGAGTTGCCGGCAGAGGCCCGGCTGGCCTTCCTGATGAGCGACATCTTCGAAGCGAGCATCGACGAAGTGGCCATGCTGCTGCGCAAGGATACCGCGGCGTGCCATGCCCTCGTCGAGCTGGCTCGCGCACACATACAAGCGGCCGGCCCGCGCCGCGCCGCGGAATGAGGATATGCCCATGAGTCACTGTTCATCGTCGTCCGTGGAGACCGTCGATACCCTCGCCACCTCGTTCTCCGCCAGCTATGCCGGCGTGATCGCCTTCATCGCCGTGGTCTCCGAGGGCAGCTTCGCCAGGGCCGCCGACCGCCTCGGCATCGGCCGCTCCGCGGTGAGCCGCAGCGTGCAGAAGCTCGAACAGCAAGTGGGCGCGCGGCTGTTCTCGCGGACCACGCGCAGCACCGCGCTCACGAGGGAAGGCGAGATCTTTTTCGAGAACTGCCACCCTGGGGTGGAACGCATCGCGCAGGCGCTCGACGACATGCGCGAACTTCGCGATGGGCCGCCACGCGGGAAGCTGTGTGTCGGCGCACCCGTGGGTTTCGGCCGCAACGTTGTGGCACCCCTGTTGAAGCGCTTTCGCGAAACGTACCCTGAGATCGCGATCGGATTGGTGCTGGATGACCGGCCCGTCGACTTTACCGCCGACCGCGTGGACGTCTCGTTTCGCAACGGCCGCATGGAAGACAGCCAGGTCATCGCGCGACAGGTCGTTCCCATGCAGATGTTCGTGTGCGCCACGCCGGACTACCTGCGTGCCCATGGCGCCATCGACAGGATCGAGGATCTTGCCGCGCATCGAGCCATCCATTTCCGGCTGGCCTCGGGCCGGGTCGACGAGTGGGAATTCAAGGTAGACGGCAGGCCATACAAGACCCTGCCGCCGGCCATGGACGCCTTCAACGACCCGGACCTGGTGCTGCAGGCGGTGCTGGATGGCAGGGGCGTCGCCCAGCTCGCCGGTTACCAGGTGTGCGCGCACCTGCGGACGGGGCGTCTCGTCGCCTGCCTTCCTCAGTACGCTCCCGACGATCGTGGCCACTACATCTGCTACCAGAGCCGGCAGCAGCTGCCTTCGCGCATCCGCGTGTTCATCGACTTCATGGTGCCCGCCATACGCGCGCTGGACCTCGAATGCGGCAGCAGCCTGCCGATTGGTGCGTCGGCGGCAACACCGTGATCCCGCCCGCGGTCCTACCGGCATCCATGGCTGGCGCCTAGGATCCCATCACGTCTAAACGCAAGATAGGTACGCCATCATGAAACTCCTCGTTATCGGCGGCTCCGGCCTCATCGGAAGCAAAGTCGTGCAGCGCCTGCGCGCAAAGGGCCACGAGGCCATCGCGGCCTCGCCTTCGTCTGGCGTGAACACGCTGACGGGCGAAGGACTGGACGACGCCATGACGGGCGTCGACACGGTCATCGATCTCGCCAATTCCCCATCGTTCGAAGACAAGGCCGTGCTCGACTTCTTCCAGACCTCGGGCCGCCACCTCGTCGCGGCGGAACGGCGTGCGGGTATCGCCCACCACGTGGCCTTGTCCATCGTCGGCACCGACCGCGTCGCGGCCGCGGGCAGCGGCTATATGCGCGCCAAGGTCGCGCAGGAGACGATCGTCCGCGAGTCCGGCGTGCCGTACACCATCATCCATTCCACGCAGTTCTTCGAGTTCCTGGCCGGCATCGCGAAGTCGGCCGCCGGCGGCGACACCATCACGTTGTCCACCGGCTACATCCAGCCCATCGCCTCGGACGACGTGGCCGATGCGGTAGCCAGGATCGCGCTCGGCGAGCCCGCCAACGGCATCGTCGAGATCGCGGGTCCGGACAAGGTGCGCATGTCGGAGCTGGTCGGCCGGTTCCTGACGATCATCAACGATCCGCACCACGTCGTCGGCGACGCCAACGCGCCGTATTTCGGTGCCGTGCTGGCCGATGACAGCTTGTTGCCTGGACCGGACGCGTCGCTGGGCCGGATCGATTTCCATGCCTGGCTGAAGTCGTCCCAGTATGCCGGCTTCGCTTCCGCGGCCTGAATCGCCAGAACCATGGTGAAACCGACGCCACCACCGGTGTCGTTCCTCGACCGGTACGAGGGAGACGATTTCGCTCCCTTGTACACGGGCACCGTGACGGTGACGGGGGGCGAGGCGATGCACGGCCGCGCTTCCGGTGCCGCCCGTTCCAGCGACGGCCATCTGGACGTGACGCTGCGCCTGCCGCCTGAAATGGGCGGTCCCGGTGGGGGAAGCAACCCGGAGCAACTCTTCGCGGCGGGTTTCGCCGCCTGCTTCCACGGCGCGCTGTGCCTGCTGGCGACGCGTGAACGCATCGCCGTTCCGGCCGACGCGGCAGTCACCGCCGCCGTGACCTTCGGCCGCGACCCGGCCGACGGATTGTTCACGCTCGTCGCCCATGTACGCATCGCGCTGCCGGGTGTGGCCCGGCAGGTCGCCGAGGCCCTGGTCCGCAATACCGAGCGCCTGTGTCCCTACGCGAAGATGGCGCGGCAAGGCATCGAATGCGTGGTGCAGTTGGCGGACTGATCGCGTGAAATCATTGCCTGTCACGCCAGGTAACTGATCCTTCATCACATTTCCTTTGGCCCAGCCGCGTGGCCTACTACTCCGCCGTGGCGCATGGGGCTATGATCCGACCCGCGAGTGACCTCGAGGGGAGGATCGCCGTGAGATCCGGGGACGACGTTCCCGGGTCGGGGAAGGGCACATGGGGAAGGTCATCGAGTTTCTCGCGCGCGTCGGGAGCGACGCGTCGTTGCGGCACGGTTCAGCGGATCACGTCGATGCCGCTTCGCGGGATGCCGGCGTCGATGACGATCTTCGTGAAGCGTTCCACGCGAAGGATGGCGATGCCGTCCGGATGCTGCTTGGCCAGCGCGTGTACGTCTTCACGCAGATGCCGATAGGTCCCGACCACGAGGAACAGGAGGATCCGGTCGATGGCGAGGATGAGGATGGGGACGGGGAGCCCGACGGTACGGTCGCCTCCATGCCGCCCACGGGCACGCACCGCTGACGCCGTGAGACGACGTCTGCGCCTCGCGCTCCTGACCCTGGCGGCTTGCCTGCTGGTGTTCGGCGCGGAGGTGCATGCGGCCGGGGAAAATGCCGGAAACCCCTCGTCACCCGAGGCGATCCTCGCCCGTGCCGACGCGATCAAGGCCACCGATTTCGCCGCGTTCGGTCACCTGATCGACGACCTCGCCCGGTTCGAAGCGAAACTCGCGCCTGCCGAGCGGTGGAAGCTGCGCTTCCTTCAAGGCTGGCGCGCCACCTGGACAGGCGATTACGACGTCGGCAGGAAGGCCCTGGAGAACGTGGCGGACAACGCCAACGACAACGTCTTGCGGCTTCGCGCGACCGCGACCCTGATCAACCTGCTCGGCATTGGCCACCGTTATCAGGACGCCTTCATGCGGCTGAACCAGTTGCAGGAGCTGATGCCCTCCATTCGTGACCGGAAAGCACGTTTCCAGGGTCTGGGCGAGGCATCGCAGCTGCTCAGTTCCGCCGGACAGTTCGAACAAGCCGAGGCATATGCCCGCGAGATGATGGAGAACCCGCCACCGGGCGAGACGATCTGCAAAGGGGCACAGCACCTGTTGCGCGCACGCCGTGAAGCCAACCGGCTGGAGACCCTGGACCCGATGTACCTGCGCGCGATCGAAACCTGCGACGCGGCGGGCGACGAAGTGTTCGCCGACAGCATGCGTTCGGATATCGCCGCATACCACCTCGCCCATGGGCGCCCCGCCGAGGCAGTGAAGATCCTCATCGAAACGCGCGACCGGGCGCGCGCGCTGAATTATCCGGCGTTATTGGCGGAATACGATGCCACCCTCGCGCAGGCCTACCTCAAGCTGGGTGACCTGGCCAACGCGCGGCGCTTCGGCCTGTCCGCCGTGGCCGGCTCGATCCGCGATGAATTCACCGACCCGCGCCGGGTGGGTTACGACGTGCTCTACCAGGTGGAGCAGCAACTGGGTAACGCGGCGGCGGCCCTGGCGTACCACGAGAAGTTCATGGCCGCCGACAAGGCGTACCTGGATGACGTGGGCGCGCGCAGCCTGGCCTTCCAGATCGTCGACCAGCAGTTGCTCGCGCGCAAGGCCGAGGTCGAGGCGCTGAACAGACAGAACGAGATTCTCCGCTTGACCGGGGCGCTCGACCGCAAGGAAGTGGAGACGGGCCGCCTGTACATCTTCGTCCTGCTTGCCGGGTTGGGTGCCGTCGTCTGGCTGGTGCTCTGGTTGCGCCGTTCGCAATTGCGTTTCATGAAGCTTGCGCGCCGCGACGGCCTCACCGGCATCTGCAACCGCGAGCATTTCGTCGAGCAGGCGGAGCGCGTGCTGGCTTACGGCGCGCGTTCGGACCGCGGCGCGTGCCTCATTCTTTTCGATCTCGATCACTTCAAGAACGTCAACGACACCTACGGCCACGCCGTCGGTGACGAAGTGCTGAAGCGCGCGGTGGATGTCTGTCGCCGCGCCTTGCATGCCTGCGATGTATTCGGCCGCCTGGGCGGCGAGGAGTTCGCGGTACTGTTGCCCGATTGCAGCCCCGCGCAGGCGCGTGCACGCGCGGAGCAACTAAGGCTGTCGATCGCGGCCACGTCGGCCACCCAGATCCGTCCGAATCTGGTGGTGACGGCGAGCTTCGGCATCGGAGGCACGATGCAGTGCGGTTTCGAGTTGCATCGCCTGCTGGTGGTGGCCGACGCCGCGCTTTACCGGGCCAAGCGCGCCGGCCGCAACTGCGTGTTCATGGGCGACACCGGCGACATTCCCGATTCGCCGTACCTGAGCGAGGCACGCGGCTAGGCAACCCACCCGGTAGAAGAAACCTGCTCGATGAAAACATCTGGTGGGAGAGACCTGGTGGGAGCCGACCTTGTGGGATCAGGATCAGACCTGGTGGGAGCCGACCTTGTCGGCGATCCCGCGGCAGCGGGCCAGGTCGAGGCAAGCACCCATCGCCGCTGAAGCGCCTTCCCACCAGAGCCCTCAATCCATAGAGCTCTTTCAATCCACGGAGCCCTCAACCCAGGAAACCTCCAATCCACCTGGACACTCATTCCATCTGCGACAGACCAAAAAAAAAGGCCGCTTTCGCGGCCTTTTCTTCTAAACCCGTCGCAGCTGGATCAGCGCTGACGAGCCTTGAAACGGGGGTTGCTCTTGCAGATCACGAACACTTTGCCGCGACGGCGAACGACTTTGCAGTCACGGTGACGCGACTTCGCGGACTTCAAAGAGGAAAGCACCTTCACGGCCAGCTCCTGAAACTTTACGGACAAGGAAAAACGGGATTGTAACGATCCGGCCGGTGTTACGCAAGCGCCGGGAAGCATTCGTCTTTCAGCCGAGCCCCAGCTTCGCCCGGGCCTCGCGGACCGTGCGCAGGAAACTCTCCAGCACGGGGGACGTATTGTCTACGCGCGAGGCCACCGCGAGCAACAGGAAGGCTTCCGGATCGTCCACGGGAACGAAGCTGACACCGTCCAGATGGACCGCCCGGAGCGACGCCGGAACCAACGCCACACCGAGCCCGGCGGCCACCAGTGGCAGCAACGACGGGATCTGCTGTGCTTCCTGACGGACGTTGGGACGGAATCCGGCTTTGTTGGCGAGCAGGGTCAGCCGATCGGTCAAGGTGGTGGCGTGGGCGCGTGGCGGGGCGACGAACCGCTCGCCCGCCAGATCCTCCATGCGCAAGGTGGCGTGCCTGGCCAGGCGGTGACGGGCGGGAAGGGCGATCACCAAGGGCTCGTGGTCGATCACCTCCACGTTCAACTGCCGGGCGTTCGCGACGCCCTCGGGGTGCGCCCGCAGCAGGCCCACGTCGATCTGCCCCGAGAGAAGAGCGTCGTACTGGGCGCCGGTGAGCATCTCGCCGAGGTGCAGGCTGACGCCCGCCGCCGCGTGGGAAAATCGCAGCAAGGTCTCGGGCAGTGCGGGGTGGAAGGAGACCG
The DNA here is from genome assembly GCF_050434905.1 of Luteibacter sp. W1I16. Taxonomy (NCBI): domain Bacteria; kingdom Pseudomonadati; phylum Pseudomonadota; class Gammaproteobacteria; order Lysobacterales; family Rhodanobacteraceae; genus Luteibacter; species Luteibacter sp. W1I16. Next base: position 4,066,892 of record NZ_JBNDJJ010000001.1, read on the forward strand.
AGACCGCGTAGGCCAACCGAAGCTGCCCGGTGAAGCCTGCCGCGGCTTCCGCCACGACCGTCCTGGCGCTCTCGGCGCGGGAGAGGATCGCCTTGGCCTCGACCAGGAAGATCCGGCCGGGCTCCGTGAGCGCGACGCGTCGCCGGTTCCGGTCGAGCAGGCGGACGCCCAGGTCGGCTTCAAGCGATTGGATTTGCTGGGAAAGCGGCGGCTGGGAAATATGCAGGCGTTGGGCGGCCTGGGTGAAGCTGAGAGTCTCAGCCACCTCGACGAAATAGCGCAGTTGGCGCAGGTCGAACATAGTCGTTTTTCGAATAAGTGAGCGCTGAAAGATATATTGGCCGGAATTTCCTAGGAAATCTATGATTCGTCTCGGCCTACCACCAACCCCTCCCCCTGGGTCGGTAGGTCCCTCGCCTCGCAGCGACGCTAACTACCGGCATTTGGCCTACCTCCCCCCCGAGGCCCATGCTGAGGCGTCTGCTGCGGGGCGACTTTCTTTGTGGCGTTTGGAAGGTTGTAGGGTGTTCGGGAGTAGGCGACGCCTATCGCCGACAGGGTCGGCTCCCACCGGTATCGGGCCAGTCCCCATCGGTACGGGCAGCCCCACCAGCTTGGGGCAGCCCCACACGGTTGGGCCAGTCCCACACAGTTGGGCCAATCCCGCCAGCCTGGCGTTGCCCGGTGGGAGCCGACCCTGTCGGCGATGCTCTCAGAGCTTCGAAGTAAACCCACACCCCGTGCCGGCCTTGATCGCCGCCTCGTCCACGCCCGGTGCCATCTCGATCAGTTCCAGCCCACCGGGGGTCACGTCGAACACCGCCAGGTCGGTGATGATGCGGTCGACCACGCCCTTGCCGGTCAGCGGCAGGGTGCATTCGGTGAGGATCTTCGGCGAACCGTCTTTCGCGGTGTGTTCCATCACCACCACGACGCGTTTCACCCCGGCGACCAGATCCATGGCTCCGCCCATGCCCTTGACCATCTTGCCGGGCACCATCCAGTTGGCGATGTCGCCCTCGCAGGTCACCTGCATGGCCCCGAGGATGGAGATATCCACGTGGCCGCCGCGAATCATCGCGAACGAATCCGCGCTGGAGAAGAACGATGCGCCGGCGCGCGCCGTCACCGTCTGCTTGCCGGCGTTGATCAGGTCGGCGTCCACTTCGTCCTCGGTGGGGAAGGGGCCGATGCCGAGCAGGCCATTTTCGGATTGCAGCCAGACATCGACACCGTCGGGCAGGTGGTTGGCCACGAGCGTGGGCAAGCCGATGCCGAGGTTCACGTAGTCGCCGTCGGAGAGTTCCTGTGCGGCGCGCTGCGCCATCTGTTCACGGGTCCAGGCCATGGTCTTCTCCTTCAGGCGCGCACGGTGCGCTGCTCGATGCGCTTGGACGGCGCGGGATTGTGCACGATGCGATCGACGTAGATGCCCGGCGTGTGGATCTGGTCGGGATCGAGTTCGCCCACTTCGACCATGATCTCGACTTCGGCGATGCAGATCTTGCCGGCGGTGGCGACCATCGGGTTGAAGTTGCGCGCGGTCTTGCGATAGACGAGGTTGCCCGAGGGGTCCGCCTTCCACGCCTTGACCAGCGCCACGTCGGCGACGATCGAACGCTCCATCACATACATGTTGCCGTCGAATTCGCGCACTTCCTTGCCTTCGGCCACCTGGGTGCCGTAGCCGGTGCGGGTGAAGAACGCGGGGATGCCCGCGCCACCGGCCCGCAGCTTCTCGGCGAGCGTGCCCTGAGGGGTGAACTCCACCTCGAGTTCACCGGCCAGGAACTGCCGTTCGAATTCCTTGTTCTCGCCGACATAGGACGAAACCATCTTGCGGATCTGGCGGGTCTGCAACAGCAGGCCCAGGCCGACGCCGTCGATGCCGGCGTTGTTGGAGACCGCGGTGAGGCCGGTGACGCCGGAGTCGCGCAGCGCCTCGATCAGGAGTTCGGGAATACCGCAGAGGCCGAAACCGCCCACCGCGACGGTCTGTCCGTCGGCGACCAGACCGGCCAGTGCCTCACGGGCGGAGGCGACACGTTTGTCGCGCGAGTGCGACTTCACCTGGTTCATGCGTCATCGATTCCATCCGGACGGTCCCGCCGCCGGTTCGCCGCCCATGATAGCCGAGCGCCACGGCCGCCCGTGGTTGCCCTTTGGTCCAATCCCGCGCCGTCCGGCCAGTCTTCATCCACACAGCCGATTCTTGCAAGCATTGGCGCCGTGTACGGCGCTTTGATCGGAAGCCGTTCATCCTCATGTACCTCGAAGCCCCGCGCGCCCGGAGAAACCAACGTGAGCAAACAGAAGATCGGAGTCATCGGCATGGCCGTGATGGGCCGCAACCTCGCCTGGAACATCGAGAGCCGCGGCCATGCGGTGTCCATCTTCAACCGGAGCAAGGAAAAGACCGACGAGGTCATGGCCCAGAGCCAGGGAAAGAAGCTGGTGCCCAGCTTCACCCTGGAGGATTTCGTCGAGTCGTTGGAAAAACCGCGCCGCATCCTGCTCATGGTGCAGGCGGGCAAGGGCACCGACGCCGTGATCGAGCAATTGCGCCCCTTGCTGGACAAGGGCGACATCCTGATCGACGGCGGCAACACGTACTACAAGGACACTGTGCGCCGGGGCGAGGAACTGGCCAAGGACGGATTCCATTTCATCGGCACCGGCGTCTCCGGTGGCGAAGAGGGCGCCTTGAAGGGTCCCTCGATCATGCCCGGCGGTCCGCGCGATGCCTACGACCTGGTCGCCCCGATCCTCACCGAGATCGCGGCCAAGGCACCCGATGGCGAACCTTGCGTCGTCTACATCGGCCCGGGTGGCGCGGGTCACTACGTGAAAATGGTGCACAACGGCATCGAGTACGGCGACATGCAGCTCATCGCGGAAAGCTATGCCGTGCTGAAGCATGTCGTGGGCCTCTCGAACGAGGAACTGGCCGAGGTCTACCGAGACTGGAACGAGGGCGAGCTGGACAGCTTTCTCATCGAGATCACCTCGAAGATCTTCCGCAAGAAAGACGACAAGAGCGGAAAGATGCTGGTGGACATGATCCTCGACCGCGCCGCACAGAAAGGCACCGGCAAGTGGACGAGCCAGAGCGCGCTCGACCTCGGTGTCCCGCTCACCCTGATCACCGAGTCGGTGTTCGCCCGCGTCCTGTCGTCCATGAAGGACGAGCGGGTCGAGGCCAGCAAACGTCTGGCCGGCCCGAAAGTCCAGGCATTCAACGGTGATCGCAAGGCCTTCATCGAGTCGGTGCGGCGCGCCCTCTACATGAGCAAGATCATCTCCTACGCCCAGGGCTTCGCCCAGTTGCGCGCGGCCTCGGACGAGAACCAGTGGAACCTCGACTACGGCGCGATCGCGAAGATCTTTCGTGCCGGCTGCATCATCCGCGCCCGTTTCCTGCAAAAGATCACCGACGCCTACCGGAACGATGGCGGGGTGAAGAACCTCCTGCTCGATCCGTACTTCCGCGACATAGCCCAGGAGTACCAGGCGGCACTGCGCGAGGTGGTGGGTGAGGCGGTGCGCGTGGGCGTGCCGGTTCCCGGCTTCTCCGCGGCCATCGCCTACTACGACAGCTATCGGGCGGAGACCTTGCCGGCCAACCTGATTCAGGCGCAGCGCGATTACTTCGGGGCGCACACCTTCGAGCGCCTGGACGAGAAGGGCAGCTTCCACGCCGAATGGGTGGAATGACGAACTGAACGGTACAGCCCGACCGGTGTTCGCCGGGCCGGGCGCGCTCGGAAGACGCCGATGGCGCGGACCTGTGACGCAGGCCCGCCGCCGGGTGCTGGCGCTGTAGGAACCCTCCCTTTAGAGTTGCCGGATCGGCAGCACACCAGGCGTCGGTGTATCGTGCCGTGTCCAACGAGGGAGTACGTTGTTTCATGTTGAGAAGTTCCCTGATCGGCGCCACGGCGCTGGCGGTAGCGCTTGCCGGATGCTCGACGCTGCCGCAACCGCGCGACGATGGATCGCTCCAGCGCGAAGCGTTGGCCGGTACGGAGAAACCGGTACCCAAGCCCCTGACGGTGGGCACCACCAATCCTCCCGTTCCGGCGGCCACGCAGCCCGACATCACCACGGGCACCGGTGAATTCGTCAAGGCGGTAGGACTGCCCAAGCCGAAGCCCGTGGCGGCGGGTGCGGGCACGGTGACCTTCAACTTCGAGAACCAGCCGGTCGAGTCGGTGGTGAAAGCCATCCTCGGCGACCTGCTGCATGAGAACTATTCGATCGTGCCGGGCGTGCAGGGCAACGTCTCCTTCTCCACCTCGCAGCCGGTGTCGAGCGACCAGGCCTTGCCGATCCTGGAGACCCTGTTGTCCTGGACGGGTAACGCCCTGGTCCGTAGCGGCGACCGCTACGTGGTCATGCCCGCGAAGGATGCCGTGGCGGGCAACCTCGTGCCGAGCATGGGCGCGACCGCACCGCCAGGCGGCCTGCAGGCGCGTCTGTTTCCCCTGCGTTTCATCTCCGCGACCGAGATGCAGAAACTGATCAAGCCGTTCGCGCGCCCGGACGCCACCTTGCTGGCCGATCCCACGCGCAACGTGCTGGTGATGGCGGGCACGCCGAGCGAACTGGAGAACTACCAGCGCACGGTGCAGACCTTCGACGTGGACTGGCTGCGCGGCATGTCGGTGGGCGTTTTCAGCCTGCAACGCGCGGAAGTGAAGGACCTCACGCCGACGCTCGACAAGCTGTTCGGCGAGAAGGGCAACACGCCCATGGCGGGCATGCTTCGCTTCATTCCCATCGAGCGTACCAATTCCCTCGTGGTGATCAGCCCTCAGCCCGTGTACCTCGACGAGGTGAGGAGCTGGATCGATCGCATCGACCGGGGCGGAGGCAACGAGCCACAGCTCTATGTGTACGACGTGCGCAACGTGCAGGCCGCCGATCTCGCCGACTACCTCTCGGACATCTATGGCGGCGGGTCCAGCGGTGGCGGTTCCAGCGATCGTGGCGGCAAGGTGGGACCGGGGCTCAGTTCCGGCACCCTTGGCGGCGACAGCGACCTCGGCAATCGTGGCGGTTCGGGCCTCGGCAGCACGACGGGTGGTTTCGGCAACAGTTCGTCGTCGAATTCCGGGCTGCTCAACACGACGAACAACAGCGGCCTCAACGGGTCATCGTCCGGCATGAGCGGCGGCTCGTCGTTCGGATCGGGCAGCGGCTTCGCCGGCAGCGGGTTCGGTGACGACGACACCTCGTCGCGCCGTCAGCGCAACGGGCCGGTCACGACCGACGAAGGCGTGCGTATCACCTCGGTGGATGCGAACAATCAATTGATGGTGCGCTGCCGCCCGTCGCAGTGGACGGAGATCGAGCAGGCGATCAAGCGCCTGGATGCCGTTCCGCTGCAGGTGCAGATCGAAACGCGCATCCTCGAAGTGGCCTTGACCGGCGATTTCCAGTTCGGCGTGCAGTGGTACCTGGAAGGACTGGTCGGCGGCACCAACGGTTCCGTAGGCCAGCCCGGCAATAAACAGCAATGGGCGCTGGGCAACGGCGGCAACGTCTACAACCCGACGACCGACAGCTTCTTCTACTCGTTCGTCAACAACAACCTCGCGGTCGCGTTGCGAGCGATGGAAACGAGCGGTAACACGAAGACCTTGTCGGCGCCCTCACTGGTGGTCCTGAACAACCAGAAGGCGCATATCCAGGTCGGCGACCAGATTCCCATCACGCAGACCTTCGTCAACACCAACGCCAACTCGGACAATACGATCGGCCAGGTGGAATACAAGGACACCGGCGTGATCCTCAACGTGCGTCCGCGCGTGAACCCGGGCGGCCTGGTCTACATGAACATCAACCAGGTGGTGAGCGCGCCTGGCCAGAAGGACGCGACCACCGGTAACTTCCCGATCCAGCAACGCGAGGTCGCCACGCAGGTGGCCGTGCAGAGCGGGCAGACCGTGTTGCTCGGCGGACTCATCAAGCAGCAGGAAGGCGTGACCGACACCGGCATCCCCGGCCTCAATCGCATTCCGATCTTTGGCCGCCTGTTCGGTCAGACGACCCGCGGCCGCGATCGCACCGAACTCATCGTGCTGATCACGCCTCGTGTCATCAGCAACGGCGAGGAAGCCAAGCAGGTGACGGACGAGTACCAGCGGAAGTTCGAATCGCTGCGTCCCGTGCGCGCCGATGCGAAGCTGGGCAGTGGCGAGCCCGCCACGGTCCTGCCGCTGGGCAAACCCTGAGACAACCCCTCGGCCCGGCTAACGCGCCGGGCCGACCAGTGGCGTGGGGTAGGTGAGCTTCGGCCGATACGGTTGCACCGACACCCCCAGATTCGGCCCCATGCGGTGTTGCAGGCCCGCGGCGTTGTAGAGGCCGAGCGTGTTGGTGGGCCGCCGGCTCACCGCCGCCTCGATGGCGGGTGTCCCGGCCGGCGCCGAGTCTGCCCCCATCAAGCGGCTAAGGCAGGCATAGGAAAGTCCCGCCGACGCCGCATCGGCGGGTTCCACACAGCTCGCGTTCGCCGCGGCGTGCACACCCGGCAGATCCACGACCGATTGCGCCATCGCGCAGGGCGTCGCGACGGTCAGCCCCATGGCGAACATTTGCCGAATACGCATGATGATTCCCTCCGTCTGGCCGTCCACACCAGATAGCACGTAACCGGTTGCACCGGTAGGCGAATCGGGCGGTGTCACGCCACGGTCATTAATCCTGTCATCGAAATAGAGCCGTTGTGTCATTTGGCGCGCCTAGCCTTCACCCGGTAACGAGTTCCCGTCCCGTCCGCTCATGCGTGAGGAATGACCGTGGCACGCAGCGTCCTCGCGCTTGTCGCGTGCATGGCCCTGCTTGCGTCGCCATGGTCGGCGTCGCAGGTGCGCACCAACGCGGGACAGCCACAGGGGTCGGAAGGAACGCATGCGCCCACGCGCTTCGACATCGACGCTCAAGCGCTCGCCACCGCGTTACGCGCTTTCAGCGAGGCCACGGGTATCGCCGTGTTGTTCGACGATGGCCTTGTCGCGGATAAGCGGTCGCAGGGGCTCCACGGCATGGCCGCGCCGCGCGACGCGTTGCGCATCCTGCTCGTGGGCACGGAACTCGGGGCGCACTTTTCCTCGATGAACGCCTTCACCGTCACCGCATCCAGCCAGGCTCCGGAGGACGATGGCCTCGCGCTTCGTCACGACACCGCTCCTGCTCGCGACATGCTCGACGAGCGCTCCGCACGTGCCGTGCAGGTGGCGGTGGAAGGGGCCTTGTGCGCGAACGAGGACACGCGGCCCGGCGGGTTCCGGTTGGCCATGCAATTGTGGATAGGCAATGACGGCGGCGTAACCGACGTCGCGGCGTTGGCCGCCTCCGACGATCCGCGACGTGACGACCGGGTACTCGCCACCCTTCGTTCATTGCGCCTGCCGGCGGATGTTCATCGATCCAGCCCCGTGACGGTCCTGCTGACACCTTCGGCCGACGCCGACGACGCGTGCCGGGCCCACCGCGCAAAGGAGGGTTGACGATGGAGACCTCGCTGCTCGGGCTGTTCCTCGACAACTACGAGGACTTCCGCCGCCGGCTGCGCCGCCGCTTGCGCTCCGACGACCTGGTCGACGACGTGCTCCAGGAAACCTACCTGCGCGTGGAGCGGCTCGATCCCAACGTGGAACGTGCGACGCATCCCACCGGTTACCTGTTCCGCATGGCCCTGCACATGGCGGCCGATCACCATCGTTCATCGAGCCGCCTGCTGACAGGCGAGGAAATCGACGAACTGGTGCATGGCGCGGACGATCAACTCGACCCGCCTACCGTGCTCGCCTCGCGGCAGGATCTCGCCGCCCTCGGCGAGGCGCTGGACATGCTCACCCGCCGCCAGCGCGAGATCCTCATCGCGGCACGGGTCGACGAGCAGCCGCAGGCGGATATCGCGGCCCGTCATGGCATCTCGGTGCGCATGGTCGGCAAGGAATTGAAGAAGGCACTTGAGACCTGTGCCACAAAAGTGGGACGCAAATCCGTTCAGCGGTTCGGTCCGGGTGCCGGAGATCCGTCTTGAGCGATATGGGAACGACCAGCATCCATGAAAGCGAGCGCCAGGCCCGGGCCTGGCTCGTCCACCTGACCTCCGGAACGGCCACGCGTGAAGACGGCGAGGCGTTCAGGCGCTGGTGCCTCGCGAACGAGCAGCATGCGGCCGCCTTCGCCCGCACGCGGCGCATGTGGGAAGACCTGGGGCCCGCCATCGCGCAGCGGGCCGAGCGTATGGATCGAGGCCAGCCACCGACGCCTCGCCATGGCGTGCGCATGAGCCGCCGGATGTTCCTCGCCACCGCGGTCAGCGCGTCGGTCGCCGCCGTGCTGATCGGCCGCTATGGTACGGACCTCATGCCCGGTGTCGCGGATGGTTCACGGCTGCGCACGGCGGTGGGCGAGCAGCGCAGCGTCGAGATCGTGCAGGGCGTCACGGTGGAAATGAACACGGCGACCGACATCGGGCTACGCGGCAGCGGCAAAGCCGTCACGGGCATGCGCCTGCGCAGCGGCGAGGCCGTGGTGCGTGTCGACGCCTCGCGCACGTCGCCTTTCATCGTCGAACTGGCCGACGCGACCCTGACCTCCGCACCGGGCACGTCGTTCGCCGTACGCTGCATCGATCGCGAAGCCGCGGTGACGTGCCTCGACGGGCACGCGGTGCTCACGCTGGGTGCGGCCAGGACCGAAGTGAAGCCGGCCCAGCAGGTGGCCTTCGACGACCGCGGCATCGCTCCCGCCGTGGCGGTGAACCCGGATACCGCGCTGGCCTGGCGCCAGCGCGTGCTGATCTACGACAACCAGCCATTGGCCGATGTCGTCGCGGACATCAACCGCTATCGTCCCGGGCGCATCGTCATCACCGACCATGCGCTCGGCGAGCGGCGCGTGCATGCACGCTTCACGCTCGACCAGATGGCCGACGTGGCCACGCTCATCCAGGACGCCTACGGCGCGCATGCGACGCACCTTCCCGGCGGTTGGGTGTTGCTGAGCTGAGCGCTTTCCCGGGCCGGCATCGCCGGCCCATGAATTTTTCGTGACAGCGGTTCAGTGCCACCGCTGCCCACGCGTCTTGTGGGCAAACGGGAACATCAGGGGAAAGTCCGCGTGGCTACACGAGCAGTACGGGTGAACGCATGATGCGTATCGCGAGCCCTTGGCGCGCCAATGCGTTCGCGCTGGCCATCTCGCTGGGACTGGCGATGGACGCGGGCGCCCAGGACGCGCCGACGTCGTTCGACGTCAACGAATACGTCGTCGATGGCAACACGACGCTGCAGCCACTGGATATCGAGACGGCGGTCTATCCGTTCCTCGGGCCGGGCAAGTCGATGAACGACGTGGGCGCCGCGCGCGAGGCCTTGCAGAAGGCCTATCAGGCGCATGGCTTCCAGTCGGTGGTGGTCGACCTCCCGCCGCAGCAGGTGAAGGGTGGGGTGATCCGCTTCCAGGTGACCGAGAACGCGATCGGCCGCGTACGCGTCGAAGGCGCGACCTACCGTTCGCCCAAGGACATCCGTGACGCGGTGCCCGCCTTGCGCGAGGGCGAGGTACCGAACTTCACCCAGGCCCAGCAGCAGCTCACCGACGTCAACCGCCGCGGCGGCAGCCAGGTGGTCCCCGTGCTCACGCCCGGCAAGCTGCCACAGACGATGGACGTGACCCTCAAGGTCACCGACAGCTCGCCGTGGCACGCGAGCCTGGAAGTGAACAACGACCACAGCGTCAATACGCCCGAACTGCGCACCGTGGCCAGCGTGCGCGACGACAACCTGTTCCAGGACGGCCACGCGGCCTCGCTCACCTATATCGTCGCGCCGCAGGACAGGAACGCGGCCGAGGTCTGGGCCGGCTCCTATCTGATTCCGCTCGGCGGCGACTGGAGCGTGCTGGCCTCGGGCTACAAGTCCAACAGCAACGCCAATGCCGTCGGTGGCACGACGGTGCTGGGCAAGGGTAACGCGTTTGGCTTCAACCTCATCCGCACGTTGCCGACGCACGGCGAGTACTCGCAATCGCTGTCGATGGGCCTAACCCGCAAGCACTTCGACCAGAACATCAGCCTCGCAGGGCAGACCTCGAAGGCGCCGATCACCTACATCCCGCTCAACGTCACGTACCAGGGCCAGTCGATCGGTGAAAAATCGATCAGCACCATCGCGATCGGCGGCACCCTCGGATTCCGCGCCGGCGGCAGCAATGCGGCGGAGTTCGACAACCAGCGCTACAAGGCGCGGGCCAACTTCTTCTACATGAAGTTCGACGGCGGCCACACGCGGAATTTCGCCAACGGTTTCGCGCTCGCCGGCCGTCTCGGCATGCAGCTGTCGAACTCGTCGCTGATATCCAGCGAGCAATACGCTGCCGGTGGGCAGAGCAGTGTGCGCGGCTACCTCGAAGCCGAGCAGACCGCCGACCACGGCGTCACCGGTTCCATCGAATTGCGTACGCCGTCGATCGCCGCGCACATCGGTGCATGGGTGAACGACTGGCGTTTCCACGCCTTCGTCGATGCCGCGCACCTCGTGCTGATGAACGCGCTGCCCAGCCTCGTCGACCCTGCCAACCCGGCAGCCGGAAGTACGCGCGTGAACAGCTACGACCTTTCCAGCGCCGGCCTCGGCACGCGCTTCCAGATATTCAACATCGCCACCGGTGCGTTCGAGATCGCCTACCCGTTCAAGGACGGGCAGGCGACCCGCGCGCACGACACTCGCATCCATTTCTCACTCAAAGCGGATCTCTGACCGGCAGGTCGGACCACAGACATCCAGGGGTATCACCGTGACTCGACTCTTGTTCCTGACCTGCTTGCTTCTCCTCGGCTGGGTGCCGGCCGCTTACGCCGACGCCTCGTGGTGGAACCAGGACTTCGCCTTCCGCAAGGCGATCACCCTCGATACGACCGCCAAGGGCGGCAATGTGACGACCGCCGCGGGCCGCACGCCGCTGCTGGTGCGCCTGCACTCGGGCAACTTCACCTTCGACGGCGTGTCCGAGACCGGCTCCGATGTGCGCTTCGTCGCGGCCGACGACAAGACACCGCTGAACTACCAGATCGAGAGCTTCGACCCGGTGCTGGGCGTGGCCCTGGTCTGGGTGGACGTGCCGCAGCTCGGCGCGGACAGTCAGCAGCAGGTGTGGATGTACTACGGCAACCCCAAGGCACAGGGCGCCGAGAAGGCCGGCGCGGTGTTCGACGCGGACTATGCCGCCGTCTACCACTTCGAGGAAGCCGCGGGTACGCCGCCGCAGGATGCCACCGCCTACGCGAACAACGCCGTGGGCAACGACATCCTCACCGCCGACGGCATCATCGGCAAGTCCGCGCGTTTCGACGGTTCGAAGATCGTCACCTTGCCCGGCAGCGTCTCGATGAATGTCGCCGAGGGCGGCAGCTTCACCTTCAGCGCCTGGATCAAGCCCGACACGCAGGCCGCGGGCCGCACGCTGATCTACGCACGCCGCCAGGGCGAGCAGAAGCTGCTGGTCGGACTCGACAACGGCGTGCCCTTCGTGCAGGTGAACGACGCGACCAGCACCGCCGGTGAACCGCTCAAGGCCGCCACATGGGCGCATGTCGCCGTCACCGCCACGGGCAGCGACGTCGAACTGTACGTGGACGGCAAGCCTTACGCGAAGCTGGAAACGAAGCTCCCCGCGATGACCAGCCAGGCCACCCTCGGCGGCGACATCGCCGGCCAGGCCGAGTCCTTCGTGCCGTTCGCCGGCCTGATGGATGAAGTGCGCCTCTCGCGGATCGCCCGTCCCGCCGTCGCCATCGCGGTCGATGCGCAGACCCAGGGTGCGGAATCCAGGCTGCTGGCGTACGGCGCCGACGAGAAGCAGTCCGGCGTGGGGTTCGGTTACTTCGGCATCATCGTCAAGTCCGTGACCGCGGATGCCTGGGCGGTGATCGGCATCCTGCTCGTCATGGCGGCGATCTCCTGGGTGGTGATGTGGCAGCGTGCGGCGTACGTCAACAAGGTGACCCGCGCGAACGAGGACTTCCTCGACGCATTCCGTCAGCAGGGCCGTAACATCCTCGCGCTGTCGCGCGATCCCACCGCGTCACGGCTGCAGGACGCCTCGCTCTATCGTCTCTACAAGGTCGGCGCCGCCGAAGTGTGGAACCGTCGCGACGAGGATGGTCAGGACCACATCGCATCGGAATCCATCGAGGCGATCCGCGCCACCATGGATTCGGTGCTGGTCCGCGAGAACCAGGCCCTGTCCAAGTCGATGGTGCTGCTCACCATCGCGATCTCCGGCGGCCCCTTCCTCGGCCTGCTCGGTACCGTGGTCGGCGTGATGATCACCTTCGCGGCGATCGCCGCGGCGGGCGACGTCAACGTCAATGCCATTGCGCCGGGCATCGCCGCGGCGCTGCTCGCGACGGTGGCCGGCCTGTTCGTCGCGATCCCGGCACTGTTCGGCTACAACTACCTGCTGATCCGCAACAAGAACGTCACCGCGAACATGCAGGTGTTCGTGGACGAGTTCGTGACGCGTCTCGCCGAGCAGCAGCGCGTCAACCCACCGTCGGCCGTCGCGGCCTGAGGATCGGATCATGCGCGCGCAAGACGACGACAAGCCGTACGACGACATCAACATCACGCCGATGCTCGACCTGGCGTACGTGCTGCTGGTGATCTTCATCATCATGACCACCGCGTCGGTGCAGGGCATCAAGGTGAACCTGCCCAAGGCCAGCGCGGCGGTGAGCATGGCCAAGCCGCAGACCAAGGCCATCACCATTTCCGACACGGGCCAGATCTTCCTCGACGCCTACCCGGTGACGATCGACGAACTGGAACAGCGCCTGCGTTCGCTGAAGGCGATCACGCCGGATTTCCCGGTGGTGGTGAAGGGCGATGCCACGGTCCAATACCAGAAGGTGATGGACATCCTCGACCTGCTGCGTCGCGTGGACCTGCCGCAGGTCGGCCTGGTCACCGGCAAGTCGCCGAAGGGATGAGCGCGTGACCTCGTCCCCATCAAATCGTCGCCAACGCCGCCGCTGGATCGGTCCCGCGGTCGGCGTGGTGGCCATCCTGCTGCTCGGCGCGCTGGTCTGGCATTTCGCTTCCAGCAGCGTCGGCGTGCGGCGCGAGGCGCCACGCATCGCCACGATCACGCCCTTGCCCCCGCCGCCCCCGCCGCCGAAGGAAAAGCCGCCGGAACCGAAGAAGGTCGAAGACGAGATGAAGCCCGTCGACGACAAGCCGCAGGACCAGCCGGAGAAGCCGGTGGATGCGCCCAAGCCGAGCAACGACGTCGCGAAGAACGTGACGATCAATGGTGACGCCCAGGCCGGCGCCGACGCCTTCAACATTGGCGCGGGCGACGGCGGCGGCATGGTCGGTTCCGGTGGTGGCACCGGTACGGGCACCGGCAGCTACGACCAGTACCTGGGTTATGCGATCCAGCAGGCGGTGCAGCGTGACGAGCGGGTCAACCGCCTCGTCTTCGACGTGCGCGCCGACATCTGGCTCGATGCCGTTGGGCACCTCACCCGCGCCGAACTGGTCGGCACCAGCGGCAACTCGAAAACGGACGAGGCGTTGCTCGACGCCTTGCGCGCGATGCCGCGCATCGACGTGGCGCCACCCTCGTCCCTGCATTTCCCCTTGCGCGTGGCCATCCGCGGGAAGCGTCCCGCATGAGCACCGTCAATACCACCCGGAGAGTTCGCATGATCATCGGAAAGGCCCGCCATCGCCCCGCGCGCGCCATCTTGGCCGCCGCCATCGGCCTGGCGATCTTCGCAGGCTCGGCGCATGCGCAAAGCGCGCCCTCGGACAATGCCACGATCAACCTCGTCCGCCTGCTGGTGAAGCGTGGCGTGCTGACGCAGTCGGACGCGGACGGCCTCATCGCACAGGCGAACGCGGACGCCGCCCAGGCACAGAAGCTGGCGGGTACGGCCAATGCCGCACCGGCCACGCCGGGGCAGGTGCGCGTCACCTACGTGCCAGAAGTGGTGCGTAACCAGATCAAGGACGAACTGCGCCAGGAAGTGGTCGCGCAGGCCAGGACGGAGCATTGGGCGGAGCCGGGCAAGCTGCCGGAGTGGCTCGACCGGATCAGCTGGTCAGGCGACATGCGCGTGCGCGATGAGTTCCACTACTACGACAAGGGCAACGCCTATCCGGTCGTGGACTTCGTGCAGTTGAACCGTACCGGTCCATATGATCTCAACGGCGCGAACCCACCGCCGTTGCTCAACACCCTGGAGAACCGCACCAACTCGCTGCGCATCCGCGCACGGCTGGGTGTGAACGTGGACCTGGGTAATAACGTGACCGCGGGTATCCGCATTGGAACGGGCAACGACAACAACCCGGTTTCGACCACGCAGACCCTTGGTGGCGGCCTGGCCAAGAAGGACCTCTGGCTCGACCAGGCCTGGCTGGCATGGAAGCCGACCGATTGGGCGCAGGTGATCGGCGGGCGCATGCCCAACCCCTTCATGAGCACCGACCTGGTCTATTCCAACGACCTGAACTTCGACGGCATCGTCGGCAAGTTCAACGTCCCGGTGACCGACGAGATCGGCGCGTTCGCCAACGTCGGCATGTTCCCGATCGAATACCAGGCCGACGACTTCCCCTCGCAGCAGGGCATCAAGAACGCGAGCCGCGACAAGTGGATGACGGGTGCGCAGCTGGGCGGCACGTGGCGATTCAACGAGGATACGCAGTGGAAGCTGGCGCTGGCCTACTACCGCTTCGACCACATGCGCGGCGAGTTGTCGTCGCCGTGTTCGATCTACCTCGGCGTGAACTTCTGCGACTCCGATGCCACGCGCTCGGCCTTCATGCAGAAGGGCAACTCCCTGTTCCTGATCCGCGACATCGTGCCGGACCCGAACTCGCCCAGCAGCTACGCGCAGCCGCAGTTCGTGGGCCTGGTCTACGACTATCACGTGGCCGACGTGAACACTCAACTGGACATGAAGGTGGCCGATACGCCGCTGCGTCTCGAGGCCGACTACATCCGCAACATGGCCTATCACCGCGCGGACGCTTTCCGCTCCGACGTGGGCCTGAACCGCCTGGTCAACAATTTCGGCGCGGGCGATTTCAGCGAGAACACCTACAAAAGCGGCCCGGTCGGCTGGATGGTGCGGGCCACGCTCGGCGATGTGAATCCGCATGCGGCCGGCGACTGGAACGTGGCCCTGGCTTACAAGTACCTGCAACCGGACGCGACGCTCGACGGCCTGACCGATACGGATTTCCACCTCGGTGGCACCAATGCCAAGGGCTTCATCCTCGGCGGCAGCTACGGCATCTCACCGTACGCCTGGCTGAGCGCGCGCTACTTCAATGCGAAGGAAGTCTTCGGCCCGCCGCTGTCGATCGACGTCTTCCAGCTCGAAATGAATGCCCGGTTCTAAGGAGGCGACATGAAACGCACCCTCATCGCCATCGCGCTGCTCGCCGTGCTTCCGCAGGCGGTCGCACAGACCGCCAGCCTCGAAAGCCGCATGCGCGACCAGTTGCGCGAGACGCGCACGCAATTGCAGGAGCTCCAGGCACAGCAGTCGCAGTGGGCCGCGGAGAAGGCCGCGCTGGAGAAGGAACGCGACGACGCGAAGAAGGAAGCCGAGACGGCGCGCACGGCGAAGGCATCGTCGGCTGTTTCGCCGGAAGCCAGCCGTGCGCTGGCTGCGGAGCGTCAGCGTCGCGAGGCTGCGGAGGCCAGCCTGCAACGTGGCAAGGCAGACATGGACTCGTCCGCGGTCGCGCTGCGCACGGCGGAAGCCGAGCGCGCGCGGCTTGCCAAGGAACTCGATGCGGCGAAGGGTCAGGTGGATGCCTGCACCGCGCGCAACGTACAGATGTACCGCGTGGGCCAGGAAGTGATCGCGGCCTACGAGAACATCGACCTGGGTGACATCGTCGGTTCGCGCCAGCCGTTCGCCGCGAAGTCACGGGCGAAGCTGGAGACCGCGGCGCAGTCGTTCGGTGACCGGCTTTACGAGCAGCGTTTCGATCCCCGTGCCGGCCAGGTGTCGGCGGCGCAATGACACCGCATCGCGAGGCAGTCCATGTATCCCGATCATGAGCTTTCGTCGTTGCCCGAGTACCGCGCACCACGGCCGCGGCCGTCACGTGCCCGTGCCGAAGTGGATGCGCGGACCTGTGGCATGAGCTGCATGCACGCGCTGGCTGAAATGCTGCGGCAGCTGTATGCGGCCCGACAGGGCAGGGCGGCGGACGTGTTGATGGATCGCTGCTCTCGCGAGGCGCTGGAAAAGCTGCTGCGCGAATCCTCGGCCTTCCTGGGATCGCGGGTGCGTTACGCGGTGGAAGACCGCCTGCGTCACCGCAAGCCGCAACTGGACGACACCGCGCTGCCGACGATCCGCGCGATCGCCAGCGTGCTTAACGCGTGGCTGCACGACGGACGCCGCCTGGCGATCCGGTCGGTGCTGCGCGAACTCAGCGACGAAGAGCTGAAAGAGCTCGCCGCGCTGCCTGAACTCAATGATGAAGTGGCGACGATGACCGGTGATTTCTCATGATCGTTCGTACGAAGACTCCCAGCGACACCCGTCACCCGAACCCGATCAAGCCACGCCCGGCCTTGCGCCGGCGGGCGATGTGCCAGTTCATCGCCTTGGCCTTGTTCGGTGGCGCCGCGCATGCGGCGACACCGCCCGTGTTCAGCCCCGGGTGGTTCGCCACCAAGCAGCCGGGTGCCACACAGCCGGCCGCGCCTTCGCAGGGCGGTGGCGCGGCAGGTAACGGGAGCAATGTCTTCACCCCCGGCAACGTGATGTTGCAGCAACGCGTGCAGCAGTCGATCGCGAACCTCGACGCCGCCGCGCAGGCGGTGGCCGCGCAGATGAGCGCGCAGAAGAGCGCCCAGGCCGCCGCCCAGGCGCTGGCCTCGAACATCCCCGACGGCCTGGGCAAGGGTGGCCTGCAGGTCGACAGCCACGCCGGCACGGACCCCTCGCTGTGGCAGAACGCCAACGCGCCGACGCAGTCCGTCGCGAGCGGCCAGACCACGGTGCAGATCAAGCAGAACGCCCCCAAGGCCATCATGACCTGGGAAACGTTCAACGTCGGCCGCCATACGATGGTGCATTTCGACCAGACGGGGGGTACGTGGACGGATGGCAGCAATCAGTGGATCGCGCTGAACCGCGTCAACGACCCGTCGGGGAAGCCGAGCGAGATCCTCGGGCAGATCAAGGCGGAGGGTACGGTTTACCTGCTCAACCGCAACGGCATGATCTTCGGCGGCGGCGCGCAGGTGGATACGCATTCGTTGATCGCCAGTTCGTTGGATTTGTTCAGCACCGATATCAAGAAAAGCAATGCGTTCTTTTTGAAGAGTGGCATTGGCGCTACGCAGGATAACGAGAACATCCTCGGTCTCGATGGAGGAATCGCGGGCTTCCTGGTGAGTGGGGCAGTGGACGGCCACAACGAAGACCACCGTGGTGGGATTGCGGTCGAGGCGGGCGCGTCTGTCAGTGCGACGAAAGACGGCTTCGTTATCCTCGCCGCCACGGGCATCCAGCAGGAGGGCCGGATAACGGCGGACGATGGGCAGGTGATCCTCGCCGCGGCGCCGGCGCTTGTCGCGACGTCGAACTCGACGGGGGCGCTTACCGTGGGAGCTAGTGGCGCGTCTTTCGCGCCGCTGTTCGATCCCCATATGGAAGTGATCAATACAGGTCTTGTCCAGGCTCGGCGTGGGAGCATCCAGTGGATCGGCGATGCGATGGAGCAGACGGGTGTGGTGGTGAGTTCCACCAGTCTCAGCCATCCGGGAAGTATTTCCTTCAACCGTGTGACCGGAGCCGCGAAACCCATCGTCTTTGGTGGTCGTTCGGTCACCACGGTCCTTCCTGAGAAAGACGGAGAAACCACGACGTCATCGCCATCGGCGGACGCGGCCTTCGTGACCAGCCGGGTGGATGTCGGGCTCGATGCCGTCATGCAGAGTGGCGCCTTGATGGAAGTGCCGGCAGGGCACGTGACGTTCTCGCGCGACGCCTATATCGACGACGGTGCGACCATCGACGTCTCGGGACTTGCCAACGTCACCCTGCCGATGTCCGCGCTGCTGGTGACCATTCCACGTATCGGCCTGAACGAACTCGCCAACTCGCCGCTGCTTCGGAACAGCTTCCTCTACACGGCGAAGAACGTGGCGGTCGACACGTCGCGCAGCGGCACGCGTCCGGACGGACTGGATTGGGTGGGAAGTCCGGTGCTGAACGTGGCCGGTTACGTCAGCAACGTACCGCGTGACATCCAGCAGCTGATGATCAATGCGGGCACCATCGGCTTCCAGAACAATGCCGTCATTCGCACGGGGGCACAGCTTCGGCTGGAAGGCGGCTTCATCAACTACCTGCCGGGGTATGTCCAGACGCCACGGCTGCAAGCTGCCAATGGGCTCATCTACGACATCGCCGCCGCCGATCCCGACGTGCAGTACGCGGGGTTCGCCGGTGTCTACGACAGCGAGCACGCCCGTTGGGGCGTGACCGAGTCCTTCGTGTCCAGCCCGTTGTTGGCGAACATGAGGCGCTGGGACCCCGGCTTCATCAAGGGAGGGGACGCGGGCACGCTTTCCTTTGGGCTGAGCGCGGATAACAACCAGGCTTACCAGTTCATCATCGATGGCGATATCAGCGCGCACGCCTACGCCGGCCGTGAGCAGGTCGCCAATGGCATCCAACCGCTGGCGGGTACGCTCGACATCCGCTCGCGCGACCTCGCGTCAATGAGCGAGAGCGTGAACATCGTCCAACCGGTATCGGTCAATTACCTGATCGAAGACCGGCGGCAGCCGATCCAGACCCTCGTTCCCGACTTCGACGAGAACAGTACGCTTCCTGCACGAAACGGTGACCCCACCGATCCGGACAACCCGTCTTATTGGCTCCGGCTTTCGACCGCGATGATCGACAATGCCGGCTTCCGCCGTCTGAAGCTGAGTACGCCGGGCGCGGTGCTGTTGAAGGAGGGTTCCACCTTGCATCTCGCCGATGGTGGTGAGATCGATATCGCCGGTACGAGCGTCGATATACAAGGAACCATCGTCACCCACGGTGGCAGCATCACCCTGGGGTCGCGCGGGCAGGCGGGAATCAAGGCGGATAACCTTCCCACCTTCATCACCGTGGGAAGTGGCGGGCGGCTGGACACGAGCGGACTCTGGGTGAACGATACGGGTCGCCCTGCCGATGGAATCGAGGGCCGGGCGTTCATCGACGGCGGCTCGGTGACGTTGTCTGGCTGGAAGGGCGGAGAGCCATCCACGGATGTCACTCCGGACATCACGATGGAACGCGGCAGCGTCATCGACGTCTCGGGCGGTGGGTATGTCGGTGTCGACGGTCGCCTTGCCATGGACGGTGACCTGCCTGCCGGACGGGGCGGTGACGTCACGGTGGCGACGCATACCGATGACGGCATGAACAAGTACGGCATCACGGGGGCGCCCGCCGATCTGTTGGGCGGCACTATCTCGCTCGACGGAACCCTCGTTGGCGGCGGATTCTCCGGCGGCGGGACGCTCACTTTGCACGCGCCTCGAATCCAGGTGGGTGGAGCACCGCAGGACGATGACGGCGCCTGGACGCTGTATCTCGACCCGGCGTTCTTCCGTGGACAGGGTTTCTCGGGCTACAACCTCGTTGCCGACACGGATGTCGTCGTCGCGCCAGGTACTTCTTTGGACGTGCGACCCACCTTCATGGTGGCCGACCGACCCGCGCTTCTCGCCCTTGGTAGCCGGACATCCCTGCTGCGATCAGGAGGCGACGGGGCGGTCGGCATCGGTGACGTCGGTGCTTACGACAACTATCTGCACCGGCAGGACGGCGATGGCATTTCGCTTCAGGCCGGCCTCTACCAGCTGTGGCAGGCCCCGGCCGCCGGTAGCGACAGGAAGTACGCGGCCTACACCGGCTCCGTCATCATCGGAGAGGGCGCACGAGTCGACGTCGGTGCCGGCGATACCATCGCACTAAGCGGCGTCGGCAAGGTGGTCGTCGACGGTACGCTGGCTGCCAGGGGTGGCGACATTCAGCTGCACAACCTGGGCAACGGTGCGCACGTGCTGTCGGAAGGGCGCGGCGTGTGGCTAGGCGCCGATAGCGTCATCGACGCGAGCGGCCTATCGTTGCTGGACCCGACCGCGCCAGCCTTGCCCGGACAGGGGGCCACACCGGCGGCGCAGCGAACCGGCATCGTGCTTGGCGGCGGCGACATCGAAATGCAGTCCGATGCCTACGTTGTCGCGGAGCGCGGTGCGGTCGTTGATTTTTCGGGCACCAGCGACCACTTCGACCTGCCCTCCGATGGACGGCGCAATGGCGTGGTGTCGACGGTGTACCAGACGACGCCGATGTGGAGCGACGGTGGATCGTTCAACCTTGAAGCGGCGCGAGGTCTCTTCTTCGACGCTTCGATCGACGGACACGGCGGTGCGGACGCGGCCCGAGGTGGCCGATTCAGCGTCGCGGCGCGCTACCCTGCGGAGTTCGCGCCGGGGCAGAACGTGCCTCTGTTCATCCAGCAAAGCGGCTGGTTCGCTCCCGTCGACGCCGATCCATTGGCCGTGAAGGATCCAGGCGCGCCGGATGGCGGCAACCTGCGCTTCGCCATCGACAGGCTCGAAGGTGCTGGGCTCGACGATGTGCTGATCGGCCGTTCGTTCGTCGACCACGACGCGACGGTGAAGCCGGCGAGCGTGGTTTTCGCGGGCGATGTCACCCTTCAGACAGCTCGTAGCATCCAGGTGCAGGCAAGCGCGTTGACGAGCGCCGGGGCGGATGTCCGGGCTGTACCTTCCGCCGCCACGGCCATCGGCGACGGCGGCGACGTGATCCTCTCGGCGCCGTACGTGTCGCTTCTCGGTGCGGAGACCGTCGACAGGCCGAGCGCGGCCACCGGCGATGGACAGCTGACCGTCAATGCGGACTTCATCGATATCGGCGGGCGTATCTCACTCTCCGGAATAGCGAACGCGTCGTTCAACTCCAGTGGCGACGTTCGCTTCATCAATCCACTCTCGGGTACCGAACCCGGCTGGCTCTACAGCACGGGAGACATCGACTTCACCGGTACGCGTGTCTATCCCGCCACCGATTACCATTTCCTCGTCGATGCGACCAACTCGTCCGCGAAGACGACCATTACATTCCATCAGGCATCCCGGCGCGACGGCACGACGCCGCTTTCCGCAGGCGGCGTGCTTGCGGTGGGAGCCGACACCATCGAACAGCAGGGAACGCTGTGGGTCCCGTCCGGATCGCTGGCGTTGGGCACGGACGATCCCGCGGCGACGCTCGCCGCGCTCGGGCTCGACGCGTCGGTCCCGCTCGGCGTGACCGGGCAGGTCCGCCTCGCCCCGGGCAGCGTGACTTCCGTATCGCTCGACGGCGCCGTCGTACCCTATGGCAGCACGGTCGATGGCAAGGACTGGCATTACGACGTTCCGAACGCGCTCGCGGCCCGATTGCTCACCGCGCCGCCGGAGAAGTCCATCTCCATCGCTGGCGACAATGTGGCGGTCGACGGCGGAGCGCGTGTGGACCTGTCGGGCGGCGGTCATGTGCAGGCCAGTGAATGGGTGCCGGGTACCGGTGGCTCGCGGGACGTGCTTTCGCAGTACCAGACGGATTTCAGCCAGTCCACGCAGGGCACCCAGGTTCCGCTGTATAGCGACGGCCGTGCCGTCTATGCCATCGTTCCCGGTTATCACGCGCCCTTGTCGGCGCGCGACCTCGCACTCGAAAATGGAACGGGCGCGGGTCCTGCCGTGGGGCAGGGCGTCTATCTTTCCGGCGTGCCCGGCCTGCCGGACGGCGTCTACACCTTGCTTCCTGCCCGCTATGCGACCTTGCCCGGCGCGTTCCGCGTCGTGCAGAACACGGGCGTCACCGATCCCGTCATCGGGCGCGCGGCGACGGCACCCGACGGCACCGTGGTCGCGTCGGGCTATTTCAACGATACGCTTACCGGGGCGCGTGACGCACGTTCGAGCAGTTTCGAGGTGCAGTCCGCGAAGGTCTGGGGCCAGTACTCGGAATACTCACTGACGTCGGCCGACACCTTCTTCGCCGACGCCGCCGCACGTGCGGGCGATGTCGCGCCACAGCTCGGCGCGGATGCGGGTCGTCTGACACTGGCGGCGACATCGTCGCTGACCCTCGGTGCCACGTTGGATGCGGCACCCGCGACGGGCGGCCGTGGTTCGCAGGTGGACATCGCGGGGGATGCCATCCAGGTTGTCGGTGGCGCAGGTGTTGCCCGCGACGGCTATCTGCACGTCGATGCCGACGACTTGTCCCAGCTGGGGGCGGGTAGCCTGCTGATCGGCGGCAAGCGCAGCCGCGAGTCCGATGGCGACCGGGTGGCTGTCATTGCGAGCGACGTGCTTCTTTCCAACGACTCTGCGCATGCATTGCAGGGTTCGGAGGTCATTCTCGCCGCGACGGGCGATGTGACGCTCGATGCGGGAAGTTCGCTTCGGGCCAATACATCGACTGGCGCGCCGTCTCCGGCACTCCTGATCGGCAACCTGGCGGCGGGCGGTTCCACGGCGACGAGCGGCGATGGTGCCCTGGTGCGCGTGTCCGGAACGGATGCCGCCCCGATCGTCCGGCGCAATGTCACCGGGCTCGACGGCACGGCGGGTGCGCCGGATGGCAATCTGACGATAGGCGATGGCGCGTCCCTGATATCGGGACAATCGATCAGCATGGACTCGACCGGTCTCACATCGATCGCGGATGAGGCGTCCCTGGGTGCGCCGTCTATCGACGTGACGGCGGGGCGTATCGCGCTTTCGGGTCGTGATCCGTCCACACAGGACCAGGCAGGCCGTCTCCTCATCGGCCCGCATATCCTCGCGCAGCTCGCCGGTACCGAGATGACGGTGCTGCGCGGCCGGTCGGGCATCGACCTCGTCGGCGATGTCGCTCTCAGTGTTTCGCATGCTTTGGCCCTGAGTACGCCGGAAATCGTCAGTGACGGTGGACAGGCCGTCCTCGGTGCCGACAGCATTGTGCTGGAAAACGATACGGGCGTGGTTCCAGGAACCGTCGGGGCGGGCGGTGGCCATCTGCGCATCGACGCAGGCGATCTTCATACGGGTAACGGCGACCTCGCACTTGGTGGATTGGCCGATATCGACGTTCATGCCAGCCGTGGCATGTTCGCCTCGGGCACGGGCACCCTGAACCTGGGTGCGGCTGATTTCGCTGCCGTCACTCCATTGGTGTCGGTGGACAACGGCGTCGACGCGCACTGGATCGGCCAGGGGGCATTCCAGCTGACGGGATCCTCACAAGGTGACGTCGGCGGTGCCGATGCGGCCGCAGGCAGGCTGGACATCGAAGCGGCGGCAATTGACGTGGGCACGCGTGTGGCGGCACGCGGCGGGAAGCTCAGCCTCCACGCCACGGTTGGAGATATCCACATGGACGATGGAGCGGTCGTCGACCTCTCCGGCTTGTCGTTACCCTTCAACGATACGACGGTGAACGTGCCGGGAGGATCGCTCGCGATCCGTTCGGACCAGGGCGATATCCAGGTGGATACGGGTGCGGACATCGACCTGCGTGGCGGCATCAAGGGTGGCAACGGAGGCAGGCTCGACCTTCGCGCGGAATCAGGGATGGTCGATCTCTCGGGCAGCCTGCAGGGGGGCGCCGCGTCCGGTTACCTGGGTGCCACGTTGTCCATCGATTCCGCCGGTGCATTCGATCTGGGCTCGTTGGCCGGGGCGATGGCCGCGGGCGGCGTGGATGGCGGCGTATCGGTGCACACGCGTGAGGGCGATCTCGTGCTCGCTGCGGGACAGACACTTCGTGCCCACCTCGTCGACCTTACGGCCGACGGGGGCAGCATCGGTATCGGTGGAACCATCGATGCATCGGGTACGTTTGGCGGATCCATCGATCTCTTCGGCGCACGTGGCGTGGATATCGACGGTGTCCTCGACACGCATGCCTCGGCGCAAGGGCGCCATGGTGGCGATATTCAGATCGGTACATCCGGTACCGGCAACGGAACGCTGAATGGCCAATATGGTTATCAAAACGTCGACGTGGCCAATGCCGGCCATATCCGAATCGGTGCCGGTGCGCGTATCGAGCAAGGTGGCGATACGGCGAACGGCCGTCTCTATCTGCGAGCACCTCTCCTGTCCAACGGCGACACGCCAGTAGATATCGCAGCAGGTGCAAGTTTCGCCCACACCCGCGATACGATGCTGGAGGTCTATGCCACCTGGGATGAGCACGATGCGGTAGTCGATCCCACGAAGCACTTCGATGGCCTGGTCGACCCATCGGGCTGGTTCCGCCTCGATCCGGCTACCGGAAAGGCGGTACTGGTGGACGGCGTCTTCACGGATAGTAATGGCGGCGCGGTAGCGGGTCCCGATCCGTCCGACTTCACACAGGTCATGGATTTCCTCTCGCGTTATACCTTCACGCCCGCCGCCATCGATACGGATCACGCCACCTTCTACGGCTACGCCGGCGGTGACGAAGCGCAGGGCGCGGGTACCCTCATGGGGTTCGTCCAGTCTCCTGGCTTTACCTTCGAACCGCGTCTCTCCGCTGCGCCCGGATTGC
This sequence comes from Luteibacter sp. W1I16, assembly GCF_050434905.1. Classification (NCBI taxonomy): domain Bacteria; kingdom Pseudomonadati; phylum Pseudomonadota; class Gammaproteobacteria; order Lysobacterales; family Rhodanobacteraceae; genus Luteibacter; species Luteibacter sp. W1I16. The sequence goes on from NZ_JBNDJJ010000001.1 coordinate 4,091,547, forward strand.
ATGTCAGGCCAGGCATCGAATTGCGCGCTGGTGACGACAACGGAAGTGCAGGAACCATCGACGTGCTCACGCCGTGGAATCTGGGCGCGGGCAAGCGCGATAGCAACGGCAACCTCGATCTCCTCTATCGTTATCAAGGGCAGGCGCCGGTCCTGAGCCTGCGTGCGGCGGGGGACGTGAACCTTTACGCCAGCGTTACCGATGGGTTCTTCCAGGACGGCAATGCGGGTGGCGGTGTCGGCGCCACACCGGACAAGGCGGACTGGGCGGCGGCAAGTGCGGCGTGGAGCCTGGTGCTCGGCCTGGGCAATGGCATTGAATCGACACCCAACATATTCGATGGAACCCCTCTGGCCACCCCGCCCGTAGAACTTACCTCAGGCGATCCCGTTGCTATCGACGAGTACTACGGGCAGTACGTGAACTATGCGAAATACCTGGCCTCCGATATACCGGGTTTCGATCCCTATCATCCCGCAGACGTTATTTTTACAGGTCTTGGTGCCGGCATTCTCGTGCCAGTAGCAAATCCGCCTGCGCCACCGGCGCCTCCGAGCAACATGAACAGCTACGTGGGCTATCTCGCAGCGTATGAGGCGTATCTGCCGCAAGCGATCGCCGCTTCGGACTATCTCGGTTCACTTGGCGTACCCGAGAATTTCCAGGGACTGGTTGCGCCGCCGACGACGCTGGATCCGATCAATACGAGCGCACCGGTAGACAACAGCCCTTCGCCTCATGCCGTAGGCACCAACCCACTGCCCTTGCTCAGTGCGAGTCTTACCGGTGGATCGAGCAGCTCGTATCGCTTCGTCGCGGGCGCCGACTTCGGTTCGTCGGATCCGCTGGCAACGATGGCGGGTGCCGTCGCGAACCTGCATCTCGGCGGCCACACCGAGTACCACGATCCGATCACCGGCCGGGTACTCGCCGCACCCACGCTGGTACGCACAGGTACAGGCGATATCGATATCGTCGCGGCGGGCGATGTGCGGTGGGACGATGCGAAGGCCCCAGCCGCCGTTTACACGGCGGGCGAGGCTGCCGACGGCACTCAGACTGATACCGGGGCGTCCCTTCTCCGGCCTTCACTCCATGGCAACCTCATCGATTCCGCGACACCCGAGCTCGTGCTTTCCGGCGCGGTCAACCCAGTCAACGCGGGTCGTATCGGTCTGCACGCGGGCGGTGACATCGTCGGTTTACAAGATACGGTCGACGTCGACGGATCGCTAACAGGAACCGTGGGTGCGTCCACCGCGCAGTATTGGTGGCCGTGGATGCAGACGACGAACTCCGAGACACGATCTTCGATTAATTTCGGTGCTTTCGGCCAGGGAGTCATGAGTGCGGGCGGTGACGTCGACGTATCCGCGGGTGGAGATATCCGCCAACTCTCGGTGTCCTTGCCCACCACCTGGACGATCGCAACAGCCGGTGACGGCAGCCGCTCGTTGCAGACCTACGGTGGCGGCGACCTTGCCGTGCGCGCGGGCGGCGACATCCTCAGCGGCAGTTATTTCGTCGCCAGGGGGCAGGGCAGTATCCAGGCGGACGGCCGCATTGGTGCGGACTTTTCAGTGAACTACACAGCTCCGGATGGCAGCCGCAGCACGATGCCCGTATCGACGCTCATCGCCTTGCAGGACAGTCAATTGGACGTGCAAGCAGGCGGCTCGGTCAGCCTGGGTGGGATATTCAATCCCTCCTGGCTCGACTCATCTGCGGTGAACGAACTGGCGCCGGCGCACCATGCGGACGGCCAGTCGTATTCGGGTTCGTCCAGGATCGACGTCAGTGCCTATGGCGGCGACCTCACCTATGGCGATCTCACGGCACCCTTGCAGTTGATGGCGGCCGGCATAAGTAGCCTCAACAGCTCGACAACAGATACGGCTGGCGACATCCTGCCCGCGACGGTAAATCTGATTGCAGCGAATGGTAGCCTCGACCTCAAGGCATCCGGTGAGCTTTTCCCTTCCACGGATGGCAATCTCGGTCTCCTCGCAAAAGATTCGATACGTGTGGACCTTCCCGCTACGGGACTCGGATGGCGTTACTCCTGGGGCCTCATCGACGCCCCTCTGTCGTCCATGGCATCGCCGCTGAACCTGGCGCCGCTGGTGGACGCAAGCACATCGACGGCAGCGCAGGCGCGGGCGAATGGATATCTTGGCGTCGAGTTGTTGGGATCGCCGGAAACCCAGAGCTACATCCATGCCGCGCAACCCTGGCACGCCGACGACACGCAGCCGGTTCGGATGTATGCATTGGAGGGCGACATCGTCAATGGCGTCGGCGGCGGTCTTGGCGGCGTCCTCTTCTCAACCTCGAAGACATCGCGTATCCAGGCGGGACGTGACATCGTCGATCTGGCCTATCTCGGCCAACAACTCAGGGAATCCGATATTTCGACGATCGAGGCCGGCCGCGATATTTACGATAGCCCGCTCACGGCCGCACCCGGCACCAACTATTCATCTGCGGCCGGTCGTGCCTGCGCTTGTCCAGGCGGGACCGGGTTACTTGTACGTGGAAGCTGGACGCGATCTTGGCCGGCTCGCATCGCAAACCGAGTATTACGGTTTGCCGACCTTTGTGCAGAATCAGTACAAGAAGATCCCGGTGCCGTCATCGAACGCCATAACGACTGGCATCGACACCGCCGGAAGCGTTTTCAACGGCAACCTCCCAGGCGCGGGATCATCGATCGTTGCTTCATATGGCGTGGCCAACGGCATGGATCAAGCGGGTTTCATCGCCCGCTACATCGATCCGTCGGCCTTGAAACCCCTGGGTCTGGACGACGGCTCCAAGTCCCTGGTTTCCTTCGTGGAAAACTACGACGCAGGTCTTCGGACCTCCGGTGGCTACACCGTCGACCAGGCATGGCAGCGATTCCAGCAATTGCCGGACGAGGCGAAGGCCATCTTCGTCCAGCAGACACTCTTCCGTATCCTTACGCAGGTCGGCAAGGACTATGGCGACGAGGGCAGCTCGTTCGCCGGCATGTATTCGCGTGGCTACGATGCGCTCAACACGCTTTTCCCGGCCTCGTTGGGCTATACGGCCAATGGCACGGAAGGTGGAACGAACGGTGCGTCGAACACGATATCCACCGGTGACCTGGACATCCGCGGAAGCACGATCCAGACACAACGCGGTGGAGACATCTCGATCGTGGCCCCGGGTGGGCAGGCTCTGCTCGGAAGCGCATCGGCGCCGCCGGTCGTGGTGGATCCGAATGGCAAGGTACTGGCCGGCCCGAATACGCAGGGCATCCTGACCCTGCAGCAAGGCGACATCTCGATCTTCACCGATCGCAGCACGCTTCTCGCGCAGAGCCGCATCTTCACCGAGCAGGGTGGCGACGTGGTGATGTGGAGTTCGAACGGCGACATCAACGCGGGCAAGGGCGCCAAGACCAATAGCGAGATTCCTCCAGTCCGTTACCTCTGCACGGTGGATGCATGGTGCCTGCAGGATCCTTCCGGTCAGGTGGCCGGTGCCGGTATCGCGACGTTGCAGACCGTCCCGGACGCGCCCGAAGGTTCGGTCTATCTCATGGCGCCGCGCGGCACGGTGGATGCCGGTGACGCCGGTATCCGCGTATCGGGCAATCTCGTGATCGCCGCGGCACACGTGGCCAACGCCGATAACGTGCAGGTGAAAGGCGATTCGGTCGGCCTTCCCGTCGTGCAGAGTGTCAACGTCGGCGCGCTGAACGCGGCCAGTGCGGCGGCCAGTGCGGCGACGAAGGCCGCCGAGGACGTGGCGCGCCAGCAACAGGCCGACTCGCGCGACCGCCTCCCCTCGATCATTTCCGTGCAGGTGATCGGTGCGAATAGCGGTGCCAGCATGTCGCCTGTCGGCGGTAATGGCTACGATCCCGACAGTCCCGTACAGGTCGTGCGTAAAGGTGCTGGAGATGGCCTCACCGACAGCGAACGCAGCCGCTTGCGATAACGAACGTGCGCGTGGGGAGACCGTTGTCACCCACGCGACTTCATCGCTGTCATTGTCATCTCACTTGTCATTATCCAAACGTTGAAGCAGGTGTTAACGCTGTCATCGTGTTGGCATGTATCGCGACATCGCCACGTCATTACAGGGACAACTCCCCACCCAATAATCGATATGCCTCCACATGGAGGTTCATCGACTAGGGGTAATACCATGTTCAAGCGTAATGCTAAGGGGAACACCCGCACCAAGCTTGTTACGGGCGCCGTCATGCTGGTCCTCGGCCTTTCGGCCGCTGGCACGGCGATGAGCACGGACACCTTCGGCGGCGGCGCGACATTGCCGGCCGGTGGTTACGTCGGCTTCAATTTCCTCAATCCCGCTGTCAAGCAGTCGGCCAATACCGCGTTCCCGACCTCGGGCGCCGCCGCTGTCAGCAGCACCTCGCTGTTCGGTGCCTGGGCCGTGCGTACTGGCAACAAGGTGTCGTACTGCCAGACCGGTAGCGGTAACGGCAAGAAGATCTTCGACAACTCCGACGGCACGAACCACCTCACGGCCATCGGTGCGTGCGACGGAACGACCATCGGTTTCGGCGCGCCTTCCAGCATCCTGGTGAATCCGCACTTCGCGGGCAGCGATGCTCCGATGTCCGCCACGGAATACAACTGGTTCGACGTCACGGGTGGCAAGAAGACGCAGTATGGCGAGCCGGTGCAGTTCCCGGCGGTGGCTGGTTCGATCGCGGTGATCTATCGCAAGGACAGCCTGTCGACCCCGCTGAACCTCACTTCCGCGCAGGTCTGCGGCGTGTTCAACGGTTCGATCACGCAGTGGTCGGCGCTGACGGGCAATGCGAGCGACACGACGACGATCAAGGTCGCGTTCCGTTCCGACGGCAGCGGCACCAGCTTCTCGCTGGCCAACCACATGGCCGCCGCCTGCGCCGGCACGGCTTCGCAGCACTTCATCGTCGACCAGTCGTTCGCCACGGCGATCAGCCAGTACAAGCCGACCATCCCGTCGGGTTGGGTGGGCGCCAGCGGCAACCCGGCCGTCGTCGCTGCTGTCGAGAGTGCCGATGGCACGATCGGCTACGCCGAATCGGCCAACCTCAAGGCGGCCGCTTCCACCGTGCCGCACGTCAAGTACGCCACGGTCGGCGGCAAGGACCCATATGCCGACTTCCCGGCTTCGCTGGCCGTCCTGGTCAGCTCGGATCGCGTCCTCAGCGGCGTGAACGCCACCACCGGCCGCCCGGTGACGGCTGCGCTTACCCCGTTCGGCCAGACCGGTTGCATGCTCCTGGTCGACCCGGCCGGCTACGCCAACATCACCTCGCGCTACCCGATCATGGCCGTGTCGTACCTGATCGCCAACAACAAGGGCAACACCTCGGCCGATGTCGGCGCCGTGCGCGGCCTCATCGGTTCGGCGTATGCCGACCACACCACGGACGGCGTGACCACCATCGGCGCGAACACGGGCTACTCGTTCCTGTCGTCGACCGCGTTGACCCAGGCCAAGGTCGATTCCTGCGTCAACATCTGATCAGCACTGGCGGTTTTTCAAGGATGAAACGGGGAAGGGGTCTTCGGACCCCTTCCTTATGGCGCCCATAAATTCACTACCGAGGTATCCCATGACGACCGGACGATCGACGATCAAGAACCGCCAGGCGACGAAGCGCTGGCTCGCACCCGCGGCTCGCTGCGCCATTCCCTTGCTGATGGCGGGAATGGCCTTGCCTGCGGCGGCGCATAACAAGAACGCCTACGTGGCGAACGAAATCGACAATACCGTTTCCGTGATCGACACGGTGACCAATACCGTGACCGCCACGGTGCCGGTGGGTGCCAACCCGCTGGGTATCGCCGTTAGCCCCAATGGCTCCGGCGTGTATGTGGCCAATGCCCTCGACAACACCGTGTCGGTGATCGACGCGGCCACGAACGCCGTGACCGCCATGGTGCCGGTGCAGAACACGCCCGTGGCCGTGGCCGTCAGCCCGGACGGTTCCGATGTCTACGTCGCCAACGCCAACGAGAACACCGTGTCCGTGATCGATACGGCGACCAACGCCGTCGTCGCCACGGTTCCCGTCGGTAGCGCTCCTTTCAGCATCGCGGTCAGCCCCAATGGCGCTCGCGTATATACGGGCAATACCGGCGACAACACCGTGTCGGTGATCAATTCGCGTACCAACGAGGTGATCGCGACGGTGCCGGTCGGCAATACGCCGTCCGGCTTGGGTATCGGCCCCTTGGGCGCCCGTGTGTATGTGGCCAATGCCGGTTCGAACAACGTCTCCGTGATCGATGCGTTCACCAATAAGGTGACCGCCACGCTGACGGCCGGAAACGGTGCCGAGGCCGTCGCCACGAGCCCTATCGGACTGCCGGTGTATGTCTCCAATTCGGTCGACAACACCGTCTCCGTCATCAATCCGCTCAACAAGAACGTGATCGCGACGGTATCCGTGGAAAATACACCGCAGTCCATCGCGGTCAGCGACAGCACCGGTCGCGTCTATGTGGCCAATGCCGGATCGAATACCGTTTCCGTCATCAATCCGTATACCAACAAGGTGATCGCCACCGTGAATGTCGGTAGCGTTCCCGCCGCGGTGGCTACGCAGCCGCAGTGGTGATTTAGCAAGGGAAAACGGCCATCCCGGAAGGGATGGCCGTCATCGGTCCGAAACCTTCCGATCGCATGCTCGACGGCACTAAGGAGGGGCCCATGCGCGGTAAGCGAACCGGAGGTTTCAGCCTGCTCGAAACGCTGGCGGCGTTGGTCCTGCTGGCCTTGTGCTTCGGCGCGCTCATGCGCGCGACCGGCTCGTCTGTCGCCCTGAACGCACGCGCGGCGGATTACACGCAGGCATCGCTCTGGGCGAACGGGCTGCTCGATCGTACCTTCGTGGCTGAATTTCCGCCGGAAGGTGTGCATACGGGCCGTTTCGACGATACCTATCGCTGGACGATGAAAATAAGTACGCCTTCGGATATGGCGACCGTCGCCACGCTGGTTCCGATGCATCTGTACAGGATCGAGCTGACCGTGGAGTGGGATGTGGGTGGAAGAACCCTGTCTTCCCGCTTCGAGACCCTGCGCACCGTGTCCGAGAAGCCACGCGTGCCCAAGGTTTCCGTGTATGCCTCGGGGGATTCGTGAAGCGCCAGGCGGGTTTCAGCCTCATGGAAACACTCGCGGCACTCGCCCTCTTGGCATTGCTGCTGCTGGGCGTGACGGCGGCGCTGCAGACGATGACGCAATCCACGCGTGCCGGCATGGCCGTGACCGAACGGCTCGACCAGGTCAGGGCCGCGCAGATGTACGTGCGACGGGCGTTATCCACCGCCCTGGCGTATCCATGGGCGCTGCGTGCCGACAGGCACCCCATCGTGGTTCGTGGGACGGCCGGTGAGGTCACCTTCGTCGCGCCGGGGCCTGGCTACCTGGCGAAGAGCGGTCTTCAGCTCCAGCGCCTGGCCCTGGTCGGGCGCGACAAAGACCTGAAGCTACAGGCCGAGTTCGCACCGATGGCATCGCGCGATGCCGCACAGGTCGTCCCGTCGCAACCGGAGGTCCTGGTCGATCATGTGTCGTCCGGGCGCTTCGTCTATAGCGGCGTCGATGACGAAGGCAATCCGGTGCCATGGCAGGACACATGGCCGTATGGCGATCGCCTGCCTTCCATGATCGGCCTCGAACTGACCCTGGCCGGCGGGGTGAAATGGCCCACGATCGCCGTTCCCTTGCGGATGGATCCCGCCGCGGTCGACGCGCGCGAAGCCATGGCGCGATTGACCTCGGCGGAAGGGAAGCGATGAAACTCCTTCACTGGAACGCGAAGCAACGCGGCGTGGCCTTGCTGGTGGTCCTTTGGGGTTGCACGTTGGCGGCGATCACCCTCGGCGCACTGGCGACGAGCGCTCGCGTGGAGAGCACGCAGGCACGTGGACAGTCCCTGCGCCTGGAAGCGTTCTATGCGGCGGAGGCGGGCATCGAACAAGCGGTGTTCATGCTGAATGCGCGGGAAGACGCGCAGCGCTGGATCGCGGACGGCCGTGCTTATGGCTTTCGATTGGGTCGTACCGATGTGCAGGTGGACATCAGCGACGAGGACGGCAAGGTCAATCTCAACACGGCGCCGCCTGAACTCATCGGACGGCTACTGTCGGCGTCGGGCGTGGATGCGTCGCTGGTACCGCGGTTTCAAGCGGCCATTACCAGCTGGGGAACGCGGGGGCATATGCAGGCGTCGTTGTTGCTGGCGAAAGGCGGTTTCAGCAGCCTTGACGAACTCTACCGGGTGCCTGGGATCACCGCCGACGCCGTCGAGAGGATCGTTCCCTTCCTGACGTTGTGGACCCCCGATTCACCGAATCTCGCCCACGCCGCCCCGGTGGTCGTGGCCGCGGTTACCGGCGCCGGGCCGGAAGCGGCAAGATCTTACGTCGATCAGGTGAGGGCCTTGCCGCCAGGCGGGTCCGCGTTGCCGATGCTTCCCGGGACGGGATCGGGCAACGCGGCGAAGGGTTTCAGCGGGATCGTCAGTATCACGTCACGGGCGCAAGTGGCCGAAGGACCGGCCCTGACACTGGATGTCACCCTCATCCTGCACAGTGAACCCGGGAATCCGCGGCCGTATCGCATCGTACGCTGGGCGGAACGTGCGTCCGAAAAGAACCTGTAGCCGATTCCTGCGGCATACTCCTGCCACGTCACGGCACGGCAACACGCACCCGCCACTCTCGCAGGCCTCGATAACCATGATGGTTCTTGCATGACACGCTTTCTTACGATCGGCGTCGCCGCATGGGTGGTCGTGCTGGCAGGATGCTCGACGCTGCCCCAGCCGCGCGACGACGGTTCGTTGCAACGCGAGGCACTGGCCGGGACCGAAAAGCCGGTACCCAAGCCATTGACGATAGGCACGACCAATCCGCAAATCCCTGCGGTCACGCAGCCTGACATCACCACGGGCACGGGGGAATTCGTCAAGGCGGTGGGCTTGCCCAAGCCGAAGCCGGTGGCGGCGGGCGCGGGCACGGTGACCTTCAACTTCGAGAACCAGCCCGTGGAGTCGGTGGTGAAGGCCATCGTGGGCGACCTCCTGCACGAGAACTATTCGATCGTGCCAGGTGTGCAAGGCAACATTTCTTTTTCCACCTCGCAGCCGGTCACCACCGACCAGGCGCTTCCCATCCTCGAGACCTTGCTGTCGTGGACCGGCAACGCGCTGGTCCGTAACGGCGACCGCTACGTGGTCATGCCGTCGAAGGATGCCGTGGCGGGCAACCTCGTGCCGAGCATGGGCGCGACCGCACCGCCAGGCGGCCTGCAGGCGCGTCTGTTTCCCCTGCGTTTCATCTCCGCCACCGAGATGCAGAAACTGATCAAGCCGTTCGCACGGCCCGATGCCACCTTGCTGGCGGACCCCACGCGCAACGTGCTGGTGATGGCCGGCACGCCGAGCGAACTGGAGAACTACCAGCGCACGGTGCAGACCTTCGACGTGGACTGGTTGCGCGGCATGTCGGTGGGTGTGTTCGCCTTGCAACGTGCCCAGGTGAAGGAATTGACACCGCAGCTCGACAGCCTCTTCGGCGAGAAGGGCAACACGCCCATGGCGGGCATGCTTCGCTTCATTCCCATCGAGCGGACGAATTCCCTCGTGGTGATCAGCCCGCAACCGCAGTACCTGGACGAAGTGAAAACCTGGATCGAGCGCATCGATCGCGGTGGCGGCAACGAGCCGCAACTCTATGTCTATGACGTGCGCAACGTGCAGGCGGCCGATATGGCCGACTACCTGTCCGACATCTATGGCGGCGGCTCCGGTGGAGGAAAGTCGAGCGATCGCGGCGGCAAGGTCGGCCCGGGTCTGAGCTCCGGCACACTCGGCGGCGGCGACAGCGACCTCGGCAATCGTGGCGGCTCGGGCCTCGGCAGCACCACGGGTGCGTTCGGCAATGCGGGTGCTTCTTCATCGGGTACGTCATCGGGGTTATCGACCCCGACGGGCTCCACCGGTGGAACCGCCGGCACGGCCACCGGGGGCGGCCTTGGCGGTCTCGGTAGCGGAGACTCCACCGATGCCAGCGACAATGGCAGCAGTCGCCATGCGTCGACGACCACCGACGAAGGCGTGCGCATCACCTCGGTGGATTCGAACAACCAGGTGATGGTGCGTTGCCGGCCGTCGCAGTGGACGGAGATCGAGCAGGCGATCAAGCGCCTGGACAGCGTCCCGTTGCAGGTGCAGATCGAGACACGCATCCTCGAAGTGACGCTGACGGGCAGCTTCCAGTTCGGCGTGCAGTGGTACCTGGAAGGCCTCGTCGGCGGCACCAACGGTTCCGTGGGACAGCCGGGCAACAAGCAACAGTGGGCGCTGGGCAACGGCGGCAACGTCTACAATCCGACGACCGACAGCTTCTTCTACTCGTTCGTCAACAACAACATCGCCGTCGCGCTGCGCGCCATGGAGACCAGCGGCAACACCAAGATCCTTTCGGCGCCGTCGTTGGTGGTGCTGAACAACCAGAAGGCGCACATCCAGGTTGGCGACCAGATCCCGATCACGCAGACCTTCGTCAACACCAATGCCAACACGGACAACACGATCGGCCAGGTCGAATACAAGGACACCGGTGTGATCCTCAACGTGCGTCCGCGCGTGAATCCGGGCGGGCTGGTGTACCTCAACGTGAGCCAGGTGGTCAGCGCGGCGGGCGTGAAAGACACGACCACGGGCAACTTTCCGATCCAGCAGCGCGAGGTCGCCACCCAGGTGGCCGTGCAGAGTGGCCAGACGGTGCTCCTCGGTGGACTGATCAAGGAGGACGACAACACCACGGATACGGGCATTCCCGGGCTGAACCGGATACCCGTCTTCGGTCGTTTGTTCGGTTCCACGAACCGGGGGCGCAACCGTACCGAACTGATCGTGCTGATCACGCCCAGGGTGATCAGCAACGGGGAGGAAGCCAAGCAGGTCACCGACGAGTATCGGCGGAAGTTCGAGTCGCTGCGGCCACTGGATGGGGCCCCCTAGGACGGCGGCAACGCGTCCCGCACACGCGGCGCTCACATGGGGGGTCGCAGATTGCCCAGGTGGAACGCGAGGGGAGAGTCCGGTGATCGGAGGGTTGGCCGGTTGGTCCAAGGTGCTGGAAATGATGCCCACGGCGATGTTCGTGCGCGACGCCATGCACCGTTGGGTGTTCGTGAACCGCATGGGCTGCGAATACATGGGGGTACGTGCGGACGATATCGTCGGCAAGAGCGACGAGGAGTTGTTTCCGCCCGAGCAGGCGGCGCGCTTCGCGGCGGGCGACGAGGCCGTGCTGCGCACCCACGAAGTCGTCGAAACCGAGGAATCGGTGACCGATCCGCAAGGCCGCGTCCGCACGCTGCTCACGCGAAAGACCTGCATCGAGCTGGAGGGGGCGCCCCATGTGCTCGCCTCGGTGACCGACATCACCGAACTGCGCGAGTCCGAGGCGCAGATACGTTGGCTGGCGTGCCACGACGCGCTGACCGGCCTGGCCAATCGAACGGCACTGTTCAACAAGCTGGATGCCGCCATCGCGCGGGCCGCGAGCGGCGCCGGCAAGGCGGCGCTCTTGTACCTCGACCTGGATGGGTTCAAGAAGGTCAACGATACCTACGGCCATCTCGCCGGTGACGAGTTGCTCGTGCAGTTCGCTTCCCGCCTGCGCGGTCTGCTCGACTTGAACGACACCGTGGCGCGCATCGGCGGCGACGAATTCGCCGTGCTGGTCGAGGACGGTGGCCACCTCGACGTCGAAACCCTGGCGTCCAGCATCCTCACGCTCGCGAGCCTGCCTTTCGACGTCCCTGCGAACGCCTCCCTGATCGGCACCTCCATCGGCATCGTTCCGATCGACGCCGATGCAGTGGCCGCGGGGGAGATGGCGCGCAAGGCCGACAGTGCCCTTTATGAAGCCAAGAAGGGCCGTAACCGCTACGTGGTCTACACCGACGAACTGGACGTGGCGCTCGCGCACCGCCGCGAGATCGAATTGGCGCTCAGGGAGACCCTGCGCAACGCGGCGGGGCTGGACTGCCACTACCAGCCACTGGTCCGGGCCTGCGACGGCAAGGTGATCGGGCTGGAGGCGCTGGCTCGCTGGCGGCACCCCCGTCTGGGCGATGTACCCCCGGTACAGTTCATCGCCGTGGCCGAGGAAACCGGCCTGATCGGTTTTCTCGGCGAGTGGGTGTTGCGAACCGCTTGCGCCCGCGTGGCCCCGATGGCCGACATCTTCGTGGCGGTGAACGTGAGCGCCGTGCAGCTGCGCGACAACCGCTTCGCCGATATGGTCCTGCGCCTGCTCGCTGAAACGGGACTGGCGCCGCGCCGGCTGGAACTGGAGATCACCGAGACGGCCATCGTCAACGCCGATGTGGCCACGGTACGCCAGTTGAAACGGCTGCGAAGCGAGGGCGTGCGGATATCGCTCGACGATTTCGGCACGGGATATTCCAGTCTTACCTTGCTGAAGGACCTGGATGTCGACAAGGTGAAGATCGACCGCTCTTTCGTGCAGATGGCACCGATGGCCGACGATTCCGCCGCCATCGTGCGCGCCGTGTCCAACCTCGGCGCGGCGCTCGGCCTGTGCGTGGTCGCCGAGGGCGTGGAGACGGAACAGCAGCGAGCCTTCCTGCGCGATGCGGGGTGCGACGAACTGCAGGGTTTCCTGTTCTCCGCCGGCGTGTCCGAGGAGGGCATCGCGGGGATCATCGGTGGTTACCCGACGCCCCTGCCGGATTACTCCGCCGGATAGGCCCCTGCCGGCATGGGCCAGGTGCGGCGAAGGTCGGGCATGCCCGGCATCGTGGTGGGCTGCGGCAAGGGCAGGGGCATCCGCGTGCCGGGATTGCCGCCCGTGGCGTCGCCGACGATGGCGATCACGCAACCACCGCTCTCTTGCGACGTGCCGAACGACAGGCGGCCCCACGGCATCTGCATCACCAGGTAACGGTTGGGCAGCATCGAGGGCGCGCTCGGAAGATGGGTGTCGGTGCCCTGAGCATGGAATTTATCGTCCACGTCGGCGCGCTGGAAACACGGCTTCTGTTCGAGCTGGATGGAGGTGAAGCGCACCATCGGGACGTCGCCGCCCTCGTCGATGCCGCGTGCTTCGAAGGCGCTGACGCGGTACCCGTCACGCGTGACGAAGGGCATGCTGCGGACGATCTGTGGCGGTGCGTCGGCCGTGGGGTGCAGGCCTCCGGGAAGCTTGCCCGATAGCGAGTCCACGGCGTTGGGCAGGGTTCCCATGGTCCCGTTGATGATCTCGACCAGCGTCTTGTCGCTTCGTGGCACGTTCACCGACTCGCCGCTGGCGGGGCAGGCCAGGGTCACGGCAAGCAAGGTAGCCAGGGAGCGGAAGGGGCGCATGGGGTCCGGGGCGGGGTGGTCGGGGGCGCTAGTGTGCACGAGTTCGAGGGTAGGGTTGCATGCGCCCCGATCGCCCGAATATTTCCTCCAACGCTCCATCCGGCTCCCCCGATGACAGATCTCCGCTTCGACAACGCCTTCGTCCGCGAGTTGCCGGCCGACTCCGATACCTCGAACCTGCCCCGGCAGGTCGCCGGCGCCGCGTTTTCCCGGGTCGATCCCACGCCCGTGCCGGCGCCGCGGGTGGTCGCCGTATCGCCGGAGGTAGCGGACATGTTGGGCGTGTCGCCCGACAGGCCCGGCTTCGCGGACGTCTTCGCGGGAAACGCCCGTCTGCAGGGCATGACCGGCTATGCCATGGCCTACGGTGGCCATCAGTTCGGCCACTGGGCGGGGCAGCTTGGCGACGGCCGGGCGATCGGCCTCGGCGAGGTGCTGACCGAGCGGCACGGTCGCCAGGAACTGCAACTGAAGGGCGCCGGCCGCACGCCGTATTCGCGTGGCGCCGACGGGCGCGCCGTGCTGCGGTCATCCATCCGCGAGTTCCTGTGCAGCGAAGCCATGCACCACCTGGGCGTGCCGACGACGCGGGCGCTGTCGCTCGTGGCGACAGGCGAAAGCGTGGTGCGCGACGTGATGTACGACGGTCACCCGGCACCCGAACCGGGTGCCATCGTCTGCCGCGTCGCCCCTTCCTTCCTCCGCTTCGGCTCATATGAACTGCCGTCGTCGCGTGGCGACGTGGCCCTGTTGCGCCGCCTTGTCGACTTCACCATCGCCACGCATTTCCCCGCTTTCGCCGATCTGCCGGGCGAGCGAGGCTACGCCGCGTTTTTCACGGAAGTGTGTGAGCGCACGGCGTCGCTCATGGCCCACTGGATGCGCGTGGGTTTCGTGCATGGCGTGATGAACACCGACAACATGTCGATCCTCGGCCTCACCATCGATTACGGCCCTTATGGCTGGGTCGACAACTTCGATCCGGACTGGACGCCGAACACCACCGACCGCGCGCATCGCCGTTATCGCTTCGGCCAGCAACCCCAGGTGGGTTACTGGAACCTGCAACGGCTGGCGCAGGCCCTGTCACCGTTGTTCACGGGTGTCGAAGCATTGCAGGCGGGGCTGGACCGGTACGTGGAAGTGTTCGAGGCCACCGATGCCGCTTTCTCGGCCGCGAAGCTCGGCCTAGCCCATGCGCGCGAGGGTGACGAGGCCCTGGTGGCGGACCTGCGCGGGTTGCTTCTGACCGGGGAAATGGACATGACGATCTTCTTCCGCGATCTCGCGTCACTGGATCTCTCGTCGCCTCGCACAAGAAGCGTGGGAGAGGCGTTCTACGACGAGGCCCGGCGCGGCGCGGTCGAAGAGGCATTGCAATCCTGGTTGCAGCGTTATGCAGCTCGGGTGCGCGACGACGAGTCGCCGGCGTCGGAACGGCTGGCCCTGATGCACGCAAGCAACCCGCGCTACGTGCTGCGCAATTACCTCGCCCAGCAGGCGATCGACCGCGCGGAACGGGGTGACGACGACGGTGTCCATGAGTTGCTGGAAACCCTGCGCCAGCCCTACGACGAGCAGCCGGGCAGGGAGCATCTGGCCGGACGCCGACCGGACTGGGCACGCGAGCGGGTGGGTTGTTCGATGTTGTCCTGCAGCAGCTGAGCGGCCGCTCGGCTAGAATCGCCGGTTCCTTCACGCCGCCGAGGTCCATCGCGTTGTCAGCCGGTTCCGCTTCCGACGCCGCCCTCGATGCCTTGTTCGTGCCTTTCGCGACGGGCGAGCTGGCTTTCCCGGCCGATGGCAGGTTGCTGATGCTGCGCGCACGCGATGGCTTCGTCCTGCGAGAACGCAGGCGCCCGGGCTGGGTCCTGCAGCAGTCGTTCAAGCCGGCCGCCGACGCCCTGGCGCGGTCGGGTTTCGACGTGTCGCCGGACATTCCCGAGGGCGAGTTCGGCGTGGTGATGGTGCTGCCGACCCGGCAACGCGAGGAATCGAGGGCGCTGTTCGCGCAGGCGATGTCGCTGGCCGGCCCTGGTGGCATCGTCGTCGCCAGCGTGCCGAACGCCGAAGGCGCCAGGACCGCCCAGGCGGACCTGGCCCTTCTGGCTGGCAGCGTGAGCGAGTTGTCCAAGCACAAGTGCCGCGTGTTCTGGACTCGACCCGGCGCCGTCGCCGAACCATCGCTGCACGCCGACTGGCTCGCACTCGACGCGCCGCAATCGATCGAGGGCGGGCGTTTCACGAGCCGGCGAGGCTTGTTCGCGTGGGACCGCATCGACACCGCCTCGGCCTTGCTGGCCAGCGTGCTGCCTTCCGATCTTTCCGGCCGTGTGGCCGATCTCGGCGCCGGCTTCGGCTATCTCGCCTGCGAGGTGATCGAACGCTGCGCGGCGGTGTCGGCGGTCGACCTCTACGAGGCCGAGGCACGGGCACTGGAACCGGCGCGCCGCAACGTCGCCGATGCCATCCAGCGATCCGGCCGTGCCATCGCCGGGAGCGTGCGCTGGCACGACGTCAGCCACGGTATCGACGCCGGCTACGACGCCATCGTGTCCAACCCCCCGTTTCACCAGGGGCGGGCAGACGATCCGCAGTTGGGCCGCGCCTTCATCACCGCCGCCGCGAAGGGGCTGGCCGCGCAAGGCCGCTTCTGGATGGTGGCGAACCGGCACCTGGCCTATGAGGCGGCGCTCGACGCCGGCTTCGCCAGCGTGCGCACCGTCGTCGAACGCGACGGCTTCAAGGTCATCGAAGCAAAGGATCCCCGCCGATGAAACTCGTACGCCTCCTGGCGAACCTCGGCTATGGCAGCCGCAAGCAGGTCGCGGCCATGTTCCGCGAAGGGCTGGTCACCGACGCCGCGGGCGAGGTGCTGTATGCGGACGACAAGGTCGAGCATGCCGATGTGCGCTTCGAGGGAGAGCCGCTCGACCCGCCGCAAGGCATGCTGCTGATGCTCAACAAGCCTGTCGGCTACACGTGTTCGCGCAAGGACGTGGGCCGGCTGGTCTACGACCTGCTGCCGCCGCGTTTCGCGCTGCGCAATCCGGTGCTGTCGACGGTGGGCCGTCTCGACCGGGACACCTCGGGATTGCTGCTGTTCACCGATGACGGGCAGCTGTTGCACCGGATCATCTCGCCCAAGGCGGCGGTGGCGAAGGTGTACGAGGCCACCCTCGCCGAGGAACTGCGTGGCGACGAGGCGGCGACGTTCGCCGCCGGGACGCTCATGCTGGAAGGCGAGACGGAACCGCTGGAGCCCGCGCCGCTGGAGGTACTCGGCCCCCGCCACGTCCGCGTCACGCTGACCGAAGGGCGCTACCACCAGGTTCGCCGCATGTTCGCCGCCGTGGGCAACCACGTGGTGACGCTGGAGCGCACCGCGCTCGGTGGACTGACGTTGGATGGGCTGCCTTCCGGTGAATGGCGCCTCCTGACGGCGGACGACACGGCGCGGATTTTCGGCTGAACCGCGCCCCGGTGCCCGGTGGTTTCGTTATGGACGCCCCCTGCACATCGGGTGCAGTATCCCCGGGTTCCCTCGCCTTCATAAGGAAGACAAAGATGAAACGAATCGTCATCGCCGTGGCCGGGTTGTGCGTGTGCGTGGCCGCCCAGGCCGCCGACAAGAGCGTCGTGGTGCCCATGACCCTGGTCACCGCCGACGGCACGGGTGCGTCGGTCGGCAAGGTCACGGTCACCGAAAGTGCTGGCGGCCTGGTGTTCACGCCGGACCTGAAGGGCCTGCCGCCGGGTGAGCATGGCTTCCACCTGCACGAGAAACCCAGCTGCGATCCGGGCGAGAAGGACGGCAAGAAGGGCGCCGCGCTGGCGGCCGGCGGCCATTACGACCCGGAGCACACCGGCAAGCACGAGGGTCCGGAATCGTCCATGGGCCACGAAGGTGACCTGCCCAAGATCACCGTGGGCGCCGACGGCACCGACACCACGGCCGTGACCGCGCCGCGCCTGACCAAGATCGCGACCCTGAAGGGCCACGCCTTGATGATCCATGCCGGTGGCGACAACTATTCCGACCAGCCGGCGGCCCTCGGCGGCGGCGGCGCGCGCATCGCCTGCGGCGTCGTCAAGTAAGGAAACCATGTCCCAAGGCGGTCTCTTCGCCCCCGAACCGCTCGTGATCGTCGATGACGAGCACGGGCGGTTCGCGTATGAGCCGGGCGTGATTCACGCCGAACGCGCCGCCGCGTGGTTCGCCGGCCTGCTCGCGGACATTCCCTGGGAGGCGCAGCGGCGTCCGATGTATGGCCGCGACGTGGACGTGCCGCGACTGCTTCAGCATTACGCGCTGGACGACCCGGCCTTGCCCCCCATCGTCGGTGAGGCGGCGCGCGAGGTGATCGCGCTCACGGGCGTCCGCTTCACCTCGGTCGGTCTGAACCTCTACCGCGACGGCCGAGACAGCGTGGCCCCGCATAACGATCACATCGACGAGCTGAAAGAGGACGAGCCCATCGCCTTGCTTTCCCTCGGCGCCACGCGGCGCATGACCTTGCGCGAACGCGACGCGCCCAAGCGCAGCTTCGATATCGACATGGAACCGGGCAGCCTGCTCACGATGAGCTATGCCACGCAGTTCCACTACGACCACGGCATTCCGAAGATGCGCGGCAAGGTGGGGCCGCGGATCAGCCTGGCTTTCCGCGTCCGGCCTGAGGGTAAGGCGGGTAGCAGGCGGTATGGGGTAAGGAAGAAGATTTCTTAGGGGGTCATTCGGTTCGGCTTCGCCCTCGCGTGGGGCTGGTGCGTCGCGGGGGAGCTGCCGGGCGCCACCCTCGGCGCGACAGGCGGTGCCGTCCCTTGGGAAGGGAAGCCGCTGCGCGGCCATGCCTGATGGCTGGCGCCCCTTCGGGCTCGGACGGGCGGGCGGGGGTTTTCGATTCGCCCTCCGTGGCTCAGCGAAAACGATCGGCCGTCCTGGCCGATCCCCTACCGGGCCTTGTCCGCCCGCCCGTCCTCGGCTCCTCATGTCGCGCCGAGGGTGGCGCCCGGCAGCTCTCTCGACACTGCGGTGGGTGGGTGGGAAGAGCCGTCTGCCTTTACCGGTCGCCGCACCCGGGTGGGAAGCGGGCTGGCCCGCGAGTCCTCGATTTTCTGCTGCGAAGGAAGCCTTGCGATGATCGGGCGAGGCTTTACCGCTCGCTCGGTTGGATGCACCGCCTCATTCGCTCGACACAGGGTGGCGAATCGCGGGCCAGCCCGCTTCCCACCCGCGTGAGGGGAGTCACACGCAACCGCTTTCCCAGGTCGCGGGCGTTGCTTTTGCCCACACAACCCCTCCGTGCCCGGAAGAGCCGTCGGCCGCCACCCTCGGCGCGACTTGTGGAACCGAGGAGCGCCGGGCGAAAAGGCCCGTCAGGGGGCCGGCCTGGACGGCCGGCCGTTTTCGCTGAGCCACGGGGCGATCTCAACCGGTCGATGCAACGGTTTGATTGAGTACCTCGGCAGGGGTCTGGAAGTCCAGCGTCTGCCGCGGTCGCTGGTTAAGTTCCTTGGCCACGGCGTTGAGCTGGGCCTGGGTGTAATGGCTTAGATCCTGGCCCTTGGGGAAGTACTGGCGAAGCAAGCCGTTGGTGTTTTCGTTGGATCCGCGTTGCCAGGGACTATGCGGGTCGCAGAAATAGATCTGCAGGTCGGTGGCCAGTTTGAAACGCTGGTGCTGGTACATCTCCGGACCGCGATCCCAGGTCAGCGAGCGCTTCAGCTCGGCCGGCAGCCGGCGGATGTGTTTAGCCACGGCATCCACGACGGTCGCACTGTCGCGAGCGGGAATTTTGATCAGCATCACGAAGCGTGATCGCCGCTCCACGAGCGTGACGATATGCGAGTGGATCGTGCCGGCTAGCAGGTCGCCTTCCCAGTGACCGGGTACCGCCCGGTCATTCGCTTCGGCGGGGCGCTGGCTGATCGTCAGGGCCTGGGCAATCAGGTTAGGGCCGCCCTTGCGGCCCTTGCCGTGACGCCCCTGCGCCTGCGGGTAACGGACCGATCGCTGGGTGCGCAGATGCGCCAGGAGCTGCTTTTTAAGCACGCCGCGGGCCTGGATGAACAGGCTTCGATAAATGGTTTCGTGGGACACCCGCATACTGTCGTTGTCTGGATAGCGTCGGGCAAGCCATCCGCTGATCTGCTGGGGTGCCCAGCGATGGGCCAGCTTGTGGGCGACCACGCGACGAAGGGCGCCGTGGCGGGCCAGCAGGCACGCCTTGGGTCGTTTGGCCTGCGCCCAGGCTCGCTGGTCGGCATTCGCCGCGCGATAGGCCTCACGGCCTCCGTTACGTCTCACCTCACGGCTGATGCTGGAGGGGGCTCGCCCCAGGCTCTGGGCGATCCGGCGCAGGGAATGGCCCTGACACAAGCCGCGGGAAATCTCTTCGCGATCCGCCAACTGAAGCGCCTGGGCCGCCCGCTTCCGAGGCGGTGGGGCGAATCCGCCGTGCTTCTTCAACACGTAGTGAATCGTCTCAGGGTGCCGATCCAGCGACCGGCCGATGGCCGCGGGCGACACGCCGGCCCGCCAGTCCGCCCAGATCCGTTCACGGTCCGCCGTCGACAAATGACGCCAAAGCCTGACTGCTCTGCTCATGATGCCCACCTCCGTCTTGATCAGACTACGGTGTTGCATCGATCGGTTGAGATCACCGGAGGGCGAATCGAAAACCCCGCCCGGGGCGACGGGCGCGACGGGGCGTCAGCCATAGAACACGGCCGCGCAGCGGCATCCCTTCCCGAGCGACGGTGCAGCTCGGAGCGACGAGGGTGGTGGCCGACGGCTCTGCCTCACCACCCCGATGCGAGGGCGAAGCCGAGCCCGCCCACCGAACGCTCAAAAAAGATCGATGCTACCCAACGACACCGGGGCGGCCAGTTCGCCGCGGCGGGTGAGGGACTCGTAGCCATGCACGCTGTTGCGCCCGTTCTGCTTGGCGAAGTACAGCGCCTTGTCCGCGCGGTCCAGCACGATTTCCGGGTAATCGTGCTCGGTGATGCGGGCATAGCCGATGCTCACGGAGACATGACCCACCTGTGGGAACGCATGGTCGACCACGAAGCGGCGGAAGCGGTCCAGCACGAGGTGGACCTCCGCTTCGTCCTGCGCCGCGAGGAGGATCACGAATTCCTCGCCGCCGAAACGGAACAACACGTCGCCCTGGCGAAAGCTCGCGCGCATGTGCTGGGCCAGCATGAGGATCACCTCGTCGCCGTAGACATGGCCGTAGGTGTCGTTGATCCGCTTGAAATGGTCGATGTCGAGGATCGCCAGGTAGAGCTGCGAATTCTCGCCGACCGGGCGGCGCTTCTCTTCCGCGTCGGGAGCGACATCGCGCGAGGCGTGGCGCTGGAGAGTGAGCAGGCGCCGCAGGCGTTGTTCGAAGCTGCGACGGTTGTACAGGCCGGTGAGCTTGTCACGCTCGCTTTCGTTGAGCAGGGCGATGTAGTTGCAGTAGATGCGCGCGAAGCCTTCCACCATCGAGCGTACGTCGTCGAGGGAGTCGGGGGCTTCCAGCATCAACGCGCCGATGGCGGTGTGCTCGCGCTGGATGGGGATGACCAGACGGCTGCTACCGTCGTCGGTGATATCGCTGATCGCTTCCAGCGTCGCCATGGCGCAGACGAGGGTGTCGATGGGATCGCCGTCGAGCGTCGGGTCCAGCGCTTCGATCACGAAGCCACCGTCAGGTTTCCGCGAACACACGACGATCGAATCGACGGGATGCCGCGGGCTGTCTCCGCGCCGGCACAAGGTGACGTTGTTGACGGCGATGAGCTCGGCCAGCGACAGCACCATGCTGTGGTCCAGCGCGTCGATGTCGCGGTGATGGGTGAATTCGGCCACCGAAGCGAGCAGACGCGATTCGGGCAGGATGCCAACAGGGCTGTGCCACGGCGCCTTCATGCGCATGGCTTCCGCACGACCGTGTCGTCGCGGCATGGATACTGGACTTGCACCGACACTCCTCCCCCGAGTGGAACGCGCCGTGGCGGTTCCGTGTGTGCGTCGAACCGGACTTGCGGCCGAGTGACTCCCTGGAAGTAGCTATCGGCCGGAAGGCCGCCGACTTTAGGGCAAAAACGGCACGAATGTCGGAAATCGTGACGCAGTCAACGATCCGGGGGCTTCACAAACGTGAATCGGTGTGCGTGTCAGTCACCTTCGAGCCAGCCGCGCCATTTGAAGAACAGGACGGGCAACAGGATGCTGATCAGGATGGCGGCCAGGGCCATGGGGTAGCCGAAGGACCAGTCCAGTTCGGGCATCTTCTTGAAGTTCATGCCCCACACGCCGGCGAGTATCACCGGCGGAATGGTGGCGACCGAGGTCACGGTCAGCACCTTCATCACGTGGTTCTGGTCCGTGCTGATGAAGCCGAGGCTGGCGTCGAGCAGGAACTGCAGCTTGTTCGTGAGCTGGTCGTCGAATTCATCGAGCGTGCGCAGGTCGTGTTCGACGACGCGCAGGCGGACCTCGACGTCGTCCGACATCCACTCCGGCTTCTTCGCGCGAACGAACGACACGATGCGCTGCACGCCCAGCATCGATGAGCGGTTGCGCGCCTGTTCGCCTTCCAGGCGGCCCACTTCCAGCATGCAGTTGCGCAGGGCCGGCGTACCGACCCGCACCGGCGTGAAGATCCGGTCGGAGAGTTTCTTCAGGTCGGCCGACACGTCTTCCATGCGCTTGGCCGCCAGGTTGACGATCGCCTCGATCAGCGTCGCCAGCACATCGGCGCTGGATTCCCAGCGGTGTTCCTGGCAGCTCTCGCTGGCCAGCTTGAACGCGGGCGACTCTTCGAAGCGAAGGGTCATCAGGACATGCCCGGTGACCACGATGCCTACCGGACCGGGATGATGGTTGTCCGGCGAGTCGGCGAAATAGGGGATGGAGAGGTACATCGCGCCGTCGTCGGTGCGGATGCGGCTCGACAACGCGAGGCTGACCACGTCGTTGCGTTGCGGGATGCGCAGCCCGGTGATTTCGCTGGCGCAACGCCGTTCGTCTTCGTTTGGATCGAGCAGATCCACCCAGATGGGCGCATCGGGTTTTGCCATGCCCGCGGTCCAGCGGACGGGATCGGTGTATTTCCCATGTTCGTGGATGATCAGCACGTGCGTGGGTGTCCTTGACGTCAGGTGCGAGGAGTCTACGCCGGAGATGACATGCGTGGCCGCGGGCGCGCATGCTTGGCGGCAAGATCCCACGGCCGGACCCAGGAGAGATACCGATGAGCGATACCGCCAAACCGCTGGAAATCGTCCATGACAGCGCCAACCAGGTGTTCCTTGCCGTCGTTGACGGCCACACGTGCGAGCTGGAGTACCAGCTGAGTGGCAACGTGATGACCATCACGCATACCGGCGTGCCATCCCCGGTGGGAGGGCGCGGCATCGCCGCCTTGCTCACGAAATTCGCGGTGCAGGTCGCGGAGGCGAGCGGGTGGAAGATCGTTCCGGCGTGCGGGTATGCGGCGACCTGGTTCGAGCGGAATCCCGAGTACGGGCACTTGCTGGCCTGAGGGGAACCGATCGCCGCCCAGGCGGCTTCCCACCCTGCTGCCCGGTGTGAACTACCCGACCGCCGGTTATCCAGGCTCGGGTGGGAAGCGGCCTGGGCGGCGACAGGTCTCGCGACTTCGTTCAGCGACGTGTTAGCTTTTGCGCTCCCCATCATCCAGGGTCACCCATGCGTACGAAGTGGATCGTCGCCGCCGTCGCGCTCGCCTGCGCAGGCCACGCCTTTGCCGACACACCCGCGAAAACCGCGGACGACCCGCGCATCGCCGCGATCCTGGATGCGCTGGGCAAGGTGCGCACGATCGAATCCGTCGCCTTGTCACCCGATGCGAAGCACCTCGCCTGGACGGTGAAGACGAACGGCAAGCCGGTGCTCGAAGTGGCCGACGCCGATGGCCGTAACGCCCACCGCGTCACCGCGAGCAAGGGCTGCAGCGAGCTCTCCGCGACATGGGCGCCGGATTCGCAGCATCTTGCGTTCCTCTCCGATTGTGCCGGCAAGGCGCCCGGCGTGGAGGAGGGCAAGCAGAGCGATGTCTATGTCGTCGATATCGCGAAGAAGGCGGCGCCGCAGCGGATCACGCATCTGAAAGGTTACGTCGACGACCTCGAATGGCGTCCCGACGGCAAGGCGCTGGCCTTCCTCTACGTGCCGAACGCCACGCGGCGCGCGAGCGCCACGGCCGCCGCCAAGCCGCAGCTCGGCGAGGTCGGTGTCGAGGGCATCGAGGTGCAGCAGGTGGCCAGCGTCGACGCCACCGGCGGTGCCATCCGCACGCTGACGCCGGCGGGCCTGCATGTCTACGAATTCGCGTTTTCGGCCGATAGCGGCCGGATCGCCTACGTGGCGGCGCCGCCGCCGGGTGACAACAACTGGTGGGTGGCGAAGCTCTATGCGCAGCCGGTCACGCCGGGAGCGAAGGCGGTCACCCTGGTGGATACGGCGACGCTTTCCGGCCCGCTGAAGGATTTACAGGTGGCCGTACCGCGATTCTCTCCGGACGGTTCGCGGGTGGCCTTCATCGGTGGCTTGATGAGCGACCAGGGTTCCACCGGCGGCGATATCTGGATGGTGCCCGCCGCGGGAGGCGCCGAACCGGTCGACGTCACGCCGGGCGTGACGACCACGCCGGCCTGGCTGGCCTGGACCGCGCCCGACCGGCTGCTGGTCGGCGAGCACGCCGCCGGCGCCAGCCGGGTATCGAGCTATGCCGTACCCGCCAGTGGCTCCGCCACGGCCACCACGTTGTTCGAACTGCCGATGACGATCGGCGACGGTCGCCTGTCGATGTCGCTCTCGTTGAGCGCGGACGCGGGCAAGGCGGCCTTCACCGCCAGCTCGTTCGAGAAAGCCTTCGAGGTGCAGGTCGTCGATCTGGACGGCCGTTCGGTGCCCAAGGCGGTCACGACATTCAATGCCGGCCTGAAGCCCTCCTGGGGCAAGGCCGAGTCGATCGCCTGGAAGAACGAAGGCCACGACGTGCAGGGCTGGTTGCTGTATCCGGCCAACTACGACCCGAAGAAGCGCTACGGCATGATCGTCTCCGTCCACGGCGGCCCGGCCGCGGCGGTGACGCCGCGCTGGCCCGGCGTGGGTTACGGTGGCGCGCCGCTCTCGGCGCTCGGCTATTTCGTGTTCATGCCCAACCCCCGTGGCAGCTATGGCCAGGGCGAGGCCTTCGTGCAGGCCAACCGCAAGGATTTCGGTTACGGCGACCTGCGTGACGTGCTGGCCGGCGTCGACGCGATCGAGAAGTCCCACCCGGTCGACGACCGGCGCCTGGGCCTCACCGGCTGGAGCTACGGCGGGTTCATGACGATGTTCGGCGTCACCCAGACCCAGCGCTTCCGTGCGGCGGTCGCTGGCGCCGGCATCTCCAACTGGCAGAGCTACTACGGTCAGAACCTCATCGACCAGTGGATGAAGCCGTTCTTCGGCGCCTCGGTCTACGACGATCCCGGCGTGTACGCGAAGAGCTCCGCGATCAACTTCATCAAGCAGGTGAAGACGCCGACCCTCGTGGTGGTAGGAGAGCGGGACGCGGAAACCCCGGCACCGCAGTCGTTCGAGTTCTGGCACGCCTTGCGCGCCCAGGGCGTACCGACCTCCCTGGTCGTCTATCCGGGCGAAGGCCACGGCTTCGCGCGCGACGCCAGCCGCCGTGACGTGCTGGCCCGCGCGCTGGCCTGGTTCGACCGGTACCTGTCGGCGGGAGACAAGTAGACACGGGGAACGGATGGTTCCCGCGAGTGCCTTTCGGCGGATTTGCGTTTTTTCGCCGACCCAGCATCATGCGATGCATATGACGTTAAAGTCGGGGGCGGTGGTGGCCGTTAATCCAGGGGATAAAGGCCGGAGCGTGGTGTGCTGACACATCGTAGCGTCGAGGGCGGCATCCATCTTGCCGTATCGAACTGTGCCCGCTGGTCCGTCTTCGGACCCGGCGAGGTCTCACGCTGCGACACGTTCGGCACGGTGGGCGCCGGCCTCGGATGGATGGTGGCGCTCGTGGTGGTCTGCGCCCTGGCCGCGGTGGCCATCGCCTGGCTGGTGGGCCAGCGGCGGCACCTCCACGCGAAACTCAAGGATCCCCGCGAGCAGGCCAGCCGGGCACTGGCTTTCCATGCGTATCACGACACCCTCACGGGATTGCCCAACCGCGCCTACCTCATGCGCGAGCTCGAGCAGGCCCTGGCGGCACCACAGGCGGGCTCGCTGGCGGTGATGTTCATCGACCTCGACGGCTTCAAGGCCATCAACGACACCCTGGGGCATGAAGCCGGCGACACGTTCCTGCGCGCCGTCGCCACCTCCCTGCGCAGCAGCGTGCGCGAACGCGACACGGTTTCCCGTTTCGGTGGCGACGAGTTCGTGGTGGTGGTGCAGGCGTACGGCGGCATGGAGAACCTGATCCGGGTCTGCCGCAAGGTGCTCGACCTGGTGTCGAAGCCGGTCAACGTGTCCGGCCAGCTCGTGGCCGTGAGCCCGAGCATCGGCGTGGCCGTGTCCCCCCAGGACGGCGAGGAAGCCGAGGCGCTGATCCGCAACGCCGATGCCGCGATGTACGCCGTGAAGGAAACCGGCAAGGCCGACTTTCGTTTCTACGAGGAGGGCATGCTCGAGCAGGCACGCGAGCGTCTCGCCCTTACCGTGGAGTTGCGCGAGGCCTTGCAGGCGGGCGAACTGGCGGTCGAGTACCAGCCCAAGCGCAATCTGCGCGACGGCACGCTGGCGGGCGTCGAAGCGCTCGCACGATGGCACCATCCGTCGCGCGGCGACGTGCCACCGACCGTCTTCGTGCCCATCGCCGAGCGCTCGGGCCTCATCCATGCCCTGGGCGAATACGTGTTGCGCGAAGTGCTCGGACAGCTGAAGACCTGGGATGCCGCGGGCATCCAGGTCGATTACGTGGCGATCAACTTGTCCATGCAGGAACTCACGCGGCCCGCGTTCGTCGACACCTTGCACCGCGCGGTGCGCTCCTACGGCGTCGACCCCACGCGGATCCGCTTCGAGCTCACCGAGTCCACGGCGATGCGTCAGCCGGAAGAGACCATGCGCCAGCTGGTGAAGCTGCGCTCGCACGGCTTCGACCTGCTCATCGACGACTTTGGCGCGGGTTACTGGAACCTGAGCCACCTGCGCGAACTGCCGGTGGGAACGATCAAGATCGACCAGTCCTTCGTGCGCGGAAGCACGTTGAACCTGGCCGATCGCGAGATCACCGAGGCCATCGTCGGCCTCGCGAAGAAACTGAACATGCGTACGATCGCCGAAGGCGTGGAAACCGAGGCACAGGCGCATTGGTTGCGCGACCTCGGTTGCGACATCGGGCAGGGCTACTTTTTCGCCCGGCCGATGACCGCCGCCGCCTTCGGCCGTTACCTCGATCCGACCGTGGCCTATGCAGGCTGACCGCCCGACGCGGCCCGCTCGTCCTCCGCGCGTTCGAGCCTGTCTGATCGTCCTCGCGGCGTGGCTGTGCTGTGTCGTGACGGCGGCGTCCGCACAGGTCGCCCCCAGCGTGGGCGTGGACCCGTGGGCGGTCTACGAATCGGTCTGGTTCGACACGGTGAGTGTCGCCGACGGCTTGCCGCACTCGACCACCACGGCGATCGTGCAGGACACCCGCGGCCTCATCTGGATCGGCACCTTCGGCGGCCTCGTCCGCTACGACGGCTATCGCATGCAGGTGTTCGGCCAGGAGCCGGATTCGTATGCGGGCGCCGTGCTGCCCGATTCGTATGTACGCGCGCTCATACCGCTCGAGGACGGTGGCCTGCTCATCGGCACCAATGCCGGCGGGCTGGTCCGTTTCGACCCGTCGACGATGCGCTTCCACGTCTATCCGGTGGGACCGGGCGGCACGTCGAGCGGTAAGATCTTCGCCATCGCGCGTGCGCGCGAGCGCGGCGAGTTCCTGATCGCGACGGAAGGCGGTGTCGATCGCCTGGACCTCGCCAGCGGCAGGATCACCCATGAATCGGTGACGGCGGGTGACGCCAAAGACATGCTGCCACGCACCTTCGTCGTCGCCGAGGACAAGGCCGGCAACCTCTGGGCGGGCGCGGACAACGGCCTGTTCGTGCGCCACCCGGGCGGTCACTTCGAGCGGGTGCGCTCCGCCGATCCGGCGGTGGAGGAGATCCTCCACGATCAGGTCTGGGCCTTGTTGCAGGACAGCCGTGGCCGGCTTTGGGTGGGCACGGGTCAGTCGGGTGCGATCTACATCGACGCGAAAGGGCAGGGCCACCTCGTGCCGGGCTTCTCCGGCAAGGGCGGGCTGGCCCGCCGCCGCACCGTGCGCGCCCTGCACGAGACGCCGCAGGGCGTGCTCTGGGCCGCCACCGACGGTGCGGGCGTGGTCACCTACGATTTCAACACCGGGCGGCTGCGCACGCTCAGCCATGACGCGGCGATGCCTTCGTCGCTGCCGGGTGACATCACGCGCGACATCTTCCAGGACACCTCGGGCAACATATGGGTGGCCACCGAGCTCGGTGCGGCGCATTACGATCCCAACGGGCGCAAGGTGTTCTCGGTACTGCCCTCGCCACTGGAGACGCACACGCTGTCCAATGCCAACGTGCATTCGGTGTTCGTCGATCCGCGCGGTCGCGTGTGGCTCGGCCTCGGCATGGGCCGTATCGACGTGCTCGATCTCGGCAAGGGCACGATGCACCACCTGCAACTCGGCGGCGAGCAGGCCGAGCGCGACGTGCAGGCGTTCGTGGTGGCGCCGGACGGTTCCATCTGGGCGGGCGCGCAAGGCATCTCGCGCATCGACCCGGACACGTTCGAACTGAAGAGTTCGATGATCCCGAACCTCGATGGCCGTCTGATCCTGTCGATGCAGCGCGACGGCGACGACATCCTGATCGGCGGCTACGACGGTCTCTTCCGCTACGACACGGTGCACGGCACGCTCACGCAGATGCGTCACGACGAGGCCGATCCGAAGAGCCTCGTCGGCGACCAGGTGCGCTTCATCGTGCGCATGCCCGACGCATGGTGGTTCGCGACGATCAGCGGCATCAGCATCGCCTACGACGGTGAGAAGGGCTTCGTGAACCTGCGCCACGACCCCGCCGATCCCGCGAGCCTGCCGCAGGATTACACCGGCTCGATGGCATTCGATTCGCACGGCCGACTCTGGCTGGGCACCTTCGGCGGTATCGCCTATCTGGATGCGTTCAAGCCGCGCGGGCCTTTCCGTTTCGGCCTGATCGGTGCGCGCGAGGGCTTGTCCAACACCAAGATCAACGCCTTGCTGATCGACCACGACGACCGCGTTTGGGCTTCCATGGCCAATGGCGTGGCGATGATTGATTCCGCCAGCCATCGCGTGGCCGATCTCGGTATCCGCGATGGCTTGCGCATTCCCAGCTATATCCATCGCGCGGCCGCGGAAGCGCCTGGCGGCGAATTGATGTTCGGCGGCCTGGGCGGCCTGACGGTCGTGCGGCCGTACTGGGTGGCACCCTCCGTGGCACCGCCGCGCCTCGCCATCACCCAGGTCTCCGTCAACGAGAAGCCCTTGCCACTGGAAAAGGTGCCGGGCGAGGGTGGCCGGGTGGTTCTCGATGGCGACGGTCGCAACATGCGCGTGGACTTCGCCTTGCTCGATTTCCGTGCGCCGCTGGAAACCCATTACGCGTATCGCATGGACGAGGCGGACGGGGCTTGGAACGAGGTACCGCGCGGCATTCCGCCCAGCGCGATCTACACCAACCTCGCCAGCGGCACGTACACCCTCCGCCTGCGCGCCACCATGCGCGGCCTCGACGCGCGCACGGTCGAAACCTCGATCCGCGTGATGGTGACCCCACGCTGGTACGAGAGCCCGTGGACCCTCCTGGCCGGTATCGCGCTGGGCGTGCTGGCCTTCTTCGGGCTGGTCTACCTGCGCACGCTGTATCTGCGCCGGCGCGCGCAGCTGTTGCAGGCGCAGGTGGATGCGCGCACGCGCGACCTGAAGGCGGCCAACGAGCGGCTCGATCATCTCGCCGGCACCGACGAACTCACCGGTTCGCTCAACCGGCGCCGCTTCCTCGAACAGGCGGAGCGTGTGCGCCAGGGAGCGGCCAACGACGGCATTCCCTTCAGCCTCGTGCTCATCGACATCGACGAGTTCAAGGCGGTGAACGACACCTATGGGCACCTGGCGGGCGACACGGTCATCCGCGAGACGATGCGCGTGATCTCGTCGATGTGCCGCGCGGACGATCTCGCGGGCCGCTTCGGCGGAGAGGAGTTCATCCTGTGCCTGCCCGGCGCGCTGGCGGAGCATGCGCTGGATATCACCGAGCGCGTTCGCCATGCGCTCGGCGCGATGGTCATCGTCCACGGCGACTACCGCATCCGCATCACCGTGAGCGCCGGCGTGGCCATGTGGCGCGCGCCGGAGTCGCTGAATTCGCTGCTGGGGCGGGCGGACGAGGCGCTGTACGAGGCGAAGAACGAGGGGCGCAACCGTAGCTGTATCGCGGGGTTGTAATCGCCGCTGAAGCGGCTTCCCACCAGAGCATCGCCGACAGGGTCGGCTCCCACCCAGGCCTCAGATAGGGGCCAACCCTCTCGGCAAGGTCCGGGTGGGAAGCCGCTTCAGCGGCGATCCGCGCGGCAGCGCGGCCCGGCCCCTCAATCCCAACCCCTCAGTCCCTGAAATTCTCGAACTGCAACGGCACTTCCACATCCGCCTTCCGCAACATCGCCATCGCGTTCTGCAGATCGTCACGCTTCTTCCCGGTAACCCGGATCTTCTCGCCGTTGATCTGGGCCTCCACCTTCAGCTTCGCCTCCTTGATCTTCGCGACGATCTTCTTCGCCACGGGCTGTTCGATGCCCTGCTTGATCGTCACCTTCTGCCGCGCCTCCGCCAGGTTCGTCTCGACCTTCCCCGAATCCATCGCGCGCACGTCGATGCCCCGGGCCGAGAGGCGGGCGCGGAGGATATCGGTGAGCTGGCCCAGCTGGAATTCGTTGTCGGCCTTCAGCGTGATCACGTTCTCGTCGAGCTCGAACTTGGCGGATGTGCCGCGCAGGTCGAAGCGCGTGGAGACTTCGCGGTTGGCCTGGTCGACGGCATTGGTGAGCTCGTGGGTGTCGACTTCCGAGACGATGTCGAAGGAGGGCATGGGTGGGTCCTTGTCGAGGGGAGCGATGACCAAGTTTACGCGAGGGCGCTACCATGTGCGTTTGCGTGGTGGATGCGAAGCATGGAATACGACGTTCTCGTCGTCGGGGCGGGTGCGGCGGGCCTGATGACGGCCATCGTCGCGGGCTCCCGTGGGCGGCGCGTGCTCGTGCTCGACCATGCCAACCGGGCAGGCAAGAAGATCCTGATGTCCGGCGGCGGCCGCTGCAACTTCACCAATACCGCCACCACGCCCGCCAATTTCCTCTCGGCGAACCCACATTTCTGCAAGTCGGCGCTGGCGCGCTACACCCCGTGGGACTTCATCGCGATGGTGGACCGGCACCGTATCGCGTGGCATGAGAAATCGCCGGGCCAGCTGTTCTGTGACGAATCGTCCAAACAGATCGTGCGCATGCTGCTCGACGAATGCGCCGCGGTGGGCGTCCGCGTGGAGACGGGCTGCGCCGTGTCCCGCCTTCGCGCCGCCACCGCCGGCGGATTCGCCTGCGAGACGCCGTTGGGGCACGTTCGTGCGGAATCGCTGGTGATCGCCACTGGCGGCCTGTCAATTCCCAGCCTGGGCGCCACGGGATTCGGCTACGACGTGGCGAAGCAGTTCGGCCATGCCGTGCTGCCGCTGCGCGCCGGCCTGGTACCCCTCACGCTGAGCGGCAAGCACCAGGAGCGCTTCGAGGGATTGGCGGGCGTGGCCTTGCCGGTGGAGGCTCGTGCGAACGGCGCCGCCTTCCGCGATGCCATGCTCTTCACGCACCGGGGCATCAGCGGTCCGGCCATCCTGCAGGTATCGTCGTATTGGGAACCCGGCACGGACCTGCGCCTCGACCTCATGCCCGGCCTCGACGCGGGGCAGGCCCTGCGCGAAGGGCGCGCCGAACGCCCCGCCGCGGAACTGAAGACGGTGCTCTCCGGCCTGCTGCCACGCCGCCTGGCCGAGCGGCTTTGCGAGGTATGGCTACCCAACAGGCCGATGCGCCAGTTCCGTGACGCCGAATTGAACGAGATAGGCGCACAGTTGGCCGACTGGCCGCTCGTGGCGAGCGGCACCGAAGGCTACCGTACCGCCGAGGTGACCCTCGGCGGCGTCGACACGGACGAGGTTTCCTCCAGCACGATGATGTCCCGGCGCCACGCCGGCCTCTATTTCGTGGGCGAGGTACTCGACGTTACCGGCCACCTCGGTGGCTACAACTTCCAATGGGCCTGGGCCTCCGGCCACGCCGCCGGCCTGGCCGTCTGACACGGAGCAAGAACATGCGTATCGGTTTCATCGGTCTGGGCAGCATGGGCGCGGGCATGGCCGGCAACCTGGTCAAGGCGGGGCACGAGGTGACGGTGTGGAACCGCTCGCCGGAAGCGGCCGCGCCGCTGGCGGAGCAGGGCGCGAAGGTGGCCGCCACGCCGGCCGAGGCCGCCGCGGGCGTCGAGGTACTGCACAGCATGCTGGCGAACGACGCCGCGGTGCGCGAGGTGATCCTGCATGGGGGCGTGCTCGACGCGCTGCCGAAGGGTGCCGTCCACGTGAACCACGCCACCCTTTCCGTGGCCCTTGCGCGTGAACTGGTCGATGCGCATGAAGCGCATGGGCTCGGCTATGTGGCCGCACCCGTGTTCGGCCGGCCCGCGGTCGCCGCGGCCGGTGAATTGAATATCGTGGCCTCGGGCAAGCCCGAGGCGATGGCGAAGGTCGCGGCCCTGCTCGACCTGCTGGGCCAGAAGGTCTGGCCGATGGGCGACGATCCGGTGCGTGCCACCATCGTGAAGATCGGCGGCAATTTCCTGATCGGCGCGGCGATCGAGAGCATGGCAGAAGCCACCACGCTCACCCGCGCCCATGGCGTATCCGCCAAGGATTTCCTCGAGGTGATGTCCAGCACCTTGTTCGCCGCGCCGATCTACAAGATCTACGGCGGCATGATCGCGGAGGAGAAATACACGCCCGCCGGCTTCAAGATGAGCCTGGGTTTCAAGGACATCGGTCTGGCCCGCGCGGCCGCGGAAGCGGAGCGCGTGCCGATGCCTTTCGCCAGCGTCATGCACGATGCGTTGCTCGAAGCCCTGGGCGCCGGCGACGGTGATCTCGACTGGGCGGGCATGGCGCGCATCGCGGCGGCGCGGGCGCACCTGAAGGATTGAAGCGTTAGACCGCTTTTACGCACGTCTTCACAATCGCTAGCCCGGCGGGTCCGCGACAATCGGACCCGCACGCTGTTGTGCGGCTTACGGATGGATGTCATGTCGGCAACCTGGAAGACGGTGTACGAGGGCCAGCACGAAGGCCGCTCGATCACGGTGAGAGAATCCGGCGACGGAACCTACAAGGTGCTTACCAAGCAGAACGTCCACGACGAAGGAATCGCCTACCAGGATGGCAAGACCTTCGTCCACGTCTCTCCGAGCAGCGTCGGCGAGCAGGTGGAAAGCGAGGCGAATTCGCTCGAATCGCTCGAAGAGGCCTTGAAGGAACTACATTTTTCCGCGGACGCGGTCACCCGTATCTGCTCGAAGCTGCACTGACGGGCGGGCGCCCGTTTCTGCCATGATGGGGGCTCGTTCCCCCATACAGGCGTGCACCGTCCATGGCAGAAACGATGCGGATACTGATGTGCGCACCCACGTTCTTCGAGGTCAGCTACGTCATCAATCCATGGATGACCGGCCACGTGCACGACACCACCCGGGAACGTTCCCAGCGTCAGTGGGACGCCCTCCGCGACACCGTCTCCCGGCATGCCGACGTGGTCCAGCAACCGCCGGTGCAGGGATGGCCGGACATGACCTTCACCGCGAACGCTGGCCTGGTCTTCGGTAACACCTTCGTCCCCAGCCGCTTCCGTTATGCCGAACGCCAGGGCGAGGAGCCGCACGACCGCGCATGGTTCGAGCGCCACGGTTTCGACATCGTCGACCTGCCGGCGGATGTGTATTTCGAGGGGGCGGGCGACGCCTTGTTCGACCGCGGCGTCGCCCGCCGCCTCTGGCTCGGCCATGGCCACCGTTCCGACGCCGCCGCCGCACCCGCGCTGGCACGCCTGCTCGACGTCGAGGTGTTGCCGCTGACGCTGGCCGACCCGCGCTTCTATCACCTCGATACCTGCTTTTGCCCCCTGGCGGATGGTTACACGCTGTATTTCCCGGCCGCGTTCGACGCGGCGGCGCTGGCCTCGATCGAGCGACACATACCGCCCGGCCAGCGCATCGTGGTGAACGAGCACGACGCGCTCGATTTCGCATGCAACGCGGTGAACCTGGGCCGGGTGGTGATCCTCAACCGCGCGAGCGCCGACTTGCGCTCCCGGCTGGAGGGCGCGGGCTTCATGGTGATCGAGGTAGCCCTCGACGAGTTCATGAAGTCCGGCGGCGCTGCGAAATGCCTGACCTTGAAGCTGGACGAGGCGGCAAGCGCCTGATGTCCCATCCGCTCGCGGCGGCCTGGTGGGAGCCGACCTTGTCGGCGATCCCGCGGCAGCGGGCCAGGTTGCGGCAAGCACCCATCGCCGCTTAAGCGGCTTCCCACCACGGCATCGAGTAGATCAGTTACGGCATCGAGTAGATCAGTTTAGGAAGAGACCTGGTGGGAGCCGACCTTGTCGGCGATCCCGCGGCAGCGGGCCAGGTTGCGGCAAGCACCCTTCGCCGACAGGGTCGGCTCCCACCTGGTGTTCTACCACCTGGTGTTCTAGCGAAGCGCCGAGCGGCGGCGCGCCAGCCATTTATCCAGTTCGTTGGCGAAGGCCTGGCGGTCGCGCTGGTGCATCACGGCGGGGCCGCCGGTATCCACGCCGGCGCCGCGCAGTTCCTCCATGAAATTGCGCATCGACAGGCGCGCGGCGATGGTGTCCCGCGTGAACATCTCCCCGCGCGGGTGCAACGCCAGCGCGCCTTTCTCGATGGCGAAGGATGCCAGCGGAATATCCTGGGTGACCACGAGGTCACCCGGCTCGACGCGGCGCACGATCTCGTCGTCGGCGACATCGAACCCGCCCGGCACCTGGATCGAGCGGACGAAGCGCGAGGCCGGCGTCCGGATCCACTGGTTCGCCACCAGTGTCACCTCGACCTGTTCGCGTTCGGCGGCACGGAAGAGGATGTCCTTGATGACGTTCGGGCAAGCGTCGGCGTCGACCCAGATCCGCATCGTCAGAGATCCTGCCAGTCCACGTGGCCGTCGATGATGGTGTTGGTGCGGCCGCCGACCCACACGGCGTCGCCGTCGATGCGGATGATGATGCGCGCATCGTGCCCCACCTCGCGGCCCTGGCTGACGACATAGCCTCTGGCGAGGGAGCCGGTCGTGTCACGCGCGGCCACGTAGGCGGCGATCAGGCCGTTCGCCGCACCGGATGCCGGATCCTCGACGATACCCACGCCCGCCGGGAAGGCGCGCACGGCCAGCCCCTCCACGGAGCGTGCGAAGACGCAGAGCCCCAGCGTGTCCGTGGCCAAGGCCAGCGCCCGGATCGCGGCGTGGTCGGGACGCCAGCCGCGAAGTTCGGCCTCGTCGGCGAACTCGGCGACCCACCAGCGGCGGCCGCCTTCGACGCAGGCCGGGGGCAGGGCGCCCGGCTTCACGCCATAGAGCACGGCCGACAAGGTCTCGCCGCCACACGACGCGTCGCCGACGATGCGTGCCTTCGGCGATTGCACGAACAGTTCCCGTTGCTCGCCGCGGCCTTCGACGCGGATGGGCAGCACCCCCGCGCCGCATTCCTGCCAGATGATGCCCGCGGCATCCGGCACGACCAGGCCCGCATCGAGTGCGGCATGCGCGCTGCCGATGGTGGGATGGCCCGCGAACGGTATCTCCTTGGTCGGCGTGAAGATCCGGGCGCGGTAGCCGGCACCCTCAGCGCGCGCCGGCATCAGGAAGGTGGTCTCGACCAGGTTCGTCCAGTGGGCGAAGCGTTGCATGCGCCGGTCCGACCAGTCTTCCGCGTCGACAACGACGCCGAGCGGGTTGCCACCGCCATGACGGGCGGCGAAGACGTCGAGTTGCTTGTAACGGATGGAAGGCATGCGGTGGGCCGGGGAAACAGGGGGGAACCCTCATGATAGCCGTCCAAAGCCCGAACGGGAGGTGCGGGGGCATTCGACATCCGCACGGGATACCGCCAAGATGCGCGCTGGCTCGACGCGTAAGGACGCTGTTTCAAGGCATGATCACGCTGCTCATCATCCTCGCGACCTGTGTGGTCTCGATCGTCGCTTTCCGCAATCAGCGCCTGCTGGACGACCTGATCCTCTGGCCTCCGGCCCTCAGCCGCAGCCGCGAGTACTACCGGCTCGTCACCTATGGCCTGGTGCACGCGGACGGCGGCCACCTGTTCTTCAACATGATCTCGCTGTATTTCGCGGGACGGATCATGGAACAGTTCTTCACCGCCGTGATGGGCCCGCTGGGCTTCCTCACGTTCTATATCGGTGCGCTGGTCTTCTCGATCCTGCCTTCGTACATGGCGAACCGGCGGAACGCGGCGTATCGCAGCCTGGGTGCCTCGGGTGCCGTCTCGGCGATCCTGTTCGCCTTCATCCTGCTGGCCCCGTGGTCGCGGATCTACCTCATCATCGTGCCGATGCCGGCGATCCTGTATGGCGTGTTGTTCGTCGCGTATTCGATCTACATGGACAAGCGTGGCGGCGACAACGTGAACCACAGCGCGCACCTCTGGGGAGCCTTGTACGGCGTGATCTTCACCGTGGCATTGAAGCCGGCGGTGCTGCTCACCTTCATCGCATCGCTGACGCAACCGAGGTTGTGATGCGCGAACCTGAACTCTTCCGATAGATTCATGTGACTTCGGACGACGGCTGTTACATCATGCGACCGACCGGAACGAAAACCTGATCGTAACGACGTCGTCCGGCATGCACGCGGGTTTCCCCGGTGGGGTGGTTCGCGTCGGCTACTACCGCAGGAGGAATGAACGCATGGCTACGACCCGAAAGTCCGCCGCGAAGAAGTCCACGGCCAAGAAGACGGCTACGAAGAAGACGGCGACCCGTAAGACCGCCGCCAAGAAGGCAGGCGTCCGCGCCGCCGCGAAGAAGACCGCCCGCAAGTCGACCCGCCCGGCAGCGAAGAAGGCCACCGCGAAGCGGGCCTCCGCCAGGAAGGCGCCGGCGAAGAAGACATCGGCACGCAAGTCGGCGGCGAAGAAGGCACCGGCCCGCAAGGTCGCCGCCAGGAAGGCTGCGAAGAAAACCTCCGCCCGCAAGGCCGCCACGCGGAAGTCGCCCGCGCGCAAGACCGCCGTGAAGAAGGCCGCCGTGAAGGCACCTGCGCGCAAGTCGGCGACCGGCAAGACGGCAAGGAAAGCTGGCGCGAAGACAACGGCACGAAAGTCACCGGCGCGCAGCGGCGCGACGAAGACCGCCACCCGGAAGACCACCGCGAGCAAGTCCGTGCCCAAGTCCGCCGCAACCAAAGCGGCCAGTCGCAAGACGCCGCGCGGCATCCCCGCCACTACCAAGGCGCCCACGTCCTCGGCCGTGCCGGTAAAGGCGAAGCCGAAACCGGCAGCCAAGCCACGTTCGAAGCCCGCTCCCGCGGCGCAGGCACCCGAAGCGACCGACGCGCCGGTCCAGCACATCAGCCAGGAAGAGGCGGTGGCGCACATCCAGGCCTTGCTCGACGCCAAGCGTGAACGCGACCGCCAGCCGCCGAGCTGGCCCACGGGCGAGCAGCACGCGGCGGGGGCGCCGAGTATCCAGCCGGGCGACGATCCGAACCCCGCGCCGAAGGCGCCGTCGCCCGAGGCGAGCCACGCGAACGCTTCCCACGAACGCGGCGATCAGCAGAAGAACAAAGGCTGAGCGTGAAAGCTGAATGAAAGGAAAGGGCCGCCTCGCGCGGCCTTTTCTTTTTAGCGGCCGTTCAATCGCGCGAGCGCAGTGTCGGGTCGTCCTTCGGAGAACCTCCATGCGTCGTGCGCATTCGTTCCTCCTCGCGCTGGCGGCCTGCCTGCCTCTTGCGGGTTGTTACTACGATCCCGACTACGGCTATGTCCGCAATGGTTCGGGCGCCGACGCGTATTACGGCGAAGAGACGACGACCGTGGTATCGCCGGGCGTCTACGACCCGGGCTACGGCTATTACGGCGGGGGCTATGGCCCGGGTTGCTGCTATTCCGGTGTCACGGTGGGCACGGTCTGGTACGACCGCGACTACGACCGTCGCTACTACCGGCGCGACCGCGACTGGCATGGCCGCCCACCGCCGCGCGGTGACTGGAACGGACGCCCCGGTGGTGATCACCGTCCGCCGGGCGGTTGGCAAGGCAACAACCGGCCGCCGGGCGGCTGGCGTGGCAACGATCATCCTCGCGACAACGACGGTGACCGTGGTCCGCGCGGTGGTGGTTGGCAAGGCGGCAACCGTCCCCCGAGAGGTGACGGTCAGACCGGTAACCGTCCGTCACGCGGTGATGGCCAGATGGGCAACCGCCCCGGCGGCTGGCAAGGCGGCGGGAACCGTGGTGACCATCGTCCACCTTCGTCGTCTGGTCCGCGTAGTGCTCCGCCGGTCCGCCAGGCAGGCACCGGCCGCGACCGCAGCCGCTTCCGCAGCGACACCGACTGAGTGCGAATCGTCTCGCGGGCTCGGCGAGAGCGATACGGTGAGTCCGCTGGCAGGCTCGGTGGGGGCCGACCCTGTCGGCGATAAAACCTCGCCCCACACGCCATCCCACACCCACACGCATTCCCGACCCGCACGAACCCATAACCCCCTAGCCTGAAGGCCGACCCCGCGCAGGCGACCGGCCGTGCTCCGCTTCCCCGTTTCCATCGTCACGATCGCCGTGGCCGCCGCCATCGGCTGCACCGCCGTGCAAGGGCTGGCTTGGCTCCCGCCGTGGAAACTATCCGCTGTCATGAGTGTGCTCGCGCTCGCCATCGCCATGCGTGCGAGCAAGACCTGGATTCGTCTTCCCGCCGTAGTGGCGATGTTCGCCGCCTGGGCCGCTATCCATGGCGCCATCGCCATGGACGCGCGCTGGCCGGCATCTCGCGACGGTGAGGATGTCGTCATCACCGGTCACGTGGTCGGCTTGCCGCGCCGCATCGGCGCCGACACCTCGTTCGTCTTCGCGCCGGACGCGCGCGGCGGGCAGACCGGCGCACCTCGAGGCCGCGTCCGCCTCACGTGGTACCGCGCGGCGGCGCCGCCGAAGACGTGCGAACGCTGGCGCCTGACGGTACGCCTGCGCCGGCCGCGAGGCACGCTCAACCCGAGTGGCGGCGACACGGAGCGAGGCGCATTGCAGCGGCGCATCGCCGCCACGGGTTATGTCCGTGCGGGGCCGGACAACGCGAGGCTTTCCTCCCCGGCCTGCCTCGATGGCTGGCGAGACCGCATCGGCGAGGCCCTCGATGCACGTGTCGGTGTCCACGATGCCCGCATCCTCAAGGCCTTGGCCATCAGCGATACGCGTGGCCTCGACGCCGCGGATTGGGACATCGCGCGAGCGACGGGTGTATCGCACCTCATCGCGATTTCAGGGTTCCACGTCGGTGTCGCGGCAGGCGGTGGCGTATTGTTGGCGCGCCTGCTGTATTCCTGTTTGCCGTGGCTCGCGCTGACACTGCCGCGGCAGTTGGCTCAAGCGTTCGCGGGCCTCTTCGTCGCGGGTGCGTATGGCGTCCTTGCCGGACTTGGCCTGCCGACAGTCAGGACCCTGCTGATGATCGCCATCGTCGTACTGGCTGGACTCGGGCGACGGCGTGCAGGCGGAGCCTCGCTCCTCGCCCTCGCGTTGCTCGCCGTCCTGGTCGTCGACCCCCTCGCTGTGCTTGCACCGGGTTTCTGGCTGTCTTTCGGTGGGGTGGGTTTTCTCATGCTGTGCGTGACGCCTCGTGCGACGGGATGGCGTGGCTGGCTCGGCGCCTTGTTGCAGGCGCAGGCGGCCATGAGCATCGCCTTGCTGCCGATGTCGCTATGGTGGTTCGGAAGCGCGTCGCTGGTCGGTTTCGCGGCGAATCTCATCGCCGCCCCCCTGGTCAGTTTCCTCGTCGTTCCGCTGGTTCTTTGCGGTTGCGTCGTGCTCGCATGGTCCGGGCTTTCCGGGGTGCTCCTTGTGCCGGCGGCGTGGCTGCTTTCGTGGCTATGGCGTCTGCTCGCCACGATGGCCGATTGGCCGGGTGCGCGCGTAAGCGTCGCCGAAAGCGGAGCGTTGCCGATGATCCTGGCGACCTGTGGCGCGGCATGGTTTTTCGCGCCGCGCGGCCTGCCATTACGAAGCTACGGCGCATTGCTGTTCCTGCCCCTGGCCCTGCCGCCACGTGACCTGCCGGCACATGGCGCGTTTCGCGCATGGGTGCTGGATGTGGGGCAAGGGCTCTCGGTGTTGGTAAGAACGCGGTCGCATACGCTCGTTTATGACGCGGGGCCGGCGTATGCCAGCGGCCAGGACGCCGGAGCGGGCATCGTCCTGCCTTCCGTCACCGCGCTCGGCATCGGCCCCGTCGACTCTCTCGTGATAAGCCATGGCGATAGCGACCATGCGGGTGGTGCCGCATCCGTGGTGGAACGCTATCCGCAGGCGGCGCGCCTATCGGGGGAGCCCGGGCGGCTCCGCTTCGAAGCGATGCGTTGCCTGCCCGGTACGGCATGGTCGTGGGACGGCGTGACGTTTCGCTTCATCGAGGTACCGGCGCAGAAGACCCGCAAGACGAGCGGAAACGACCGCTCATGCGTGCTCGCCGTGGAAGGCGAATCGGGACGTCTCCTTCTCACCGGCGACCTGGGTAACAAGGCCGAACGCCTCATGACGGCGGCATCGCTGGCGTCGCCATTACCGACGGTGACCACCATGGCCCATCACGGAAGCCGCCACTCATCCGACACCGTCTGGTTGCGCGCGGTGCGGCCCACGTTCGCCATCGCTTCGGCGGGCTGGCGCAACCGGTTCGGGCATCCCCACCCGTCGATCGTCGACCGGCATGCCGCCATGGGCATCGATGTCTACGTGACGAACCGCAGCGGTGCGGTTCGCATCGATTTTCCCGCGAATGCGCCTCCCCACGTGGAAAGGGAGTGGCGACGACCCGTGAATCGCTACTGGCACGACTGAGCGGATGATCTGACACGTCCCCCATGTGGGCTTGCACGAAGCGATGGCCGCCACTGGCAGATCGTCTCCCCAGCGGCAACTAGGCTCTAGGACCCACTCATGGGCGAGCCTTCGTATGAATCATGTCCACCGCGTTAGCGTCGGCGTTTTCGTCGCGATCTGTGCTGTTGGTAGTGCCTCGGCAACCGAGGTTCAAATGCAGCCGCAAATCACCGGCTTCATCAGCAACGAGCGCATCACCCATCTTGTGCCCGGAGGCGCGAATGCCGCGCGTGAGATGGAAGTGTCGGTGGCCCTGTACGACGGTTCCGGAAAACAGGTGTCCTTGCCCGGCATACCTTTCGTCATCGAAGCATACGACGGCGCCACGCCCGATTCGGCGTTACGAATCGGGCGCACCGAAATAACGTCCAATGGTCTCGGCCAGGCCCGAATTCGACTTCCTCTCTCGGCATGTCGCGGCAGGGGAATACAAGGGCCTCTGCTGGTTCACCGTACGTCGAACCGTCCCGAGTATTGGGATGTTACCTTCGTGCCTCATGCGAAGGTGAGAGTCGCCGCCGCAGGACGCATAGCTACGGCCGATTTCGTTCATGTATGCAAGGAGTCTTACCGGGGAACCCGGCCATGATCATTTCATCGGCAGGCTCGTCCCCGATCGGCGCAGGCCAGTTGGCATCCGTGCCACGGACTCCCGCACCGGTTGTCGAGGAAAGCCGATACCCGCTTCCCTGGCGCGTCGAACCATCGCCACGTACCGAACCGCTCATGTGGAACTATGGCAATCTCGGCAAGGACTTCGAGCGCTTCTCCGAGCGACTCGATGACGTGCTGGAAAGAATGAAGCTCCTTCGTCCGGATATCGCGGAGGGTAGCTACGATCTGATCCATGATCAGGGGCGGCTCAAGGTGGTGGATGCCAAACTGGATGACCGCTCCGTCATCTGGCTCGAGGAATCGTTCAATGGCGACAAGGTCCTGGTCGAGCGGGCCGCTGCTTTCAACGATCGAGTGGTCAAGACCTTCGACACGGAACGGGGACGGATGGACGAGGAAGGCATCTTCCGTCGCATTGGCGACGGCTACGGAGATAACGGCTGGTCGCGCGACTATTCGGGACTGGAAGCGACCGTCGGTCGCACGACCCGCTTCATGTCGTTGCAGCGAGACATCGATTCACATCGCCTTCGTCCGGAACTCGGGGAGCGCAACCGCTTCGATCGCACGGGCATTTACATGGAAAAGTACATCGAGAAGGACATCATCCAGTACCAGTCGACTTCATCGGGTGGTCTGGAAGTCGTTCGCTCCATTGAAGGGGCCTCGATGTTCGGCTGGCTGGACCTGATGGGCTGATTCGAGTCTCCCATATCGACTTACACGAAGCGATGGCCGCCACCGGCAGGCCGTCGCCCCAGTGACATCTACGCTCTAGGACCCACTCATGAGCGAGCCCTCTTATGATTCATATCCTTCGCACCATCGTCACTGCCTTAGCCTTGATCTGTGCAATTGGCGACGCCTCTGCAACGGAGAGTCAATTGAAGCCGCAAATTACCGGCTTCCATAGCAATGAACGTATTACTCATCTGGCCCCGGGCGGTGCGAACGCGGCGCGGGAGGTCGAAGTGTCGGTCGCCTTGTTCGACGGTGCGGGCCGAGCGGTTGCGTTACCAGGCGTTCCATTCACCGTCGAGGCATACGACGGCAACAGCCTGAACGGTTCGCCCATGGTTGGGCGAGCCACCACCGTATCCAACGGGCTTGGACAAGGACGTGTACGTCTGCCCCTGGGCACCTGCTGGAGAACTGGAATCGCTGGACCCGTCCGGGTACACCGCACATCCAATCGCCCCGAGTACTGGGATATCACCTACGTTCCTTCGGCACAAATTCGTGTCGCTGCCGCAGGCAGATTCGAAACAGCGTCTTTCGTCCATGTGTGCAGGGAAGTTTATCGAGGGACGCGGCCATGATCGTCTCCCCCGCAGGCGTGCAGCAAGCCGGGTTACAACGGATCGTTGGAGGCGGCTCATCACGTTCCTCGGCTGCCAGCAAGGCAGACGGCCCCCCAGCCGTACGTACTGACCCGGCACCGTGCCGGGACCCCGTCATGCGAAATTACCAACAGCTAGGCGTCGACCTCGAACGCTTCGCGAACCGGTTGAATGGCCTGTTCGAGACGATGCGAACGATCCGGCCGGATATCGTCGACGGCAATTACGAGGTCATCCATGACGAAGGTCGCCTGAAAGTGGTCGACAGCACGCTCGACGAACGATCCATCGTTTGGCTGGAAGAGTCATTGAACGGCGATCGTGAACTTGTACGTATGGCGGCGGCCTTCAACGAGCAGGTGGTCAGGACATTCGATACGGAGCGCGGCAACTGGGACGAGCAGGGCGTGTTTCGCCGTATCGACGATGGATACGGCGACAATGGCTGGAATCGCGACTATTCCGGCCTCGCTGGCTCAGTGGGAAGGACCACCCGCTTCATGTCGCTGCAGCGAGACATCGATTCACATCGCCTTCGCCCCGAACTCGGCGAGCACAACCGCTTCGACCGCACGGGCATCTATATGGAAAAGTACATCGAGAAGGACATCATCCAGTATCAATCGACTTCATCGGGAGGCCTGGAGGTCGTTCGTGCCGTCGAGGGAGCCTCGATGTTCGGCTGGCTGGACCTGGTGAGCTGATTCGCTCAGGCCGTTATGTACTCCGGAACCAACGACTTCTGGCGTGGCTGCCGAAACGGAGCCGCGAAGACGTGTGGAATTCAGGGCCACCTGTCCAATGACGCCTGGTTCGGGTGCTAGCCTGCGGGGGCGGACCAATGGAAGGAGGCGGTCATGTTTACCACGGAAGGTGTGCCTGGTTCCCGAACAGGAACGCGACTGGACCTGCAATGAGCGCCGTGATGGCTCTGTTGTTGCCGATGTTCGTGAGCATCGCCTGGCTGGTCGTCCTCGTGGTGGGCCTGTTGATCAGGCCCGCCAAGTCGCGTGGCATCGCCGCGCCC
This sequence comes from Luteibacter sp. W1I16, assembly GCF_050434905.1. Lineage (NCBI taxonomy): Bacteria > Pseudomonadati > Pseudomonadota > Gammaproteobacteria > Lysobacterales > Rhodanobacteraceae > Luteibacter > Luteibacter sp. W1I16. The sequence goes on from NZ_JBNDJJ010000001.1 coordinate 4,135,241, forward strand.
GACCGTATGCCTAACGTTACAGTGATGATTCCCCATTACAACGAGGATATAGGCCGGCTCCTCGGAACGTTGGAGGCCATAGACACACAACGTTACACGGGGAGGATGGATATCCTCCTTGTCGACGATGGCTCGACCAATCAAATTCAATCAAGCCTTGCCTCGTGGGTAGGTGGCACGCGAGCACACGCGGTGAAATCCATCGTTCTCGATAGAAATACGGGACGCAAAGGCAAGGCGTTGGACGAAGCGCTCGCATGTCTTCCTGAGGATACGGAAGTGGTGGTGATCGTCGATAGCGACACGATTCCATTCAACGGCGCCATGCAAAGACTCGTGGAGCATTTGTGGTCCGATCCTGGCTGCGCTGTTGCGTGTGGCTATCTTGTCCCTTGCAATCCGCATGTTTCCGCCATAACGAGGATGCAATACCGAGAATACACCGGGCCGCTTAGCGCTACGAAGCTGGTCCAGAACCACATCGGCCGGGTACCCACGATGGCTGGCGCTTTTTCTGCGCATCGCCGCAAGGTCATCGAACACATCGGCGGGTGGGGTAGATGGTCCGTGGAGGACATGGCGTGGACGTGGAAAGCGTTGGCGTTCGGTTACGGGTCCCGGTATGTCGTCGAGGCAGTGGCTCTCACCCGTTGTCCCGAGTCGGTGGAGGAGTTAAACCGTCAGCGGCGACGTTGGTCGCGTGGGCATATCGAGGCATATGGAGAGCTATTGCGGACTTCTCCCATGGTGGCTGTCCTGATGTTTCCCTTCCTCGCATGGCATGTGATCAGGCATACGACGCTGGGATTCGCACCATTCAACCTGCTTGCGCTGTGTTGGATACCCACTGAAACGATCGTTCTGTTCGCGGCACAGACGGTGCTTTACCTGCTCGTTGCGATGCTGCACGTCGGTCGCTCAGCGAACCCGTGTGCGCAGGACTGGAGAGACGCGATAGTGTCATCCACCGTTGGCCGGTCGTTTCGCCTCTGGTTGTGGTGGCCCGGGGTCATGGGAATAGCCGATGCGGTTAGAGGAGGCAATCGCACCTGGCTGACCCGAGGGCTACACGATGACCCGAAGTGACGAGGCCTTCCTGAACGATGGCGCGACATGTCCGATCCTTACGTGAACCTGATTCCGGCTGGCTGGACCTGATGGGCTGATTCGCCACGCCGTGTTGCACCGCCGTTTGACATTTTCAATTTAGAACGATTTAAATGCCGCTTCCGCAAACGAGGGGATCGACGCGTGACGGTATCCAAGCACGGTTGGGGGAGGGCGGTGCTCGCCCTGGCGACGGCGTCTGTGGTCGTGCCTGTGGGAGCCCTTGCGGCAACCCGGGGTTTCGACAGTTCGTTCGAGAAAGGAAATCCCGCGCTTGCCGCCAGCCCGCAGGGCAGCCTCGATATCCGGATCGTGGGAGGACCACCCGCCGAGGCGGTGCTCACCGCCAAGGCGAACGTCGGTTTCACCGGCACCCATTCGCTGCGTTACGCCGGTACGTCGGCCGGATCGGCCGTCACCGCGAAGCTGTTCGATACGGACGTTCAAATAGTCGACAGCACGACGCTCTCCTGGCTGGTGTTCCCGCGTTCCAACAAGGACGACCTGGTGAACCCGGCCAACTACGTGAGCGTGGATCTCGTCTTCGACGACGGTTCGCGGCTTTCCGCGACCGGTGCGCGCGACCAGCATCGCGTGCCCGCCACCGCGAAGGGGCAGGGCGAAGGACGTGTGCTCTATCCGGACCAATGGAATTACGTGAGCGTCGATCTCGGCGCGGTCGCCAAGGGGCGCCGCGTGCGTGCGATCGAACTGACGGCGGATGCACCGGCGGGCAAGGCCTTCGAGGGCTATGTAGACGACGTCCGCGTCGGCGTGGTCAAGGATATGGCCAGCTCCCATCCCACCGACTACGTCGATACCCGCCGTGGCTCGAACGCCAACGCCAATTTCTCGCGCGGCAACAACTTTCCCGCCGTGGCGATGCCACACGGCTTCAACTTCTGGACGCCCACCACGAACGCCGGCTCGAACTGGATCTACCAGTATCAGGAGCGCAACGGCGACGACAACCGCCCGCGTATCGAGGCCTTCGGTCTTTCGCACGAGCCCAGCCCGTGGATGGGTGAGCGGCAGACCTTCCAGGTGATGCCCGCCCAGGTGGCCTCGGGTGCGCCGCCCTTGAAGCGCGAGACGCGCGCGCTTTCCTTCGGCCACGATGCCGAAGTGGCGCATCCCGATTACTACCGCGTGCGCTTCGACAATGGCGTGGTCACGGAGATCACGCCGACCGATCATGCGGCCATGTTCCGGTTCACGTTCACGGAAAAGCGCTCGCAGCTGATCTTCGACAACCTCAACGACGATGCGTCAGTGACGCTCGATCCGGAGCACCGCTCGATCCAGGGCTGGTCCGACGTGAAGAGTCGCCTGTCCACGGGCGCCACCCGACTGTTCTTCTACGCGGAGTTCGACAAGCCGGTGACCGAAAGCGGCCGCCTGACCGGCGAGAAGCGCGATGCCGCCTCGGCCTGGTTCGGCTTCGACACGGCAAAGAAGGGTGGCAAGACGGTGACGATGCGCATCGCCACCTCGCTCATCGGCGTCGACCAGGCCAAGGCCAACCTCGCCCAGGAAATCGCCGCCGCCGACGACTTCGACCGTGTCCGTGAGCGCGCCCGCAAGGCGTGGGACGAACGCCTCGGCATGGTCGCCGTGGAAGGCGCGACGCGTGACGAGCGCACAATCCTCTATTCGAACCTTTACCGCCTCTTTCTCTACCCCAACCAGGCATACGAGAACACCGGCAGCAAGGAAAAGCCCGTGTGGCGCTACGCGAGCCCGTTCTCCGCGCCCGCCGGCGAAAACACGCCCACGCATACCGGCGCGCGCACCGTCGATGGCCAGCCGTACGTCAATAACGGGTTCTGGGATACCTATCGCACGGCGTGGCCTGCGTACGTGCTGTTCACGCCGACGGAAGCGGGCCGGATGATCGACGGCTTCGTGCAGCAGTACCGCGATGGCGGGTGGATCGCACGCTGGTCGTCGCCCGGATACGCGGATCTGATGGTCGGCACCAGTTCCGACGTCGCCTTCGCGGACGCGTGGCTGAAGGGCGTGCGCAACTTCGACGTCGCGTCGTTCTACCAGTCGGCGATCCGCAACGCCTCTAGCGTCAGCGACGTGAAGGGCGCCGGGCGCAAGGGCATCGAGCGCTCCCTGTTCAACGGCTACACCGACGACAAGGTCGCGGAAGGCCTGTCCTGGTCGATGGACGGATACATCAACGACTTCGCCATCGGCAACCTGGCCGCCGCGTTGGCGAAGGCGCCGCCCGCCGGCGACAGCTACCGCTCCTACGCGGACGATGCTGTGTGGTACCGCTCGCGCGCCCTCGGCTATGCGAACCTCTTCAACCCCGCCGTCGGTTTCTTCGTCGCGCGCGATCCCGCCGGCAAGTGGCGCTGGGATGCGAAGGACTTCAGCCCCATCCGTTGGGGCGGCGACTACACCGAGACCGATGCCTGGAACATGGCGTTCCACGCGCCGCAGGACGGCGCCGGCCTGGCAGCGCTCTACGGCGGACGCGCGGGACTCGGCGCCAAGCTGGACGAGTTCTTCTCCACCCCGGGCAAGTTCGACGTGGGCGACTACGGCGACGTGATCCACGAGATGCTCGAGGCGCGCGACGTGCGCATGGGCCAGTACGGTCATTCGAACCAGCCGTCGCACCACATCATCTGGATGTACGACGAGGCCGGCCAGCCGTGGAAGACGCAGGACAAATTGCGCGACGCGGTCTCCCGGCTCTACGTGGGCAGCGAGATCGGCCAGGGTTATCCCGGTGACGAGGACAACGGCGAGATGTCGGCGTGGTGGCTGTTCGGCGCGGCGGGCTTCTACCCCTTGCGCATGGGCACGCCCGAGTACGTGATCGGCGCACCGCACTTCCCGCACATGGTCATCACCCTGGAAGGCGGGGCGAAGATTGACATCCGCGCACCGGGCGTGAGCGATACCAACCGTTACGTGCAGTCGCTCAAGGTCAACGGGCAGCCGTGGAACACGCTCAGCCTGCCGCACGCCTTGCTCGCGAAAGGCGCGACGCTGGAGTTCGAGATGGGTCCCAAGCCTTCGACCTGGGGCACCGGTGCCGACGCCTTGCCCGCTTCGTTGACGGCGGAAGGCTCCCGTCCGGCGCCCTTGCACGACGTGACGCGTGCGGACGCGGTCACCCTCGACGGCAAGAAGGACGCGAAGCTCGCCGCGCTGGCGGATAACGACTCGGCCACGGAGTTCGCGCTGCGCGCGGGCAAGGCCACCGTCGCCTATCGCCTGGACAAGCCGGTGGGCGTCACGGTCTACACGGTGACGTCGCCGGCCACCGCCGAGGCGCCCACCCGATGGACCTTGCAGGGTTCGGCCGACGGCAAGCACTGGGCCACCCTGGACGAACGCCGCGACGAGCGTTTCCCGTGGCATCGGCAGACGCGCGCTTTCACCGTGGCCCAGCCGGCCGCGTACAGCCGCTATCGCCTGAACTTCGAAGGCACGGGCCCGGGTGGCGTCGCCGAGCTGGAATTGTTGGCGCCGTGACGACCGGATAGGACGGGCTCGCATCCGGACTGCCAAGGCCGCCTCAGTCCGGATCGCGGGCCCTGCTATGATGCCCGCCTGACTTTTTGGTACTCCCGGGGTTCACGTGCTCGAGATCCTTCTGGCTGGCGGCTGGGCATTGCTGCCGATCCTCATCTGTTCGCTGGCGGCGCTGGCGATCGTGCTGGAACGCTTCTGGGCCCTGCGCCGCGCGGCCGTGCTGCCGCCGGGGCTGGGTGCCGAGGTCCGCGAATGGGCCCGTTCATCCAAGCTCGACGCCACCCATCTCGCCGCGCTGGAAAAGGGCTCGCCACTGGGTGAGTTGTTCGCCGGCGCGCTGGCCGTGCGCGACCGTCCGCGTGAACTGATCAAGGAGCGCATCGAGGACACCGGCCGCCATGTGGTCCACCGCATGGAGCGCTACCTGAACACGCTCGGCACCATCGCCCTGATCGGTCCGTTGCTGGGCCTGCTGGGCACGGTGATCGGCCTGATCCGCATGTTCCTCAACGTGATGGCCGGCGGCATCGGCGATCCGACCAAGATGGCCGGCGGCATCGGCGAGGCCCTCATCTGTACGGCCTTCGGCCTGGTGGTTTCCATTCCCGCCTATGTGCTGCACCGCTACTTCCGTTCGAAAGTGGGCGGCTACGTGGTGCAAATGGAAAAGGAAGCGACGGCCCTGCTCGACGACCTCTCGGCGCCGCGTCCGGCCGCGCCGCGTCGCCGGACCGCCGCGCCGGAAGCCGCCGCCACGCAGGCCGGTTGATCCATGCGCATCGGTTCCCGTCGCGAAGACGATTTCGAGATCAACGTGATCTCGCTGATCGACGTGCTGCTCACCCTGCTGATGTTCTTCGTGCTCAGCACGACCTTCATCGAGCACTCGCGCCTCAAGGTCAACCTGCCCAAGGCCGACAGCGAGGCGCGCGAGGCCACGGACAACGCGCTCACCCTCGTGGTCGACCGCGACGGCCATTACTCCGTCGGCAGCGACGAAGTGATGGGTGAGGGCATCGACCCGCTGAAGTCCACCATCGAACGCGTGGCCGGTCCCGACCGCGGCCGCCTGGTGGTGATCCGCGCCGACGCGATGACGGCGCACCAGAACGTGGTGCGCGCGATGGACGCGCTGGGCCAGCTCGGCTTCACCCGGCTCTCGATCGCCACCACGCCCGCCGAGGCGGCGGCAGGCAAGTGAGCACGCAAAAGGTTTCCGTCTGGGACGTCCGCACCTGGCAGACGTACAAGCGCCTGCTCGGCTACACGCGGCGGTTCCGTACGGCGGGATACATCGCGATCGTCGGCATGATCGTCGATCCGGTCTGCCTGTCGGTGTTCACCGGCATGCTCAAGCCGCTGATCGACAACCTGTTCGTCGAGAAGGACCCGTACACGATCTTCTGGATGCCGATCTGGATCGTGGGCATCTTCCTCGTTCGTGGCGTGGCCTCCTATGCCACCGACTACGGTATCGCCTACGTCGGCCGCAACGTGGTGCAGGCGATCCGCGTGGACGTGTTCGCCGCGTACCTGCGGCTGCCGGCCGCCTTCTTCGCGCGCGAACCGTCGGGCCAGCAGATCTCTCGCATCACGTATACCAGTGAGCAAGTGGCATCGGCGTCGGCGGATTCGCTCAAGGTCGCCGTGACCGAAGGCCTCACCGTCGTCGGCATGCTCTGCGTCATGCTGTATCACAGCCCTTACCTCACCATGGCCTTGCTGGTCCTGGTGCCTTGCGTGGTCGCCATCGTCACGGTGATCAGCCGGCGCTACCGCAAGATCAGCAAGCGTATCCAGGGCAACATGGGCACGGTGACCAGCGCCGTGGAAGAAGCCGTCGCCGCCAATCGAGAAGTACGCATCTATGGTGGGCAGGTCCGCGAGACGGCGCGGTTCGGCGACGTCGCCGAGCGCCAGCGCCGGTTGAACCTCAAGGTGTCGTCGACCAGCGCGATGTCCAGCGCCACGATCCAGACCACCGGCGCCGTCGCCCTCGCCACGCTCGTGTTCCTGGGCACGCGCCCGCACGTCCTCGACAGCATGACGCCCGGCGTCTTCACCTCGGTGCTCACCGCGATGGGCGCCATGCTGCCGTCGCTCAAGCGCCTCGCCGGCATCCAGGCCAGCCTGCAGAAGGGCGTCACCGCCGCGGAAGACCTCTTCGAGATCATCGACGAGCCCGCCGAAGTGGACACGGGCACCGAAGAACTGGTCCGCACGAAGGGCGACATCCGCTTCGAAGACGTCAAGCTCGTCTACGAGCGCAACAAGCACGAGGCCCTGCGCGGCGTCGACCTCGCCTGCGCACCGGGCACCGTCACCGCGCTGGTCGGCCGCTCGGGCAGTGGCAAGTCGAGCCTCGTCAGCCTGTTGCCGCGTTTCTATGAGCCCACCGGCGGCCGCATCCTGGTCGACGGACGCGATTACCGGCAGTACAAACTTCCTTCGCTGCGCAAGCAGATCGCCTGGGTGGGCCAGCACGTTGTGCTTTTCGACGATACCGTCGCCGCGAACATCGCCTATGGCGAAATGGCGGGTGCGTCCGAAGCGGAGATCACGGCGGCCGCGCAGGCCGCCAACGCGATGGAGTTCATCGAGCGCCTGCCGGAAGGCCTGAACACGCGGATCGGGCAGGGCGGCAACTCGCTTTCGGGCGGCCAGCGCCAGCGCATCGCCATCGCGCGCGCGATCCTGAAGAACGCGCCGATCCTCGTGCTCGACGAAGCCACCAGCGCCCTCGATACCGAGTCCGAGCGCCTGATCCAGGACGCCTTGACCCGCTTGATGCGCGACCGCACCACGCTGGTGATCGCGCACCGCCTGTCGACCATCGAGCACGCCGACCAGATCGCCGTAATGGAGCAAGGCCGGATCATCGAACTGGGCACGCATCGCGAACTCATCGACAAGGGCGGACAGTACGCGGCCTTGCATCGCATGCAGTTCCACGAGCAGGTCACGGCGGGCTGACCCGGTGCCCCTCGCTACGTCGTTGCAACGGCGTTGGTATGGCGGAGGTTCGCCGCCATGGTGGACGCTTCCTTTCGAAGCGCTCTATCGCCGTGTGACGCATCGCCGCGCCGAGCGCTTTCGCAACGATCCTTCCTCGGTCGTTCGTCTGTCGGTGCCCGTGATCGTCGTCGGCAACATCACCGTCGGCGGGACGGGCAAGACACCTCTGATCGTCGCGCTGGCGAAGGCGATGGAGGAGCGCGGCTTCATGCCGGGTATCGTCAGCCGTGGCTATGGCGGTAGTGAGCGTGGGCCGTATCTGTTGACCGGCGACGACGATCCGGCAAAGGTGGGAGACGAGCCCTGCCTCATCCGCCAGAGCGGCGTCCCGGTCGCGATCGGACGGGAGCGTCCTGAAGCGGCCCGCCTGCTGGTCGATGCCGGTTGCGATCTGATCCTCGCCGACGATGGCTTACAGCACTACCGGCTGGGCCGCGATGTCGAGATCTGCGTCATCGACGGGGAACGCCGCCTCGGCAACGGACACCTGCTGCCGGCGGGGCCGCTGCGCGAACCGTCCAGCCGGCTCGCCGAGGTGGATTTCGTCGTCATCAACGGCGGCGTACCCACGAGTGGTGAAATCGCGATGCGATTGGAGGGAGGCGTCGCGGTGAACATGCGCGAATCCTCGCTCACGGCGCCGCTCGCGGATTTCGCGGGGCGGCCGGCGCACGCCGTGGCCGGTATCGGCAATCCCGCGCGTTTCTTCGCCAGTCTCGCCGCGCAAGGCATCGCCGTGCACGGCCATCCCTTCGCCGACCATCATGCTTTCACCCGCAACGACTTCACCTTCGCCGACGGGTGTCCCGTGCTGATGACCGACAAGGACGCCGTGAAATGCCGCCGCTTCGCCCGCGACAACTGGTGGCGCGTGCCCGTGCACGCCGTGCTGCCGGAGTCGTTCTACGACGCGGTGGCGGAGCGCATCCACTCCCGCGCTTCGTAGGCATCGCGGCAAGCTGCCGAATGCCGCACCCGGGTGGGAAGCGGGCTGGCCCGCGATGCTTCTATCTTCGTGCTGGCGTGGCGAATCGCGGGCCAGCCCGCTTCCCACCCGGGTGAGGGGACTCACGCCTTAAGCTGGCCCGCTGCCGCGGGATCGCCGACAAGGTCGGCTCCCACAAGGGTCGACTCCCGCCAAGGTCGGCTTCCATAAGGTCGACCCGCCAAGGGCTCCCTTAGCTGACATGAAAAAAAAGCCGGCCCTTGCGGCCGGCTTCTCATCGCACCAGATGGCTCGAAGGCGGCGCTTACTGCACGCGCGAGACATTGCCCTGTTCGTCGACGACGACGATGTCGCCCTCGCGGATCGCCGAGGCGTCCTTGACCTGCACGTTGGTGTAGCCGCCGGTGCCCATCTTCAGGCGCAGGGTGTAGGTATCGCTGCCGCCGCCCTTTCCGATCGCGTTACCGGCGAAGCCGCCACCGACCGCGCCGCCGACGGTGGCGAGGGTCTTGCCCTTGCCCTTGCCGACCTGATTGCCGAGCACGCCGCCGGCGATGGCGCCGATCACCGCGCCCGCGGTGCCGTGCTCGCGGCCGGCGGTGACGTTGTGTTCGATGCTCTGGACCACGCCGCACTGATCGCAACGCACGTAGATGCCGTCGCTGCGGGTCAGCGTGGCGGCCGAAACGGGGGCGACGACGGCGCTGGCGAGCAGGGCGGCCAGGGGAAGGCCGAGGACGGTCTTGATGTTCATGGAAGCTCCTTAGGGACGACCGGATGGGAGTTGGCCGTCAGCGACACCAGTCTAAGCATGTCGACTGAACGGAGATCGAGCGCAATTCTCATTTCACGCGTCGCATGGATACTACGCCGATGAGTACCGCCATCGTCTGGTTTCGCCGCGACCTCCGCCTCGCCGATAACCCCGCCCTGACCGAAGCCGCGAGGCGTCACGAACACATCGTTGCCTTATACGTGCATGCGCCGGAGGAGGAGGGCGAATGGGCGCCGGGTGCGGCCAGCCGCTGGTGGCTGCACCACTCCCTCGAAGCGCTGGATGCCTCGCTGGCCAGGAAGGGCGGGGGGCTCGACATCCTCAGGGGGACCAGTATCGACGCGCTTCGCGCCGCCATCGAAGCCACCGGCGCCGCCGCCGTGTACTTCAACCGGCTGTACGAGCCCAGAGCGATACGTCGGGACAAGGCGGTGAGGCGGGCCCTGGAGGGCGATGGCATCGAGGTGAAGTCCTTCAATGCCGCGCTTTGGGTCGAGCCATGGGACGTAGCCACGAAGCAGGGCGAGCCGTATCGGGTATTCACGCCGTTCTGGCGGAACATACGCACACGGATCGACGAGGTGGAGGTCTTGCCCGAGCCACCCCTGTGGGAGCCACCCTTGTGGGAGCCGCTTCAGCGGCGATCCCGCGGCAGCGGGCAAAGTCTCCGCGAGCGCCCATCGCCGCTGAAGCGGCTCCCACAAGAGCAGGGCGGCCTGCGAGAACAGGGCGGGGCGCTGGAAGTGGCGGATCTCGGCTTGCTGCCGGAACGCGACTGGGCCAGCGGCTTCGCCGAATGGACGCCGGGCGAGAGCGGCGCGCACGAGATGCTCGCGCTCTTCGCCGATGACGCGGTCGGCCACTACGTCGAAGGCCGCGACCTGCCGGCCCGGCATGGCACGTCGCGCCTGTCGCCGCATCTGCACTGGGGAGAGATCTCGCCGGCTCAGGTGGCCGCCGGACTGCGGTCGCATACCGCCAAAAACGGCAAGACGACCGACATCGAGCCCTATCTGCGACAGCTCGGCTGGCGTGAGTTCGCCCATCACCTGCTCTACCACTTCCCGAAAACACCGAAGGAAAACTTCAACCCGGCGTTCGACGCCTTCCGCTGGGCCAAGCCCGATGCGCATGCACTACGCCGCTGGAAGCAAGGCCGAACGGGCATTCCCATCGTCGACGCCGGCATGCGCGAGCTATGGGCCACGGGATGGATGCACAATCGCGTGCGCATGCTGGTCGCGAGCCTGCTGACGAAGAACCTTCGCCAGCACTGGGTGCTGGGCGAGAAGTGGTTCTGGGACACACTGGTCGACGCGGACCTGGCCAACAACGCCATGGGCTGGCAGTGGGTGGCCGGCAGCGGCGCGGACGCCGCGCCGTACTTCCGCATCTTCAATCCGGTGACCCAGTCCGAGAAATTCGATCCCGACGGCGCCTACATCCGGCGCTGGGTGCCTGAACTGGCGAAGGCGCCGGGGCGGCTCGTGCATGCGCCGTGGGAAGACGAAGCCTTCCTGAGAAGTTCAGGCTATCCGCCCCCGATCGTCGACCTCAAGGTGTCGCGCGAGAGTGCGCTCACGGCTTACCAGTCGATGCGTGGCGGTCGCGCAGGAGCAGGGCCAGCACCGGTGGCGTGACCATGGCAGTCAGCAGCGACATCGCCACGATCACGGCGTAGATCCGTTCGTCGAAGACACCGGCGGCGAGGCCGAGGCTGGCGATCACCACGCCCACCTCGCCACGTGGAACCATGCCGAACCCCACGATGGTCGCGCCGCGCTTGCCCAGCGTGATCGCACCGAGGAAGCCGCCGGCCAGCTTGGAGACGATGGCGATGACGGTGACGACGGTGAGCATCCACAGAGCGCTGGCGTTGCCCAGCTCGGCGAGGTTCACTTTCGCGCCGGTGACGACGAAGAAGAAGGGCGTGAGGAAGGCGAGCAGCGGCGCGGTCTGTTCCTCCAGCTGGTGCCGCTGGCTGGTCTCCGACGCGATCATGCCGGCGAGGAAGGCGCCGATGATGGCCGCGAGGTGGAACTTCATCGAGAGGAAAGCCAGCCCCAGGCACAACGCGAGCACGATCGCCAGAGGCGACATCGGATTGCTGGGCTTGTCGAGCCAGCCCGAGCCGCGGCGCATCACGCGCGCGCCGCCCCAGCCGATCACCGCCACGAAACCGATCGCACCGAGCAAGGTGCCGACCAGGCTGCCGACATCCACGGCGCCGCCGCCTTGCAGCGACGACACCACGCCGAGCAGGAGCATCGCGAGGATATCGTCGATCACCGCCGCGCCGAGGATGATCCGTGCCTCGCGCCGTTGCAGCACGCCCAGTTCCTGAAGCACACGCGCGGTGATGCCTGCCGACGTGGCGACGAAGGCGGCGGCGACGAACATGGAGCGGATCCAGTCGAAGCCGGAGCCGTGTGCCCAGAGCGAGCCGAGCACGAAGGGGATGATCACCCCCAGCACGCCGACGAGGAAGGCGCTGGTGCCGACCTTCTTCAGGTCGTCGAGCCGCGTTTCCAGGCCCACCGAGAACAGCAGCAGGATGACGCCGATCTCGGCGAGCACGTCCAATGGGGTGCCGGTGGCGATGTCGGGGAGGGTCACCCAGCCCAGGGCCGAGGGCCCGACGGCGCAGCCGGCGGCGATTTCGCCCACCACGGAGGGCAGGCGCAGGCGTTGCGCGATCTCGCCACCTATCTGCGCGGCGACGAAGATGATGAACAGGGTCAGCAGGATGCCGGCGGAGTCATGCATGGGATCGGTCCAGATCGAAGCCGCGAAGGAAGGCGCGGTGTCCTTGAGGGTAACCTCTATGAAGCCGTTTCCGCAGCTTTCGCCGATCGCGTGTCGCGCAACTGGCCGAAGATCCAGCTCGCGGCGAGGGTGATCAAGCCGAGCACGATGACCGACCAACGGAACGCCCACACGTAACCCTGGGCGTTATGGGAGGCGAGGAACCCACCCATCAGCAACGATGCCAGGGCGATGCCGAAGCTCATCGACAGGTATTGGGCGGTCGAGGCCATGGACGAGGCCATGGAGGCGTACTTCACGTCGAGATCGACGTAGGCCAGGGTGTTCATCGAGGTGTACTGCAACGACATCACCGCGCCGTAAACGTAGACGAAGGCGACGATGACCCAGGGCGGCGACTGCGGCGTGAGCAGGGCGAACGAACACAGCACGATCGACACGGCGATGGTGTTGCCCAGCAACAGGCGGCGGTAGCCGAAGTACGTGAGCAGGCGGTCGATGAAAGGCTTGACGCTGATCGAGCCGATGGCCTGCGGCACCATCATCAGGCCGGCGGCGAGCGGCGACCAGCCACAGCCGATCTGCAGGAACAGCACCAGCAGCAGGTACATGCCCGACACGCCCAGGCGCGTGAACAGGTTGCCGGCCAGCGATACCCACACGCTTCGCACCTTCAACAGCGAAAGATCACTCACCGGGAATTCGGTGCGCCGGCTATGGCGCACGTAGAGCGACGCCAGCGCGACGCCGCCGAGCGCGTAGCCGGCGACGGCGGCACCGTGACCGCCACCCTCGCTGCCCAGGGTTTCCGCCGCCATCAGGCACAGCGCCGAGGCGCCGGCGAAGAGAAGGAAACCCGCGGTGTCGAAACGGTGCGCGCGGTCGAGCCGGTAGTCCGGCATCTCGCGGCGGTTGAGCACCAGGCCGACAATGCCCACGGGCACGTTGATGAGGAAGATCAGGCGCCAGTTGGTGAATTCCACCAGGGCGCCGCCGAGCAAGGGGCCGAAGACCGAGCCGAGCAGGCCGAAGGTGGCCACGGTGGTCATCGAGCTGACGAACTCGCGACGATCGATGCTGCGCACCAACACGTAGCGGCCCACCGGCATCAGCGCCGCGCCGCCCAGGCCCTGGATGATCCGCGAGGCCACCAGCTGCGGCAGGCTCTGCGCCACGCCGCACAGCAGCGAGCCGAGGGCGAACACCAGGATCGCGCCGCCGAACACGCGGCGCGTGCCGAACCGGTCGCACAGCCACGGGCTCATCGGGATGAAGATGGCCAGGGTCAGCACATAGCTGGTCAGGGCCGTGCGCATGCTCAGCGGCGTCACCGCGAGCGCCCCCGCGATGGCGGGAACGGCCGTGTTGACGATCGTCGAGTCCAGCGCCTGCATGAAAAACGCAGCCGAAACGAGCCAGATCAGGCCGCGATAACGCGCCTTGCTGGAGGGCTCCGCCGGGGCGAGGGCCGGTCGATCGGTGGGGAGGGCGTGGACGTCGGTCGATTCTGGGGTGGCGATGACGTCGTGAGGGGGCATGGCCGATCGATTATAGCCGATGGCATTCTTGCTTTTGCCGCGGCATCGGCCGACAGTTCAGGGTCGCGTCGGTGACGCGCGCGCCATCACGGATCCTGCACATGCCACAAGCCTCCGCCACCGCCCCCGCCGAAGCCATCGAACGCGCGCAGACCCTGCGCCGCCTCATCGAGGACGCGAACTACCGTTACCACGTGCTCGACGATCCCGATATCGCCGACGCCGAATACGACCGGCTCATGCGGGAGCTGGAAGCGCTGGAGGCGGAGTATGCCGACCTCGCCGGCGACGATTCGCCTACACGCCGGGTCGGTGCCCGTGCGAAAGGTGGCTTCGCCGAGGTCGTCCACGCGGTGCCGATGCTTTCGCTGGGCAACGCGTTCGAGCAGGAAGGCGATAACGATCGCGAGAAGTACCGCGAGGTCGCGGACTTCGAGCGGCGCATCGAGCAGACCCTCGGCCGCAAGAACCCCGTGTTCTCCGTGGAGCCCAAGCTCGACGGCCTGGCGATCAGCCTGCGCTACGAGAACGGCGTGTTCGTGCAAGGCGCCACGCGAGGCGACGGCGCGGTCGGCGAGGACGTCACGGCCAACCTCCGAACGGTGAAGGCCATTCCCCTGCGCCTGCGCGGCGAAGGGTGGCCGCGTGTGCTCGAAGTACGCGGCGAGGTGATCATGCCGCGCGCCGCGTTCGAGGCCTTCAACGAGCGTGCCCGCGCCGCGGGCGAGCGTCCGCTGGCGAACCCTCGCAATGGCGCGGCGGGCTCGCTGCGCCAGCTCGATCCCGCCATCACGGCCAAGCGGCCGCTGGCGTTCTTCGCTTACGCGGTGGGCCGGGTCGAGGGCGGGGAATTGCCGGACACGCATTCGGCCACGCTGAAGAAGCTTCGCGAGTGGGGCTTTCCCGTGTCGCCGGAGGTCTCCACCGCGAAGGGATTCGACGGCCTCATCACGTACTTCCACAGGATCGGCGCGAAGCGCGACAGCCTGCCGTACGACATCGACGGCGTGGTGTACAAACTGGACGATTACGAAGGCCAGCGCGAGATGGGCTTCGTCTCGCGCGCGCCGCGCTGGGCCATCGCGCACAAGTACCCCGCGCAGGAGCAGATGACCACGGTGGAGGCGATCGAGATCCAGATCGGCCGCACCGGCGCGGCGACGCCGGTGGCCCGGCTCACGCCGGTGCAGGTCGGTGGCGTCACCGTGACCAACGCCACGCTGCACAACGCCGACCAGGTCGCGCGGCTCGACGTGCGCATCGGCGACACCGTGATCGTGCGCCGCGCGGGCGATGTCATTCCCGAAGTGGCCCGCGTGGTGGAAGAGCGCCGCCCCGCGAAGACCGTGCCATGGAAGATGCCGGAGACGTGCCCGGTCTGCGGTTCCGAATTGCTGCGCGAGGAAGGTGCGGCCGCTTACCGCTGCTCGGGTGGGCTCATCTGTGCCGCGCAGCGGAAAGAGGCACTGATCCATTTCGCCTCGCGCCGGGCCATGGACATCGACGGCCTCGGCGATCGCTTCGTCGACGCACTGGTCGAGTTCGACATGGTGCACACGCCGGCCGACCTTTACGGGCTCACCGTCGAGAGCTTCGTGCGGATGAAGACGTTCGCCGACGAACGCGATGGTTCCACGCCGGAGACGGTGAAGCAGGGCAAGGTCGCCACTAAGTGGGCCGAGAACCTGGTCCAAGCCATCGAGGCGAGCAAGCGCTCCACCTTGCCGCGCTTCCTGTTCGCGCTGGGCATCATGCACATCGGCGAAAGCACGGCGAAGACGCTGGCCAACTGGCTGGGATCGCTGGAGCACGTCCGGCACACGCCTGCGCCGGTGCTGCGCGTGCTGCCCGATATTGGCGACGAAGTGGCGACCTCCATCGCCGCGTTCTTCGAGCAGGAAGGCAACCAGCGGGTGGTGGATGCATTGCTGGCGGCGGGCATCACCTTCGCCGACGAAGGCGCGCCATCGCCGAAGCTGCGCGATCGCCTGGGACTGGACGTGCTCCTGGACGCCGCGAAGGTGCCGAAGCTGGGCCCGAAGAGCACCGCTCTTCTCGCGAAGCATTACGCCAGCTTCGACGCCCTGGCGAAGGCCGGCGAGCACCAGTGGATCGTCGCCGGTGTACCGCAGGCCGCGGCTACCAATCTCACTGCCTGCCTCGCCGACGAAGACCGGCTGGCGGCGCTACGCCGTGCCGACGAGGCCATGCGCAGGCTGGCCGAGGCGCTGCCTGCCCGGGCAGCCTCCACGCTTCCGCTGGAAGGCATGACCTACGTGATCACCGGCACGATGGAAACGCTCAAGCGCGACGATGCCACCGAGCGCCTGGAGTCGCTCGGCGCCAAGGTGGCGGGTTCGGTGTCGAAGAAGACCACGGGCGTGTTCGCCGGCGAGGCGGCGGGCTCGAAGCTCGACAAGGCGAACGAGCTCGGCGTGCCGGTGTACACGGAGGCCGATCTCATCGCCTTGTTGCAGGAACATGGAGTGGCGCCGTGAAGGACCTCGGCAACCTGCGCCTGCGCGCGGAGACATACGCGCACATCCGCGCCTTCTTCGCCGGACGCGACGTGCTGGAGGTGGAAACGCCGATCCTCTCCGCGGCAGGCAATACCGACCCCAACATCCAGAGTTTTCGCACGCGATTCAGCGGGCACGTCGACGCCGGCGCGCCCGAACGCTGGTTGCGCACGTCGCCGGAGTTTCCGTTGAAGCGCCTGCTCGCCGCCGGGCTGGGCGATTGCTATGAGTTGGGCAGGGTGTTCCGCGACGGCGAGGCCGGTGGCCGGCACAACCCCGAGTTCACCATGCTCGAGTGGTACCGCGTGGGCTGGGATGAAGCGAAGCTCGCCCGCGAGGTGATCGATCTGTTGGAACGCGTGCTGGTGCAGGCGGGGCACACTTTCGACATCGTGGAAACGACGTATCGCAGCCTGTTCCGCGACGCGCTCGGCATCGACCCGCTCACGGACCCGGTGGAGCGCTTGCAGGTGCCTCTCGCCAGTTCCGGCATCGATCCGGAGGGTCTGGAGCGCGACGACTGGCTCGATCTGCTGATGACGCACAAGATCCAGCCGGCGTTCCCGCGCGACCGGATCACGGTGGTTTCCGATTATCCAGCCAGCCAGTGCGCGCTGGCGCGCATCCGCCAGGACGATCCGCCCGTGGCGAAGCGGTTCGAGGCATACGTGGGACCGTACGAGGTGGCGAATGGCTACCACGAACTCAACGATCCCGTGGAGCAGCGTGCCCGTTTCGAACGCGACAACGCGAAGCGGCGCGCGCGTGGGCTGGACGAGGTGCCGATCGACGAGAACCTGCTCGCGGTGCTGGGGCGCATGCCCGATTGCGCCGGCGTGGCCCTCGGCGTCGAGCGGCTGCTGATGGTGCTGGCGCGCACCGACGCGATCGCCGACGTGCTCGCGTTTCCTTTCTCGGAGGCCTGACCGGCGATGCTCGAAGCGATTCATCACGTGGCGCTGATCTGTTCGGATTACGCGCGCTCGAAGGCCTTCTATACCGAGGTGCTCGGGTTGAAGGTGGTCCATGAGGCGTATCGCGAAGCGCGCGATTCGTGGAAGCTGGACCTGGAGGTGAGCCCGGGGGTGCAGTTGGAATTGTTTTCGTTCCCCTCGCCGGCGAAACGGCCTTCGCGGCCGGAGGCGCAAGGGTTGCGCCATCTTGCGTTCTCGGTGAGCGATATCGATACGGTGGTGGCGACGCTCAGTGAGCGCGGCGTGGTGTGCGAGCCGATTCGTGTCGATGAATACACGGGGCGACGGTTTACGTTCTTTGCCGATCCCGACGAGCTGCCGATCGAACTTTACGAGCGTTGAGGGGAGGGGCCGCTGAATCGCTGAGAGGCCGGGCCCGCTGCCGCGGGATCGCCGCTGAAGCGGCTCCCACATAGAGCATCACCGCTGAAGCGGCTCCCACAAGAGCATCGCCGACAGGGTCGGCTCCCACCACAGCAGCCCGAGCGGCCCACCAGACTGGCGCCAACCTGGTGGGAGCCGACCTTGTCGGCGATCCGCGGCAGCGGATGCTCCATGTGGGAGCCGCTTCAGCGGCGATGGTCGCGGCAGCGACCGCCAACCCACCTCAAAACTCCAAGTCCTGCGCCGCGCACAGATAATCCACCATCGGCGCCAGCCGCTTGAAGTGGTCCACCACGAACGGCAGCAACTCCGGCGAGCACGCCATCGCCTCGTCGAAATCGCGCCCCGCGGCGAAGTTCTTCCGCTTCAGGTCCTCGATCAGTTCGTGGTTCGCATCGAATCCGCGCGGGGGCCGCGACAGGCTCTCGCCCCAGAACGCGAAGCGCTCCTGGAACGCCTTGCCATGCGTGGCACGCTTCCATGCCCCCGGGTTATCGGCTAGGAACTCACGCAGCTTCTTCAACACCGGCGGCTCCGGGTGCCACATGCCCCCACCGACGAAGCACTCACCCGGCTGGATGTGCAGGTAGAACCCCGGCGCCTGAATCTCGTGGCGGCGCTCATGAAAGAACCGCGCTCCCTGCCAGCCTTTGTAAGGCTGCTTGTCGTTGGCGAAACGCGTATCGCGATGCAGCCGGTACAACGAACCGCCCACCTTGCGCGGATCGGCCCTGAAATGTGGACTGATCCTGGCCAGCGGCGCGGCGAGGTCGCCGATCAACGCGAGGAAGGGCTCGCGCACGTGACGTTCATAGTCGTCCTTGTGATTCTGGAACCACTCGCGGTTGTTGTTGCGGACCAGTGATTTGAAGAAGCGAAACGTGGCAGGCGTGAAATAGGTCTTTGGCATGGGGGTCTTCAGCGGAGTTCCTGGCCCCAGGCTTCCAGCTCGTCGAGCAGGGCGAGGGGCGCGCCGGGCAGGGCGCGCAGGGTGGCAAGTTCGGCGTCGTAGTCGTCGAGGGTGAGCGTGGTGAGAGGGCCGTGGCGGGTGAGGCGGTCGGCGCGGAAAGCCTCCCAGCGCTCGTGTTCCTCGAGGCTGAGCGTCTCCGGCCAGTTCCGCGCGCGATAACGGAACAGCAGTTCCGGGTAACGGGGATCGCGAAAATTGAAACGATGCGTGCCCAGTTGCTCCGGTGGCGTGGCGCGCACCTCGGCCAGCAGGCGGCGGTCGGCGTCCGGCAGGAAGCCACCGTACAGCGCCAGCTCCGGATCTTCGGCCGGAGGCAGCGCGGCCGCATGGCCATAGACGCGGCGCAGCTTCTCGGCGAGTCCGCTCGCATGGCGCAAGGCGCCGAGATGGCGCTCCACGGCATCCATGTCGAGCCCCAGGCGAGCGTGGTCGATGCCTTTCAGCACCGACAGCGGTGCCAGCGCCGGAGCGTGGTTCGCGCGGATGGTACGTAGCGCGATTCGTTCCACGCCTTCCGGCAGATCCGCGCGCGAGGTGAACACGCGATCGGCGATGTCGCCCTCGTCCAGCGCGAGCAGGTCGGCGGGATCGGCGGTGAGGTCGTAGACGATGATCTCGCCGGCGCGCGAGGGATGCGCCGCCAGGGGCGCGACCACGGTCAGGCACTGCCGGCTGGCGGGGTAGCGCGACGACACGTGGACCACGGGCGTCATCGCGGCGACGTCCAGTAATTCGAAAACACGCTGCTTGCGCCGCAGGGCGAAATACCAGTCCCACAATTTCGGCTGTTTTTGCCGGATGAGCCGGGCCAGGGCGATCAGCGCCTCGACATCCGAGAGCGCGTCGTGCGCGCGGGCCTGCTTCAGCCCGTTCGCCGTGGCGAGGTGCTCCAGCTTGAAACTCGGTGTGCCGTCCTCGCGGGTAGGCCATACGATGCCTTCCGGACGCAGCGCCTGGCACATGCGCACCAGGTCGATCAGGTCCCAGCGCGAGTTGCCGTTTTCCCATTCACGGCCATAGGGATCGTAGAAGTTCCGGTACAGGAGGTGGCGGGTGAATTCATCGTCGAACCGCAGCGAGTTGTAGCCGACGGTGCAGGTGCCGGGCAGGGCGAGCTGCTCGTGGATCGCAGCCGCGAAGATGGCTTCCTTCAGGCCCTCGCGCTCGGCCAACTGGGGGGCGATGCCGGTGACGAGGCAGGCGGCCGGTTGCGGAGGCATGTCGCGCGGCGGCTTGCAGTAGATCATCAGCGGTTCGCCGACCACCTCCAGGTTGGCATCGGTGCGGATGCCGGCGAACTGGCTGGGACGGTCCCGCCGCGGATCGGTGCCAAAGGTTTCGTAGTCGTGCCAGAAGAAGGTCGGTTCGGCCATCCCGAGATGATCTCACGTTCCGGTGCTCCTGCAGGCCAGGGGCCCCGCGGGTTAGACTCCGCAGTACCAAAGGAGCGCCCATGACGCCAGCGAACGAAGACAACCTCATCTGGATCGATCTGGAAATGACCGGCCTGGATACGGATAACGATTCCATCCTGGAAATCGCCACCATCGTGACGGACAAGGATCTGAACGTGCTCGCCGAGGGACCGGTCTTCGCCATCTCGCATGCGGATGCCCGCCTGCAACAGATGGACGCCTGGAATCGCAACCAGCACATGCGCTCCGGCCTGTGGGGACGTTCGGTGGAATCGGATACCTCGCCGGAGCAGGCCGAGGAAGCGACCATCGCTTTCCTGCGCCAGTGGGTGCCCGCCGGCAAGTCGCCGATGTGCGGCAACTCCATCTGCCAGGACCGCCGCTTCCTGCACCGCGAAATGCCGAAGCTGGAACGCTACTTCCACTATCGCAACCTCGACGTGTCCACCCTCAAGGAACTGTCTCGGCGCTGGTCGCCGGAGATCGTCCGCGGCTTCGCCAAGGACTCGGCGCACACCGCGCTGTCGGACATCCGCGATTCCATCGACGAGCTGCGCTATTACCGCCATTTCATGGGCGCGCTCGGCGGCCAGCAGCCGGGTTGAGCCCATGAATACCGATCCCTTCGCCACCGTGCTCGACTGCAACGGCCGCGCCCTGGTCCTCGATCGCCCCCGCGTGGTCGGCATCGTCAACGTCACTCCCGACTCGTTTTCGGACGGTGGCCGGCACGACACCCTCGAAGCCGCCTACGCGCATGCGATGAAGCTGGCGGAAGAGGGCGCGGACATGCTCGACATCGGCGGCGAGTCCACCCGCCCGGGCGCCGACGAGGTGCCGGTGGAGGAAGAGATCCGCCGCGTCGTGCCACTGATCGAACGCCTCGCGGCAGGCACCACGTTGCCGTTGTCCATCGATACCTCGAAGCCCGAGGTGATGCGTGCCGCCGTCGGCGCGGGCGCGGGCATGATCAACGACGTGTACGCGCTTCGCCGCGAGGGCGCGCTGGATACCGCCGCCGAACTGCGCGTGCCGGTCTGCCTCATGCACATGCAGGGCGAGCCGCGCACGATGCAGGACGCCCCGGACTACGACGACGTGGTCGGCGACGTCCATCGCTTCCTGACCGACCGGCTGTTCTCCTGCGAGCTGGCGGGCATCGAGCGGCGCAGGGTGCTGGTCGACCCCGGTTTCGGATTCGGCAAGAACCTCGAGCACAACCTCGCCCTGCTACGGGCAATGGGCCGGTTCGCCGAACTCGGCGCGGGCGCATACGCCGGTGTCTCGCGCAAGGGGATGATCGGTGCCATGACCGGCCGGCAGGACCCTTCCGCCCGGTTGCACGGCTCGGTCGCCGCGGCGTTGATCGCCGTCCAGCGCGGCGCCGTGATGGTCCGCGTCCACGACGTGGCGCCCACGGTCGACGCCCTGGCGGTCTGGGCCGCCGTGAAGGCCGGCGACACCGCCCCCCGCCACGACAAGCCGTCGATGCCCCGCTGGCCCGACGACGACTGACGCCCCGGTGCGCACCCCCGATGGCCCCGCACCCCGGTGGTCCCACTCCCCGGTGGTACCGCGCCCTGGTGGTACCGCGCCCTGGTGGGAGCCGACCCTGTCGGCGATTCGGCGATAGCCCCACCAGCCGGCTAGCCCTTCCGAGATATCCGGCACTTTCACCCCGCCGGAGTATCCTTTGCCGATCCCGCAAGGACGATAAGACCATGAGTGAACGCAAGTATTTCGGCACCGACGGCATCCGAGGCCACGTCGGTACCTACCCGATCAGCGCCGACTTCATCCTCCGCCTGGGCCGCGCCGCCGGAGCCGTGCTGGCGCGCCGCCGCGCCGCCGACCGTCGTGGCGCCACGGCCGGCCCGGACCGCCGCGACCACAGCCGCAAGGTCACCGTGGTGATCGGCAAGGACACCCGCGTGTCCGGCTACATGTTCGAATCCGCCCTGGAAGCCGGCCTGGTCGCCTCGGGCGCCGACGTGCGCCTGCTCGGCCCGATGCCGACCCCGGCGGTCGCCTTCCTCACGCGCTCGTTGCGCGCCGATGCGGGCATCGTCATCAGCGCGTCGCACAATCCGCACCAGGACAACGGCATCAAGTTCTTCTCCGGCCAGGGCGAAAAGCTCGACGACGAGCTGGAAGCCGAGATCGAGGCCGAGATCGAGGCCGATTTCGTGACGGTGGCCTCGGACGCCCTGGGCAAGGCCAGCCGCATCGACGATGCCGTGACCCGCTACGCCGAATTCTGCAAATCCACCGTGGCCGACGAGTTCTCGCTGCGCGGGCTGAGCGTCGTGCTCGACTGCGCGCACGGTGCGACCTACCAGGTGGCGCCGAAGGTGTTCCGCGAACTGGGCGCCGAGGTCACCACCATCGGCACCGAACCTGACGGCCTCAACATCAATCGCGGCGTGGGCTCCACCGATCCCGCCGCGCTCGCCGCGGCCGTGGTCGCGCGTGGCGCCGATCTGGGCATCGCCTTCGACGGCGACGGCGATCGCGTGCGCGTGGTCGACGCCGACGGCACGGTGACCGATGGCGACGACATGCTCTACGTCATCGCCCGGCACTGGAAGCGCCGCGCCGCCTTGCCCGGCCCGGTGGTCGGCACGCTGATGAGCAACTATGGCTTGCAGCGCGCGCTCAAGGCCATGGACATTCCCTTCGTCCGTGCGAACGTGGGCGATCGCTACGTGTTGCAGCAGCTGAAGGAATACGGCGGCGTGCTCGGTGGCGAGACCTCCGGCCATGTGCTGTGCCTGGACCGTTTCACCACGGGCGACGGCATCGTCGCGGCGCTGGCCTTGCTCGAAGCCCTGGCCGACGCCGGGGAGACCTTCGCCGAGGCCCGCGCCGGACTGGTCAAGTTGCCGCAGACGATGGTCAACGTGCGTGTCGAGGGCGCCAAGGCGGCGCTGGGCACGCCCACGGTGAAACAGGCGCTGGCCGAGGTGGAGGCGGCGCTGGAAGGCCGCGGCCGCGTGGTCCTGCGTGCTTCCGGCACGGAACCGCTCGTGCGCGTGACGATCGAGGCGGCTGACGCGGCCGAGGTGGAACGGCTGGCGGCGCAGCTGGCCGACGCCGTAAAATCGGCGGCCCAGGCCACGGCCTGATCCTCCGACCAGCGGAAACAGCATGAAGAAGGTTCCCACCCTCGATATCCGTCGCTACGAGACCGACCGCGAAGCCTTCGTGGCCGAGCTGGGCGCGGCGTACCGAGAATTCGGTTTCTGCTGCATCAGCGGACACGGCATCGCGAAAGAGGCCATCGACGGCGCGTATGACGCCTTCAAGCGCTTTTTCGCCCTGCCGGACGAGACCAAGCGGAAGTACCACATCCCCGGTGGCGGTGGCGCGCGCGGCTACACGCCGTTCAAGGTGGAAACCGCCAAGGACAGCAAGTTCGCCGACCTGAAGGAGTTCTGGCATATCGGCCGCGAGATCCCGCGCGATTCGAAGTTCGCCGACGTGATGCCGCCCAACGTGTGGCCGGCCGAAGTGCCGGACTTCAAGGAGCACGGTTACGGGCTGTACGAGGCGCTGGACCAGCTCGGCGCCCGCGTGCTGCGCGCCCTGGCCCTGCACATCGAATTGCCGGAGCATTTCTTCGACGACAAGATCGATTCGGGCAACTCGATCCTGCGCCCGATCCATTACCCGCCGATCGAACAGGCCGACGTGCCGAACGTGCGCGCGGGCGCGCACGAGGACATCAACTTCATCACGCTGCTGGTCGGCGCGAGCGCCGAAGGCCTGGAAGTGCTCACGCGCGAGGGCGACTGGCTGCCAATCACCACGGAGGGTGACGCCATCGTGGTCAACATCGGCGACATGCTCCAGCGCCTGACCAACCACGTGTACCCGTCCACCACCCACCGCGTGACCAATCCGCCGAACGAGAACGCGCGCAAGCCGCGCTATTCCGTGCCGTTCTTCCTGCACCCGAATCCCGACGTGGTGCTCGACGTGCTGCCGTCCTGCGTCACGCCCGACAACCCGAAGCGCTACCCCGAGCCGATCACGGCGCACGAGTACCTTCAGGAACGTCTGCGGGAGATCAAGCTGATCTGACCGCGTCTTAGCGGGTTTTTCACCGGGAGGGGGAGAGCATCCACCCTCCCGGTTCCGTTTCCGGAGTCACCAGTGACACCCTCACGCCCGCTTTCGCGAGCCAAACGCTCGTCGCCCCGTAAAAAATCCGCCGTCCGCTCGGCGGCCCAACGCACGCGCCGCCAGCGCACCGTGCGCGCCCGCGGCCGCGCCTGACGCCCCGAGAGACAGAGGTGGCTCCAGCTCCGGTGGCTCCGGTGGGAGCCGACCCTGTCGGCGATCCCGCGGCAGCGGGCCAGATTGCGGCGAGCACCCATCGCCGCTGAAGCGGCTTCCCACGACAGCATCGAGCAGGCCAGGTAGGAATAGACCTGGTGGGAGCCGACCCTGTCGGCGATCCCGCGGCAGCGGGCCAGATTGTGGCGAGCACCCATCGCCGACAAGGTCGGCTCCCACTCGGAGCTGATGCTCCCAAGCGAACGTCACGGCGTCACGAGATCCGCCGCTTCCGCCTTCTCCCCGCGGTGCAGCCACGGATGCGCGAACACGGCGGTCAGAATGACCGCCACGCCGGCGTAGAACGTCCAGCCCAGCTCGCGCTGCTCGCCCAGCAGTGGAATCGCCAGGACGATGGCGTACACCGGTTCAAGGTTCGTCACCATCTGCGTCGCGAACGCGGAGAGATGGCGCAGCGCGGCCAGCGCCAGCGCGAAGGGCAGCAGCGTGCAGCCATAGGCGAGCACGAGCATCAGCGCGCCATCGTGCGCATCGGGCAGGACGAACGCGGGCGAGGCGAGGAAGGGAGCCAACGCCGTGAGGAACAGCGTGCCGGTGCCGAGTTCGACGCAGGTCACGGTCAGGGCGTCGGCCTTGTCGACCAGGCGCTTGTTCATCGCGCTGAAGAAGGCCACGAATAAGGCGGAGAGCACGCCGATGGCCAGACCCAGCCGCATGTCGCCGGGGAGCCCACCGGCGACCAACGCCACGCCCGGCACCACGGCCGCGCCGATCAGCAATTCGCGCGGATCGAATCGGCGCCCCGCCACCCACGGTTCGACGATCGCTAGGAACACCGGGCACAAGGCAATGCAGGTGGCGGCGACGGACGCGTTGGCGAGCTTGATGGCGCCGTAGAAGGTGAGCCAGTGCAGCGCGACGATCACACCGACGCCGGCATAGGAAAGCAGCAGGCGTGGCGGCATCGCGCGCAGTTCGCGCCAGACCTTCGGCACGCAAAGCAGGGTTGCGGACACCAGGAGCATGCGCCACCACACCAAGGGCAACGCGGGCAGGGTGATCAACTTGCCGAGGATGGCGGTAAAGCCCCAGAGCAGGACGCAGAAGTGGATCTGCAGGTGGGCTTTGCGGTAGGGAGACATCGGTAGAGCTTGCCCGAAGGCGGGGGTGTTTTACAGGAGCCGGTAAGGGTATTGCCGACACCGGGAGGCATTGTCGATAGGGCAAGAGCATCGCCGACAGGGTCGGCTCCCACCAGAGCAGTTCTCGCTGTACTGGGGGATGGCTGGCTCTGGTGGGAGCCGACCTTGTCGGCGATGGGTGCTCACGGTTGCGCTAGATCAGCCGCGGGCCTTCAGTTGCCGCGCGCTTTCCCGGCGGGCTGCGTCTTGCCGGCCGGCGGAGCCTTCGGTGGATTCCTGCGCAGGTCGTCCAGCAACGGCTTGCACTGCGTCGCGTCCGCCTTGCCGCTCTCCGGTACCACGAGGGCGGCGAGTGCCGCCACCGGTGCGGCGAACACCGCCAGTGCCACGGCGCCGCCACCGCGAAGGATCAACGGGCCGGCATGCACGCCCGGGGCGGGATCCTTGAACGTGCCGTGCACGTACAGCGGCGAGCGCAGCGAGAACAGCCGGAAGCCCTTCGTGTGCGGCACGATGTCGAGGTTGATCTTCTCGTCGCGGAAATTGATATCGCCGGTGACGTTGATCAGCGCTTTCTCGGTATCGAAGGCGAACAGCCGCGACTCCATCACGCCATTGGTGGCGACGAGATCCGCGGCCATGCAATTGATCTTCACCACCTCGTCGCCGAACAATCTGTTGACCGCGTAGCTACCGACATTCAAGCCCGCCAGTTCCAGCAGCGAGCTGCTGATCGCGCCGTCGTTGATGAGCAGCTTCACCTCGCCGTTCGAGCTGCCTAGCAAGGCTGCCGGGGAGTTGCCGGTGGCGGTCAGGGAGGCGTCGCCGTTCATCTCGCCGAAGCTGGTCTGCATCGGCGCGAAGGACGGGAAAAGCTCCTTCAGCTTGAGGTGGCGCGCGCCCAGGTTGAAGCCGCCGCGCATCGGCGTCTTCGATCCGTCCAGGCGGATGTTGCTGCCCACGGTGCCGCCCGCGACGCCGAACTTCAGCGGGTCGAGGACCAGCACGGAATCCTTCAGCACCAGATGGGTCGAGAGGTTGTCGATCGGCAGACGCTCGCCGTGGACGATCTTCACCCCGGTGAACTGCACATCGGCGTCCATCGCGTTCCAGCGGTCGGTCTTGAACGGCTCCACGGGCAAGACCTTGTCGGCCGGCTGCTTCACCGCGTCACCGCGTTGTGCCTTCTCCTCGTTCGAGCCGCCGCCGATCAGCGGCGCCAGGTCGCTGAAGAGCAGCTGGTTGGACTTCAGCGTGCCGGTGAGGCTCGGACGCTGGCCGCCGGTGTTGAACACGAGGCTGCCACCGAGATCGCTGCCGCCGACGCGCCCGGTGAAGTTCTCGTACGTGTAGACGCTCGCGCCTTTCTTCAGGTTCGCCTTGAGGTGGCCTTCGGTGGCGAACGGCGGCGTGTCCGGCAAGGTGATGCCGGTGAGGTCGTAGAGGTGGGACATGCTCGTGCCGGAGAACCACAGGCGTACGTCGAGCGCACCCATGTTCAACGGGTCGGTGAGCGTGCCGACGAAGGCGATGCGGGTATCCCCGAAGCGCGCATCCGCCTGCACGGGAAAGGGCCGGTTGGCATCGCGAAGCGCCAATACGCCGCCGGTGCGCGCCTTGGCCGACACCGTCGACTTCTTGTACGTGCCCTTGGCGTCCCAGGCGAAGTAGTAGACCTGCTTCTTCTTCGTCTCGTCCTGGCGGTCCTTTTCGTCGGCGTCGCTCCTGGACATCGCCTTGGCGCTGGCACCGGTGATCTTGTTGGCTTGCGCGCGCGAATCCTTCTCCTGCTGCGCCATGATCTCGTCGAAGGGAATGCCCTTGCCGAGCGGCGTCACGTCGATACCCATGACGATCTGGTTCATCGCGTCGGAAAAATCGATGTGGCCCTTGTCGAAGGCGATGGCATTCAGTTCGAGCTGCCATTCCGAGGGACCGGTGCTTTCCGGTAGCTTGAAAGTCCACGTGTTGTCGCCGTTCTTCACGCGCTGAAGGGCGATCTGCGGTTGGCCGAGGCGGATCTCCGGCACGACGATGCGATGGGCGATGAGGGAGAAGGGCGAAAGACGGAAGTCCACCGTGGCCAGCGTGGCGAATTGCTTCGACTTCGCCCAATCCGGATTGGCGACGGTGATGTCGCGCGCGGTGAAGTGCGGCCAGGGCATGAGTCCGGCCAGACCACCTTCACCGGGCTCGCGCGACCAATGCGCGGAAAGGTCGCCATTGATCGCGAACGGGCGGCCGATCGCCTCGGAGACCTTCTCGTTGATCGTGGGCTTCAACCGGTTCCAGTCGAAGAAGGCGATGAACAGCACGACCGCCACGATGAGCAGGATCAGGATCCCGAGTACCCACGCCAGTATTTTCCTGCCTCGCCGCATCGTGCCGCCTCCGCTCCTGCAACGGGTCCAGAGTTAACCTGAAGCCCGACAAGGTTATGTGTTCTTGGGAGGTGAAGATTAAGCGAGGTGGAGCTGGCGTGAGTATCCGGTGCGATCAATCGGCCTGCCAGTAGCCCGTGGCCTTGACCCGGTCCTTGTCGATGCGCCGCTCCTCGACCAGCAGCGAGCGTAACGCGCGGGCGCGTTTCGACTCCGTCGCCACCCACCAGAAGGTGTCGCCCGCGGGGACGGGCAGCGCGGCCAACGCCTCGTCGAGACCTGGCGATTCACCCGCGACGAACCAGCGGACATCGCGCTTCAACGCCTGCCGCTCCTCGTCCGAAACGATCTCGACGAGCACCGTCACCGGCGTGGTCTCCGGCATTTCCTCGAGCCAACGGCCGATCGCGGGCAGGGCGGTGGCATCGCCGACGAGCACGTAGTGATCGAAGTCGTCTGGCACGACCATCGAGCCGCGTGGACCGCCGACGCAGAGGCTGTCGCCGATCTTGACGTTTTCCGCCCAGGTGGAGGCGGGGCCTTCGCCGTGCAGGACGAAGTCGATGTCGAGCTCGTTGCGCGTGGCGTCGTAGCGGCGCGGCGTGTAGTCGCGGGCGGGCGAGGCCTCGACGCCTTCGGGGTAGACGGGGCCGTCGGGGCCGAGCGTGGGCGGGTTGATCGAGCCGTCGGACATCGGGAAGAACAGCTTGACGTGGTCGTCGGGCGAGGCGGAAACGAAGCCTTCCAGATCCGCGCCGGCGAGTGTCACGCGAACCATGTGCGGCGTGAGGCGCCGTACATGGTTCACTTCGAGCCGGCGCATCTTCAGCGCGTGGCGTACGCGCGTGATCGCATGGCGTTCGCTCATTCCTGGCGCTCCGCGACCGCCTTCGCGGCGGCTTCGATCACCTTGGCGACGCGCTTCATCTCGGCGTCGTCCCAGGCCTTGTGGTGGTTCATCAACTGATGCTTGAGCACATGCATGGCCTCGCGCACGGGATTGGGCACGGTCATCCGGCGCATGTGCCGGGACATCACCTGCAGGCGCTCGGTGAGGGCGTCCAGGCTGTCGCGGTTCTCGGCGAGGAAGGCGCGGCCGGCGTCGGTGATGGCGTAGAGCTTCTTGCCGCCGGTCTCGGCTTCGACGCGGGCGTAGCCCAGTTCCTCGAGCATGGTGAGGGTCGGGTAGATCGCACCCGGGCTGGGGCTGTACTGGCCGTCGAACATTTCCTCGATGGTACGGATCAGTTCATAGCCGTGGCGGGGCTGTTCCTCGATCAGGGCGAGCAGGAGCAAGCGCAGGTCGCCGGTGCCGAACATGCGACCGCCAAAGCGCCCGCCGCCGCGTCCGCCGCGCATGCCGTCACGGTCGTCGAAACCGAAGGGACCGCCGCCGAAACGGCCGCCACCGCCCCGTCCGATGGCGGCCATGTGCTCGTGGAAACGGTGCCGGGCGTGATGGAAAAGGTGCATGGGGTTCTCCGATATATCGTACGTAGTGGTCGTACGATATATCTTAAGAAACACTCTTGCAAGGGCGTATCGCCGACAGGGTCGGCTCCCACCAGGGGTGCGGCGAGGCCGATTCTTGAGGTAAGTAGATCGCCGACAGGGTCGGCTCCCACAAGGCAACCGCACCCTGGTGGGAGCCGACCCTGTCGGCGATGCTCTTACCCGAAGGTGAAAGTAAACGCGTGGAAATTGCCCTTCGGAATCCGAATCGTCAGCACGTGATCCTTGTAATCCTCCGCGCTGTACAACGTGTACAGCTGGGACGCCTGCACCGTAACCGGTGCCTGCGGCTTGCCGTCGACCAGCACCTCGACCGTTACCGGATCGTTCGCGCTGGCCACCATGTGCACCTTCTTCGCCTTGAAATGCAGGCGGATCTCGCCGCTGGGCCCGACCAGGCTGGCGTTGTCTCGGCCGATCTCCCAGCGCCCCACCAGGGCGAACTGGTTGAGCTCCAGCCGCGACGGCGCCGTGAAGTCGCGCGTGCCTTTATCCGAGCCTTCCGGGCTCGCGTTGTTCTTGCCGCGGTCGCTGCCGAAGTACATCTCCGGCGAGCCCAGCCGGGTGAAGTCCGGGGCATCCTTGTCGCTGCCGACGGCCGTGTCGTCCGCCAGGCGCGGCAAGCCGAGCAGGGTGCGGATGGCGTTTTCCATCTCGAGGTAGTTGCCCTCGCCGAAGTGGTGGGCGACGACGTTGCCGCGCTGGTCTACAAGGTATTCCGCCGGCCAGTACTGGTTGTCCCACGCGTCCCAGGTCTCCAGGTCGTTGTCCTGGGCCACCGGGTAGCGGATGCCGTAGCGCTTGATGGCGTCGCGCACGTTGCCTTCCTGTTTCTCGAACGGGAACTCCGGCGAATGCACGCCGACGATCACCAGGCCCTTGTCCTTGTACTGGTCGTACCAGCGGGTGACGTGGGGCAGGGTGCGCAGGCAGTTGATGCAGGAGTAGGCCCAGAAATCGATCAGCACGACCTTGCCGCGGAGCTGGCGCATGGTCAGCGGCTTGGAGTTCTGCCAGGTGGCGATGCCGGCGAATTCAGGGGCGGTCTGGGCGGCCGCCACCGGCCGCGCGATGCCCAGCGCGGTGGCGGCGAGGGCGCAGACGAGTAGGGCGACGCGGAACGGGTGGCGCATGGAAACTCCGTGGTTCTCGGGGGTGCCTTGAACAGACCGGCCGTGGCTCCGGCACCTTACACCGGCCCGGTGCGCTAAAATCGCTCTTTTGCCAGCCTCGCGAGCCAGCCGCAGCGCCATGACCTCGATCAAGCAGGACGACCTCATCACCAGCGTCGCCGACGCTCTCCAGTACATCTCGTACTACCACCCGGTGGACTACATCCGGAACCTCTCCGCCGCCTACGAGCGCGAAGAATCCCCGGCGGCGAAGGACGCCATCGCGCAGATCCTGATTAACTCGCGCATGTGCGCCGAGGGGCACCGGCCGATCTGCCAGGACACCGGCATCGTCACCGTCTTCCTCAAGGTGGGCATGAACGTGCGCTGGGACGATGCCACCATGGGCGTCGAGGACATGGTCAACGAGGGCGTGCGCCGCGCTTACAACCATCCGGACAACAAGCTGCGCGCCTCGGTGCTGGCCGACCCGGCAGGCAAGCGGATGAATACGCGCGACAACACGCCGGCCGTGGTGAATGTCTCCATCGTCCCGGGCGACAAGGTCGACGTGATCGTCGCCGCGAAGGGCGGCGGGTCGGAAGCGAAATCCAAGTTCGCCATGCTCAACCCGTCCGACTCGATCGTCGACTGGGTGCTCAAGACCGTACCGACGATGGGTGCCGGCTGGTGCCCGCCGGGCATGCTCGGCATCGGCATCGGTGGCACCGCCGAGAAGGCGATGCTGCTGGCGAAGGAAGCGCTGATGGAGCCGATCGATATCGTCGACCTGATCGCACGCGGGCCGTCCAATCGCGCCGAGGAGTTGCGCCTGGAGCTGTACGAGAAGGTCAACGCGCTGGGCATCGGTGCGCAGGGCCTGGGCGGTCTCACCACCGTGCTCGACATCAAGGTGAAGGATTATCCGACGCACGCGGCGAACCTGCCGGTAGCGATGATTCCCAACTGCGCCGCCACGCGTCATGCGCATTTCGTGCTCGACGGCTCCGGTCCGGTCGCGCTCGATCCGCCGTCGCTGGAAGACTGGCCGACGCTCACCTACGACGCCTCCAAGGGCCGCCGGGTGAACCTCGACACGATCACCCGCGAGGAAGTGCAGAGCTGGAAGCCGGGTGAGACGATCCTGCTCAACGGCAAGTTGCTCACGGGCCGCGATGCCGCGCACAAGCGCATGATCGACATGTTGAACCGTGGCGAGACGTTGCCGGTCGATTTCACCAATCGCTTCATCTATTACGTCGGCCCGGTCGATCCCGTGCGCGATGAAGTCGTCGGCCCTGCCGGCCCGACCACGGCCACGCGCATGGACAAGTTCACGCGGCAGATGCTGGAGTCCACGGGGTTGCTGGGCATGGTCGGCAAGTCCGAGCGTGGTCCGGCGGCGATCGAGGCGATCCGCGACAACAAGGCGGTGTACCTGATGGCCGTGGGTGGTTCCGCGTACCTCGTGTCGAAGGCGATCAAGGCGTCGCGTGTGCTGGCGTTCGAGGACCTGGGCATGGAGGCGATCTACGAGTTCGAGGTGAAGGACATGCCGGTGACCGTGGCGGTGGATAGTGCCGGTACGTCGGTGCATGAGACGGGGCCGAAGGAGTGGCGGTCGAAGATCGGGAAGATTCCGGTGGTGGTTGTTTGATGGGGTTGGGGGCTGGGGCGGTGGGCCGCGCTTTGCGCGGATCGCCGCTTAAGCGGCTTCCCACCGTCGCCACTGAAGTGGCTTCCCATCCTCACCGCTGAAGTGGCTTTCTACCCCCACCGCTTAAGCGGCTTTCCACCCTCGCCGCTGAAGTGGCTTTCCACCCTCTCAAGCGGTTTTCCCACCTTTGCCACTGAGTGGCTCCCACATCGCCGACAGGGTCGGCTCCCACCAGGCAGGGCATATTCAGTCCTACGGCAGCATGGCTTGGTGGGAAGCCCCTTAAGCGGCGATGTTTGGTGGGAAGCCGTTTGAGCGGTGATGTTTGGTGGGAAGCCGCTTAAGCGGCGATCGCTACGAAGCGAATCGCCAGGTATGCCTAGCGATCTGCTCGTCTTCCTCGGTCGCCATCACGCGCACCTCGAACCCGCCCATCCAGCGCACCCCCGCCACGATCGCCTCGCGCGTCACGGCGTCGTTCTCACCGATCCCTCCGGTGAACACCAGCAGGTCGATCCCGCCCAGTGACGCCGCCATCGCCGCGACATGCTTGCGCGCCACGTGCACGAACACGTCCTGCGCCAGCCGCGACGCCGCATTGTCCATGGCATGCAACTCGCGCATGTCGCTCGTACCACCGGACAACCCCTTCAATCCGGATTCCCTGTCGACGAGCAACTCCAGCCGCTTAGCGTCGTAACCACGCTCGCGCATGAGGTAAAGCAACACGCCGGGATCCAGGTCCCCAGGGCGCGTCCCCATCACGATGCCTCCCGTCGGCGTCAGCCCCATCGTCGTATCGACCGACCGTCCGTCGCGTACGGCGCACAGGCTCGCGCCGTTGCCCAGATGCGCGATGACGACGCGCGACGGAATCGTCTCACCCAGTTGCCGCACGATCGATTCGTACGACAAGCCATGGAAACCATAGCGCTCGATGCCGCCTTCACGCAGGTCCGCGGGCAAGGGCAGGGCCTTCGCCACCGCCGGCATGGACGCATGAAACGCCGTATCGAAACACGCTACCTGCGGCGCATCCGGAAAGGCACGGACGGCGCGCTTCACCATCTCCACGGCGGCCGGCACATGCAGCGGCGCGAACGCCTTCGCTTCTTCCAGGTGCGCCATCAACGCGTCGTCGATTCGCGCGTGATCGCGGATGTTCGGGCCGCCGTGGACGATGCGATGGCCCACCGCATCGGGCATCGGCAGGCCGCGCTGTTTCAACGTGCCGACGATCGCCGCCACGGGATCGGCGTCGCCGCCGGGAGCATCCGTCTGTTCGGCCAGCAGAGCCTCGCACGCATCCCCGGACACACGGTACAAGCCGTACTTCAGCGACGACGATCCCGTATTGAGGGCCAGCACATGGCCCACGCGGCTCATGCGGTTTCCTCGGCCTTCCACTGCCAGTCGCGCACGTCAGGCAGGTCCTGGCCGTGCTCGCTGACGTAGAGCTTGTGCCGCTCGATATCCGCCCAGTAGCGCTGCGCCGCCTTCTCGCGCTGGCTTTCCAGGCGCGGGATGCGGTTGATCGCATCGAGGGCGAGCTGGAAGCGATCCATGTTGTTCAGCACCATCATGTCGAGCGCCGTGGTGGTCGTGCCTTCTTCCTTGTAGCCGCGCACGTGGATGTTGTCGTGGTTGTGCCGGCGATAGGTCAGCCGGTGCACGATGCCCGGGTAGCCATGGAAGGCGAAGATCACCGGTTTGTCGCGCGTGAATAGATCGTCGAACTGGTCGTCGTCCATGCCGTGCGGATGCTCGTCGGGCGTCTCCAGCGACATCAGGTCGACGACGTTGACCACGCGGATGCGAATATCCGGAACGTACTCGCGAAGCAGCATCACCGCGGCCAACACTTCCACCGTCGGCGCGTCGCCCGCGCAGGCCATCACCACGTCGGGGTCGTCGCCGCCTCGGCCGGCCCATTCCCAGATGCCCGCACCCGCGGTGCAATGGCGAACCGCGCTTTCCATGTCGAGCCACTGCCAGTCGGGTTGCTTGCCCGCGATGATCACGTTGACGTAATGACGGCTGCGCAGGCAATGGTCGGTGACCGAGAGCAGGCAGTTGGCATCCGGCGGCAGGTAGATCCGCACGATCTCGGACTTCTTGTTGGCGACGTGGTCGATGAAGCCCGGGTCCTGGTGTGAGAAGCCGTTGTGGTCCTGGTGCCACACGTGCGAACTCAGCAGGTAGTTGAGCGAGGCGATCGGTGGCCGCCATGCCATCGTGCGGGTGACCTTCAACCACTTCGCGTGCTGGTTGAACATCGAATCGATGATGTGGATGAAGGCCTCGTAACAGGAGAAGAAACCATGCCGCCCCGTCAGCAGGTAGCCCTCCAGCCAGCCCTGGCACTGGTGTTCGCTCAGTACCTCCATGACGCGGCCGGATGGCGAGAGATCCTCGTCGACAGCCTCGGTCCCGGCCAGCCACGTCTTGCCGCTGGCTTCGTAGACGGCTTCGAGCCGGTTCGAGGCCGATTCGTCGGGGCCGAACAGGCGGAAGGTCTGCATGTTCTGGCGCATCACCTCGCGCAGGAACCGGCCGAGCACGCGCGTGGCTTCGGCCTTGTGATCGCCCGGTGTCTTCACCTGCTCGGCGAACTCACGGAAGTGCGGCATGTGCAGGGGCTTCAGCAGCAAGCCTCCGTTGGCATGCGGGTTCATGCCCATGCGGCGGCGCCCGGTCGGCGCCAGCGAGGCGAACTCTTCGCGGAAGCGACCGCGCTCGTCGAACAATTCCTCTGGACGATAGCTCTTCATCCAGTCCTCGAGGATGCGGACGTGGTCTTCGGTCTCGAACTTCGAGATCGGCACCTGGTGCGAACGCCACGTGCCCTCCACCGGCTTGCCGTCGACTTCCTTGGGACCGGTCCAGCCCTTCGGGCTGCGCAACACGATCATCGGCCAGCGCGGCCGCTTCGCCGTGTCCGCACCACCGGCGCGCGCCTCGTCCTGGATGCGCCGGATCTCGTCGAGACAACGATCCAGCGCGGTGGCGAAGGCCTGGTGCATGGGCTCGAACTCGTGCCCTTCGACGAAGTGCGGTTCGTAGCCATAGCCGCGCATGAGGTCGCGCAATTCTTCCGGCTCGATGCGCGCGAGCACCGTCGGGTTGGCGATCTTGAAGCCGTTGAGGTGGAGGATGGGCAGCACCGCGCCATCGCGTGCCGGATTGAGGAACTTGTTGGAGTGCCAGCTCGTGGCCAGCGCACCGGTTTCCGCCTCGCCGTCGCCGACGATGCACGCCACGACCAGGTCGGGGTTGTCGAAGGCCGCGCCGAACGCGTGCGAGAGCGAGTAGCCCAGCTCGCCGCCTTCGTGGATGGATCCCGGCGTTTCCGGGGCGACGTGGCTGGGGATGCCGTAAGGCCAGGAGAACTGCCGGAACAGTTCGCGCATGCCCGCCGCGCTGCGGTCGATGTGCGGATACACCTCGGTGTAGGAACCTTCGAGATAGGTATGCGCGACGAGGCCGGGGCCGCCGTGGCCCGGACCGATCACGTAGATCATGTCGAGATCGCGCTCGACGATCGCGCGGTTCAGATGGGTATAGATGAAATTGAGGCCGGTGGTCGTGCCCCAGTGCCCGAGCAGGCGATGCTTGATGTGTTCCTTGCCCAGTGGCTTCTCGAGCAGGGGATTGTCGCGAAGGTATATCTGGCCGACGGACAGGTAGTTGGCGGCACGCCAGTACGCGTGCATGCGGCGCAGAAGGTCGGGCGAGAGCGTCTCGGTCATGGGGGGCTTCCAGGCGACGGGGTCTCCCTTCAGCTTAGGTGGAGGCGGATTGTGCCGGCGTGAAAGAATGGAGCGTCGCTTGTGGGATCCCGGACATGAAAGCATCGAGCGCGGCGATGTCGTACGCGTTCTCCCAATGCTCCACGACGCGCCCGTCGCGGAATCGCCACAGGCCACAGAAGGGCATGGTGAACGCGCGGTCGTCGCTTCGGACGCGGATCTTCCCGAGGACGGCCCCGAAATAGTCGTTGGCGACGGTGCGTTCCACGTCCATGTCCAACGTGCCGCCGCTCTGGGCGCGCAACGCACGCATTTTCTCGGTGACGGCCGCCTTGCCGCGGATGAGGGCAGGGCCGCTGCCCGCAACGCGTTGCGCGGTATGCAGGACGATATCGTCATCCGCATACCGGTCGATGCGGCACAGGTCGGCATAGATCGCGGCAAGCACGGCGATATTTGGGTGTGGAGCGGACATGGACACGTGGTTATGCTCCTGCAACTTGCGCGTCGCGCACGGGGCGCCAACTGGGCAGGCCCGCGCGATCGGCCGCTTCGGCGATGGCACGTACCTCGGCCGGATTGAGCCGGACTCGCGAAGCGCCCGCGTTCTCCGTCAGGTGCGGGACCGACGTGGTGCCGGGAATCAACAGGATCGCCTCCGACCGGTGCAGCAACCATGCGAGCGCCAGTTGCGAGGGCGTGATCCCCCATTGCGCGGCGATCGGTGCCAGCGCGCTGCCCGGGCCGACCAGGCCACCGTGGCCGAGCGGAAACCATGGGATGAAGGCGATGTGGTTTTCCGTGGCATATGTCAGCACGTCGTCGTCGGCACGGTCGGCAAGGTTGTAGAGGTTCTCGATCGCGACGATTCTCGCTGTCTCCTGCGCATCCTTGAGCTGGGCGATACTCACGCCAGGCTGGTTCGACAGCCCGATGTGGCGGATCTTTCCCTGATCCTGGAGTCGTACCAGTTCACCGAGTGTGTCTGCGAGCGGAACCTTCGGATCGATGCTGTGCAACTGGTAGAGCGCGATGCAATCCACGCGCAGCCGGCGCAGGCTCAGTTCCACTTGCTGGCGCAGGTATCGGGGATCGCCCAGGGGCTCGATGTAAGGTGCACCGGGCGCGTCGTGGATCCAGTCCAGCTCGCCCGACCTCAACATGCCGCCCTTGGTGCAGATCACCAGGTCGTCGGGGTAGGGATGAAGCGCCTTGCGGATGATTTCCTCGTTGTCCCCGGGACCATAGGAATCGGCCGTGTCGATGAAGTTGATGCCAAGCTCATGCACGGCGTGACGCAATACCTGGATGGCGTTTCGCTTGTCGGGAGGTGGACCCCACATGCCGTATCCGGTGAGGTGCATCGCCCCGTAGCCGAGACGGTTGACCCATAGGTCGCCACCGAGGCGAAATCGGTCGGAGGTGTACTGGTTCGGGGTCATGTGATGGCTTCCTTGCTGGTGGAAAGGTCAGGTTCCCGCGTCGGATGGGCTGGATGCCGGCTCCATGTGCCGACGGTGATCTCGGCCGTTATGCCGGGGCCGAAGCCGGCGATGAGGCCGCGCGCGCCATGAAATGAACCGCCTTCCTCGAAGAGCCGGCGCAATGCGTCAAGCACGACAGCCGACGCGATGTTGCCGTATTCGCCCAGCGTGGCGCGGCTGTGGCGGAACATCGCCGGCGCCACGCCGAGATGGTGCGAAAGATCGTCGAGTATCCGCGGTCCGCCGGCATGAATGATGTAGAAGTCCAGGGTGCTCGCGTTCCAGCCGAAATCGGCGGCGACCGAGCGCAGTTCCGGCGCGAGCTGCTCCATGGTTCCCGGTACGCGCCGGTCCAGCCGGAAGTGGAACCCCGTGGACTTGACCGCATAGGAGATCCAGTCCTCCGTGTCGCGCACCAGGCGCGACCCGTTGCCGGCCAGTCCGAAACCCTCGGCGCGGTCGCCACGCACCACCGCGGCGGCCACGGCGTCACCGAACAAGCCATTGGAAAGCAGATTGCCGACATCGAGGTCGGTGGGTTGGTAGCAGAGCGAGCAGAATTCGCAGGCGACGATAAGCACATGCGAACCCGGGTAGGCCAGGCAGAAGTCGTGTGCGCGGTTGATGGCTGCGCCCCCGGCGGCACAACCCATCTGGGCGATGGGCAATTGCCGGGTGTCGCTGCGAAACCCCAGCTCATTGATCATCCATGGGATGAGCGATGGCATCGTGAAACCCGTGCACGACACGAAGACGATGGCGTCGATGCGATCCGGCCTCAACTTCGCATGGGTCAGGGCGCGTTCGACGACGTCGGGAATGCGCGCCTTGGCTTCGCGGACATAGATCGCATTGCGTGCCTCGAACCCGGGATGCCGGAGCGTCTGTTCGACCGGCTGCACGAGGTGGCGTTCCGCGACCTGGGTATTGCGGATCAGTCGCAGTACGAGGGGAAGCTGACCGTGGCTTGCGTGAAGGCTGCGGGCCAGGCGAAGCGTGTCATCCAGAGTGACGACGTGCTCGGGAACGGCGATCGCGGGACGGCAAAGAGTCGGCATCGTCGTACTTCCTTGTATGGCGATTCCACTTCCATGTGGGAGACGCGGGGCGAACGAGCGCTCGTTGTCCACGCCAGACATATACGCCGACGCCTCGCGACATGCAAAGCCGCTTATTCGGCCGAGCCCACCTCACGGGTGTTCTTTTCCAGCACTTTTATGGCGTCTTCCGGCGGTCGATGCGCGTCGAGCGTGTCATGGAGCGATTCATTCAGACGTGCACGTTCAGCCAGTTCGCGCGACAGCGGTGGTTCGACAGGGGTGGTATCGACCGGTGTCGTCGTGGCGGAAGCCGCGACGGCGGGCGGTGCCGGAGGGGCAGGGGGTGGCGTCGCCATCGTGTTGTCGCCGGATGGCATGGGCACGACGCCTTCGTGGCGCGGCGCCATGGCGCGCCACACGAAGATGCCGATCAATAGCGCGATGCCGACGATGAGCAGGATCGGAAGCAAGCGGGAATGCGCACCCTCGGCGCGTCGACGTTTTACCGCGGCGTTGCGAGCGGCGACCGCGGGCAAGGCGATGCCGGGCGCCGGGGCGTTCAGGTGGCCGGGGAGTCTGAGCATGACGCGCAACACGTCGCCGTCGACGAGCTGCAGTCGTGGCTGGCGCCGGGGCACGGCACGCGCTTCGGCGCTGAAACGTCCCCGCGTGACCAGCACGCAGCGCGTGGCGGCTTCGTTGAGCATCGTGCTCAGCAGTTCGTTTACTTCCGCCAACTGCACTTCCGCGGCGTCCCAGTGCCTGCACTGCACGATCACCGTCTCGTTGCCGCGATGCAGGCGCAGGTCGAGACTGCTGCCCAGGTGCTTCAGCGACGTCGGCGGCGCGTGGTATTCCACCCGCCAGCCCTGGTCGCGGTAGTGCTCGGCGAGCAGGTGTTCGAAATCGTGCCAACTGAGCCGTGCCAATGCGTCCGTGCCGGCGGCCGCGGGGTGTCGCGCCGAAAACATCGTTCTTCGTGTCCCTGCCAAGGGCTGTCAAGCAGCCATGATAACCCGTCGCGAGGGCATGACGTGATTAAACCGCGGAACCCTTCACATTTGTGACGATTGTCGAATCCTGTGGCCGCGGTTACATTGGCAGGTTGTTTTCGGGGGTTCTGGGGAATTGAAGGTGATCAACAAGGTACTGGCCGCCGCAGCGGTCGTGGTGCTGTCCGGTTGTGGCGGCAAGGCGATGATCGAAAGCGATATGAACAGCGTGGTGTCCGCCAGTCCGGCTTCGCCGTGGCTGACCGTCGACAACCGGGGCGACGCTGTCGTGACGGTGACGGGGCTGGACACGTCCGCCAAGGTGCAGGTCTCGCCGGACATCGCTTCGGTGGTGCAGGCGCGGCTGCGCAGCGCGCTGCAACCGAAATACATCACCGACCTGATCATCAATTGCCGTGGCCTTGAAGCGGCCACGGCCACGGTCGTGACGAAGGAAGGCGAGGCGCCATTCGCGAACATGGAACTGGTGGTGAACTGCCGCATCGTGGCACGCGGCCCCGTTGCATCGAAGGCCTATCGCATCCAGCAGTCGCTGCCGGTCGATCCCGCGGCGCCGCATCTCGATGTCCTGGTGCCGAAGCTGCTCGACGGCGCTTCCGCGCAGTTGGCGCAGAGGCTGTGGGCGGATGTGCCGGCGACAGCCGTGCGGCACTGAGCCGGTCGGCCCGTGCGCTATCGAGAGATCGATAGCGACGCGTTGCCACTGGCGCTCGTGATGCCCGTGGGCGTCGCACACTGGTTGCTCAGCGTGGCGGCGAGGTTGGCCAGCGTGAACTGCGCCAACGCGTTCTGGCCCCTGTAACGCCCACTGGTGATCTCGCCGTCAGCGGAAACGATCATGTTGCCGTTGGAGGGCGCGGCCTTGGCGACGAAGACGAAGGTGCTGGTCTTGGGCCGGCGGTCGTCCGACCACACGATGGTCCACGTCGTCGGTTCCGTCGAAAAGATGCCATCGCACGAGAACGAGGTCGAGAATGTCGCATGGGACGTCGCGCTGGTGGTGACGTCGCTCGAAGGTACGCCTTGCCGTTGACAGGTCCAGGTCGTATCCACCGTAACGGTGTGGAGAGCGACCGACTGGGTCACGCCCGGCGACCATGTCGCGTTGTGCATGCCCGCGATACAGGCGACGGACTCGTGATTGTCATTCGCCTTCGATGGAGCAGGTGTGAAGAAAGTCACGCCGGACAGCGCGGCGACAACGGCGAGGGTGAGACAGGATCCACGAGCCGGACGGCTTGCGAGTGGCGTTGACATGGTTGTCCTCCTTGGACGATTGACGATGTATCCCTGTGATCGGACCGTCGGTCCTTCCCCCTGTTTCGTGGCACCGGGTGGTCGCGCCTGAACCCTTGACGGTACGCACGCTAGACGGGACCGCGTTGCCTGTTCGTTAGAATTAGCGAAATGGAAACGGGTGGTTCGGCGGCTGTCGTCCACACGACGTATGGCGGGAGAGGCACCTGCATGGCGTCTGCCGAAATCGCGTGGCGAAGTCAGGAGTTCACCTTGCGCGCCCTCCCGCAAATCAACTCGTGGCCGAGATCAGGCATCGGCCGTGATCGAGGCGTGCAGGTCGTCGCGTGCGGCCACCAGCAACTCCTGGCTGAAACCCTGCACCGGTGTGGCCAGCAGCACGGCGTCCGCCTCCGCGACGCCGTGATCGGCGAGCACGTCGAGCATCGCCACGCGGCTGGCGGCGAGCAATGCGCGCCCCAGCGGCGTGCGTGCGCCGGCGTCGGTGGGATCGGCGCGTTCGGCCAGGGCCTGCACCACGCGCAGCGGGAAATTCCAGTGCCGCGCGGCATGCAGTGAAAGCCGTTCCACCTGCTGCGAGAGCGCCGCCACGAAAGGACGGCTGAAGGCGATCGACGCGGCATCGGGCAGGCGTTCCACCTCACGCAGGATCGCTTGCGCACCGGTCTGGCTGACCAGCCCTGCGAGGAACGCCTCGAACGGATCGCACGCCCCGCGGCCAAGGAAGATGCACGCGCGGGCGCAACGCTCGGCGTGCTCCCACAGGCGCTCGCCCGCATGCTGGCTTGCCACGCTTTCGTCGCTGCGAAGGATCGGCCGCATCACCATCTGCATCACCACGCGGCGCAGGCCGTCCTGGCCGAGCAGGGTGATGGCCTGCGGCAGGCTGGTGACCGGTCGCGCCGTGCGGAAGTACGCGCTGTTGGCCACGCGGATGATCTCGCCGACCAGCACCGTGTCGCGCGCGATCTGCTCGGCGAGCGTGCGGCTGTCGGCGTCGTCGTTGCGCAACGAGCGCATCAGCTGCGGCACGACGGCCGGGAGGCGGGGCAAGGTGCCGACGTCGAAACGTTCGCCGCCGAAGGTCTCTCGCACGCGCCGTAGCACCGTTTGTTCGGCCGGCGACAAGCCGGGATCGCGCGACGGGCCGATGGCGAAGACGAGCCGGTAGAAACGGTCCTCGACCTCGTCCGCGGCGAGCGCGCCGGGCGGTGCCTCGCCATCGATCGTGGGCGGCGGCAAGGGCGGCAACGGAGGGGAGCGATCCTGCGCGATGGCGGCGGGCGCCCTGGCGCCGCCGAACCACTTCCTGAAGAACCGGCCGATCACGGGAAGCTCCGATGCTGGGGGTGGGACGATGGCGGAAGTATATGCCCCTACAATGCCGCCATGGACCCGCATCAGCACAGCAGCCGCATCGTCCTTCCGCCCGGGGGGTGGGCTTCGATCGTGGACTTCCTCTGCGAACGATTTCCCGCCGTCGACCGCGAGGCCTGGATCGAACGGATGGAGCGGGGCGCGGTCACCGCGGATGGCGTCGAGGTGCATCGGCTGGCGCCGTACCGGCCGGGCGCCGTGGTCACTTATCGGCGCGAAGTGCCGGACGAACCACGCATCCCGTTCGAGGAGACCGTCCTCCACGTGGACGACGACCTGGTGGTCGTGGACAAGCCGCATTTCCTGCCGGTGATGCCGGCGGGGCGCTACGTGGAGGAGACGCTCTCGGTCCGCCTCGTGCGCCGGCTCGACAACCCCGACCTCGTTGCCTTGCACCGCCTCGACCGGGCCACGGCGGGTCTGGTGGTGTTCTCGGCCCGGCCCACGAGCCGCGATGCCTATACGCGATTGTTCCGCGACCGCGCCATCGCAAAGATCTACGAAGCCGTGGCACCGCCGCTGCCCGAGCGTGCGTTCCCCTTCGTGTACGAGAGCCGCCTCGAACGCGGGGAGCCGTTCTTCCGCATGCGCGAGGTGCCAGGCGCGCCGAACGCCCGCACGAAGGTCGACGTGATCGAACGTGGGGACCGCGAGTGGCTCTACCGCCTCGAACCCATCACCGGCCGCAAACACCAGCTGCGCGTGCAGATGTCCGCGCTTGGCGCCCCGATCGTGGGCGACCCGGTCTACCCCACGCTACGCGATGAAGCGCCCGGCTTCGCGGAACCATTACGCCTGCTGGCACGGGAGCTGCGCTTCGTCGATCCATTGAGCGGGGTGGAGCGCGTTTTTCGTAGCGAACGGCAGCTAGGTCTGGATTAGCAGCTGCCTGGATTAGCAGCAGGGCCTGGATTAGCAGCAGGGCTTGGATTAAAAGCTGGACCTGGATCAGGTGGGAAGCGCGCTCGCGCGCGAGGAATCTTGCCGCAAGCACCCATCGCGCGCCAGCGCGCTTCCCACCCGCTCGCGCGTCAGCGCGGGGCAGGGCCGCATCATCGGGATATCGACCTTTCACAGCGACGGGCGCAAACTATGCGCTCCCCCGCCGCCGCTTCCCGGATGACTCCCGCCCCAGGCTTCCGCACCGTGGCCCTGATCATCGCCAGCGCGATGTTCATGGAGCAACTGGACGGCACGATCCTCGCCACGGCCTTGCCGGCCATGGCGGAATCGTTCGAGGTATCGCCACTGCACATGAGCGTGGCGCTCACGTCGTACATGCTGAGCCTCGCCGTGTTCATTCCCGCCAGCGGCGCAATCGCCGACCGTTACGGTTCGCGCAACGTCTTCCGCACGGCCATCGCGTTGTTCACCCTCGGCTCCATCCTTTGCGGGGTATCGGGTAACCTCACGCTGCTGGTGCTTTCGCGCCTGTTGCAAGGCATCGGCGGCGCCATGATGGTGCCGGTCGGCCGCCTGGTGCTCCTTCGTTCCGTGCCGAAATCCGAACTCGTCTCCGCCATGTCGTGGCTGTTGGTGCCCGCGCTGATCGGGCCGGTGGTGGGGCCGCCACTGGGCGGCTTCATCGTCACCTGGGCGTCGTGGCGCTGGATCTTCTACATCAACGTGCCCATCGGCCTCGCCGGCATGTGGCTGGCCACGAAATACATCCCCGACGTGCGCCTGCCGGACAAGGTGCGCTTCGACCGGCTCGGCTTCGTGTTGTCCGGTGTGTCGCTGTCGTGCCTGGTATTCGGGCTCGAGATGGTCAGCCATGGCGTGACCTCGCTGTACGGATCGACCGGCCTGATCCTCGCCGGGTTGTTGGTGGGAACCCTTTACGTGCGGCACGCACGCCGCGCGGAGCATCCGATCCTCGACCTTTCGCTGATGCGATTCACCACGTTCCGGCTGTCCGTGGTGGCGGGGTCGCTAACGCGCATCACGGCCGGTTCGGTGCCTTTCCTGTTGCCCCTGATGATGCAGTTGGGCTTCGGCTTGTCGGCGGCGCATAGCGGCGTGGTCACCTTCGTATCCGCGCTGGGCGCGATGTTGATGAAGGCGACGGCGGCGCCCGTGCTGCGCATGTGGGGCTTTCGCAGCACGCTGGTGTGGAACGGTGTGCTGTCGATGCTGTGCGTCGCGCTGTGCGCGGCGTTCCGGCCCGACTGGCCGCTGTGGACGATCTATACGGTGTTGTTGTTGAGCGGCTTCTTCCAGTCGTTGCAATTCAGCGCGTATAACACGGTGGCCTATGCGGACGTGCCGAGCGAGCGTTTTTCCGCCGCGACGAGTTTCTATACGACGTTCCAGCAGTTGATGCTGTCGCTGGGCATCTGCGTGGCGTCGGCGGCGCTGCATGCCTCGGTGGCGTGGCATGGGCGGGAAGACGCGCAGCTGCCGGATTTCAGCGTGGCCTTCCTCGTGGTGACCTTCGT
This sequence comes from Luteibacter sp. W1I16, assembly GCF_050434905.1. NCBI lineage: Bacteria > Pseudomonadati > Pseudomonadota > Gammaproteobacteria > Lysobacterales > Rhodanobacteraceae > Luteibacter > Luteibacter sp. W1I16. The sequence goes on from NZ_JBNDJJ010000001.1 coordinate 4,179,609, forward strand.
GTCGCTGGTGGCCGCGCCGGTGTGCGCGTTGCTGCCGAGGAATGCGGGGGCGGAGATGAGCGGGCACCGCGCGAGGTAATCGCCGACAGGGTCGGCTCCCACCAGAGCAAGGTAGCAGCAGCGAAGCCAGATAGCAGTGGCTTTGGTGGGAGCCGACCCTGTCGGCGATAACCAGCGGCTAGAAGAGTCAGGGCAGGGCGAGGCTGTGCTATGGAAGGGCGACAGGCTGTTTTATCCACGGCCCGGGAACACCCGGTAACGCCGACAACATCCGCGCCTGCACGACGAACTCGCGGCGGGGGATCTCGATCGCGCCCATGCTCAGCAAGTGGTCGTTGGTGACCTGCGCATCCAGCAGGGGGAAGCCCCAGCCATGCAGCAGGTTGCATAGCGCCGCCAGGGCCACCTTCGATCCGCCGGTGCGGGCGCTGAACATGGACTCGCCACAGAACAGCCGGCCGACCGCCACGCCATAGATACCACCCACCAGCGAGCCCCGGTCCCACACCTCCACGCTGTGCGCATGTCCACGCCGGTGCAGTTCCTCGTAGGCGGCGATCATGTCGTCGCCGATCCAGGTGCCGGGCTGGCCATCGCGTGGCGCGGCGCACGCGCGCATCACGCGGCTGAACGATGTGTCGGCTGTCACGCGCCATGCCGAATGGCGCAATTGCTTCCGCAGGCTCCGGCTGATGTGCACGCCGTCGGTGCGGAACACGCAGCGCGGATCGGGCGACCACCAGAGGATCGGCTCGTCCGCGTTGAACCACGGGAAGATGCCCTGGCTGTATGCGGCGAGCAGCCGGTCGGGCGACAGGTCGCCGCCCCACGCCAGCAGGCCGTTCGGATCGGCCAGCGCGGTCTCCGGGTCGGGAAACACGCCCAGGCGCGTGCGATGCAATTGCGGCAACTGGATCATCGGGCGGCGTAGGGCGAATGCGCCATCAGTTCCTCGCGATACGCCTCGCGGTGGCTCGCTTCATGCGCCAGCGCATCGGCGACCGCGCGGCGGAAGCCTTCATGGGCGATGTAATGGCGCGAGTGCGTGAGCGTGGGCAGGAATCCACGCGCGAGCTTGTGCTCGCCCTGCGCCCCGGGCTCGAAACGTTCGATGCCATGGCGGATGGCGTAGTCGATGCCGCGGTAGTAACAGAGTTCGAAATGCAGGCCGGATACCTCGACGCTGGCGCCCCAATAGCGCCCGTAAAGCGCATCGCCGCCACGCAGGAACAGCGCCATGGCGACGATGTCGTGCGTGTCGCGAGCAAGCGCCACCTGCACATTGGAACCGAGGCTGCGGCCCAGGTATTGAAAGAACCGCGCGGTGAGTGCCGCGTGGTTCCCCTTCATGTCGAAGGTGAGTTCGTAGAGCGCGTGGATCTGACGCCACTCCGCGTCGCTGAACTCGTCGCCGCCACGCATCTCCAGGGTGAGCCCCGCCGCGTGTGCGTGCGCGCGTTCCTGACGGATGTTCTTGCGCTTCTTCGAGGTGAGCGCGCCGAGGAAGTCGTCGAAGTCGGCGTAGCCATGGTTGTGCCAGTGGAACTGGTAGTCCGCGCGTGCCAGCCAGCGGTCGTCGAAAGCGTCGAGGTCGGCGTCGGCAAGGAAGTTGGCGTGGATCGAGGAGAGCCCGAGGCGATCGGCTTCATCCACCAGTGCGGCGGTGAGCTGGTTGCGCAACACCTCGGCGTCCAGGCCGTCGCGCACGAGCAGGCGTGGGCCGGGCACGGGCGAGTAGGGCGATGCGACGAGCAGCTTTGGGTAGTAGTTTCCGCCGGCGCGTTCCCATGCCGAGGCCCAGCTCCAGTCGAAGACGAACTCGCCGTGCGAGTTGCCCTTTAGATAGGTGGGCGCCGCGGCCACGAGCCGGCCGTGTTCGAAGATGCCCAGGTGGTACGGCCGCCAGCCGTAGTCCTCGCGCAGGCAGCCCTTCGCCTCCATGCCGCTGAGGAAAGCGTGCGACACGAAGGGGTTACCGTCGGGCACGAGCGCGTCCCAGTCGGCGGCTGGAATGCCGCCGAGGCCGTCGAGGAAGCGCGTTTCGGTCATGCAACCCTCTGCGAGTGCCAGGGTGGTGGGAGGAAGCGGCAAGGTGGTGGGAAGCCTCTACCTCTAATCAGTGGGAAGCTCAAAGGTGGTTGGAAGCTCAAGGGTGGTTGGAAGCCCAAGGGTGGTTGGAAGCCCAAAGGTGGTGGGAAGCGCGCTGGCGCGCGATGGGTGCTTGCGGCAAGGTCCTTCGCGCGCCAGCGCGCTTCCCACCCTTCCCTGAGCTACCCCTCCCTGGGCCACCCTCCTTGGGCCACCCCTTCCCTGGGCCACCACACCTTGGGCCACCGCTCCTTGGGCGACCACATCGTGGCGGCCTTTAGGTCAGCAGGTGCTGCTGGTCGAGCCAGCGTTCCGCGTCCAGCGCGGCCATGCAGCCGAAGCCGGCCGAGGTGATGGCCTGGCGGTAGACGTGGTCGGCGACATCGCCAGCGGCGAACACGCCCGGCACCGAGGTGGCCGTGGCCATGCCGTGCAGGCCCGACTGGATCTGGATGTAGCCGTCCTTCATCTCTAGCTGGCCTTCGAAGATGCCGGTGGCCGGGGTATGGCCGATGGCGACGAAGAAGCCCTGGACATCGAGGTCGCGCTTGGCGCCGGTGTTCACGTCCTTCACGCGGACGCCGTTCACGCCCGAGTCGTCGCCCAGGATCTCGTCGATCTGGTGGTTCCAGAGCAGCTCGATCTTGCCGGCGGCGGCTTTCTCGAAGACCTTGTCCTGCATGATCTTTTCGGCGCGCAGCTTGTCGCGGCGGTGGACCAGGTAGACCTTGCGGGCGATGTTGGCGAGGTAAAGCGCCTCTTCGACAGCCGTGTTGCCGCCGCCGACCACGACCACGTCCTGGTCGCGGAAGAAGAAGCCGTCGCAGGTGGCGCAGGCGGAGACGCCACGGCCCTTGAACTTCTCTTCCGAGGCGATGCCCAGGTACTTGGCGGTGGCGCCGGTGGTGATGATCAGCGCATCCGCGGTGTACTCGCCGCTGTCGCCCTTGAGGCGGAAGGGGCGGTTGCCCAGGTCGACGCTGTGGATGTGGTCGAAGACCATCTCGGTCTCGAAGCGCTCGGCGTGCTCGGCCATGCGGCGCATCAGTTCCGGACCCTGAACACCCTTTTCGTCACCCGGCCAGTTGTCCACCTCGGTGGTGGTCATCAGCTGGCCACCTTGCTGCAGGCCGGTGATCATCGTCGGCTTCAGGTTGGCGCGGGCGGCGTAAACCGCGGCCGTGTAGCCGGCGGGGCCGGAGCCGAGGATCAGCAGGCGGCTGTGCTTGGGGGTGCTCATGTATAATCCTTGAGGTTTACTGCAGCGTGTTTCAGTCGTACCGCTCGCCTCTTGCGGCAGGATGCTAAGGCCGTATCGAGGTCCGCGAGTCACGTTGTCGACCCGGAAGAATGGGGAACACGGGGGTGCGATTCAAGACATTTGCTTATTCTGTCCGACTTTAGTCAGCTCATTCAGGATCCTCCATACGATGCGCATCGGTATCCCCTCCGAAACCAAGACCCTCGAAGGCCGCGTGGCCCTCATTCCCGCCGCCGCCGCCGACCTCGCCCGTCGCGGCCACGAGGTATTCATCCAGGCCGGCGCCGGCAGCAAGAGCGGCTACGCCGATGCCGACTACGCCGCACTGGGCGTCACCGTGCTGCCCGACGCCGCCGCCGTCTATGAGAAGGGCGAGCTGATCGTCAAGGTCAAGGAACCGATCGAAGGCGACCTCAAGCTGCTGAAGAAGCACCACCTGCTGTTCTGCTACCTGCACCTGGCCGCCGAGCCGGCGCTCACCCGCAGCCTGCTCGACATCGGCCTGACCGGCGTCGCCTTCGAGTCCGTGGACGAGAACGGCGTGCTGCCCCTGCTGCTGCCGATGTCGGTCATCGCCGGCCGCATCGCCACCCAGATCGGCACGACCCTCCTGCACCAGCCCAACGGCGGCAAGGGCAAGCTGCTGGGCGGCATGGCTTCCACGCCGCGCGGCAAGGTCGTGGTGCTGGGCGCGGGCGCGGCCGGTGGCAACGCCGCGGCGCTGGCCGCCTCGGCGGGCGCCAACGTGGTCGTGTTCGACAAGCGTCCGGACCGCATGGCCGAGATGATGGCCCTGGGCCCGAATGTCACGGCCCTGTACGCCTACGAGTCGTCGGTGGCCGAGGAAGTGCGTAACGCCGACATCGTCGTCGGCGCCGTGCTCATCCCCAGCGCCAAGGCGCCGCGCGTGGTCACCGAAGACATGGTCAAGACGATGGAGAAGGGCTCGGTGCTCGTCGACATCTCGATCGACCAGGGCGGCTGCTTCGAAACCTCGCGTCCGACCACCTGGAAGGAGCCCACCTATGACGTCCACGGCGTGACGCACTTCTGCGTGACCAACATGCCGGGCGCCGTGCCGCAGACCTCGTCCACCGCCATCTCGGCCGCCATCCTGCCGTACGTGCAGCGCCTGGCCGCCGGCAACGAGTGGCGCGACTACGCCCCGCTGGCCGCGGGCATCAACATCGAGAACGGCAAGATCGTGCATCCGGCCCTCCAGGGCATGGCATGATGCCGGACACCGGGACCGAGGTCGTTCGTTAGTGGCGCGTAGCGCGAAAGTCGTAAAGAAGCAGGCCAAGGCGCAGGTCAAGGCCCAGCGGGAGGGCTTGAGCGACGAGCTCAAGCGCCGCCTGCGCGAAGCCGGGGCACTGCTCCTGGTCCCGCTCGCCCTTTACCTCCTCGTCTGCTTGCTCAGCTACAACGACCAGGACCCGAGCTGGGGCCACATGGGCGTCGCCGAGCGTGCCACCAATTTCGGTGGCGCGGTCGGAGCGAACATCGCCAACCTGCTCCGGTACATCTTCGGCCTGGTGTCGTACGGTTTTCCGTTGTTGCTCCTCGCGCTAGGGGTCCAGGTGATCCGTCATCGCGGTGAGCGCAACGTGCAGCCCTGGGAGCCGTCGCTGCGGCTCATCGGCTTCGTTTTTTTCTTCATCACCGCGCCCGCTCTGGTCTACCTCAACGTGGATGCCACCGTGCTGCCGGAAGGCCCGGGCGGCATCGTCGGCAAGTGGGTGGGGCATGGCCTGCACAACGCCTTCGGCGACAAGGGTGCGCCCTTGCTGCTGCTGGCCGTGTGCCTGATCGCCGTGACCCTCGCCACCGGCCTCTCGTGGTTCCGCGTGATGGACAACACCGGCGAGATCGTCATGCGTGTCGCCGGCTGGTTCGGCGGCAAGATGCGCCGCGCGCCCGACGTGATGGCCGCCCGTTCGGCCCGCGCCGAACGCGAGGTGGTCAAGAAGGCCGACGCGGTGAAGCAGGCCAAACGCGAGCCCGTGCGCATCGAGACGCCGGCGCCGATGGTGGTCAAGAGCGAGCGTGCCAGCCGCGAGAACCAGATTCCGCTGTTCACCGGCGCATCGATGGACGGCGAGATCCCGCCGCTGTCGCTGCTGGACGAAGCGCCGCCGCAGGGTCCGGGCTATTCCGAGGAAACCCTCGAGGTGCTCTCGCGCCAGGTGGAACTGAAGCTCAAGGATTTCCGTGTCGATGCCCGCGTGGTCGGTGTGTATCCCGGCCCGGTCATCACCCGTTTCGAACTGGAGCCCGCGGCCGGCGTGCGCGGCAGCCAGGTGTCCAGCCTGGACAAGGACATCGCGCGCGGCCTTTCCGTGGTCAGCGTGCGCGTGGTCGACGTCATTCCGGGCAAGAACGTCATCGGCCTGGAAATCCCGAACACCAAGAAACAGATCGTTTACCTGTCCGAGATCCTGCGTTCGGAACGCTACGACCAGGTGAAGTCGCCCCTGGCGCTGGCCCTGGGCAAGGACATCGGCGGCAAGGCCGTGGTCACCGACCTGGCCAAGATGCCCCACCTGCTCGTGGCCGGTACCACCGGTTCGGGTAAGTCGGTGGCGGTGAACGCCATGGTGCTGAGCTTGTTGTACAAGTCCAGCCCCAAGGACGTCCGGATGATCATGATCGATCCGAAGATGCTGGAACTCTCCGTCTACGAGGGTATCCCGCACCTGCTGGCGCCGGTCGTCACCGACATGAAGGAAGCCGCCAACGCGCTGCGCTGGTGCGTGGCCGAGATGGAGCGCCGCTACAAGCTCATGGCCGCGGTCGGCGTGCGCAACCTCGGCGGTTTCAACAAGAAGGTGAAGGACGCCGAGAACAACGGCCAGCCGCTGCTCGATCCGCTGTTCCGCGCCAACCCGGACATGCCAGGCATGGTGGCCGAACCGCTGCAACCGCTGCCGCACATCGTCATCATCATCGACGAATTCGCCGACATGATGATGATCGTCGGCAAGAAGGTCGAGGAACTGATCGCGCGACTGGCGCAGAAGGCGCGCGCCGCGGGCGTGCACCTGATCCTCGCCACGCAGCGTCCCTCGGTCGACGTCATCACCGGCCTGATCAAGGCGAACATTCCCACGCGCATCGCCTTCCAGGTGTCCTCGAAGATCGATTCGCGCACCATCCTCGACCAGTCCGGCGCGGAAGCCCTGCTGGGCCACGGCGACATGCTCTACCTGCCGCCGGGCACGGCCACGCCGGAACGCGTGCACGGCGCCTTCGTGGACGACCACGAGGTGCACAACGTGGTGGAATGGTTGCGCGCGCAGGGCACGCCGAACTACATCGACGGCGTGCTCGAGGAAGTGCAGTCGACCTCCGACGGCAAGATCATCAACGACTCCGGCCTGCCGCAGGACGCGGAGGGCGACAGCGACAGCGACAACGCCCTCTACGACCGCGCGGTGCGCGTGGTGACCGAGACGCGACGCGCCTCGATCTCCGGCGTACAGCGCCACCTGCGCATCGGATACAACCGCGCCGCCCGCCTCGTCGAACAGATGGAGCAGGACGGCATCGTCAGCGCGCCGCAGCACAACGGCAACCGTGAAGTGCTCGCGCCGCCGCCTCCGAAGGACTGATCCCGCATGAACGCCATCAAGCCGGGCGCGCTTCGCCAGCGCCCCTGGGGCCTGCTCGTCACCGGTGACCTCGTGCCCACGGCCGAGGTGCTCGACGAGGTCGAAGGCATCTTCGAACTCAACCCGTCCATTCCGGGGCTGGAACTGCGCAGCGACGACGGCCGCGCCTGTTTCGTGACCCGCGACTACCCGCAAGGCCACACGGCCGGGGTGGACGACGCCCTGGAAGTCATCTTCGCCGAGCAGCCGGAGATCGCCGAGATCGCCGTGCTGGGCCAGGAAGCCCGCCCGGTGCACACGGCCACGCGCGACGCGCCGTTCTGGCATCGTGACGGCAAGGCCATCGCCGACATCAGCGAGAAGATGGAAGCCGGGGAAATCACCCCGGGCGAAGCCATCGACATGCTTAAGTCGCTGTTCGAGACCGATCGCTGACAATCGCGCCGCCACCCACGGAAACCACGCCATGAAACGCCTGCTGCTCGCCGCGACGCTGTCCCTCCTGAGCCTGCCGACCTTCGCCGCCGGCCCGGCGCGCGATCGACTGGATGCCTTCGCCAAGGGCATGCACTCGTTGTCCGGCCGTTTCAGCCAGACCATGGCCAACGCCAATGGCGATCCGGGCAAGACCAGCACGGGCACCATGGCCTTGCAGGCGCCGCGCCAGTTCCGCTGGGAAACCACGGCGCCGTACAAGCAGACGATCGTCGCCGACGGCAGCCGCGTGTGGCTGTACGACCCCGACCTCGAGCAGGTCACGGTACGCAAGCAGAGCACCGAGGAAGCGCAGAGCCCGCTCACCGTGCTGACCGACCTCTCGCAGATGGACAAGGACTTCAAGGTCGCCGAGATGGGCGAGCACGATGGCTTGCAGTGGCTGCGCCTGCAGTCCACCAGCAAGGACCCGCAGTTCGACTACGCCGACCTCGGCTTCGACGCCAGCGGCCTGGCCCGCATGGTGTTCAAGGACCAGCTGGGCAACACCACGACGATCCAGTTCGCGGGTTGGCAGCGTAACGCCGCCTTGCCCGCCGACACCTTCAACTTCGTGCCGCCGCAGGGCACCGACGTGATCGGCGACGCCCCCGTACTGCAAACCCAGCCGGTCAAATGAGCTTCTTCACGCAAACCGGGTGGGAAGCGGGCTGGCCCGCGAGTCCTAGACCTCACCGCTTCTTTCGCCCGTTGCCGGCGTAAGCCACCCGCGCCGGGATGCTCACCGTCACGAGTGTTCCGCGCTGTGGTGCCGACTGCACCTTCAGCTTGCCGCCCATGCGCATCGCGCGTTCGCGCATGCCGACCAGCCCGAAGTGCTCGTTGCGGTCATCGCGTGTGTCCGGCACGGCGGTGAAGCCGTCGCCGTCGTCGCTCACGTGGATCTTCAACGCCCGCCGCGCATGCTCCACGGTGATGCGGATGGACTGCGCATGGCTGTGCTGCATGGCGTTGATCACGGCCTCGCGCACGATGCTGTAGAGCTCGTCGATCGCCACGGGATTCACCGCGCGCCGCCGTGCGCCGTACTGCACGGCGAAGTACACGGGAATGCCGACGTTATCGGCGAGGCCGGCGATGCGGTCTTCGAGCGAGCCTTCCTCGGAAGCATGGCTGCGTAGCCCCTTCACCCGGTCGCGTCCTTCCACCAGCAGCGCCTCGGCGCGGTCGATGGTGTGCTCCAGCGCCGCGCGCGACGGATTTTCCTTCGCCAGGCCGTCGACGAACACCTGGAACTTCAGGATGAGGCCCTGCACGCCTTGCAGCAGCGTGTCGTGGAGTTCCCGCGCGATGCGCTCGCGCTCGCCGTGCCGTTCGTCCAGGCGCAGCCGCAGACGTTGCGTCAGCAGGCGCACGCGCCAGCGGTGGGCGAGCCACACGAGTCCCGCGGCGGCCAGCAGGCAGAGCACCTTGAACGGCGTGCGCTCGACCAGGTGGGGTGCCACGATCACCGCGAACGGTGTCGAGCGGCACCAGTGCAGGCCGTCATAGGACGCCTCGGCCCAGAAGCGGTACTGGCCTGGCGGCAGGTCGGTGTACAACGCCTCGTGCCGGTTGCCGGCATCCTGCGGCGATCCATCGGCATCTTCGAGCTTGTAGCGGAACGACAGCCCGCGTGGGCGCCCGGGGGCCAGTGCCGTGTACATGACGCTGAGGTCGCGAGTGTCGTGCAGCCGCACCGTCTCGCCGGGTTGGAAGGTCGTGGCACCGGAGACCACCGACTTGATGACGACCGGTGGTGGCGGGAGCACGGAAGGCGGTACCGAAGGGTCGAGCCATGCGAGGCCTTGCGAGCCGGCGAACCACAAGCGTCCGTCGCTGGCGGCGAGCGCGGTCGGCAACGGCCGCACCAACTGCGCCGGCCCGGCGAGACCGTCCTCCATCGTCAGCACCTGGACTTCGACGGGGACCTTCGGCTGCCTGAGCGCGGCGTTCCATGCCTGCGGAGTGAAGCGGATCACGCCCGCGATGCCATATGCCCAGACGCAACCGTCCTTGCTGCGGACGATGCCGGTGATCGAATTGAAACGGTCCGCCGGTTGCGCGGTGAGGCGCCGGAAGCGGTCGCCGTCGAAGAACGACAGGCCGTGTTCCGAGCCCACGACGAGATGGTCACCGATGGTGGCGATGGCGGTCACCGGTCCTTGTTCCATGCCGGTGCCGGCGTCGAATCGCCGTAACGTGTTGCCGTCGAGCGTGGCCACCGTGCCGTCGAGGTAGCCGAACCAGGGCTTCCCGGCGGGATCGACATGGATGACGGCGGGCGCGAGGGCGGGGAAGGGCGCGATGGTGGACGCAGGCAACCAGCCGCCGGCCGTGCGCATGTACACGCCGCGAAGCCGCAATGAAATCCACAGGCGGCCCATGCCGTCGCGCGCGATGGCCTGCACGATCGTCCGCCGCTCGGCCGCGTCGTCGGGAAGGTCGATGGTGTCTATCGTGTCGCCGTGCCTGTGCCACAGCGTTCCGCTGCCACCGAACCAGAGCGATCCGTCGGTGTCGCGGTAGGCGCTGTTGATCGCGCCTTCGAAGCCCGGCAGCGCGACCGGGTCGGGCGTGAGCTTCCACAGCAGGTCGGGATAGGCGGTGCGCGCGGCCGTGCCGGTCCAGACTTGTCCCTGGCCGTCCTCGACCAGGGCGAAGTACACCTCGGGCTTGGGGAAACGAATGCGCGAGAGCCATGTGTCGCGGAAGGTATCCAGCCCCATCTTCGTGCTGACCCACACATGGCCGTCGCGATCCTCCAGCAGGACCATGGTGGCCTGCGATGTCATGCCGAGGTCTTCGCTGAAGGTTTGCATCGCCGGATCGCTGGCGTCGCCGGTGGTCCACTTGCCGATGTCGCGGGCAGACATGCGGCAGAGGTTCAGCGCGCACGCGATCGACCAGAGATTGCCGTCGCGATCGAAGATCGTCGTGGTGCTGTTCGCGCGTTTCGGACGAGGATGGGGAAAGGGTTTGCCCCATTCACCCGGCAGGGGATGTAGGCCTTCATGGCTACGCTGCCAGAGGCTGCCATCGGGATGCATCATCAGGTGGCTGCGCGAGCCGTTGCGAATGCCCGTGTCCTCGAAGCGCCGCGCGCCCTTGCGCAGCACGTACAGGTTGCCAGCGGTGCCGGCCCAGAGGTTGCCCCGTGCGTCCTCGAGGAACATGTCGATCTCGTGGGGGATGCCCGATTGGGACGAGACTTCGTTCCAGCGCGAACCATCGAGACGATAGACGCCGACCTCGCTGATGGCCCACAGGTTGCCGTCGCCGCCGGTGCCGAAGTCGTTGACCGCGACGTGGTCGGGCAAGCCGTCCGCGGCGCTGTAAAGCGTGACCTTCCCATCGCGCACGCGCGCCACGCCACCGTTCGCACCGGCGACCCAGAGATCGCCGCCGGGGGCGGCATAGATCGTCCAGGTGGCCTCGCTCTCGTTGCTCGCGGGTGGCTGGAGGGGAATCTTCTCGAAGGTGAATCCGTCGTAGCGGAACAGCCCCATGCGCGTGCTCAGCCAGAGCCACCCGTCCTCGGTCTGCGCCATCGACACGATGCTGGCCGGCGCACCTTCTTCGGCGCGCAACGCGGTGTGGTGGAGCTGGGCCAGCGTGCGCGTGGGGTCGGTGGCATGCGCGACCGGAAGCCACGCAAGCAACGCCGCCAGGAGGAGCATGAGGTGGCGGACGTCAGGAGTGCGCAAGGTCATGTGGGGCGAGGGCGGTATGGCATGGCGGCGTCGTAGGTTAGGGCCAGAGTAACCCGTATCGCCGACAAGTCGGCTTCCACGAAAGCTGGGGTCGGCTCCGTGGGGCAAAACATTGCCGGCTGGAGGAAAAGCATCGCCGACAGGGTCGGCTCCCACCAGCTAGCCGCGGTCTGGTGGGAGCCGACCCTGTCGGCGATGCTCCTGATTTCTGTGGGAGCCGACCTGTCGGCGATGCGGCGAAGCCGCCTCCTACATTCTTGCGATTTCATGCCAGACTCACCCCGGAACATCGGAAGTGGTCAGGGGAGCAAGGGCATGTATCTGGTCTGGGCTATCGTCGGAGCGGTCATCGGTGCCTTCGTGGGAGAAGGTGTCGCCGGTGGTGTAGCCGGCTTCGCCATCGGTTTCCTCTGGGGCCGCACCTCGCAACTACGACGCGACCTCGACCTCGCCCGCGCACAACTCGACCGGCTGGCTCCCGGCACCGCCGCCGCACGCGAAGCCGCATCCGCTTCCGCTTCCGCCTCAGCGTGGTCGCCCACCGCCTGGCCGCCCGCGACCCCACCAGCCTCGACACCCCCAGCAACTTCGTCAGCTACAACGCCCTCATCAGCTACAGCAGCTCCATGGGGCACATCAACCTCGCCTGCTACAGCAGCCACATCAGCGACAGCAGCCTCGCCATCTACAGCAACCTCGCCATCTACAGCACCCCCTGTGGGAGCCGACTCTGTCGGCGATACCCGCCCACCGCCACCTCCCCAATCGCCACCTCCCCAATCGCCACCTCCCCAATCGCCACCTCTCCAATCGCCACCTCTCCAACCACCAGCCCCCACCGGCCCCACCCTCACCGACCGCCTCGCCACCGCCATCAAAGGCTGGTTCACCGAAGGCAATGTCCCGGTGAAAGTCGGCATGCTGGTGCTCTTCGCCGGCATCGCCGCCTTCCTCAAGTACGCCTCCGATACCGGCTTGCTGCGCATCCCCGTGTCCGTACGTCTGATCATCGTCGCGCTCGTGGCCATCGCCGGCGCCGCGTTCGGCTGGTGGCAGCGCGACAAGCGCCGCGCCTTCGCGTTGTCGCTGCAAGGCGGAGCGATCGGCGTGCTGATCATGACCGTCTTCGCCGCCTACCGACTCTACGGTCTGCTGCCGGCCGGCTGGACCTTCGCCTTGCTGATCGTCTTCGTCGGCGCCCTCGGCGTGCTGGCGGTACTGCAAGACGCGCTCGCGCTCGCCGTGCTCGGCCTGATCGCCGGCTTCGCGGCACCGATCATCGCGTCGACCGGGCAGGGCAACCATGTCGCCCTGTTCTCCTACTACGCGGTGCTCAACCTGGGGATCCTCGGTATCGCGTGGAAGCGCGCATGGCGGGTGCTCAACGTATTGGGCTTCATCGCCACGTTCGGCGTGGCCACCACGTGGGGCGTCCTCAGTTATCAGCCGACGCTGTTCGCCAGCACCGAGCCCTTCCTCATCCTGCATTTCCTGCTCTACCTCGCCGTGCCGTGGCTGCACGTGCTGCGGTCCCCGAAACGCGAGCGAGCCATCCTCGACGGCTGCCTGATGTTCGGCAACCCGATCGTCAGCCTGCTGCTGCAAGGCGCGCTGCTCGACTGGAAGCCGATGCCCTTGGCGCTCTCGGCGCTCGTCGCGGCGGCGATCTACGTGGCCATCGCCTTCGCCATCCGCAAGCGCGACGACATGGCCTTGCTGCGCGAGACCTGGGCCGTGCTCGCGGTGGCCTTCGCTACCATCGCCGTGCCGCTGGCCTTGAGCGCGAGCGTGACGGCAAGCGTGTTCGCTCTGGAAGGCGCGGGGCTGATCTGGCTGGGCTTCCGCCAGGCACGACGCCTGCCGCGCTGGGCCGGCGTCTTCCTGCAAGTGGCGGCCGGTGTCGCATGGGTGCTGGCCTCGCTGTTCCACCATCACTACAACGACACGCCGCTGCTCAACGCGACCTTCATCGGCAGCCTGCTTCTGGTGATCGGTGCGAGCGTGGGTGTGTGGCAGTTCGATCGGCATGGCATGTCGCGCGGGGTGTCGAGTCTCGCGCGCATCGGTCTGCTCATTTGGGCGGTGCTCTGGTGGCTGGTGGGCTTCGCCAACGAGATCGACACCTTCGTGATCGACCCCGCCGTCGAATCCGCCTGCTGGCTGGCCTTGTCATCGGTGACCGCGTGCTTGCTGGGATTGGCATGCCCACGCACGCGCAAGCTCGACCTCGGCGTGGTGCTGGCCTTCGGCGTGCCCCTGTTCCTGCTGGCAGGCATGGTGGTGGTGCTTTCCGCGGCGAACGCGGATATCCAGCCGCTCGCGGGTTGGCCGTTGGCCGCCGTGGCGGTCATGGCCGTGACCGGATGGTTCGCCTTGCGCGGCGTGGCATCGCATCGCGTCGCCGCCGTGGCATCGGCCACGGTGTGGTGGGTGCGTTGGGCGGTGGTCTTTACCCTGGCGATCGTGCTCGCGCTCGATGCGGCGCCGGCGCTCGGCGAAGGCTGGCACCTGCTCGCCGCCGCGCTGCCGACGCTGGCACTCGCGGCGCTGGTGTTGTGGGCCGTGCGCTGGCTGGCGTCGCCGTTGCAAGAGCATGCGCGCGATATCCGATACGCCGTCGGCGCCTGCGCCGCGCTGGCGATGATCGCGGTAGGTATCGCGGCGCTCGGCACCGCCGGCAATCCGAAGCCCTTGCCCTTCGTGCCCGTGCTCAACCCGGTGGATTTGCTGCTGGTGGCGGTCCTGCTTTTCGTGGCGCGGGCGATTTCCGACGAGGCGATCCCGCGCGAGGTGCGAGCCACGCGGCCCGCCGTGCTCGCCGTGATCTTCTTCATCATGGCCACGAGCATGACGCTGCGCGCCGTGCATCACCTCGGCAGCGTGCCGTGGAATGGCGACGTGCCCGGTTCCAGTCTCGCGGAACTGTCCCTCACCGTGGTCTGGAGTGTGATCGGCGTCGTGGCCTGGGTGCTCGGCTCGAAGCGCGGGCAGCGCCTGCTCTGGATGGCCGGCGCCGCGACCATGGCGCTGGTGTTGCTGAAACTGTTGCTGGTCGACCGGGGCCACCTCGGCAACCTGTTCGGCATCGCTTCCTTCATCGCCTATGGCCTGTTGTGCACGGTCATCGGTTATCTCGCGCCCGCGCCGCCCCGGCAAGGCGCGGTCCCGTCCGCGGAGTCTTCGCATGCGTCGTGATTGGCGTGGCTGTTTGTTCGTGTTGTCTTTCGTCGTCACGGCGACGCACGCCGATGCGCCCTTGCCGTTCGCGATGGCCTATCCGATCCAGCACGAGCCGGGCGCGAAGGCCTACGTCGTCGAGTTGCCTCAGGATGCGTATGCCTGGGCGAGCCGCGATGCCGGTCTGGCCGATGTCGTGATCGTCGACGCGCACGGACGCCAGGTGGCTGCCGGCTTATACGCGCCCGCCGCGCCCACGTCGCATCCCGTGACACTCGATGCGCCCTTGCTCGCCGTGCCGCAAAGCGCCGGTGGCATCGCCGGCCCGCGCATCCAGCGCAACACCAACGGCGACATCGTCATCGAACCCGGCGCCGCACCCGCCAGCGGCGCGCCACGCGAATGGCTGTTCGACGCGCGCCAGCCGGTCGCGCCCGAACGCCTGGAGTTCTCGCCCTTCGACCGCGACGCCAGCCTCACGCTGGACGTCGATGCCAGCAGCAACTTGCAGGACTGGACGCCCCTGGTCCGCGGCGCTTCCGTGGTGACGCTGGGCAAGGGCGACGGCGCGGTGGACGCGCGCGTGGTGAAGCTCACAGGTGCTCCGGCACGCTACTACCGCGTACGCGTGACCGCGGGCGACGCGCCGTGGACGGACGGCACCGTCGCTACCGTGACACTGTCCGGCACGATGGAAGATGCCTCCGCGAAAGACGAAGCCTCGCGCCGCTGGCTGGACCTCGCCGCCACCGACACGAGCACGAGCGGGCAGGGCGTCGATTACGACTATCGCCTGCCTGCGGCCCTGCCGGTGAGCGCCTTGCGCGTGACGCTCGGCAAGAGCGACAACGTGGCGCGATTCGACGCCATCGCCGTGGAAGGCACGATGAGCGCCGAACAGTTGGGCACGCTCGTCGTCACGCCGGGGCAGGATGGCGGCGGAAAGCATCCTTTGGCGGTGTCTCGCGCGCGCCGCGAACTCCTGCGCCTGCATTCGGCCACGCCGCTTCGCGAATCGCCGCGCCTCTCGGTGGGCTGGCGCCCGGACCGTTTCGTCTTCCTGCCCGAGGGCGACGCGCCTTACCGCTTGCTGGTCGGCAGCCGCGCCGGACGCCGTCCCGCCTGGCCGATCGACGATGCCATGGCGGCCCTTCGCAAGGACGGCGGCGCCACCTGGCGACCCGCCGTGGCCACGGCGGGGCCGGGACAGGAACTCGCTGGCCGCAAGGCGCTGGATGACAGCGGCGCGCCGTTCGACTGGACGCGTCCCTTGCTCTGGGTGGTGCTCCTGCTCGGCGCCGCGCTGGTGGCGGGCATGGCCGCGAGCCTGCTGCGCAAGCCCCGGCCCGGCGACGAATAAGCCATTGAGGCGCCGTGCACGGTGAACGCGCGATAATGGGCGCTCACTGTCCGCATCGAACCTCATGTCCTTCCCGTCTCCCGGCCTGTTCGCCGAACCCGAAGCCCTGAAACCGCTGGCCGAGCGCATGCGTCCGCGCGCGCTGGACGAGATCGTCGGCCAGCAGCGCGTGGCGGGCGAGGGCAAGCCGCTGCGCCGCGCCCTGGAAGCGGGCAAGGTGCATTCCATGATCCTGTGGGGTCCACCGGGCTGCGGCAAGACCACCCTGGCCCTGCTGGTGGCGCGTTACGCCGACGCCGACTTCCGCGCGATTTCCGCCGTGATGAGCGGGCTGCCGGACGTGCGCAAGGCGCTGGCCGAAGCCGAGGGCAACTTCGCGCAGGGCCGTCGCACCGTGCTCTTCGTGGACGAGGTGCACCGCTTCAACAAGGCGCAACAGGACGCCTTCCTGCCGCATATCGAACGCGGCGTGATCATCTTCGTCGGCGCCACCACCGAGAATCCCTCGTTCGAACTCAACTCCGCCTTGCTCTCGCGCTGCCGCGTGCACGTGCTGGATGCGGTGAGTCCCGATGACATCGTCGCCGCCTTGCATCGCGCGCTCGCGGACAAGGAACGTGGCCTCGGCGACCTGGGGCTGAGCGTGGACGAAGCCTCGTTGAAGCTCATCGCCAGCGCCGCCGATGGCGACGTTCGCCGCGCGCTCACGCTGTTGGAAATCGCCGCCGAACTAGCCGAGGACGGCCGCATCGACGACACCACGCTGGAACAGGTGCTGGCCGACCGCACGCGGCGCTTCGACAAGAGCGGCGAGCAGTTCTACGACCAGATCTCGGCGCTGCACAAGTCCGTGCGCTCGTCCGATCCGGACGCCGCCGTGTACTGGCTCACGCGCATGCTCGATGGCGGCTGCGACCCGCTCTACCTCGCCCGGCGCATGACGCGCATGGCGGTGGAAGACGTGGGCCTGGCCGAGCCGCGCGCCTGGCGCATGGCCCTCGACGCCTGGGACACTTTCGAGCGCCTGGGCAGCCCGGAAGGCGAACTCGGCCTCGCCCAGCTCGCCATCTGG
Source organism: Luteibacter sp. W1I16 (assembly GCF_050434905.1). Lineage (NCBI taxonomy): Bacteria > Pseudomonadati > Pseudomonadota > Gammaproteobacteria > Lysobacterales > Rhodanobacteraceae > Luteibacter > Luteibacter sp. W1I16. Next base: position 4,196,365 of record NZ_JBNDJJ010000001.1, read on the forward strand.
CTGGCCATCTCGCCCAAGAGCAACGCCGCGTACATGGCCTATAACAAGGCCCGCGCCACGGTGAAGCAGATGGGCAGCCTCGACGTGCCCATGCACCTGCGCAACGCGCCGACCAAGCTCATGAAGGGCCTGGGCTACGGCACCGGTTACCAGTACGACCACGACGTGGAAGGCGGCGTCGCCCTCGACCAGCAATGCCTGCCCGACGAACTGGTCGGCATGACCTTCTACGATCCCGTCGACCGCGGGCTGGAAGTGAAGCTGCGCGAGAAGCTCACCGCGCTGCGTGCCGCCCGCGACGCGGCGCGGGGCCGGAAGGACTGAGCGAGAAAATCAGGATTTACCCGATAGGGCAGGTGACGTGTCGCGACTACCGTGGCACCTCCATCCCGCTATCGGAGCAACACCATGGTCATGCGCTTCACGAGGAACCTGGGCATCGGCGCTTTGCTTTGCCTCCTGCCCACCCTGGCCTTAGCCAAAGGCTGGCAGGAGGGCGTCTGGAAGGGGTCGATCCATAAGGGCACGAACGAGGTGAGCGTGCACGCGCAGTTCAGACCGGATGGCGCGGAGCTCATTTTCGAGGGCGCCTTCACGTGCAGGGTGAAGGCGCGCTACGACAACGTCTATGGCAGCGCGGTGGTCTACACGTTCTCCGAGGCCGAGGTCGATGCCAGGGCCAAGGGAAAGGTCTGCTACGAATTGCTGAAGGAGTCCCTGGAACTGACCCACGCCGCCGGCGACGACACCATGACGCTCGACTTCACCGTGCCCGCCAGGGCCTGGAAAGGCCGGTGGACAGGCCAGCTCGCGCGCGATCCCGACTATCGGTGAGCAAAGCGGGCTGATCTCAGCCCCATACCCCCCTGCCAAAAGGCCGATACTCCCGGTGGCTGGGCCGACGTACCCTCGGCCCATACCCACCGCGGAGAACGGCCATGCGCATCGCCATCGCAACTCTGATCGGCGGCCTCGTGATGTTCTTCTGGGGCGCCTTCGCGCACATGGTGCTACCACTGGGCGAGTTGTCCATGCGCGCGCCGCTGGACGAAGACAAGGTGCTCACCGCCCTGCATGACGGCCTGCCCGCCGAGCACGGCATCTATATGCTCCCGCACTACGACATGGCCATGCACGGCGACGACAAGGCCGTCGCCGCGTTCTCGGCAAAGGCCAAGGCTTCGCCGTATGCCTTCATCGTCTATTCGCCCTATGGGAAGGACCCCATGGCCATGGGCGGCAACCTGTTCCACCAGTGGCTCTCCGACACCCTGGCCGCGCTGATCGTGGTGCTCGTGATGCTCCGTGCCGGCACCGGCGTGGTCCGCGGGCTGTACGTGGGCCTGGGCTTCGGCATTTTCAGCTGGCTGTCGCTGAGCGTGCCGTACTGGAACTGGTACCGGTTCCCCGGTGCCTTCACCGCGGGGACGCTGGTCGAGCAGGCCTTCGGCTGGCTGATCGCCGGTGCGGCGGCGGGGTGGTGGCTCGGCCGCAGGGGGCGGAGTGCGGGGATCAAGCCGATGGCTTGATCCAGCGACGCGTTGCGCGTACTACGAATCGAATTTTGCGATAATCCAGCATTCGATACCCCACGGAACACAGACAATGCTGGATCCCGCACTCCTGCGCGGCCGCCTCGCCGAGACGGCGGAGCGCCTCCGCGCCGCCCGGAACTTCGACCTCGACGTGAGCACGATCGAGCGCCTGGAGTCCGAGCGCAAGGCGCTCTCCACGGAGACCCAGGAGCTGCAGAACCTGCGCAACACCCGTTCCAAGGCCATCGGCCAGGCCAAGGCCAAGGGCGAGGACGTGGCCCCGCTGATGGCCGAGGTCGCCGGCATCGGCGACAAGCTCAAGGCCAACGAGCACGCCCTGGCAGAGGTGCAGGCCAAGCTCGCCGACATCGCCCTCGACATCCCGAACCTGCCCGACGAATCCGTGCCCGTCGGCAAGAACGAGAACGAAAACGTGGAACTGCTCCGCTGGGGCCACCTGCGTCCGTTCGACTTCCCGGTGAAGGACCACGTCGACCTCGGCACCCGTCACGGCTGGCTCGATGCGGAAGCCGGCTCGAAGCTCTCCGGCGCGCGCTTCACCGTGCTGCGCGGACAACTCGCGCACCTGCATCGCGCGCTCGCGCAGTTCATGCTCGACCTGCACACCACGAAGCACGGTTACCTCGAACACAACGTGCCGCTGATCGTGAATGCGGACGCGATGGTAGGCACCAGCCAGTTGCCCAAGTTCGAGGAAGACCTGTTCGGCACCCAGGTGGGCGACACCAAGCGCTACCTGATCCCCACGGCCGAAGTGGCCCTGACCAACCTCGTGCGCGAGAGCATCGTCGAAGCCGACGAACTGCCCCTGCGCATGACGGCCCACTCGATGTGCTTCCGCGCCGAAGCCGGCAGCTACGGCCGCGACACGCGCGGCATGATCCGCCAGCACCAGTTCGAGAAGGTGGAAATGGTGCAGATCGCCACGGCCGAGACCAGCTTCCAGCAGTTGGAAGAGATGGTCGGCCATGCCGAGGCCGTGCTCCAGGCGCTGAAGCTGCCGTACCGCAAGGTGCAGCTGTGCACGGGCGACATGGGCTTCGCTGCCGCCAAGACCTACGATCTGGAAGTGTGGCTGCCCAGCCAGAACACCTACCGCGAAATCAGCAGCTGCTCCAACTGCACCGACTTCCAGGCCCGCCGCATGCAAGCCCGCTGGCGCAACCCGGCCACCGGCAAACCGGAACTGGTGCACACGCTCAATGGCTCCGGCCTGGCGGTTGGTCGTACACTTGTCGCGGTGATGGAGAATTTCCAGCAGCCGGACGGGTCGATCGAGGTGCCCGAGGTGTTGCGGCCGTATATGGCGGGGTTGGAAGTTATCGCCTGATAAAAGTTTATGGAGAGATGGCCGAGTGGTTTAAGGCAGCAGTCTTGAAAACTGCCGTAGGTGTAAGCCTACCGTGGGTTCGAATCCCACTCTCTCCGCCAAGTAGCTAGTAAAATCAATAGGTTACGAGTATTTAATGGGAGTACCCCACAATTACCCCGCCTTTGAGATAACCGCTGCGCGTAATGGCTAGATCGTTGTCGGGGTGATCGAATATCCACCACCCGAGAGAGCCGCAATCCTGAATTTTCTCGTCTCGCCGCGGCGAATTATGGTTGAGGACTCCGTTCGATCCGCACCTTCGCGGAAGCCACAGAGGCCCGAACCAGTAATCCACGTTCCTACTATGTGCTCCCCCGCCGGCAAGTGGAATGTTGCCGTTTCGCCGGTGGCGAGTTTTCCGACATCTCGCCCGTCGACGAACAGGGCCATGTAGCAGCCCCCACCCAACATCCCGATGTCGCGTGTCACGATCAGCGTGGCATCGCCATCCTTGGGTGATTGAAATGCGGTTAGGTGTTCAGTTGGAGCGGCCTTAAGCTGATCGGCTCGCGGTGGCTTGGTCGCGCATGCTGAAACGCTCAGCGCGATGGCTGAGCAAAGAATGAGACGCTTCATGGCTTCCCCCCTGGTGATGCGATTCCATTGCTTTCCCCGCACGGCGCGTGCCTGGCCAACTTACGGGCCCCGAGCCGGCGGCACAAGGCCCAGCTGGCGGCGCGGCCACTCATTTAGACCGATGCTTGCGCACCCATTCTCTAACCTCGTCCGGATACCAAAAGCGAGACTTTCGGCTAAGTTCGAACGGGCTTGGAAAATCAGGTTTGCCACGCGCTCAAGGAAGTGCCTGCGCGAGATGCCGCCCATGTAGGCGCATACGGCGTCGGCATTCCATAGTGGATCGTCGTTTGCTGCGTTCATACCGTCCCTGCGTTATCGGTCGGTGAGGTGCGGTCGGTTATCGACGCTGTAAGTCAAAGATCATTTGCCCCTCAACCCATCGCTCATACCCTTGCACGTCGATCAGTTGCGCCCGTCAGGCGCCTTGATCCACACACTTCCATGGAGCCAGACACCGTTTTTGATCTTCGTGCGAATGGCGTCCTCGGTATACCTCGATTCGGCGGCGAATTTCCCGATGGTGACGTAGCGGAGGTTCATTTCGGCAACCGAGTTGTTGTGGGTATCATGCATCTACTACAGGGGACACCTATATGCTAACAATCTCAGCGCCTTGCCCCAGATGCAAGCAGCCAAAGTCAGTTCTCCAGGTGGTGTATTGCGAGTCGATGTACTCAGATCTGTTCTTGGACCGCGACTCCATGGTGCAGTGCGTGCATTGCCGAAAGCACTCGATCGCGGTGATACGTGGACAAGGTAATCTGATCGTAACGGGGTCTGCTTCTAACTTCTTTGGCGACATAAATATCTACAAAGGCCAGCTCAACCTCGTCTGTATTATCCCTCACATTCAGCCAAGTACCGCCCCCGAAGGAGTGCCCGGTCCGGTAGCCAAAGCGTACGTCGACGGGCTGGACATACTGAACACCGGCAAGTGGACCCCAGCCGCAGGCGCGTTCAGAACATCATTGGACCGGGCGACCAAGATATTGTGGGCGGATCGATTTCCCAGCGACGACGTGCCTTTCAAGCTCGATTCTCGCCTCAAGAAATTGGAATCGCTCCTTGGAATACCGTCGGCCATGATGCAATGGGCTGACAGTATTCGCGTCGTTGGTAACGAAATGCACGAGATGGAGGAGATTAGCGAAGCGGATGCTCGCGACGTAGCGCACTTCGCCGAGATGTTTCTTACTTACGCGTACACTCTTCCTTCAAGAGTCGAGAAGTTCAAGGAGCGCAGGGCAGGTGGCAAGTGACGCTAGATCCGCAGGGGCGAGACGCTGCATTCATCTCCTCTGTCGAGACCATACACTGCAATGGCTACAGCGAGCACGAGGTCGTCATGAGCACCTTCTCTCGCTCCAAAGGTGGCATTGCCAATCGCGGTGTACTTGACGTTGAAATCAAGCGCTTCTCGACGAAACGTTTTCACTAGCGGGAGTCTGGGCATCTGCAAGTTTTGCACTGCATCATCGCTTGCAATTTGCTGACGAGTTCGATTTTAGGAACACTGTGACCGTCACGACCGTTAGGCCCCGCATTACCGGCGAAAGTTATCGTCAAAGGCTTTGGGTGAGGTACGCGGTGTTGTTTGAAAATTTCGTACACGGCCCGTCCGACGCCGGTGTAGTCGAACCACACTTCTGGGTCATACTCGGCGACAGCGGCGCGCGCGGATGCTCTTAACGCGCAGCTTGCGCTGGGTACGATTCACCGAGAGGTGCCTGCTCTCGTACATGGAGTTGATATATCGGCGGAATAGACCGAATAACTTCCTTAGCGGCCTCACCTGCGCAGGAAGTGCTGGGTCATTACATCCTCACGCAGCGGTCGCACAGATACAGATATGGGAAAACGCCTTTATGACGCCAATTCGCCACGTCCTGATGGTCCGGGAAGCTGCCACACGACTCCAATCAGCCGACATGCTTCGACAGGCCGAGGACAACTCAGACTCCGGCTATCTACTTCGGCTGCTCGCTTTTGAGTTGCTGTTGAAAGTGGCGTTAGAGAAAGCCACTGGCAAATCCTGCGCGCATCATAAATACGACAAGCTTTTCGCTCAGCTATCTTCAGTCGATCAGGCAAACCTCCTGCGCACCGCTGGGGAACGAATCGGACCGTCCTCGCTGACACACGATCTTTTCGGTGTGCTGAGAGATCTCAGCGCAAACTTCGTCGGGTTGAGGTATCCATATGAAAAGTACGGCCACATGACCCAATCCGAATACGAACGGCTGGGAACCGCATGGGTCGAAAGCGGTGCAGAAGTTGCGAGTGCTGATTATCGATATCACCCTGAAGAATTGTTCGGCCTCACATTTGCCTTACAGCAGCATTTGGGCGCGTGACACTCATGCGCCGCTAGCTCGCCGCTCAATGTGTCCTCGACGTGGCCTGCTTGGACAAAATTTTCCACGAATTGATCTCTTTCGCCAAAGCGGGATCATGTCGTAGCTCGTCAATCAATTGCGCGATCTTAGGGTCTTTACCGCGGCGTTTTCGCAGCGGCGTCAGCAGCAAAACCCGATGAGGCAACTCCGTATCTCTCACCAACTCAATAAGCTCGTCCAGCCGTCCGGGCGGACAGGCAGCCGCAACCGCGGCCGCCAAGCCCATTGTGAAATCGCCCGAGCCTTCGCGAACTCGGTTCCGATTGCTACGGTACATTTCCACCAACTCATCCCAGTATTGCTTTGCCTCTTGAGTTGCCAGTGTCCGAGCTAAGGATTCGAGCGTTGCCTCGGAATATGTTTTTCTCAGATGTCTGGCGAGAATCGGGATCGCTTGGACATAATCCTTAGTGGGAACCATCGGCAAACGATTCACCATGTCGATGTGCACGCCGACGCTCGCCAGCTCACCGAGAAGCTGCTCCTGTTCACGCTTATATCCTGCGACGCGTTTAGCGATTTCGGCTTGGAGCGCAGCCTGCTTCTTCTTTCCTTCCTCGGTAACCATGTGGCTCACCTGCTCAGTCCATCGGAATTCGATAGTGATTTATCGTACCAGCGTCTATCAGCTCTTGTAGAGGTTTGGAAATTGCGGTGCTCTCGTTCGTGAATAAGTTGAGTTGCAAATTATTACTCGACGCAAATTGAACATAGTCGCGCATCTGAGCGGTGAGTCCTTGGCGCGCCACATTTTTGACCTCATTCACGGACTCGCCGAAGACGATGCCATCGGGAACGCGCATCCCGCCATTCATATTGACCGCAACTTTCTCACCGATGTCTGCTACTTTCTTGACCGCTTCCTCCCCTCGACGCCCCTTCGCGGCAACGGCGGCCATCTTTTCGCCAACGCTGAAGACGCGGCTTGCACCGCGGATTTCGCCGCCCACGATAGGAAGCGCCGCCATCGCCCACCCGCCACTACCGCATCCTTGCATCGCGCAATTGACGAAGCCGCCACCGGGCACTAGGTCAATCAGGACGGGAATGGTGACCTCCCGCCCGGTCTTCTGCCAGGCTTCCATCATGCCTGGAGCCTGCCAGTCGATCGATCCAGGGACGCTTTGCCGACCGTCCGGGTCGATGTTCAACACAGGGTTGTTGCTGGCGTATACGTAGCGGTTGAATGCCGCGACGCTTCCGGGTGTCGTCGATGCGGGATCCGTGCTCAGGAAGCGCCCGACATCCGGGTCATAATACCGGGCCTGCATGTACACCAAGCCGGAATCGACATCATTGATATGCCCGGTGTATCCGGGCCCCTGCTCCGGCGTGCCCAGCGCCTGACTGCCGTAGGGGCGGTAGTCGGCCGCACTGATGACGTTGCCTGCGCTGTCAGCTTTGGCGAGCACAGTGCCCTGGGGGCTCGTGTAGTAGTAAGTGACGGTCTCGGCGGCCTGAGCCGCACCCACCACCAACATGATCCAGGCCAGCAGCAGGCATAGCAGCCAGCGCGGCGCGCATCGCATCCTGCGAGACCATTCCGTCGAGGTCGAACGTTCCTTGAACATGTTGATGTTCCTCGGGTTCATGGCGTCACGCTCCGCGCCGGGCTATAGGCCGAGCAACCCACCGCGTTGCAAGCACGGACCATGTAGGTAAGGGTCACACCCGGTGCTTGCAGCGAGCTGGAGGACAGGTTGGGGCCGCTATATACCAGCTGATTGTTCTCCAGCAGTTCGTATCGCGTGGCATAGGGCTGGGCAACCCATTTCACCAGCACGGTCGGCTTGGTTGGACCGTGGTAGGTGGTCGTAAACGTGGGACCTAGTGGTGCGGGAGGAATGTTCGACACCGTGACTACCGCCTGTCCGCTGTACGGCCCGCACCCGCCGCCGTTGCACGCTTGCACTTGGTAGACATAGGTGCCGTCGCCACGCCCACTCGTCGACCAGCTGGTCGCACCGTTGTTCTGCACACCGGTCCACGCGCCCCCATTCACGGACTCGATGAGGTTGTAGGACGTCGCACCGCCCACGCCGGTCCAAGAGATAGTGTAGGCACCGCTGTTGCTGCTTCCGCCCCCGGCGATCGAGGGCGCTGCCGATGGTGGAACCGTGACGATCACGACGCCACTGGTGGCATAACCGCTGCATCCGTTTCCATTGCACGCGCGCACTCGGTAATACCAGTTGCCCGTCGCTGGCTCATTGATAGTCGTGCTGGTGGCACCACCGGCGTACACCTGGACCCAATTGCCGTCCCGGCTGTGCTCGACCTGATAGGACGTCGCATAGGGAACGGCTGGCCAGCTGAGGGGGACCGCGCCGGTCGAGCTGCCTGGTGCGCTCATGCTGGCTGGCGTGGGCGGGATGTGCGCAATGGTCACGACGGATGAGGCGGTGGGCGTGCTGCACCCATTCGCGTTGCACGCCGATGCCCTGAATCGGTAACTGCCATCAGCCGGCCCACTGACGGTCTTGTTCGTGGCACTGCCGGTGTAGACGGTAGTCCACGCCCCGCTGTTGACCGATTGTTCGACCATGTAGCTGGTGGCGTGAGAGCTAGTCGACCAGTTCACAGCGATGCTCGACAGATCGCCGGCGACGCTCGCGGTCACCGAGGCCGGGGCGGCCGGAGCGAGGGTTGACGAGGGCACCACGAAGGTGCCTGAGCCGGACAGTAGGGTGTTGTCGCCGCCCGTCGGCGAGATACCGTGGATGTAGATGGGTTCGCCCGCGTGATCTCCCCGCATGGCTTCACTCAAAGGGATGCTGAACCGGTGCAACGTGCCGGTCGAATGGCAGGCATCCTGGATGGCTTGCTCGCTCGTCTGGTTGGCGGTGTACGCGCCGATGGCCGTACCGGTACCGGCGGGGCCGCCCACATAGAGGTGCACGTCGATCGAAGCTGCCAGGCCACTGGCGCAGGCCCAACCCGTGATCGCTGCGTTCGCCCCAGTGGAGACGGCCTCAATGGTTCCCATGACCACCGATGTGGACGCTTTGCGGCTTGCGATCAGTTTCTTGCCAAGATACACGTAATCCGTACCTGTGGCCGAGGCCTGGTCGTACTCCCACATCAGCTGACCGTTGCCGGCATACGCCGAATACGTGGTGCCTGCCGGCGTCACCGATTTCACCCGGTGACCGGAGGCGTCATACATGTATTCGCCCTTGCCGTTCACGGCGAGCAGGCGGTTGGCCAAGTCAAACGTCATCGCCTGCGTGCCTTTGGCGACCATGTTGCCGCGTACATCGTGCGTGAACTGAACGGATGAGCCGCCCTTGCTTATCGATGCGAGCAAGTTGTTGCCGTCGTAGGTGTAGCTCTTGGTCCCGCTGGCATCGGTCATACTGCGCAGGTTATTGAGCGTGTCATAGGTGTAGCTCTCGCCGCCCCACAGGTTGCCCGCGTTTGCCGATGTCAGACGATTGAGCCAGTCGTAGGTCATCGTCCGCGTGCGTTGCTCAGAGCCCGATTCGTCCGTGATGGAAAGGATGTTGCCTACGGCGTCGTAGGCTAGGTCTTCACTGACCACACGCGCGCCGGCGGTCTCGAAGCTGAAGTTCCCCACCAGCTTGCGATCGTTCTGAATCGCCGAATACAGCGTGCCATTACCCAGCGTCGCGGCCTCCATATCCCCAGTTGCGTGGTAAGTCGCCCCTTGGGCATACGCCCCCGCCGTGGTCGGCTGGCCCAATGCATTGGGAGCCAGAGCCACCGTCGTGTTATCGGGATACTGGATGCTCGCCAGATTGCCGTTCCCGTCGTAGCCATAGCCCAAGGCCCACGACCAGCCATCCACCGATAGCACCTCGGCGGTGAGCAGTCCGAGCTTATTGCGCCCATACGTCCAACCGACCGTACCGGTGTTGTTATTGCTGGCCGTGGAGGTGGCAGAGACCGCCGTGGCAGGTTTGCCCAGCGGGTCGTAGGTGAAGCTCGTGGCCAGGGTGCCGTTCGGATAGGTGACGGAGGTGACGCGGTTCATCGCGTCATACGCGCTCACGGTCTTGGCCGCATCCGCCACCTGGTCGTAACCGCAGCCATCGCCATTGAAGGATTGGCCCGTCGCGCTCCAGATGATGTTGTCTGCGCCATCATAGGCCGTGATCGTGCTGCCGGTCTCCGGCTCCGATGATCGGCAGAGTCGCTTCTGGGCGTCATACGTCATCGTGCGGAGGACGCCACCCTGAGTGATGGACCGCACATTGCCGTAGACATCGCGATCGATCACCTGGCTGACGCCTTCGGGTGCGTCGACACGCACCGCCGCCTCGAGCGTCGGCTGGTCGAAGGCTTGGTAATGGGTGGTGGTGACGTTATCGCCGGGGTTCGCCGGCACACGGGCATCGGTGACCTGCGTGGCACCACCCGCTGGGTAGGCCGTGGTGGTGGTCAGATCTCCCAACTCCGAGGACGCAATCGTCGCCACAACGCGTCCCAGGGCGTCGTAGTGCGTGGTCGTACCCGCCGTGATTGCCCCCCAATCGGGCGTGCCATCGGCTGGGTAGGACTCGAAGGTCTTTCGGCCACCCCAGTCATACTGGGTGCTGGTGGAGACCGCCAACGCGCCGGAACTGGCATCTGCTTTCGTGACGAGGACGGGCCGCAGCAGGACGTCGAAATCCGTGCGCTGACTCAGGTTGCCTTGGACGGTGGTCCGAACCCAATGGTTGCCACCGACTCCACGCGCGTCTGCAGAGAAGACATAGGTATATACCTTCGGGGCCCAGGCGGTGGTATCACCCGAGGGGTAATCGATGCGCGCGATGCGCCCGATGGCGTCATAGCCGTAGCTGGTCGTCGCGCCCGCTTGATCTGTGATGGACGAAATCTGCCCAAACCCATCGATGGCGACCGTTTGCGAGGTGCCGTCGGGATACGCGATGGCACCTGGAATGCCCAAGACATAGCTGGAAAGTGACGTGGTGTGCTGATTGGCGTCGGTGAAACTGGCCAGCTGTCCCTGAGCATTGAAGGTGTAATCCATCACCTTGGTGCCAAAGCGGTACCGCGCTGTGGGAGTGAGCGTGGTCGCGTCGTAGTCCATCTGACTGACGGTCTCGTTTTGCCCCAGGTTGATCGATTGGGCCGGCAGGCCAAGCACCCACAGCGCGGCGTTATCGGCGAAGAGCGTGCGCTCGCTCGTGCTGAACCCGAAGTTGTTGCCGCGCGTGACATCCTGCGCGCGCGCAAAGGCATCGAACGCCGTGGCCTGCCAGGTATAGACATCCGGCGTTGCGCTGGCGGCCGGGTCAATGGTGATCTGGCGCAAGCCCATGGGGGCTTGTTCATCGAGCTGGGGGCGGTTGATGCGCGCTTGGGGCGCATAACCCCACGGGTGCGCATAAGCCGTCGAACGTGCGTCGGCGTTAGGATCGGTCTGGGCCGTCGGATTGACGTAGCCGTAAGTAGTGGAGCGGCGCAACGACGAATCGGTGCCCGCTTCGTAGACGTCCTCCCGCGTCAGTTGGCTCTCGGTCCAGTCGAAACAGTTGGAGAAGCTGCTCCGCTCGACATGCCGGGAAGGATGGTTGTTGTCGACAGGATACGTGACTTCCGTGTAGACCCGCGAGGTGCATGGCACTGCGACACCACTGGGGGCCCAGCTTTCGTTGGACGGCGAGTAGGCATAGTCCCATTTCAGCCCGTCCGCCGGCAGACCCGCGCCGCTCAGCACGCGCTGGGTAATCGCCATGGTGTATGAGGCGTTCGGGATGGCGGCCCAGGTGCCCGGGTAATTCGGCGTCGCCGGGATGTTCGGGCCCGACATGCATTCTTGCGGCACATTGGCTCGGCCTCGCTTGAACGCAGCCACGGTGTAACTTGCAGACAATCCCGACGGATGTGTCATGGTGGCGGTGTATGGCGTACCCGCGTTGCCCGCATCGCCAATCGCGCCGCACGTTCCGCCACTGTCGCGCGTGTCCGGCCACGCGCCGTTAAACGGATCAAGGCTATAGCCCCAGCTGCTGCCATCGGGCTGCGTCGCCGACGTTAGGGTATAAACCAGGTTGGCGGTGGATTTCACATACGTATACGTCCACGTACGTGTGCCAGCTGCGCCACCCTGCACGGTTACCGTGCTGATACGATGCGAGCTGGTGCCCGTGTCTGGGTCTGTCTGATACGCGATGGTCACGTGCCGCCCGTCGGACGCCGCGATGTCGGTGACATCGTCACCACTGTAGCTGTAGGTCACCCAGTTGCCGAAGCGGTCCTCGACGCGGGTGACCAGCATGCGACCTTCGCGGCGCTGAAGCAGATCTTCAGCGGCAGCGAAAACGTGGACGCCGGAGACCAACGTATTCGGGCCTGAGTTCAGGGGCCGGGTAAGCGTCGGCATGTAGCGATAGGCGATATGGTTGAGCCAATACTTGGTGCCATCGGGGCCTACCGCCAGGAATCCTTCCAGAGTCGAATCGTTCGCCGCCTGTGGCAGGCAGCCAACGGCCCAGTTGGCCTTCGTGACGATGGGATAGGCCAACCCGTTGACGGACGGTGTTGCGGTATTGGCCGTCGACCGCGAGAGGAGGTCCTGGCTGGCTTGGCCCGGGATACGCAGCTGATAGCCCTGCCACCAAGTCTGGGGCTCCCAATCCGCACGTTCCGAATCACCGACCGGTGCCGCCACGCTGGGCGGTGGACCGAAGCTCGAGCAGATGGCATTGCGATTGCCTGCATCCACTTGCCAGCCGCGGACATTGTTCTGGTTGGCTGTCACGGTGAAGATCTGAGGCAGCTGCAAATCCCAGTCACCGAAAGCGCGATACTGGAGGTCGGGGCGGTCTTCCACCCCATGGAACGCGAAGTCGCGACCGACGGTGATGGTTGGGCCGGTGCCAGTCAGGGTCACATCGGTTTGGCTAAAGGATAGGGAGCCGTCGTACAAGCTAATGCGCTCGCCGAACGGCGTATCCCCCAGCGGCTGGATGTCTTCGTTGACCTTGATGAGCTTTTTATACTCTTGCTCGGGCGTCGCTGTGCTTTGCGCATGAACGACGATTGGCAAACTCACCCAGAGCAAGATGGCCGCCATACGAACGGCGCCACTCAACCGACGCATCGATTGCGTCGCCCCCTGTTTGTCCCCTGTCATGGTGCTTCCCCAGCCCGTGGCCGTTGATCCGAGCACGGAATGTAGGGGGGCTTCTAATGGGCCGGCAAGATTTTGTCCGGGCGTCAAGAAATTGCGAATTACTGGTAGGCGAGCTGCGTGATATGCGCGGCAACGTCTCGCGGGCAGCACACGCCGTCTTTGTAGGATTTCGCCTACACGACAACGCGGCGAACGCTGACATTTGTCGCCTCGCCGTAAACTCGGTCCAGACATAAGGAGAGGTCTCCGGCAAACTAAGCGTCAACCATCGATGCGCAAGAGCAAGTTCACCGAGAGCCAGATCGTCGCCACCCTGAAGCAGGTCGAAGGCGGCAGGCAGGTCAAAGACGTGTGCCGTGATATGGGGATTTCGGAGGCAACCTTCTACGCCCGGAAATCGAAGTACGATGGAATGGAGGCGTCAGATGTCCACCGGTTGCGTGATCCGGAGGCGGAGTACAGCGCTACTCATCCATCCAGCTTAAGGTCCGTAGAAGAGATAACGCACGCGTTAGAAAACTAATGGATCACGCATGAGTATGTCGCACGGCCTAGAAAGTGACGAATCGGCCAAATGGAAACGAGCATCCGCGTTGATCGGCGTCGCATACGCATTAACGTGCCGCGAAGATGTCGAGATTCTTTTAAAGGTCGATGGACGGAGGGACAACGGCAGAATTTACACTCTCGTAGTCTGGAACCGTAAGGACGATGAAGCGACATTCAGAAAAGATGGGGAGGATATTGGGGAACTGCTGCGCTCGCTGAACAGCGACCCGAGCGAGGAAGCGTTTGGGTCACAAGAGGATTATTCGGATGTCCTCGAAGCCTTTGACAGGCTAGCGCGTCAGGGTGCTGTCATCGGAGTACGCATTTGGAATGAAGAGGCTGCTCCGCGTTTCGAAGTGACCGTTTCATCGAGCAAAAGGTCAGGTGCTCTCATCCCCAGTGCTCGGATCGTCGTTGAACATCGTTGCGCAGAAGGTGCTCGGCCAGTACGAGTGATGGGGTAAAGCGAAGTTGAGTTTAGTTTAAGCCGGGCGGAAAAAATGATCATTAAGATGGTGATTACCATCGCGACGGCTTGCATGGTCGCGATTCCGTCAAATGCTGTGGCGGTTGATCAAGCGCAGTTACGGAGTGGATGCTTTGGCAGCACGGGTGAGCCGTTCTTCGCCGCGAGGTACCAAGCGGCCCCTGATCTTCCGATTTTCCGCACGAGCTTCGAACGGTTTGCACGAAGCGTCGGCTTGACGGTGGCCCAAGATCTGCCGGGACTGGGCGCGTGCATCAATCAGAGGACTGAGGGGCCACCTGGGCCGCCGCCCGCCGCATGCAGTTTCGTCGGCAAACTCACGACGAACGAGCGAGCCCGAGAGGCGTACGATCGAAAGCGCACGACAGTTCCAAGAGCGAATTGAGGGATAGTTGGAGGAGTCGTCAGTGTCGGGGGCTCCGTCACCTTCAGCTCATGGTTTCAGAGGCAGCCAGTGCCGGGAGGACAGGTGCTCAGTGAGTACAAACCCAGATATAGATCCACGGACTGCGATAGCGAACGCGATGAATCCAATGGTCACCCTAATCATCTGTGTTGTCTTACTATTGAAGTGAGTCAACCTATTGAAGTGAGTCAACAACGACCACCGAATGATCGCCTTTCCTCGCGTGGGACTCAAAGATCCTGCAGCGCTCAAGCCACCGCTGTGCAACCTCGTCGGGTGACCAGCCTGCGTGCGCGTAGATCTCGTGCACAAGCTTGTTGTGTGTTTGTGCGCTGATGACAGACCGCTGGTGACCGGAGGGTGTTGCTGCAGAAATGGGCGTGTGGAGTTGAGTACTAATCGGATAACCGGCATCTCTCTCGCGGGCGACATTTCTGTAGATTTGAGGGCCCGACGAGCAGGCGGACAAGGTGACAGCCATGCCGCTTTGCCCGTGTGAAACCGGGATCGCGACACCGGTGAGGGAAAGAATCAGGACGGTGAAGGCTCTTTGCATCGGGCGTTCGGAACAAACTTTCGATGCGCTCTTTTCGCTATTCCCATCCGTGCGGTTGCCCATAGCGTTCCTCTGCGCCCCGATGTTCCGCGGAATCTGCATAACTTTTGCTCCCCAGAATGTGACGGGTTCGCTGTTTCTGAAGGCGCGGTTGTTTCGTGATTTGAGATGTTGCAGCAATTTCGGATTCCGTCTAGCTAACACCTTTCCGCAAGTTATTGCGAACATTCAAAAATTACCCCCAACATCTGTTGACTTGTCATCACACCGACGCATAGTCTTGCCCTCGACCCGTAAAGGATTTGGACATCCAAATCATCAGCGCAGTCAAGCGATACCTCCGTCCGACGCGATACGACACGTTCTTTGCTTGGGGAAGCAGCAGCGTTGCATTGCCGGTATCGCGTGGGATGGAAATGAGGGTGTAAGACCAACTTTTTTCATTTCGAATCATTTTTCCTTTGGGGGAGACCATGGAATTCTTGAGAAGCGAGCGGCGCACCTTTGTGCGGCCGTCGGTGCTGGCTGTCGCGCTGGCACTCGGCATGGGTGCTACCTGCACGGTCTTCGCGCAGGCGACCAGTGGTTCCATCTTCGGCCAGGTGCCGGCGGCGGCGGGTGAATCCGTCACCGTGACGAGCGATAGCGGTTTCACGCGCGATGTACCGGTCGATGCCGACGGTCGCTACCGCGTCGGTAACCTGCCGCTGGGTAATTACACCGTCAGCCTGAAGCGCGATGGGGCCGTCGTCGATTCGCGCAAGAACATCCAGATCAAGGTGGGCGGCAGCACGGACGTCTCGTTTGCGAGCGCCGCGACCGCGGCGAATGCGCAGTCGCTCGAGTCCGTTACCGTTTCCGCCAATTCCTTGCCTCCCATCGACACCTCGACGGTCGATTCGCGCACCGTCGTGAACGCCCAGACCCTGGCTCGTCTGCCGTTGGGCCGTAACGCCGAGGCCATCGCGCTGCTCGCCCCGGGCGCCGTCGCCGGCCAGAGCACGCTCGGCAATGGCCGTTTCCGCACGGTGTCGTTCGGCGGCTCCGGTGCTTCGGAAAACGCGTACTACGTCAACGGTTACAACACCACCGACCCGTACAAGGCTCTTGGTGGCGTCGGCCTGCCGTATGGTGCGATCGACCAGCAGGAAGTCTATACGGGCGGCTATTCCGCCAAGTACGGCCGCTCCGACGGTGGCGTGATTTCGCAGGTCGGTAAGCGCGGTACCAACGAGTGGCATTTTGGCGCCCAGATTCTTTGGGAACCCAAGTTCGCCGCCTCGAATCCGGGTAGCGTGTACTACGGAAGCCGCCAACTGCCGGCCGGCTACGGTTACCAGGACACGAGCAAGGTAGGCGCGCTGTACCGCAACGGTGAAGACAACACCAAGTGGACGCAGACCTATAGCGCCTACGTCGGCGGTCCGCTCATCAAGGACAAGCTGTTCTTCTTCGTCGCCGCCGAGGCCGAGAAGTCGGAAGGCACCAGCACGTCGAATGCCGAGGCCAATCCGGTCGCGAACAACCATTACACGTACAACCTGCCGAAGATCTACGCGAAGATCGACTGGAACATCAACGACAGCAATATCCTTGAGTTGACGGGTATCCATTCGACCGACGAACAGCGTGGTTATTACACCGGATACGATTACGACACGCGTACAAAGTCGGGCCGTACCGGTGCGGACGCGGATACGTCGAAGATCACTTCGAAATACGCGATCGCCAAGTACACGTCCTACATCACCGATGACATCACGCTCTCGGCAACCTATGCCAAGGGCTGGACGGACGATTATCTGCAGAATCCGACGCCGAACATCGATCAGCAGCCTTACATCTTCAATCCGGCGCTGCAGGATCCGACGCTCAATGGTGGCAACCCCATCACGAACCTCAATTCCTCGCAGACCAGCCAGGATCCGAGCGCAGGAAGCCGCACCCACGGTCTCCGCCTCGATCTCGAATGGCAATTGGGCGATCACCACCTCGCCGGTGGTATCGACAACATGCATTACAAGGGCATCGACGAGGGCACCTCGACGAGCGGCCCGGGATATTATTGGCGTTACTTCCACTCTGCCCATCCTGATGTTGCCATCAGCCCGGGGCAGGGAGTCGGTGCGCCGGGTGGCGCGGGTTATTACGTGCGTCGCGTGATCTTCTCGAGCGTGACGAACATGTCGCTCGACCAGCGCGCGCAGTACCTCGAGGATCGCTGGCAGGTCAACGACAAGCTGCTGTTGAGCATCGGCTTGCGTAACGACGGCTTCAAGAATTTCAACGACAAGAACAAGCCCTACGTCAACAACCAGGCGCAGTGGGCTCCGCGCCTGGGCGCATCGTGGGACGTGTTCGGCGACTCGTCGCTGAAGATCTACGGCAACCTTGGCCGCTACTACCTCGCGCTGCCGAATAACGTCGCGGTACGCGGCGCCTCATCGTCGACCTATACCTACGAGTACTTCAATTACAGCGGTATCGACCAGAACGGTCGTCCGACCGGTCTTACTCCGCTGGGCAATGGCATCGTGTCCCCCGATGGCGAGTTCGGCCAGCCGATCGACGCGCAGTCGGTCGCGGCGCGCGATCTCAAGTCGCAGTACCAGGATGAAGCCATCCTGGGCTTCGATAAGACGCTCGGTTCCGATTGGGTCACCGGGTGCCAAGGTCACGGTGCGCAAGCTGCGCACGGCCATCGATGACGTGTGCGATACGGGCAAGATTGCCGATAAGATGACCCGCGAAGGACTGGACCCGGATTCGGTGACCATCCCGGGCTGCGTCATCTTCAACCCAGGCGACACCAATACGTTCAGCCTGGCCAACGTCGATGGTTCCGGCCGTACCGAAGTGAAGATGAACCAGGAAGACTGGGGCTTCTCGCAGAAGGCCAAGCGTTCTTACTACGCGCTCGATCTTTACCTGGAGCATCCGTTCGACGGCAAGTGGCAGGGCCGCGTCGATTACACGTTCTCGCGTTCCTACGGAAATACGGAAGGCCAGACGAAGTCGGACATCGGCCAGACGGATATCTCGAAGACGCAGGACTGGGATTCCGCCCAACTGATGCAGTACGCCAATGGCCTTCTGGCCAACGACCGTACTCACCAGATCAAGGCTTACGGTGCCTATCAGCTCACGGACGAATGGCTGGTCTCGGGCAACCTGCGTCTCGCCTCCGGTGCGCCGAAATCGTGCCTGGGCTTCCTGGACGGAGAAGCAGATCCTGATCCGATCGGTTATGGCTCGTCGTACCACAACTGCAATGGTCAGCCGTCGCATCCGGGTGACAAGCGCAATCCGTGGTACCGCCAGCTCGACCTCGCGGTGACCTACCGTCCGTCGTACTTCGAAGGCAAGCTCGCTTTTGGCCTGTCGGTCTTCAATGTCACCAACGAGCGCAAGCCGCTCATCAGCTACGCGACGTATGAAGCATCGCCGCAGACCGTGCTCAACAACTACGGCCTGGGTCAGTACTTCCAGAACCCGCGCTATGCCCGCCTGACGGCGACGTACGACTTCTAAGCGACGCTTCGACCATAACTAGAATGTCCCGTGAGGGCCATCGCGTGTTTCCCCAGTGCCGCCTGCTCACGCAGGCGGCCTTTTTCTTGGGCGCTCTTTACTTGAGCAGCACGGGGCCCGCGCCGATCTTCACCCTGAGCAGCTCGTAGGGCTGCTTGCGCTCGTCCTTGCCTTCATGAAAGCCCGCCTGCCGGTGCAACTGATTGGCGGTGAAATACAGATACCCGTCCGTACCGACGGACAAGGTATCCGGCCACAGGATGCGCGGGTCGGTCACCAGCGTCTCCCATTTGCCGGCGTCGTAGCGGCGGATGCTGTTGTGCTCGTAGTCACCACCATAGACGCGGCCCTTGTCGTCCTCGGCCAGGCCATCGGATGCGCCTTTCATTCCGAGGTCGCGCACGGCTTTCTCGATGTCGGCTTCGGACACCTTCTCATCGCGCAGGAGCGCGGTCGGGACGCCGAAAAGGTGGCGGCTCGACAGTGCGCAGTAATACAGCGTCTTCCCATCGGCGGAGATGGCGATGCCATCGCTGGCCACGAGCCACGGGCTCGGCGGGCCACCCGCCGGACGATTCATCAGGGGCTTCCCTTCGATGACCGGCACGAAGTCCTTGTCCGGCATGGTGCTCGCGTGCCCACTCAGGCGACGGATCGCATGGCCCGAATCGAGATCGACGACGATGATGCCACCGGGGCCCTTCACCGAGCTGTCGGTGATATAGGCGACACCCGCCTTGCCCACGCGCAAATCGAAGCGAACGTCGTTCACATAGGTGGTCGGGAGGACGACGCCGTCACCGAGCACGATGGTCTTGACGACCTTGTTGGTGGCAAGGTCCACCGCGACGAGCTTCGCACCACCGGCAATCGGTGCGGCGAACTTTGGTGCACCGGTATCGAGGATCCACAGGCGATTGGCGGCATCGGCGACCACGCTCTGGACGCTGATGAGGGTGGAAGCCGCATGGGACGGATCGCCGTTATTGAACGCCTGCGACGGATAGGCGGTGACCTTGCCGTCCTTGAGTTCCCCGACCGTGAAAGCCGGATTGTCGCCCCACTGCGGATAGTTGACGAAGATCCGGCCGTTCGGCGCGACCGTGACGCCGGTCGGCATCGCGCCCTCGAACGTGGCCACTCGCTCGACGGCAGGGGACTGCGAAGGATCCGCCGTCGCCGAGAAAGAGGCGGCCATCAGTCCGGCGAGAAGAAGCTGTTTCATGGGAGTGACCTCGGATAGGGGACAAGACGCAGAGAAAGTCTGCGCGAGGCCCGTTCGAGGAAAAAGGCGCCCGTTGGCACAACACTTTCAACGTTCTGGTGAAAGTGGCTCGTGATCGGAGCGGGACTTACTTGCCGCCGGTCACGTCGAGGAAGGTCCCGGTCACGAAAGACGCCTCGTCGCCCGCCAACCACAGGATCGCCCGGGCGACTTCCTCGGGCTGGCCGCCACGGCCCATCGGGATCGAATCCTTCACCCGGTCGACACGCCCCGGTTCGCCGCCGCTGGCATGCATCTCGGTGTAGATGTGCCCCGGCCGGACACAGTTCACACGGATGCCTTCGCGTGCGACTTCCTTGGCGAAGCCGGTGGTGAAGGTCTCCAGGGCGCCCTTGGAGGCGGCGTAGTCGATGTACTCGTTCGGGCTGCCGAGGCGCGCGGCCGCCGAAGAGATGTTGACGATGGAGCCACCGCGTCCACCATGACGGTGTGACATACGCCTCGACGCTTGCTGGGCGCAGAGGATCGGGCCGATGGCGTTGACGGCGAAGACACGCTGCATCCGTTCGAAGCTGAGATCTTCGAGACGCGATTGCAGCTCCAGGACCGCCGCGTTGTTCACCAGCACGTCGATCCGGCCGAAGGTCTGGTCGATCGCGGCGAACAACTGTTCCACCTGAGCCGGGTCCGCGCTGTCCGCGCGCACGGCAAGGGCGCGGCGTCCCGTGGTTTCTATATCGGCCACGACGGCCTGTGCGGCCGATGCGTTGGAAACGTAACTGATTGCCACGTCATAGCCTTGTGCGGCCGCCAGCCGTGCGGTGGCGGCGCCAACGCCGCGGCTGCCGCCGGTGATGAGGATGAGGGGTGATGGGAGAGTGGAACTCATGTGGAGGACTCTTTTCGGACGAGGGAGAGCCCGTCTATGATGCCGCGCAAACTCGCGTGGCAACAGTGAATCGGTCAGAGTCACGGACCCACGTCACGTCGCTATCCGTTCAGTGATGTCAAACCGCCTCCCGATATCATTGATCCGCTGCACCACGATCAACCGCACACTCGGCAAAGCCCCGACACCGACGACAGGACACGCCCGCACCCATGACCTATCGTGTATTCCGCTTCTTCAATCGCGCGGAATTCGCAGATGCCTTCACGCGCGGCGAGGTCCTGCTCAGCACGCTGAGTACTTGCCGCGATTACACGGATCCGGAGCGGGGAGACCCCGGCGAGGCGGTCCATGGTTTTGCCATCGACGCCCCTTATCCGCCCTCGGAAACCGAGTTGGTCGCCATGGCCAGGGCGCTCGCGCCGATGACAGTCGGCCACCACGTCAGCGACGCGGACTGCGTATCCATCGCCGAGATTCGCGATGCGTACCTGGTATCGACCACGGCTGTGTTCGACCCCTCGGTCATGGCGGAGGCGTTCGGATCGCATTGCGTGGCGATAAGCGACGCGAAAGCCTTCTTCGACTGCGTCACGGAGACGCTCGCAACGCATATGCCAGTGATGGATGCTCGATGGGGGCCAGTCCGCTATCAGGACCGCGTGGAACCAGAGGCACGCACGCCGCCGGATGACATCGGCTTCATCAAGCCCCAGCGCTACGAACGTCAGCAGGAAGTCCGCTTCCTATGGTCGGTGGAGCGGGAAGGATTGCTGCTTCCTTTGACCCTGAATATCCCGGGCATCGCGCGTCTTACCGAGCGGGTGTCGTAGCGGCACACGCATCGACACACGGTTCCCGTCGCACGGACGCAGCCCAGAACAACAACGCCAAAAGGCTGACACCCGCACCCAACGCACAAACACCATTCCAGCCATATCGCGCATAGGTCATCGTCGTCGCCATTGCGCCCAATCCACTTCCCGCTGAATAAAACAGCATGTACGCACCCACGAGCCGGCTATGCGCATCCGGCCGCGTGCGGAAGATCAAGCTCTGGTTGGTCACGTGGATCGCCTGCCCACCCATGTCGAGCAGGACGATGCCGAGGGCGAGCCACCACATGGACGCGCCCATATAGGCCAGAGGCAGCCACGCCGCGATAAGCAGGACGATTGCGACGACCGTGGTCCGTTCGCCATGTCCCTCGTCGGCCCAGTGTCCGGCGCGCCCAGCCGCCAATGCGCCGATCACGCCCACCAGGCCGAAGGCACCGATGGCGGTATGGGAGAAGTAGTAGGGCGCAGCGCTAAGTGGCAGCACGAGGGCGCTCCAGAAGATGTTGAACGCGGCGAACATCAGAAGGGCGATCACACCGCGAACGCGAAGCACCCGTTCGCCGCGGATAAGCGTGGCCATGGACGCGACGAGACGTCCATACGAGAGACGGTTCGCATGGACCGGAAGTTCGGGCAGGGCTCGCCAGAGCATCGCCGCCAGGCCAAGCATGAGGATGGCGGCGAAGGCGTAGACACTCCGCCAGCCGGCGATGTCACTGATACCGCCGGCTACCACGCGGGCTAGCAGCAGGCCGATGAAGACCCCCGCCTGCGTCGTGCCGACCACGTGTCCGCGTTCGTCGTCGCCCGCGGCATTCGCCGCATACGCGATCAGGCCCTGGGTCATCGCCGTGCCGAACAGGCCGGCGCCGAGCATGCCGACGAGAAGTACGGTGGCGTTACCGGAAAGCGTGATGATCATCAGCGCGCCGACGAGCGCCAGCGCTTGAACGAGCATGAGGCGGCGACGGTGGACGATGTCACCGAGTGGTACGACGAAGAGCAGGGCCAGGGCGCAGCCCACCTGCGTCGCCGTGACCACGCCGCCGACGACGGCCGGCGCGATCGCAAAGGATGCGGCCACGGCATCGAGCAGGGGCTGCGCGTAGTAGACATTGGCCACGCTCACCCCACTGGCGCAGGCGAGAAGGGCAAGAAGTGATCGTGATACAGGCGAGGGCGGCTTCATGGCATCGCACGATGGCAAGACGAATCCGTGCAGAGCCTAGAGGCGTGACTTTCAAAATGCAACTAACTAGATATGCACGCCTCCCGACACCTCGATCCGCTGCGCATTCACCCAGCCGAAGTCATCGGCCAGCAGCGAGGCGATCACCGGTCCCACGTCGCCCGGCAACCCGACGCGTCCCAGTGCGGTGTGTTCTGCCACCGCCTTGTTGACATCAGGGTTGTCGCGAACGATGCCGCCGCTGAAGTCGGTCGCGATGGCGCCTGGCGCGACGACATTCACGGTGATACGTCGCGGTCCCAACTCGAGCGCCATATAACGGCTCAGCGCTTCGACGGCCGCCTTGATCGGGCCATAGCCGATGCGGTTGGGCATGGCGATGCGGGCCAGTGCCGAGGAAATGTTCACGATGCGGCCACCGTCGTTCATCAGTGGCAGCAGCTTCTGCGTGAGGAAGAGCACGCCCTTGAAATGGACGTCATAAAGCGCGTCCATCTCTGCCTCCGTGATCGTTTCCAGGTTGGCGCCCGACGACGTCCCCGCATTGTTGACGAGGTAGTCGAAGCGGTCGGCTCCCAGTTCGGCCAAGGCGACCCGCACACGGTCTGCGAAGCCGTCGAACGCTCTTGCATCGCCCACGTCCAGCGGCAGGGCGACTGCCTTCACGCCGGCCTCCGCGGCCAGCGCGACGACCTTGTCGGCCTCTGTACGATTGGCGTTGTACGTGAATATCGGGCGGACCCCTCGCTTGGCGAGGTTGAGCACGATGTCGCGGCCGATGCCTCGGCTGCCGCCTGTAACGATAGCGATCTTACTGTTTGACATGGCTAGGATTTCTCATCGGGGGACGGCGCTTCAGCGCGGGAAGGTCGGGGCCATTCTGGCCCTGTAACCCCGCGCCTTGAATGCCGAAACCCTCCTGTTTCTTGCCTGATCCTGCTCGGAGGGCTAGCCTTGTTCCTGGTTTCATCGGACAGGGATCGGCTCGACATGCCAGACCCGTTGACGGAAGCGCTGCTGCGCTACACGCAAGGCCACCCCGGCGAAAGCCCGTACATGACGGCGATCGAGGGGATGGCGATCCTGCGTTCCGACCATCCGAAGCCGCCTTCCCACATGATCTCCCGGCCCGCCATGTGCGTCGTGGCGCAGGGCGCCAAGTGGGGAATGTTCGGCGGCAACCGGCTCGAATACCGGGCAGGGCAGGCGCTGGTCATCGGCGTGGAAACACCGTCGATCGGCCGCGTTGTCGAAGCGAGTCCGGGCGAACCGTGCCTCGTCCTCGCCTTCGAACTCGATCTCGCGATCCTTCGTAGCGTCGCGGAGGAACTCGACCCGCCGCCGAAGGCAGCCGGAGAAGCCGGCCGCGGTGTCTTCGTCACGGACTTCCAGGGGCCGTTGGCCGATTGCGCGCTGCGCCTGGTTCGTCTGCTCGATACGCCACACGCGATTCCCACGCTACACCCCGTCATCATGCGCGAGATCTGCTATTGGCTGCTGACGGGTCCGCACGGTGGCGAGGTCGCCAGGATCACGTTGGCGAATGGCCCGTCGCAGCGCGTGATCAACGCCATGCAGGCGCTGCGAAGCCGTTTCGCGGAGAGCATCCGGGTAGAGGAACTGGCCGCGATCGCGCAGATGAGCCCTTCCGCTTTCCACCGCCAGTTCAAGACGCTGACTTCGATGACACCGCTCCAGTACCAGAAGCAGCTCCGCCTGCTAGAGGCGCGGCGGCTGATGATCTCGAGCGCCTTCAACGTCGAGACGGCCTGCTTCCAGGTGGGGTACGAAAGCCCTTCGCAGTTCAGTCGTGAATACGCGAGGATGTTCGGGATTCCGCCGAAGCGGGATGCGAAGCAGATGCAGGCGGTGTTGCAACGGGATAGGGCGGATTCCAACTCGGCAGCGCTATCTGTCTGACTCGACGTTGGATCGCACAGAGTACCCAGACGGTCGAGAACCTCCAGCAAGAGCACGCACAGAGCGCGTAGATGTCCCATTGATTGGGTGCTGAATCGGCGCATACTCTCAGCACCATGCCCCACGCCCGCCATCGTCTCCAACGATGCGCCGATGACACATTCACCGGCGGCGGGCAGAACGTGACCCCTCGAAGCCGACCACGCCCCGACCCTGGCGGAGACATGCCGCCGGCAGGACGACGTCGCCGGTTCCGGGCCTGGCGGCCGGCCGGAACCGTCGAAGATCGCCGCACCGATTCCCCTGGCTTCGGAGCGCGTACCCATGTCCATCAACGAAGAAAAACTCAATGCCTTCCTTGGCAAGGCGATCGGTGACCTTGGCGCCGCGTTCAGCGCGGTGCTCGTCCTGCTTGGTGACGAGCTGGGCCTGTACAAGGCACTCGCCAGCGACTCGTTGACCCCTGGCGAACTGGCCTCACGTACCGGAACCCACGAGCGCTACGTGCGCGAATGGCTGGGCAACCAGGCGGCTGGCGGCTATGTCGATTACGACGCCGCATCGGGCAAGTACCATCTCAGTGAAGAACAGGCGGCCTGCCTGGCCGATCCCGCCGGCCCCGTCGATCTTTCCGGCGCCTATGAAATCGCCCTGGCGTTGTTTCACACCTACCCGCGCGTGCGCGACAACTTCCGCAGTGGCGAAGGCATGGAATGGGGCGAACACCATCCGTGCCTGTTCCATGGCGTCGAACGGTTCTTCCGTGGCGGGTATCACGCGCACTTGTTGGGCGCGTGGTTGCCGGCATTGGAAGGCGTCGTCGACAAACTGGGACGGGGTGGCAAGGTCGCCGACATCGGTTGTGGCCACGGCGCGAGCACGGTGCTGATGGCGAAGGCCTTTCCCGCATCGCAGTTCGTGGGCTACGACTATCACTCTCCATCGATCGATGTCGCTCGCGAACGCGCGAAGGAAGCCGGTATCGTCAACGCATCGTTCGAGCAAGCCGACGCCTCGGGCTATCAAGGTCGCGACTTCGACCTCATCACTTTCTTCGATTGCCTGCACGACATGGCCGATCCCGACGGAGCCGCCCGGCACGCGAAAGGGGCATTGAAGGATGACGGCACGTGCATGGTCGTGGAGCCTTTCGCAGGCGACAGCACGGCAGACAACCTCAATCCCGTCGGGCGCGTGTACTACGCCGCATCGTCGATGATCTGCGTGCCTGTCTCGCTCGCAAAGCAGGGCCCGGCGCTGGGTGCCCAGGCAGGCGAGGCGCGTTTGCGCAAAGTGATCGTGGAAGCGGGCGGCTTTCGTCGATTCCGTCGCGCTGCGGAAACACCGTTCAATATCGTGCTGGAAGCGCGGCCGTGAGTTCCATATGCGAAATCGGCACGTGTGGATGCTTGTATAAATAAATGCGAAATCGAGCCTAAAGTCCGTCCCCCGCCGGCCGATAACGACCGAAGTCTCAACGAGCGGGGGAGCTCCGATGGCTCGCTACACGATCAAGGTCCGCATGGGATTGCGGCTTGGACTGGTACTGACGTTCCTGGTGGTGACTGGCCTGGTCGGCCTCTACGGCATCGACCGGGCCAACGCCAATACCGGAGAGGTCTATCAGCACGCCAGCGAGCTGCTGTCCAAGCTCGAAGCGGAACATGCCGGTGCATCGCTTGCGGCGGCGAGGCAATCGCTCGACGCGCTGGCCCGGGAGCAGGCCACGGAAGGACGCGATATCCGCAACGCGGAACTCGGCACCGTGCTGGCGGGACTCCTGCTTTCCGTGATCTTCGACGGCATCTTCGTCCGCTCGGTCACCGTGCGCATCCGGGACGCACTGGCACTGGCGCGCACGGTCGCCGACGGGCGCCTGGACAATCGCATTCCCGCCCTTTATTCCGACGAAATCGGTGAACTCCGCGCGGCCTTCCGAGACATGGACGATCGCCTCGCAGGTGTGATCCGCAAGGTGCGCGATGGCGCCGGCGCGGTGAATGTCGCGGCGGTGCAGATGGTGTCGGACAACGAGGTGTTGGCGCGCCAGTTGATAGAGGACGCCGCTGGCCTGCGCGAAACGGCCGCGGGCATGGAGACGGTGTCCACGCTGGTGGTGCAGACCGCGGAGCACGCCCGCCACGCCGACCGGCTGGCTGCGGAAGCGCGTAAATGCGCGGAGGACGGCGGTGACGTCGTCGCTCAGATGCAGCAGGCGATGAGTGCGATCGGCGATTCCAGCGACCGCATCGCCGACATCGTGGGCCTCATCGATGCCATCGCTTTCCAGACCCGGCTGCTCGCCCTGAACGCAGCCGTGGAGGCCGCCCGCGCGGGCGAGCACGGGCGAGGTTTCGCCGTGGTCGCTGGCGAGGTACGCAACCTTGCCCAACGCTGTACCGCGGCGGCGGGTGAGATCAAGCAGTTGATCGCCGACAGTCGCGACAAGGTGAGCGATGGTGCGCAGCTGGCGGGAAGTTCTGGCGACACGCTCGCCAGGATCGTCCACAGCGTGCGCGAACTGACCGATGTGGTCGGCCACATCGCCCGTGCCAGTGCCCAGCAATCCGACGGCGTCGGCAAGGCCAGCGTGGCCCTCAACCAGATCGACCAGGCCATGCAGGCCCACGAGTCGCTGCTGCGACAGGCAAGCTCCGCGAGCCGGCACATGCTGGAGCAGGCCGACGGCCTGGCCGATAACGTCGCCTTCTTCACTTTCGCACGCGCCTGACCATCACATAGGAATTCGCATGGAACAGCACTACGACATGGTGATGGTGGCGTACTCCTTCGTCATCGCGACCCTCACCGGGTACTGCGGGATAGAAATGACGGCCCGCGTGCGTGCGGCCGCCCCAGCGGAGAAGTTGCGCTGGGTCGTCGCCGGCGCCTTCGCGTTCGGTACCGGTGTGTGGGCCATGCATTTCATGGGTATGGCCGCGCTGACGCTCGGCGTGCCGGTCACGTTCGACCTGCCGATCACCGTGGCGTCGTGGCTGGTCGCGGTCGTGGTAAGCGCGATCGGTTTCTACGTGATCCGCGACGGCGTGCGCCTGGTGACCTGGCTGATCGCTTCGGTGCTGATGGCCACCGGCGTCTGCCTGATGCACTACGGCGGCATGTATGCCATGCGCATGTTGCCGGGTATCGAATACCGGCCGCTTCTGTTCTGGGCTTCGGCAGCGATCGCGCTGGGTGCGAGCGGTGCGGCGTTATTGATCATGACCTGGTTGCGCACCAGCCGCCACTGGACGCACGTGGCGCTACGCCTGGGTGCCGCGCTGGTCATGGCGGTCGCGGTGACCGGCATGCATTACACGGGCATGGCGGCGGCGATGTTTGCGCCGGGATCGTACTGCTCCCCTGGTAATCAACTGAGCGATGCCTGGACCATTCTGGGGCTGGTGATGATTGCGACGGCCGTCGTCAGCCTGTCGCAGTGGTGGGCCTTGCTCAAGTAGATAGTGGCTGCAATTTTCCGATGACGACTACAGACAACATGACGTTGTTTTGTTACGGTCGGCACGTTGTCTGCGCAATCGATTTGCGTGCGTCGCAGACAACCATCGCTTCATGCGGTGAGAAGCGCGGGCCGGAAGTGCGCCAACACTCCCGACCCGCTGACCATGACCAACTATCGAGGAGTTGATCCGTGGCTACCCACGATCATACGGCACCAGCTCGCCCGCCGAATCCCCCCGGCGACACCCCCACCGGTTACCGGGCCCTCTGCCCACCGTGCAGAGACGGTTGACGAACCGCGGATTCAGCCCTTCGTCTGAGATGTTTCTTGTCCGCACCTATCGGGCAAGCGCCTGTGCAGGCGACTGAAACCGGCTGACGCCGCATCCACTTCGTCAATCAAGCCACCCGGCGCCCGGTCTCGGGCCGCCGGTGAACCCGCGAGTCCGTTTGATCCGCGGCACGTCGCGCTGTGCGTGGCGTGCCGCACCTGGACGGCGGTTCCGCTCATTTCCAAGGAATGTTCATGCCTGTTTACGACACCGCGCGCACGGAGGGCTGCGCGCGCCACTACATCGACCCCGAAGCCTCGGCGCACGACCTGCTCAACGACGCTACCGAGTGGTTGCAGTACGCGCGCGGCCTTACCGGGCTGCTCGCTGATCTCGTGCACGAATCGGACACGGTGGACTGCGCGCAGTTGGCGCTTTCGCTGGAAGCGATCGGCGCACTGACCCACATGGGCGTGCAGTGCACGGCGCAGGCGCATGCGCGGATATGTTGGGAAAAGTCGCATGACTCAGCTGAGACGGACCGCGCTACAGGTGGGTTCGCCGTTGAGATTCAAACGGCCGAGTGAGAACTTTCCCCACCCGTGCGTTACGCCACCGAAAAGTGGCTAGACTGCGCCCCTCGAAAAGTGGGCACGGAGAGCCTGACGTGAATGGATCGACGAAGGCCGCACTTGCCGCGGCGATATTTCTGGTCGCCTTCGGTGGCGGCTTGTACCTCTCGGGTCTGCTGACCCTCGCGCTGCTCGGCGTGGACATGCTGCTGACCTGGCGGACGTGGTGGGACTACCACAATGCCTTGGATTACCCGCAGTACGCACCGTACGCGTGGAAGATCAGGGCGGCGGGTGTGGCGGGCTTTGGTCTGCCGGCGCTGGCGTGGGTCGGCTGCCTCGTGCCGTTGCTGCGCTCATCGCGTTCGACGGCCCTTCATGGCGACGCACGCTTCGCTACCCGACGCGATCTGGAGAAGCAAGGCCTTCTGACGGAGTCGCCCGACGGCATCGTCGTCGGGAAGTTCGGCAAGAAGCTGATCCGGCTCAGCGGCCAGCAGTTCGTGATCCTGGCCGCCCCGACGCGTTCGGGCAAGGGCGTCGGCGTGGTCATTCCCAATCTGCTTGAGTACCAGGGTTCCATCGTGGTGCTGGACATCAAGCAGGAGAACTTCGACCTGACCAGTGGGTGGCGGGCATCACAGGAACAGCAAATCTTTCTGTTCAACCCCTTCGCCGAAGACCGGCGGACCCACCGCTGGAATCCCCTGAGCTACGTGTCGCCGGACCCCGCGTTTCGCATCTCCGATATCCAATCGATAGCGGCCATGCTGTACCCCGATGGCAGCGGGGACCAACGGTTCTGGAGCAGTCAGGCTCGAAATGCCTTTACAGCTTTCACGCTTTATCTCTTCGAGAACTTCGATCAGGAGGCGGCTATCGGTGTCCCGTCGAGTGTCAAACCGTTCCCCACGCTGGGCGGGGTGTACCGGCTCTCGACCAGTGACGGCGGCGATTTGCGGGAGCACCTGCAACGCCTGACGGCATGGCCGCACCTCAGCCAGGACGCGAAAACCGCCTTCGCCAACCTGCTGTCACAGGCCGACGAGACCTTCGCGTCGATCATGGGTAGCTTCAAGGAGCCGCTGAACGCGTGGATCAACCCGGTGCTCGACGCCGCCACGAGCTGCAACGATTTTCTGCTGACGGATGTGCGCAAGAAGAAGATGACCATCTACATCGGCATCCAGCCGAACAAGCTGGCCGAGAGCCGCCTGATCGTCAATCTCTTCTTCAGCCAGCTGATCAACGTCAATACGCGGGAATTGCCGCAGACCAACCCCGAACTCAAGCACCAGTGCCTGCTGCTGATGGACGAGTTCACCGCCATCGGCAAAGTCGAGATTCTGGCGAGTTCTGTCTCATACATGGCCGGATACAACCTTCGCCTGCTGCCCATCATTCAGAGCATGGCGCAGCTGGATGCGACGTACGGCAAGGATATCTCCCGCACGATCATCACCAATCACGCGATGCAGATCATCTTCGCACCCAGGGAACAACAGGACGCGAACGACTATTCGGACATGCTCGGCTATACGACGGTGTCGAAGGAAACGGTGTCGAGGGGCAGGGACGTATCCCGCAACCGGTCCGACGAGCGACGGGCGTTGATGCTCCCACAGGAGCTCAAGGCGATGGGTTCGGACAAGGAGGTGATCCTCTACGAAGGTATCGCGCACCCGGTGAAGTGCGAAAAGATCAGGTACTACGAGGACAAGCGATTCATGGCCAGATTGCTGCCAAGGGTCGACGTACGCGAACTCAACCTCAAGCGAGCCGCTCCGCCAGAGAAGCAGGCCAAAGTCGTCGCGACAGCCAGTCGTAAGGCGCGCGCTGCGCTTGGCCAGATGGCCGTCGCGGCATGAAGCCCATCAACAGGAGGTTTCTCCGGGTGGGCAATCGATCAATCTCAAGGAAAACGATCTATGAAAGCTAGGTATCTGACCATGGCTGCGATCCTCGCAGCGGTGTTGACAATAGACGTGTCGGCACAGGATGGCGTGACCACGACGAAGATGCTAGTAGATCCGCCTCGTTGGCCGAGCAATGGAATCGCCGAACGCGAACTCGGGGATGGGCAAGAGACATGGCCCGGGAACATGTTCGTAGAGTATTCGAAAGGCCGGTTGATCGCCTGGGTGATAGCGTCGCCAAGCCACGGTCAGGCAAAGGCTATCGATTTCTTCTCGGGTGAAGTTCAAGACGTAAAGGTAAAAAATCCAGGCGGTTATAACGACTCGTTCGTCGACGCAAAAGATGCGACGCATAGGAGAAATACGTCTATCGACCTTGACTCGATGGACTCGCATTCGGGAGGCATTGACACCATACGATTTGACGACGGGCCTCTGAAATTTGATCAGCGAATTCCGTACAAGCCAATGTTGGAGGTCGTTCAAAAATTATCACCTGACGAGACGGTGATCTGGAGAAAGGTACCTCTGTACTGCGACTCATATTCCTCGGATGGATCATGTCGCATATGGTCATCGTATATCGATACGGCCATGAACCTTCAAGACGGAACAATGTTGATTGCGGCCGGAAAATATGTGATCCGCGTCCGGAAAGAGGATCTGATGCTGTCGACCCCCCGTTAGTTAGTGCCAACCATAACCCAAGGCAGCCGGATCGTTTTGTTGCCTGAACTCGGCAGGTGTCATCCCGTCGAGGCTGTCGTGTGGGATCTCGCGGTTGTAATCAGCCAGCCAGAGTTCGGCCTGCTCACGCACTTCCGTCAGGTTCCGAAAGACGTGCATATCGAGTACGCCTCGCCGGAAGCTGCCGTTGAATCGCTCGATGAAGCCGTTCTGCATCGGCCTCCCGGGCTCGATGAAGTCCAGGGCGATCCCTTTGCGCTCTGCCCATTCGGCTAGCGCGAGGGCCACGAACTCCGGGCCGTTGTCCAGGCGAAGCTTCGAGGGATATCCGCGCCATGCCGCGACCCGCTCAAGTGTCCGAATGACACGTGAAGCAGGCAGGTTGAGATCGATTTCCACGGCCAGTGCCTCGCGAGTGAAGTCGTCAATCACGTTGAAGGTTCGGAACCGGCGACCATCCCAGAGCGCGTCGGACATGAAGTCGATCGACCAGCTCCCGTTGATCGACTCACCAGCAACCAAGGGCAGCGGATGACGCGTTGGGACGCGCTTCTTCCCGCGCCGCCGGCGATTCAGTTGCATCAGGCAATACACGCGCCAAACCCGTTTGTGGTTCCACGGCAAGCCGCGGCGGCGAATGATCTGAAACAGCTTGTCGAAGCCGCGCTCCGGGAAGCGCTCCGCCAGCTCCGCCAATAGCGCGATGACTGGCTCGTCGCGATCGACACGCGCTTTATAGCGCCGCGTGGATCGCGAAAAGCCCAGTGCCTGACAGGCCCGACGCTCGCTCCATCCATGGTGCTCGACCAACCAGGTAATGAGCGGGCGCTTGTGCGCCGGGTCTACAGCTTTTTTGCGATGAGATCTTTCAGTCCGTGATTCTCCATCGCCAGATCCGCATACATGCGCTTGAGCTTGTTGTGCTCGGCTTCCAGGTCGCGCAGCCGATGCACGTCGGATGCCTCCATGCCGCCGTACTTGGACTTCCAGACGTAATACGTCGCTTCCGAAATGCCGAGCTCACGGCACAGGTCCTTGACCTGCCTGCCGCCCTCGACTTGCTTTAGCGTCGCGACGATCTGGCTCTCGGTGAACTTGCTTTTGCGCATGATGGGTCTCCTTGGGGCTATTTTGCCCGGAGACCTCGAGTTATGTCTGGAGTAAGTTTACGGGGAGGCGACAATGCCAGTCGGTCAAGCATCCAACCTCCACGTTTTCGATGAGGCTGATGTCAAGCGAGTTATCGACAAGGCTGACGGGAGTGGCATTAGGAATGCCCACGTGTTTCTGACCGAAGAACTCCACCTTCAATGAAGCTGGAGCCCTAATGCATAGCTGGGATGATCGTAGTGACGCACTTCCCATGGTCGGCGAAAGCGACATGCCAGCGTCGTCACTCCTACCAGTCCACAAACTGGCTACCCCCGACCCACTTTACGACCAGCAACTACTACGCGATCTTGCCATCGTCAACGAACGAACTTTAAGAGAATTTGGTACTCGACCACGAGCCCCATCGCCAACGCGGTCAAACTTGAAGCTCGACCATGCCAGAACGCCTTCTTCGAAGCAGTCGGTCGATCAAACCGGAGGAATCGAGACGATGAGAGTGCAGCATGTGGCCATGGCCGCGGTGCTCGCGGTAGCACCTGAGGTAGTCGCATCCATGCAAGATCACCTGCCTAACCCTGAAACTAAGGCGCATGTGCAAGCACCCGTTTGGCCAACCAATGGAATCGCGGAACGCGAATTTGGCGATGGAAAGAAAACCTGGCCGGAGAACATGTTCGTTGAGCATTCGAGAGGCCGGTGGATTGCGTGGGTTCTCGTGTCGCCAGAGCGTGGTCAGGCAAAGGCGCTGGATTTCTTTTCTGGCGAAGTTCAAGACGTCAAGGTAAAGAAGCCTGGAGGGTACAACGATTCGTTTGTCGATGAGAAAGGTGCGACGCATGTGAGTAACAGCGTCTTCGATTTCCATTACAAAGATCCACGCCCAGGAGGAGCCATCGGCGACGTGCAAATTAATGAAGATTCGCTGCAATTCGATGAGCTGATTCTGTACGCGCCCATACTAGACGTCAGCCAAAGGGTCTCTCCTGATGACGATATGGTTATCTGGAGAAAGGTTCCCTTGTATTGCGACTCATTTTCTTCGGGTGGTTCATGTATAGGGTGGGCATCGCTCATCGGGACAGCGATGGACCTGCGTGACGGCACGATGTTGATCGCCGGGGGAAAGTATGTTTTCCGCGTTCGTCAAGATGATCTAGCGCCCGTGGGTCGTGCACCTCATTTTCACGTTGTTGATGAGGCCGATGTCCAGCGAGTCATTGACAAGGCCGAAGGGAGTGGCATCAAAGACGCACATGAATTCTTGATTGAACAGCTTCATCTTCGCTGAAGAAGGATGATCGATACTTGGCTGGAAGGAAACTTATGACGGAACAGAAAAATCTTGGCGAGAGGCACTTGAAGGCTCTTACCTATTTCGTGGTCGGTGTCGGCTCGACGTCCCCCCGCCTT
This sequence comes from Luteibacter sp. W1I16, assembly GCF_050434905.1. NCBI lineage: Bacteria > Pseudomonadati > Pseudomonadota > Gammaproteobacteria > Lysobacterales > Rhodanobacteraceae > Luteibacter > Luteibacter sp. W1I16. The sequence goes on from NZ_JBNDJJ010000001.1 coordinate 4,230,396, forward strand.
CAGTAGCGGTCCGATTTTGAGTCCGGGATTAATGTAACTGTTTCGCGTAAGCAGCGGGAGTCAGTCCGCCGAGTGCTTTCTTCGGTCGCTCCTCGTTGTATTCCCGTCGCCAGTTTTCGATCTCGGTTCGGGCATGCAGAAGGCTGGGAAACCAATGTTCGTTGAGGCATTCATCGCGAAGCCTTCCGTTGAACGACTCGATGTAGGCATTCTGGTTCGGCTTGCCAGGCTCGATCAGTCGCAGCTGCACGCCGCGTTCGTGCGCCCATGCGACCATGGCCTTGCCGCAGAACTCTTTTCCGTTGTCGCTGCGAATGATTTTCGGCAGCCCCCGAGTGACGGCCAGGCGATCCATGACACGCGTTACGCCGATACCTGAGATCGCCCGCTCAATCTCGATGGCGACAGCCTCATGCGTGGCGTCATCGACGATCGTCAGGCATTTCAAGACGCGCCCTTCGGCGGTGCGATCGAAGACAAAATCGATGGACCAAACTTCGTTCGCGGCCGCGGGCCGGAGCAGTGGCTGCCTTTCGGCCGGAGGTACCTTTTTCCTTTTGCGCCGACGCACCTGCAGGTTCGCCTCCTGGTACAGGCGCTCAACTCGCTTGTAATTGACCATCTGTCCGGTCTGGCGGAGCTTGAGGTAGATCATGCCGACGCCGTAGCGTTTATGGCGATTCGCCAGCGCGCAGATCATCTCGCGCAGCTCGACATTGGGGTCGGGCCGCGGTTCGTATCGGTAAGCGCTTGCGCTCATGCCGGCGATCGCCAGCGACCGGCGTTCACTCAGTTCCTTGCCGATCAGATAGCGCACCAGCTCGCGCCGGTCCGGTGCGCTCACCATTTTTTTCGCAGAGCTTCCCTGATGACCTCATTTTCCAGAAGCTGCTCGGCCAGCAGCTTTTTAAGGCGTCCGTTCTCCGACTCCAGGTCCTTCAGCCGCTTGGCCTCGGGCACGCTCATGCCGCCGAACTTGCTTCGCCACAGGTAGTACGAGGCCTCGCTGAAGCCGTGTTTGCGGCACAGATCCTTGATCGGCATGCCGGCCTCGGCTTCACGCAGGAAACCAATGATCTGCTCTTCGGAAAAACGCTTCTTCACGTCCAATCTCCTTCTGGTGGGGGATTGAACTCGAAACCGGGGCGCTACTCAAATCTGGGGGGACGTCGGGCTCGGAGGGTAACCTCAGAGGCAGAGACGTTTCCAACCGGTTGTCATTCGCTGGAAGATATCAGGATGGCAAAATGTTCCCTGATGGAAACATGTTGATCGTCGGTGGAAGGTACGTCTTTCGTGTCCGTGCGGATGACCTGACACCGGTAGGTCACGCACCCAACTTGCACGTTCGTGACGAGGCAGATGTCAAGCGGGTAATCGATAAGGCCAACAGAAGTGGCATTAGGAATGCACACGTGTTTCTGACCGAAGAACTCCACCTTCAATGAAGTTGGAGCGCTAATGCATAGCCGGGATAATCGCAGTGACGCACTTCCTATGATCGGCGAAAACGACACGCCAGCGTCGTCACTCCTACCAGTCCACAAACTGGCTACCCCCGACCCACTTTACGACCAGCAACTACTACGCGATCTCGCCATCGCCAACGAACAAACTGCGAGAGAACTTGGACCTCGGCCGCGAGCCTCACCGCTAACGCGATCAAGCCTGAAATTCGACCACGACAGAACGCCTTCTTCAAGCCAGGCGGTCGGTCAATCCGAAGGAATCGAAACGATGAGAGCAAAGCATGTGGCCATGGCCGCGGTGCTCACCGTAGCGCCGGCGGTAGGGGCGTTTACGCAGGATCAGCCGCCGTCCCATGTAGCTAAGGCGTCCGTTGAGGCGCCCGTGTGGCCAAGCAATGGAGTCGCCGAACGTGAGCTTGGCGATGGGAAGGAGAGTTGGCCCGAGAACATGTTTGTGGAGCATTCGAACGGACGGTGGATTGTCTGGGTTCTCCTGTCGTCCAACAGCGATAAATCAAAAGCTATGGACTTCTTTTCCGGGGAGATCCGAGACGTCAAGATCAAGAAATTTGGTGGATACATTGATTCGTTCGTTGATTCAGAGGGAGAGTCGCACGTAAGCGACAGTCTCCTGGATTTCCGTTGCAAGGAGATTGGTCCGGGAGGAACCATTGGGAGCGTAGTATTCAATGTGAGTACGCTGCGATTCAATCGTGAATTCGCGTACGCGCCTATATTGGAAGTTAGTCAAAGAATTTCTCCTGACGGGAAGGCGGTTGTCTGGAGGAAGGTTCCTTTGTTCAATGACTCGCCTTCCGATAGCCCATACAGCGAGTGGGCGTCCTTCATTAGCAGGGGGATGGATCTGCATGACGGCACGATGTTGGTTACCGGAGGTAGGTATGTCTTCCGTGTCCGTGAAGATGATCTGACACCAGTGGGGCATGCGTCCCACTTGCACGTCGTTGAGGAGGATCAGGTCAAACGAATCATCGACAAATCTGAGAAAAGTGATATCGATGACGCACACGGTTTCTTGACTGATGAGCTTCACCTTAATTAGCGCTTGATGGCTAATGCACATTCGGGCCATCGCCATGGCAAGCCCATGTGGGTCGACGATTCCGCGAGAATACCTAGGCGAGTAGATTAGGGGCGCGAGCGCGTTCTTAACTGAGTAATTTCGTCTTCTGTGATGCAAGGCACTTAATACATATTTACGGAAGATTGCTATGACGGAACAGAAAAGTCTTGGCGAGGGGCACTTGAAGGCCATCGCATATTTCGTGGTGGGTGTCGGATCGGAGGGAAATCTCGGAGGAAGGGATGTTTCGAGTCGATTGTCATTCGCTGGAAAGTACCAGAGCGGGAAAATGTACCCGGTAGAGAATAGTGGATTAACCATTGGTACGCTTCAAAAGGATCTCGGTCAGGATCGTGAAACGGCCGAATCCATGGCTACTGCATATCAATGTTGGGTAGCGGAGCATGCCGAAACGGAGCTTACTGATATTCAGCGAAGAGCGATGGTTGGCGACCTTTCGCGTAATGGAAACACGATCAGGAAGCAGGGGAATCGACCTATCGATCCACAATTAAAGAGAGGTATCGACGCTTTCTTAAAATCGAATGGAGGAAAGGAGTTTGTCCATCAAAGAGATATGGCGCAGGTCCAACGTATTCACGATTCTGCTCTCTCGAAACTCGTAGTGACGCAGGCTTATCAGAAAGCGTCAGCTAGCGAACGTATCGAAATGTCGACGATCATAGCTAAGGGATTTAATCAGAGCGAACGCATTACCAAAAAAGTGCTCTTTGACATGGCGGATCATGATAAGTCCTTGGCGACGATCCAGTCCCTCGATGACCTTAAGTCCCGTTCGGATAAAGCATTCTCGGCAGCCATGCAACATGGACGCGAGGCCGCTCTCGACGCCGCTGCTGTCTACACACGCCTACAGCAGATCAGCCCAGACAACCCGCTGCACGCCGCATGGCAGGAAGTCCTGAAAGACCCCCTGATCAAACCAACAGCCACGGGCGAAGACCCGACACGTCCCGACCTCGCGGCTCACTACATGACCATCAAGAACCTGTTCCTGGAACCCCGCAAGGCCATCCATTTCATCGATGCGTTGGAGCGAGGCGGCGAACATAGTAAAGGCTCGCCTACCGCCATCGGTAATCACCGCGCGACTTCTGGGTTCTTCGCCTCGGGCTCGGACTTCGTTCAGTGGAATGCCGATGGGCGAGCCGTCGCGTACATTGGCGGGGAATGGTCGCAGCTTTCACGTGACGACATCAGCCGGACCGTGCACGATGACAGGTCCGTCGACCTTACTGTTCAGCGCAACGGCAATTCGGAGCCGCTTTTGCATGTGGGGCCGACGACCGTCGGCCGGGCCCACGCGATTGAGGGCAGGGCGCTTCGACAAGGCATGCACGGCGACGATGTGCTTGCATTACAGACGGACCTGGCGCGGTTGGGGTTTACGGATGCGCGCGGGCGGGCGATACATCCCGACGGGGACTTCGGGCCGACGACTCAAACCGCGATTCAGGCATTCCAGCGCGATCATGAATTGATCGCGGACGGCATAGCCGGTGCCGCCACGCTAGCCGCCGTGCATCGCGCCGTGGAGACCGAACTACGTTCGATCGGGCAACCGGACGCGCCGTACTTGCGAAACGAGCAGCCCGATGATGCGATCGCGGCTTATCGGTCCGTGGTGCCCGAGGCACGAACGGTGTCGCCCTTTTTTCCGACCATCGATCAAGCGCCGCCAGAGCGACGGACGGACCCTTTGCAGGCCGCAGCCGCCGTACTCCCGAACGCCGATAGCGTCCGCACCCTGCAAGAGAACCTGAACACGCTGGGCGTGCCGGACATGGCGGGACATCCACTGACCGTCCATGGAACCTACGACGCGCCCACGCAAACCGCCGTGGCGCGGTTCCAGTCGATGCATGACATGCCGGTGACGGGCCTGCCGGACGAGACGACCGTCAAGACGGTGCAGGCGCAGGCCTTCATCGCCGACCTGCAGCAGGCGGTGACGCCCGCTGTGTCGCGCGGTGCCCCGGTATTCGGTGCAACACAGGAAACTGAGCCCGAGGAACCTGAGAAGGAACTTGAGGCCATATCCCAGAGCCGGACCCACGCCCGCACCGACCCGCGGCATCCGGACAGCCCGAATCACGACCTCTATAACGAACTGCAAAGGAACATTCCCGAGGCATCGGAAGACCGCTTGCTGCAGTTCACGGCGGCATGTCACAAGAATCAGATCACGGCCGACAATCTGGCCGCTGTTCATTTGAACGAGGAGACCCTGACCTTGACGATGCTCGGCCGAGGACCTTTGACGAGTCCGGCGCAGGTGGATCTCAGTGTGCCACCGCCGCAGCCGGAACAGGCGATCGCGCAGATCCAGCAATTCGATCAGCAACAGTCGCAGATGCTCGAGGCGTTCCGGGAGCAGAACATGCAACTGAGCCAGGGGATGTCGCGCTAGCCGACAAACCAGAAGTCGCCGCAACGGATAACCCGTTGCGGCAACCGAACCATCAAGCCTTCTTGATGAAGGCGAGGATGTCCTTGTTCAGCTCTTCCGCATGGACGGTCAGCATGCCGTGCGGGTAGCCCTTGTAGATCTTCAGCTCGCTGTTCTTGAGCAGCTTGGCGGACAGCACGCCGGCATCGGCGTAAGGGACGATCTGGTCGTCGTCGCCGTGCAGGACGAGGGTCGGCACGTCGATCGCCTTCAGGTCTTCGGTGAAGTCGGTTTCCGAGAAGGCCTTGATGCAGTCGTAGTGGGCCTTGGCACCACCGATCATGCCCTGGCGCCACCAGTTGTCGACCACGCCTTCGATCGTCTTCACGCCCGGGCGGTTGAAGCCGTAGAAGGGCATCGGCACTTCACGGTAGAACTGGGCGCGGTTGGCGGCCAGCTGCTGACGGAGACCGTCGAACACCGAGATGTCGAGGCCGCCCGGGTTGGCGGGGGTCTTGACCATGATCGGCGGCACGGCGCTGACCAGCACGGCCTTGGCCACGCGGCCCTTGCCATGACGGGCGACATAACGCGCCACTTCGCCACCGCCGGTGGAATGGCCGATGTGGATGGCGTTCTTGAGGTCGAGGTGTTCGGTGAGCGCGGCGACGTCGGCGGCGTACGTGTCCATCTCGTTGCCAGTGGCCGTCTGCGTGGAGCGGCCATGACCACGGCGGTCGTGCGCGATGACGCGGAATCCTTCGTTGAGGAAGAACAGCATCTGCGCGTCCCAGTCGTCCGCGCTCAGCGGCCAGCCGTGATGGAAGACGATGGGCTGACCCTTGCCCCAATCCTTGTAGAAGATCTGGGTGCCGTCTTTGGTGGTGATGAAAGACATCGAGCTTTCCTTCTTGCCAGTGGATGATGACGTGGTCGCGGCGCTCGCGGGAGCGGAGGCGCTGATAGCGCCTGCGCCGACGAGGGTGCCCGCGGCGAGCGTGCCCGCGTTGAGGACGAAGTTGCGGCGCTTCGGATCTAGCGCGAGTTCATTGGATTCGGTCACGGGTCTGTCTCCTGAGGGGCCCTTGGCCATTCTCAGGGGGTGCCGAAGGGCACGATAGGACGGTCGTGCTTTTTTTTAGCCGCGTCGCGCAGCGCGCTCCCGGTCGTTCGCTTCCTCGACGGTGTAGCAGCTCTCCGGAACCGCTTCCAGGCGCTCGCGCGGAATCGGGTCACCGCTGCTGTCGGAAAGCCCGTAGGTGCCTTCGTCGATCTTCTCCAACGCGCGGTCGATAGCGACCAGGCGGGTTTCGTTGTGCGACAACACGGCCTCGTCGTTGGCCTGCTGGGCGAAACGATCGCCGTCGTCGCCTTCGTCCTGCGGTTCGCCACCGGCGGCCGCCTGCCAGCGTTGTTCGTCGTCACCGGCGGCGTCGCCCACCTCGATCAGTTGTTTTTTAAGGTCGAGCAGGCGCTGCTTCTGGCGTGCGATGAAGGCGTCGTCCAGCATGGCATGGGACATGGGGATACTCCGGAGTGGGAAAGGTGGCGAGGCCAATACGGTGGTTTAACACCCTGTCCTGCACCCGGATTGTGAATTTGTACCCTGCCTGCGGGTCAGCTCGCGCAGCGGCCGTCCAGTGGGGCGCTCAAGGCATCGTCGATGGGATTGCCCGTGACCCCGCTTCGCCGTTCCGAGGGAGGGAACTCGATGCGGACGGTGATCGGCTTGCCGCGCGCGTCGCGGATGTTGCCCGGGCCCTCGTAACGGCGCAGCCGCCGGTCGGCTTCGCTGTAGGTCACCACGATGGATGGCGCGACGAACGCGTACCACGCATCCAGTTTCAGGGTGAGCTGGCGGTCGCCGTCGCGTGGTTGATCGGCGGATATATGGATCGGCATGAAGCGGCCGCGCGAGGTGAGCAGGAAGGCCACCGTGGCGCCTCGCCGCACCACCGTGTCCCAATGGGTGCGCAGGTAGGTGTCGAAGCCGGCATCGATCACCGCGTCGCCCTTGTCCGGTAGCGGCCGTTCCACCCGCTGGCCCCCCGGACGGCGCACATAGGCCACGCGGGTGCCACCTTCCCGCAAAACACCTTCCTCGTAGCCCGTGCGGGCATCGAGGAAGGAATAGTCGGGCTGCGGGGAACCGTTGCGCATGTCGAGCTCCTTGCGGGCGAAGGCCTTGCCGTCGAGGCATTCGAACAGGACCGCATGGCGCTCGCTGTCCACGAGGTGCACCTCGCGGTAGAGGGGTGTCCCGGCGCCGGCCCGGTAGGCCGTGCCGACGTACCGCTCCACCGCGGCGGCCGGCGGCGCCGCCATGAGGCACGAAGCCAGGAAGATCGTCCGGCGGGCGGAATCGTCTAGAGTCATGCAGGGTTGCCAGGAAGGGTATGGACCCGACTGTACGCCCATGGGTGTCAAGCCGATGGAAGCGTGACCACTGACACATACGCCCCGGCCCGCGATTCGGCTTAGGATGGGGTCCGTCCTGAAGACAGGGGAATCGCATGAAGCTTGGGTCGCTGGTCGCCGCCATGATGGCGTTCGTGGGTTTCGCCGTAGTGCCGGCACACGCCGCCACCAAGGAAGAGGCCGCGGTACTGGCGCCTGTGCAGGCTTTGTTCGATGGCATGGCGAAGTACGACAGTGCGGCCATGCTGGCCGCGGTGCAGCCCGAGGGGAGCGTGGCCCTGCTGCGCAAGGGCAAGGTCGTCCGCATGACCCTTGCCGATTTTGCCAATCACATCAAGCCGGGCAAGGACCGCATCGAAGAGCGCATCTACGATCCGCTGGTGCGCATCGATGGTGACATCGCCATCGTCTGGGCGTCCTACGACTTTCTCGTGAACGGGAAGGTGAAGCACTGCGGCACCGATGCGGTGAACCTGGTACGCGTGGATGGCCGCTGGCTGGTTTCCGGCATCGCGGACAACAGCCGGGACGATTGCCCCGCGCGTTGAAGCGCGGGCAGGGCGCCTGGCTTAGCCCGCGTCCTTCGTCACGTGCGTGTCGATCCACGCGGTGACGAATACCTCCAGCGAGGCCTTGGGTGGCATCGTCAGCCCGGCGCTGCGCACGAATTCCACGGCGGCCTTGAGGAAGGCCTGCCGGGACCGCGCACTGGCCTGACGTGCCGCTGCCTGCTTCTGCCGAAGCTGCACGATGTGCGCCGATGGCTGCCCCGGCCGCGCGAACTTCTGGTACCGGCGCAGTTCGTCGGCGGCGAGTGCGGTGTCGCGTGCCGCCTGCGCTTCGGCGGCACGCGCTTCGAGCAGGCGGTCGAGCCATTGGCCGGCTTCGCTCTGCGGATCAGGACGTGTCATCGGGTGCCGGCGGTTGCATGAAGGTCCGCTAGCGTAGCCGCCGCACGCCCGCGGCGCACCTAGACGGGGTGTGTCGCCAGGCGCAGGCCGTGCGTCCGGCAGACGTCCACGGCCGGGAAGACCTGGCTGCGTCCATCGCGGAAGGTCACGCGTACATCGCGAACGCAGTCGCCGGGCGGAAGGCGTACCGTCGCGGAGTTGAGGCCGCCGGGCAGGGCGTCGCCCAGGGCGACCTTCTCGAAATCCTGGGAACTCGCCGGTGCGGTGGCGATGTCCGTCACGCTGTCGAAGGTGGCGTTGACCACGGTGAAAAGACCTACCTCGCGCTTTTCGACGGGCAGCCTCGTGAGGTCGGCGGCGAGGCTCGCGGAGGACGCGACAGAGGCGAGGGCGAGAACGGCAAGGGCGCTGCGGATCGGTGACATGGGACTCTCCTGAGTCGGTCGATGACGCCCCTATCTGGCACTCGCGCGAGCCTGCCGGACAACGCATCCGGGACGAATCGTAGGAGGGCCGGGGCGAATCGTAGCGGGTGAAAGGAATGCTTCTCGCCGGCTGGAAACTGCGTCTAAGATGGCCCCGCACTCTTTCCTGGATTCCCTGTGATGAAGCTTCGCCTCGGCACGACCGACATCGGATGGAGGCGTTATATCGCCCTGTGGACGGTCGTGGTCGTCGTCTTCGCCGTGCAGCGGTATCAACAGGACGCCCTCTCCGGACATACCTGGGACGCCACGGATTACCTGCGTTGGTCGATGATCCAGTGGTACACGTGGGCGGCCCTGGCGCCGGCCGTGTTCGAGCTGGCGGCGAGGTACCCGGTCATCGGTGTCACCCGGCTGCGTGAGCTGTTCCGGCCCATCGCGGCGAGTATCGCGGTGACGCTGCTGTCGCTCTTCATCGGCGCCCTGGTATCCGCGCCTTTCGAACCCAGTTCCTTCGCCGAGCAGTTCCGGCAGTTCCTCGGCCAGCATTTCGCCACCGGACTACTGACGTACTGGTCGTTGTTCGCGATCCAGCAGGCGTTGCAGTTCCGCGAGGAAAAGAACCGTCGCGAGATGGAAGCCAGCCGCATGGCGGCCGAACTCGCGCAGTCGCGGCTGCAATCCCTGAAATCGCAGCTTCAGCCGCATTTCCTTTTCAACACATTGCATGCTATCGCCACGCTTTTGAAGGAGGACACGCTGTCCGCCGAGGACATGCTGCTGCGCCTGAGTGACCTGCTGCGTGCGTTCCTGGAGGATTACGACGGCCAGGAAGTGAGCCTGCGGCGCGAACTCGTGCTGCTCGACCTCTACCTCGGTATCCAGGCCATGCGCTTCAAGGACCGGCTCGCCATACGCATCTACGTGGCGCCGGACACGCTGGATTGCGCGGTGCCGAGCCTGATCCTGCAACCCATCGTCGAGAACGCCATCCACCACGGCATCAGCGAGCGAGTAGGCAGCGACATCATCGAGATCGAGAGCCGCCGCGAGGGCGATCTTCTCTGTATCGAGGTGCGCAATCGCAACAGTACGCTGGAGAATGGGGAGGGGCGGCGGACGCACAAGGGCCACGGGGTCGGTCTATCGAACACGCAGTTGCGCTTGCAGGAACTGTACGGCGAGGCGGGGAAGGTGCGTCTCGACATGCTCTGGCCCGAAGGCGTCGCCTGCCGCATCCATTTGCCGTTCCGCCGCATCGAAGACATGGACGACTCACCGGAGATCGACACGGTATGACCATCGCCGCCCTCGTGGTGGATGACGAGCCGATCGCGCGGCGCGCCATCGTTCGCCTTCTCGGCGAGGACCCGCAGGTGCAGGTGGCCGGCGAGTACGGCGACGGCGTGTCCGCCGTGCAGGCGATCCGCGAACATTCGCCGGACGTGGTCTTCCTCGACATCCAGATGCCCGGCATGGACGGGATGGACGTGGTGGCCGCGATCGGCCCGGCGAGAATGCCGGCCACCGTCTTCGTCACCGCCTTCGAGAACTACGCCGTGCGTGCCTTCGAAGCCAATGCCGTGGATTACCTGGTCAAGCCCTTCAGCCGCGATCGCTTCGTGCAGACGCTTCAGCGGGTGAAGACGAGGCTGGCGGCGCCAACACCGTCCGGCGCGAGTGCCGCGGGCAGCGAAGCCATCCAGCAGGTGCTGGAGGCGCTGCGCCGGCGCGAAGGCTATCTCGACCGGATTCCCATCCGCACGCGTGACCAGGTGACCTTCATCGATGTCGACGACATCGTCTGGATCAAGGCCAATGGCAACGCGGTCGAGATCCACCTGATGAATGGCGTGCACGAGATGCGCGAGACGATGGCGACGCTGGCCGAACGGCTCGATCCGAAGCATTTCGCCCGCGTGCATCGATCGGCCATCATCAATGTGCGCCGCGTGCAGGCCATCCACCCCTGGTTCAACGGGCACCACGTGGTGACGATGGACACGGGCCAGAAGCTGCGCATGAGTCGTTACCAGCGCGAGGCCTTCCTGCGGCTGGTGTCGGCGCGTGGCGATATTCCGCTTCCGCCGACGAGTTGAATGACCGGCGCTCGTCAGCGCGCAAACTATCCGGTTCTTGCGATGTCATCCCGATAAAAAAACGCGGCTTCCGGCTATGACGGAAGATCGGGACGCCACGCGGTCACGCCACTCCGACAGGGCAGGGAGTCGTTGCCAGGGAAAGTCATTGCCCCACGAAGTCAGAATTGTGAAGGCAGCGATGTCGGCCAGGGAGAATGTGTCACCGGCCATGAAAGTGCCGTTTGCTGCGAATGTCTCGGCCAGTTCGGCCGTGGCGCGCGAAAGCGTTTGCAACCTCTCGGCCGCCGCCGAGTCGCCCTGTCTTGCGAGCCAGAAGCCTGCGTGGCTAGGGGCAATGACATCGGTGACGAAAAAAAAATAGCGTGCCATGGCGATGGATGCTGCGGTGGCGCTGGTTGGAACCAGCGTGCCTGGTGCGATGGCCGAGATCCGGAGCAAGATCGCGTTCGTTTGATCCGTGACGCGAGGCAAGCCACATGCACCACGCTCCTCGAGGACAGGAACCTTTCCCATGGGGTTGAGGGCCCGGAAATCGACTGACCGGTGTTCGGCGTTGGTCAATGAGATACGTCGCGCCTCGAACGGAAGCCCCGCCTCGTGCAAGGCAATGGCAACCCGGATGCAATTGCCCGTCCGGTCACCCCAGAGGCGCAGGCTATGACTCACGTCAGGGGGCCTTCGCGGGCGGCACATCCCAGCCGCCGCCCAGGGCGCGGAACGATGAGATCGCGGCGCGGGTCGCGGCCGCGTTCGCCCGAACGCGTGCGTCTCGTGTAGCAAGGAGTCGCGTATCGGCATCGAGCACCTCGATGATGCTCACCGCGCCACCTTCGAAGGCCGTTCGGGACGCCGTTTGTGCCTTGGTGAGCGCGTCTTCGCCGCGGGCGAGGATCTGTGCCTGCGCCTCCCGCTTGACCAGCTCCGTCAGGCTATCTTCGACTTCCTCGCTGGCGTGGAGGACCGTCAGCCGGTAGTTGGCGAGCGCTTCGGCATGGGCTCCCTTTGCCCGTTTGATATCCGCGTCGATATGCCCGAAATCGAACAGTCGCCAGTGCAGACCGAGCAGGGCCGACGCCTGGTTCGCGGGTCCCGTGAACTGGTGGCCCGCGGTGGTCGTTGCCGTGCCGGCAAGCGCCGAGAGCGAAAACGAGGGGTAGTACTCCGCGATTGCCGCTCCGATGTTCGCGTTGGTCGCGGCGAGTTGCCGTTCGGCGGCGATGATGTCCGGTCGACGGCGCAGCAATCCTGCCGGGCCATCCATGGCGTCTACGCGGGGAGGCGTGGGCACGGGAGCATCGGCAGGGAGCTCACGAAGTGCCGTGCCGGGCTGTTGCCCGAGCAACACGTCGAGCGCGTTGCCCGTGGCTTCGAGGCTTGATTCGAGATCGGGGATGGCCGCGCTGACTTGCGCGAGGACACCCTCGGTCTGGCGTAGCTGGAGCTCGGGGGCGACACCCGCATCGAACTGCATGCGTATGGTCGATGTCAGGCGCTCCTGCGTCTTGACCTGGTCCCTGGCAACAGCGAGGCGGCCTTGAAGTTCGCGAAGGGTGGCATAGGTGCGCGCGACCTCCGCCTGGACTGCAAGACGCACTGCGATGCCCTCGGCCCGGGCTGCCTGATAGCTGGCCAGGGCACTCTCGCGTTCGCGCCGACGTCCCCCGAAGATGTCGATGTCCCAACCCACCGAGACGTCACCTTCGTAGAGATTGCCATATCGGTCGAAGCCTGGTGTGCTGTCGAGCACACGTCCGAGCGGCGTTTCTAGAGATTGCTTCGCCCGGCCGCCGGAGGCATCGATGGCGCCACTTGGTGCGAGCGACGCGGTCGCGCTGGTAACTCCCGCGCGGGCCTGGATCACGCGGGCCTCGGCACGGGCGAGATCGAGGTTGGCCCGCATGGCACGTTCCACGAGTGCGGCAAGGGTCGGGTCGCCGAACGCGTTCCACCACTGTGAGGCGTCGACTGTCTGCCCCGATCGGATGGAAGCCGTCGCGGCCGAATGAAAGTCGGCCGCCTGGTCGATGGTGGGGGGCGTCTTGTAATCAGGGCCGACGGCGCACGCTTGCAGGGCCGCCGCAAGGGACGCGGCGAGTACAAGCCGGGGAAGGGATGACATGGGTGGGCTCGGCGATGAAATGTGACCATATTACGAAATGGTCACTCGTTGTCAAGGAGGTCGTCGGGGTTGTACTGTCACCGCATGACCAGTACAGCGCCCGCCCTCGTTCCGGATCCACTCGCCTCGGTATCGGTGCGGGATCAAATCATCGAAGCCGCCGACGAGTATTTCAGCCGGTTTGGTTATGCCAAGACGACAGTGTCGGACCTGGCCAAGGCCATCGGTTTTTCGAAGGCATACATCTACAAGTTCTTCGACTCGAAGCAGGCCATCGGTGAGGCGATCTGTACCCGTTGCCTCACGGGCCAGCTCTCGGCCGTGGGAGCAGCGGTTGAGGCGGCAGACGGCCCGAATGAGCGTCTCCGTGCCTTTTTCCGTGAGATTCTCAAGCAAAGCCTTGAGCAGTTTTTCAACGATCGACAGCTTTACGACATCGTCTCCCACTCCTGCGCGGAACAGTGGGGGAGCTCGCGACACTACACCAGGATGCTGCTGGCACGCCTGACCACGCTGGTCCAGGAGGGGCGGGACGCGGGTGCTTTCGAGAAGAAAACACCTATCGACGACGTTTGCTGCGGCATCTGGTTCGCCACGTCGCCGTTTACGAATCCCGTTATGCTCCAGCTCGATCTCGATGGGGCCCCCGCGGGTCTGGAGGTTGTCCTGGGACTGGTCCTCAGGAGCCTTGCCCCCTAAATTTGATGTGACCAATTGACAAATAGGTCACTAGACACCAACACTGATGCTCCCTGTTTCTTTCGGAAGCCATCATGTTGCACGCTGCCTTTCGGCGCCGGGTTCCCCTCGTCCTGACCCCTGTCGTCGCCGTTGTCCTGTCCGCCTGCTCGCAAAGCCAGACTGATCCGAGGCTCGAAGCCCCTCTTGTGCGTTCGCAGACGGCGAGTGCCGCGCAGCTCGTGAGCCGCGCCTATACGGGCGTGGTCTCGGCCCGCGTACAGAGCAATCTTGGCTTTCGTGTGCCCGGCAAAATTGTCGAGCGTCTGGTCGACACCGGGCAGGTGGTCCATGCGGGCCAGCCCCTGATGCGCATCGACAGGACCGATCTTGCGCTGGCCAACGCGGCCGCGACGCAGGCGGTCGAAGCTGCGCGCGCGCAAGCGTTGCAAACGGCGGCGGACGAGAAGCGCTTTCGGGGTCTTGTCAGTGCCGGTGCGGTGTCGGCCTCGGCCTATGACCAGGCCAAGGCGGCATCGGAAGCGGCCGCGGCAAGGCTGAAAGCGGCAGAAGCCCAGGCGCGCGTGTCGACCAACGAGGCCGGCTACTCGGTTCTCACGGCAGACGCCGACGGGACGGTGGTCGATACCCTGGCCGAGCCCGGTCAGGTGGTGACGGCCGGACAGGTGGTTGTTCGTCTCGCCCATGCCGGCCCGCGGGAGGCACTCGTCGACCTGCCCGAGACGGTGCGCCCGAAAATCGGTTCGACGGCGAGTGCCTCGATTTTCGGATCGACCGCGCAGGGTGGTCAGGCACGCCTGCGCCAGCTTTCCGAGTCGGCCGATGCGGCTACGCGTACGTTCGAAGCGCGTTTTGTGCTCGAGGGTGACGCCGCCAATGCGCCGCTTGGCGCCACGGTGGTGATTCGTCTCAACCAGCCCGGCGAAGGGACCATTGAAATTCCGCTCGCGGCCGTTTACGACCCCGGCAAGGGCCCGGGCGTTTGGGTCATTGACGGGAAAAGCCACGCGCTCAGCTGGAAGCCCATCCGCCTCTCGGGTGTGGGCGAGGAGACCGCGTCGGTGGCATCGGGCCTCGCACCCGGGGATCGCTTCGTCGCACTCGGTGCCCACCAGCTCCACGAGGGCGAGCGGGTGCGCGTGCTCGACGTGTCCGGCACGGATGCGGATGCGGCCAAGCCCGCGGTGACGCCAGACGGCAAAGGCGGTGCGACTGTCGCGGGGGCCGCACGATGAGCGGGTTCAACCTCTCGGCGCTCGCGGTACGCGAGCGGTCGGTGACCCTGTTCTTGATTGTCGCCATCTCCTTTGCCGGGCTGTTTGCATTCCTGCACCTGGGCCGCGCCGAGGACCCGAGCTTTACCGTCAAGGTCCTCACGGTCGTGACAGCCTGGCCGGGCGCCACGGCCCGCGAGATGCAAGACCAGGTCGCGGAGCCGCTGGAAAAGCGCCTCCAGGAACTCAAGTGGTACGACCGCAGCGAGACCTTCACCCGACCCGGGCTTGCCTTCACCACGTTGACGCTGCGCGATGACACGCCGCCCGCCGACGTGCCCGAGGAGTTCTACCAGGCGAGAAAAAAGCTTGGTGACGAGGCGGCGAAACTGCCCCCAGGCGTCATCGGCCCCTTGGTCAACGACGAATACGCCGACGTGACTTTCGCGCTCTATGCATTGAAGGCGAAGGGTGAACCACACCGCGCGCTCGTTCGTGAGGCCGAGACGCTCCGCCAGAGGCTCTTGCACGTGGCCGGCGTGAAGAAGGTCAACATCATCGGCGAACGGCCCGAGCGCATCTACGTCGAGTTTTCGCACGAGCGCCTGGCAACCCTCGGTATCGCCCCGTCCGCCGTGTTCTCCGCGCTCAACGCCCAGAACCTGTTGACCCCAGCCGGTTCGATCGACACCGCGGGCCCCCAGGTCGTCGTGCGCCTCGATGGGGCATTCGATTCGCTTGACCGCATCAGCCAGACACCGGTGGTGAGCCATGGGCGCACGCTTCGCCTGTCGGACATCGCGACCGTTCGGCGCGGTTACGAAGACCCCGCCACGTTCCTCATCCGCAACCAGGGCGAGCCGGCGATCGTCCTCGGTGTGGTGATGAAAGACCGGTACAACGGCCTGGAGCTCGGCAACGCACTCGAACACGAGGCGGCCGATATCGCCCGCGAATTGCCGGTTGGCCTGTCGTTTACGAAAATCACCGACCAGGCGGTCAACATCGCCGAAGCGTACGACGAGTTCATGCTCAAGTTCTTCGTCGCACTCGCCGTGGTTATCGCCGTCAGCCTCGTGAGTCTCGGCTTTCGTGTCGGCATCGTGGTCGCGGCTGCGGTTCCCCTGACGCTCGCGGGCGTCTTCGTCATCATGCTCGCGACTGGGCGTGATTTCGATCGAATCACCCTCGGCGCGCTCATCCTGTCGTTGGGTCTTCTGGTCGACGACGCGATCATCATCATCGAAACCATCGTGGTGAAGATGGAAGAAGGGCGTGACCGGGTGACGGCGGCAACCTATGCTTGGGGACACACCGCGGCGCCGATGCTGGCGGGTACGCTGGTGACTGCCATCGGGCTCATGCCGGTGGGTTTCGCGAAGTCGAGCGCCGGTGAATACGCAGGCAACATTTTTTGGGTGGTGATGTTCTCGCTGCTCACTTCCTGGCTCGTTGCCGTGGTGTTTACGCCCTATCTCGGCGTCAAGCTGTTGCCGGACATCAAGCCGGTGCACGGTGGGCACGCGGCGATTTATGGCACGCCGAAGTACAAGAAGCTCCGGGGCCTCATCGCGTGGGCGGTCCGCGGCAAGTGGCTTATCGCAGGCTCGACGGTGGGATTGTTCGCCATCGCCGTCTTCGGCATGGGCTTCGTCAAAAACCAGTTCTTCCCGGCGTCGGACCGCCCCGAAGTGCTCATTGAAATCCAGTTGCCCGAAGGAAGCTCGATAAACGCGACGACGAAGGCGGTGACCGAGGTCGAGGCCTGGCTTCGCAAGCAGCCCGAAGCCAAGATCGTCACCAGCTACATCGGGCAAGGCGCGCCGCGCTTTTACCTTGCCATTGCGCCCGAGCTTCCGGATCCGTCGTTCGCCAAGATCGTCGTACTCACGGACAACGAACAAACCCGTGAAACTCTCAAGCGGCGGGTGTGGGAGGCTACGCAGAACGGACTCGCATCCGAAGCGCGTGTTCGTGCGACACAGATTGTCTTCGGCCCGTATTCGCCGTTCCCGGTGGCTTTCCGGGTTTCCGGCCCGGACGAGGAAAAAGTACGCGGCATCGCGGCGGATGTGAAAAACGTCATGCTCAAGAACCCGGCGATGCGCACGGTGAACACCGACTGGGGCGAGCGTGTGCCGACAATGCATTTCGTGCTCGACCAGGACCGTCTCAATGCCCTCGGGTTGACCTCGCAGGATGCGGCGAGCCAGCTGCAGTTTTTCCTTACGGGTGCGACGGTCACGCGGGTACGCGAAGACATCCGCTCGGTCGATGTCGTGGCCCGGAGTTCAGGCGACGAGCGTCTCGACCCGGCACTCCTCCAGGGACTCAGCCTCGTATCGTCATCGGGCAAGCGCGTTCCGCTCGACCAGATCGGTCACAGCGAGGTGCGAATGGAAGATCCCATCCTTCGCCGGCGCGACCGCATGACGACCATCACCGTGCGCGGCGATATCGGCGAGGCGTTCCAGCCGCCGGACGTATCGATGCAGCTCATCAAGGACCTGAAGCCGATGGCCGGCGCGTTGCCGGCCGGCTACCACATCGATACAGCCGCGGCGCTGGAGGAAGCCGGCAAGGCGAACAAGGCACTGGCTGCCGTGTTCCCCCTGATGCTCTTGCTGATGATGTTGGTCATCGTCTTCGAGGTGCGGTCCATCTCGGGCATGCTGATGATTCTGGCGACGGCTCCGCTGGCACTGGTTGGCGTGGTGCCCACGCTCATCCTTTTCCACCAGCCGTTCGGCTTCAACGCCATCCTTGGGCTTATCGGCCTGGCTGGCATCATCATGCGCAATACGCTCATCCTCATCGGGCAGATTCATACCAACGAGCACCAGGGCCTCGATCCTTACCACGCCGTGGTCGAAGCGACCGTACAGCGTGCCCGCCCCGTCATCCTGACGGCGCTCGCGGCCGTGCTCGCTTTCATCCCGCTGACGTTCTCCGTTTTCTGGGGCTCGCTGGCGTTCACGCTGATTGGCGGGACCATCGGTGGAACGGTGCTGACCCTGTTGTTCCTCCCGGCACTTTATGCCATCTGGTTCCGCATCCGGCCCGACCCGGACATCGACCCCACAGCCGTGCCGTCGATCGATCACACGCCGACTGAAATGGTGTGAATGTGGAAGATTCGGTCCTCAACGGGTCGTGAATGTGCAAGCTCCGGCCCGCGACGGGCCGGAGCTTACGGCTGGGCTCGGCAAATCATCGGATAAAAATGAGGTTCTTCGCGGAAGTCCGGGAAGCACGGCTCTTCCGGGCACTGAGGTGTCGCGTGGCAAGAGCAGCGCCCGCGATGGGGGCAACCCGTTCCGTGTGAAATCCCCTCATCCGGGTGGGAAGCGGGCTGGCCCGCGATCCGTCACCCCGGGACGAGCGAACGAGGCCACACACCACATTCGAACGAGCGGCAAAAAGCCTCGCCCGATCACCGCAAGGCCTCCTTCGCCAGCGGAAAGGTCGAGGACTCGCGGACCAGTCCGCTTCCCACCCCGGTGCGGCGGTCATGGTTCCTTGGATGAGGGCGTCAGGCCGCGGCCAGGGTCACGGCCGGCAGCTGGTCGACCCGGTCTTTCCATTCGAGTAGCGCCGTCAGCGCCGGGGGGACCGGAATCTGGGCGTAGTAGGCAAACAGCAGCCCACCGAGGACGGTGGCGTCGGCCATCGAAAAGAAATCCCCGGCGACGTACGGCTGCTTTCGCAGGACACCATCGAAATAGTGCATGCCCGCCAGTGCCTTTTCGCGGTGCATCTCGCCCCAGTAGGTGCGGCCTTCCCATTCGGGATGCTTATACGGCTGCAAGGCTTCGCCCAGGCCGGGGGTCGCGTGGTGGAAGTAGATGCCGATGGCGTCGATGAGTTCGGACTCGGCGCGCTTTTGCATCATGTGGACCATCGCTTTTTCGAGCGCGGTCTTTCCGGTCAGGATCGGATTGCCGTCGAGGTTGTCGAGGTACTCGGTGATGGCTGTGCACTCGGAAATGTAGGTGCCGTCGTCGAGCTCGAGGACCGGTACGGTGCCGGTCGGATTGATGGCCAGGAACGGAGGCCGCTTGTGCTCGGCGCCAGGGAGGTCCACCGGGACGAAGTCGACCTTGTCGAGGAGGCCCTTGGCCGCCAGGACGACGCGGACGCGGAGGGGGTTGGGAAAGCCGGGTATGTCATGGATCTTCATGGAATCACCTATCTATGGATAGATAGATAATGCGGCTTGCAATTCGGGTCGTCAACCCCTATCAATCGATAGGTAAACGAATCGGAGGTCTGATGAACGCTGACACCCGCCAATCCATCCTCGCCGTCGCCCGAGGGATGGTGCAGGCCAATGGGTACGCCGCCTTGAGCTTTCGGGATATCGCGACGGCCGTCGGCATCAAGAGCGCGAGCGTCCATTATCACTTCCCGACGAAGGGCGCCCTCGGCGCTGAACTCGCACGCCAGTACACGGCGGAGATGAGCGCGTATCTCGGATCGCTTGTCGATGAGGGGGTGGATCCGTCCGTTTTCATGCGGCGCTACACGGGTGTCTTTCGGGGCGCGCTGGCCAACGGAAACCGCATGTGCATGTGCGGCATCATGGCTGCCGAACGTGACGAACTGCCGCCGGAAGTGCAGGAGGAAGTGGTCCGGTTTTCCGAGGTCAACGTCGAGTGGCTGACCCGCGCGCTTCAAGCAGCAAATGATTCCGCCGCGAAGGACGCAGGCGCGCGGGCACTAGCCATCTACGCGGCGGTCGAGGGTGCACAACTGGTCTCACGTGGGTTCAACGACATTGCCCTTTATGATCGTGCGGTCGAGGCCTATCAGACGGCAGGCCTCATCCCGTAACGCGCTCAGGCCGCCGGTCCGAACAGCACCGACGCCTTTCCGGTGGTTCGCCGTCCCGAGTGCAGGGCTGATAGGGCCCGGTCAATGTCGCCGACCGTTCCCTGCACACGGACTCCTGCATGCGGACGTACTTTCCCTTGCTCATACCAGCGAACGGCGTGGCGCAGTCCATCGGTCAGGTGCTGGCGGATGGCGGCAGGGGCGAATGCCTTGTCGGTGAAATAGCGAAGGACGTTGGCGTTGATGTGCGAGGCGGCCTTGCTCGCGAGGATGTCGTCCACCGGGCTCTGCGTTTCCGCGACCCTTGTGGTCTTGCCCGGGCCTACACCGAGAACGATCCATTTCCCGCCGGGTCGCACGGCGCGAGCACTCTGGACGAAGCTCGCTTCGCTGTAGGTCGCATCGAAGACCACATCGACGCCCTTGCCACCGGTGAGGTCGAGAACACGAGCGGTCAGGTGGTCTTCGCGGTAGTCGAGGATGTCCGATGCGCCGCTGTCCCTCGCGAGGGCCATCGATTCTTCGCGGCCCGTGCTCGTGATGACCCTGCCGGCGTCCAGGGCGTTGGCGGCGATCTGTATGGCGAGATGGCCGACGCCACCACCGCCACCCGGGATGAAGACGGTGTCACCCGGTTGCACGTGGCCGTGTAGCCCTTCCCAGGCAGCAAGAAAAGCGACAGGGAGCATGCCTGCGTCCGCGACGGTCATCGCGTCCGGAATCTTTACCGTGAGCCAGGTCCGGGCAAGTGCATAACCGAAGGATCGGTCTGCCCAGCATCCATCGCGGGTCGGATCGAGCATGGCCATGACCCTGTCGCCAACGGAAAATTCCGCGACGCCCGGGCCGACGGTGGCCACCACGCCTGCCGCATCGAATCCGAGTGGGGAGGGGATGGCGCGATCGAGGAAATTGATGTCGGCCAGCTTTCGTTCGAGGGGGTTGAGCGAGCTCGCATGTACCTCGATCAGAACCTCATCGACACCGGGCGTGGGAACGAGGGTTTCGATGCGTTCAAGCGGGATGCCGACTGCGGTGATCGTGCTTCCGATAGCGGGAAATGATGCGGGAAGGGGCACGGGTGCGTTCCTGTATGACCGTAAAATTACGATCATACTCTTAGCATGTGATCTTTCGACAACTACGCCTCTTGACATGTGTGTATTTGCACACAAGGATATGGTCATGAAAAATCCTACTGGCCCCGATCTTTGCCACTGCCTCGCGGCTCGACGCCTTGCCCGCCATACATCACGTCTGTATGACCGGCATTTGGGAGAGGTGGGACTTTCCATTTCCCAGTTTTCGATCATCGCGCTCATAGAGCGCACGCCAGGGATTTCCATCAAGGAGCTGGCCGATGAGATGGTCATGGAGCGGACGACGACCGTCAGGGGGATTAAGCCCCTGGTCGATGGTGGCTATGTCCAGGCGGTTTCCATCGAGGGTAAACAGGGTATTCACTACTCGCTGACCGCATCGGGTAAAGCGCTTCATGCCAAAGCGAAAGTGGTCTGGAAGAATGCCCAGGACGAATTCGAGCGTGCGTCGGGCAAGAGGCGTTCCACCGGCGTTCGCAACGACATGCTTGAACTAGCCGGTATTAGCTGATTTTTTTGCTTAATGATGTGTAATTACACAGGATAAGAAGATGAAACCATTTCCGAGAATCTCCCCGCAGGGCCCGGTTGCCGAAGCGGATCGCGTCAGTGCGATTGATTTCGTAAACCGCGTCAACTGGTGGTTCGAAACCTGGGATGTCGAGTCGATGATTGATGCGTTCACCCCCGATGCCGTTGCCTTCCATTTTCATGGAACCATCCGCAACCACGCGGGCATCCGTCATTTCTTCGAACACGATTATCCGTACCTCATTGCCGGCGTTGCGCGCGTCGCAGGCAACCATATCGTCGACAACGATGGGGACGGGGTCGTTGTCCGGTACCAGAACCTGCTGGTCCGCTACGTGGAACCGGAAGGCGCGCGTGCACTTGGCGCCGGCCAGATGGTGGAGCGGCAGAATGGCCTGCCAGGGATCTGGCTCTATTCACCCATGATGGACCGCCTTCGCCGTACTGCTGACGGCTGGAAAATCCACGAACGATACATCGGTGGCACCACGACGAACGCCCTGTTGAGCCCTGCCGACCACAGTGCAGCCGCGGCGGCGCCATTTCTGCCCGAACTTGGATGAGTTTGACGTTGCAAGGTTGAGCAAGGGCGTCAACAGCAAGGGGACCTTGCAGGCCTAGCCGGACTTCTCCGAGCAGCCGCTCGACCTTGGCGATGCGGTGGCCAAGCGCTGGAATCATCACGAGGACACCGATTACTTCAGTCAGCCGCGAAAGCTCTTCAATTATTCTCGCCTGAAGAGAAGCAGCGCCTGTTCGACAACACGGCGCGTGCCATCAAGGGCGCGTCACAGCCGGTCGTCCAGCGCCACATCGACAACTGCACTGCCTATGACGCGGGTGTCGCCGAAGCCATCGCCCGCCTGGGCCGACGAGTTGAATCGCGCGCATTCTGGTCCTGCGGTCTTTTCACTTCTCCCATCGTTGGCGGGACGCGATCATTCGCGCACGCTCACGGTGTGAAGGCCAGCTCAGGATGTGGTTCCGCCAGCCCCATGTCATCGATGCAAGCATCATTATCCAGCGCGCCGTGGCGGATGTGTTCGGCTACTACCGCGACTTGACCAACATGCCCCGGTTCCTCGGCGATGTCGTCGCCGTGGAACCGCGAGGGGCGGATACCTACCAGTGGACGATCCGCGGTCCGTGGCGCATACGCGGACACTGGACGGTCCGCGTGACGGAACGCCGGGAGAACACGTTGATCCGTTACGAGACGGTCGCGCCGCGCTGGCGGCGCGTCACCTGGGAGGTCCGCTTCGTGTCGGGCCCGGAGTGCGGCGAAACACGTGTCCGCGAAATCTTGCGATTGCCTTTCGGGTGGTTCGGCATGAGGATCATGGCGTTGTTGGGCAAGCACCCGGTGACCGAGGTAGGTGACAACCTCAAGCGATTGAAGGAGGTCCTGGAAACCGGTCGCGTGCTTTCGTATCGGCGCGCCGTTCCCCGATCGTGCCCGTCAGCCTGGACGCGCCTGCTCTGACGGGCGCCTCAAGGCATGTCTTTCCGCAGATAACAGGCCGCCCGTCCGATCACGCCATGCAACCATTCATGGGAATCGTCGCCGGTCAGCCGCTCGTGCCATAGCGACCTGACGTCGAACCGCCGCGCGGGATAGGGCAATTCGTGAATCGAGACGGGGACGGTACGGGCGAAGCTCGCTGCGAGCGGACGCGGCACGATGGCAGCCAGCGACGTGTCATCCAGTAGCGCTGGAATGGCGAGGAAGTGGGGCAGGGCCACGGCCACGCGTGTTGACTGCCCGCCCTGCGGAAATGCCCGTTCGAACGCGGCGCGGTCATACATTTCTGACCGGCGTCCCAACCCGCGTTCGGAGGTATAGCCATCCACCGCGCCCTCCTGATCGCCGCCGAGCGATACGACCATGAGCGAAAGGCGTGATAGCGCCTCGCGCGTCATCTCGCCGACCGGGTGAGATGGGCCCATGACCAGCACGTCGTCGTAGTCGAACAGGTAATCCGAACTGAAGCGGGGCGGCACGGTGGCGAAGGTTCCGATGGCCACGTCGATCCGGCCCAGGTCCAGTTGCTCGGCGAGGTCGATCCGTGTGAATGGCCGGATGACGATGTCCACCTGGGGTGCCTCCACCGCCAGTATGCGCAGCAGTCGCGGCATGACGAGCTGGGTCATGAAGTCGCTGGCCGCGATCGTGAAGGTACGCGGGGAGGTACCGGGGTCGAATGTCTGCAAGCCGATGGTGGCTTCGAGCGAACCGAGCGCCTGCCGTACGGGCCCGGCGATGGCAAGGGCGCGTGCCGTCGGCTGCATGCCCGTGGCGGTGCGGACGAAGAGTTCGTCGTCCAGGATCTCCCTGAGCCGCTTCAGGGCGTGGCTCACGGCGGACTGGCTCAGGAAGAGTTTCTGGCTCGCCCGCAACACGCTGCGCTCCTGCATCACCGCGTCGAAGACGCGCAGGAGGTTGAGA
Source organism: Luteibacter sp. W1I16 (assembly GCF_050434905.1). Classification (NCBI taxonomy): domain Bacteria; kingdom Pseudomonadati; phylum Pseudomonadota; class Gammaproteobacteria; order Lysobacterales; family Rhodanobacteraceae; genus Luteibacter; species Luteibacter sp. W1I16. The sequence goes on from NZ_JBNDJJ010000001.1 coordinate 4,254,157, forward strand.
TCGAAATTGCTGAACGTGCCGGTCATGCACGCTTCCGCTTTACAGGGGAGAAGTTTCTACAAATCTGCAGGGAATGCATGTGCAACATGACGGCGTTTCACTTCTCAAGCGGCTGGTGCGTCCCAATGATGGGCGCTAACCGGCTTTGAAGCCAGATTCAACGGAGTGCGCCACCATGAGCGACTTGAAGAAAATCCTCCAGCAAGCCCGGAGCAACGGCACCGCCGTCGCACATTTCAACGTGGCGGACCTGGTCATGCTCAACGCCATCGAGGCATCCGCGCGCGAACTCCACGTACCCGTGATCGTCGGTGTGTCCGAGGGTGAAAGGGATTTCATCGGTGTACGGCAGATCGCCGCGTTGGTGCGGAGCCTTCGCGAAGAACACGGCCTGCCGATCTTCCTCAATGCCGACCACACGCATTCGCTGGCCAAGGCCGTGGAAGCCGCACGCGCCGGCTTCGACGCCGTCGCCTTCGATGCCTCCGCGCAGCCCCTGGAGCGCAACGCCGTCAGCACGCGCGAGGCCGTGGAAGCGCTGAAGGCGATCAACCCCGGGCTGCTCGTCGAGGGAGAGATCGGCGATATCGGCACCGGTTCGCAGATACACGAAACCGCGCCTGACGTGACGGCGGGGCTAACGACGCCTGAGGAAGCCAGGCAGTTCGTCGAGGCGACGGGGGTCGACATCCTCGCCCCGGCGGTCGGAAACAGGCATGGCATGGTGCGAAGCATGCTCGAGAGCGGCGCGCGCACGCACCTGGACATCGCGCGGATCGAAGCGATCAAGGCAGCGGCGCCGGTGTTCCTGACCCTGCACGGAGGCTCGGGTACCGATGATCGCGACCTGAGCGCGGCGATCGCCGCGGGCATGGAGATCATCCACATCAACACCGAACTCCGCGTGGCCTGGCGGCGCGGGCTGGAAGACGGCCTGGCCCGATTGCCGGACGATGTCGTTCCTTATCGCGTGCTGCCCTTCGCGGTGGCGTCGGTCAGGGAGGTGGCGATGCAGCGGCTGCGGCTGATGAACCGGAAGCCGTGACCGATGGGAATCGGCAGGGTCACCCCAGCCCCACGCGCCGCGTGAATACGTTCGGGTGTCCACTCAGCCATAACGCGATGTCCTGCAACAGATGCTGCGAGGGAAACACGCGGCCGTAGCAGACCAGTCCGATGGCCAGGGCGCCGCCGCCGAGCAAGGCGATGCGCCAGGGGGCGGCGGACAAGGCCGGGGCTTCGCCGGGCGTCAGGCCACGCAGGAACCAGGTGACCACGGCGGCACCGAGGATCGCACCGAGCCAGACTTCCGACGGGCTGTGCACCTTCAACACCAGGCGCGATACCGCGACCGCCGCGCCGATGCACGCGCCCAGGCCGATCATGGACAGCCGCTGCCGCCGCGTGCCGCCCAGGGAAAGCAGGCCGGCGAGGGTGGGCCAGACCAGGATGGCGAGCGCCGTGTGCCCGCTGAACCCGGTGTAGTTCAGGCCGGGTGGCCCGATAGCCCACGCCATGAACAGCAGCTTGGAAAGCATCACGCCACCACCGCATATCGTGGCGGCGATCACCCAGCGGCGCGCCGTGTGCCACCCGGGTACGGGCAGCAGCAGGCAGATCGCGATCCATGCGATCAACGGCAACAGCAGGGCGCTGTCGCCAAGGCTGGTGATGGCGGTCCACATCGTCATGTCTCGCGTTCGATCCTTATCATGTACAGCGTATCCATCGTTTATGATCGCACTATGTTCCAGCGAATCCTGATCGCCTGCGTGGGCAACATATGCCGTAGCCCAACGGCGGAATACCTCTTGCGTCATCGACTGGGCGAAGGCCGCGACGTGCAGATCGGGAGTGCCGGCCTCAGCGCCATGGCGGGTTATCCCATGGACGAGACTTCGCTCCAATTGTTACGGGAGCACGGCATCGACGGGGAGCCTCACCGGGCCCGCCAGTTGGATACCGCGCTCCTGCGCCAGTCCGACCTGATCCTCGCGATGGAGAAAAGCCATGTCGCCGCCATCGGCCGGATGGCGCCGGAGGTCAGCGGCAAGGTGTTCCTGCTGGACCGCTGGGTGGAGGGCCGGGACGTTCCCGATCCGTACCGTCAACAGCGTCCCGCCTATGAGCACGTGTACGACCTGATCGATCGTGGCGTGGACAGTTGGCTGCGTTACCTCTAGTTACTCGCTGATCTTGCCGAGGTTCTTGTCGAACAAGTCGCTGTCGAGGTCGTTGGTCAGCGTGTATAGCGTGTAGCGCTTGTTCAAGCGCGCGCCACCGTCACGGATCAACGGTTGCCAGAGCAGCGTGGCGCGGCTGCGCGACGAGTGCGGCAGCAGCATGTCGAAGGGAATCGACACGTAGATGCCCTTGTCGAAGCTGCCTTCGCCATAACCGGCGCTGCCCGACTTGTTGGTGACCGTCGCATACGCACCCATCCGCGCGCCATTGGCGAACTCCCGCGACACGTCGATGGTGGTGCCCCAGTCGCCGGCGAGGTAGCGGCCCACGCTCACCGCCAGCGTGACATTGTGGAAGCCGGTGTCCAGGTAACCCGTCGCCTGGCCGGTGACCACGTGATAACGCCGGAACGAGAAGTCCTGGTCGAAGCCGCGCTGCTTCACCCAGTTCACGTCCGCACCCACCGCCCAGCGTTCGCCGAACGGCCGGTACAACACTTCGCCGCCCGCGCCGCCGTACATGCTTTCCAGCATGCCTGCATACGCCATGCCGTAGAGGTCCTCGCCCAGGCGGTGGGTGCCGGTGAGCTGGAAGTTCGGCAGGGTGAGGTCGGAACTGGTGAGGTACTGGCGAAGGTTGGTGCGCACGCGCGGCAGGTTGCTGGGCGCGTCGTACTTGAACTTGTCGTAGTTGTTGAAGAGGTTGAGGGAGACGACGCCGTCCAGCCACAGGTGGCGGGTGAAGTTGAACGTGCCCGACGCCGCGCCATACACCTGGTACAGGACGAATGCGTCGGGGCCACCGAGGTTCTGTTGGTAGCCGAGCGAGAAGCCGCCGGTGAAGCGCTTCAGCGGCGCGCGGTATAGCACTTCCTCGTCGCGCGCCGTCACCGGGTCTTGTTCGACGCTGCGCCGGAAGGTGGGCAGGTCGATGCGGTGGTCGAGCAGTTCGAGGAAGCGCGGCCGGTGCACGCTGGTTTCCACCGTCTTCAGACCGTTGCGTTCGCTGGCCACGGTGAGCCAGTCGATGCTGCGGTCCACGCGGTTGTCGATGATGCGCGTGGCGCGGCCGACACCCTCGGCGCTATAGAAGAAGCGGTCCTGCTGGCCGTGGATCACGAGTTCCGAACCCCGGCGGCCGATGCTGCTCACGTTGATGCCGGCATTGTCGCGCAAAGCGGTGGCCACCTCTGGCCAGTCCACCTGTTCCGGCGCCGCACGCGTTGCCGGATTAGCGGCGGCAGCGTCGACAGGCGCCGGGCTGGCCGAGGCCGGGCCGGCCGGAGGTGTGTCGACCGGCGTGGACTCGAAGGCTACCGCCTCCGGCTTGGGATCGTAGGTCTTCGGCGGATCGATGTGGGTGGCGAGGTTGCTATGCAGGTTGATCGCCGCGGTGGCCACCTCGCCGCGCTCGTATCCCAGCGTCAGGTCGACGTTGCGATTCAGGCGGAACACGGCGCCCAGGTTGACCGGCCAGCGCTGCGGTTGATTGTTCTTCTGCGGCTGATGCTTGTAATCGTTGCCGTCGAGTTCTGCCTTCAACAGCAACCATTGCCAGGGCGAGCGGTATTCGATGCCACCGAAGAAGCCAGGACGCCCGCGGAAGAACTTATTGGTGCTGAAGTTGCCGGTACCGGTGCTGCTGGTCGGGCGTGTCTCGAACCGGTCGCTGATGAAATTGAGGGGATTGGCGATGTCGCCGCGTGCGCCCATGTAGCCCCAGGCCAGGCCGAGGCTGAAATCGAACGGCCCGGCGCGCTTGCTGGTCACGACGTATTCGCTGGAAAACAGGCCCGTGCCGCCGATGTCGCGGGCGCCCACGGCCACCGCCGGTAGCCACCGGCTCTCCTCCCAGATGCGGACCTTGGCATCGATCGACTTGTCCTTGTAGGTCTGGCTGCCACTGAGCGAGCGCGGCCCATACAGGCGGTTGCTGACGTTGGTGTAACGGAAGGAAGCCTCCAGCCACGGCAACGGTTGCATCGAGACGTTGTAGTTGGTGTATGGCGTGGTCCGGCTCAGCACGAAGCTGAACTCGCCTTCGCGCGCCATGCGCGCGGTCGGCGTCTGCAGCAGGCCGACGCCACCGAAATCGCTCTGCGTGTAAACCTCCTGCGCGTGCAGGGCCGTGGCCCCGCCGGCCCACAGGACGAAGCCCGCGCGGCAGCAACCGTGCAACGCGGTTCGCCGCACGGCGAGCCGTGGCATGCGAGGCGTGCGCATTAACGCCAGCCCTCGTCGCTCAACAGTTGGGTCGCGATGAAGTCGGCGACATCATGGTTGAACGTTTCATCGGCAGCACCGGTGATGGCGTGCCGGTCGAACGGCACGTAGATCCAGGCGCCCGGTGCGAGGGGTCGCGGCAGGTCGCGATTCCACAGGGCGATGTTCTGCGTGAACACGGCGCCATCGGGCTGCACCACGTAGATCAGGTCGGGATCGGCCGCGGCGGACGCGGGGCAGGTGGCCAGGTAGTGCCGCGCGTCCTGCAAAGACACGTGCGGCAGGTGGCATGCTTTCTCGACCGCCCCGACGACGCGGATATCCATCGGCCGGCGTGGGTAGAACAGCGTGTCTCCATCGTGCACCGGCCAGTCCTCGGCGGGAGTCACCTCCAGTCGCGATGGATCCAGCGTCACGCTGGTGCGTCGGCCCGTGATCGGCCGTGCCGATATCCATGCCTGGAACGCTGCGCTCGTTTCACCGAGGGGCATGTCGCCCTGGGCCAGGGCTTGCCGGCGGATGGCGCCGAGTTCATAGACGATGCCCGCGCGAAGGCGCAGCTGGTCGCGTTGCAAGGCCGGTTGCAGCCAGGCTGCACCGAGGATGTAAGCATCGGGATCCACTCGCGCGGCCACGGCCACGTTTGAAAGTCGCGCATCGGACGCATAGGCGGCCTTGCCGGGCTGGCCGACCGCGCCGTCCGAGCTGACCTGGATCGTCCCGGCATTCGACACTTGCGCCATCGACGGCAGCGCGTGCGCGCACAGCAAGAGGCCAAGGAAGCGGGCCGCGCGGCTCACGAGGCATCCTCCCGGTACGGCTGCAACTGAATCAGCTCGAGCGGCACGCCCGGAGCGATGTACTGCCTGCTTTTCCAGATGAAGCCATCGGTGGGGTCCACCCAATAACGGTTGGTCATGCGCGTGCCGAGGCCGGGCACGCTGAGTTGCTCGTCGAACCGGCGTAAATGTCGCACGGTGCCGAGGATCTCCACGTCCTCCAGTGCTTTCGGTTCGATATGGGCCTGCACGACCACGCCGTACCGGTAGCCTGGCGACCAGTCCATGCGTCGCGTGTAGTCGAGCGGGCCGCTCAATCGTTGCAATCCCGCCTTGAAAGGATCGACGGAAGGGAAGGCCGAATCATCGAGGTTCGCAGGCAGGCCGACGGTTTTCACCACCACGCCGTCGCGGGTGAACACGATGTCGTTGCCGGTGCCGTACCACCCGAGTTTGCCGTGCTCGGCCTTGGCGAGGACGAGGATGGCCTCGCCCTCGGGTGCGTTCACCTGGAGCTGGAAATACGGCGTGGCGGCGACCGATGCCGCCGTCGGTTCGACCTTTTCGCCATGCATCGCGAGACGCACCGCTTCGAGACTGCCTCGCGAAACCGATGAACAGCCACCTGCCACCGCCAGCGCCAAAGCCAGTCCACCGAACGAAACGTATCGCAGCGCGAACACCGTGCCCTTCAGCGCTGCAGCGAACGGCCGCGACCGATGCCGTAATACGCGATGCCGGCGTCTTCGACCACGCGCGGGTCGTAGAGGTTGCGACCGTCGAAGATCGCCGGGTTCTTCAGCGCGGCCTTGATGCGTGCGAAGTCCGGGCTGCGGAAGGCTTTCCACTCGGTCACGAGGGCGAGCACGTCGGCACCTTGCAGGACGTCGTACGCGTTGTCGCAAAGGACGAGATCGTCGCGTTCGCCGTAGATACGCGTCGTTTCCGCACGTGCCTCCGGGTCGTAGGCGCGTACCTTGGCGCCGGCTTCCCAAAGCGCCTCCATCAGGCGGCGGCTCGGCGCTTCGCGCATGTCGTCGGTGTTGGGTTTGAACGCCAGGCCCCACAGGGCGATGGTCTTGCCGGTGACATCGCCATCGAAATGCTTCTGGATCTGCGCGAATAAGCGCGTTTTCTGCTGCGCGTTGACCGCCTCGACCATGCCGAGCAGGCGTGCGTCGTAGCCGTGGCCGCGTGCGATCCGCTCCAGCGCCTGCACGTCCTTCGGAAAACACGAGCCACCGTAGCCGGCGCCGGGATAGATGAAGTGATAACCGATGCGCGGATCGGCACCGATACCCTGGCGCACCAGTTCCACGTCGGCACCGACACGCTCGGCGATGTTGGCGATCTCGTTCATGAAGCTGATCTTCGTCGCCAGCATCGCATTCGCCGCGTACTTGGTCAGTTCGGCCGAGCGCTCGTCCATCACCACCATGCGGTCGTGGTTGCGGTTGAATGGCGCGTACAGCTTGCGCAGGCGAGCCACGGCGCGCTCGCTCGACGAACCGACGACGATACGGTCCGGACGCAGGCAATCCTCCACCGCGTCGCCTTCCTTCAGGAATTCAGGGTTGGAGACCACGTCGAAGTCGACCGCCGCGCCGCGTTCGCCCAGCACGTCGGCGATCGCGTTGCGCACGCGATCGGCCGTGCCGACAGGTACGGTGGATTTGTTGACGACGACCGCGTAGCGGTCGAGGTGCTCGCCGATGGTGCGCGCCACGCTGAGCACGTACTTCATGTCGGCGCTGCCGTCCTCGTCCGGTGGCGTGCCCACAGCGATGAAGATGAGCTCGCCGTGCGCGATCGCCGGTGCGGGATCGGTGGTGAAATCCAGTTGGCCCGACGCGTAGTTGCGCTTGACGATGGGTTCCAGGCCCGGCTCGAAGATGGGGATCACGCCGTTGCGCAGTCCGTCGACCTTGGCCTGGTCGACATCCACGCAAACCACATGGTTGCCCATTTCCGCGAGGCAGGCGCCCGTGACCAGTCCTACATAACCGGTGCCGAAAATCGTGACCTTCATCTGTATCGCCTGTTTAGCAAGAAAATAGGAAGCCAGCCGCCTCTGTCAAAGCTGGCGATCGCGATCCAGGTTGTACTGGGCGTTGGCCGCGTTGCTGATCAGGCCGGACAGTGGAAGCAGCTGACTGATGAAACGGTTCCAGCGCGTGATCCCGGCGGGCCCGACGAAGACGACGTCGCCTGGCTTGACCGAGAACTTCGACGCCACCGCGAACGCGGCGGGCGAGGTATTGTCGAGCTGGTAGATGGTCGCGGGCGCCTTCTCCATGTCCTCGACTCCACGGATCACGTAGACGGCCTTGCCCTTGGCACTGGTCTGGTTGAGGCCACCCGCGCGGCCCAGGGCCTGCGTGAGGCTGAGGTCGCTGGTCTTGAACGAGATCGCCTGGGGACGCAGTACTTCGCCGACGACGTACGCCTCGTGGCGGTCGTTGTAGGGCAGGTAGATGCTGTCGCCACCCTTGAGATAGATGTCCTGGGAACCTTGCGGCGAATGCGACAGCGCGTCGAGGTCCAGGTGGTATTCGTGGTTGTCCCGGCGCAGCACCACGTTCGAGAGGTCGGCCAGCTGTGCGTTGACGCCCGCCGCGCCGACCGCCTGGCCCAGGGTCAGCGGTGTCACCGTGATGTCCTGTGGGTCGGTCTTCACGAAGGCGCCGCCGAGGGTGACCTTCTGGCTGCCATAGCTGACGATGCTGATGTCGACCTGCGGCTTCTCGACATACTTGGTCAGGCGATCGGTGATCGCCACGCGCAGTTCCTCCACCGTGAGGCCGGAGGCATGAAGCAAGCCGACATAGGGGTAGAACAGGGTGCCGTCGGGACGCACCAGGCGGCCATTCGCGGCCGTCTGCTGTTGCGAGCCCGCGGGCGAGGTGAGTTCCGGGTGCTCCCATACGGTGATGTAGAGCGAATCCCCCGGGCCGATGCGATACGAGTCGGGCTTGTAGGCGGCCAGGGTGGGATCGATACCGGGCGTGGCCGCAGTGGCCTGGTCCATCGCGATCAGCTTGGGCGTGATCGGGACCAGCTGGTATCGGCTGCCGGTCGCGCTTTCCTTGTCGTTCAATTCGCCGGTTTTCATGTGCTGGCCGGGTGCCAGGATGCATGCATGCAATAACAGACAGCACCCGGCCAGACCGAGAGTCGGCAGGAACTTCATCGTTTACGGGATCCTTCAATCGAGGCGCCGCAGGTCGGGACGCCGTCGACGTACTTAAACCGATCCATTATTAACGGTACTGGAACGTGAATGGACATTTAGACGTCCAGACCGCTGTTCAGGGAGATCAATGCGTACCTCCCGTCCCGCCCGTGCCGCCGGTTCCACCCGTGCCCCCGGTGCCGCCCGTGCCGCCCGTTCCGTCGTTGCCGGTACCGTTCGTATCGTTGGCCGTGGCACCCGCGGCAGCGGCGACGGCAGCGGCGCCCGGGCCCACGCGAGCCGGGGTGAGCGCGCCTTTCGAAGCCTGCCGTGCCTGGTTCGGTGTCGCCAATTGCGGCTTCTGCGGGCTGTTTTGCGCGTTGTTCGATGGATTGGCTTCGTTCGGCTGTCGTTGGCTCTGTGCCCACAGCGGCGCTGCGATGGCAAGAATGGTGCATGCGAAAAGTAGACGTCTCACTGGCGTGTTCTCCGTGCGGGGGAAGGAGGATTGCGTACCGCATGTATGAACGCGTTCATGAACACGTTCATGAACGCACGCGAGTGCGCGCAGTACGGATTCCATTCACTGCCATCCATCGTCGATGGTCAAGGCAATCAGCTGAACAGGGGTTTCCGGCAACTGTTTTTGTGACACGCCCCGCAGATTCGGCGCTGCCGGATTGCCCGCATTTTCGTCGCGTTGCAGCATGCGTCATCGCAACAAGCAAGTTCGAACACTTTCAGGCTGGACCCGGCGTTCAACGGGGTTCGGTCGAAAACGTGTTGGGCCACCGAATGTCCTAGGAACCGGACGTCGCGGCCCTACAGGGGGCACGTACCTGGGCGCGCCGGCTTTGCCGGCGTTGTCGCGTCGGCAGAGGGTACATGTCATGCAACTGACAAAATTCAATGCGTTACTGGATCTCGAGCTTCGTGCCAGCGATCCCCTTTGCGTGATCGCTGCGGCTTACCTGGCCTACTTCGTCCGTTTCGATACGTTCAGCATGAGCAGCGTATATGCTGTTGCGCTGATTATTCTGCTGCTGATGACACTGGCGGCCTCGATCGTCTTCAAGGTCTACGAGCAGCCCCTCGGTGAGCGCCCCGTAAGCCAATTCTTGTGCATCGCAGCATCGTGGACCAGTGCGTTCGCGGGCATGATCGCGCTCGGTTATCTGCTCAAGGTCGGCGAACTCTATTCGCGCGGCTGGGTGTCGCTCACCTTCGTGCTCGGGCTCGCGTTGATGGCGTCGGTTCGACTCATCGCCGTCCTCTCGTTGCGTTACCTGCATCGTCGCGGCATCGGCATGAAGCGCTGCCTTCTCATCGGTGCCACCGAAGCCGGCATCCACATGGTGCGTCAGGTCGAGGACAACCTTGGCCTCGGGATGAAGATCACCGCGTACGTCAAGACCAATCACGATCATGGTGTTCCGCCCGGCGTACCGTTGGCCGGTTCGCTGCTGCATCTGGATGAGATCCTCGACCGCGGCGAATGGGACCAGGTGCTGGTGGCGCTTCCCGTGAGCGCGAACCGCGCGATCAGTTACGTGCTGGATCGCATGGACGAACGCGTGCTGACGGTGAAGTTCGTGCCGGACCTGCTGGGGCGCCAGTTGATCAACCACCGCATGGAAGACTGCGCCGGCGTGCCCCTCGTAACGCTGCGCGAGAGCCCGCTGCACGGCCACGCGTGGATCCTGAAGGCCATCGAGGATCGCATCATCGCCGGCGCGATCCTGCTGATGATCAGCCCGCTGATGCTATTCCTTGCGATCGGCGTGAAACTCTCCAGCCCGGGCCCGGTGCTCTACCGTCAGGTTCGCGTGGGCCTGGATGGCAAGGAGTTCGAAATGCTGAAGTTCCGCTCCATGCCCGTGGACATGGAGAAGAACAAGAGCGTCCAGTGGGGCAATGCGCAAAGCAAGACGACGACGCGTTTCGGCCGCTTCATCCGCCAGACCAGCCTCGACGAACTGCCGCAGTTCATCAACGTGCTTCGCGGCGACATGTCCATCGTCGGCCCGCGCCCGGAACGCCCCATGTTCGTGGAGAAGTTCAAGGGCGAGATCGCCGGCTACATGCACAAGCACCTGGTCAAGGCCGGCATCACCGGCTGGGCGCAGATCAACGGGTGGCGCGGCGACACCGACCTGGTCAAGCGCATCGAGTACGACCTGTACTACATCAACCACTGGTCGCTGGGGTTCGACCTCCGCATCATCTTCCTGACCATCTTCAAGGGCTTCATCCATAGCGAAGCGAATACGTCGGCGCCGCTTCCGGCCGGCCCGTCGATGCCTGCGGCCAATACGGCCACCGAAGAGACCGGCTAGGACCGGGGCCCCTTCGTGTTTTCCCATCATTCAATCGCGAACCGAGGCAATCTTTGAAGTTTCTGATCTGTGGCGGCGCGGGATACGTGGGCTCGCACATGGTGCGATACCTGGTCGCGAACGAGCACGAGGTGGTCGTCTACGACGACCTTTCGACGGGCCACCGTGAAGCGGTGGATGCCGACGTGCCGTTCGTTCATGGCGATATCGGCGACGCGGTAACCCTGTGGCGATTGTTCGCCACGCACAAGTTCGACGCGGTGATCCATTTCTGCGCGCGGTCGCTGGTCGGCGAGTCGGTCATCGACCCCTATCAGTACTACCGGAACAACGTGGGCAACACCCTGGTGCTGCTGGCCGCGATGCGCGAGGCCGGCATCCAGCGCCTGGTCTTCTCGTCGACGGCGGCCGTCTTCGGGCATCCCAGGAGCGATACGATCGACGAAAGTCACCCCACCGACCCGATCAATCCGTACGGCCAGAGCAAGCTGATGATCGAACGCGTGCTGGGTGACGCGGCCCGGGCATACGGGCTGCGCTCGGTGGCACTGCGCTACTTCAACGCCGCCGGTGCCGATCCCTCGGCCTCCATCGGCGAGGCGCACGATCCGGAGACCCACCTCATCCCCAATGTCCTGAAGGCCGTTCTCGGCCAGAGCGCGGCCCTGAAGGTCTTCGGCGACGACTACGACACGCGTGATGGCACCTGCGTGCGCGACTACGTCCATGTGAACGATCTGGCCTCGGCGCATCTGTTGGCCGTGCAGTTCCTGGAAGAGAACGAGGGCGCGTTCACCTTCAACCTCGGCAATGGCGAGGGTTTCAGCGTACGCGAGGTGATCGCGGCGGCGGAACGCGTGACGGGGCGGCCGGTGCCACATGCCTTCGCGCCGCGCCGTCCCGGCGATCCCGCCACGCTGGTGGCTTCGAGCCTTCAGGCCCGCCAGCGCCTCGGTTGGCAGCCACGGATCACGGTGCTGGACGATATCCTCGCCAGCGCGTGGCAGTGGCACCTCCAGCCCCGCTTCTGACCGTGCAGGCCCAACCGAAAGTTCAGCTCGACTTCATCGATGCGCTGCGTGGCCTGGCGATCATCGGCGTGCTGCTCAGCCACGCGCAGCGCAACGTCGAAATCTACCAGGCGATGGGCCATCAGGCGCTGATGTCGCCGTGGCTCAGCCGTTACGCGGCGCAGGGCGCCCGTGGCGTGCAGTTGTTCTTCGTGGTCAGTGCGCTGACCTTGTTCCTCTCGGCGGGCAAGCGCAGCCGCGAAGACACGCCCTGGCTGAACTTCTACGTGCGGCGGGTGTTCCGTATCGCGCCGATGTTCTACCTCGCGTTCGGCGTGTACTGCCTGGTCCCCGTGTTGCTGAAGGGGCAGGCGCTGCCGCCCCTGGGTACGCTGCTGGGCACGCTGAGCTTCACCAACGGGTGGAACCCGGCCTGGTTGCTGGGAGCCAACGACGTGGTTCCCGGCGGCTGGTCGATCGGCGTGGAGATGTCGTTCTACATCGTCTTCCCCCTGGTGTTCCTGGCCTTGCGCAGCTTCCCGCGCGCCCTGGCCGCCCTGGCGGTATTCCTGCTGCTCGCGGTGCTGACGTGGCCCTGGTTGCTGAACCACCCGCCGATCGACGACGCGGAGCTGTGGCAGCGCTTCGCGTTCGTGTGGCTGCCTAACCAGCTGCCGGTCTTCCTTTTCGGGATTTGCGCCTATTTCGTGATGTTCGGTCACGCCGGAAAGTTGTCGACGTTCTTCCGCGAGGGTGACCGGCGGCGCAGCGTGTGCTGGTTCGTGCTTTCGGTGGCCGTCCTGGCGCTGGTTCCCCAGTGGCTGGACGATCCGCGGGCGGTGTTCTTGTACGCCGCGGCATTCGCGCTGCTGGCCCTGTGTCTGTTTCGACAGCCTTACCGTTGGCTGGTGAATCGTCCGCTCCAGCACATCGGCAAGATCAGTTTCAGTGGTTACCTGACGCACTTCTTCATGCTCCAGGTGGCGCGCAAGGCGCTCGCCACGGTGCATGCCGGTGACCGCCTGAGCCCCGATCTCTACTTCGTGGCGACGGCGGTGCTCGCGCTGGTGGGTACGGTGCTGGTATCGAGCGTGACCTATCGCTTCGTGGAAGTGCCGGGGCAGGCACTGGGCAAGCGTGTCATCGAGATGCTGGCGGCACGCCGTGCGCGCGACGCCCGTTCGGCGGAAGGTGCCGCGGGCTGATCCGGCCGGTCGGTCGGATCAGCCCGCGTCGGCTCAGGCCAGCCGGGCGATGAGATCCAGCGCGTTGGGTACGGGCTTGCCGTTGGCGAAGCAGGCCTTGACCAGCGCGTTGACCTGGTCGAGCGAGGGGCGGTGCGTCCTGAAGCGGTCCAGCATGGCGTCGTCGGCCTTGGCGAGTGAGGTGCCGCCGCCTTTACCGGCGTAGACGTGGTTCTCGCCGAGCTTCGTCTGCGTCGCCAGCTTCATGTCCACGCCGGGCGCATGCGGCGCCACGACGATGTTGTCGTGGATGGCCGTGCTGTTCGGCACGCCCTTCCAGCTGGTCGCTTTGAACACGGTGACTTCTGAGTCGGCGATGGGCTTCTGGGGAATGATGATGATGTTGTTGTAGATCTGGCTGCCGTCCACCGGACCGGAGATGCGCAACGATGCGCTTCCTGTCTTGCGCAGGGCGTCGTTGATGCTGACGTTGAAACGGACGATTGTGCCCGTGTTGCCGATCTTGTCTCCGCCACGCCCGTCGTTGCAGACCAGGGCCATGCCGCCGGCGTTGTCGTGGCTGTAGTTGTACTGGATCACCGTGTTGCGGCAACGGAAATCGGCGTCGTAGCCCTGGCCGTCGGCATAGGCCTTGTGGTCGCTGACCTCGTTGTACTGGATCAGGGTGTTGTCGCAGTCGAAGGGCCAGATGCCGGCGGCCGCTTCGCCGCGAGGCAGCTCACCGCAGTGGCTCACCGTGTTGCGTTCGACCAGGGCGCCGTCGCAGCCCTTCACCAGGATGCAGTCGCCGGGCACCTCGCTGATGCGGTTGCCGCGCACGATCACCCCCTTCGCCAGGCCACCGCTTCGGTTGCCGGCGGCGAGGAAGAGGATGCCGTCACGCTGGCTGCGCTCGATCGTGTTGTCCACGATCTTCAGGTCCTGGTAGCGCGTGGGCCGGCCCTTGCCCTTGGCCTCGACGAGGATGGCGCTGCCGCCGCCTTGTTGCTTGAGCGGCAACCCGTTGACGTCATGGATGTGCAGGCCTTGCAGCACGATGCCATGGGCGACGCCGAAGTCCTGGTGGAACAGGTGCACGCCCGTGCGGCGCGCACCCGGCTGCGGTCCCTGGTTGGAGATGGCCAGGTTGCGCACGGTCCAGTACTCGACGTTCTGTAGCCGCACGGTGGAAGGCGCGCGGCCGTCCGCATGCAGATGAGGCGGGGCGCCCTCGCCGTAACCATCGACGACGATGGGCGCGCCTTCGCGTCCCGAACCTTTGGGCTGGAACACGCCCGGGTAATCGCTGCCCCGCTTGAACAGGATCTTGTCTCCCGGCCCGAAGCTGGCCTGGTTGAGCCGGTCCAGGCTGCGCCATGCCTGGGCGGGACTGTCGCCGCCGTGCTGGTCGTTCCCCGCCGTGCCGTCGACGTAATAGCTCTTGCCGCCGCTGATCGTCGCGGCGAAGACGTCGGACAGGGGCAGCGCGGCGAGGGCGGCACCCGCCCATAGTGACCGGCAAAGAAAGGTTCGACGATGCATACGGTACCTCCAGGCGTCAGCGACGCTCGCTCAGCGAATAGCGGTAGACGCCACCATGCTTCCTGAGCATGTAGGCGAAGCCGGCGAGGTGCTTGATGGTCAGCTTCGAGAACTTGCGCGTGCGCCGCTTGTAGTCGTGCACGATGGAAATCTTCCGGCTGTAATAGTTCCGCAGGCCCATCTTGCGCGTGCGCACGCAGAACTCGGCGTCTTCGGGACCGAAGAAGATGCGGTCGTCGTAACCCATGAGGAGGGCCGCGACAGTCTTGGTGAAGGTCTGGTTGGCGCCGAGCACGTAGTCCACTTCGAGCGGATCGTTGCTGTCATCGAAGCGCGTGTCGAGCATCAAATGCCGCTCGAGTTCGCGCTTGACGAAGCCCAGCTGGCGGCTGATCGGGATGCGCGCGGCGATCGGCTGGTAGAAGCGCGGGAAGCGCCGGGTCGAGTCCTGCCGCGTGCGGTCGACGTTGAGCAACTGGAAGCCGACCACGCCGGCGTCGGGATGCGCCTGGAAAAAGGCGTCGACGATGGATCCCGGATCTTCCGTCAGGAAGATGGTGTCGTTGTCCAGCGTCATGCAGTACTTGCCACGCGCCAGGAAGAGGCCCCGATTGCGCGCCGGGCCGACGCCGAAATTGCGCTCCAACGGGAAGTAGCGGATCTGCGGCAGGGTGGCGACGAACTCGGCGCTGCCGTCGCGCGACCCGTTGTCGACGACGATCACTTCGTCGCGTTCGAAATCCACCTTGTCCATCAGCGAGAGCAGGCAGCGTTCCAGGTTCTCCCGTTCGTTCCAGGTGATGATGATGATCGACAATCTCACGTCGTCGGCGCTCATGACGATGCTCCAGCGGGGGGCGTGGTGGGGGAAGAACGGTCGGTGCTGCCGCGCAGCGAGGAAGGGGTGATGACCTCGTTGGCCTTCACCACGAAATTGTCGGGAATGACCACGGGCCCGAAAATGCAGGCTCCCGTGCCGATGATGACGTTGTCGCCGATGACGGGCGTGCCGTCCCCCGGCCAGCGGTTGCCGATGCACACACGGGCGTACATCGTGCAGTTGGCGCCTATCGTGGTCTTGCCGTTCACGATGATGCCGAAGGCGTGGTAGATCACCAGGCCGGGGCCGATCGTCGCGGTGGTCGGCAGGTAGCACTTGAAGATGAACTCGGCGATCTTTTCCAGCACGCGCAGCGGCGTGTGCAGGCGCGTGCCGCGTGCCGTGGCGATCAGCCGGTAGCAGAGGATCACCCAGAAGGACTGGTCGAGCATCCACCACAGCATGCCGCGGTAGCCGGGCAGGGAACGGAGGCGGCGGACGTCGGCGCGGAAATCGTCAAGCATGGGTCGGGTCCGGATGGGGTGGCGGCAGCGGCGAGGCCTTGCGCGCGGCGGCGGCGTCGATCCGCGCCTGGGCCCGGCGCGCGTCGGTGCGCGCGTAGAACATGCCGACGAAGAACCAGAAGTAGGCTTCGTAGCCGCTGAACTCGATGAAGGCCAGCATCAGGTAGCACAGCAGGAATGCCTTGATGTTGCGCTGCTGCCCTTCGGCCGGCCGGAACAGGATGTGGGCCACCAGCGCCAGGAACAGCAACAGCGACTGCACGCCCCCTTCGAGCAGGAATTGTAGGTAGATGTTATGGACGTTGTTCTCGACGAAGGTAAGGCCGGAGATCTGCTCCATCAGCGGCACGCCGTTGCCGACGCCGTAGCCGAGCAGGTTCTGCTCGAGCGCGGCGGCGGCGCTGTTCCACAGCGCGAGGCGGCCCACGTTCTTGTGTTCGAGCTGCGTCTCGGCCTGGAGATTGAAGCGGTCCAGCACCGGAATGTCGATGACCGACGACAGCACAAGTCCCGCGATCAGTACCATCATGGCGACGCCGAGGAACGTGTAGAGATAGTAATGGCGGGTCTTGCGCGACCGATAGGCCGCGATACCGATGGACACCGCGGCGCCGAGCAGGCCCGCGCGTGAGAGCATCATGCCGCTGGTCAGCAGTGCGATGCCGGCCGCGATCGGATAGACACGCGTACCGAGCAGGAGGATCGACAGCAAGGCCAGCAGGCTGGCCTCGATGTTTCGCCCACCCGTGGACATGTAGAGGATGCCGGAGGCCCCCTCGCTGCGGGCATACACCGCGCCCAGTTGGCCGGCATAGACGGCGTCGCGCAGGAGGACGAACACGATGCAGCAGCCGAGTATCCACACGAAGATCTTGCGCAGTTCCACGTCCTGCAGCTTGCGTCCGAACACCACGCCCAGAAAGTACGCCATGGCCACGAACACGATCAGCGTGGAGCGCATGCCACCGCCATACGTGGCCGCCGCGGCCAGCGAGGTGCCCATCATCGTCGCGATGAACGCCGTCGCCGGGTTCAGCTTGAGGTAGCGCACGGCGGGCAGGTAGAGCAGCGGCATCAACAACAGCAGGATGTGGTAGACGTTGACGTGCGACTTGCTCGTCGTGCTGTGCGTCAACGGCACCTGCACGAAGAGCATGGCCATCAAGGTGACGGCCGCGGCGCGCGTCTTGTTGATCTGCATCGTCATGCGCGTCAGCCGATGGCCAGGCCGAAGAACTTGTGGATGAGCACCTTCAGGGTCGACTTGTATCCTCCGACGGAGATGTTGCGGGCGATCTCGCCCAGGGACGGCCGTTGCCGGTTCATCACGTACTGGATGTTGCGATGGTTGCGTTGCTGGTCGGCAGTCATCAGCCGCGCGTGCTTCGCGATGAAGCGTTCGCTGCCTTCGGCACGCCGGCTGGAGTTGCGGATGCGCGCCCGTGACCGGTCGTCGTCGACGAAGGAGAGCAACTGTCGCGTGCACACGGCCGTACCGTAGCGGTCCGCGAGGCGAATCCACATGTCGTAGTCCTGCCACGATGGCATCGATTCGTCGAAGCCGCCCAGCTCGCGCATACGCGACAACTCGGTCAGCACCTGGTTGCCGGCGAGGTTCGCGTACAGCAACGCCGACAGAGGCAGTTTGTCCGCCCGGGCCAGCTCCGCCTCGGTATAACGGCGCTCGATCAGGCGCTCGATCTGCGCGGTGCCCTGGAAATACTTGAAGCGGCTGCACGCGAAGGACGGTGAATGGCGGCGATAGAGGTCGACCAGGCACGCGATGCGTTGCGGGTGGAACAGATCGTCGTCGTCGAGACCGGTGACGTACGTGCCAATGGCTTGCTCGATGCAGCGGTTGCGCGCACGGCAAGCCCCCTGCGGCGTCTCGTTGCGCAGGTAGGTGAACTTGCCGGGGTAGCGGCTCGCATACCCGGCGACCACCTCGGCGGTGTCGTCCGTGGAGGCTTCGTCGCAGATGAGGATCTCGATCTCCGGGTAGGTCTGTGCCAGTACGGAGTCGACTGCCCGGCGCAACAGCGCCGATCGATTGCGGGTGGGGATGTATACGCTCACCAGGGGTGTCATGTCGGCCTCGTTCCTTGGATGCGTTGAGTCTGTGGATGCCGGTTCAGGAGCGTATGCCGGGCTCGCCAGACCACCCAGAGCAGTGGCGGCGTCACCAGCGCCAGGCGTACCGCGCTGGCCTTCCAGTCGTCGCCCTGATAGATGAAGACGGCCAGCATCAGGAAGGCGTAAGGCACGAAGCTCTCCACGGTCCACGATTGGAAGAACTCGCGCGCGGTGAGGCTGATGATCTTCGAGGAGAAGAAGTAGTACGACAGCACCGTGGCCAGCAGCTGGCTGATCGCCAGCGCCACCGCCATGACTTCGAGCGAGCGCGACATGGCGCCGAGCACGCTGACCAGCAAGGTGATGCCACCGATCTTCAGGTTCCAGGCGAACTCGATGTCCGAACGCCCCAGGCTCTGGCTGAGCGCGCCGATGAGCGAGCCGAGTGGGCGCAGCATGCCGAACAGCAGCATCAGGGGGATGAGCTCGGCGACGCCGGTGTAGCGATGGCCGTAGAGGATCGTCACGGCGGGCGGGGCGAACACGGCGAGCATGATGAAGACGCCGCTGCTGAACACGGACACCCCACGCAAGCCCACCAGGTAGGCATGCCGGAGCGCGAGGGGATCGTCCTGGCGCGTCGCCAGGCGGGGCAGGGCGAGCCGTTGCACCACCGGCATGATCAGCTTCGTGGGTTGCAGCACCAGTTCCTTGGCCAGCGAATACACGCCGAGCGAGGCGAGGCCGAGAAACTTGCCCAGGATGATCTGATCGGCCTGGCTGCGCAGCTGGTTGATGACCTGGGAGCCGAGCTGGAACGCGCCATAGCGCAACGCCTGGCGGATGATCCCGCGATCGTAGCCACGGCCGGGATGCCAGTCGCGGTCGGCCACGGCGACGAAACAAGCCAGGCGGACCAGGCTGTTCACGATCATCGCGTAGACGGCCGCCTCGATCGACGCGCCGAACTGAAGCACGAGCACCAGCAGGGTCGCCAGGCCGGAAAGCCGCCCGATTACTTCGATCCGCGCCAGGCGGGGCAACTGGAAGGTCTTGATCAGGCTCGCCTGGTACTGAGCCGCCAAGCCAAGCAGGACGAAGTTGACCGTCGACAACCGCAATAGATGGCCCAGCACGTCCGAACCGTAGAAATAGGCTACCGCGTACGAGATGCCGAACAGCACCACGGCGGACATCAGCCCCAGCCCCGCGCTGATCATGTACAGCGAGGTGCGTTCGTGCCGGGTGATGCTTTGCCGATGAATGAGGTAGCTGCTGAGGCCCATGTCCTGGAGCAGGGTGGCGATCGCGTTGACGACGTTGACGATCGCCAGCGCGCCCAGCAGGTGCGCGTCCACGTGATGGGCCAGCACCGCGATCTGCAGCAATTGGCTCGCCGCGCTGATCACGGTCGAACCCACGGTCCATAGCGCATCGCGTCTGGCGGAGGGCATCGGCGCGCGCTCCTAGGCCAACTGCGCGGCGAGCTGGTCGTGCAACCGGCTCTGGTTGAAGCGCGATTCCACCGTGGCGCGCGCGTTCGCGGCGATCGTCGGCAGGTCGTATTCGCCCCGCTGGATACGGGCGAGTTTGTCGGCCAGCGCATCCACGTCGCGTTCCGGCACCAGCCAGCCGGACTTTCCGTCTTCGATCAGCTCGGGAATCCCGCTGTGCACGGTGGACAGGCAGGGCACGCCGCTGGCCATCGCTTCCATCAGTGAAACCGGGATGCCTTCCTGATCGCCGTCCGAGGCGGTGACGCTGGGCAAGGCGAACACGTCCGCGCGGCGCAGCGCGTCCTGCACATAGGCCTTGTCGCGCCGGCCACGGATGAAAACGCGCTCGTTCAGGCCGTGCCGTGCCACGAAGCGCTCCAACTCCTGTTGCAAGGGGCCGTCACCGACGATCTCCAGTTCCACCGGGACATCGCGCTTCGCGAGGCGCGCGACGGCTTCGCAGAGGTAGGTCACGCCTTTCTTCTCGACCAGCCGCGCGACGCTCAGTACGCGCAAGGGCCGCGACGGCGAGGGCGAGTCGTTCGTACGTGGCTGGAAACGGAAGCTGTCCAGGTCGACACCCATGCGGTGTACCTGGATCTTCTCCGGAGCGCAGCCCAAGGCTTCGAGCTTGCGTTGCCATCGCGTGCTTATCGGCAGCATCCTTTCACCATTGGCGAACAGGCGGCGGTAATCGTCGGCGTGTCGCGCGAGCACGCTGTGCCGCGACAGATCGTAGCCGTGGAACACGGTGTAGATCGGCCCCTCGATCAGGCCCAGCGCGCGCAGGTTCGTCGCGAGCACGCCGGTAGGGCCGAAGTGGGCGATGATCGCATCCGCCTTGAGTGGCTCGCGTAGACGCCGTACGGCACCGGCGAGTACCAGCGATTTCGCGGCATGCCCGTAGAGACGCACCGACAAGGCCCGGCGCACGCGCGCGCTCGGCAGGCCCGGCACCACGTGGCGAAGGCGTTGCAGCAGGATCTGCCAGCCGCGTGACGCGCTGGCGGAATGGTCGAAGATGAAGGTGGCGCGTTCCATCAAGCCGCGCGTCGCCACCACGTCGCCGGGGGATGGCTCGGGGCCACGACTGATGGCGAGGATGCGCACGTCGAAGCCGCGGTCGAGCAGACCGACGATCTGGTCGATCACGAACGTTTCCGAATACTTGGGAAACTCGGGAAGGACGAACAGGATCGTCATGATCAGGGCCCTATGGCGAGCGTGGCGAGCAGGGACTCGCGGGCGAACGCCTTTTCACGGGCCACGGCCGCCGCCACCCGCGGGCGCAGGGTCTGGTCACCGAGCAGTTCGAGCACCTTGGCTCGCAGGCTGCCATCGAGCAGGGACGGCACGGGCATCGCCAGGTCGTCCACGCCGAGGCGTTTCATGATGCCTTCGGACTTGTGCTCGTAATTGAGCGCCACGGACGGCGTGCCGAAGTTCATCGAAATGATCGCGCTGTGCAGACGCGTGCCGATCGTCAGGATGCAGGCCCCCAGCCGCTGGCCGAGTTCGACGTCGTTGAGCTCGTTCATCTCGACGTGACAGGCCTCGGGGTGGCGCAGCCGCGCCCGCACCTTGAGCGCGATCATGCGGTCGTCCTTGGGATAACCGTCGATCGCCGTGCACGTGGAGAAGGCGGCGACGCGGTATCCCGCTTCGATCACCGCGTCGAGCAATTCGGCGAAGGCGGTCTCGTACTGGGCCTGGGTCACGCCCAGGCGCTTGTCGAACGGAGCCAGTTCGCGGAAGGTCACGGCGACCGTCGCGCGCGCGGTGTCCACCGTTACCGGTTCACCCGGGTGCACGAGCCACGCCGTGTCCGAAGCCCAGCGCACCTTGTCCTGCGGGATGTCGCTGTCCTGCATGTGCCGCGCGCTGACTTCCTCGCGCAACGCCAGCGCGTCGACACGCGCCATCACGTCTTGCGAGACCTTGCGGAAGAACGACTGCTGGAACGGCCCGACGCTGTGTCCGATAAGGTAGGTGGGTCTTCCCGCCAGCAGGGCACAGCTCACCTGGTCGTATTGGGTGGCGCCGTAAAGGTCGACGAAGAACGAACCGCCGACCTGGATGACGAGGTCGTATGCCTTCAACGATTCGATGTAGTCGCGATGACGCCGCGGAAGCGGAAGCCAGCGCGTCCACCAGCGGCGATTGAGGTGTCCGTGCAGCAGCCGCGGCACGACCCGGCGAAGCAGGAGCGAGCGGAGCGGGCCGAAGCGCTGCTTGCCTGCCTCCTGGTAATAGCTGTTCAACGTATCGGTCAGCAGCGGCCGGCCGAGCAGGTATTCGGAACTCACCGGAAAGCGGCTGGTGATGTCGATGCGGCTTTCCGGCAGCACCTCTTCCAGGCACTCCAGCAATCCGCGCAGGATCGCGCAATCGCCGCGATTGCCGCAGGTGTGGTTTCCGACGATCAGGATGCGCGCCATAGTCCTTGATTCATGCAGAGTCCCCTTGCTCATGGGACGGTTCAGGCCGGGTCGGCCTTGTACTTGTAGTAGGCGTAGGTGGAGTAACCGGCGGCCCGGTGTTCCACGGCATTGAAGATCGCGCCCTTCAGGGAGACACCGTTCTGTTCGAAGCGCTGCTTGGCCAGCGCCAGCTCACGCGCCTTGTTGAGGCCGAAGCGGGCGACCATCAGGCTCGTGCCCGCGTGGTGTCCGATCACCGCCGCATCGGTCACCGCGAGGATGGGCGGTGTATCGATGATGATCAGGTCGTAGGCGGGAACGACCTCGGCGATGAACTGGGTGAAGTTCTCGTGCATCAGCAATTCGGATGGATTGGGCGGGACGCGGCCGCGGCTGATGAAGTCGATGTTGGCCAACGGCCCCTTCCTCTTCACCGCGGCGATTTCCGCACCGCCGACGAGGATGTCCGAGAGGCCCTGTCCGGTCTCCATGCCCAGGAGGTGGTGCAGGGTGCCGCGGCGCATGTCGCCGTCGACCAGGAGCACCCGCTGTCCCGCCTGCGCGATCACCGCCGCCAGGTTCGCCGAGACGAAGGTCTTGCCGGCGAAGGGGCTGGAGCCGGTGATCATCAGGATGTTGTTCTTGGCTTCGAGCCGCGCGAAATGCAGGCTCGTGCGCAGGCTGCGGATGGCCTCGACCGCGAGGTCGGCCGGGTCGCTCATGGCAAGCAGGGGGCCGCGCCCGCCGTGGCCATGGCCATGCCGCGTCCGGGTCGAGCGGGCGGTCTGGCCATCGCTGAGCGGCACCGAGGCATACACCGGGAGTCCGAGATCCTCGATCACCGCTGGGTCTTCGATACCGCGGTTGAGGATCTGCCGGAGGAAGACGAAGGCCAACGCCAGGAAGCCGCCCAGGAAGGTCGCGATGATGACGACGAGCGCCTTGCGCGGCTGCACCGGCTGGGTCTTGTCCACCGCCGCGGTGTCCACGATGCGCACATTGCCCACGGTACCGGCGCGCGCGATGTCCAGCTGCTGCGCCTGGTTGAGCAGGCTGGTGTAGGTGTTGCTGCTGACCTGTACGTCGCGATTGAGCTTGAGCAACTGCTGCTGCGTGTCGGGCAGGTCGCCGACCTGCTTCTGCATCTGATCCTTCTGCGCCTGCAACTGGCCCATCTGCTGCTGCAAGGCCTTGTATGCCGGGTGATCGTGCGTGAAGCGGCGATCGATGTCGGCTTCCTGCAGGTGCAACTGCTGGATGTTGTTTTCCACCGCGACGATCTGGTCGAGCAGGCCCTTGGTCTGCATGCTCAGGTCGACCGAGTGCGACTGGGTCTGGAAGACGTTCATCGCCGCCTGCGCCCGGTCGAGTTCCTGACGGACCTTGGGCAATTGGTCCTTGACGAACTGCAGCTGGCTGGCGGCTTCGGCCGAATTGCGCTCCACGTTCTGGCGAACGTAAGCGGTGGTGATGCGGTCGAGCACCTTCTGCGCGAGATCCGGGTCGGCGTTGTTGTAGGTCAAGCCGATGATGCCGGAGTCGGTGCCTTGTTCCAGCGCGACGACGTCAGTCTGCAAGCGGCCGATGGTGGTCAGGGTGGGCTGCGTTACCACGTCGAAACGAGCCCCCGGGTTGGCCACGAGTTGCCTCATCTGCATCGTGATGCCATTGGCACGGACCAGTTGTCCGACCGCGCCTTCGAGCAGCCGCTTGCCATCGTCGTCGTAGAGACTGAAGCGGTGGTTCTCACCGGCGCGCAGTTCGAGCTTCTTGCCGACAAGCGAATCGGGCAGGTCGAGCTTGAAGATATCCACCACTTCGCCGCCCCAGCCATAACGGCTCAGGCCGAAGCGCACGGGACCGAGCTGGCCGGGCTTATAGCCGCGCGACAGGTAATCGCCCAGCACGGGCATGCGCTGGGGTTGTGTCTGGATATCCAGGCGAAGGTCGTTCACCGCCTGCCCGATGACCAGGCGCGAGGTGATCAAGGCGATCTCGGTAGTGGCCTGGGACGCGGTGGTGCCCAGAGACTGGGTGAGATCGCTGAGACCGGGCAGGCTTGGCGTCTTCTGCTCGACCTGCACGATGGCGGTGGCCTGGTAGATAGGCGTGGCGAGCAGCGAGTAGAGCACTCCCGCCACGAAAAACGTCCCGGTGATGGCGACGATCAACCATTTGTGATCAAGCAACGTGCCGAGCAACGCATTGAGATCGATGGTGTCGTCGTCGTGGGCTTGATCAATCTTCGTCGTCATGCGGCAGAGATTTTCCTGAAAATGAATGGACGGCCAAACGTTTATAGCGCATCGAGTATGAATGGGCAGAAACGCATGCCGAAGCCACTTTTGCCTTGTTTTCCGGTATTTCGCGCAGCCGGAAGCGTGCGTCTTTCGAGCACGCAAGCGCATCGCGCATCTCGTGATGCGCCACTCGGGTCATGAGGCGAGCGTCTATTCGATGGCGGGCGATGACGATGCCGCGCCGACGCCACTCGTGCCTTTTTGCACGATGTCCTTCGCCGGCACCGATTCCGCCCGCGCCCACTCGGGGACGGAGATCGATGGAAGGTTTGAGCATAGACGCGGCGGACGATGCCTCAAAGTGAAAGGCGCCGGTTTTGCGACCTGCGTCAAGTAACCGACGCGTGTATGGCGCTAATGAGGCTAAAACGTAAGTTAATCGTTAGAACCGTGTGCACTTTTATGCACAAATGCCTAATGATTGGTTCATCTTCCGGTCATTGTTTGTTGCGTCGCACGATGGGTGAGAAGGCCGCTGGTGACGCCATCGAGTTCACTGACCGAAGTACGCCACGCCCCGTCCAGGTCACGAAACTGCCATAAATCAGGGAATTCCTTGCGATGATCGCTGCGGGGCGCCGGGCCGGCGTCGAGCCGCCGATACCGTCTGCTTGCCTGGCCATCGTGCGCCGCAACACCCGGCGGCATGGCGCCCTCGTCGGGCTATCATGATCACTTCGCAGAGCTACGGAATCCCGCCATGCCGATCCAGGCCACCGCCACCTCACGCACGCATAGCCATGCGTTCGACGAGGTCAACCCGATGGCTGAGCGCAACACCCGGCGCGCGGTGTTGCTGACAGCCGTGATGATGGTGGTCGAGATCGCTGGTGGCTGGTACTACAACTCCATGGCCTTGCTGGCGGATGGTTGGCACATGAGTTCGCATGCGCTGGCCCTGGGCCTCTCCGCCTTCGCTTATGTCTGCGCGAGGCGTTTCGCCCATGACCGCCGTTTCGCCTTCGGTACCTGGAAGATCGAGGTCCTGGGTGGGTACTCCAGCGCCATCCTGCTACTGGGCGTGGCGGGGCTGATGGCTTTCCAGTCCGCGGAGCGCCTGCTCACGCCGTTGCCGATCCACTACGAGCAGGCCATCGCGATCGCCGTCGTCGGTCTGGCGGTGAATCTTGTCTGCGCCTGGTTGCTGCGCGGCGATCATCACCACCATCACGATCACGGGCATCACGATCACGGGCATCACCATCATGGCCAGGCGCACGCCGGACATGCCCATCATGACCTGAACCTGCGTTCGGCCTATATGCACGTTCTGGCGGACGCGGCCACGTCCGTCCTCGCCATTGTCGCCCTCATCGCCGGCATGTTTTGGGGCGTGCGCTGGATGGATCCCGTGATGGGCCTCCTTGGGGCCGTGCTGGTCACGGTGTGGGCGTGGGGGCTCCTGCGCGACAGCGGCCGGGTCTTGCTGGACGCGGAGATGGACGCACCGGTCGTCGACGAGATCCGCGAGGTGATCGCGGAGGACCGCCATGAGGCGGTCATCGACGATATCCATGTGTGGCGCGTCGGCAAGGGCAAGTTCGCCGTGGTTCTCGAGATCACCACGTCCGCCGATGTCGATGGTGACTACTACCGTCGCGCACTCGCCATCCACGAAGAACTGGTCCACGTCACCGTCGAGGTGCATCGCGTTGGACCCGGCTCCAGAGTTGAGGGCATCGCCTCGGGGGCATAAGCTCTTCGCGTGAATGCCCGGGCGCGTTCATCCGCGCCGGGCATTTCATCGTTCGTTCTGCAATGACGGACGCGCCGGTCACGGCACGCGGCCGAGAGCCGCGCGTTCTAATCGTGGAGCATCCGTATGACATCCTCCGGTTCTTCCGGGCCAGTGCACGCCTCACGACGACGTTTCGTGGCCGGCCTTGCGGTCGGCGGCGTCGCCGCCGGCATGGGCCTGCTACGTCCATCGCCAGTCTGGGCATTGACCAACCCTGGTCATCCAACGGTACTTGGCGGCACCGATTTTTCGCTCGACATTGGCGAGTCTCCGGTGAACTTCACTGGCGCGCCGCGCACCGCCGTCACCGTCAACGGCGGCGTTCCAGGTCCGATCCTTCGCTGGAAGGAAGGCACCACGGTGACATTGCGCGTGGCCAACCGGCTACGCACGCCCACCTCGATCCACTGGCACGGCATCGTGCTGCCGTTCGACCAGGATGGCGTGCCGGGCATCAGCTTCGACGGCATCGGCCCGGGCGAAACCTTCGTCTACCGGTTCGACGTGCGCCAGGCGGGAACCTACTGGTACCACTCGCACAGCCGCTTTCAGGAACAGGTGGGGCTCTACGGTCCCCTCGTGATCGAGCCGGCTGGACCAGATCGTTACCGGAGCGACCGTGACTACGTGATCATGCTCAGCGACTGGACCGACATGGATCCCGAGCGGATCTTTCTGCGCCTGAAGCAGCAGAGCGATTACTTCAACTACGCGCAGCCCACCGCGTCGCGGTTCTTCCGTGACGTGCGCGAGAAGGGATTGGGGCAGGCGCTAGAGATGCGCAAGATGTGGAACACCATGCGCATGAATCCATCCGACCTGAGCGACGTGTCCGGCGCCGCTTATACCTATCTCATGAACGGCATGCCGCCTGCGGGCAACTGGACCGGCCAGTTCAGGCCGGGCGAAAAGATCCGCTTGCGTTTCATCAACGGCTCGTCGTCGACGATCTTCGACGTGCGCATTCCGGGCTTGAAGATGACGGTGATCTCGGCCGATGGCCAGGATGTATTGCCCGTTCCGATAGACGAGTTTCGCATTTCCACGGCGGAGACTTACGACGTGCTGGTGGAACCCGAGGAAGAGGTCGCGTACACCATCTTCGCGCAGTCGATCGATCGCAGCGGCTATACGCGTGGCACGTTGTCGCCGCGGTCGGGCATGGAGGCCGAGGTACCGCCGGTCGATCCGCGCCAGTGGCTTAGCATGGACGACATGATGGGGGCGATGGGTGCCATGGGGGGCGGCACGAAGCCAATGAAGGGCATGGATCACGACGGTATGTCGGGCATGCCGGGCATGGATCATGGCTCCATGGCCGGCATGGATCACGGTTCGATGGCCGGCATGGGCCACGCCTCCATGGAAGGCATGGATCACATGAAGGCGCACGCGCCGACGGTGCGACATGCGCGCACGGAGTACGGTCCCGGCGTGGACATGCACGTGGACACGCCACGTACCAACCTCGACGATCCCGGCATCGGCTTGCGTGACAACGGACGCCGCGTGCTCACCTACGCGGACCTGCATACGGTGGGCGGCAACCCCGATCCGCGCGAGCCCGGCCGCGAGATCGAACTGCACCTCACCGGCAACATGGAACGCTTCATGTGGTCGTTCGATGGCGTGAAATTCTCGGATGCCGCGCCGGTGCACCTGAACAAGGGCGAGCGTGTGCGGATCGTCCTGGTGAATGACACCATGATGAACCACCCGATCCACCTGCATGGCATGTTCAGTGACCTGGAAAGCCCCAAGGGCGAGTTCCAGGTCCGCAAGCACACGATCAACGTGCAGCCCGCACAACGGATCACTTACGCGGTGACGGCGGACAACCCCGGGCGCTGGGCGTACCACTGCCACCTGCTTTATCACATGGAAGCGGGCATGTTCCGCGAGGTGGTGGTGTCATGAGGGCCCGCACGATGTTTTTCGCCATGCTCGGTCTCGGCATGGCCACGGCAGCCGGAGCGCAGGAGATGAAGATGGGGCCGATGCAAGGCGGCAACGCGCCCGCCGATGCACGCAGCCCCGATTATTCCGATGGCGTCGGCCATGGCGCGATGCAGGGCATGGACATGAACGACAACGGCCCCTATCGGATGATCTTGATCGACCAGCTTGAAGCGTTCCACGGCAAGGATGCCAACGGGCAGGCGTGGGAGGCGCAAGGCTGGTACGGCAATGACGACGATAAGCTGTGGTTCCGCACGGAAGGCGATCGCAGTGGCGGAAAGCTCGAGGAAGCCGATGTCGAAGCGCTCTGGAACCATGCCATAGCGCCGTACTGGAGTACCCAACTCGGTGCTCGCCAGGACTTCGGGCCAGGTCCGAACCGCACCTGGGCGGCGTTCGGCGTTCAGGGCCTGGCGCCGTACTGGTTCGAGGTGGAGGCGACGGCATACGCCAGCGCGCACGGACGCACCGCGGCGCGCGTGCGAACGGAATACGACCTTTTCCTGACCCAGCGGCTCATCCTGCAACCGGAGCTGGAATTCAATGCCTATGGCAAGGACGATCCACTGGCGCATGTCGGGCGCGGACTTTCCGATGCGTCGTTCAGCCTGCGCCTGCGTTACGAGTTCGGTCGCGAGTTCGCGCCCTATATCGGCATCCGTTTCGTCGATCGCTTCGGCCGTACCGCCGACTATGTTCGCGCGGATCGTCAACCCGTCTTCGACCGCCAGGTCGTCGCCGGCCTCCGGCTGTGGTTCTAGGACATCCTCGTGAAGCCAACCTCTCTCGTGTTTTACAGCGTACTGGGCGTGGCGGTCGTGGCGGCTTGCGCCGCCGCGACCTTCATCTACTCGGGCGCCTATGACATAGGCGCCGATGCACCGCATTCCCGGCCGGTGTATGCGGCCCTGGAAACATTGCGGCAGCGCTCGATCCAGGTGCGGGCATCGGGCATCATCGTGCCCGATCTTTCCGATCCGGCTTTGATACTGAAGGGTGCCGGACAGTACGCGGCCATGTGCACCGCCTGCCACCTGACGCCCGGCCAGCATGACTCGGAGATCCGCCCGGGACTGTATCCGCAACCACCGAACCTCACGCAGGTGAGGATCGACCCGGCACAAGCTTTCTGGACGATCAAGCACGGTATCAAGATGAGCGCGATGCCCGCCTGGGGTGGCAGCCATGACGACATGACGATCTGGAGCATGGTCGCCTTCCTGCAGAAGCTGCCCGGTTTGTCGCCGGAGGCATACAAAGGCATGGTGGCAGCGGCGCCGCCCGACGACGATATGGACATGGATCACCCCAAATAACGCATTCCCACAAGCCAGGGCGCCCGAAAAGCGGTTGGATGAGGAGCGTCCATCCGGGGCGCCCTGACGGGAGAATGGACATGGACCATCGTAGCCCTGCGCGGCTCGCACGCCGCGCAGTGACAGGAGCGTCGTTAGCGGTGCTTTCGGTATGCGCGTGGGGAGCGGACCGGGTCAGCCCGGTCATCAAGATCAACGAGGAGGCGGCGAAGGCGCCGATCGAAACCGTTTCCGTGCGTGACGGCGTGAGCGTGCTGATGGGTTCGGGAGGCAACATCGGTGTCGTCACCGGGCGTGACGGCAAGTTCATGATCGACGCCGGCATCGCCGTGTCGCGTCCGCGCGTCGAGGCGGCGCTGAATGCCCTGGGGCCACAGCCGGTCCGTTACCTGGTGAACACGCATTACCATTGGGATCACACGGACGGAAATAGCTGGCTCGCGGGCAAGGGTGTTCAAGTGGCCGCGACCTCGGGAACGATCAAGCGGGTGTCGCAGACCACGCGTGTGGACGATTGGGACTTCACCTTCAAGCCGCTGCCGAAAGCCGCCGTGCCGGGAACCGTGGTGGAGTCCAGCAAGCGCTGGACCTTGGACGGCCAGACCATCACCGCGACCAAGGTGGTTCCATCGCATACCGACACCGATCTCTACGTGACGATCCAACCCGCCGACGTCATCTTCCTCGGCGACTTGTTCTGGAACGGTGTCTATCCCTTCATCGATAACGAGAACGGCGGTGGTATCGACGGCATGGTGCGCGTGCTCGACCGCATCCTTCCGACGATCGGTGACAAGACGGTCGTCGTGCCCGGTCACGGACCGGTCGGCAACAAGGCCGACGTCAAGGACTTCCGCGACATGCTCGCCGGTATCCGCGACAAGGTGGCGGCATTGAAGAAGGAAGGGAAGTCACGGGACGAAGTCATCGCGGCCAAGCCGACGGCGGCCTGGGACGCGAAGTACGGACACTTCGTCATCGATCCCGACTTCTTCGCCCGTATCGCTTACGACGGCACGCCGTAAGACGTCACAGATCCAGTTCGAGGTTCGTCAACGGCGTGGCGCAACAGATGAGGACCGCGCCGTCGGCGGGAGGTTGGAGCGGATCGGGCGAGTAGCGGGTCTGCCCGCCGATCAATCCGCTTTCGCAGCTATGGCAGACGCCGGAGCGGCATGACCAGCGCACGGGCACGTCACTGGCTTCGGCAAGTTCGAGCAAGCTCTGGAAACGGTCGTCCCAACGCACCGATAGGCCGCTGCGGACGAACGATACCGACGGGCCCGTGCCCGACGGGCCGGCCGGCGAGTGGGGCGCGACGGTGGCCGTCTTCACCACGCCGGGAGCGAGCGATTCGTTGGACCCGAACAGCTCCGAACGTATCGCGCTGGACGGAAATCCCATGGCCCGGAGACCTTCGCGCGACTCGTCCATGAACGACGGCGGGCCGCAAAGAAAGACGATCGCTTCCGTGGGGATACCGAGCGGGGCAAGGTCCGCGGCATGCAGGCGGCCTGCCACGTCGAAGTCGGTGCCGAGGCGATCGCCGGGGCCTGGATGGCTGAAGGCCACGAGCGAGGTCACGCCCTCGATCTGGCGCAGCAGGTCGCGTGCTTCCTGCGCGAAAGGATGTTCGCTGCCATCGCGCGTGCCGTATATCCAGTAGATCTTGCGCGGAAAACGGTCACGCCGGGCGACGATGTCGTGGAGCATGGCAAGCAACGGCGTCACGCCGATGCCGACGCCCCACAGAACCAGCGGGCGTTCGTCGTCGGGCAGGATGAAGCTGCCGCGTGGAGCGCTGATCGATACGATGGAGCCCGTGCCGACATGATCGTGCAGGTACGCGCTGCCCAAGCCCTCTGCGCGCTTCACGCTGATGCGGTAGCTGCCCGGATGCGAGGCGTCGGATATGGAGTAGCTGCGAAGCAGCGGCGTGCCTTCGGGGCGGTCGATCTTCAGTACGAGGAACTGGCCGGCACGCGGCGGGGGCAGGGGAGTGCCGTCTACCGCGCCAAACACGAACGAACGCACGCGTGGGCTTTCCTCATGCACGGATAGCACGCGTACGTCGCGGAAACCTGTCCACGCCGGCGGCGCCTCCGGCACGCTGGCGAGGCCGGCGTTGCCGTTGCGTTCGGGTCCGGCCTTCAACAGGGCTTCGAACGAGCCGCGCCAGCCTTCACTCAGGCCACGGAGGCCCACCGCTTGGCGCAGTTTTTCCTCGGAGCGTTCCGGCAGGTAAAGCAGGGCGTCCACTTCGGCCACGCTCATGCCGCCGCCGCGCATTTCGAGAACGATCGCATCGCCCTCGGTGATCGTGCCCTCTTCGATGACCCGGCAATAAAAACCCGGCCGCCGATGCGCCACTAGCAACGAAGGCATCCGTGGTTCGGAGAGGCGAATTCCCACGCGGTAGCACGTGACCCTCGGTTGGGTCACTTCGAGCAGCGCGCCACCGATGCGGTAGCGGTCGCCGATCCAGACCTCGTCGTCGGCGAGCCCGTCGACCGTGAGGTTTTCGCCGAATTGCCCATAACCTGTCAGTTTGCGTCCGAGTACGGTCTCCCAGTATCGGTATGACTGCACCTGATAAACCATGATCGCGCGATGTTCACCGCCATGGCCTGCGAGGTCTCCCTGTCCGTCGCCGTCCAGGTTCAGGCGCCGCGCCATCACCGGTCCCCTCACCGGTTGCTTGAAGACAGCCGTACGCACGGTTCGCCCTTGCCACTCGATGTCTTGCGGCAATCCCACGTTGACGGATAGCAGCACGGGCATGGCTCGTCTCCTCGATGCACGCGATCCTCGCAGCATAGTCCTGTTCGACGGAGGAAGCCTTGTCTGAATACGCGGTTCACCCGCGGTAGCGAAGCGCATCCACGAGCAGTGTGAGCGCGGGTGATCCCTGGCGCCGGTTCGGGTAATACAGGTGATAACCGGGGAAGGCGTCGCACCAGCTGTCCAGCACGCGAATGAGCCGGCCTCCGCGGATGTCGTCGAGAACGACATCGTCGGGCAGCCATGCGAGCCCCAGCCCGGCCAGCGCCGTTCGCCGGATCTGGCTGAGGGTGTTGAGGACGATCTGTCCTTCCACGCGCACCTTTACCTCGCGTCCGTTCTTCTCGAATTCCCACGGGTAGAGCCCGCCGTACGTGGGCAGCCGCAGGTTGATGCAGTTGTGTCCCGTGAGGTCCTGGGGCGTCTTCGGCCGTTTGCGGTTCGCGAAATAGGACGGCGTGCCGACCACGGCCATGCGCATCTCCGGACCGATCCGCACGGCGATCATGTCCTTGGCAAGATGTTCGCCCAGCCGGATACCGATGTCGTAGCGCTCCGCCACGATGTCCACCAGGCCATAATCGACGGTGACTTCGACGTTGATGTCCGGGTACTTCGGCAGGAAGGTTTCCAGCACCGGCCAGATAATGGTCTCGGCGGCATGTTCAGCCGTGGTGATGCGGATGGTTCCGGCCGGTCGTTCACGCAGTTCGCCCAGCGCCTCGATCTCGGCTTCGATTTCCTCGAAGCGCGGGCCCACCGTGTTGATGAGGCGCTCGCCCGCCTCGGTGGGCGAGACGCTGCGCGTGGTCCGCGTGAGCAGGCGAACCCCAAGGCGCGCCTCGAGCGCGCGCATGGTATGGCTGAGTGCGGATTGCGAGGTGCCCAGCTTGGCCGCGGCCCGGGTGAAGCTCTTTTCCCGGGCCACGGCGAGGAAGGCCATCATGTCGTAGATGTCTTTGCGCATAAGTCATGAACGTCCCGCATGAGTCCCTGCCGATCCTACCAGCGGGGCGTCCGCTTCATCGGCCGATGGTGGCCATGAGGTGGGGCGGATAGCGCTCCCCCTGGATGGCGATGGCCGTGGCGGCCTTTTCGATCCGCTCCAGGTCGGCGGAAGTGAGTTCGAGGTCCGCCGCCGCCAGGTTTTCCTCAAGGCGATGCAGCTTGGTGGTGCCGGGAATGGGGACGATCCACGGTTTCTTCGCCAGCAGCCAGGCGAGGGCGATCTGTGCCGGCGTGGCACTCCTGTCTTCGGCCAGCGCCTTGAGCAGGTCCACCAGGGCCTCGTTGGCGACCATCGCTTCCGGCGAGAACCGGGGGAGGTTCTTGCGGAAGTCGTCATCGCCGAACGTCGTGTCCTTGCTCATGGCGCCGGTGAGGAATCCCCTGCCCAGCGGGCTGTACGCCACCAGTCCGATGCCCAGTTCCTCGCAGGCGTCGAGGCTGCCGTTGGTCTCCACGCCACGGGTCCACAGCGAATACTCATTCTGCAAGGCCGTCACCGCCTGCACCGCATGTGCGCGGCGGATGGTCTGCGCGCCTGCTTCGGACAGGCCGAAATGGCGCACCTTTCCTTCCTGGATGAGATCCTTCACGGCACCTGCAACGTCCTCGATGGGAACGTTCGGGTCGACGCGGTGCTGGTAGAGCAAGTCGATCGTTTCGATGCCCAGGCGCTTGAGCGAGGCCTCGGCGACGTCGCGAATGTGCTCGGGCCGGCTGTCCAGCCCGGTCGGCTTACCCGTCGTACGATCGATGGCGAAGCCGAATTTCGTCGCGATCACCACCCGGTCGCGTACCGGCGCGAGTGCCTTGCCGACGATCTCCTCGTTGGTGAAGGGACCGTACACTTCGGCTGTGTCGAAGAAGGTGACGCCACGGTCGACCGCCTCGCGGACCAGCCTGGTCGATTCCTCGTTGCCTAGGGGTTGCCCGTAGCTGGAGTTGAGGCCCATGCAGCCAAAACCGATGGCCGATACGTCGAGACCGCTTTTACCGAGGCTGCGCTTTTTCATCGGAGGGTACCTGGGGTGGATCGATCATGTTACGTCCTCGCAGCCGTCCGATTAATCCCAATAAAGCGCTTGCGCTTATCCTTTTGATTCATGAATGGACTTGCTTGCCGGTCTATCGTCCATGTCATATGTTCATGCCTTCCGGAACCGGCGGACGCGCATGCCGATCTTCGAGACGATCCTGGGCCTGCTTCTCGGCGCATCGCTGCTGTCGATGCTCGCGCAGCGGATCAACGTGCCTTATCCGACGCTCCTTGCCGTCGGTGGGGCACTGGTCGCGTTCCTTCCGGGGATGCCGCGCCTGGATCTCCCGCCCGAGTTGATCCTCGCGCTGTTCGTCGCACCCGTCCTGCTCGATGCGGCCCACGACGCGTCGTTACGTGACCTGCGTGAGAACTGGGCGCCGATCCTCTCGCTGGTCATGGTCGCGGTCGGCTTGACCACCGTCGCGGTCGCGTTCGCCGCCCGGTACTTCATTCCCGAGATGCCCTGGGCCGCCGCGGTCGCACTGGGTGCCCTGCTGGCGCCTCCGGACGCGGTGGCGGCCCTTGCCGTGTTGCGCCAGGTGGAACCGCCGCATCGCATCCGCAACATTCTCGAAGGCGAAAGTCTGCTCAACGATGCTTCGTCATTGCTGATGTACAAGCTGGCGATCGCCGCCGTCGCAGCGGGGAGTTTCAGCGTCGCCGAGGCGATTCCCGCCTTCGGGCTGGTCGTCGTCGGTAGTGTCGTCGCCGGATGGATCCTGGCGAAACTGACCGGCTTCCTCACGATGCGGATGACGGATGCGCCCGCCGCGATCATCGTGCAGTTCGTGACGACGTTCGGCGTGTGGCTGCTCGCCGAACACCTGGGCCTGTCCGGGGTCGTGGCGATCGTCGTATTCGGCATCACGGCGGCGCGCCGTTCCACCGATGCCATGTCTCCCACGGTGCGCATTCCCTCGTTCGCCACATGGGAATCGATCACCTTCGTGCTCAACGTGATGGCCTTCACGCTCATCGGCTTGCATGTGTTGCCGATTCTGGAAGGCCTCCGGGGTCACGACCAGATGGGCCAGTTGGGCGCCGCGTTCGCGATCCTCGCGGTGGTGGTCGTCGTGCGCCTGGCCTGGGTGCTGATCTATGGGTTCGCCCGTCGGCAGACGCAGCGCGCAGGGGAAGGTGGCGACCCGGTCGAAAGCCGCGTGCAGACTTTCAAGAGTGGCCTCATGGTGGGTTGGTCGGGCATGCGTGGCATCGTCACTCTGGCCGCGGCGCTGGCGATCCCCAGGGATTTTCCACAGCGTGATTTCATCCTGTTGACCGCGTTCACCGTGGTGTTGGGAACGCTCCTGGTGCAGGGCCTGACTTTACGGCCGTTGCTCCTGCTGTTGCGCCTGCCCAAGGATGGCAAGGTGGCGCGCGAGATCGCTCTCGCACGCGTCGCGACGCTCAAGGCGGCCATCGCGCATCTCGACAACGATCCCAGCGACGCCGCGCGGCGGCTTGGCCACGAATACCGGTCTGCGCTCGAAACGGTGGAGAGGGGCGGGGACCCACGCCGCTCCCGGGAGAACGTCCTGCGCCAGGGACTGATGCCATGTACGAGACAGGCACTCGATGAGTTGCGCGACAGCGGGCGCATCGGCGACGAAGCCTACCGCGCCGTCGAACAGGAACTCGACTGGCTGGAACTGAGTTCGCGTCCGGTCTAGCTGCCGAGTACACTTCGCGGATTCGTCTCCCCGGACTTCCCCTATGGCTTCCCGTTTCTTCAAGGCGGCGCTCGTCCTTGGCCTTTTGTCGGCCATCGGCCCGTTCGCGATCGACATGTACCTTCCGGCACTGCCGTCGATCGGCAAGAGCCTGAATGCCGACATCGGTACCGTCCAGCTCAGCCTGATGGTCTTCTTCATGTCCATGGGCGTGGGCCAGCTCGTCTATGGACCGTTGTCGGACATGTTCGGACGCAAGCGCCCGATCTATGTCGGCTTGTGCATTTTTGCGCTCGGCAGCATCGGTTGCGCGCTGGCGCCGGATATCCACACGCTGATCGTATGCCGCTTCATCCAGGGCCTGGGCGCTTGTGCCGGCATGGTTATTCCCCGGGCGATCGTGCGCGACATGCATACCGGCAATGATGCGGCGCGGCTGATGTCGTTGCTGATGCTGATCTTCAGCGTCTCGCCGATCCTGGCTCCGCTGACCGGCAGCCTGGTGATCGAGCTTGCCAGCTGGCGCGGCGTGTTCTGGGTCGTGACTGGTGCGGCCGTACTCGGCCTGATCATGGTCGCCACGGTGCTCAAGGAGACGCGGCCGGCCCATCTGCGCCTGGAGAGCACGGTCGGTTCCGCGCTGGCGGGATACGCCACGCTGCTGCGTGATCGTCATTTCCTCGGCGTCGTCTTCATCGGTTCGTTCGGCGTGTCGAGCTTCTTCGCCTATCTCGCCAACTCGTCCTTCGTGCTGATCAACCACTATGGCCTGACACCGACCCAGTACAGCCTGGCCTTTTCCGTGAACGCCGTGTCGTTCATCGGCGCTTCGCAGTTCACGGGCCGCCTGGGCAGCCGCTATGGCTTGAAGCGGGTAGTGAAGACGGCCGTGGTCGGTTACGCCGCGACGATGGTCCTGCTGGCCGCCATCACCGCGGCGGGCGTGGACAAACTCGCCGTGCTGATGGTGATGCTGGTGATCGGCTACGGCTTCCTCGGGCTGGTCATTCCCAGTTCGGCGGTCATCGCGTTGGAGGAACATGGCGCCATCGCAGGCACCGCGTCGGCCTTGATGGGCACCTTGCAGTTCGGCACGGGCTCCTTGGTGATCGCGCTGCTGGGGCGCTTCATTGATGGCACGTCGCTGCCGATGGTCGCCGGCATCGCCGCCTGTGCGGTGATTTCGTTTACGTTCGCGCGGGTGACCCTGCGTCACCGGCCGGTGGCGGCGGCGACCGCCGAGGGCTAGGCTTTCGCGCCACGTTTCGCGGTGGCTGGTCGCGAGGTGACCCGTGCGGGGGCACACGAGCCTCCGCTGCCCGCGCAGCAGTTCTCGGTCAGGTAATCGACCAGTTCGTTGATCGCGGATATCACCGGCGCGTAGTAGATGAAACGGCCGCTCTGGCGGCTGGTGACGAGGCCGGCGTGCAGCAGTTCCTTCAGGTGAAACGACAGCGTCGCGTTGGCCAGGCCCAGGCGCTCACCGATCGCGCCTACCGGCAGGCCTTCCGGGCCTTGCTCCACGAGCAAGCGGAAAATCGCCAGTCGCGATTCCTGGGCGAGTGCGGAAAGCACCTTGATGGTGTCGGCGGTTTTCATGGAAGAGAAGTGTAACAAAGCGGCGTCTTGCATCATGTCATGGACAACCGCAAAGCCAGGGCCGCGAGGGTGACCAGCAGGATCGGCAGCGTCAGCACGAAACCGACCTTGCAGTAGTAGCCCCAGGTGATCGTCATCCCCTTGCGGG
This sequence comes from Luteibacter sp. W1I16, assembly GCF_050434905.1. Lineage (NCBI taxonomy): Bacteria > Pseudomonadati > Pseudomonadota > Gammaproteobacteria > Lysobacterales > Rhodanobacteraceae > Luteibacter > Luteibacter sp. W1I16. The sequence goes on from NZ_JBNDJJ010000001.1 coordinate 4,291,474, forward strand.
CCAGCACGTGCAGCCAGAGCAGGGTGGCCAGCGAGCCGATCGGCGTGATCTTGGGCCCGAGGTCGCTGCCGATGACGTTCGCATAGATCATGGCTTCCCTGACCGCACCGGTCGCCGTGGTGCCGTCGATGGACAAGGCGCCTATCAACACGGTGGGCATGTTGTTCATGATCGACGACAGGATCGCGCTCAGGAAGCCGGTGCCGAGCGCCGCACCCCAGACACCCTGTTCGGCAAAGCGTTCGAGCAGGGCAGAGAGGTACTGCGTGAGGCCGGCGTTGCGCAATCCGTATACGACCAGGTACATCCCCAGGGAAAAAAGGACAATCTGCCAGGGCGCACCGTGTAGCACCTTCCGCGTATCGATGTGATGACCGCGGGCGGCCACGATGAACAGGACGAGCGCGCCGGCGGCGGCCACCGCGCTTACCGGAACGCCAAGCGGCTCCAGGCCGAAGAAGCCGACCAACAATAGGACCAGAACGGCCCAGCCCACATTGAAGGTCGCGCGATCACGGATCGCTTCGCGTGGCGCCTTGAGCAACGCGATGTCGTAGGTAGGCGGGATGTCGCGACGGAAGTACAGCAGCAGCGCGCCCAGCGTAGCCGCCACCGCGACCACGGTCACGGGAACCATGATGGAGGCATACGTATTGAAGCCGATCTTGAAGAAGTCGGCCGAGACGATGTTGACCAGGTTCGAGACCACGAGCGGAAGGCTCGCCATGTCCGCGATGAAACCCGCCGCCATCACGAAGGCGAGCGTCGCCGCGGGGCCGAACCCCAAGGCCACGAGCATCGCCATCACGATAGGCGTGAGGATGAGCGCGGCGCCGTCGTTGGCGAACAGCGCCGACACAGCCGCACCGAGAAGCACGATAAGCGCGAAGAGATATGGGCCACGGCCACCACCCCATCGGGCGACATGCAGTGCCGCCCATTCGAAGAAACCGGCCTCGTCCAACAGCAGACTGATGATGATGACGGCGATGAACGTCGCGGTGGCGTTCCAGACGATGTGCCAGACCACTGGAATGTCAGCGAGGTGTACCACGCCCAGGCACAGTGCGACGGCCGCTCCGGCGAGCGCACTCCAGCCGATGCCGAGCCCACGGGGCTGCCATATGACGAGGACGAGGGTGGCGGCGAAAAGGAGAAGCGCGAGGGCCATGCGGGTCTTTATTTTGTTTCTACGTTTCTAGAATGATAGAATCATCATGGTTACGCAACCCGTGGAGCTGCCGTGCACCCTGTCGATCTTCCTCACCTGACTGGCGACCTGCCGCATCCCGAGTGGGAGCGGCTCGCTGTCGAAGGCGATGGCGGCCATCCGCCACGAATCCTGCTTCTCTACGGGTCGTTGCGGCCGCAGTCCTTCAGCCGGAAGCTCGCCCTCGAAGCGGAGCGCATCCTTCGCCATCTTGGCGCCGAGACCCGCGTCTTCGATCCGGCGGAACTTCCGATCCTCGACAGCGCGCCCGCCACGCATCCGAAGGTGCAGGAATTGCGCGCCTTGTCGCTGTGGTCGGAAGGGCAGGTGTGGGTCAGCCCCGAGCGGCACGGCACGATGACCGGCGTCTTCAAGAATCAGATCGACTGGTTACCGCTGGAAGACGGCAGCGTACGTCCTACGCAGGGCCGCACCCTGGCGGTCATGCAGGTCTGTGGAGGGTCGCAGTCGTTCAACGTCGTGAATGCCCTTCGTGTGCTCGGGCGGTGGATGCGGATGGTCACCATCCCGAACCAGTCCTCGGTCGCGAAGGCCTGGACCGAGTTCGACGACGCGGGACGGATGAAACCGTCGCCGTTCTACGACCGCGTGGTCGACGTCATGGAGGAACTGATGAAATTCACGCTCCTGGTCCGCGGCCGCAGCGAGTATCTTGTCGATCGCTACAGCGAGCGCAAGGGCGCCGCCGCGGTCGCGCAAGCCATCGTTTCGAGGATCTGATCATGCACGCCACCATCTATCACAATCCCGCCTGCGGTACATCGCGTAATACGCTGGCGATCTTGCGCCATGCAGGTATCGAACCGACCGTCATCGAATACCTCAAGAATCCGCCGGACAGGGCCACGCTGTTGCGCCTGTTCGCCGATGCGGGGCTTGCGCCGCGAGAGGCGGCGAGGCAGAAGGGCACGCCGTTCGAGGAACTCGGGCTGGGTGATCCCACGGCGAGCGACGAGGCCATCGTCGATGCCATGCTCGTCCACCCGATCCTGATCAACCGGCCTTTCGTGGTGACGGAGCTCGGCACGCGCTTGTGCCGCCCATCCGAGGTGGTGCTGGAGATCATTCCACCGCTGGCGACGCCGTTCACCAAAGAGGATGGCGAAGTTATCGGCGTGTAGCAAAACCCACCGTATGCCGGTACCGGGTCGGAAGCGGACTGGTCCGCGATCCCGCGGCAGCGGCCAGGATTGGGGCAGCGGGGCAGGAGGAGGCAAGCATGTTTCGCCGACAGGGTCGGCTCCCACCAGGGCTGTCGGCTCCCACCGAGGTTGACGTGCGAATGCTCCGCCTGCGGATGACCGCAGGCGGAGACATACGAGCAGTTACTGAGCGATGTTCGCCTTGACGTGGTAGACGCGGCCGCCCCATCCGTCATTGGGGAACGAGTCCGACACCCTTAGGTACACGGGCTTCGAGCCATCGGCCGACGTGGCGAGGTATGGTGTCAGGTCGATGCCGCGGTCGGCCTTGTTCGAGCCATCGGTGATGGGGCGGTCTTCTTGCAACACCGTCGTCCAGTGCTCGTTGTCGCTGCTGACCTGCACCAGGAACTCGGCGTCGATGGTGAGGATCACCTGGGCCGAGGTGGTATCGGCGGGGAAGGGGAAGCGATAGGTGAAGTGTGCATTGCCGTCGGCGAAGCGGTTCTGCACGCCGTTGCTTTGCGAGCCACCGGCATCAAACAGCCACGGATTCTCGTCGACGGTGCCCGTGTCGAAGTCGATGGCGTGCGCGATCAGCACGTCGGCCTGGGTGCCGAAATGCAGGCCGGCCGCCATGACGTTGGCGGTAATCTTGTGATGACCGTCGGGTGCCGAGCTCGGCACCGTAATCCGCAACGCTCGGCTGGCTTCGACCGGGTTTGCGTTGCCGTGTGGCTGCAGTCGGACGAGAGTCCCCGACGGTGACGCGCTCCATCTGGCGGGCGCGTCGACGGAGACAAGGGTCGTGAGCGGGAAGAATCCCGTCGCCGACAGTCCGAGTTCGATGGGCAACGTCGTGGTACCCGAGGCGGCCGGCATGACGACCGGTTGCGCGGGCGAGAGGGTCGCGGCCAGCGAGGCGGAGGGCGTCGGCGTGGGGATGTCGCCGATTAGCGCACTGAGCGCGCTCGCCTGCGTGCGCCAATCGAAGACGTTGGGATGCGCGTCGCTGGTGGCGCCGGACCATCGGGTGCCCAGGCGGCCGGCGGCGTCGCGATCGTTGCTCCAGACGCTCTCGGCCTGCTGGTCGGCGAACGCGGCGTAGCGGGCATCGCGTGTCGTATCGACGAGGTCGCTCCAGTAGCGCATGAAGATGCCCTTGAACTGCTTGCCGTTGTCGTCACAGGTCTCGTCGGTGGCGTCACAGCGCTCCGTCAGGATGCCGTCGACAACCAGCGCATCGGGACCGATGGCGGCATCCGCCAGCCGGCGCACGCTGGCGAGGATCTGTGGATCCTTCGTGGCGCGCCACAATTCCAGGCCCGCACCGATGGCAAGACCCTGGTTGTAGCTCCACACGGTCTGGCCGTTGTTGGTGCAGGCGTTGGTCAGGCCGTCGTTGACGAGGCCGTCGGCATTGACCATGCCGCTGCCCTGGAACCAGGCCCAGGCGGCACGCGACCGCGCCAGCCACGCCGTATCGCCGGGGATGCGGTTATGCAATTCGGCGGTGAGCCGGATCCACAACCCGTTGGTGACGGCGTTCTTGTAGGTCCGCTCGCCATCCCACCAGACGCCGCCGCCACACGTGCTGGTGTCCCAATAGCCATCGACGTAGTTGGCGATAGTGACCGCCATGTCCAGGTATTTCGGGTCGCCGGTCAGGTCATAGGCCTGCAGCCAGGTCAGGCCCCACCACTCGGAGTCGTCGATGGCACGGCTGGTGAAGTTGCCCAATAGCGGATCGCCCGACAGGACGCCGGCCGGGAACACGCCCTTGTCTTTCTCGAAGGTGTTGTCCAACTGGCCGATGTAGCGGCGGTCTCCCGTGCGCTGCATGTAGTCGCCGATGGTCTGCAAGGCCACCGCCGAGTTCCACCAGCTGGACGGAAACCATGCCTTTCCTGGCTCGTACGAGCCCATCAGCACGTCGGCGGCCACCCGCGCGCGGGCGACGGCCGTGGAGCCGTCGGCTCGCGCGTTTGCGGGTGCCGCTGTCAAGGTCGTGGCAGACGACGCGGCCATGGCCGTAAAGGCGGCTACGGCCAGCAAGGTCCGGATATGTATACGTATGGCGTCGATCACCGATGTCATGGTCGGAAGCGCTCCTCGTGGTTACCCCTGACGGGAGTGTTACAGAGTGGCTTCTTCGAAATTGATAACCAGGTCAAGCGAAATGCGTCATGACCAGGCGAGGGGAGAGGAGGTCGTAGCGAACCTGGAGGCAGGTGCCCGCTGGCAGCGCCGGGGCGAGCGTGGTCCTGAGCATGAGCCGGACGGTACGCGCGGCGGTGTCGACGTACTGGACGATGGCGGCATCGAAGTCGAAGAAGGCGCCGACCCGCGGGAACAGCGCCTTGTAAAGGGACTCCTTGGCCGAGAACGCGATCGTCAGGCCGAGCAAGGGGTCGTCCCCGAACAGGGCATCGAGCACGGCTTGCTCGGCCGCGTCGACCACCGGGCCTCGCAAGGCGGCCGCGGCGTCGCCGCTGACGACATGTTCGATGTCCAGTCCCAGGCCGGGCGCCGCATCGGAGGAGGCGACCACGGCACCCGCGATGCCGGCGGTGTGCGAGATGCTGCCGGTGGTGGCGGCCGGCCATAGGGGTTCGCGCCGGTCGCCTAGCCCGACCGCGGTGTCGCCATCGATGCCCAGGCTGCGCAGGGCGAGCCTGGCGGCCAGCCGGCCGTGGAAAAAATCGGCTTGCCGTTTCACGACACTGCGTGCGACGGAGTCGGGCATGGCGATGCCATTCTCGGTGAAAAGACTGGGGTGGAACGCGGCCGCGTCGAAGTGAAGCAAGATGCCGTGGGCCGTGCTCCCCGAGGCCAATGGCAGCGTGAAGCGCTCACCCACGCACAAGGCCGCATGCGCGGGCGATGCGGAAAACACGGGACCCAAGGGCGTCAGCGGCAGCATGGCGTTCCTATGATGTCACGCCGGCACGGATAGTCCACAGGCCATGGGATCGTCCCGCCATGACCTATGACACCGTTGACGGCGGCACGATCAAGCTTCTATCTAGTCGAACCTGGGTGGATGTGGGGAAGGGCGATGCGTCTTGGAAAATGGCTGGCGGCGGCGACCATCGCCTGTTGGATTTTGTCGATGCCATGGGCGGCCGGCGCACAGACACCTCGGCCTTCGCCACCGGACATGTCCGCCCTGGACGTCATGGTGACGAAACGCATGGCCGACTCGGGCATGGTCGGCGTGGCGGCGGCGATCATCATCGACAAGAAGCTGGTATGGATGAAGGGCTATGGCTATGCCGACCGGGAGCGGGGGACACCCTTTACGCCCGCCACCGTGATGAACATCGGTTCCATCAGCAAGACGGTCACGGGCACCGCCATGATGCTCGCGGTGGAAGAGGGGAAGCTCTCGCTGGACGAGGACATCAATGCCTACCTCCCGTTCAGGGTCGTCAATCCGTACTTCCCGACGGTACCCATTACGCTACGGCAACTCGCGACGCATACCTCGTCCATCAGCGATCGGTGGGCCGTGTACAAGGACACGTATCACTACGGCGGCGATTCCCCGGTAAAACTAGGTGATTTCCTGAAGAACTACTTCGACAAGCGCGGCGCGGATTACGCGGAAGACAACTTCGTCAAACACAAGCCAGGTACCTATAGGGAATATTCGAATATCGGCGCGGGCCTGGCTGGATTCATCGTCGAACGAGCGGTGGGTGAGCCGCTCAACACGTATACGCGGCGCCGCATCTTCGCGCCGTTGAAAATGGACGACACCGCGTGGTTCCTCTCGGAGGTGAAGCCGTCGAAACACGCACGTCTCTACGTCTCCCAGATGGACCTCGCTATCCCTATCGAGCCCTACGGTGGGACCACCTACCCCGACGGAGGCGTCCGAACATCGGTTGCCGACCTGTCGAAATTCTTCGTCATGATCCTGGATAACGGAAAACTGGACGACGTGCGCGTGCTCAGAGAGGGCTCCGTCCAGGCCATGCGAACCTTGCAGTTCAACGCATCGAACAAGCCCGATAACGTGAAGCTGGACGAGAAGAATGCCGGGCTGTTCTGGGAGTCGAAGTTCAACATGACCCGTATCGGCCATGGAGGTACCGATCCGGGGCTGAAGACCGACATGCTGGCCAGTCTCTCCGGCGACATCGGTGTCGTGCTGTTCACCAATACGTCGTTGGAAAACGAAGGGATGAAGAATTACGCCGCCTTGTTCGAAGACCTCTGGAAGCACGCCGAGACGGTGAAGCGCGCCGGGGCCGACCTTTGATGTAAGCCGGAATGGCCTCCGATGTACCGGAGGTGTCGGCGATGGGGTCCATGTCACGCGGACGTAACCGCCAACGTGCCCAAGATGCGTTTTGACGGAGATCTGCATGCACGCATCGAATTTGGCCTATACGCCGCTGGATTCCACGCAAGTCACGGTGTCCAATCCGGGCGACATTCGTTTCTGGACGCGTAACTTCGGGGTCTCCGAGGAGCGTTTGCGCGCTGCGGTCGTGCTTGTGGGTAGCTTGTCGAGCGATGTTCGGGCTGAACTTCGCCGTAAGCGGTTGATCAGCGAGACGCTAAAGACGCTGCGGGTATTCGTCTTCTATCCGTCGATCAATCATCGGAACTGGTGGGTCCTGTTACCCGGGGCGGCGCAGGAGACCTTCGCATCCGAGGGTGCCGCCGTGCAATTCGCACTGGAACGAGCGCGAGATCTTCGAGGATCGGGACGTGCCGTCGAAGTCGTCCAGGAAAAGATCACCGGAACCTGGATGCGGGTCGTCGGCTGAGCTGGCAACGACACGTATCGGTGCGTTCAATGTGACGATATATATACCGACGGCACCGGTGGCGCCGGCATGGCGAAGCTCCGCTTCATCCGTTCCACTTCCTCGACGGGCGGCCTTCCGAACAGCCGCTTGAATTCGCGGCTGAACTGCGACGCGCTTTCGTAACCGACGGCGGCCGCGGCCGCCGCCGCCGTCGCGTGCTCGCGAAGCATCAGCAGGCGTGCCTGATGCAGTCGCGTGGACTGCACATAGCGCATCGGCGAGGTGCCCGTCATGGCGCGGAAATGCGCATGGAAGGTTGGCGTGCTCATCGCGGCCTCGCTTGCGAGTTCGTCGACGCCGAGCGGATCGGCATAGCGGCTGTGGATGGTACGAATCGCGCGGGCGACCATGCCGAACTTGCCTTGCTGGGTCAGCGCGGCGCGCAACGAGCCGCCTTGCGCACCGGAAAGGACGCGGTAGTAGATCTCGCGTATCAACGCGGGGCCCAGCACTTCGCTGTCCGGCGGGTTCGCCAACGCTTCGAGAAGACGCAGGACGGACGTCGCAAGGGGCTTCTCCATGGGAGAGGCATACAAGCCCTTGGGAGCCGCCACCGACGTACCCTGCAACTCGTCGAGCCGCATGCAAACCTCCGCGGCCATGGCGTGGTCCAGGCGAAAGTAGATGGCGAGTAGTGGCTCATCGGCCGAGGCGTCCGTTTCCATCGTGAAGGGCACGGGCACCGATACGACGAGGTAATGCTGATCGTCGTAGACGAACACCTCGTCACCCAGAAGGCCGCGTTTGCGTCCCTGCACCACGACGACGATGCCCGGCTCGTAGAGGACCGGTGTCTGGCTCAACGGCCGGTCGGATCGCAGAAGGCGCACGTCCGGTAGCGTGGTCAGCGAGTAGCCCTCGTCCGGCGCGAGGTCGCGGAGGAGGGCGATCATGCGATGGCGTAGTGGCGTATCCATGCCCACACTCTCCGGCTTACGGGACCTTGCCGCAAGCGCTGTTCATAGGATCAGGCAATGACTCCATAGGCCACGCCATGGGGACAACGGACGGGAGGCCTACCATGGGCTGCGTTCCTGACCAGGAGATCATCATGACAAGCAAGACCTTCTTCATCACCGGCGTCAGCAGCGGCTTCGGACTGGCCCTGTCCCGCGAAGCGCTGGCTGCCGGCCACACGGTGATCGGCACCGTGCGCAACGAGGAGGCTCGCGGCGCCTTCGAGGCCCTGGACGATGGCCGTGCCCATGCCGTCGTCCTCGACGTGACCGATATCGATGCCATACCCGGCGTGGTTACCGATGCGGAATCGCGTTTCGGTGAGGTCGATGTTCTCGTCAACAACGCGGGCTATGGCCACGAAGGCATCTTCGAGGAATCGCCGCTTCACGAGATGCGTCGCCAGTTCGAAGTGAACGTGTTCGGTGCCGTGGCGGTGACTCACGCGTTCGTACCGCGTTTCCGCGAGCGCCGCCGTGGACACATCGTCAACATCACCTCGATGGGCGGCTTCATCACCTTGCCGGGCATCTCGTATTACTGCGGAAGCAAGTTCGCGCTCGAAGGCGTCAGCGAAGTGCTGGGCAAGGAACTGCGTCCGTTCGGCGTGCACGTGACCGCCGTGGCGCCGGGCAGCTTCAGGACGGACTGGGCCGGGCGCTCCATGCAGCGTTCGCCGCGCAGCATCCCGGATTACGACGCATTGTTCGACCCCATCCGCCAGGCCCGGCAGGACAAGAGCGGCAAGCAGCTCGGCGATCCCGCCAAGGCGGCGAAGGCCATCCTGACCGTGGTCAGCCTGCCCGCGCCGCCCGCGCACCTCTTGCTCGGCAGCGACGCATTGTCGCTCGTGCGCGAAAAGCTCGCGGCGATGACGGCGGAAATCGGCCGGTGGGAAGACCTTACGCGATCCACGGACGGGTGACGGAAGGGGCCAGGAATCCCTTTTGTGCGCAAGAACTTGCGAGATTTACGTAACGCGCATGTAACCGTTGTGTAAACGTTTACTCGATGCTAGAAGGTGAGGCGTCGGCTCTTCCTGGCCGGGCGTTCCCATCCATTCGCATTCCCGGTCCATGGGAGGTTCCCGTGCGCCTGGCCGTGCCGCATCTCGAGTCCTTGCCATGTCGACACTGCATTATTCCCGGCGTCTTCCCCTCCGCACGTTGAGCGTGGCGCTGGCGCTAGCTTGCGCCCCGGCGGCCTTCGCCCAGTCGACCACCGGAAGCCTTTTCGGTGAGGTACCGGTGGCCGCCGGCACCACGGTCCGGGTGGAAAACCAGAGCGGTGTCAGCCGCGATCTCCCGGTGGACGCGAGTGGTCACTACCGCTCCCCCGCGCTGCCTATCGGGGATTACACGGTGACGTTGTTGCAGAACGGTTCGGCGGTCGAGACGAGGCAAAACGTGGCCGTGCGCGTGGGCAACGCCAGCGAGGTTTCGTTCTCGACGGCTGCGCCGCAGGCGACGAAACTGGACGGCGTGCAGGTGTCAGCCAACACGACGCCGCCGATCGACGTGGCCAGCGTCGATTCACGCACGGTGATCGACGCGCAGCAGTTGTCCAAGCTGCCGCTGGGGCGCACGGCGGAGCAGATCGCCCAGCTCGCCCCAGGTGTCGTCCCGAACAACGGCGGCTTCACCAGCGACACCGGTAAGTCGCTGGTGAGCTTCGGTGGCTCGTCCGCGAACGCCAACGCGTACTACATCAACGGCTTCAACACCACCGATCCCCTGCAGGCCCTGGGTGGCATCACGCTGCCGTACGGAGCGATCGACCAGGAAGAGGTCTATACCGGTGGATACAGTGCCCAGTACGGCCGCTCCGACGGTGGCGTGATCAACGCGGTGGGCAAGCGCGGTACCAATACCTGGCATTACGGCGTGCAGTTCCTGTGGGAGCCGCAGTTCGCACGGGCGAAGGGCGCCAACGATTACTACGCCAGCGGGGTGCCGCAGTCGGCCAAGGCCGGCAACTTGTATGCGTACAACCGCGGCAATCGCGATACGGGAAGCACGGCGTCGGTGTATGCCGGTGGCCCGCTGATCAAGGACAAGCTGTACGTCTTCGTGGCGGCGGAAGTGGAGCGTCACGACACGCAGGCGATCGCGAACGAAGAGGCCAGCAACTCGTTCGAGAAATCGCGCAGCACCATGCCGCGCTGGTATACCAAGCTCGACTGGAACATCACCGACAGCAACATCCTCGAGCTCACCGGCGCCTCCGACAAGACCGAGACCAACGGCTCGTATTACGATTATGATTATGTCGCGAAGCAGCGTGGCGGCTTCGTCAACGACGCCGATCGACAGAAGAACGGCGGCGACCTGTGGAGCGGCAAGTTCACCAGCTATATCACCGATGCGCTGACACTTACCGCCGAGTACGGCAAGATGCATACGCGGTCGTACCAGGCGCCGGCGAACTACAACGGCAGTCTCACGTACATCGACGGTGACGTGAACCAGAACCCCGCACTGAACGGTGGGGTGCCCATCGGCAACGCGCAGACCACCGACGGCCTGAGCGACCCGAACCGCGGCAACTTCACCACCAATACGCGGCTGGACCTCGCTTACGCCATCGGCTCGCACACGATCAGCGTCGGTATCGACAACCTGACGGCCAAGGCCTCCGACCAGGGTAGTGAGTCCTCGGGACCGGGTTATACGTGGTCGTACAGCCAGTCGTTGCCGGACGTGCCCATCAACTCCGACCTCGGCGTGGGCGCCACGGGTGATTTCCCGAATGGCGCGGAAGGCTATTTCGTCCAGAAGAACACCTATAGCCAGATCGCCACCGTCCGTTCGACGCAGCGTGCGCAGTACATCGAAGACAAGTGGCAGGTGAACGATCGCCTGCTGTTGCAGCTGGGCCTGCGCAACGACCAGTTCACCAACTACGATTCGGCCAGCCAGGCCTATATCACACAGACCAAGCCGCAGTGGGCGCCTCGCCTGGGTTTCAGCTGGGACGTCCTCGGCGACGCCAGCTTCAAGGTCTACGGCAATGCCGGCCGCTATTACCTGGGCCTGCCGTTGAATCCCGCACTCAATTCCGCGGCGGCCACGACCAACACCGTCCAGTACTACACATACAGCGGTATCGCGAGCGACGGTACGCCGACCGGCCTCACCGCGATGTCCGGCCCCGTCTCGGGGCTGAACCTCTACGGCCAGCAGCCCGACCCGAAGATGACCACCGCCAAGGGACTCACGGCCGAGAAACAGGACGAGTACATCCTCGGCTTCACGAAGACAGCGGGCCCGTCGTGGGTCTATGGCGCGAAGCTGATGTACCGCAGCCTGCGCAACGCGATCGACGACTACTGCGACCGCGACGCGGTGCTGGCCAAGGCCGCTTCGCTCGGCTACGACGCCTCCACCAGCAACAGTTGCTTCCTGATCAATCCCGGCCGCGCCAACACCTTCACGCTGGTGGATGCGAGCGGGAATTACGTGGAAGTGCCGATGAGCAATGCGGACCTCGGCTTCCCGAAGCTCAAGCGGCAGTACTACAGCCTGGAAACGCTGCTCGAGCATCCGTTCGACGGCCGCTGGTATGCCAAGTTCGACTACGTGTTCTCGCGCAGCTACGGCAATACCGAGGGACAGCTTCGGTCCGACGTGAGCCAGGCGAACGCGTCCACCAGCTACGACTGGGATGGCGCGTCGATCATGCAGTTCGCCAACGGACCGCAGAACAACGATCACACGCACCAGATCAAGCTCTACGGTTATTACCAGATCGATCCGGAGTGGCTGGTGTCCGCGAACCTGGCGATCATCTCCGGCAGCCCAAAGCATTGCCTGGGCTTCTATGGCGCCGAGGGTACCGATCCGCTGTCGTACGGCAGTCTCTACCACTTCTGCAATGGCGAGCCGTCGGCGCCGGGCAAGCAGGGCAGGCTGCCGTGGACACGTCAGTTGGACATCGGTGCCACATACAGCCCGACCTTCGCCGATCACAAGCTCAGCTTCAGCGTGAACATCTTCAACCTGACCAACGAGCAGCGCCCCTTGCAGCTGTCGCCGTACAGCGAACTTAGCCCGCAGTTGATCAATCCGCTGTACCGCACGGTGACGATCCGCCAGCAGCCGCGTTATGCGCGGTTGTCGGTCAGTTATGACTTTTAAGTGGTTTGACGTAAGGCCCGTTCCAATCGGCGTCGAAGATTCTGCCGAGTGGACGGGTCAGTGGACCGTGGATAAAGAGCGAAGCGTCTACCGCACTCTCGAAATAGCTCCAGCTCCAGTTTCCCGTACCGACAAACGCGAGTTCGTCGTCGACCATCACGTACTTCGCATGCTCCACACGGGCATAGGGAATCGGT